>NZ_SWDV01000003.1 GCF_005877905.1 Pseudomonas nicosulfuronedens | reverse complement strand
TACAGCCGTGAAAGGGCGGTGTCCAAGTCCACTAGACGAAGGGGACTCAAAACCTTCGATTTCAGCCTTGCCCGGACCAGGCAAGACCTACTGGTAATTTGGTGGAGCTAGACGTCATCGAACAGACGACCTCTTGCATGCCATGCAAGCGCTCTCCCAGCTGAGCTATAGCCCCAGATGACTCTGGCTGACGACGCGAATGCATCGTCGCTGGAATAATGGCGTCCCCTAGGGGACTCGAACCCCTGTTACCGCCGTGAAAGGGCGGTGTCCTAGGCCACTAGACGAAGGGGACGCAAAACCTTCGATTTCAGCCTTGCCCGGACCAGGCAAGACCTACTGGTAATTTGGTGGAGCTAGACGGGATCGAACCGTCGACCTCTTGCATGCCATGCAAGCGCTCTCCCAGCTGAGCTATAGCCCCAAAGTACCGCTGGATCTACCGTTCCGCTTCGCCCTGTCAGTTCAGTTCGTCGCTGGAACGGGGCGCATCTTAGGGGGGAGGCGAACCCCTGTCAACAGAATTTTTCATCAGAAGTGAAAAAATTTTGAAGCAAGAACAATCACTTAACCGTCTCCGCCGACTCGCCCGACCATCGCCAGCCAGGATCAGACCGCCAGCGCACCGAACAGACCTATACAGATCCAGACTACACCAGGCCAGGGAAAGCCCAGCAGGGCCAGCATAGCGCCCACCCAGAGACAATGCCCCAGAGCCCTCAGGATCTTTCCGACTGACGATTTGGCCGGCGGCCGTTGTGGCGGCTGCACTTTCACCCGGGGATTCCCCGCGCGGACGCGCAGCTCACTCCAGATGCTGTTGCTGTTGTGTCCACCCTTGGCGTAGTCCCTGCCCCACCAGGCGGGGTCCGACAAGAGATCAGCCGGACCAATGCAGCCGTGAATACTCCAGCCCATCTCGGCGAAAACCTCATGGAGGTCCAGCCGATCAATGGAGGGGTCGAGGAACAAGCTGTACATCAATCCGGCGTCGAACAGCGCTCGACGGTCAGGGCTGGAGAGCAATGGCTGCCGCACATAATGGCGTAGACGAAGATTCAGTGGACGCTCGCCACCACGCAGCTCGGCCATGAATCGCCGCACCTGCAGCTCGGCCACCGGCCGATCGAGGGCTTCCAGCAATCGCGGAGACAAATGCGCGGCCGGCCCGGCCATGGCGGCAGCGAAAACCGCCATCGCCGACTCCGCCAATTCAGCCCCCGCATCGCCAGGTAACGCCAGGCAATATTGCAGGACCAGGCGCTCGAAACACTCCCGGCACTCCAACTGCTCGGTCAAGACGTAGTGCTGTGCAAGATTGTCGGGAGTCAGCCCGGGCAACAGCCCCTCCGCTCGCTCCCACTCCTCACCGCGCACCAGCAGCGGCCGGTCGATGCTCCCTCGGTCAGGCTGCAATAACTCCGGCTGTGCCTGCCCCTCCCCGGCAATCAGTTGCAATGCACATTCGTACGCATCGCGCAGCCGCTGGAAAGCCACGGGGTCTTCGTCTGGACGGCAATGGCGCAGCAGTTTCGCGTACTGCCGGCGGATAACCGAAGCGTCAGCATCGGGCTCCAGTTGGAGAATCTGCCAGCAGTCCATTGCGGCCTCGATCAGGTATGAGCGAAATGGAGCACCGACCCGGGCGGGTCGGTGCGGGAAGACTCAGCTACCGATAGCGTCGCGAATCTTTTCCCATTCCTTGGCTTCTTTCTTCGACGCACCGCCCAGCAGTTCCAGTGCCTGGCGCAGGCGATAGCGCGACAGGTCGGCACCGAGGATTTCCATGGCGTCGAGCACCGACACCGAACTGGCCTGGCCGGTGATGGCTGGGAACATCAGCGGCATCACGTCACGCAGCTTGAGGCCAAGATGCTCGGCGACGGCCTGGATGGTCGCGGTAATGCGATCCTTTTCCCACTGGCGCAGCGCTTCGAGCTTCCACAGCACCAGTTGCAGCACCTGGCGAACCTGGGTGGCATCGAGCTTCTTGTGCTCGAACAGCTTGGCGTCCAGTTGCACGCCGCCACTGAAGAAGAAGCCAGCCAGCGGAGCGATCTGGCTGAAGTTCTCCACGCGGCCTTGTACGTGCGGCGCGATCTTCATCAGGTACTCGGGGTTGAGCGCCCACTTCTGCACTTCCTTGGCGAAGTCCTCGACGGACAGCTCGCGAATCCACTGGCCGTTCAGCCAGGAGAGTTTCTCGATGTCGAAGATCGGGCCACCCAGCGAGACACGGGACAGGTCGAAGTGCTCGATCATCTCTGCCAGGCTGAACTTCTCTCGCTCATCGGGCATGGACCAGCCCATGCGGCCGAGGTAGTTCAGCAGCGCCTGGGGCAGCAGGCCCATGCGCTCATAGAAGGTGATCGAGGTGGGGTTCTTGCGCTTGGACAGCTTGCTCTTGTCCGGGTTGCGCAGCAGCGGCATGTAGCAGAGCACCGGCTGTTCCCAGCCGAAGTACTCGTAAAGCTTGATCAGCTTGGGCGCCGAGGGCAGCCACTCTTCGCCGCGCAGGACGTGAGTAATGCCCATCAGGTGGTCGTCGACCACGTTGGCCAGGAAGTAGGTGGGGAGGCCGTCGGCCTTCATCAGCACCTGCATGTCCATGCGGTCCCACGGGATCTCCACGTCGCCACGGAGCATGTCCGGCACCACGCAGACGCCCTCGGTCGGCACCTTCATGCGCACGACATGGGATTCGCCAGCAGCGATACGCTTGGCCGACTCCTCTTTCGGGATGTGCATGCAAAGGCCGTCGTAGCGCGGGGTTTCCTTGCGCGCCTGTTGCTCGGCACGCAAGGCGTCGAGACGCTCGGAGGAGCAGAAGCAGGGGAAGGCATGACCCTTGTCCACCAGCTCGTCGCTGTACTGCTTATAGATGGCACCACGCTCGCTCTGCCGGTACGGGCCGTGCGGGCCGCCGACGTCCGGGCCCTCGTCCCACTCGATACCCAGCCAGCGCAGCGCGTCGAAGATCTGCTGTTCCGATTCGCGGGTCGAGCGCACCTGATCGGTGTCCTCGATGCGCAGAATGAACTGACCGCCGTGCTGGCGGGCGAAGCAGAGGTTGAACAGCGCGATATACGCGGTGCCGACGTGCGGGTCGCCGGTGGGAGACGGCGCGATACGGGTGCGGACTGTGGTCATGAAGGCTCTCGTGTGCAGCAATTCTTCGTGTGAAGCGGACAGCGCGCGACGGCGCGCGCGCTCATGGGTGCGATGGTATCAGGCGGGCCGCCTTCGGCTCCAGCCAACGACCGGGATCGATGGGCAGGTTGTTGATCAGGAAGTCGAGGAAGGCCTTCACTTTCATCGCCTGGAAACGCCTCGATGGGTACACGGCGTACAGCTCACCCACCGGCAACTGGACCTGCGGCAACACGCGCACCAGGCGACCGCGGGCCAACTGCTCGTCGACGATCAGCTCTGGCAGCGAGGCGATCCCCGCTCCCGCCAGGACTGCTTCGCGGGCAAACGTGATGTTGTTGCAGGACAGCACGCGGTGGCACGGCACGGTCTCTCCGCGCAGCGGCCAGTAGCGCTGCGAGTCGGCCTGCAGCAGTACGGCGCGGTGGCCGGCCAGCTCCTCGACGGTTTCTGGCCAACCGTGCAGCTTCAGGTAGTCCGGGCTGGCGCACAGGCAACGGTTGGTGGTCAGCATGCGCCGGGCGATCAGGGTCGAGTCCTCCGGCTGGCCGACCATGATGACGATATCCACGCCCTCCTCCAGCGGATCGACGTTGCGCGAGGTCAGCTCGACCTCGGCGGTGATCTGTGGATAAAGGTTCATGAAATCGCCCAGCACCTTGGCCAGGTACATCTGGCCGAACTCGATGGGCGCAGTGATCCGCAACAATCCCGAAGGCGCCTGCTGCAACTGCATCACCGCCTGCTCCGCCTCGGCGAAGTCATGCATGATCTGCCGGCAGCGGTCGTAGTAGGCCTGACCCACTTCGGTCAGGCGCAGCTTGCGGGTGGTGCGGTTGATCAGGCGCACGCCCAGGCGCTCTTCGAGGAGCGCGATACGCCGGCTCACCGTGGACTTCTGCATCCCCAGGCTCTGCGCCGCCTGGGTGAAACTGTGCAGTTCCACCACGCGAGTGAAGATCAGCGCATCATCCAGCCCCATGATTGTTCCCTATAAGCAACAAAGTTTCCGAAGTGTAGCGGCTACGTGCCGCCACGGAACACTGTTACATTGGCAAACATTTTTTTGGCCAACCAAACGCTCGTTTACCTATGCCCGCACAATTAAAACGCCGCCTGTCCGTGTTCTTCGTCATCCTTGCCGTCGTCGCCCTCGCCTTCCTGGCGCGCTGGTACTTCATCGGCCGCTTCGTCGAGACCACCGACAATGCCTACGTGCAGGGTGAGATCACCCGCATCGCCAGCCAACTCGGCGCCCGCGTCGAAGAGGTGCTGGTACAGGACAACCAGCACGTCGAGAAAGGCCAGTTGCTGGTGAAGCTCGAGGCCGCCGACTTCCAGCTCGCGCTGGACCGCGCCAAGGCCACCCTGGCCACCCGCGAGGCGGAACTGGAGCAGGCGCGCAGCAAGCTCAAGGGCCAGACCAGCATGATCGCGGCCAGCGCGGCCGACGTGAATGCCAGCCAGGCCACCCTCGGTCGCACCGAGGTCGACCTCGGCCGTGCCCAGGCGCTGCGCAAGCCCGGCTACGTCTCGGAAGAACGCGTGACCACCCTGGCCGCCGACTCCAACGTCGCCCGCTCCCAGGTGGCCAAGGCCCAGGCCGACCTGCAGGCCCAGCGCGTGCAGCGTGAAACCCTGGGCACCGACGTGCAGCGCCTGCAGGCACAGATCGAAAGCGCCCGCGCTGACATCACCCAGGCCGAGATCAACCTCGCCCGCACCGAAATCCACGCGCCGGTCAGCGGCCTGGTAGGCCAGCGCGGCGCCCGCGTCGGCCAGTATGTGCAGGTCGGCAGCCAGCTGCTTTCGCTGGTGCCGGATGACGGCATCTGGATCCAGGCCAACTTCAAGGAAACCCAGATCGGCAAGATGCGCCCGGGTCAAACCGCCAAGCTGGTGTTCGACTCCTTCCCCGACCAGCCCATCGACGGCCAGGTACAGAGCCTGTTCGCCGCCTCCGGCGCGCAATTCAGCCTGCTGCCGCCGGACAACGCCACCGGTAACTTCACCAAGGTCGTGCAGCGCATTCCGGTCAAGATCACCTTCGCCGACGACAACCCGCTCAAGGGCCTGATCCGCCCGGGCATGTCCGTCGAGGCCGAGGTCGAGCTGCGTGTCCGCTGATGCCCTGGTGCGGCCGGCCGGAGAACCGACCCGCCGCGACTGGATCGCCGTGTTCAGCGCCATGCTCGGCGCGTTCATGGCGGTGCTCGACATCCAGATCACCAACTCTTCGCTGAAAGACATCCAGGGCGCGCTGGCCGCGACCCTGGAAGAAGGCTCGTGGATCTCCACGTCCTACCTGGTGGCCGAGATCATCATGATCCCGCTTACCGCCTGGCTGGTGCAGCTGCTCTCGGCGCGCCGGCTGGCCTGGATGATCTCGGTCGGCTTCCTGTTCTCTTCCCTGCTCTGCTCGTTCGCCTGGAACCTGGAGAGCATGATCGTGTTCCGCGCCATGCAGGGCTTCACCGGCGGCGCGCTGATCCCGCTGGCCTTCACCCTGGCGCTGATCAAGCTGCCGGAGCACCATCGCCCCAAAGGCATGGCGCTGTTCGCCATCACCGCGACCTTCGCCCCTTCCATCGGCCCTACCCTGGGCGGCTGGCTGACGGAAAATTTCGGCTGGGAATACATCTTCTACATCAACATCCCGCCGGGCCTGCTGATGATCGCCGGCCTGCTCTACGGCCTGGAGAAGAAGCCGGCGCACTGGGAACTGCTGAAAAGCACCGACTACGCCGGCATCATCACCATGGCCATCGGCCTGGGTTGCCTGCAAGTGTTCCTGGAAGAAGGCCATCGCAAGGACTGGCTGGAATCGAGCCTGATCGTCAGCCTGGGCAGCATCGCCCTGGTCAGCCTGATCCTCTTCGTGATCCTGCAGACCTCGCGGCCGAACCCGCTGATCAACTTGGGGATTCTGCGCAACCGCAATTTCGGCCTGTCGAGCATATCCAGCATCGGCCTGGGCATGGGGCTGTACGGGTCGATCTATGTGCTACCGCTGTATCTCGCGCAGATCCAGGGTTACAACGCCATGCAGATCGGCGAGGTGATCATGTGGATGGGTGTGCCGCAGCTGTTCCTTATCCCATTGATCCCCAAGCTGATGAAGATCATCGAGCCGCGCCTGCTCTGCGCCGTCGGATTCGGCCTGTTCGGTATGGCGAGCTTCTTCTCCGGTGTGCTGAACCCGGACTTCGCCGGCCCGCAGTTCAACCAGATCCAGCTGTTGCGCGCCCTCGGCCAGCCAATGGTGATGGTCACCATCTCGTTGATCGCCACCGTCTACCTACAGCCACAGGATGCGGGGTCCGCTTCCAGCCTGTTCAACATCCTGCGCAACCTGGGCGGCGCCATTGGTATCGCGCTGCTGGCGACCCTGCTGGATAGCCGCGCCAAGGTCTATTACGACTATCTGCGCGAAGCGGTGGTGCCGGTGAACGGCGCGGTGGACGAACGGCTGGCGCAGCTGACCTCGCAGCTGGGCACGCAGCAGGCGGCCCTGGGCAAGATCAGCGAGATCGTCCACCAGCAGGCGGCGATCATGGCCTACAACGACGCCTTCCACGCCATCGGTATCGTGCTGGCGGTGAGCATGGTGGCAGTGCTGCTAACCCGCCCGCTGCCGGCAGGCATGGGCGCTGGAGCGGGGGCCGGAGCGCACTAACCGCCCCACGCCGAACTAACCCTTGTAGGAGCGAGCTTGCTCGCGAACCCCGCATCACACCGCTACATCAGGGTGCTGTGATATTCGCGAGCAAGCTCGCTCCTACGAAAAGCCAGCCAAAGCCGGCTCGTCCTGTGTTCAGCCCATCGATACCATGCGGTCGCGCAACTTGCCGATTTCGTCGCGCACGCCGGCCGCGGCCTCGAACTCCAGATCGCGGGCCAGTTGGTACATGCGCTCTTCCAATTGCTTGATGCGCTTGCCGACTTCCTCCGGCGTGCGCAGCTCGTTCTCGTAGCGACCGCTCTCCTCCGCCACTTTCGCCAGGCTCCGGCGCTTGCCCTTGGCACCCGGCACCACGGCGCCTTCGAGGATGTCCTTGATGTCCTTCTTCACACCCTTGGGCACGATGCCGTGCTTGGCGTTGAACTCCAGCTGCTTGGTGCGACGGCGCTCGGTCTCGTTGATTGCCCGCTGCATCGAGCCGGTGATGTTGTCGGCATAGAGGATCGCCTTGCCGTGCAGGTTCCGGGCGGCGCGGCCGATCGTCTGGATCAGCGAGCGCTCGGAACGCAGGAAGCCCTCCTTGTCTGCATCGAGGATCGCCACCAGTGCCACCTCGGGCATGTCCAGGCCCTCGCGCAGCAGGTTGATGCCCACCAGCACGTCGAACTTGCCCAGGCGCAAGTCACGGATGATTTCCACCCGTTCCACGGTGTCGATGTCCGAGTGCAGGTAGCGCACGCGCACGTCGTGATCGCCCAGGTAGTCAGTGAGGTCCTCGGCCATTCGCTTGGTCAGAGTGGTCACCAGCACGCGCTGATCCAGCGCCACGCGCTTGCCGATTTCCGATAACAGATCATCTACCTGGGTGGTCGCCGGGCGAATTTCCACCTCCGGGTCGACCAGGCCGGTGGGGCGCACGACCTGTTCGACGACCCGACCAGCATGCTGGTCCTCATAGGGGCCGGGAGTTGCCGAGACGAAGATGGTCTGCGGGCTGATCGCCTCCCACTCCTCGAAGCGCAGCGGACGGTTGTCCAGCGCCGAGGGCAGGCGGAAACCATATTCGACCAGGGTTTCCTTGCGCGAGCGGTCGCCCTTGTACATGGCCCCGACCTGGGGAACGCTGACGTGGGATTCGTCGATCACCAGCAGGGCGTTGTCCGGCAGGTAGTCGTAGAGCGTCGGCGGCGGCTCGCCGGGACCGCGCCCGGAGAGGTAGCGCGAGTAGTTCTCGATGCCGTTGCAGTAGCCCAGCTCGAGAATCATCTCCAGGTCGAAACGGGTCCGCTGCTCCAGGCGCTGGGCTTCCACCAGCTTGTTGTTGCTGCGCAGGTAGTCCAGGCGCTGCTTGAGTTCGGCCTTGATGTGCTCCACCGCCTCCAGAAGCGTCTCCCGCGGGGTGACATAGTGGCTCTTGGGGTAGAAGGTGAAGCGCGGCAGCTTGGTGAGCACCTCGCCGGTCAGCGGATCGAAGGCGGCGATGTTCTCCACTTCGTCATCGAACAGCTCGATACGGATGGCCTCCAGGTCCGATTCCGCCGGGAAGACATCGATGACATCGCCGCGCACGCGGAAGGTCGCACGGGCGAAGTCCATGTCGTTGCGGGTGTACTGCAGGCTGGTCAGGCGGCGCAGCAGCTCGCGCTGGTCCATCTTGTCGCCGCGGTCCAGGTGCAGGACCATCTTCAGGTACGACGCCGGGTCGCCCAGGCCGTAGATCGACGACACGGTGCAGACGATGATGGCGTCCTTGCGCTCCAGCAGCGCCTTGGTCGCCGACAACCGCATCTGCTCGATGTGGTCGTTGATCGAGGAGTCCTTCTCGATATAGGTGTCCGAGGACGGTACGTAGGCCTCGGGCTGGTAGTAGTCGTAGTAGGAGACGAAGTACTCGACGGCGTTGTTCGGGAAGAAGGTCTTGAACTCGCCGTAGAGCTGCGCGGCCAGCGTCTTGTTCGGCGCCAGCACCATGGTCGGGCGCTGCACCTGGGAAATGACGTTGGCGATGCTGAAGGTCTTGCCGGAGCCGGTCACCCCCAACAGCGTCTGGTGCGACAGGCCCGCTTCCAGACCTTCCACCATCTGTCGGATGGCTTCGGGCTGATCGCCGGCGGGCTCGAATCGCGAATCCAGCTGAAAAATCGACATGGGAACCTCGCTTTGGCGTGTGACGCTTCGGTCGCCAAAGCGTCATACCAGTCGAAAAGCACGCGCGACAACTCGCCGCCTGCTGTAGAGGCCTATATAATACCGGCCCGTCGACGCAACCCCCAGCGCCGTGTGCGGGTGGGTTGCAATTGCACTTCACTCCCGCCTTAGAGCTGCTGCCAAAATGAGTCTGTTCTCCGCTGTCGAAATGGCCCCCCGTGACCCGATCCTGGGCCTGAACGAAGCTTTCAACGCCGATACCCGCCCGGGCAAGATCAACCTGGGCGTAGGCGTTTATTACAACGAGGAAGGCCGTCTCCCGTTGCTGCGTGCCGTACAGGCCGCGGAGAAAGCCCGCATCGAGGCCCACGCACCGCGCGGCTACCTGCCGATCGAAGGCATCGCCGCGTACGATTCGGGCGTGCAGAAGCTGCTGTTCGGCGCTGATTCCGAGCTGCTGGCCGAAGGCCGCGTGGTCACCACCCAGGCCGTCGGCGGTACCGGAGCGCTGAAGACCGGTGCCGACTTCCTCAAGCGCCTGCTGCCCAACGCCACCGTCGCCATCAGCGACCCGAGCTGGGAAAACCACCGCGCGCTGTTCGAAGCCGCCGGTTTCCCGGTGCAGAACTACCGTTACTACGACGCCGCTACCAACGGTGTGAACCGTACCGGTCTGCTGGAAGACCTCAACGCCCTGCCCTCGCAGTCCATCGTTGTGCTCCACGCGTGCTGCCACAACCCGACCGGCGTCGACCTGACCATGGACGACTGGAAGCAGGTCCTGGACGTGCTCAAGGCCAAGGGCCACGTGCCGTTCCTCGACATCGCCTACCAGGGCTTCGGTGACGGCATCGACGAAGACGCTTCCGCCGTGCGCCTGTTCGCCCAGTCGGGCCTGAATTTCTTCGTGTCCAGCTCGTTCTCCAAGTCGTTCTCGCTGTACGGCGAGCGCGTGGGCGCCCTGTCGGTCGTGACCGACAGCCGCGAGGAGTCCGCCCGCGTCCTGTCCCAGGTCAAGCGCGTGATCCGTACCAACTACTCCAACCCGCCGACCCACGGCGCCAGCGTTGTCGCCGCCGTGCTGAACAGCCCGGAACTGCGTGCGGTCTGGGAAGAAGAGCTGGGCGAAATGCGCACCCGCATCCGCGCCATGCGCGTAGCGATGGTCGAGCAACTGGCCGCCCTGGGCGCCAAGCGCGACTTCAGCTTCGTTGCCCAGCAGCGCGGCATGTTCTCCTACTCCGGCCTGACCGCCGAGCAGGTTGAGCGCCTGAAGAACGAGTTCGGCATCTACGCCGTCGGCACTGGCCGAATCTGCGTCGCCGCGCTGAACAACGGCAACCTGGACACCGTCACCCGCGCCATCGTCCAGGTGCTGTAAAAAAATCAGGGGAAGTCATCGGCACGATGTTGACTTCCCCTTTTTAATCAGTAAGATACGCACCGTTGTTCCGCGATAGCTCAGTCGGTAGAGCAAATGACTGTTAATCATTGGGTCCCTGGTTCGAGTCCAGGTCGCGGAGCCAAAATTCAAAGCCCTCGGCACATGCCGGGGGCTTTTTTATTGGGCGCTGGACTCTCTCCAGGGACTGCGTCCCAGGTGATTCCCCCTTCGGGGCCGCGCTGAAGCGCGTTCGGCTGACGCCGTCGAGTCCAGGTCGCGGAGCCAAAATTCAAAGCCCTCGGCACATGCCGGGGGCTTTTTTATTGGGCCGGAGAAATGCTCTCCAATGAAAAAGCCGATCACAGACCGGCTTTTTCATTTCGACAGGCAAAGGCTCAGAGCGAAATCCTGTCCCGGTTCTTGTCCAGGGTGCCCTTGCCGATCCCCTTCACTTCCAGCAACTGATCAACCGTGGTAAATGGCCCATTGCTGGTCCGGTAGTCAACAATGGCCTGGGCCTTGACCTTGCCGATGCCCTTCAGGGACTTCTGCAATTCTTCGACGGATGCCGTGTTGATATTCACCGCCTCGACCTGAGAGACAGGCGCCTTGGCAGCCGGCGCTGGTGCTTCGACCGCCGGCTTGGCGGCAGGCTGAGTGCTGGTGGCTGCCTGGGCGACACCGCCAAAAGAGAGGCTGGCGAACAGGATCAGGCTAGCGATGGAGAGCAGGTTCTTCTTCATGGGGCATTCCCTGGAAATAAGAGGCTTCTAGGCGGGCGCAACGGCGCCGCCCAAGAAACATATCGCCAGGAACACGCGTAAAAACCTTGGTTTAGAGAGTCGGCAGCAGTTTCCGGCGCCGCCGACAGATCGCCAGGAAAGTACTGACGATGCTCGCAGACACGGCGATCACCGCATCTGCTAGGTAGAACCCAGGATCAGGGCTCCATCCGCCGCTGCTGGTGGATCAGGTCGACGATCTCGCCTTCGGGGCAATAGCCGCTGACGGTTTCCCGCAGCAGCTGCCGCACCCGTGCGTAGTTGCCCTGATCCACGGCCTTGAGCAGATCCGCCAGCACCAGCTTGAAGCCTTCCCAGTGCATCAGTTCTTCATTGGCTTTCATGATCATCGGATGCTCGGTGGCGCTGACGTTGTCGCCGATCAGCAGCTCCTCGTAGAGCTTCTCGCCGGGCCGCAGGCCGCTGAACTCGATGGAAATATCGCCATGGGGTGTATGCTCCGAGCGCACGCTCAGCCCCGACAGGTGGATCATCCGCTCGGCCAGCTCGAGGATTTTCACCGGCTGCCCCATATCCAGCACGAAGACGTCGCCGCCGCGCCCCATGGAGCCAGCCTGGATCACCAACTGCGCCGCCTCGGGGATGGTCATGAAGTAGCGGGTGATGCCCGGGTGGGTCACGGTGACTGGCCCGCCGCGCTTGATCTGCTCGCGGAACAGAGGAATGACCGAACCGGACGAGCCCAGCACGTTGCCGAAACGAACCATGGTGAAACGGGTCTTGTTGACCTGGTGCACGCCGGACTTGTCGCCGAACAGCACCGGGGCGGACTCCTGACTCAGGGCCTGCAGGATCATCTCCGCCAGGCGCTTGGTACTGCCCATGACATTGGTCGGACGCACTGCCTTGTCAGTGGAGATCAACACGAAGTGCTCGACCCCTGCCCGCACCGCCACCTGGGCGGTATGCAAGGTGCCCATCACATTGTTCAGCACCCCTTCGGAGATGTTGTGCTCGACGATGGGCACGTGCTTGTAGGCCGCAGCGTGATAGACCGTGGCGACCTTCCAGGTGCGCATGACGTCCAGCAAGCGCTCGGCACTGCGTACGGAGCCGAGGATCGGCACCAGCTGCACCGCGAGGGACTCGCGCTTGATGCGGTTCTCCAGCTCCTGGTGCACGCGATAGAGGTTGTATTCGCTGTGCTCGAACAGCACCAGCACGGTGGGCGATGAACCAAGGATCTGGCGGCAGAGTTCCGACCCGATGGAGCCACCAGCGCCGGTGACCATGACAACTTCGCCACGGATGCAGTGTTCGAACAGTTCCTTGCGCGGCTCGACCGGGTCACGCCCGAGCAGGTCGGCAATGTCCACTTCCTGGATGTCGTCCACTCGTACGCGGCCGTTAGCCAACTCGATAAACCCCGGAACGCTTCGTACGTGAACCGGATACGGCTCGAGCAGACCGAGGATTTCACGGCGACGGGCGCGGGTCGCAGAAGGGATTGCCAGCAGCACTTCCTGCACGCCGGTCTCGTCGATCATCTGCTGGATATGCTTGGGCTTGAAGACGCGAAGGCCAGCAATGACGCGGTTGGCAATTTCGTCATCGTCATCGATGAAGGCCACCGGGCGCATGGCGCGGCCCAGGCGCAACGCGGCCACCAGCTGATTGCCGGCAGAGCCGGCGCCATAGACCGCCACCTTGGGCAAGCCATCCTGCTGCTTGAGGAAGGGCACAGCCTGGACCGTGCTGTACCAGTCGCCCATGAAGTACTGACGCATGGCCAGGCGCAAGCCGCCGATCATCAGCAGGCTCAACCACCAGTAGTTCAGCACCAGAGAGCGCGGAACCATCTCGGTCACCGAGCGATTCCAGTAGACCACCAGCGACAGCAACAACGCGGAGATGGTCACCGCTTTCCAGATCGCGATCAGCGCGTCATTGCCCAGGTAGCGCATTACCGCCCTGTACATGCCGAAACGGATGAACAGCGGGATAGCAACCACTGGCGCGGCCACGAACAACCAACCATGGACCCGGAGCGGGTACTCCAGATCGTCGGTTCCCAGCCGCACGATGAACGCCAGCCACAGCGCGAACCACACCAGCAGGATATCGGTGGTGACCTGCAGTAGCCGTTTATGTCGTCTCGGAAGCCTCAGCAGGCGTTCTCGGAGCATCAGCGCTTGTCCTTAATCCCGAGCGGAGGAAAGTTCTCGCCCGCTACATTGACCACCAAATCCGGCGGAGTTCAGCTCACATCCTGTTCATCCGGACGACCTGCACCCAGATGAGCTACGACAAGCACTATGGGAGCATAGGCGACAATCAGTGCCAGCAAACCCGAAACATGCCCCAGTGCCACCAGCAACGCCAACGGCATGAGCCAAAGCACATTGATGGCAGCCACCGCCAGCGACACCCGCAAATGGCTGCCGTAACGGCGCGAAGCACGCTGGTAGGCATGGCTGCGATGCGCCTCGTAGACGCGTTCGCCGCGCATCAGACGGTGGATCAGTGTGAAGGTGGCATCCACCACGAACACGCCGAGCAGAATCAGCCAACTCCAGATCAGCGGCGCGGAAACCGTCCCCGCCTGCAGCGCCAATCCTCCGAGAATCAACCCAAGGAAACCGCTGCCCGCGTCCCCCATGAAAATTCGCGCCGGTGGGAAATTCCAGACCAGGAACCCCGCCGCCGCCATGCCCAGGATCAAGGGTAACCATACCAGTTGCCACTCTCCGACGAACCACCCGCAGAGGGCCCCGCCCAGGCAGACACTGATGGCTTCCAGACCGGCGATCCCGTCGATGCCGTCCATGAAGTTGTACAGGTTCAGCAGCCAGACCAGGAACACAACTGCCAACAGATCGCCGGCCAATCCCAGGTCGAGCGTGCCCCAAGGCATAGCCAGCGCAGGCGCCCCACCCAGCCAGGCGAGCAACCAGAGCGCAGCAACAAAATGCCCCAGCAGCCGCCAGCGCGCCGGAATATGACGGTGATCGTCGAGGAAACCAATGACCGCAACCAGAGCGCCGGCTGGCAACAGGGCCAAGAGGCTGTTCCCATCCACAGCACCAAGGGCACCGGCCAAAGGCAGGCAGCCCAGGAAACCCAGCACGATGGCAACGCCGCCGCCACGCGGCGTAGGAATCCGGTGAGAACTTCGAGCGTTGGGAATATCCATTATGCTGCGCGCCAGCGCGTAGCGACGCACCCATCCAGTCAGCAACCAGGAAAACACCGCTACTGCCAGGAGCATCGGGACAATCAGCATCGACACCCCTGAATCAACCATCTGCGCGCTCTGTACTCACGAATTTTCTTCCTGCTTCCCGCAGCCCCTCACGAAGTCCCTGAAGTGGCTGCCAACCAAGCAAACGCTTCGCCTTTCGGGTATCCAGTTCGAGATTGGCGCAGAGCTGCTCATAGAGCCTCGTTCGCCCGACCAACGCTGCTGCACCACTGAGAAACCGTTCAGGAACACTGAAGATGAAGGCTTTCTTACCCATTCCTGCCGCCAACTCGGCTATCAGCTCCCGGATCGATACCACGCCATTGTCGGCAACGATGAATCGCTCATTAGCTGCATTGGGATGCGTCATGCACAGGATGATGAAGTCGACCAGATTGGCCACGCTGATCAAGCTTTTGCCGTTGTCGACTGCGCCAAACGGCAAGGGGATCGGATTGGCGACCAACTGGAGTAAACGCGCAAAGTTGCCCGGCGCATCGAATGCATAAACCAGCGGCGGGCGAATGATGACAATGTCCATGGCGCTGTCAGCGGCCAGTCGGAGCAACCCCTCCTCAGCCTCGAACTTGGAAACCGCATAGCTGGCATGGGGCGCCGGAGTCGATGATTCATCAAAGGGGGTCGAACCGGAGCTATTACCATTCACACCAATCGAGCTGACGAACACGAATCGTCGTACGCCGCGCCTGGCCGCCTCAACAGCTAACGCCAGTGTGGCGTCGCGGTTGACGCGCCGAAACTGCTCAAGCTCGGATTGCTCATCACTGGAGCCAGAGAGCACATGAGCACGCGCGGCAAGGTGAATGACAACGTCACACCCATCCAGCGCCTGTTTCCACTCCGCCAACGCTGTCATGTCGCCAATACAGATATCGCGATAGGACGAGTTCAAAGCAGCTTGGCGACAGAGCCCAGTGGCACGATGGCCACCTTGAGCGAGCGCGACTCCGAGGTATTTTCCTACGAACCCTGACGCCCCGGTGACAAGAACCTTCAACAGGCACTCTCCATAAACAGTCCTGGGCTCGATAACTGAATGAACATGTCGCATGCCGGAGGTGAACGGCCGACTGACAGCAGTATGCTCCAGCTAGCCCGCTGAAATGGCACGGATGGGGGCGAGGCTATTCCACGCATGGCACCCAGGACACTGCCAATGCAGCTCCCGCCCGGCAAAGCCGCACTTCCCGCAACGATAACGAGCCATTGTCTTATACAAACCTATGATTATTGGAGACATTTTTTCAATAGAATGCGGATGATCGCAATCAACCTCGACGGCAGCAACATACTCCCCTACTCCTTGCCAGGAGGGCTGTTGTCGCACCCTCGATATCATCTGCTCTCTCCAATAGTCAGCCCCGCTATCAACATCAACTTCCATCAGCCAGGCCAGCACTGACGGCGGCAGTTGGTGCCGCAAAGCCAGTTCGCCCAGGAACGCGATCAAGTCCGGCCATTGATTCGCCTCAAACCGACGCAATAGCGGAACAATTTCCCCCACATAAGCCTCGGCATCCTGCACAACCTCCCTGAGCGTTGCCATTGCCGCTATCCGATCCTTGCGCCAGAGTTCGCACTCCAGCCGCATCAGCAGAGCGCGTACGCAGCGCTTGTCGACACGGCGAGCCTCGCGCAGCAGCTCCTGCATGGCGCTGCGATCCCCGCTCTTGCCTTTCTCCTGAGCGAGTTCGCAGTAGTAGTTGGCCAGCGCAGCGCTCAACTCGGGCCGACTCGGCACCAGCCGGGCGGCCAGTTCGATCGCTCGCGACCAGTTCTTCTCACGCTCACAGATCAGCCGCTGCTCATCCAGCGCCTCGAGAGAGATGGGCCCGTCGCGTTGCTGGGTCAGCTCGTCCAGCAACTCCTCGGCGCTACCGAGCAGACCGCCAGCAATGTAGTCACGAGCCAGCTCCAGGCGTACTTGCGCCACCAGCGAACCATCCTCGCCGGCACGTCCCAGCAGGTCCTGGTGAATGTGGATGGCTTTCTCGATATCGCCACGGCGGCGGAACAGATTGCCAACGTGCAGGTGGCTTTCAAGCGTCTCCGGATTGACGACCAGGCCTTGGGATAGGCTTTCCAGCGCGTCGTCGGAATGTCGCTCCAGCAGGTTATGCATGCTGTGGACGCGCGCCCGAAGGTTCGGCTCAGTTGGTGGCTGGGTTCTGGACAGAGACCGACGCCCCATCCACCAGCCGATGGCCAGGGCGCAGAAGAAGAACAGCGTGGCAACGACGCTAGGCATGGTCCGTCAGCGACTTTTCACGCAGCGCGTCATTCTCCTTGCGGAAACGGGTGACTTCCGAGCGCAGCCCGGTCATGCGGACGTGCGTCTTCGCGCGGAAGGGAATGCTCAGCAGCAGGCCGATCACGCCGCCAACGATGAACGAAAGGGAGATGAAGACCACCAGCGGCCACTGAGGCGACTGCCAGCCAAGGAAGGTCAGCTGTGCAGGCTGCAGGTTTTCAAGGACGAAAACCACGACGACGGCGGCCAGGACGACCAGCGCCAGAATCAGCAGGAAACGTTTTGCCCGAAGCATGAACACTCCTTCTTGAAGACGGATACCCCGGGGTCACTCGGGTTCGTTGACGCGGTCGCGCAGCTCCTTGCCAGGCTTGAAGTGCGGAACGAACTTGCCGTCCAGACGCACGGACTCGCCGGTTTTCGGATTGCGACCGGTGCGCGGCGCACGGTAATGCAGCGAGAAGCTACCGAAACCCCGGATTTCGATGCGATCCCCAGTGGCCAGAGCCTGGGACATTTGCTCAAGCATGGTCTTGATCGCCAGCTCCACATCCTTTGCGGAAAGCTGCCCCTGATGGGTGACGATTCTCTCGATCAACTCCGACTTGGTCATGGTTTTCCCTTCTTTTTCAAGCGGCTAGATCAGCTCTAGGTTCTTTTAGCATGCTGATCATGCTTTGAACAGCCCGAACGGGAAGGATGTGTTTTCACCCGGTCAAGTCATTGGCAAATAAAAAATGGCCGATCCTGCGGGGAAGGAATCGGCCGCGGTCGCGCCCAGGAGCGGAAGGACGCGCAAGGGAAAAGCAGGATCAGGCGATGGCGGCGAGCTGCGCCTTGGCCTTGGCCAGGCCTTTCTCGGCGAATTCACCGCCCATGTTCAGGCCTTCGGCGTGGATGAAGGTCACGTCGTGAATGCCGACGAAGCCCAGCGCCTGGCGCAGGTAGGGCTCCTGGTGATCCAGCGCACCGCCGGCGTAGACGCCACCGCGGCTGGTCAGGACGAAGGCGCGCTTGCCGGTGAGCAGCCCCTGCGGGCCGGTCTCGGTGTACTGGAAGGTGACGCCGGCGCGCAGTACATGGTCCAGCCAGGACTTGAGGGTGCTGGGGATGGCGAAGTTGTACATCGGTGCAGCCAGGACCAGCACGTCGGCGGCCTGCAACTCGGCGGTCAGTTGGTTGGAACGATCCAGCGCAGCGCGTTCGATCTCGCTGTGCTCCTGCGCCGGCTTCATCCAGCCTCCCAGCAGGTTGGCGTCAAGGTGCGGAACCTGCTCGACGGCCAGGTCACGGACCTGGATGTCGTCGGCCGGATGAGCGGCCTGCCATTGGGCGATGAAGTCGCGGGTCAGCTGACGGGAAACTGAACCTTCCTGACGGGCACTGCTTTCGATAACCAGGACGCGGGACATGGACTGGACCTCCATCGGTCGTTGAATGTGTCGATGGAGGTCATCCTAAATATGAACAAATCGATAAAAAAGCGTAAATAGTCGCTTCTAACTATCGAATAAATTGATTTCTTGCCTGACTACTTCTAGTCTTGCCGGGTAATCAGGAAGGATTGCAGGTGAGCTTGATCCGCAGCTTGATCACGGCGCGGCTGAAGCTGGACGTCAGATTGGCCTCCTTGCCGGGCGCAATGGTTGCCTTGCGCACGTGCGGCGTCTCAGGGCCGTTGACGAAAACCGCGGTGCAGGTCACTGGCTGCTGGCCGGCGTTGCGCAGGAGGATAGCCCCCATCTGGTCACCGATATCCTGGGTCTCGATATCCACCTCGGCGCCATTGAGGCTCTTCTGCACCTCGATGGGATAGGCCAGGGCGGTCAGCGGCAACATGGCCAGAACGGCACAACAGAATTTTTTCATGGCGGTCTCTTATTGGTCTTCTGCGGACCGCCAGAGTAGACAAGAGGAAGCGAGGATGAAAGCGCCCCGCGTTACCCTGGATCAGTGGAGAACCCTGCAGGCCGTGGTCGACCACGGCGGCTTCGCCCAAGCGGCGGAAGCCCTGCACCGTTCGCAGTCGTCGATCAGCTATACCGTGGCGCGCATGCAGGAGCAACTGGGCGTGCCGCTGCTGCGCATCGACGGACGCAAGGCCGTACTCACCGAGGCAGGTGAAGTACTGCTGCGTCGCTCACGGCAACTGGTGAAATCCGCCGGCCAGCTGGAAGAACTGGCCCATCACATGGAACAGGGCTGGGAGCCGGAAGTGCGCCTGGTCGTCGACGCCGCCTACCCCACCGTGCGCCTGGTGCGCTCGTTGTCGGCCTTCATGCCACAGAGCCGCGGCTGCCGCGTGCTGCTGCGCGAAGAAGTACTGTCGGGCGTGGAAGAAGCGCTGGTGCAGGGCCATGCGGACCTCGCCATCAGCGGCCTGAACATTCCCGGCCACCTGGGCGCCGACCTCTCCATCGTCGACTTCGTCGCCGTCGCCCACCCCGACCACGCCCTGCACCGGTTGCAACGCGAGGTCACTCACCAGGACCTGGAAACCCAGATGCAGGTGGTGATCCGCGACTCCGGCCGCCTGCAACCGCGTGACGTCGGCTGGCTCGGCGCCGAGCAGCGCTGGACCGTCGGCAGCCTCGCCACCGCCGCCACCTTCGTCAGTAACGGCCTGGGCTTCGCCTGGTTGCCACGGCACATGATCGAGCGCGAACTGCGCGACGGCCAGCTCAAGCCGCTGTTGATGAAACAGGGCGGCGTGCGCGAGAGCCGCTTCTATCTTTACCCGAACAAGGAAAAGCCCCTGGGCCCGGCCACGCAGATTCTCGTGGAGCTGCTGACCACCTTCGCCAACGTGCCCCTCGACGCCCATTTCGCCGCCCCGGAAAGCCCGGCCTGAAGCCTCAGGCCACACGAGCAAGGAGCCCGTCATGCCATTCTTCGACCACGCCGGTCATCGCCTGCACTACGAGGAAAGCGGATTCGGCACGCCGGTCCTGCTGGTACATGGGCTCGGCTCCAGCACCCGCGACTGGGAATACCAGGTACCGGAGCTGGAGAAGCGTCATCGGGTGATCGCCCTCGACGTGCGCGGCCACGGCCAGTCGGACAAACCGCGCCAGCGCTACAGCATCGGAGCCTTCGCCGAGGACGTGATCGCCCTGCTGGATCACCTGAGCCTTGGCCGTGTGCATCTGGTGGGCATCAGCATGGGTGGCATGATCGGCTTCGAACTGGCCACTCGCTGGCCGGAACGGCTGAACAGCCTGACCATCGTCAACAGCGCTCCGGAGGTGAAACCGCGCAGCTTTCGCGAGTACCTGGAAGTGGCGCGCCGACTGTTCCTCGCCCACGTGCTGGGCCTGGACACCGTGGGCAAGGCGCTGGGCAAGATGCTCTTCCCCAAGCCCGAGCAAAGCGACCTGCGCCGCAAGATCCAGCAGCGCTGGCCGCAGAACGACAAGCGCGCCTACCTCTCCAGCCTGCACGCCATCATCGGCTGGGGTGTGCAGGAACGCCTGGCGCGAATAACCTGTCCAACCCTGGTTATCAGCGCCGACCGCGACTACACCCCGGTCTCGCTCAAGCAGGCCTATGTCGGGCACATGCCCAACGCGCGCCTGGTGGTGATCGAGGACTCGCGCCATGCCACGCCGCTCGACCAGCCGGAAAGATTCAATACCACCCTGCTCGACTTCCTCGATCAGGTCGACCATCCCTAGAACCTTCAGGAAACATCCGCCAAATGACCCTGTTCAAACGCTTCCTGCTCGCTGCCTGCTCCCTGGTCCTGGCCGGCTCGGTCTTCGCCGCCGACAGCAAGAACCCGCATGTGCTGCTGTCTACCACCTCGGGTGAAATCGAAATCGAGCTGTACGCCGACAAAGCACCGATTTCCGTGAAGAACTACCTGTCCTACGTCGACAGTGGCTTCTACAACGGAACCATCTTCCACCGCGTGATCCCCAACTTCATGATCCAGGGCGGCGGTTTCACCGAGGCCATGAAGGAGAAGGACACCCAGGCACCGATCAAGAACGAGGCCGACAACGGCCTGCTCAACGAGCGCGGCACCCTGGCCATGGCACGCACCAGCGACGTGAACTCCGCCACCAGCCAGTTCTTCATCAACCTGACCGGCAACGACTTCCTCAACCACGGCGCCCGCGACTTCGGCTACGCGGTATTCGGCAAGGTCGTGCGCGGCATGGGCGTGGTCGACCAGATCGCCGGCGTGAAGACCGGTAATCGCGGCATGTTCCAGGACGTACCGACCACCCCGGTGGTCATCCTCTCCGCCAAGCGTCTGTGATTCTGCGGAACCACGGCTGACGGAGGCCATTCAAGGCGAGCCTAGGACGGGCTCGCCGACACAACCCGAGAGCCATCATGCTTTACCGTCGTTTCGAGCGTCTGATCGATCCCTTCCGCGACGTCCCCGAGCGCATGCCGCCCTCCGACGTCATCCGCTTCTACGTCTACTACCTGCGCCAGGTCTGGCCGGTCTTCCTCGCGCTGCTCTTCGTCGGGCTGATCGTCGCGCTGATCGAAGTCGCCCTGTTCAGCTACCTCGGCCGAATCGTCGACCTCGCCCAGGGCACTGCCCCTGCCGACTTCTTCTCCTCGCACGGCCGCGAGCTGATCTGGATGGCTGTGGTAGCGCTGGTCCTGCGCCCGGTGTTCAACGGCCTGCACGACATGCTGGTGCACCAGAGCATCAACCCCAGCATGACCAACCTGATCCGCTGGCAGAATCACCGCTACGTGCTCAAGCAGAGCCTGGGCTTCTTCCAGAACGACTTCGCCGGGCGCATCGCCCAACGCATCATGCAGACCGGCAACTCCCTGCGCGATTCCGCCGTGCAGGTGGTCGACGCCATCTGGCACGTGGTGATCTACACCATCAGCGCCCTGGTGCTGTTCGCCGAGGCCGACTGGCGCCTGATGATCCCGCTGGTGCTCTGGGTGATCGGCTACGTCGGCGCACTGGGCTACTTCGTGCCCCAGGTGAAACGCCGCTCCGTGGAAGCCTCGGACTCGCGCTCCAAGCTCATGGGCCGGATCGTCGACGGCTACACCAACATCACCACCCTCAAGCTGTTCGCCCACACGCGCCAGGAAGAGGACTACGCCCGCGAAGCCATCGACGACCAGACCCGCAAGGCCCAGCGCGCCGGGCGCGTGGTGACCTCCATGGACGTCACCATCACCATCTTCAACGGCCTGCTGATCGCCGGCACCACGGGCCTGGCCCTGTGGCTGTGGACCCAGTCGCTGATCTCGGTGGGCGCCATCGCCCTGGCCACCGGGCTGGTCATCCGCATCAACAACATGTCCGGCTGGATCATGTGGGTGGTCGGCGGCATCTTCGAGAACGTCGGCCAGGTGCAGGACGGCATGCAGACCATCGCCCTGCCTCGCCAGGTGATCGATGTACCCGACGCCAAGCCGCTGGTGGTGAACCATGGCGAAGTGCGCTTCGACCAGGTGGACTTCAGCTACGGCAAGGGTGGCGGCCTGATCAGCGGCCTCGACCTGACCGTGCGCCCCGGCGAGAAGATCGGCCTGGTCGGCCCCTCCGGCGCCGGCAAGTCGACCCTGGTAAACCTGCTGCTGCGCCTGTACGACCTCGAAGGCGGACGCATCCTGATCGACGGCCAGGATATCGCCCACGTGACCCAGGAAAGCCTGCGCGCGCAGATCGGCATGGTCACCCAGGACACCTCGCTGCTGCACCGCTCGATCCGCGACAACCTGCTCTACGGCCGCCCGGACGCCGGCGAGGCCGAACTGCAGGACGCGATCCAGAAGGCCCGCGCCTCGGAGTTCATCCCGCAACTGAGCGACGCCGAGGGCCGCTTCGGCCTCGACGCCCATGTCGGCGAGCGTGGCGTGAAGCTGTCCGGCGGCCAGCGCCAGCGCATCGCAATCACCCGCGTGCTGCTCAAGGACGCGCCGATCCTGATCCTCGATGAGGCCACCTCGGCGCTGGACTCGGAAGTGGAAGCGGCCATCCAGGAAAGCCTGGAGACCCTGATGCAGGGCAAGACGGTGATCGCCATCGCCCACCGCCTCTCGACCATCGCGCGCATGGATCGCCTGGTGGTCCTGGAGCACGGTCGCGTGGTCGAGAGTGGCAGCCATGCCGAGTTGCTGGCCCATGGCGGGCTGTATGCGCGCCTATGGCGTCACCAGACCGGCGGGTTCGTCGGAGTGGATTGACTGAGATCGGCTCGGCCGCTCCGGCGCTTCCGTCCCCTGTAGGAGCGAGCTTGCTCGCGAACGGCATTGCACCGTGCCTTGCAGTTTCGCGAGCAAGCTCGCTCCTACGAAGAGCACCCGGTACAAAGCCAACTCCCATAAAAAAGCCCGGCTCAAGGCCGGGCACGTCCAAATCCAGGACAGCTCAGTGTGTGTCCAACAGCGCCAGCGCCTCGCGGCTCAGGCGCTCGACCGTGGCCCAGTCGCCACTGTCGATGGCGGCCTTGGGCAGCATCCAGCTACCGCCCACGCACATCACGTTGGCCAGCCGGTAATAGTCATTCAGGTTGTCCGGACCGACACCACCCGTGGGGCAGAAACGGATGTCCGGGAACGGCCCGCCAAACGCCTTGAGCGCCTCCACGCCGCCGGCGACCTTCGCCGGGAACAGCTTGAAGCGGCGCAGGCCATGACGGTATGCCGCCATGATTTCCGAAGCGGTAGCCACGCCAGGCAGCAGCGGCACCGGGCGAGTCACGGCGTACTGCAGCAGTTCGTCGGTGCAACCGGGGGTGACGATGAATTTCGCCCCCGCCTCTTCCGCCTGGGCGAAGGTTTCCGGGTCGAGCACCGTGCCGGCGCCGACGATCAGCTCCGGGCGCTGCTCGCTCAATTGACGAATCGCGGTGAGGCCCAGCGATGTCCGCAAGGTCACTTCCAGAACGGTGATGCCGCCGGCTGCCAGGGCATCCGCCATGGGCAGGATGTCCGCCTCGCGGTCGATGGTGATCACCGGCAGGATGCGCGCACGCTGCGCAAGGGCATCGATCTGCTGGATGTGTTGTTCAGACATTGCGGTAACTCCGTGCCTCAGGGGCACCAGTGGATCGAAAGAGGCGAACGCAGGAACGCATTGATCGGCATGCGCTGGTCGTCGTTGTCGCTGAGCGCCTGACTCAGGGTGGCCAGCTTGGACTCGCCCTGGATAGCCAGGATCTGCACCCGTGCCCCTTGCAGCACGGCGCGGGTCAGGGTCAGGCGTTGGTGTGGCACCGTCGGTGCCCACATCGGCAGGCAACGACGTGTGCCGGCCGGGTCGAGCGCCTCGACCAGATTGGTGCTGCCGGGGAACAGCGAGGCCGTGTGGCCGTCGTCGCCCATGCCCAGCACCAGCACATCGATGGGCAGGATCAGTTCATGCAGATAGCGATCGGCCTTCTCGGCCGCCTCTTCCAGGCTGGCCGCTGGCTGGTAGATGCCGATGAACTGCGCCTTGGCCGCCGCGCCCTTCAACAGGTGACGGCGCAACAGACCGGCATTGCTGTCCGGATGCGACTCGGGTACCCAGCGCTCGTCGGCGAGGCTGACGGCCACTTTCGACCAGTCCAGCACCGCGCCGCTCAGGGCTTCGAGGAAAGCCACCGGACTGCGTCCGCCGGATACCACCAGCAGCGCGCGGCCGCGCTCGATGAGCGCTTCGCGCAGCGCATCGGCCACCGTTTCAGCCAGACCGCGGGCCTGTTCGGCGGCGTTGTTCCAGGTCTTCCAGGCCATGCCTTCAGCCAGTTTGGGTTCAAAGATCGCCATACCAGTCCCTCCCGTCGCGTGCGATCAGGGCAACCGAGGCCTGCGGTCCCCAGCTTCCGGCCGGATAGGGCTTGGGCTCTTCGCCCAGGCGCCCCCAGCCGTCGATCAGGCCGTCGCACCACTTCCAGGCGGCCTCGATCTCATCCTTGCGGACGAACAGGTTCTGGTTGCCCTGCGTGACTTCCAGCAACAGTCGCTCGTAGGCATCCGGCGTCCGGGCGGTCTGGAAGGTTTCGGAGAAATTCAGTTGCAGCGGGCCGGTGCGCAGTTGCATGCCCTTGCCCAGGCCCTGGTCCTTGGTCATCACCTGCAAGGCAATACCCTCGTCCGGCTGCAGGCGGATGATCAGCCGGTTGCTGATCAGCGAACGCTGTTCCGGGGCGAAGATGTAGTGCGGCGGTTCCTTGAAGTGAATGACGATCTGCGAATGCTTCTGCGGCATGCGTTTGCCGGTGCGCAGGTAGAACGGCACGCCGGACCAGCGCCAGTTGCGGATGTCCACGCGCAACGCGACAAAGGTCTCGGCATCGCTGTTGGGGTTGGCGTTTTCCTCGGAGAGGTAGCCGGGTACCGCCTTGCCGTCGATGTAGCCGGCGGTGTATTGGCCACGCACCACACGGGTCGCCAGTTGCTCGGGAGCGATGGGTTCCAGGGCGCGCAGCACCTTCACCTTCTCGTCGCGGATGCTGTCGGCGGTGAGGTCCGCTGGCGGGTCCATGGCGATCAGGCAGAGCAGTTGCAGCAGGTGGTTCTGCACCATGTCGCGCAGTTGGCCGGCCTTGTCGAAGTAGCCCCAGCGGCCTTCGATGCCGACTTTCTCGGCCACGGTGATTTCCACGTGGGAGATGTGGTTCTGGTTCCACTGGGTCTCGAACAGACTGTTGGCGAAGCGCAGTGCGATGAGGTTCTGCACTGTCTCCTTGCCCAGGTAGTGGTCGATCCGATAGATGCGGTTTTCCGGGAAGAAACGCGCCACCGCGTCGTTCACCGCGCGGGACGACTCCAGGTCATGACCGATGGGCTTCTCCAGGACCACCCGGGTGCGCTCGGCCAGGCCGGCGGCGGCAAGGTTCTCGCAGATGCCACCGAACACCGAGGCGGCGGTGGCGAAGTAGGCGACCAGGGTCTTCTCCTCGCCCACCAACTCGGCCAGCGCCTGGTAGGAGCCGGCGTCGAGGAAATCCATGCTCAGGTGGTACAGACGCGACTGGAAGCGGGCCCAGACGGCTTCGTCCCATTCCTTCGCCGGCACGGCCTGGCGCAGACGGCGCTCGATGGTCGCCAGGGGCTCTTCGCTGGCACCGTCGTCGCGGGCCAGGGCGAGAATGCGGGTATCGCGGTGCAGCAGGTCTTCGCGGTCGAGCTGGTAGAGCGCCGGCAGCAGCTTGCGCAGGGCGAGATCACCCAGGGCGCCGAATAGTGCGAGGGTGCAGGGCAGAACGCGGACTTCAGGCATTTGTTGTTACCAACCAAATTTTGAACGATAGTTAGCCTTCTACGCCGGCATTAAGACAAATATGTAGTAATTAAACAACATATTTTTACCGCTTCGCGCCGTTGTTGGTCGACTGCCGGCCTGACGTTAGGATAGCGCCGCTGGCCGCACCCACCCGGCCAACCGTCGATTGCCCAAGGAGCACGGATGAAAAACCTGCTGGAGCAGATCCAGAGCCGTCTGGAAGAGCTGAACAAGGCCGAGCGCAAGGTCGCCGAGGTGATCCTGCGCGACCCTCAGCAGGCCACGCGCTTCAGCATCGCCGCGCTGGCCCAGGCGTCCAGCGTCAGCGAACCGACGGTGAACCGCTTCTGCCGCTCCTTCGGCATGAGCGGCTACCCGGAATTGAAGATCCAGCTGGCCCAGAGCCTGGCCAGTGGCGCGGCCTTCGTGACCCAGGCGGTCGCTGCCGACGACGGCCCCGAAGCCTACACACGGAAGATTTTCAGCAGCACCATCGCCTCGCTGGACAGCGCCCACAAGCTGCTCGACCCAAAGCTGATCGACCGTGCCGTGGACCTGCTGATCCAGGCCCGGCAGATCCACTTCTTCGGCCTCGGCGCCTCCAGCTCCGTGGCGCTGGACGCGCAGCACAAGTTCTTCCGCTTCAACCTGGCGGTCTCAGCGCAGAGTGATGTGCTGATGCAGCGGATGATCGCCTCGGTGGCGCACACCGGCGACCTGTTCGTGGTGATTTCCTACACCGGGCGCACCCGAGAGCTGGTGGACGTAGCGCACCTGGCGCGACAGAACGGCGCTTCGGTGCTGGGCCTGACCGCCGCCGACTCGCCGCTGGCCCGCGCCAGCACCCTGAGCCTGGACATTCCGCTGCCCGAGGACACCGACATCTATATGCCGATGACCTCGCGGATCATCCAGCTGACTGTGCTCGATGTGCTCGCCACCGGCGTGACCCTGCGCCGTGGCGTGGACTTCCAGCCGCACCTGCGCAAGATCAAGGAGAGCCTGGTACCGACACGCTACCAGCTCGATGAGGAAAGCTGAGCCAGACAAGGCAACAAGCCTGCAGGAGAGCGCCACGCGCGCGATCGCGGGCATGGCCCGCTCCTACAGGGAAAGACCGCAATACGGATCAGTCATCCGCAGCCGGATCGAGCCCCGGGAACAGCACCTCGGTAAAGCCGAACTTGCTGAAGTCGGTGATGCGCGACGGGTACAGGCGGCCGATCAGGTGGTCGCACTCGTGCTGCACCACACGGGCGTGGAAGCCTTCCACGGTGCGATCGATGGGCTGACCCTGTGGATCGACACCCTGGTAGCGAATGCGCTGGTGGCGATTCACCACGCCGCGCAGGCCCGGCACCGAGAGACAGCCTTCCCAGCCCTCCTCCAGCTCTTCGCCAATGGGCGTGATCACCGGGTTGAGCAGGATGGTCGGCGGTACCGCCGGCGCGTCCGGATAGCGCTCGCTGCGCTCGAAGCCGAAAATCACCAACTGCAGGTCGACGCCGATCTGCGGCGCGGCCAGGCCGACGCCGCCGACGTGGTGCATGGTCTCGAACATGTCGTCGATCAGTTGGCTCAGCTCGGCGCTGCCGATCATCGACTCGGGCACCGGTGGGGCGATGCGCAGCAGGCGCTCGTCGCCCATCTTGAGAATCTCGCGGATCATCTCGGCCTCGTTCGCCGTTGCGTGAAAGCGGCATGCTTCCAATGAGAGCTGCATCCTCTGCCGCCCTGGCCGGTCTGGCAAGTCCACGACCGCCTGGCAGCGCCACGTCGACCGGACCGCCAGGGTGTTAGGCTGATCTGTGCTGGCGAAAACCAACGAGCGCGGTCGAATGCTGCCCAGGCGCGCGGCAGATGGCGTCGAGACCCTGGGGGATCCTTCATGCCGGGGGCGAGAGGTTCGTCATGAACAGGCACTACTACATCAGCGACAACCTGGACGACCTGGAACAGGTCGAGCAGGAGCTTTCCGAAAGCGGTATCGGCATCGAGCAGATGCATGTACTGAGCGACAGTGACGCAGAACTGGAGGAGCACCGCCTCCACGAAGTGCCCTCGATGATGAAGAAGGACGTGGTGCACTGGGGCAAGATCGGCCTGATGATTGGCGCCGCGCTGGCTGTGCTGGTACTCGTGGTCGGCTACCTGAGCGGCTGGACGCAGACAGCGGCAGGCTGGATTCCCGTGGTGTTCCTCGCCGCGGTGCTGCTGGGCTTCAGCCTGTGGGAAAGCAGCTTCTTCGGCCTGCAGCGCCCCAGTGGTGACGTGCGCCGCTTCCAGGACAACCTGCAGGAAGGCCGCCACGTGTTCTTCGTCGACGTGAAGCCCGAACAGGAACCGGTGCTGGACATGGTGGTGCGCCACCACCCGCGCCTGGAGATCGCCGGCTTCGGCAGCGCCATGCCGGCCTGGTGGCTCTCCATCGAGCAGGCCTGGAACCGCTTCCGCCACATGATGTAGCGAGCTGCCAGGCGAACCTGCACTCCGTGGCTCGAACACCCCGCGGCGGGCAGCCTGCGTGCCGATGAACGATGAGGCAGCCTGTTCAGGTTACATTCAGATACCGTTAGCTTGCTATTGATATAAGTCAGCCGAGTGCCTCCGGGCGGATTCGAAACTATCCGAGTCCACTCATTTCAGGAGGCTGGGAAATGTCCACATCGCCCAACCAGAAACTCGGCTTGGCCGCCCTCACCGCCCTGGTGGTCGGCTCCATGATCGGCGGCGGCATCTTCTCGCTGCCTCAGGGCGTCGCGCAGAGCGCCAGCCCTGGCGCGGTGCTCATCGGCTGGGCGATCAGCGGCGTCGGCATGCTGATGCTGGCCTTCGTCTTCCAGAGCCTGTCGCAGCGCAAGCCGGAACTGGACGCGGGCGTCTACGCCTATGCCAAGGCGGGCTTCGGCGACTACATCGGCTTCAACTCGGCCTGGGGCTACTGGATCAGCTCGATGCTGGGCAACGTCAGCTACTTCGTGCTGATCTTCAGCGCACTGGGCTACTTCTTCCCGGTGTTCGGCGAGGGCAACACCCTCATCGCCTTTGCCTGCTCGTCCCTGCTGCTGTGGAGCCTGCACTTCCTGATCCTGCGCGGGATCAAGCAGGCGGCCTTCATCAACCAGGTCACCACGGTCGCCAAGGTCGTGCCCATCGTGCTGTTCATCCTGATCGGCCTGGTGGCGTTCGACATGGACCTGTTCACTGCCGATTTCTGGGGCCACGGCCATGTGGATTTCGACAGCGTAATGAGCCAGGTGCGCAACATGATGCTGATCACCGTCTGGGTGTTCATTGGCATCGAAGGCGCCAACCTGTATTCGGGACACGCGAAGAAACGCTCCGATGTCGGCACCGCCACGGTAATCGGCTTCGTCTCGGTGATGGCGCTGCTGGTGCTGGTGAACGTGCTGTCCATGGGCATGATGAACCAGGCGCAACTGGCCGGCCTGCCCAACCCGTCCATGGCCTACGTGCTGGAGCACGTGGTGGGCCACTGGGGCGCAGTGCTGATCATCGCCGGGATGATCGTCTCGCTGTTCGGCGCGCTGCTGGCGTGGATCCTGCTGAGCGCGGAGATCATGTTCGCCGCCGCCCAGGATCACACCATGCCGAAGTTCCTCGCTCGCGAGAGCGAGGAGGACGTACCGGTCAACGCGCTCTGGCTGAGCAACGCCACGGTGCAGGTGTTCCTCATCGTCACCCTGTTCGCCGCCAGCACCTACCACAGCCTGGTGTACCTGGCCGCTTCCATGGCCCTGCTGCCCTACCTGTTCTCCGCCGGCTACGCCGTGCTGCTCAGCCTGCGCGGCGAGGGCTACGAAGGCCTGCTGCGGGCACGCCGCAAGGACCTGGTGATCGGCGCCATCGCTCTGGTCTACAGCCTCTGGCTGGTATATGCCGGCGGCATGGACCACCTGCTGCTCTCGGCACTGCTCTATACGCCGGGTGTGGTGCTGTTCATCATGGCCAAGCGCGAGCGTGGCGAGCGTGTCTTCAGCAAGGCGGAATGGCTGATCCTTGCCGTCCTGCTGGCCGCAACACTGGCCGCCAGCTACGGTCTCTACTCGGGCCAACTGAGCCTCTGAGCCCGATACGAAAAACCCGCAGCCCCGCCGCGGGTTTCTGCTTTACAGGAGGAAAAATGACCGTCCCCGCTCAGGTCACCATCCACTCCACCGCCGGCCTCGACCGCCAGCAGTACCGCATCCGCTTGAGCTACGTGGTGGAGAACGCCGCCAGCCGCGACGCCCTGGTGAAGTTCGAACTGGATGGCGAGATCGACGGCCAGCCCTTCAACGACGGCTTCGACCTGCCCGGCGACCTTGCCTTCAACTTCGCCGGCAGTGCCACGCGCCTGCTGCGCCGCCACGGCCTGCAGGTCTGTCGCGGGCCGGTCCTGCGCTTTCGCAAGGAACATGACCGGGTGTTCGATGACCTGCGCCGCCAGCTGAAAGCGGAACCGGGCACTCCAGTCGACCTGCAGCGCATGGGCTCGCTGGCCCCGGCCGAGCCGCGTTGCGCGGTGGCCGAGTCCATCGTTCGCGGGCGCGGCTGAGCCGTCAGCGAGTGGATCGTCAGGCCAGGTCGATGCGATCGTCGTGGATGACGATCAGGCCTTGCTTGAACAGGCCGCCGATGGCCTTCTTGAAGTTGCCCTTGCTGACGCCAAACTGCTGCGCGATGAGTTCCGGCGGACTCTTGTCGCTGAGCGCCAGGGTGCCACCCGCTTCGCGCAAGGCAGTGAGAATCTGCTCGCTGAGGGCGTCGGACAGACCGGCGCCGGCCGGTTGCAGGCTCAGGCTGATCTTGCCGTCGGCACGCATCTCCTTGATGTAGCCGGTCTCGCGCAGACCATTGCGCATGAACTTGAAGACTTCGTTCTTGTGGATCAGGCCCCAGTGCTTGCCGTCGATGATGGCCTTGTAGCCCAGGTCGGTACGCTCGACGACGAGCAGGTCCACCTGCTGGCCGGCCTTGTAGCGTGCCGGCGTGTTATCCAGGTAGCGGTCCAGGCGCGCGGTGGCGGTGATACGGCGGGTGCGCTCGTCGAGGTAGACGTAAACCACGCAGTAATCGCCAACCTGCAGCGGGCGCTTCTCTTCGGAGTGCGGCAGGAGCAGGTCCTTGGGCAGGCCCCAGTCGAGGAACAGGCCGACACGGTTGACCTCCACCACCTTGAGGCTGGCGAAGCCGCCGACCTGCACCTTGGGCTTCTGGGTGGTGGCGATCAGGCGGTCTTCGCTGTCCAGATAGATGAACACGTTGAGCCAGTCGCCCACTTCGGTGGGTTCGTTCTTCGGCACGTAGCGCTTGGGCAGCAGGATTTCGCCATGGCTCTCGCCATCCAGGTAAAGACCGAAATCGGTGTGCTTGGCCACCTGCAACGAATTGAACCGACCTATGACTGCCATGACGCTTACCTCGTGAACGGGGCGGGCATTCTACGCGCATTGATGCGAGGATGCGCCTCAAGCCGCCGAACGCCGGCTTTTTTTGTGGGAGCGAGCCTGCTCGCGAGCCGTGCTTTCCAGCCGCTCCGGAGTTAAGCAGCTCGCGAGCAAGCTCGCTCCTACAGATGCTCGGCCTGGCCGAACTGAAGCTCCGCCAGACGCGCATACAACGGGTTGCTGACCACCAGTTCGGCGTGCCGTCCCAGCGCCACCAGGCGACCGTGCTCGATCACCGCGATGCGGTCGGCGTTGAGCACCGTGGCCAGGCGGTGGGCGATCACCAGCGTGGTGCGATCGCGCATCAGTCCCGGCAGTGCCTGCTGGATCAGGTGCTCGCTCTCGGCATCCAGCGCACTGGTGGCCTCGTCGAGCAACAGGATAGGCGCGTCCACCAGCAACGCACGGGCAATCGCCAGACGCTGGCGCTGGCCACCGGACAATCCCAGGCCGCTTTCGCCCAGATGCGTCTGGTAGCCCTGCGGCAGGCGCAGGATGAACTCATGGGCATGGACCGTGCGGGCGGCGGCCTCGACTTCAGCATCGCTGGCGTCGGGGCGGCCGTAGCGGATGTTCTCTTCCACCGTGCCGAAGAACAGCGCCGGGCTCTGCGAGACCAGCGCGAAGCTGCGGCGCAGGTCCGCCGGGTCGAGCCGGACAATGGGCTGTCCGTCGATCAGGATGCGCCCTTGCTGCGGGTCGTAGAAGCGCAGCAGCAGGTCGAACAGGGTGGATTTGCCGGCGCCCGACGGGCCGACCAGCGCCAGGGTCTCGCCTGGCTCCACGCGCAGATCGATGCCGTCGATAGCCCACTGCTCTGGGCGCGACGGATAGGCGAAACGCACGCCCTGCAGGTCGATGCTTCCGGCGATGCGATCCGGCAAATGCAACAAGTCGCTGGCCGGCGCATGGATTTCGCTGCGCGCCCGCAACAGTTCGGCGATGCGCTCGGCAGCGCCGGCGGCGCGCTGCAGCTCGCCGATCACTTCGCTGAGCGTGCCGAAGGCCATGCCGACGATCAGGCTATAGAACACGAAGGCCGCCAGGTCGCCGGGGCTGATACGCCCGGCGATCACGTCCATGCCACCCACCCAGAGCATCACGCCGACCGCGCCAAGTACCAGCAGGATCACCACGCTGACCAGCCAGGAGCGCTGCAGGATGCGCTTGCGCGCGGTGTCGAAGGCGTCTTCCACCGTGCGACCGAAGCGCGCGCGGTCCTGTGCCTGGTGGTTGTAGGCCTGCACCGTCTTGATCTGGCCGAGAGACTCGCCGACATAGCTGCCGACGTCCGCCACACGGTCCTGGCTGAGCCGCGACAGGCTGCGCACGCGACGGCCGAACAACAGGATCGGCGCAATCACCAACGGCAGCGAAGCGACCACGATGCTGGTCAGCTTGGCGTTGGAGAAGAACATCAGAATGATCCCGCCCAGCAGCATCAGCACGTTGCGCAGCGCCATGGACAGCGAGGAGCCGATCACCGACTGCAGTAGCGTGGTGTCGGCGGTCAGGCGCGACTGAATCTCCGAGGAGCGATTGTTCTCGTAGAAGCCGGGGTGCAACTCGATCAGATGGTCGAACACGCGCTGACGGATGTCGGCGACGAACCGCTCACCGATCCACGACACCAGGTAGAAGCGCACGAAGGTACCCACCGCCAGGCACAACACCAGCAGGAAGAAAATGACGATGGCGCGGGTGAGCAGTTGTTCGGACTGGGTGATGAAGCCCTGGTCCACCAGCAGGCGGATGCCCTGCCCCAGGGACAGGGTGATGGCCGCGGTGAACAGCAGCGCCAGCAAGGCACCGAGGGCACGCCAGCGGTAGGGAGCGAGAAACGAACGAGCCAGGCGCAGGGCATTGCGCTGGCGGGACGACAACAGGGACATGGTGGGCTCTGAACGGCCGGAATGGGCAGAGGGTAGCACCGCCATTACGCACCGCGCGAAAGACGATTCACGCAATGCAACGGGACCGTTCGCTCCATAAGCGCCCCGAAAGCTGCTCGTTTGATGTACAATGGGCGGCCAATTTGCGCAGACAGGTATGGCAGATATGACTACCAAGCCCTCCACCCGCCAGAAAGCCGCCCCCAAGGCCCCCGCCGCGACCGCGACCAGCGAAGCGCTGGAAGCCCAGATCGCCGCCTTCCTGAACTCCGGCGGTGAGATCCAGCAGATCGCCAAGGGCGTGACCGGTCAGAACTACGGCGCACCGAGCCGCCACATCAGCCTCGGCAAGAAGTAATACCCCGCTGGCAAGCCTGCCGACCCTCGGCAGGCTGCCCGCCTCCCCCGCTCCCTCCCGCGTTTTTCACGATCTCTCCGCAATACCGATCCTGCTTTATTGCCTGATTACCTTGCACTCGGGCAGAGTCCGCCGATAGTTAGGACTGGGCCGAATCGCGCCCCCTTGCAAGGAGCACCCCCATGATGCCCTCCCCGGAAAAGCTGCTGTCGCGCAACCTGCTCGATGTGCTGATCCGTGCCGGTCTGATTCTATTGCTGGCCCTGTTCTGCTTCCGCATCTTCCATCCCTTCCTCGATCTGATGCTCTGGTCGGTGATCCTCGCCATCACCCTCTACCCGCTGCACCAGTTGCTCAGCGGCTGGCTGGGTGGTCGGACGAACAGCGCGGCAACGCTGATCGTGATCCTGGGCCTGGTGATCCTGCTGGTGCCGGTGGTGGTGATCGGCATGTCGATGGCCGACTCGGTACGCGACCTGGTCCACGCCATCCAGAACCGCACCCTGCAGATCCCGCTGCCACCGGACTCGGTGCAGAACTGGCCTGTGATCGGGCAGTACGTCTATCCCTTCTGGAACCGCGTCGCCACCGACTTCATGGGCGTGGTCCACCAGATGGCCCCGCACCTGCAGGGCGTAGCCAAGACCCTGGCCGGCCAGGCGGCTGGCGCCGGCATGGGCCTGATGCAGTTCCTCGCGGCGTTCGTCATCGCCGGGATCATCATGGCCTACGGCGAACTGGGTAACCGAACTTCCTGCGACATCGCCATCCGCATCTCCGGCCCGGAGCGCGGGCCTGGGCTGGCCGAGTTGTGCACCGGTACCATTCGGGCAGTCGCCCAGGGTGTGGTAGGCGTTGCCTTCATCCAGACGATGATTCTGGGCCTGGGCTTCGTCGTCATGGGCATCCCCGGAGCCGGCCTGCTGGCCCTGGGCGTCCTGCTGCTGGGGATCACCCAGTTGCCGGTCGTGCTGATCACCCTGCCGGCGATCGTGTATGTGTTCATGACCAACGATTCGCTGCTGGTCGCCATCCTGTTCACGATATGGACCATGGCCGGCGGCCTCAGCGACAACGTGCTCAAGCCACTGATGTTCGGCCGCGGCGGCAAGGTACCGATGCCGGTGATCCTGATCGGCGCCCTGGGCGGCATGCTCAGCAACGGCATCATTGGCCTGTTTGTCGGGCCGGTGGTACTGGCCCTGGGTTACGAGCTGTTCATGTCCTGGGTCCACGAGCGCGAAGCCCCCACCCCGCCGCCGGTCGAATCCCCCGGCCAGACCACCCCCTGATCCCCTCGCCCGCGGCATGAGCCGTGGGCATTCACCGCAACGGAATGCACACGATGTCCAAACGCTGCTCCCTCACTGCCGCCGTGCTAACTGCCGGCCTGCTGCTCTCCCCGCTGGCTTTCGCCGAAGAGGCTGCCATCGTGTGGCCGGCTGTGGTCAATGCCGCCGACCAGCAACGCCTGACCACCCTCGACGCGCAGGTCAGGCAACTGCTCGACCAGCTCCAGCAGAGCGAAGACGAAACCACCCGCAACGAAGCGCTGAACCTCTACCGCATCGTGCTGGAAGACCCGGAACCGCTCACCGATGCTGCCCTCACCGGCAACTGGAAATGCCGTTCGGTGCAACTCGAAGCCCAGGCGCTGTATGGCTACCCGAACTTCAAGTGCTCGGTGCGGCAAACGCCCAAGGGCCTGTTCCTGGAGAAGACCAGTGGCTCGCAGCGCATCAGCGGCTACCTGCAGCGCCTGGATGACAAGCAGTTGGTGTTCGTCGGCGGCGCCTCGGTCAACGACGACCCACAGGTCGGCTATAGCGGGCTGGAGCAGTCCGCGGCGCGCGAGACCGACGTGGTCGGCGTGGTGCGCAACTCCTACGACGGCTTCGTGCTGCTGGTGCCCGAACAACTGGGCGGCTACAACCTGTTCCGCTTCACCCGCTGAGCCTCGCTCTCAAAGCAGAGCGACCATCTCCTTGAGCGTCACCGCCCAGGTACCCTTCGCGTTGAGGTAGCGATAGCCGAAGCGCGAGCCATTGGCCTGGGTGGTGAGCACCGCATTCCAGGCCAGCCCACGCTGCAGGTCATGGGCAGGATCGAGCAGGAAGAAGGCGTCCTCGCTCATCCCCACCGCCAGACACCAGTGGCGGATATCGCTGGCCTTGCGCCCGTGGAAGCCCAACACCACCGGAATGTTCTCCTCCAGATGCCGCCGGGTCAGTTCGACCATCCGCGTACCATTGCCGCGCTCGACGCGATATTCCTTATCGCTGATGACCTTGAGCAGCTCCAGCAGGTCGGCGCCGGTGGTGCCGACGCGCACCAGCGTCTCGTGCTGGTTCAGCGCCTCCATCAGCCGCCCGTAGCGGGTCCGCGAATCCACCGGCGCCAACCCCTTGGCCTGACGCCGCGCCAACTGGTTGCGGGCGAGCATGGCCATCACCAGGCAGTACGGCCCGCAGGCGCCGTCCATGTCGCCCTGGCGCAGGTGCACCTTCTCGCCGCGCCGGTTGATCAGGCCGCCGCTGCCCTGTTCGTCCAGGTCCCAACCCAGGCCGTCGATCAGAGTGATCCGCATCGCGCTTCCTCGTTGCTTGGTCTGAGCTTGTGACTGACCAAGGCGCGGATCATTCCACCGGCTTGCGGTTACAATGGCGGCTTTCCCCTGCCTGGTTACCCGAAATGTCCGAAGCCATCCGCCTGTCCAAGCGCCTCGCCGAGCTGCTGCCCTGTTCGCGCCGCGACGCCGAGCTGTACATCGAGGGTGGCTGGGTCACGGTCGACGGCCAGCGCGTGGAGGAGCCGCAGTTCAAGGTCGACACCCAGCGCATCGAACTGCTGCCGGGCGCCTCTCCCGATCCGATTCCGCCGGTGACCATCCTCGTGCACAAGCCGGTCGGCCTGGGCAGCGGCAACGGCGCCAACTCCGCCCAACAACTGCTGACGCCGGACAAGCGCTGGACCGAGGACAACCTGCAGCAGCGCCTGCTGCGCAAGCACTTCGGCCACCAGTTCAACACCACCGTGCTGGAGACCGATGCCAGCGGCCTGCTGGTCTACACCCAGAGCCGCGGCGTGCAGCGCCGGCTGGTGGACGAGGCGGACAATATCGAGCACGAGTACGTGGTCGAAGTCAGCGGGCAGATCGCCGACAACGGCCTGAAGCGTCTCTGCCGCGGCATGCTCATCGATGGCCGCGAGCTGCCGCCGCTGAAGGTCAGCTGGCAGAGCGAAAACCGCCTGCGCTTCGCCGGCAAGCAGTTCCGCCCCGGCCAGATTGCCGCCATGTGCCGTGCCGTCGGCCTGCACGCCGTGTCGATCCGCCGCCTGCGCCTGGGCGGCGTTGCCATGGGCAAGCTGCCCGTCGGCCAGTGGCGCTTCCTGCAACCGGGCGAGAAGTTCTGAGCGTCTACCAGACCAAGGTCGCAGGCGCCCGCGAGTAACCAGGGCGCCTCTCTAACTCGCGGCTTCCGGCCGCTATCGATAACGTCGATAGTCACCAGTCGACGCATTCAGTTCTCTTGATAGTCCGCGCGCGGCATCTTGGCCCCATCAACTCGCTGGCAGGAGATTCGCCGGCCCCGCAGTCGGGCCGCAGGGGCGAACAAGCTACTCGCGAGACGCCCCCAACGGATCGTCAAGAGGACACCACCATGCAAGTCATTCTCGATTTCCTGCTGCTCGTTGGCTCCCTGGTGGAGCTGCTGCTGTACGTCGCCCTGGCCAGCGTCGTGCTCGCTACCACGCTGCTGGCCGGCGGCATCGCCGTACTGACCCTGCGTTCGCCGGGCTCGGCCGTGGTCATCCCCGACCGGCGCCCCTCGGTCAGCCGTCAGCCGCGTCCGGCGGTGAAACACCAACTAGCCCGGCCGGTACTGGTCGCCGTGGCGAACGAACCGATCCTGGCGAAGACCGCGTGACGCAGCCCTCCCCAGCGATTCAGCCCGGGTAGCGCCCGAGCGCGGCTCCCAAGTCGCGCTCCAGTTCCCCGTCCTGCTGGCCGCCATTGTCCATCATCCAGCGCACCCGCTCCAGCGTCCCCGGCGCGGACATGTCACCGACGAAGCGCTGCGACTCCTCCACCAGCGCTGCCTGATCAGCCGCCGTCACCTGCTCCACCACTGCCTTCACATGGGCGATGCCCGCCGCCGGGAAGGCCGCGATGCGTCGCGCCAGAGCCTCGCAGAACCCTTCCAGCTCCGCGTCCGGCAGCGCCCGGTTGATCCAGCCATAGCGCTCCGCCGTGTCCGCGTCGAAATCCTCCCCCCCCAGACAGACCTCCAGCGCCCTGCCCCGCCCCAGCAGTTGCGCCAGGCGCACTGTGCCGCCCGCGCCGGGTAACAGGCCGACCGCCACTTCCGGCTGGCCGAGCAACGCGCGCTCACGGGAGGCAAAGCGCATGTCCAGCGCCAGGAGGAATTCGCTGCCGGCACCACGCGCGCGGCCGCGCAACTCGCCGATGGTGACCTGCGGCAGCCGGCTGAAGCGGCTGAACAGCGCGCTGAGCGGGCTGGCCATGCCGGCAGGCAGCTTCATCGGCGGCGCGTCCAGCTGGCTGCCGAGATCGTAGTGGGCAAGGAAGAAATCCGGGTTGGCGCTGCGCAGCAGCACCACGCGGGTGTCGCTGTCGCGCTCCAGCTCATCGGCCAGGTGCAGCAGGTCGATGACCATGGCGCGGTCGACCAGGTTGATCGGCGGGTGACTGAAGCTCACCACGGCAACGCCGTCGCGATCTTCGCGGGTGAAAGTGCGGTAGTCGCTCATCGATGGGCCTCCGTTGCGAAGGCCCGAGGATGCGCCGGGGCGCACACGCCGCCCCAGCACTATCGATGTGCGGAATGGCCAGTCAGTGGTGACCGATACCCTGGTCTTCGAGGTGGTCCGCCTCGAACAGGGTTTCCAGTTCCTTGCGCGCTTCGCGGGCGGTCTGGATCACCGCGGTCTCGTCGTCGTAGACGCGGTACTGGGCCATCAGCACCGCTTCGTCGTGGCGCTTGAAGCGGCGGATGCGTGCACCGACCTGTTCCTCGTTCAGGCCCAGGCCGGTGAGCAGCAGACGGCTCATCTCCAGGCTGGAGTGGAAGGTCTCGCGCACCGGCGTCGCGTCGGCATCCAGCAAGTGATAGACGTGCTGGCGGTTGCGCGCCCGACCGATGACCTTGATGTGCGGGTACAACTTGCGCACCAGGCGCGCGGTCTCGATGTTGGTCTGCGGATCATCGGTGGCGACGACGAAGAACTCGGCCTTCTCCACCTGGGCGGCACGGAGGATTTCCGGGCGCAGCGGGTCGCCGTAGAAGATCGGGATGTTGCCGTAGCTGCGCGTCAGTTCGATGGTATCCACCGAAGTGTCCAGCGCCACGAAGGGTACGCCCTGGGCGCGCATGATACGGGCAACCACCTGGCCCATCCGCCCCATGCCGGCGATCACCACGCGCGGTGCATCGTCCGGCAATTGGCTGTATTCCGGCGGCGGCTCGCGCAGCACGGCGGGCTTGGGCTTGATGCTGCGCGCCAGCGCCAGTACCAGCAGCGGCGTCATCGCCATGGACAGAGTGATGCACAGCACCAGCAACGAATGCAGCTTGCCGTCCATAAGCCCCTGGGCCAAGGCCAGCTTGAACACCACGAAAGCGAACTCACCGCCGGCGCCCAGCAGAACGCCCAGGCGGATTGCCGAGACCTTGTCCAGCCCGCCGGCCAGCCGGCCGATGAGGAACAGCAGCGGCAACTTGATGCCCACCAGCAGGAGGGTCAGGCCCAGCACCACGAGAGGCTCGCTCTTGAGCAGGCCAAGGTCGGCGCTCATGCCCACGCTGATGAAGAACAAGCCGAGCAGCAGGCCCTTGAAGGGTTCGATCTGCGCTTCCAGTTCGTGGCGGTATTCCGAATCCGCCAGCAGCAGGCCGGCGAGGAAAGCGCCCAGGCCCATGGACACACCGGCCCACTCCATCAGCCAGGCGGTGCCGACTACCACCAGCAGCGCGGTGGCGGTGGACAGGTCGGCCTGACCGGTACGGGCCACCGAGCGGAACACCGGGCGCAGCAGGAAGCGCCCGCCGATGACGACCACGGCGATGCTGCCGACCACTTCCATGACGTGGGCCAGGTCACCGCCGGGCGCCGCCGAATCGGCACGTGCGCCGAGCAGCGGGATCATCGCGATCAGCGGGATCGCGGCAATGTCCTGGAACAGCAGGATGGCGAAGCCGAGGCGGCCGTAGGGGCTGTTCAGTTCCTTGCGTTCGGCGAGGATCTGCAGGCCGAAGGCGGTGGAGGACAGTGCCAAGCCGCCGCCCAGCACGACCGATGTATTCACCGGCATGTCGAAGGCCAGCGCTGCGACGCTGCCAATGGCCAGGCCAGTGAGCAGCACCTGCGCCAGGCCCACGCCAAACACCTGCTTGCGCATCACCCACAGGCGCTTGGGCGAGAGCTCCAGGCCGATGATGAAGAGCAACAGCACGACGCCCAGCTCGGACAGGCTGGCGACGCTTTCAGGATTGTCGATCAGGCCCAGCAGGTAGGGGCCGATGATTACACCGGCCAGCAGGTAGCCCAGCACGGCACCGAGTTGCAGGCGCTTGGCCAGCGGCACCATGAACACCGCCGCAAGCAGGAAGACCACTGCCGACTGCAGGTAATTCGTCCCATGTTCCATGTATCAAGACTCCTTGGAAGGGTTGGGGCGAAGCGAAGATCCACCCACGTCGTTCAAATCAGACATCCAGCGCCACGCCCTCGGCCACCAGGTGCCGCTGGAACTGCCCGGCCAGCGCATCCACCTGGTCCCAGGGCTGCTCGTAACGCTCTTCCAGCGCCACATGACTGCTGGCGCGCACGCGGGCTTCAAGCCCACAGTGCTCATAAAAGGCGTTCACCGCCGCGACCATCGGCTCGCGCTGGTTCTCCATCAGGATGGCACCGTGAGCCAGCACCACGTAGCGCCCGTCGCTGGGCCGGCGGCGCCACCGCTGTGCGGTGCCCACCAGCTTGCGACCGCCCAGGTTGACGTTGTAGCGGCCATCGCAAAAAGCGCCTTCCACTTCCCCCAGGCCCGGATCGAGGCCAAGGGCAGCCAACCAGTCGCATAGCGGCTGGCACAGGCGCAGGTAGGCGGTCTCGATGCGCGTCTGCTCGTTGTCGCCCGGCGGGATCGCGTAGACCAGTGCAACATTTAGCACCCCGGCGGACTGCGGCACTGGCTCGCCGCCAGTGTCACGCAGGGCGATAGGCCAACCTAGCCCGGCACAGGCGGCCTCGGCGGCGGCAAAGCCCTCCAGGCGGCTCAGCCGGCGCGGCATCACCAGGGACTGTTCCTGTGGGCTCCAGAACAGCAGGCCGCTATCGCGCTCACCGGCGAAGGTGGCGTCGAGCAGCGCGCGCTCGGCGTCCAGGCCCTGTTGCGCCGACAGTCGTTTCACTCTATTCATGACAGCGTCCTGGGGTTCATGGCAGCGTCCTTGGATTCACCGGGTTGCGGACTATGCCCGCCGTGGGCTTATCCGACAATGTTCCAAGCCAATTTGTTGCCACGCTCGGAAATTTCAGCGTAGCGGGCTGTGACTGCCGCGCTGTCGCGCCAAGTCACGTCGATTTCAATCTGCACCGCAGCGAAGCGGCGCTGCGTCTATCCTGCTACGGGCCGGCACTTGCGCAGGAGGCCAGAGCCCGTGTCCAGGACGTTGCTCCAGCGACTGCACCACGCCATCGCGGTCAACGACGCGCTGGCGCTGCCGATCGCCCGGGAAAACCTGCGGCGCCTGTATTTCTCCGCCTTGCTGGCGGTACCTTTCGACCTGATCCACATCCTGGTCTTCCGCCTCAATCTGCAGGGTTCCAGCCCCGAGTATGACGGCTGGCGGCTGGATATCATCCGCGTCCACGCCGTGGTCGCCGTGTTCTTCACCTTCCTCGGCCTGCTGGCCTGGCTGGCCTCGTCGCCGCGCCGAGGCGCGGCGTTGCGCTACATGCAGACCCTCACCGTGCTGGGCAGCACGCTGTTGCTGGGCTTCGGCATCGCCATCACTGGCGCCGACCAGCAGGTCACCAGCAGCATCACGCCCTTCCTCATGGCCTCGGTGGCCACCGCCCTGATTATCCTGTTGCGCCCGAGCCTGGCCGTCGTCCTCTATATCCTCGCCCTGGCCGCCTTCGAGCTGACCATGGCGCTGACCCAGGCCAGCCCGCAGCTGCGCCTGTCGAACCAGATGGGCGGGTTGACCATCTGCGGTATCGGCCTGGTGCTGTCTTTCATCCTCTGGCACAGCCATGTGCGAAACCTGCGCCAGCGCGAGTTCCTCCGCCAGCAACGGCTGGAACTGGAAGAAAAGAACCGCCAGCTCGAGTACCTCGCCGGCCACGACCCCCTGACCGGACTGTTCAACCGCCGCCAGTTCGACCAACTGGTGGGCATGGAGCTATCGCGCGCTGCCCGCCAGCCTGCACCGATCAGCCTGCTCATGGTGGACCTGGATCATTTCAAGTTCATCAACGACCGCTACGGCCACCCGCTGGGCGACGAAGTCATCCGCCACACCGCCAGCCTGCTGAGGAACTACACCCGCACCGGCGACAGCGTGGCGCGCCTGGGCGGCGAGGAATTCCTGCTGCTGTTGCCCGACACCTCCCAGCCCCAGGCGCGAGTCATCGCCGAGAAGGTGCGCCGGCTGCTGGAGGAAACCCCGCTGCCGATGAAGGACGGCCTGCTCTACCTCACCGCAAGTTTCGGCATCGCCTGCCTGGAGTCCGGCGTGCCCGGAACCTATGAGGGGCTCTACGCGGCGGCGGACAAGGCGCTGTACAAGGCCAAGGCGAGCGGGCGCAATCGGGTGGAGGTGATCGAACTGGGAACGGAGATGGGGACGTTCGACTGAGCATCAGCCTGGCTGGGTGCTGCCGGATGGCGTAGGAGCGGACTCCGTCCGCGATTGGCTGGCCGTGCTGCAGGGTTGCCCGGAGCGGTGATGAAATGATCGCGGACCGAGTCCGCTCCTACACACCCTGCGAGACCGTAATGGCGCATCCCGATGAAATTAACGGTTCGCGCGAGGGCGCGTTACTGCGCGTACTTGCGGGTCAGCCCCGGCGGTACGCCGCTGCTGTCGGTTTCGGTCCAGGGGCCCTGCGGGCCGACGCCCCAGTACCAGCCGTTGTCCCAGTGGTAGTAGGTGCGCTGGCGATAGAAGAGGTCTTTCTGGCCCTGGATCACATAGACCCCGAGGCTGGCGTCCCAGCGGCCCTTGCCGCCGGGCGGCGGGGCAAACTGGGTCGGGCGCTTGGTCGCAGTCGCCGGCTTGGACGGCTGCGGGGTGATCGGCGAGCTGGAGGTCTTGGCCGGCGGGATCGGCTTGCTCGGCTGCGAGGGCGGAGGCGTCTGCACGGGCGGTTGCTCCGGCTGCTGCGGTTGCACCACGCAACCACCCAAAACCAGCATGGCGCCCAGCGCCAATACTCTGCCCTTCATTCGCTCAACCCTCTCTTGTTCGTCTTACTTCTGGTCCGGGCTGTCGATGGTCACGCTCTGTTCGCCCGCGTTGGCAGTAGACAACGCTTCGCTGCGTCCGATCCATTCGCCGGTGATGGCATTGCCAGCGCGGGAGATCCGGGCGACGAGCTGCACCTGCGGATGCTGCGACAGTTTGAGCTGCGGCATCATCGCGTCGGCGTCGCTCAGCGACACCTCGCTGGGCAGGTCGGAGACCTTCAGGCGTTTCACCGCCAACGGCATCGGCGGGCCACTCACGGCGCGGGCGAAGACGAACACGCTGTCGTCCGGCTTGACCTGACCTTTCACGGCGGCGGTCAGGTCGACCTTCACCTTCAGGGTCACGCCAGCTGGTTGCGCGACCGCGGGTGCTTGCGGCGGCGTCTGGCCTTTCTCGACCATTTTCTGACGAGCACGCTCAATGCCACCGGCAATGGCTTCGCGGGACGGGTCGTCCTGCGGCAGCACGGCGACCAGACGGCCCCAGTAGTCGATGGCGTCGGCGTACTTCTCGTCCTCGAAAGCGGCGATGCCGAGCAGGCCCAGGGTCGTGACTTCCTCTGGGTCCTTCTTCAGCGCTTCATCGGCCAACCCGAGCACTTCCGGGGTCAGCGCCTTGTCGCCGGCGAAGTACAGCGCCTGCGCCCACTGGCCGAGCACTTCCGGCTGGCGACCGGACAGGCGCGCGGCCTGCTCGAAGGCCTTGGCGGCATCGGCGGCGCGGTTCTGGGTCATGTAGGTGCGACCGAGGAAGTACCAACCTTCGGCGGAGTCCGGCTGGGCCTGCACGGCGCGCTCCAGGCGCGTGGTCATCTCTTCCATGGAGTGCGGCGCAGTGGCGAACTCGCGGGCCAGGGCGACCTTGTCGCTGGCACCCCAGTGCAGGTAAAGACCCAGGCCGAGGAACGGCAGGACCAGCGCCACGATCAGCGGCGCCGCACGGCCGAGGCGGGCGCGGCGGTCTTCGCTGGCGCCCTCGGTATCGGACAGCAGCTCACGGGCCGCTTCGCCGCGGCCGGCTTCGAGCTGGGCGTCGTCGAGGGTCCCGGCGTCACGCTGGGCGGTCAGTTCGGCCAGGCGCTCCTGGTACAGAGCGACGTTGAGGGCGGTACGGTCTTCCTCGGCCTGGGCCTTGCGGCCGCGCAGCAGAGGGACGAGGAGGAATGCCAGGGCCACCAGCAACAGCAGGCCGGCGGCGAGCCAGAAATCGATCATTTGTCTTGGTTATCCAGCAATTGGTCGAGACGCGCCTGCTCCTCGGCGGACAGCGTGGTGGAAGTGGCAGCGGCCGGGCGACGGCGGCGCGCGACGATGGCACCGATGACGATCACACCCAGCCCCAGCAACGCGGCAGGGCCGAACCAGAGCAGCCAGGTGCGCTCGCTGACTTCGGGCTTGTAGCGCACGAACTCGCCGTAGCGGTCGACCATGTAGTCGACGATCTGCTGGTTGCTCTTGCCAGCCGCCATCTGGGTATAGATCTGCTTGCGCAGGTCGGCGGCGATCGGCGCGTTGGAGTCGGCGATGTCCTGGTTCTGGCACTTGGGGCAGCGCAGCTCGGTGGTCAGGTCACGGAAGCGCGCACGCTCGGCGTCATTGGCAAACTCGTAGGTATCGATGGCGGCGTGGGCGATGCCGGTGAGGCACAGCCCGAACACCGCGGCGGCAAGCAGACGCTTCATTTGCCCTCCGCTTCGTCGACCAGGCCCTGGTAGATCGGCGCGAGCTGTTCACGCCAGACCTTCTCGTCAACGGCGCCGACCAGCTTGTGGCGGATGATGCCGTCCTTGTCGATGATGTAGGTCTCCGGTGCGCCATAGACGCCCAGGTCCAGGCCCAGGGTGCCCTGCGCATCGGCGATGTTCAGCAGATAGGGGTTGTGCAGCTCCTTGAGCCACTTCTGCGCGGCGGCGCCATCGTCCTTGTAGTTGATGCCGTAGATCACCACGCCCTTGGCGGCAAGATCGGTGAGCACCGGGTGCTCGAAGCGGCAGGTCGGGCACCAGGTGCCCCAGACGTTGACCAGCGCCGGCTTACCCTTGAGGTCGGCCTCGGTGTAGGTCTTGCCCGGCTCGGTGACGTTGGGCAGGGAGAACGCCGGGAACGGTTTGCCGATCAGCGCCGAGGGCAGTTCGCTGGGGTCCAGCCACAGGCCACGGAAGAGGAATACCGCGACGACCAGGAAGATCGCCAGGGGCAACAGCAGGATCGCACGCTTCACACTCAGGCTCCCTGTCCGGCGAGGCCCAGGGCCTCGCGTACACGCGTTTTCACTTTCAGCCGGTAGCGACGGTCGAGCGCCGCCAGCACGCCGCCCAGGGCCATCAGCAGGCCGCCGAGCCAGATGAAGCGCACGAAGGGCTTGATGTGCACGCGCACGGCCCAGGCGCCGTTATCCAGCGGCTCCCCCAGGGCGACGTAGAGGTCGCGGGTCAGGCTGCCGTGGATGCCGGCTTCGGTCATCATGGAGTTCTGCACACTGTACAGGCGCTTCTCCGGGTGCAAGGTGGCGACTTCCGAACCGTTGCGAGTCACCAGGACGGTGCCCTTGTCGGAGGTGAAGTTCGGGCCTTCGAAGTGGTGGGTACCTTCGAAGCGGAACTGGTAGCCGGCCAGTTCCACCGACTCGCCCGGCGCCATGCGCAGGTCGCGCTGGGCGCTGAACTGGCTGGTGAGGACCACGCCGATGGCGCAGATGGCAATGCCGAAGTGCGCCAGCTGCATGCCCCAGTAGCTGCGGTTCAGGCCCGCGGCGCCGGCAATCACGCCCTTGTGGCGGACTTTGTCGAAGAAGTCGCGCACACCGGCCAGCACCACCCAGGCGGCCAGCATGAACACGGTCAGCACTTCCCAGTGCAGCTCGCCATACAGGAAGCTGCCCAAGCCGCCCAGCACCACGGTGCCGATCAGCACCGGGGTGAGCATGTTGCGCAGCCAGCGCGTCGGGGTGTCCTTCCAGCGCACCAGCACGCCGACCGCCAGGGCCAGCATGAGGATGGCGATCAACGGCACGAACAGCGCATTGAAGTACGGTGGGCCGACCGACAGCTTGGCGCCGCTGATAGCGTCGAGCACCAGCGGGTAGAGGGTGCCCAGCAGGATCATCGAGGCGGTGACCACCAGGATCAGGTTATTGAGCAGCAGCAGGGTCTCGCGGGACCACAGGGCAAAACCGACCTGGCTCTTGACCACCGGCGCGCGCAGGGCGAACAGCGTCAGTGAGCCACCGACCACCACCAGCAGGAAGGCGAGGATGAACACGCCGCGCTCGGGGTCCGAGGCGAAGGCATGCACCGAAGTCAGTACGCCGGAGCGGACCAGGAAGGTACCCAGCAGGCTCAGGGAGAAGGCCGCGATGGCCAGCAGCACGGTCCAGCTCTTGAACACGCCGCGCTTCTCGGTCACCGCCAGCGAGTGGATCAGCGCCGTGCCCACCAGCCAGGGCATGAAGGAGGCGTTTTCCACCGGGTCCCAGAACCACCAGCCGCCCCAGCCCAGTTCGTAGTAGGCCCACCAGGAGCCGAGCACGATGCCGACACCGAGGAAGGTCCAGGCCACCAGGGTCCACGGACGCGACCAGCGCGCCCAGGCGGCGTCGAGACGACCGCCGAGCAGGGCGGCGATGGCAAAGGCGAAGGCCACCGAGAAGCCCACGTAGCCCATGTAGAGCATCGGCGGGTGGAAGATCAGGCCCGGGTCCTGCAGCAACGGGTTGAGGTCGTTGCCGTCCGCCGGCACCTGCGGCAGCAGGCGGCTGAAAGGGTTGGAGGTGATGATCAGGAACAGCAGGAAACCGGTGCTGATCATGCCCATCACGGCCAGCACGCGGGCCAGCATCACTTCCGGCAGTTGGCGGGAGAATACCGACACGGCGAAGGTCCAGCCGCCCAGGATCAGTGCCCAGAGCAGCAGCGAGCCTTCGTGGGCGCCCCACACGGCGCTGAACTTGTAGAACCAGGGCAGCGCGCTGTTGGAGTTGCTGGCGACGTAGGCCACCGAGAAATCATCGTGGAGGAAGGCCCAGGTCAGGCAGCCGAAGGAGAACAGCAGGAAGGCGAACTGCCCCCAGGCTGCCGGGCGCGCCAGGCTCATCCACTGACGATCGCCGCGCCAGGCGCCGACCAGCGGGAAAAAGGACATCACCAGCGCCATGCACAGCGCGAGGATCAGCGAAAGGTGGCCGAGTTCGGGAACCATGTCAGTTGCTCCCCTGTTGCGGCGCAGCGCCGCCATTCTGGCTGGCTTCGTAGTGCTCCAGCTTGCCGCTGTCCTTGAGCGCCTTGGTGACTTCCGGCGGCATGTACTTCTCGTCGTGCTTGGCCAGGACTTCGTCGGCGGTCAGCACGCCGGCTTCGTCGATCTTGCCCAGGGCGACGATGCCCTGCCCTTCGCGGAACAGGTCCGGCAGGATGCCGCGGTATTTCACCGTGACCTCCTTGGCGAAGTCGGTGACCACGAATTCGACGTCCAGCGAGTCCCCCGAGCGCTTGAGCGAGCCCTTCTCCACCATGCCGCCGGCGCGGATGCGCGTGTCGTGCGGCGCCTCGCCATTGGCGATCTGGGTCGGGGTATAGAACAGGTTGATGTTTTCCTGCAGGGCCGACAGCGCCAGGCTGACGGCGACGCCCACGCCGGCGACGATGGCGAGGACGATGTACAGACGCTTCTTGCGGACCGGATTCACTTGCTGGCCTCCCGGCGCAGACGACGCGCCTCTTCTTGCAGGTAACGCCGGCGCGCCACGATCGGCGAGACGACGTTGATCGCCAGGACCACCGCGCAGATGGCGTAGGCGGACCACACGTAAGGGCCATGGTGTCCCATGGCGAGGAAATCGGAGAAGGACTGGAAACTCATAGCGCGCGCTCCACCTCGGCCTTGACCCAGCTCGCGCGGGCTTCGCGCTTGAGCACTTCCAGGCGCATGCGCATCATCAGCACCACGGCGAAGAAGCAGTAGAAACCGGCAACCATCATCAGCAGCGGGATCCACATCTCCGGCGGCATCGGCGGCTTCTCGGTGAGGGTGAAGGTGGCCGGCTGGTGCAGGGTGTTCCACCAGTCCACCGAGTACTTGATGATCGGGATGTTCACCACACCGACGATGGCCAGCACGGCGCAGGCCTTGGCCGCACTGTCTCTGTTAGTGATGGCCTGGCCGAGAGCGATGATGCCGAAATACAGGAACAGCAGGATCAGCATCGAAGTCAGGCGCGCGTCCCAGACCCACCAGGCGCCCCAGGTCGGCTTGCCCCAGATGGCGCCGGTGACCAGCGCGACGAAGGTCATCCAGGCGCCGATAGGCGCGGCGCACTGCACGGCGACGTCGGCGATCTTCATCTTCCAGATCAGCCCGACCGCGCCGGCCACCGCCAGCATCACGTAGCAGGACTGGGCGAGGAACGCCGCCGGCACATGGATGTAGATGATCCGGAAGCTGTTGCCCTGCTGGTAGTCCGGCGGCGCGAAGGCCAAGCCCCAGACGGTGCCGGCAACCATCAGCAGGATCGCGGCGACCGCGAACCAGGGCATCCAGCGTCCGCTGATCTCGTAGAACCACTTGGGCGAGCCAAGCTTGTGAAACCAAGTCCAGTTCATCATCAGGCTCTGTAATTCAAAGCTCTAGTCTGCCGCCGGTGCCGCTTCCCAGCCCGGCGATCGTTCGTTCACTCGCCGACGCTGATCTTCAGCCCGGCGGCGATGGCAAAGGGCGTCAGCGTCAATGCTAACGCCGTCAGGCTGGCCAACCACAACAGGTGCCCGGCGGTGGGCAGCCCCTGCAGCGACGCCTGCAGTGCTCCGCTGCCCAGGATCAGCACCGGAATGTAGAGCGGCAGGATCAGCAAGGCCAGCAGCAGGCCGCCTCGCTTCAGGCCCACGGTGAGCGCCGCGCCCACGGCGCCCAGCAGACTCAGCACCGGGGTGCCCAGCAGTAGCGACAGCAGCAGGTCCGGCAGGCAGCGCGCCGGCAAGCCCAGCATCAGGGCGAACAGCGGTGACAGCAGCACCAGGGCCAGCCCTGAAACCAGCCAGTGTGCCAGCACTTTGGCCAGGACCAGTAGTGGCAGAGGGTGCGGCGAAAGGACCCACTGTTCTAAAGAACCATCCTCGAAATCGCTGCGGAACAGGCCATCCAGCGACAGCAGCACCGCCAGCAAAGCCGCGACCCAGACCAGCCCCGGCGAGAGGTTCTTGAGCATTTCCGATTCGGGGCCGACCGCCAGCGGGAACAGCGCGATGACGATGGCGAAGAACACCAAAGGATTAGCCAGCTCCGCCGGACGGCGGAACAGCAGGCGCGCTTCGCGGGCGAGCAGCAGGGTGAAGACGTTGCTCATCGCGCCGCCACCTCCCGTGCGTGCTGGCCGAGGTCGAGGGCGCGGTAGCCTTGCGGCATGCGTTCGAGGGTGTGGTGGGTAGTCAGCACGACCAGGCCACCGCGTTCGCAATGGCCAGCCAGGTGCTCTTCCAGCTGCGCCACGCCCTGCTTGTCCAGGGCGGTAAAGGGTTCGTCGAGGATCCACAGCGGCGGCGCGTCCAGGTAAAGGCGCGCCAGGGCCACGCGGCGCTGCTGGCCGGCGGACAGGGTATGGCAGGGAACGTCCTCGAAGCCGCGCAGGCCAACGGCTTCCAGTGCTTGCCAGATGGCATCGCGGTTGGCCGGCTGGTGCAGGGCGCAGAGCCAGGCAAGGTTTTCCTCGGCGGTGAGCAGGCCTTTGATGCCGGCGGCGTGGCCTATCCACAGCAGCAGGCGAGCCAGTTCATGGCGCTGCTCGATCAGCGGCTTGCCATTGAGCAGCACCTCGCCGGCAGTGGGCTGCATCAGCCCGCTGAGCAGGCGCAGCAGGCTGGTCTTGCCGCTGCCGTTGGGGCCGACGATCTGTAGCATTTCGCCGGCGCCCAGTCGCAAATCGAGACGCTCGAACAGCATGCGCCAGTCCCGCTCGCAGGCGAGCGCCACGGTTTCGAGGAGGGGATGGTTCAAGGGCATCGGCAACCGTCGGGCAGAAAACAGTCAGTGGTGCAAAAAAGCGGCCATACCGCGCGGGCCGCCAAGCACGGCCTCGGGCGGCGCATTATACACAGCCGTTCCTACGCCCGACGTCAGGTTTTTCGACAGGGTGTAACGTCAAATCAGCGCACCTTGAGCTGGGTCTATGCGCAGCCGCCGCCCTGCCCTCCTGCCGCCGGACGGTCTAAAGTGCGCGCAACCGCCGCCGATACACTGGGCGCACCCCCGTCACGCCGCCTGCAGGTCCACGATGCCGAGTGAAATTGGCGCTTCCCGTCCGCTACCGCCTACCCCGTCGCTGCGCAGCACGCAGAGCGCGGCCGAGCTGACGCTCAAGCTCGCGCAGAGTCTCGGCGACCTGTTGCCGCCCGGAGACAAGGCCCACGCGGAAGTACTGGCTGTGCGCGACGGGCAGGTGAATTTCCAGCTGCTGCTGCGCCTGACCATGGCCAGCGGCCAGCAAGCCCTGCTGGTGGCGGAAAGCCCGCAGGCGCTGCCCAAGGGCAGCACCCTGCAACTTTCGACGCTGAACCAGACCAGCCTCGCCGCCACCCTGCTGACCCAACCAAGCCTCGGCCCACTCGGCCTTGGCGGCGCCAGCCAGGCACCGCTGGGCAGTCTCGACCTCGATGTGCTGCCGGTTGGCACGCTGATCCAGGGCAAGGTGGACGCCAGCCAATTGATCGCCCAGGGCAAGGCCGAACAGGTGGTCTACAAGGTGCTGGTAACCCTGCTCAACACGCCGCTGGCCGGGCGCCAGCTGAGCCTCGAATCACCCAACCCGTTACCGCTCAACAGCCTGCTCAGCGCCCGCGTGCAGGACCAGCAGGCCCTGCAGTTCCTGCCCATGAACGCCCGCCTGGACCAGCTCGACCTGAGCCTTCAACTCGGCGCCCAGCAGAACCGCCAGGGCCCGCTGGATAACCTGTTCAAGGCACTGCAAGGCGTCGGCAACAACCCGGACTTGAGCCCGGAATTGCGCCAGTCGGTGGACAAGTTGCTCGGCGCGCTGCCCGACATCCGCCAGCTCAGTGATGCCAAGGGCGTGGCCCAGGCCTTCCAGCAAAGCGGCGCCTTCCTCGAAGGGCAGCTGCTGCGCGGAGTGGAGGGTTTGCCCCAGGATCTCAAGGCCAACCTGCTGCGGCTGATCGCCCAACTGCTGCCTACCGTCCAGGGTGGAACGGCAGCGGCGGTGCTCGGCAACCTGCCGGGCACCGCCCTGGCCGGCGCCAACAACCTGGCACAAGCCATGCCGGCGTTCGTACGCAATGCCCTCGGCGTGATTGGCCAGACCAGTGGGCGCACACCGCCACCGGTCAGCTTTCCGCTCCCCGGCCGGCTGGCCAATGAGCTGGAAGAAGAAGGCGATCTCGAATCGCTGCTCAAGCTGGCCGCCGCTGCGGTCTCTCGCCTGCAGACCCACCAGTTGGGCAGCCTGGCGCAAAGCGACGTGCTACCCGATGGCACGGTAGTGAATACCTGGCAGCTGGAAATCCCCCTGCGCCATCAACAGCAGATGGTGCCGATCCAGGTGCGTATCCAGCAGGAAGAAAAAGACAGCCCGGCAAGCGAGCGCGAGCAGCAGACGCGCGAAATGCTCTGGCGCGTCGATCTAGCCTTCGACCTGGACAGCCTTGGCCCGCTGCAAGTCCAGGCCACTCTGGCCCACGGCAGCATCGGCACCCAACTGTGGGCCGAACACGCCGCCACCGCCAACCTCATCGATGGCGAACTGGGCACGCTGCGCCAACGCCTGAACGACGCCGGCCTTACCGTGGGCGAGCTGAGCTGCCGCCAGGGCAAGCCGCCCCAGGGCGCGCGCACGGCGGTGGAACAACGCTGGGTGGACGAGACCGCATGAAGAAGCCCAGAAAGGCACCACGCCAGGCCATCGCACTCAACTACGACGGGCAGAGCGCGCCGACCCTCACCGCCAAGGGCGACGATGAACTGGCGGAAACCATCCTCGCCATCGCCCGCCACCACGAGGTGCCGATCTACGAGAATGGCGAGCTGGTGCGCCTGCTGGCGCGCCTGGAACTGGGAGACGCGATTCCCGAAGCGCTTTACCGCACCATCGCCGAGGTCATTGCCTTCGCCTGGTACCTCAAGGGCAAGAGCCCGCTGAACGACAAGCCAGGGGCACCGCCCGACGCGATGCCCCTGTTGCTGGAAGGCCCGGACTCCCGGCGCAGGTAGTCCTTCTCAGCCGCGGCACTCGCAACCGATGCGGGCCGGCGGCAAGTCAGCGGCCGGAGCGAAGTCACGGAACTCCCCCACCGACTTGCGGATCGGCTGCTGGTCTTCGCTGTGATAGAGCACCATGCTGCCGGTCACTTCACGCAGCTGCGCCAGGGACAACGGCTTGTCCAGCACATCCAGCAACGGTACGCGGTTAGCCCAGGCCCACTGCATCAGGCCACGCTTCTCCTCGGCACTGTAGTTCCCTACCAACAGGAACTGGCGGAAGGTATTGCTCTGGCTAAGCGCCTTCAGGCTCATCAGCTCGTTGGGGCCGGGGCGGAAGTCATCATGGATGAACAGGCTGTAGCGCTGCCGACCCGAGAGCGCCTTGCGCACTTCGTCCAGGTTCAGGCACAGGCTCAGGTGGTAGAACTCCAGGCGATTGAGCAGCACGCTGTAGTTCAACAGCCGGCCGGGGTGCGAGCACAGCACCATGGCCCTACGGGAAATGGTTGCCATATCGATGGCCTCGAAAAATTTTGACGAGGCCAATTTAGCGACGATTTGCCGCTTTTCTTATCAGACGAGTCCTAATCGCATGTAGCGGAATTCCTACAAATCAGGAATCCCGACAGGCGGTCTCACTTCAATCACCACGCGATCCAGAGCACCGTCACCACGACAAGCGCCAGCGCCCCAGGTCCCCCGGCCAGTCAATCGTCAACCCCGCAGCCCGGCCAACCTTGCCCGATATCAACAGGCCATCTATACCGAACGACGCCCGCTCAGAGGTGCACATCAGTCCACTACGACTGCTTGCGCTGCCAGTCCTGACGCCGATTCCCCATCCCACGGTACGGACATCAGCACAAGAGGTGCAGCATGGCGAACGATCTGGTTTTCGCAGGCCCGAAAAACGTCTTCATTCTCGATGCTCAGGACGGCAAACCCATCCAGCAGTTGCTCTGGGGCGATGAAATCGTGGTGCAACAGGACCACGGCGACTGGCTGGAGGTCGAAGCTCGCCGCGAGCGCGGCTGGCTGCGGCGCGACAGGACGACGCCCGAACGGCTGCTGGAAATCAACTTCGTCGATGTCGGCCAGGGCGATGGCGCGTTCATCGTCACCCCTGACAACGAGTTCGCGCTGGTGGATGCAGGCGCTGGCAGCAATATGCTGCGGTTCCTCTCCTGGCGCTTCAATCTGCGAGTTGGCCGCCCCGGCAGCGATCCGAAAAAGGTCGGCTTCAAGTTTGCGGTCATGAGTCACGGCGATGAGGACCACTATGGCGGTTTCGCGACGCTGTTCGAGAGCCCCCACTTCAGCTTCGAACGCATCTACCACAACACACTGGTCCAGCGGAAAGCCGCTTCGACGGCAGGCGGTCTTGGCGAAAGGGAGGATATCCAAGGCACCGCCTGTTATACGGAGCTGATCCGCGCGCCGGAAGACCTCGAGAAACTGCTGGCCGAACACCCAGGCGACTCGTCGAAATACCTGCAAGTACTGAAAGCCGCCGGCCCACAACGCACCCAGGGGATCACGGCCCTGGACAACTACCTGCCGGGCTTCGATCAAAGTCCCCGTGCAGACGGCCGGAAGCCATTGAGCATCGAAATCCTCGGCCCCATTCCGCTGGAAGCGGGAGGCAGGCTGGGCCTCCCCAAGCTCGGCAACACCCTCGGCGAGTCCAAGAACGGCCACTCCATCGTTCTGCTGTTGCGTTACGGTGAGTTGCGCTTCCTGCTGGGCGGCGACCTGAACACCCCGGCAGAAAACCACCTCCTGAAGCAGAAGACAAAACGCGACGCTCCGTCGGAGAATGCCAGCGCAACCGAGTGGGCGGACTACCTGGCGATTGCGAGAAAGCATTTCGGTGCCGATATCGCCAAATCCTGTCACCACGGTTCGGCCGACTTCTCCACCACCTTCCTGCGTGCCATCAACGCCGCAGCCACCGTCATCTCCAGTGGCGACGAAGAGCCCCACTGCCACCCGCGTCCAGACACGCTCGGCGCAATCGGCAGGCATAGTCGCGGAGAACGACCCTGCATCTTCAGCACCGAGCTGATGCGTTCGTCACCGGAATTCAGATCCCTGAGCCCCTACAACAGCGACAAGATACGCAAGCTGTTCGACGAATTTCCGGCTGCCAGCGAAAAGCGCAGGAAGCAGATCGGCAAGGAAATCGATACGCTGCTGAGCGCCAAGGAGCGGGTCGTCGCCACCTACGGCATGATTACCCTCAGGACCGACGGCGAGCGGGTACTCATGGCGCAGAAGCTCGAGCGCCCAAGAGCCGGCGGCGTCGAATTCGATATGCACTGGTTCTCCCGGCAGGGAAAAGTGCTCAGCCTGGATCAATAGACCGCCCCTACCGCACCCGTCAAATGGATGGAACATGACAGGGAAATACACCGCGCTCGGGCTACTCGCCGCCCTGTCGCTTGCTCCGTTCTTCACTGCGCACGCCGTTGAGGCGACCCAGGGGACTTTCGAGGCATCGACCCGCTGCGAGGCCTACCAGTCCTTCAAGAACGGCACCAATCCCGGCTCTCGCTTCGTCCAGCCCGGCGAGACCTACCGGGTCCTGGAGGTCAACAAGGAAGAGTACCAGTGGGTCCGGCTACGGATTCCTGGCGGGGGAAACGACGTGCGCTGGGTATCGGCAGACTGCGGCACGGTCACCGGGCTGCAGCTCGGCAGTGGCGCAGCCGCCCAGTGCAGCATCGCCGACACCTACGACAGCTACGTGCTGGCCCTGACCTGGCAGCCAGGCTTCTGCGTGCATAACCCGGCTGGTGGCGCAAAGCCCGAGTGCCAGGCCATGAAGGATGGCCGGTTGGCGGTGTCGAACTTCACATTGCACGGGTTGTGGCCGAACAAGACGCCATGCGGCAAGCGCTACGGCAACTGCCGAGGGGCATCCCTGGAGCTGAGCAACTCGACCCTGGAGTACATCAAGCCGTGGATGCCCAACTTCCAGTTCAGCACCCAATTCGGCAACTACGAATGGAAGAAGCACGGCGTCTGCCAGACGAGCCTGTCCGACGACGACTATTTCCGCCTGGCGGTGGACCTGACGAAATCCTTCAACGACTCGGCTCCAGGCAGCTATGTCCGCGAACACGTCGGCGGCACGATATCGAAGCGGGAGCTCTATTCGAAACTGACCGATGAATTGGGTAGTACGGCAGCGGCCAACAACGTCCTGTTGATCTGCCGCGGCGGCTACCTGGAAGAAGTGCGCATCACCCTGCCCCGGGACTTCAGGGGCGCACGAACAGTCAAGGCAATCCTGGACAGCCACTTCGCCGCACAACGCAGCGGAGATCGCAAGGAATGCCGCTCAGACGCGATCTCCATCGAGGCCAATGGCTACCGACGCTGACCATGACAGCGCGCGGGCTCAGTCCCGCGCCTTGCCCTGATACAGGTGAAAATTGGGAAAATTTATTTCCCGCACTCCAATCCTCACTCTGCGCATAGTTTTAGAGTAGAAAATAAATCTGTCCCCTTTTTCCTTCGCATAGTTTTAGAGTAGAAAAATAAATCTGTCCCCTTTTCCTCTCAAGAAGAAAATCCGCAATGGTTTCGGAGAAACGTTTTAAAACGTGCGCTATTGAATTTTTTGGCTTTGCCACGGATTAACAAAATCATCACTCCACCTCATTCCCAGATTCGTCGCACTCAGCACTGAACTATCCAGACCTGATCCGCACAGGTCGATGCCACCATTCCGCCAGGGCGGTGCGAAGCATCCTGTTCGCCAAGGGCATGCGATGGTTTTGTTCAAGCGGTGTCAGACAATCCGGCGGTGGCTGGTCAGCCTCTTCCATTTCCTCACACTCAGAAAATTTCCTGCGCCAAGCTCCGGTTGGCATAGAACTCGACGCGGTGCGGCGATTCGCTTGCCGCGTAAACCTCAGTGGGTGATCGATGAACTGATTTGCCTCAAGGCGTTGATGCCCCAGGCGGGCTATCGGCGCATCGCCGATACCTTCAACCGCCTGCATGCTCGGCGACGGCAGATAACGGTGAGTAAGTCCTTCGTCGCCTACACCCTGCGCCGGGAGCGTTATGCCATTGAGTGCAAAAGGCGGGAGTTGCGGCGACGGCAGCCCAGATCACTGAAGAGAAATGCTGTGTGGGCGCTGGACCTGACCGGCAAGCAGGATATCCAGGGACAACAGCACACCCTGATCGGCGTGATCGATCACGGCACGCGGCGCTTGCTCGAATTGAAAGCCGTGCCGAATAAAGCCGCCTGGACGCTGCTGGGTTATCTGTTTCTGGCGATTGGACGCTATGGAAAACCGCGCGCCTTGCGAACCGATAACGAGCGGATATTCACGGGTTGGGTATTTCCCAAAATATTGCGGTGGGCCGGTATTCGCCACCAACGCAGCGAGGTCGGTTGCCCTTGGCAGAACGGGCGCATCGAACGTTTGTTCGGCACCCTGAAACGCAAGCTCGATCAATGGCGCGTCGTGGATGACAAGCAACTGCAAACGGCATTGAAACACTTCACCTTCTGGTACAACGCGGTTCGGCCGCACCAGAACCTGAGTGGACAAACGCCGTCGGAAGCCTGGGACGGCATCGATCCGTATCAGCGCGTGCCAAAACGGGTGGAATGGTTCGAAGCCTGGGGCGGTTTGCTGAACGGTTTCTATCTGAGCGGGTAGCGGTGACTGTGCATTCGCCACTGGAAAACTACCTGTCCACGGAATAGGCGGACTCGCCTGAGCCAGCAGCGAGAAACACAGGAAATCGGGAGGTTTGCGGCGGGACAGTCAGTCGAAAAACTGACGGGCGGGAGGTAGCGGAGGAGCATTTCGACGGCTCATCCACGAAAAACCACCCCGCCAACTGGCGGGGAAGATGGTTTGGACACTTGGACGGGACACCAGATCTACAAAAAAATCTTTTCTTTCAGTCAGTTGGAATCAACGAATAGAGGTTGGCCGAATGAGTCGGACGCTGACTTATCCACACGAGACATCAGCCCAGGCACGTTACGACCACTTGCAGGCCGAAGTGGCACGGGTGGGCATGGAACGGCTGGGGGAGTGGAAGGGATTCGACTCGACCTACTGGTTCCGTTGTCGTAAAGGCCATGAGATCAAGCGCTACATGAGGCCCTTCACCCAACAATCGAAGCTGCCCGAATGCCAGACGTGCCTGAAGACTCAGCGCCTGCAGTTGCTGCGCTCCACGGCCAGGACCGCGGGTATCCGGCTATTGAGCAAAGAGTGGCTGGGAGAGAAAACCAATCATCACTTCCGGTGCGCGCAAGGGCATACCTGGGAGCGTACCGGTCGCACCGCATTGGCGAACATAAGCTGCCCAGTCTGCAACAATGGTCGGCTCAAGCTGGCTGATACGCTGCTGCTCAAAGATGGCCTCAAGCGATTGCGACAGGCAGCGAAAAGACGTGGCGGCAATTGCTTGTCTGATCAGTACCTGGGACTGATGAGGAAATACGACTTCCGTTGTGCCAAAGGGCATGTCTGGCAAGCCCGAGGCTCATCTGTCATGAAAGACAATCTTTGGTGCCCTTATTGCAGCCACCGGCCGATCGATCTGGCTGTCTGGCAAATGGACGGTCTGGCCAGGCTGCACGAAGCGGCCGCACGGCATGGCGGGGAGTGCCTGGCCGACGAGTATGTGGGTGCCAATCCTCGCTACCGCTTTCGATGCATCCAGGGCCACGAGTGGGAGACCAAGGCCGCCCACGTCCTGGCTGGTAGCTGGTGCAAAGCCTGTTTGACGCAATCCCAGCGACTAACCCTCGAAGACGCTCGACGCATAGCTGCGGAGCGCGGCGGTCAATGCCTTTCTGCCGAGTACATACGATGCCAGGAAAAACTGCATTGGCTCTGTCACCGAGGCCATAGCTGGCACAGCGCATTCAGCAATATCCGCTCGGGAAGATGGTGCCCGACCTGCGGGCACATGGATCGCTTATCCAGTAGCAAGTCCAAGGTCAGGCAAAGGTACGAAGCCTACGATCGCTAATCAGGGGCAACCAGTACTAGTCGCGCGCCTTGCCCTGATGCAGGCGGGCGACCAGTTCGGCTTCGGCCTGGGACAGGCCGCAGCTCTGGGTCAGGTCTTCCGGGCTGGCGCCCATGCCGACCAGGCGCGCGGCCTGGCTGAAGGACAGGCTGGTGGGGTCGCGCTGCTCGATGCGCACCAGACGCTCGGGCAGCGGCGCGACCTGCTTGTTCAGCTCACGCAGCTCCTCGCCCATGCGGATATTGATCTGCTGGTACGACTCGATGCGCTTGCCCTGCTCCTTCAGACGCTGCTCGAACACCGCCAGCTGCTTGGCCAGCTGCACCGCCTGGGCCTCCTGGGCGCGCTGCCGGCCGGACAGCCAGACGCAGGCCAGTGCAAGACCGGCGCAGGCGATACCGAGCACAACCAGAGCGATCAGCACCTCAGATGCTCTCCAGCTCCGACCACTCTTCCTCGGTCATCATCTTGTCCAGCTCGACCAGGATCAGCAGTTCGCCGTTCTTGTTGCAGACGCCCTGGATGAACTTGGCCGATTCGTCGTTACCCACGTTCGGCGCAGTCTCGATCTCGGATTGGCGCAGGTAGACGACCTCGGCAACGCTGTCGACCAGGATGCCCACCACCTGCTTGTCGGCTTCGATGATGACGATGCGGGTGTTGTCCGAGACCGGCGCAGGGTCGAGGCCGAAGCGCTGGCGGGTGTCGATCACGGTGACCACGTTGCCGCGCAGGTTGATGATGCCCAGCACATAGCTCGGAGCACCCGGAACCGGCGCGATCTCGGTGTAGCGCAGCACTTCCTGGACCTGCATCACGTTGATGCCGTAGGTCTCATTGTCCAGGCGGAAGGTGACCCACTGCAGAATCGGATCTTCGGCACCTTGCGCTGACGTTTTCTTCATATCCCCTCGCCTCTTCTGGTTCCACGCCGCCTGCGGCGCGGAGGTTGTCTTTCAATTCAGGTGGTTTTCCGGCCCGGCCTCAAGGCTGCAGGCGCTTGGTCGCGCCGCTGGCGATCAGTTCGGCCAGGGCCGAGACGTCGAGCAGCGCGCACATCTGGTCGATCACCGTGCCGGCCAGCCACGGGCGTTGCTGGCGCTGGCTGCGCCACTTCACCTCGGACGGGTCCAGGCGCACAGAGCGGCTGACCTGGTGTACGGCGAGGCCCCACTCGTAGCCCTGCACGGAAATCACATACTGCAGCCCCTCGCGGTAGTCGTCGCGGTAACGCTCGGGCATCACCCAGCGCGCGGTGTCGAGTACCTTCAGGTTGCCGTTCTGGCCCGGCAGGATGCCGAGGAACCAGTCAGGCTGGCCGAACAGCGGGGTCAGGTCGTGCCCCGCCAGTGGATAGATGGAGCCCAGGCAAACCAGCGGCACCGCCAGGGTCAGCCCGGCGACGTCGAACAGCAGGCACTCGAAGGGCTCGGCGGCCCACACCGGGCGACCGTCGTCGAGCAGCTTCAGCGGCGCGGCAGGCATCTCGGCGCTGCCGGGCTGGTGCAGGTCGATGACCTGGCCCATCTGCGCCGGCGGCTCATCGACTGTCGGCTCAGCGATCACCGGCGCTTCGATGACCGGCACAGGCTCGGGCAGGCGCAGCTCGGCCACCGGAGCTCGGGCGGCGACGTTCAAACGTGCATCACGGACCTGTTCTTCGAGTACGGCCGCTTCGAATTCGTCGAGGCTGACACTGGCTTCCGGCGCCTGTACGACGGCAGCCTGAGGCTCGGCGAGCAAGGGCGCGACCGGCTCGCTGACGACCAGCGCCACCGGGGCGACCGGAGCCGGAGCAACAGGCACGGCGACAGGCTGCGCCACCGGTTCCGGGACGAAGTCTTCGAAAGTGGCCTCCTGCAGCAGCGCGTCCAGGTAGGACTGCAGCGCAAGCTGGGGGCGAGTGGCGGTAGCGGAACGACTCATGATGGATAACCGCGCAAGGTGACATTCCAGCCTATCGGCAGCGGACGCGCCGCTCTTGAGCGCATCCGTCGGATTCTTTGGTTCGGGCCGGCCGGCATGGGCAACGACATGCTCAGGCTACCTGGCTCGCCGGCACATGGGCCAGCAGATGCTTGAGCAGCGCGCGGTAGGCGATCACGCCACGGCTGTTGCTGTCGTTGCGCGAGGGCACCATGCCCAGGCGGCTGGCATCACGCAGCTTGGTGTCCACCGGAATGAACGCCTGCCAGAGCGTATCCGGATAGGTATCGCGCAGCACCCGCAGAGTGCCCAGCGACGCCTGGGTACGGCGATCGAACAGGGTCGGCACGATGGTGAACGGCAGCGCCTGCTTGCGCGAGCGGTTAACCATCTTCAGCGTGTTGACCATGCGCTCCAGGCCCTTGAGGGCGAGGAATTCGGTCTGCACCGGGATCACCAGGTGCTGGCTGGCCGCCATGGCGTTGACCATCAGCACGCCCAGCAGCGGTGGGCTGTCGATGATTGCGTAGTCGAATTCGTTCCACAGCTGCGCCAGGCTCTTGGCGATCACCAGGCCCAGGCCGTTCTGCCCGGGCGACTGACGCTCCAGGGTGGCCAGCGCGGTGCTCGAAGGCAGCAGGCGGATGTGTTCGTGGCTGGTGGGCAACAGCAGCGATTCCGGCAGCCCCTCGGGCACGTTGCCCTGGTGCAGGAACAGGTCGAATACGCTGTGCTCCAGGGTGTCCGGGTCATGGCCGAAGTAGCTGGTCATCGAGCCGTGGGGGTCCAGGTCGACGATCAGCACGCGCTTGCCGGCATCCGCCAGCAGGCCCGCCAATGCGATCGAGGATGTGGTCTTGCCGACGCCACCTTTCTGGTTGGCTACCGCCCAGACTTTCATAGTGCTGGCTCCCCGCATGCACAGGATCGGATCAGGGTTTTCATATCGTTCAGTCCCCTGCCGATGACGAAGAATTGACGGCGCCACTGCCGGGCGCCTCACTGGCAATCACTGGTGCAGGTTGCGTGCCAGCATGCCGCAACGCCGGGTCCGGCTGCGCCTTGCCGCTGCCCACACCGCTGATGCTGCGGCGCACCTCCAGGTTGCGGGAGATCACCAGCACCACCCGGCGGTTGCGTGCGCGGCCGTCCGCCGTGGCATTGTCCGCCACTGGCTGGAATTCGCCATAGCCCACCGCCGCCAGCCGACCGGCGTCGAGGCCGTCCTGGGCGAGCATGCGGACGATGCTGGCGGCGCGGGCCGCGGACAGCTCCCAGTTGGTCGGGTACTGCGAATTATGGATCGGTACGTTGTCGGTGAAGCCTTCGACATGCACCGGGTTGCGGTAAGGCGCCAGAATCCTGGCGACCTTCTCGATGATCTCGAAGGCGGCGTCATTGGGAATCGCATCGCCGCTAGGGAACAGCAGGCTGGAATTGAGGGTGATCTCGATCCAGAACTCGTTGCCGCGCACCGACAGCTGATCGGTGGAAATCAGGTCGCCGAAGGCCTGGCGCACGCTGTCGCTGATCTGCTGCAGGGTATCGGGGCTGCCCTGGGCCTGGCCTTCGTCCTCCGGCTCGGTGATCGACTGGTCCGGCTGCTGGGTGCGCGGGCGCTCCTCGCCAACCGGGATCGGACGAATCGAGCGGTCCGGCTGGTTGAATACGCCGGTCAGGGTCTCCGAGAGGATCTTGTACTTGCCCTCGTTGATCGAGGAGATCGAGTACATCACCACGAAGAAGGCGAACAGCAGGGTGATGAAGTCCGCATAGGACACCAGCCAGCGTTCGTGATTCTCGTGTTCCTCATGACGTCTGCGGCGAGGCATGCGCATCCCCTCCTCCTCAGCCGACGAAGCCTTGCAGCTTCAGCTCGATGGAGCGCGGGTTCTCACCCTCGGCGATGGACAGCAGGCCCTCCATCAGCATTTCGCGGTAGCACGACTGGCGCAGCACGATACTTTTCAGCTTGTTGCCGATGGGCAGCAGCAGGAGGTTGGCCAATCCCACGCCGTAGATGGTGGCGACGAACGCAACGGCGATGCCGTTGCCCAGCTGGCTGGGGTCGGCGAGGTTGCCCATCACGTGGATCAGGCCCATCACCGCGCCGATGATGCCGATGGTCGGCGAGTAGCCACCCATGGCCTCGAAGACCTTGGCGGCAGCCAGGTCGCGGCTTTCCTGGTTGAACAGGTCGACTTCGAGAATGCTGCGGATGGCCTCGGGCTCGGTGCCGTCCACCAGCAGTTGCAGGCCCTTGCGCGCGTAGGGGTCACGCTCGGCGTCGGCGACGGTTTCCAGGCCCAGCAGGCCTTCCTTGCGTGCCGTCATGCTCCAGCCGACCACGTGGTTGATGCCGCCGACCAAGTCCACCTTGGGCGGCAGGACCATCCAGCGCAGCATGGTCACGGCGCGCTTGAGCACCGCGACCGGGGTCTGCAGCAGCGCGGCGGCCAGGGTGCCGCCCACCACGATCAGTGCCGCCGGGCCGTTCGCCAGGGCACCGACGTGCCCGCCCTCGAGGAAGTTGCCACCGATGATGGCAACCAGCGCGAGGATCAGGCCGACCAGGCTGAGGACATCCATCAGCCGCAGGCCTCGGTCAGGTGGCGGCCGATGTCGTCCAGGCTGAACACCGCATCGGCCAGGCCGGCCTTGGCGATCGCCATGGGCATGCCGTAGATCACGCAGCTGGCTTCATCCTGGGCCCAGACCTGAGCGCCGCCCTGCTTGAGCATGCGTGCGCCCTCGCGGCCGTCGGCGCCCATGCCGGTGAGAACCACTGCCAGGACCTTGTCGCCGTACGCCTTGGACGCGGAACCGAAGGTCACGTCGACGCAGGGCTTGTAGTTCAGGCGTTCGTCACCCGGCAGGATACGGATCGCGCCACGAGCATCGACCATCATCTGCTTGCCACCGGGAGCCAGCAGGGCCACGCCGGGACGCAGGATGTCGCCATCCTCGGCTTCCTTGACGGTGATCTTGCACAGCTTGTCCAGGCGCTCGGCAAAGGCCTTGGTGAAGGCCGCCGGCATATGCTGGATCAGCACCAGGGGCGCGGGGAAGTTGGCAGGCAGCTGGGTCAGGACCCGCTGCAGCGCCACCGGCCCACCGGTCGAAGTGCCGATGGCTACCAGCCGGTAGGGCTTACGCTTTGGGGCGGCGGAGGTCGCCGGAGCCGGAGCGGCCGGCGCATGGCTGCCGCCCGCCGAAGCGGAAGCGGTCGGGCGCGCCGTGCCGGCAGCGGGAGTCGAAGCCGGAGCGGCCGAGCTCGACGAATACGAAGCGTACGCGGCGAAGCGGCGGTTGCTCTTGGCGATGGTGTGGACCTTCTCGCACAGCAGCTGGCGGACCTTGTCCGGGTTGCGCGAGATGTCCTCGAAATTCTTCGGCAGGTAATCGACGGCGCCGGCGTCCAGCGCGTCCAGGGTCACCCGCGCGCCCTCGTGGGTCAGCGAGGAGAACATCAGGACCGGCGTCGGACAGCGTTGCATGATGGTCCGCACGGCGGTGATGCCGTCCATCAGCGGCATCTCGTAGTCCATGGTGATCACGTCGGGCTTGAGCGCCAGCGCCTGATCGATTGCCTCGCGGCCGTTGGTCGCCGTACCGACCACCTGGATCTGCGGGTCAGCCGAAAGAATCTCCGAGACACGGCGGCGGAAGAACCCCGAATCGTCCACCACCAGGACTTTGACAGCCATAGACACTCCTGAAAAAAACTTCTTCCATCACACGAGCGAGCGCAGCTTGTTTTATTGACTGCGCCCACCCATGGCGGTCAGATACGACGGGCGTAGCGCTTGAGCATGCTCGGCACGTCGAGGATCAGCGCGATGCGCCCGTCCCCTGTAATCGTTGCCCCCGCCATACCCGGCGTGCCCTGCAGCATCTTGCCCAGCGGCTTGATCACCACCTCTTCCTGACCCACCAGTTGGTCGACCACGAAGCCGATGCGCTGAGTGCCCACGGAGAGGATCACCACGTGCCCCTCGCCCGGCTCGTCATACTGCGCGCCCGGCACCAGCCAGCGCTTGAGGTAGAACAACGGCAGGGCCTTGTCGCGGACGATCACCACTTCCTGGCCGTCGACCACGTTGGTGTTCGACAGGTCGAGGTGGAAGATCTCGTTGACGTTGACCAGCGGGAAGGCGAAGGCCTGGTTACCCAGCATCACCATCAGGGTCGGCATGATCGCCAGGGTCAGCGGGACCTTGATGACGATCTTCGAGCCCTGGCCCTTGGTCGAGTAGATGTTGATGATCCCGTTGAGCTGGGAAATCTTGGTCTTCACCACGTCCATGCCGACACCGCGGCCGGAGACGTCGGAAATCTCGGTCTTGGTCGAGAAGCCCGGGGCGAAGATCAGGTTGTAGCAGTCGGACTCGGACAGGCGATCGGCCGCGTCCTTGTCCAGCAGGCCCTTCTCTACGGCCTTGGCGCGCAGAACGTCCGGGTCCATGCCTTTGCCGTCGTCGGAGATCGACAGCAGGATGTGGTCGCCTTCCTGCTCGGCGGACAGCACCACCTTGCCCGAACGCGACTTGCCGGCAGCCTCGCGCTCGTCAGGACCTTCGATGCCGTGGTCCACCGCGTTGCGCACCAGGTGCACCAGCGGGTCGGCCAGGGCCTCGACGAGGTTCTTGTCCAGGTCGGTTTCTTCGCCGATCAGCTCGAGGTTGATCTCTTTCTTCAGGTTGCGAGCCAGATCGCGGACCTGGCGCGGGAAGCGGCCGAAGACCTTCTTGATCGGCTGCATGCGGGTCTTCATGACCGAAGACTGCAGGTCGGCGGTGACCACGTCGAGGTTGGAGACGGCCTTGGCCATCGCCTCGTCGCCGCTGTTCAGGCCCAGGCGCACCAGGCGGTTACGCACCAGCACCAGTTCGCCGACCATGTTCATGATCTCGTCCAGGCGGGCGGTGTCCACGCGCACGGTGGTTTCCGCTTCGTTGGCCGGTTTCTCGGCGGCGGCAGCGGCGGGCTTGGCGGACGCAGGCTTGGCAGCAGCGGCCGGCGCCGGAGCGGCGGCAGGCTTGGGCGCGGGCGCTGCGGTAGCCGGCTTGGCAGCCTCGACCGGCTCTTCCTTTGCGCCGGTGAACTGGCCTTTGCCGTGCAGTTCGTCGAGCAGCTTCTCGAATTCGTCGTCGGTGATGTTGTCGTCGCCGCCGGCCGCCGGAGCTTCCTCGGCTTTCTTCTCGGCAACAGGTTCGGCAGGAGCAGGGGCTTCTTCCTTGGCACCAGTGAACTGGCCCTTGCCGTGCAACTGGTCGAGCAGTGCTTCGAACTCGTCGTCGCTGATCTCGTCACCAGAAGCTGCGGCCGGCGTCTCGGCAGCAGGTGCCGGAGCCACGCTGACGGACTCCTTGGCAGCAGTGCTGAACTGGCCCTTGCCATGCAGCTGGTCGAGCAGCGCTTCGAACTCGTCGTCGGTGATGTCGTCACCACCCGCGCCAACCGGCGCGGCAGGTGCCTCGGCGGCCGGTTCGAGGGCATCCATCAGCTGCTCGAACTCGGCGTCGGTGATGTCGCCATAAGCGGCCGGGGCTTCTTCCGCGACGGGCTCGGCAACGGCCGCCGCGGGAGCCTCGGCAGGAGCGGCGCTCGGGTCAGCCAGGCGCGACAGCGCGGCCAGCAGCTCGGGCGTGGCCGGCGTCGGCTCCTCGGCATCACGTACCTGCTGGAACATGACGTTGACGGTGTCCAGCGCCTGCAGCATCACGTCCATCAGCTCGGCATCCACGCGGCGTTCGCCCTTGCGCAGCATGTCGAACACGTTCTCGGCGATGTGGCAGCACTCCACCAGCGCATTCAGCTGGAGGAAGCCGGCACCACCTTTGACGGTATGGAACCCACGGAAGATTGCATTGAGCAGGTCCATGTCATCCGGGCGGCTTTCCAGCTCGACCAGTTGTTCGGACAGTAGCTCGAGAATCTCGCCGGCCTCCACCAGGAAGTCCTGGAGGATTTCGTCATCGGCGTCGAAGCTCATTCGGTGCTCCCTCTACAGCGTCAGCGGACGCTTAAAAACCAAGGCTGGACAACAGGTCATCGACATCGTCCTGACCGGATACGACGTCCTTTCTTGTATCGGCAGCAATCTGCGGACCTTCACCCTTGGACGATCTTTCTTTTTCCACCGCGTCGCGCATGCTCTCGTGGTCATGCTCGATGCCGGCGTAGCGATCGACCTGTCCCGCCATCCAGACCAGCTTCACCAGGTTCGACTCGACCTCGGTCACCAGCTTGGTGACACGCTTGATCACTTGCCCGGTGAGGTCCTGGAAGTCCTGCGCGAGCAGGATGTCGTTCAGGTGCGCGGAGAGCTTGCGGCTGTCCTGGGCGCTGATGTAGAGGAACTGCTCGACACGCTTGGCCAGGTCACGGAAGGCCTCGGGGCCCAGTTCGCGACGCATGAACCGTGACCAGTCTTCCTGCAGTTCCTTGGCCTGGGTCTCGATGTGCATGACCACCGGGGTGCACTCTTCCACCAGGTCCATGGTGCGGTTGGCCGCTTTCTCGGTCATCGTCACCACGTAGGACAGGCGATCAGTGGCGTCGGCGATCTGCGAGACTTCCTGGGCACGCGGAGAGCTGGGGTCGATCTGGAAGTTGACGATGGCGTTGTGCAGCTCACGGGTGAGCTTGCCCACTTCCTGGTAAAGCCCACGATCGCGCGCCTGGTTGAGCTCGGAGATCAGTTGCACGGCGGTCTGCACGTCGCCCTGCTCGAGGCATTCGACCAACTCGCGCGCGTGTTTTTTCAGGGTCGACTCGAAGTCACCCGCGGATTCGTTGAAATCCATGACGCCCTCTTGTCAGCCTCAGCTGCCGACCCGCTCGAAAATCTTCTCGATCTTTTCTTTCAGCACCTGAGCGGTGAAAGGCTTGACCACATAGCCGTTGACCCCGGCCTGGGCCGCTTCGATGATCTGGTCGCGCTTGGCTTCGGCGGTGACCATCAGCACCGGCAGGTGCTTCAGACGCTCGTCGGCGCGGACCGCACGAAGCAGGTCGATGCCGGTCATGCCAGGCATGTTCCAGTCGGTAACGAGGAAGTCGAAGTTGCCGCTGTGCAGCATCGGCAGCGCAGTGGTGCCGTCGTCGGCTTCTGCGGTGTTGGTGAACCCCAGGTCCCGCAGGAGGTTCTTGATGATGCGCCTCATCGTGGAAAAGTCGTCCACGATGAGAATTTTCATGTTCTTGTCCAAACCTGCCTCCATCGATACCAAACGCGCCCTGGCGGGCGTGCCGTCAATTCATCGAGCGCCGTGCGCTCTTTGCGGTGGGCGCGTCAAAGGAACGTCACCCAAAAATTCGTAAGCCTATAACTTGCCTAAGGAAAATCCCTTCAGCACCGCCCCACAGAGGCAGCCGACGCGAAACTACCCGATGCTCAGCGCGCGCGCCACTCCGCCAGACGCGAGCGCAGGCGCGCGGCGCACTGGCTGTGCAGCTGGCTGACGCGGGATTCGCTGACGCCCAGCACTTCGCCGATCTCCTTGAGGTTGAGCTCCTCGTCGTAGTACAGGGCCAGTACCAGCCGCTCACGCTCGGGCAGCTTGCTGATGGCATCGGCCAGGGCGGCCTGGAAGCGTTCGTCTTCCAGACCGTGGGACGGCTCGTTCTCGTGGTGCGAGGCGTCTTCGGCAAAGCCGCTGCCCTGGTCGCCGTCCTGCAACATGTCATCGAAGCTGTACAGACGGCTGCCCTGGGTGTCGCTGAGGATGCCGTAATAATCTTCGAGGCTCATATTGAGTTCGGCAGCAACCTCCTGATCTTTAGCGTCGCGTCCGGTGCGCGCTTCGACGGCGCGGATCGCGTCACTGACCATGCGGGTGTTGCGGTGGACCGAACGCGGGGCCCAGTCGCCCTTGCGCACCTCATCGAGCATGGCGCCACGGATGCGGATGCCGGCGTAGGTTTCGAAGCTCGCCCCCTTGCCCTGGTCGTACTTCTTCGCTGCCTCCAGCAGGCCGATCATGCCGGCCTGCATCAGGTCCTCCACCTGCACGCTGGCCGGCAGGCGGCCGAGCAGGTGGTAGGCGATGCGCTTCACCAGCGGGGCGTGTTTCTGGATCAGCAGTTCCTGGGAGTTGTGCGCCTGTGCCTTGCTGTACATACGCGCTCCGGAGGCCGCGGTCATACGGCCGAACCCGTGGGATGTTGCACCAGGCGCTCGACGAAGAACTCCAGGTGCCCTCGTGGGTTGGCCGGCAGCGGCCAGCTGTCGACCTTCTGCGCCACCGCACGGAAGGCCAGGGAAGCCTTGCTGCGCGGGAACGCCTCATACACCGAACGCTGCTTCTGCACCGCCTTGCGCACCGACTCGTCGTAGGGAATGGCGCCGACGTACTGCAGCGCCACATCCAGGAAGCGGTCGGTGACCTTGGTCAGCTTGGCGAACAGATTGCGGCCTTCCTGGGGACTGTGGGCCATGTTCGCCAGCACGCGGAAACGGGTCATGCCGTAGTCGCGGTTGAGCAGCTTGATCAAAGCGTAGGCATCGGTGATGGACGTGGGTTCATCACAAACGACCAGCAGCACTTCCTGGGCGGCACGAACGAAGCTCACCACCGAGTCACCGATGCCGGCGGCGGTGTCCACCACCAGCACGTCGATGTTGTCGCTGATGTCGCTGAAGGCCTGGATCAGGCCGGCGTGCTGCATCGGCGTGAGGTGCACCATGCTCTGGGTGCCCGAGGCCGCCGGAACGATGCGGATGCCACCGGGGCCCTGGAGGATCACGTCGCGCAGGTCGCATTCGCCTTCGATCACGTCGGCCAGCGTCCGCTTGGGCGACAGCCCCAGCAGCACGTCGACGTTGGCCAGGCCCAGGTCGGCGTCCAGCAGCATGACGCGGCGGCCGAGATCGGCCAGCGCCAGCGACAGGTTCACCGACACGTTGGTCTTGCCTACGCCACCCTTGCCACCGGTGACTGCGATTACCTGAACCGGATGCATACCCATATCAATACCTTGTCTCGTCGTTCGACCGTCACGCTTCTGGCGTTTCGGCTAATCCGGTTGCAGTGCTCTACCGCCTCCGGCGCTCGCGGATCGTCTTGCAGAGCATCCGCATCGCTTGGGCGGCTCAACCGGCCGCCCCATGCCCCACACGGGGCTCACAATCTTCAGCTGGCGCGACGCACCGGCTGTTGATAAAGACCGGCGAACATGTCCGCCATGGCGTCCTCGCAGGGCTCTTCGGGCGACTGCAGGCTCACCGCACGACTCACCAGTTGGTGCGCGCGTGCCACATGCAGGTCGTCCGGGATCTTCGGCCCGTCAGCCAGATAGGCTACCGGTAGATGCTGGCTGATAGCCAGAGCCAGAGCTTCGCCGAGGCTTCCGGCTTCGTCCAGTTTGGTCAGGATGCACCCGGCCAGCCCACAGGAACGATAGTTCTGCCAGGCGGACTTGAGTACCTGACTCTGGCTGGTCGCCGCCAACACGAGGTAATTCTTCACGTTCAGGCTCAGCGACGACAACGCTTCGAGCTGCATGCGCAGCGCCGGATCATTGGCGGGCAGGCCGGCAGTGTCGATCAGCACCAGACGCTTGCGCGCCAGGGGCGCCATGGCCTGGATCAGCGACTGGCCCGGATCGACCAGGGTCACCGGCACATTGAGAATGCGGCCGAGGGTCTTGATCTGCTCCTGCGCACCGATGCGGAAACTGTCCATGGACACCAGGGCGATGCTCTGCGCGCCGTATTTGAGGACGTAGCGGGCAGCCAGCTTGGCCAGGGTGGTGGTCTTGCCCATGCCAGCCGGGCCGACCAGGGCGATCACGCCGCCCTGCTCCAGCAGGTCGATTTCCGGGGTATTGATCGAGCGCGCCAGATGCGCCAGCAGCATGCGCCAGGCCTGCTTCGGGTCGGCGATGGAAGCCACGCGCTCCAGCAGGTTGCGCGACAGGTCGGCCGGCAGCCCCATGCGTTGCAGGCGACGCCACAGGCCGGCCTGTTTCGGACGCTGGTTCTGCAGCTGGTTCCAGGCGATGGAGCCCAGCTGCACTTCGATCAGCTCGCGCAGGCCATTGAGTTCGAAACGCATGGCTTCCAGCGCCTGCTGGCCGACAGCGGCCGGCGCCGGGGCAGCCGGTGCGTCCATGGCTGCGGCCAGGGTTTCGGCAGCGCTGCGACGCGGCTTCTCGGTGCCGTACATTTGACGGTCCTTGCGCACGCCATCGCTGGCACGGGCGGGAGCCGACAGATCGGCCTTGGCCTGGGCGATCTTCGCCTGGGTCTTGCGCAGCTCGGCTTCCAGCGCCGGGTTCGGCTTGCTGGCCGCCACCGGGGCCTGGTAATCCAGCGCCGCAGTCAGCTCAACGCCACCGGCGACACGGCGATTGCCGATGATCGCGGCGTCCGGGCCCAGCTCGTCACGGACCAGTTTCATGGCCTGACGCATATCAGCGGCGAAGAAGCGTTTTACCTGCATGGCCTTGGACCTCAATCAGTTCTGCCCAACAGTGGCGACAATCGTGACTTGTTTGTTGTCGGGGATTTCCTGGTAAGCCAGCACGTTCATGGTGGGAACCGCCATCCGGGCGAATCGCGACATCATCGCGCGGATGGGACCTGCCACCAGCAGAATCGCCGGCTTGCCGAGCATCTCCTGACGCTGCGCCGCTTCAACCATCGAGCGTTGCAGCTTTTCGGCCATTCCGGGTTCCAGCAACATGCCGTCTTCGGAGCCCTGTCCGGCCTTCTGAAGACTATTGAGCAATATCTGTTCCAACCTGGGTTCCAGGGTGATCACAGGCAGCTCCGGCTCTAGTCCCACAATGGTTTGCACGATTGCGCGGGACAGCGCGACACGAACCGCCGCCACCATCGCGGCGGGATCTTGACTCTTCACCGCCACGTTGGCGATGGCCTCGGCGATGGTACGGATGTCACGTACCGGCACCTGCTCCTGCAGCAGCGCCTGAAGGACCTTGAGCAGCGTCGACAGGGAAATCATCCCCGGCACCAACTCTTCGGCCAGCTTGGGCGAGGTCTTGGCCAGCAGTTGCATCAGTTGCTGGACTTCCTCGTGGCCGAGCAGCTCGTGGGCATGCTTGTGCAGCACCTGGTTCAGGTGGGTGGCGACCACGGTGCTGGCGTCGACCACGGTGTAGCCCAGGGACTGCGCCTGGTCACGCTGCGAGGCCTCGATCCACACGGCCTCCAGGCCGAAAGCGGGGTCCTTGCCGGCAATGCCGTTGAGGGTGCCGAACACCTGACCGGGGTTGATCGCCAGGTCGCGGTCCGGGTAGATCTCGGCTTCCGCCACGCTGACGCCCATGAGCGTCAGGCGATAGGCGTTGGGCAACAGGTCGAGGTTGTCGCGGATGTGCACCGACGGCATCAGGAAACCCAGGTCCTGGGACAGCTTCTTGCGCACACCCTTGATCCGCGCCAGCAATTGGCCGCCCTGGTTGCGGTCCACCAGCGGAATCAGGCGGTAGCCCACTTCCAGGCCGACCATGTCCACCGGGGTCACGTCGTCCCAGCCCAGCTCCTTGGTCTGCTCGGCGCGCTGCGCCGGCAGCAGTTCCTGCTGGGTCTGGGCTTCCTGCTCGGCCTTCTGGCTGGCCTGGCGCTGACGGTGCCAGATCAGGTACGCGCCACCGGCGGCCAGGCCGCCCAGGCCAACGAAGGACACGTGCGGCATGCCCGGCACCAGGCCCATGGCGATCAGGATGGCGGCAGAGATGGCCAGCGCCTTGGGCGAGGCGAACATCTGGCGGTTGACCTGCTGGCCCATGTCCTCGGAGCTGGACACGCGGGTCACCATGATCGCGGCGGCCGTGGACAGCAGCAGGGAAGGCAGCTGCGCCACCAGACCGTCACCGATGGTCAGCAGGGCGTAGACCTTGCCGGCATCGCCGAAGCTCATCGAGTGCTGGATCATGCCGATGGCCACGCCACCGATGAGGTTGATGAAGAGGATCAGCAGACCGGCGACGGCGTCACCACGGACGAATTTGCTGGCACCGTCCATGGAGCCGTAGAAGTCGGCTTCCTGGGCGACTTCGGCGCGGCGCTTCTTGGCTTCCGCCTGCTCGATCAAGCCGGCGTTGAGGTCGGCGTCGATGGCCATCTGCTTGCCGGGCATGGCGTCGAGGGTGAAACGCGCGCTCACCTCGGAGATACGCCCGGCGCCCTTGGTGACCACCACGAAGTTGATGATCATGAGGATCGCGAAGACCACGATACCGACGACGTAGTTGCCGCCGATCACGACCTCACCGAATGCCTGGATCACCTTGCCCGCGGCCGCATGGCCGTCGTGGCCGTGGAGCAGCACGACGCGGGTGGACGCGACGTTCAGCGCCAGGCGCAGCAGGGTGGCGACCAGCAGGATGGTCGGGAAGACGGCGAAATCCAGCGGGCGCAGGGCGTACACGCTGACCAGCAGGACCACGATGGACAGGGCGATGTTGAAGGTGAACAGCACATCCAGCAGGAACGGCGGGATGGGCAGGGTCATCATCGCCAGCATGGCGAGCAACAGCAGGGGCACGCCGAGGTTGCCCCGGCTGAGCCCTACCAGATTGCTGCGAACAGTGCCGATCAGTTGCGTACGATCCACCCGAATTTCCCCTGCGCGTTGGTGACCGAGCCGGCCACCGGATCAAACTTTTGACGCCCAACCGGGCATCCGCACAGGGTTTTGCAGGAAGCGTTCCAACTTTCTCGAAAGACCTGAAATGCCTGAAACAGAGCGGCCCCTCTCACCAGCTCCCGGAAGCGCCGCCACCGCCGCTGGAGCCGCCGCCACCGGAGAATCCGCCACCACCCGAGCTACCGCCGGACGATCCGCTGGACGAACTGCCACCGGAGCCTGACCCTCCTCCCGCACCGCCCTGCCCCGCGCCGAAGACCAACAGCCCTGGCAGGCACATGAAGGGCAACAGCAGCAGCCAGTTCAGCGGAGCGGCCGGCGCACCGATAGCCAGGCCAAGCAGCAGGTAAAGACCGATGAAGACTGCCAGGCGCCAGTAAAAGGCCTTGCGGCCGTTCGCTCCCTTGGCCGCCTTGCGCCCCTTCCGACCCTTGCGGGCCTTGCTCTCGCCGCGCCACACATCGCGCATCATCGAGATCAGCAACCACCACAGGCCCAGGATGATCATCAGCGCCATGGGGGCGGCCAGCGCGTAGACCCAGAGCAGGCTGCCGAATCGCGGCGTCAGGAAGCCGAGCAGAATGCAGTAGGCGATCAGCCCGAGCACGGTATAGAACACCGTGCGAACCGTCCACAGCGCGCCGAAGGTGGCGCCGCCGATCAGCAGGCAGAACGGCGCGATCGCCACGGTCGCCAGCGTGTCGGTACCACCGGCCAGCACCGCCACCCCGATGACGACCACGACACCGAGTGCCAGAGCCCCACGCCAGCCCATTCGACGCGCCGCGAGCAGCACGCCGCCAACGCCGCCCACGACGAAGGACGCCAGCAGCAACCAGGCTTCCAGCGGCAGGCGCAATGGCTCGGGGACGGGGTCGGGCAACGTCTCGCCGTCGACCAGGGTGATCAGCGCGTCCACCGCTGACTCGATACCGCCTGCGTAGTTGCCGTCGCGGAAAGCCGGCGCCATGCGTTCACGGATGATGCGCCCGGCGAGCACGTCGGGGATCGCGCCTTCCAGGCCATAGCCGACCTCGATGCGCATCAGGTGGTCGTCCTTCGCCACCACCAGCAGCACACCGTCATCCACGCCCTTGCGGCCGAGCTTCCAGAGGCTGAAGAGTCGGTTGGAGAAAGCTTCGATGCCCATCTCGCCGACGGTGGGCAACATCACCACGGCAATCTGCGCGCCGCGGCGATCTTCAAGGGCCTTGAGCTTGTCGATCAGGCGGGCCCTGGAGGCTGGGTCGAGGGTACCGGTGACGTCCACCACGCGCTCGTTCAGCGGCAGCAGCACGCCGCCATCGGCGGGCGCGTCGGCCCAACTGGGCTGGACGCAGGTGAGCAGGCAGAGGAAGAGCCAGAACGCAAAGCGCAGGCCGGCGAAGGAGTCCCGAAGCATGTAACGTTTCCTTGGCTGAACAGGCCGCCCGGAGCCTTCGACGCCGAGCGCAAGCCGACCATCCTACTGCACGTGCGGCGCCTGCGGGTCACTCGTCGCGGCGCAGATCCGGCGGGATCGGCAGGTCCGGCATCGGCCCCGGGCGCTTGCCCTTGCCGGCGCGGTATTGCTTGAGCTGGTAGACGTAGGCCAGCACCTGGGCCACGGCAAGGTAAAGCCCGGCAGGAATCTCATGGTCGAGTTCGGTGGAGTAGTACACCGCCCGCGCCAGCGCCGGGGATTCGAGTACCGTGACCTTGTGCTCCTGGGCGATCTCGCGAATTTTCAGCGCCATGAAGTCGTTGCCCTTAGCCAGCAGCCTGGGCGCCCCGCCCTTCTCGGCGTCGTATTTCAGGGCCACGGCGAAGTGCGTCGGGTTGGTGATGATGACGTCGGCTTCGGGCACCGCCTGCATCATCCGCCGGTTGGCCATTTCGCGCTGCATCTGGCGGACCTTGGCCTTGACCTCGGGCTTGCCCTCGGAGTCCTTGTACTCGTCCTTGACCTCCTGCTTGGTCATCATCAGCTTCTTGCGGTTGTCCCAGAGCTGGAAGGGAACGTCCGCGGCGGCGATGAAGAGGATGCTGCAGGCCAGCCAGAAGGCGCTCCAGCCGACGATCCTGACGCTATGGATCATGGCCTGTTCCAGCGGCTCATGGGAGATCGCCAGCAGGTCATCCTGGTCGGCCTTGAGCACCAGGATCGCCACGATCAGCACCAGCACGAACTTGGCGAGGGCCTTGAGCAGCTCGGTCAGCGAGCGCAACGAGAACATGCGCTTGATCCCGGCCAGTGGATTCATCCGGCTGAACTTGGGCGCCAGCGCCTCGGCGGAGAACAGCCAGCCTCCCAGGGCGACAGGGCCGACCAACGCTGCGATCAGCAGCACCGCGAGGACCGGCCAGATCGCATCGGCGCCGATCTTGCCGCCGGCGATCAACAGGTTGAGCATGCTTTCGCTGTTCATCACCGTGGCGCGGTCCAGCTGGAAGCTGCCGCGCATCAGGCGCATCAGCGCATCGGCCAGGCTCGCGCCGAACATCAGCAGGCCGCCGGCGCCGGCCAGGAGCACAGCCAGGGTGTTCAGCTCCTTGGACCTGGGGAGCTGGCCCTTCTCGCGCGCCTCCCGGCGCCGTTTCTCGGTGGGTTCCTCTGTCTTGTCTTCGCTACTGTCGTTCTCGGCCATCAACGGGCCCCCACGAGTTCGCGAAGCAGGCGCAGGCCCTCACTGGCCAGCGCCTGGTACTGAGTGAGAATCTCGGCACTGCCAATCCAGACAATGACGAACCCCATGATGAGGGTGAGCGGGAAACCGATGGAGAAGATGTTCAGCTGCGGCGCGGCGCGGGTCATGGCGCCAAACGCCAGGTTGATCACCAGCAGGGCAGTGATCGCCGGCAAGGCGATCATCAGGCCGGCGCCCAGTACCCAGCCGAGCTTTCCGGCCACGGTGATGAAATGGTTGCTCGACAGTCCCTCGCCCACCGGCAGGGTGGTGAAGCTTTCCGCCAGCACCTCGAACACCACCAGGTGGCCGTTCATGGCGAGGAACAGCAGGGTCACCAGCATGGTGAAGAACTGCCCCAGCACCGGCACCGAAATGCCATTGGTGGGGTCGACCATGGAGGCGAAGCCCAGGCCCATCTGCATGGAGATGATCTGTCCGGAAATGACGAAGGCGTGGAACATCAGCTGCAGGACGAAGCCGAGCATGGCGCCGACGAGGATTTCCTGGGCAATGTAGACCATCGCCTTGAGACTCAGCGCATCCACCTGCGGCATCGGCGGCAGGTTGGGCACCAGCGCCACGGCAATCGCCAAGGACAGGTACAGACGCACGCGAGTCGGCACCAGTTGGGTACCGATGATCGGCATCACCATCAGCATGGCGGCGATGCGGAACAGGGGGAACAGGAAGGCCCCGATCCAGCCGCCGATCTGCGCGTTGCTGAGCTCGAGCATCAGCCGATCAGCGTGGGAATGCTGGTGATCAGGTGCTGGGTGTACTCCATCAACTGGCGCAGCAGCCAGGGGCCCAGCACGATGAGGGTGAGCAGCACCACCAGCAGGCGCGGCAGGAAGCTCAGGGTCTGCTCGTTGATCTGCGTGGCGGCCTGGAACATCGCCACGATCAGGCCCACCAGCAGGCTGGGCAGCACCAGGATGCCGACCATCACGGCGGTCAGCCAGAGCGCTTCACGGAACAGGTCGACGGCGACTTCGGGGGTCATGGTTGTTCCTCTTGCGCGGCGGCCTCAATGGAAAGCTCATTCGTAGGATGGGCGGAGCTTGCGATACCCATCAGGGGATTCGACCCAGGTATCGATGGGTATCGCTTCGCTCCACGCCATCCTACGGTGCCACCGGATACCACTGCGCGGATGGGGATGGGCATCGCTAGACCGTCCCGAAACTGCCGGCGAGCGTGCCGATGATCAATGCCCAGCCGTCCACCAGGACGAACAACATGATCTTGAACGGCAACGAGATGATCAGCGGCGAGAGCATCATCATGCCCATCGCCATCAGTACGCTGGACACCACCAGGTCGATGATCAGGAACGGAATGAAGATCATGAAACCGATCTGGAACGCGGTCTTCAACTCCGAAGTGACGAACGCCGGCACCAGGATGGTCAGGGGCGTGGCGTCGGCGCTGGCGATGTCGGTGCGCTTGGAGAGGCGCACGAACAGCTCCAGGTCCGACTGCCGGGTCTGCGCCAGCATGAAGGACTTGATCGGCCCCTCGGCGCGGCTGATCGCCTCCTGGGCCGGAATCTGCTCGTTCAGGTAAGGCTGCAGCGCAGTGCTGTTGATCTTGTCGAAGACCGGCGCCATCACGAACATCGTCAGGAACAGCGCCAGGCCCACCAGGATCTGGTTCGACGGCGTGCTCTGCAGGCCCAGCGCCTGGCGCAGGATGGAGAAGACGATGATGATCCGGGTGAAGCTGGTCATCAGCATGACGAACGCCGGGATGAAGCTCAGCGCGGTCATGATCAGCAGGATCTGCAGGCTGACCGAATACTCCTGCTGACCTTGCGGATTGGTAGTCACGGTGATCGCCGTCAGCTGCGTCGGATCGGCGGCGAAGGCCTGTGGCGCCATCAACGCCAGCAGACCCAGGAGCAGCGGCGCGACTGCCTTGAGCGCGCCGATCAGAGCGGAGAGATTCGGCGAGCGGGTCACTGTGGGCGGCCCTTGTCCTTGTTCAGCAATTCCAGCAGACGCTGGGCGAATTCCGGCTGCGCCGGTTCCGATTCGGCAGCATGCACCGGCTGGCGCAAGACGTGCAGCGGGGTGATCCGACCGGGTGTCAGGCCCAGCAGCACCTGTTCCTCGCCCACCTGCACCAGCACCAGCCGATCACGCGGGCCGAGCGCCTGGCTGGAAATCAGGCGGATCGCCTGGTTGCCGCGCGGCACAACCTGTTGCACGCGGCGCACCAGCCAGGCGAGCAGGAAGATCAGGCCAACCACCAGCACCAGCCCCAACAGCAACTGCATCAGCTGTGCGCCGGCACTGCCGGTAATCAGGCTCGGCGTGGAGCTGGCATGGACGATGGCCGGATTGGACGCCGGCGCCTTGGCGGCCTCTTCGGCCGAGGCCAGGAGGGACAGCCCTGCCAGCGGCAGGACGGACAGCTTCGCGAGCAGGCGGGCCATGTCAGCGCAGCTTCTTGATGCGTTCGCTGGGGCTGATCACGTCGGTGAGGCGGATGCCGAACTTCTCGTTCACCACCACCACTTCGCCGTGGGCGATCAGGGTGCCGTTGACCAGCACGTCCAGCGGCTCGCCGGCCAGGCGATCGAGCTCGATCACCGAGCCCTGGTTGAGCTGCAGCAGGTTGCGGATGCTGATGTCGGTATGACCGACCTCCATGGAAATGGTCACCGGGATATCCAGGATCACGTCCAGGTTCGGCCCTTCGAGTCCGGCGATGGTCGGCGCCTTGGGCGCCATGCCGAACTCTTCCATCGGCGCGCGCGGTGCGGCAGGCACGGCCGGAGCCGCGGCGCTTGCCATCATGGCGTCGATGTCGTCCTGGTTGGCGTCACCCGATTCGGAGAGCGCCGCGGCCCACTCATCGGCCAGCGCCTGCTCTTCGGGAGTTACGTTTTCTTCGTCTGACATGGTGTGTCCTCTTGGGATTCGCTCAGCGCGGACGCACGAGCGGATCGAGAATCTGCAAGGCCAGGTTGCCCTTGTGCGAACCCAGCTTGACCTTGAAGGAAGGCACGCCGTTGGCGCGCATGATCATGTGTTCGGGCAGCTCCACCGGAATCACGTCGCCCGGCTGCATGTGCAGGATGTCCCGCAGCTTGAGCTGGCGACGCACGACGGTGGCGCCCAGCGGCACGCTGACGTCGAGAATGTCCTCGCGCAGCGCGTTGATCCAGCGCTCGTCCTGGTCGTCCACATCGGACTGGAAGCCGGCGTCGAGCATCTCGCGGATCGGTTCGATCATCGCGTAAGGCAGGGTGATGTGCAGGTCGCCGCCGCCGCCATCCAGTTCGATGTGGAAGGTGGAGACCACCACCACTTCGCTGGGGCTGACGATGTTGGCCATCGCTGGGTTCACCTCGGAGTTCACGTACTCGAAGGTGATCGGCATCACTGCGTGCCAGGCCTCGGCGAGGTCGACGAAGGCCTGCTCGATGACCATGCGCACCACCCGCAGCTCGGTGGGGGTGAACTCGCGGCCTTCGATCTTGGCGTGACGACCGTCACCACCGAAGAAGTTGTCCACCAGCTTGAACACCAGCTTGGCGTCGAGGATGAACAGCGCGGTGCCGCGCAGCGGCTTCATCTTCACCAGGTTGAGGCTGGTGGGCACGTACAGAGAATGCACGTACTCGCCGAACTTCATCACCTGCACGCCACCCACGGCGACGTCCGCCGAGCGACGCAGCAGGTTGAACATGCTGATGCGGGTATAGCGGGCGAAGCGCTCGTTGATCATCTCCAGGGTCGGCATGCGGCCCCGGACGATACGGTCCTGACTGGTCAGGTCGTAGGACTTGATCGCCCCCGGCTCGACGTCGGACTCGGTTTCCACCAAGCCATCGTCGACGCCGTGCAACAGCGCGTCGATCTCGTCCTGGGAAAGTAGATCCTGCATGGCCATGGCCGGTACCTACTGCAATACGAAATTGGTGAAAAGCACTTGCTCCACGGTCAACTGACCGGTCGCCTTCTTCGCCAGTTCCTGAAGACTGGACGTGGCCTGCTGACGGAGCATCTCCTTGCCGACCGGGGTCACCAGATTGTCGAAATTCTGGCTGGAGAACAGCATCACCAGCTGGTTGCGCACCAGCGGCATCTGCTCGCGCAGGGCATCCATCTGCGCCTGGTCGCGCCCCATCAGGGCAACGGCTACCTGAAGATAGCGCTGGCGGCCGTTCTGATTGAAGTTGACCACGAAGGACGGCGCGAGGATCTCGTAGATCGCCTGCTTCTTCGTCGGCTCCGCGTGTTCCGCGGCCTTGGCCTCGGCTTCGTCGGGCTTGGCGCTTTTGTGCAGGAAGAACCAGGTACCGCCCACCGACGCACCGACGGCCAGCAGGAAGGCCAGCACGATGATGATGATGAGCTTCAGCTTGCCCTTGCCGGGCGCCTGGCCATCGGGGAGAGAAGGCGTCTGTTCTTTCTTGGCCATGCCAATAATCCGTCACTTTTGCGGCGCGATGCGCTGATACCGGGGGTAACAGCAAGGGCTGTGCCAGTTCGGACGAGTCCCACTGGCGACGCCGCGGATATTACAGGCTAGACGGAGGATGTCACGGGGAGGTGTAAGAATTTTCGCCTGGGACGATCCAGACAGATTGACCAGGGGGCGAATCCAGGCTGGAGCTTGATGCTCGGCGCTCCCCTCTCCCCAGCCCTGGCTGCGCGCCCCGCTCCGAAGGGAGAGGGAGCTATCCGTGCCGTGCTAAGTGATGTGCCATCCGGCAAGCGCCGATCGTTCAGCGCGCTGCGAACAAGTCCCCTCTCCCTTCAGGGAGAGGGTGCTACAAGACCACGCCCATCGCTCGCAGGATCGCGGATCACGCGTAGTAATCCACCAGCCCCCTGCCCTGCGCCGTCGCCTGCGGGCGGATCTCGGACACGCCACTGATCATCGGTTCGTCATCACCGCTGCCGGTGCCGCCCACGCGCCGCGAGCCGCCGCGATCATCACCCTGCTGCTGTTGCTGCCAGCCACGGGCGGACTGGTCGGAGACGTTGACGTCCAACTGCATGCCCTGCTGGTTGAACATCTCGCGCAGGCGGTGCTGCTGGCTGTCCAACGCCTCGCGAACGTTGGCGTTGGCGCTGACGAAGTTCACCTGGGTCTGGTCCCCGGTCATGTGGATGCGCACTTCCAGGCGGCCAAGGTTGGCCGGGTCCATCTGGATCTCGGCCGACTTGAGATTCTGCGAGGACATCCACATCACCCGGTCCACCACCTGATCGGTCCAGCCGTTCTGCTGCACCGACACGGCCTGCCCCGGCACCAGCGGGTTCACCGGCCGGCTGGTCATGGCCTGCGGCGTGTTCAGCGCCTGTGTCAGCGACTCCAGGCGCGCGGCGAAAGCCTCGTTGCGCGGCATCTCCGGCTTGGCATCGGTCTGCACGTCCGCCAGTTGCTGGGTCAGGTCGACACCATCCTTCAGCGCGCCTTCGGCGAGCTTGCCTTCGGTGCCCTTGGCTGCCGAATCGGTGGTCAGCGCAGCAAGTGCGGCCGCCAGGTCATTCTTGCCGCTGGCATCCAGGGACTTGTCCCCGGCCTTGGCGGCGAGATGGCCAGTGAGCTGGGACTGTTGCACCTGCTGCGCCTGGTCGTCAGCGCCCACGGCGAGCGTCAGGTTTACCCCCGGAATCTCGTTGAGCTTCTGCAGGTCGCCATCGCTGCTGGCATCGGTAAGCTGGCTGGTGCCGCTGCTGACCACCAGCGGAGGCGCTTCGGGCTCCGGTAGCCGGCCGGTCATGCCGAGCATCAGCAGCGGGTCGAGGGTCGCGTCGGGATTGCTCTCGGTATCTGCCACCTTCTCGTCCGCCTTGCTGGCGCCATCGGCCGGCAAGGCCTTGCCGTCGTCGGCAACCTTTGGCTGGTCGGCGGCAGCTGGCGCGGCGGAATCCTTGCTCGCGGCGTCCTTGTCGGCACTGTCCCGCGGCTTGTCGGTCTTCGCCTTCACCGGCTTGTCGGCCCGCTCGCTGGCCGCCGGACGCTGCTCCTTGGCGTAGACGTCGGCGAAGCTGGAACCCTTGTCGCTGCTGGTGCCGGGCGAGCCCTGGGCAGACTTGGAGAGCGCCGCCTTGGGCCGGGTGTCAGGCGTCGACGTCAATAAAATATCCGGGGCGACAGCCATCGGAGTTCTCCGTTGATGTGAATATCCAACACGGAGATAGCAAGGCGCGGGCCAACTCGAAAAAGCTCAGCGGCGGGCAGGCAGCAGCAGGGTACGGACGATGCCGAATTCGTGCTCGACCTTGCCGATCAGGCCCTGCGCGCTGGCCAGGTCGCTCTGCCGTGCGGCCTCCTCCAGGCGCTTGCACAGGCTGCTCAGTACCGAGGCGCCCATGTTGCCGCAGCTGCCCTTGAAGCTGTGCGCGGCATGTCGAAGGGCCGGCGCATCACTGGCGGCGAAGGCCTCGCGGATGCTGCGCAGGCGCTCCTCGGAGTCGCTGAGGAAGGTTTCCACCAGGAGCGGGTACTCGTCTTCCATGATCGACAGCAAATTGCTCAGCACGGCGCCATCGAGATGCGGCTCGGACATGGGGCACTCCCTGAAGGACGGCTCGCCACCCTTCAGGGAGACAAGAAGGCCTCGATTATGCCTGAGCCGACCAGAAGAACTCCACGGAGACGGTCTTGCCATCGGCCGACCACTGACAGCGATCAGACAATTGCCGGACCAGTGTCAGTCCGCGTCCGCAGAGGCTGCCGGCAACTTTCTGCGAAGCCAGTACCGCGCCCACGTCGAAACCGTCGCCGCTGTCCTCCACCCGCACCAGAAGGCGACCGCCATCGCCGTGGGGGGCCAGGTCGAGGTGGAAGCGCACGAAGCCGTCGCGCAGGGTGACCAGGCGCTTGCTGCGCTCCTGGTAATAGCGGGCGAAGCCGGCGGCATCGCACTTGAGCGAGGAATCCAGGCCCATGACGCCGTGCTCCAGGGCGTTGGAGTACAGCTCGGCGAGTACGGTGTAGAGCGCGCCGCCGCGCGGGCGCAGGTCGTGTACTTCCATCAGCAGCTGCAGCAGGAAGGGCAACGGGTTGAAGTTGCGCAGGGTCGGCGCGCGGAATTCGAAGCTGGCAGACCAGTCCAGCGGGCTGCTCAGGCCGTTGTCGGAGAACGCCAGCGGCGGGCGCTGCAGCGAGTCCTCGGGCACCAGCGCGATCTCCAGCATGCTGACGTCGTCCTGGGCCTCGCCACGGAAGCGCGCCAGGGCGGCCTGGATACCGTCGAACAGACGCGCCGGATTCAGCTCGCTGTCGTAGACCTCACGCAGACGCTGCTCGCCGAACATCTCGCCGGCCGCGTTGCGCGCCTCCAGCACGCCATCGGAGAAGAGGAACACGCTGTCGCCCTCCTCCATCGCATAGACCTCGCAATGGTCGCTGAAGGCCGAGGAATCGAGGATACCCAGCGGCAAATGCCGCGACACCAGGGGCACGATTTCGCGCGGCTGCCGGCGCAGCAGGTAGCCATTGGGCAAGCCGCCGTTCCACACCTCCACCAGGCCACGCTGGAAGCTCAGGTTTAGCACGGCGGCGCAACAGAACACGCCCACCGGGAGGATGCGCTTCAGCTTGGCGTTCATCTCCCGGAGGATGTCCGCCATCGGGTAACCCTTGGCAGTCATGCCATAGAACACCTCGGCCAGCGGCATGGCACCGATGGCCGCCGGCAAGCCGTGGCCGGTGAAGTCGCCGAGCAGCACGTGCATGCCGCCGGAAGGCTTGAATGCCGCCAGCAGCAGGTCGCCGTTGAACAGCGCGAAAGGCGATTGCAGGTAGCGGATGTTCGCCGCGTTCAGGCACCCCGAGTGCGCCACCTTGTCGAACACCGCCTTGGCCACCCGCTGCTCGTTGAGCAGGTGCTCGTTGTGCCGGGCGATCAGGTCACGCTGCTCCAGCACCATCCGCTGCAGGTGATGCAGGCGGCCCATGGCGCGGATCTTGGCTTCGAGGATGACGCGGTTGTAGGGCTTGGAGAGGAAATCATCGCCGCCCGCCTCCAGGCTCTGCACCAGCGCTTCGGGCTCGCTCAGCGAAGTGAGGAAGATGATCGGCACCAATTCCTCGCCCGCCTGCCGGCGAATCCGCCGCGCCGCTTCGAAGCCGTCCATCACCGGCATCAGCGCATCCATCAGCACCAGCTGCGGGCGCTCCTGGGCGAACAGCGCGAGCGCTTCCAGCCCGTTGGCGGCGGTGATCACGCGATGCCCCTGGCGGCTGACGATGGTCGACAGCAGCAGGCGATCGGCGGCGTTGTCGTCGGCGATCAGGACGGTGAGCAGTTCGGACATGGCCGTTGCCACTGCAGACGGCGCTGCGTCAGCTGATCTTGAACAGCTGCTCGAAGTTGGAGATGGACAGCACCTTGCGCACATCCGGGTTGCAATGCGCCAGGCTGATCTGCGCGCTCTCGCCGCCGGCGTGGTCGCGTAGCAGCAGGAGCATGCCCAGCGCCGAGCTGTCGAGGTAGGTGGCGCCTTTCAGATCCACCACATAACGCTTGGGCGTGGTCTCGACGCGCTCGTAGGCATTGCGGAATTCCTGGTGTGCGCCGAAATCGAAACGTCCCTGGACCACGATGGTGAGCTCCTGCCCGTCAGCGGAGGGAACGGAAGTGATGGCCATGGGATTCTCCTTATCGATCGATGGTCGCGCACGAGCTTGAAGATGTAGCAGCTAGCGATGACAGCGGCAACCTCGGCGAGCGATGGGAAACCGCCTCGCCAGACCGGTCGAACGGCATCCGGCAGGTCGATTAATGGACCGCCGGTCGCCACAGGCACGCGGAATGCCTTTACCCTTTTACGCGTGTGACGCAGGGCGAAGGTTCGCAAGAAACCTTGGAGGGGTCGCACCCGCAAGAAGGGGGGAGCATGTACAAGTCCATTCTCATCGCGGCCTGCGTGTTGTGCGCGGCGCCGCAAGCCGGTGCCCAGGTGATGCAGCGCGAGCTGGGCGATTTCGACCTCAAGTTCGCCAATTCGCCGACACGCAGCATGGCCCAGGGGCTGGTCCAGCCCGGCCAGGCCAACAGCGCCCAGGGTGGCCTCGACATCACCCACGACAGCGGCTGGTACGTCGGCAGCTGGACCTCGAACATCGAGCAGGAAAAGCCGCTGGAGATCGACAGCTATGCCGGTTTCAAGCACCCGCTGGGCGACGGCAAGCTGGGCTACGAAGTGGGTACCCTGCGCTACACCCGACCGGAACAACCCGACTACGACAGCCAGGCCCTGTACGGTGGCCTCTCGGTATTCGGCAGCCGTCTCGGAGCGGCCTACAGCGCCCAGGCCGGGCGCAGCACCACTACCTTGTTCACCGACCTTGGCGTGCAGCCTGACCTTGGCTTCGACGTGACCTTCAAGTATTCCACCTACAGCCTTGCCTCCCCGGTGAGCCTGGACAGCGGCGGCAGCGTCAGCGCATTCGGCGACTGGTCGGTGAACTTCAGTCGCCCCTGGAACGGCATCGACCTGAACTTCTCCTACAGCGGCAGCAGCCTCACCGGCGGCGACTGTAGCGCCTACTCCGGGCACAACGCCTATTGCGACTCGGCGTTCATGTTCAAGGCGTCGCGGCCATTCTTCTGAGCCGAGTGGCGCTTGCAGAAAGTCAATTTCATTCAAGAGCGCCGCTGCACGGCAGGCTAAGGTTGCAGTCACTTCTCCCGTGATCGGCAACTCCCGGCGCGGCCCCTTCACCCGAACGCGCCCATCACCCAGGTGACCCAGCGATGCTGCACCGTGTGAACTGCACCTCCGCCGCCCTGCCCGGCCTGCGCACGGTCGAGATACTCACCCAGCGCAGCTTCCCGCGTCACGCCCACGACGAATACGGTATCGGCGTGATGCTCGAGGGCGGACATCGTTCCTGGAGCGGACGCGGCGAGATCGAAGCGCGCCCCTGCGACATCATCACCGTCAGCCCCAACGAGCTGCACGACGGCATTCCCCTGCGGGGTGCTCCGCGACGCTGGTGGATGCTGTATGTCGAACCCGCGGTGATCGAGCGGTGGGCCGGCGGCGAGTTGGCCGGACGGGAGTTCTCCCTGCCGGCGCTGGCCGACCCGCCACTCGCCCAGCGTATCGCCCGCCTGTTGCAGCACCTGCCGGGAGCTGGCGCAGACGAAGTTGCCGAGGGCGTACTCGACCTGTTCGGCGAACTGCTCGACGAGCACACCGACACCAGCGTGGCAGCCCTGCCCAGTCGAGGCGTGGCGCGCATGCTCGAGCGGATTCACGACGACCCACGCAACGCCCCCGCGCTGGCGGAGCTGGCCAACATAGCCGGGCTGACACCTTACGCGGCGCTGCGTCGCTTCCGCCGCGAACTGGGCACCACGCCCCGCGCCTACCTCCTGCAGTACCGCGTGCGACAAGCGCACAAGGCCATTGGCGAAGGCCGCACGCTGGCCGATGCCGCCCAGCTCGCCGGCTTCGCCGACCAGTCGCACATGACCCGCGCCTTCGCCCGCCAACTCGGGCTGACGCCGGGGCAATGGCGCACCTCGCTCAGGCAGCGGCCACCGGCACGCTGAATTCGCCAGCGCCACGCCCTTTTCTCATCCACACAGGAAACCCACGGGAATGAACGCAGAATTCCTGCTGACGGCGCTCGTCGTCGTTTTGCTGCCCGGCACCGGCGTGCTCTACACCCTGGCCGTCGGCCTCGGCCTTGGCGCCCGCGCGGCCACTCTTGCGGCACTGGGCTGCACGCTGGGCATGCTGCCGCAACTGCTGCTCGCCACTTTCGGCCTGTCGGTGATCGTGCAGGCCAGCGCAGCCAGCTTCCAGATCATTCGGCTGCTGGGCACGGCCTATCTGTTGTTCGTCGCCTGGCAGGTGTTTCGCGGCAGCGGCGCGCTGGCGCTGGACTCGGCCAGCAGCCCGCGCAGCATCCCGCAACTGGTGGGCACCGGGCTCTGGCTGAACCTGCTCAACCCCAAGCTCGGGTTGTTCTTCCTGGCCTTCCTGCCGCAGTTCGTGCCAACCGGCAGCGAGAACGCCCGAGGGCTGTTCCTGATGCTGGGCCTGGTGTTCGCGCTGATGACCTTTATCGTCTTCATCGGCTACGGGCTGCTGGCGTCCTGGGTGCGCGAGCAAGTAATCGGGCGCCCGGCGGTGATGTCGCTGATCCGCTGGAGCTTCACCCTCGCCTTTGTCGTACTGGCGCTGCGGCTGGCTGTCGAGACGTTCCAGCCCTGATCACCCGCTAGCCGATCAGCCCCGCGCCCATGTTGATCGCCAGCCCCAGGATCGCGGTGTTGAACAGGAAACCGATCACCGAGTGCGCCAGTACCACCCTGCGCATCGAGCGTGAGGCAATCTCCACGTCGGAGGTCTGAACCGCCACGCTGAGGGTGAAGGAGAAGTAGAGGAAGTCCCAGTAGTCCGGGTTCTTTTCACCCTCGGGGAAGCGCAGCACCGGCTCCGCCGTATCGGCCGAGTAGAACTGGCGGGCGTAGTGCATGGTGAAGATGGTGCCAATGAGGAACCAGGAACCCAGCACCGTGCTGGCGGTAAAGGCGTAGCGAACGAACTGCTCGCGGCCATTGGAATGCCCTGCGATGGCCAACTCGACGACGATGGCAACCAGGCTCGCCACGGCTGCGACGGTGACCAGCACCAGCACCGCCTCGGCGTTCTCGTCCTCGATCTCCGCCAGGCGGCGCACTTCCGCTGGCGCCGCGCGCAGGGCCAGCCAGCCGATCAGCAGCACGTAGAGCCAGGCCATGCAGTTCCAGCCCAGTAGCACGCGAGTCATGGGCGCGAACCGGTAGCACGCCAGCGCCACCAATGCGCCGATGACGGCGGAGGTGATCAGGCGCGGATGCGCCTGCAACAGGGCTCGGTTCAAGCGCAGCATGCCATGCGGTCCAGCTCGGCGGCAGCCAGGTGCGCCACGCTCAGGTCACTCTCGGCGGCCATGCCGTCATCGAGGAACCAGGCGGCGGAGAGACCGGCGAATGCCAGCACCCACTCCAGCAGGCGACGGCGGTCGACGCGTGCGTGCTCGACGATCACGTCCAGCTGACGCAGGAAGCGCGCGCGCTCGCGGGAAGTGGGCAAGTCCGGATTGCACAGCAGGTTGGCATAGTCGAACAGGCGCTCACCCTGCAGACGCTTGGGGTCGATGGCGCGCCAACCGCGCTCGGCGAAATCCAGAATGTTGTCGTGGTGAACATCGCCATGCAGCACGCACTGGTCGTGCTCGCTGGCCAGCAGCGCCTCGGCGGTCTCCAGGCAGCGCGGGAACAGCTCGCCATAGCGCACGGCGGCAGGCGCGAGATCGCGGAACCACTCGCGCAGGCCGATCACCTCCGGCAGAGGTTTTTCCCGTGGCTGGTGCAGCTTGCGCACGACATCGCAGACGATGCGGCTGGCCTGATCGTCCTCGCCATGAAGCGCCATGTGCATCAGCGACCGTTCACCCTCGGCGCGCTCCATGAGGATGGTGTCACCGTCGTAGGCATAGACCAGCGCAGCGCCGTCGCCATCCCACCAGTCGAGTACCTTCGAGCCCAGGCGTTCATCGACGTCGAGGGCGCGCTTGAGCATGGCCGCCCGACCTTGCCAGCGAACCGGCAGCAGGTGGCTGCTCAGTGTGATGATCGGCTCGCCTTCGGCGCTGAGGCGCCACAGGGAGAAGACGCGCTGGAAATCCACAGGCACGGGAGTGGGAAGCGGCATGGAAAGGTTCCGGTCGGGATCTGACTGGAGCCTAGCACGGCCGCAGGCCGGATCAGTCGGCGGAAGGCTTCAGGCGCTGGGCGAATTCGTCGAGCTGCTTCTGCTCGTACTTGTCGGCAGCCATACGAGCTTCCTCGCGGTAGCGCTCCACCAGCTTGCGCAGCCCCTCAAGGCGAGCGTACTTCTCCTGCCAGATGACCCGTGCCTTGCCCACGTTGCCCTCGTGGAAGGCCACCGAGCGATTCTGCTGCTCGACGGCGCCCTCGAGCTGGGACAGGAAGCGCTGGTAATTGATCAGCCACTGGCCGCTGACACCCTGCTGGCCATTGGTGATCCATTGTTGCTGGTAGTCGAAGCGGTAGCGCTCCAGCTCGGCGAGCTTGCGCTGCGCCTGCTGCAACTGGCCCTGCATCTGGCCAAGCTGCCGCGCGGCCTCGCGCTCGGCCTTGAGCGCCATGTCCACCACCGGGGCGAGGCGTTCGGCGCGACGGTTCATACACTCTCCTCGCGATGCCGCGTGCGTAGGATGGGTGGAGCGCAGCGATACCCATGCTGCAACTCGCCGCGAACTGCCAGACGATGGGTATCGCAAGCTCCACCCATCCTACGGCCGAGCTTCATCACCCGGCCTTTCCGCTGACCACCGCGTCCAGCAGCAGGCGGCTGTCGTCGAGGTTCTGGCTCTCGTCCAGCGCCTGGCGGAGGAACTGGCGCATGATCGGGAAGCGCTGGATGGCCAGGTCGGTCTCCGGATCACCGCCGGCCACGTAGGCACCGACGCTGATCAGGTCGCGACTCTGCTGATAGCGCGACCACAGTTGCTTGAAGCGCTGGGCGTCGCGCAGGTGTTCGGGCGTGGTGACCTGCGGCATCACCCGGCTGATCGAGGCCTCGATGTCGATGGCCGGGTAATGGCCTTCCTCGGCCAGCCGACGCGACAGCACGAAGTGACCATCGAGCACACCCCGCGCGGCGTCGGCGATCGGGTCCTGCTGGTCGTCGCCTTCACTGAGCACGGTGTAGAACGCCGTGATGGAACCGCCACCCTTCTCGCCGTTGCCGGCACGCTCGACCAGGCGCGGCAGCTTGGCGAACACCGATGGTGGATACCCCTTGGTCGCCGGCGGCTCACCGATGGCCAGGGCGATCTCACGCTGGGCCTGGGCATAACGGGTCAGGGAATCCATCAGCAAGAGCACGTTCTTGCCTTTGTCACGGAAGTATTCAGCGATACGGGTGCAGTACTGCGCAGCGCGCAGACGCATCAGCGGCGCATCATCCGCTGGCGAGGCGACCACCACGGAGCGCTTCAGGCCCTCCTCGCCGAGAATGTGCTCGATGAACTCCTTCACTTCGCGGCCCCGCTCGCCGATCAGCCCGACCACGATGATGTCGGCCTTGGTGAACTTGGTCATCATGCCCAGCAACACGGATTTACCCACGCCGGTACCGGCGAACAGCCCCAGGCGCTGACCACGGCCGACGGTGAGCAGCGAGTTGATCGAGCGGATGCCGACATCCATCGGCTCGTGGATCGGGTCGCGCGCCAGCGGGTTGATGATCGGGCCGTCCATCGGCACCCAGTCTTCGGCGCGCATGCCGCCCTTGCCATCCAGAGCGCGGCCGACACCGTCGAGCACGCGGCCGAGCATCGACATGCCCATGGGCAGGCGACCGGAGTCGGGCAGCGGCACCACGCGGGCACCAGGGGCGATGCCAACGAGGCTGCCGACCGGCATCAGGTAGATCTTGCTGCCGGCGAAGCCCATGACTTCGGCTTCCACCTGCACCGGGTGGTAGCCGCCGTCGTTGATGACCTGGCAACGGCTGCCAACGGCGGCCTGCAGGCCTTCGGCCTCCAGTGTCAGGCCAACCATGCGCAGCAGGCGACCTTCCACCACCGGCTGGGCCGGCAGGCTCACGGCGTCGTTGTAACCCTGCAGGCGGCGGGCGAAGCTGACGCGATCAAGGCGCATCGGACTCGCCCTGGCCGACGCCGAAGTCCACGTGCAGGTCTGGCTCCAATGCATGGGTCGCCTGGTCGCGTTGCTGCTCGAAGAGCTGTTTCACGGCCTGGGCCAGGCGCGTCTCGACCGTGGCGTCGACACGCGAGTGTTCGGTCTCGATACGGCAGCCGCCGGGCAGCAGGCCGTCGTCCTCGATGATCTTCCAGCTTTCCTCGTGGCGATCGCGCAGGGCTTTCACCAGTTCGAAGTCCTGCGGGTTGACCTGGATGCGGATGTTGCTGGCGCCCATCGGCAGCAGCTTGAGCGCCTCGCGCAGGACCAGGCGGATCTGGCTGGAATCGGTGGCCAGCTCGCGCTGTACCACCTGGCGCACCACGTGGGTCACCAGGTTGAGCATGCCCTGTTCGAGCATCTGGTCCTGCTCGGCGATGGGGTCGAGCAAATGCGACATCAGGGTTTCGAGATTCTGCAGGCGCGGCTGCAGCGCCGCGTCAGCTTCCTGGCGCGCCTTGATCTGGCCGGCGTGGAAGCCGTCCTTCTCGCCAGTGGAGAAGCCCTCGTTGTAGGCCTCCTGGCGGATCGCCTCGAGTTCGTCGAGCGTCAGCGGCTTGACCTCTTCCTCCGGCACTTCCTCGATCTGCGGCTGTTCCGCGATCTCGGGTTCCGGTTCAGGCTCCGGCTCCGGAGCCGGCCGCGCCGGATCGAAGCTGGGCAACGACCAGCGGTCGAAACCCGCCACGTCGCGCGCGCGGATCAGCTCGCTGAGTTTGTCCTCGTCCTTGACCAACTTAGATCATCTCCTCGCCGCCCTTGCCACCCAGTACGATTTCGCCGGACTCGGCCATGCGCCGGGCAATGGTGAGGATTTCCTTCTGCGCACCTTCCACCTCGCTGACGCGTACCGGGCCCTTGGCCTCGAGGTCGTCGCGCAGCAGTTCGGCGGCACGCTTGGACATGTTGCGGAAAATCTTCTCGCGGATCGCCTCGTCCGAGCCCTTGAGGGCCAGCACCAGCACGTCCGAGGAAACCTCGCGCAGCAGCGCCTGGATGCCGCGGTCGTCGACGTCGGCGAGGTTGTCGAAGACGAACATCAGGTCTTCGATCTGGCCCGACAGGTCTTCGTCGACTTCGCGAATGGCGTCCATCAGCGAGCCTTCGACCGAGCTGTCGAGGTAGTTCATGATGTCCGCCGCGCGCTTCACGCCGCCCATGGTGGTGCGGGTGGAGTTGGCGTTGCCGGCGAACTGTTTCTCCAGGATCAGGTTGAGTTCCTTGAGCGCGGAGGGCTGCACGGTGTTCAGCGAGGACACGCGCAGGATGATGTCCAGGCGCACCTTGTGATCGAAGTGGCTGAGCACTTCACCGGCCTGGTCCGGGTCGAGGTAGGCGACCACGATGGCCTGGATCTGCGGGTGCTCGTAGCGGATCACGTCGGCCACGGCGCGCGGCTCCATCCACTTCAGGCTGTCCAGGCCGCTGGTGTTGCCGCCCAGCAGGATGCGGTCGATGAGGTTGTTCGCCTTGTCCTCGCCCAGGGCCTGGGTGAGCATCTTGCGGATGTAGCTGTCGGCGCCCACGCCCAGGCTGGTCTGGTCGCCGACGATCTCGACGAACTCGCCCATCACCTGCTCGACCTGCTCGCGATGCACGTTGCGCATCTGCGCCATGGCCACGCCGACCTTCTGCACTTCCTTCGGGCCCATGTGGCGCAGTACCTGCGCGGCATCGGTCTCACCCAGGGAGAGCAGGAGGATGGCAGCCTTGTCGACCTTGTTCAGTTTGGCGCTCATGCGGGCTTCACTCATCGGAATTGATCCAGTCCTTCACTACCTGGGCAACGCGCCCCGGGTCCTGGGCGACCAGTGTCTTGATCGCATTCAATTGTGCATCGTACCCCTCGGACGGGCTGGGCAGCAGGATGCTGGCCGGGCCACCGAGGCTCACACGGTCTTCGGACAACTCGCCCTCCAGACCGCCCAACTCGCCCAGGCCGCCTTCGCCTGCAGCGCCACCGGCCACCAGGGCCTTGCTCTTGTTGCCCGACAGGTTGTTCAGCACCGGCCGCAGTACACCCAGCACCAGCACCAGGATGAAGACGATGCCCAGCACCTGCTTGACCACGTCCCAGAACCAGGGCTGCGAGTAGAACGGCGGCGACGCAATGTCATCACCCAGCTCCGGAGCGAACGGCGCGTTGATCACGCTGACGCTGTCGCCACGGCTGGCGTCATAGCCTACCGCGTCCTGCACCAGGCGGGTGAAGCGGCCCAGTTCGTCGGCGGTCCAGGGCTGGTGGCTGACTTCACCGGTCTTCGGATCGGTGATCATGCGGTCATCCAGCACCACCGCGACGGAAAGCCGGCGCAGGCGCCCCTGCTGCTGCTTGGTGTAGCTCACCGAGCGATCCAGCTCGTAGTTGCGGGTGTTCTGCTGGCGCTTGTCGGTCGGGTACGGCGCCAGTTCCGGCTTGCCGGTCTTCGGGTCGATGATCGGCTGGCCGTTGGCGTCCTTGAGGGGTTGACCCGGGGCGACGAAATCCGCGCCGGCATTCTGACCGGTGGTCTGCGGCGAACTGGCCGGCCCCGGCGGCTGGTTCGACAGTGCACCCGGCACACCCTGCGGGCCGTTGCTGTTCTGACGCTCCTCGTTGTTGCTCTGCTCGCTGCGCAGGGCCGGCTGGTCCGGGTTGAACGACTCCGAGGTGGATTCCACCGCGCTGAAGTCGACGTCAGCAGACACCTCGGCCTTGTAGCGCCCGCTGCCCAGTACCGGCGCGAGGATGCTGTGCACGCGCTGGGTGAAGTTGGTTTCCATGCGACGGGTGAAATCGAACTGCTTCCCGGCCATGGTCAGCTCGGAGAGCTCCTGCTGGTCGGACAGCAGGTTGCCTTTCTGGTCGACCACGGTGACCTGGCCCTTGTCCAGCTCCGGCACGCTGGTGGCGACCAGGTTGACGATGGCCAGCACCTGGCTCGGCTCCAGGGTGCGGCCCGGGTACAGCTCGACCAGCACCGAGGCGCTGGGCTTGCGGTCGTCACGGACGAATACCGAGCTTTTCGGGATCGCCAGGTGCACGCGGGCGCCCTTGACGTTGTTCAGGCTGGAGACGGTACGCGCCAGCTCGCCTTCCAGGCCGCGACGGTAGTTGGTCGCTTCCATGAACTGGCTGGTGCCCAGCGCCTGTTCCTTGTCGAGGATCTCGAAGCCGACGTTGCTGTCGGTCGGTGCCAGGCCGGCACCGGCGACTTTCATGCGCGCACGGCCCAGGTCATCGGCCTTCACCAGCAGCGCGCCGGAGTTGGGCTCGATCTTGTAGCCGATGTCGGCAGCGGACAATGCCTCGACCACCTTGTTGGCATCGACGCCGTTCAGGCTGCCGTACAGCGGCTTGTAGTCAGGCTGCTGCGACCACAGGACCATGCCGAAACCGATGGCGATGCTCGCGGCAAGGCCGACCAGCAGGCCAACCTGGCGCAGCACCGGCATGTCCGCGAGGTTCTCGAGGAAAGTCAGGCCGAGCAGCGGCTTTTTCGGCGCGTCGGCGCCGACCTTGGCCGGAACCTGACTGTCAACAACGGAGGCTTGGGACATTACCTACGATCCTCGCCGCTCAAACCGGCATCTGCATGATGTCCTGGTACGCCTGGACAAGCTTGTTGCGTACCTGGGTCATGGCCTGGAAAGAAACACTGGCCTTCTGGGAAGCGATCATCACGTCGGTGAGATCGACGCCCTTCTGCCCCATCTCGAAGGCAGAGGACAGGTCGGAGGCGGCCTGCTGGGTACCGTTCACTTTTTCCACCGCCTGCCCGAGCATCTGCGAGAAGCTTGGCGCCCCCGGCTCAGCCGGTGCGGCCTGCGTCTTCGCCTTGGCCATGGCCTCCATTTGCATGGAGCGCATTTCCAGCAGCAGACGATTGAACTCGATACCCTGACTCATCACTTACCCCTCCGACTGGCCGCGGTTTTTTGACACTACGCGGCGCTTTGCAGAGGGGATTGCAACTTGGGTGCCAGCTTTTTCAGACGTAGGAAAAATGCGGAGGAAGGCTCTGGGCCGGACCTTTCAAGCAGAGGGAAAGACGGGCCTCAGCTCAGCACTTGCGCCTTGGCCCCGGCTCTTCCTGTAGGAGCGAGCTTGCTCGCGAACAAGACCAACCGACGGCATCAGCGCTAAGCGGTTCGCGAGCAAGCTCGCGCCTACAAACAGCCCCTCGGTCTGTGCCTGGAGACCGTCAAGAAAAGGCCCGCACGAATGCGGGCCAAGAGGGGGTACTTTTTTGCCGGTCAGCTGGCGTAGAGGTAAGCCTCCACATCCATGCCCGCATCGCGCATCTGCGCGAGCTTGTAACGCAGGGTGCGCGGGCTGATGCCCAGTCGTTCGGCGGCCTCCTTGCGGCGGCCGCGCTCGCTGCGCAGGGTATCGATGATCATCTGGAACTCGCGGCGCTTGAGGTCTTCCCCCAGTTGGCCGGGTTCGGTGGAAGCCGGCGACGGAATTTCGACGCTGGTCGGAATCGACGGAGCGACGGGCGCCGGGACCGCCGCCAGCACCGGGCGCGGAGCCAGGCCGATGGGCGCGGTCAGGCACAGGTCGGCGGCCTGCACCTGGCCACCCTGCTGCAGGATCAGCGAACGCTGGATGGCGTTGTCCAGTTCACGCACGTTGCCCGGCCAAGGGTGCGCCAGCAAAGCGGCGCGGGCGTCGTCGGCCAGGGTCACCGGCGCATGGTTCATCTTGCGGGCGTACTTGGCCAGCAAGCGCTCCGCCAGCGGCAGAATATCGGCGGGACGCTCGCGCAGCGGGCGCCAGGCCAGCGGGAACACCGACAGGCGATAGTAGAGATCCTCGCGGAAACGCCCGGCAGCCACTTCGCCCAGCAGGTCTCGGTTGGTGGTGGCGAGCACGCGGATATCGAGGCTGATCGGCTTGCGCGCGCCGACGCGCTCCACTTCCCGCTCCTGCAGCACGCGCAGCAGCTTGGCCTGCAGGGCCAGCGGCATCTCGGAGATTTCGTCGAGCAGAATGGTGCCGCCGTCGGCCAGTTCAAACTTGCCCGGCTGGGCGGCAATGGCACCGGTGAAAGCGCCCTTCTCGTGGCCGAACAGGGTGGCCTCGAGCATGTTGTCCGGGATCGCCGCACAGTTGATCGCAACGAAGGGCTTGTCGACACGCGGCGACTGCTGGTGGATGTACTGGGCCAGCACTTCCTTACCGGTACCGGACTCACCAGAAATCAGCACGGTGGAATCGCTGCGCGCGACACGAGCAGCCAGCTCCAGCAATTGCTGGCTGGCCGGTTCCAGGGCTACCGGACCTTCGCCGACGCTGGCGGACACAGCGCCCAGCGCATGGCGGGCCACCAGTTCCAGCAGCGCACGCGGCTCGAACGGCTTGACCAGGTAATCGGCTGCCCCCTGGCGCATGGCATCCACGGCGCGGTCGACGGCGCCGTAGGCAGTCATCAGCAGCACCGGCAGTTGTGGGTAGCGCTTGCGGATCAGGCCGAGCAACTGGTGCCCGTCCATGCCCGGCATGTTCACGTCGCTGATCACCAGGCTGAAGCTGTCCTTCTCCAGCGCCGGCAGTGCAGCCTCGGCGCAATCGACGGCGATGAAGTCATGCCCGCCGAGGGACAGGGTGTCGGAGAGAGCTTCACGAAGGGCGCGGTCGTCTTCGACCAGCAGGACTTTGGCGGCCATGGATATCACTCCTCGTGGACGACGGGTTGAGCCAGGATCAGAGGCAGGATCAGGGTGGCGCAGGTACCGACACCGGGGCGCGAGCGCAGAAGCAGTTCGCCCTGGTGGGCCTTGGCGACGGCTTTCACTACGGCTAGGCCAAGGCCGGTGCCGGTGGTCTTGGTGGTAAAGAAAGGCTCGCCCAGGCGCGCCAGGGTTTCGGCGCTCATGCCCGGGCCGTTGTCGCTGATGGACAGGCGCAGGCTGTTATCGCGCTGGTACAGGTGCACCTTCAGGCGCACATCGCGGCCGGCGGCCTGGATGGCGTTCTCCACCAGGTTGAGCACGGTGCCGACCAGGGTGTCGCGGTTGCACAGCAGCTCGCCAACGCGAGCGTCGCACTGCCAGCGCAGATTCAGGCCGACGACATGGGATTCGGCGGCGGCGCGCAGGCTGGCGAACAGTTGATTCGGCGCGATGCGATCCGGCAGCGGCAACTCACCGCGGGCGAACACCAGCATGTCGCGCACCTGGCTTTCCAGCTCATGCAGGCGCTCCTTGATGCGCCCGGCGAAGCGTTGCTGCTGCTCGACCGGCAACTCGCCCTCGCTGAGGTGGCCCGCATAAAGCATGGCGGCGGACAGCGGGGTGCGAATCTGATGAGCCAGCGAGGCAACCATGCGCCCCAAGGCAGACAGACGCTCGTGGCGAGCCAGTTGGTCCTGCAGGCGACGGGTTTCCGTCAGGTCATTGAGCAGGATGAGTTGACCGGGCTCGCCATTCAGCGGGCGGATGGCGATGGACACGCGGCGTCCGTCGCGCAGGGAAACTTCGTGGCCGTCATCGGCACGCGGGGCGAAGCTGCGGGCAATGACTTCACGCCAGAGCATGCCCACCAGCGGCTTGCCCAGTAGCGCGACCGCCACCGGATTGGCGTCGCGCACCACGCCCTGGCCGTCGATCATGATGACGCCGCCGGGCAGCACATCGAGCAGGCTCTGCAGGCGGTTGGCCTGACGCTCCTTCTCCGCCAGCTCCTGCATGCGCTGCGCGCTGACCAGGGCCAGTTCGCCCTTCAGCTCGGTGACGCGGGCTTCCAGGAGGCTGTAGGACTGGTTGAGCTGGCTGGACATCTGGCTGAACAGTTCGAAAGTCTGCTCCAGATGGGCACGGCTCTGCTGCTCCACCGGCACCGGCAGCGGTTCCGCTGGCAGCTGGGAAGCAAGTTCAGTCTGGCGATTGGTGGCGTGCATCATGCGGGTTTCCTCATCCGTCCGACGGCGTGAATCTGTCGGTCGGATGAGTCTTAGCAAACCCCGTGCCTAAAATTTACTCGTTATATTTCAATGGCTTGAAAAAACGAGCAAGGCGAAGGCGTCAATCCTCCGCCATTTCCTCTTCGCGACGGCTCATGCCGTACTTGCGCATTTTCTCCACCAGGGTGGTGCGGCGGATGCGCAGGCGTTCGGCGGCACGGGCGACCACGCCACTGGCGTCGTCCAGCGCCTGCTGGATCAGGCCCTGCTCGAGGTTGGCGAGGTAGTCCTTCAGGTCGATGCCCTCGGCCGGCAGCATCGCCGGCGAGTCGAGGCCCGGCAGGCCGGCAGTGATCGCCGCGCGCTCCTCCAGCTCCTCGCGCAGGCTGGTCGCCAGCTGCTCGTCCTCGTCGTCGACATGACGGAATTTCTTCGGCAGCTCGCCCACGCCGATCACGCCATAGGGATGCATGATCGCCAGGCGCTCGACGAGGTTCGCCAGCTCCCGCACGTTGCCCGGCCAGTCGTGGCGGCAGAGCGACATGATGGCGGCGGAGTTGAAGCGGATCGAACCACGCTTCTCGTGCTCCATGCGCGAGATGAGCTCGTTCATCAGCAGCGGGATGTCCTCGACGCGCTCACGCAGCGGGGCCATCTCGATGGGGAAGACGTTGAGGCGGTAGTACAGGTCTTCACGGAAGCTGCCGTCCTCGATCATCTTTTCGAGGTTCTTGTGGGTCGCGGCGATGATGCGCACGTCCACGTTCTGCGTCTTGTTGCTGCCCACGCGCTCGAAGGTGCGCTCCTGCAACACACGCAGCAGCTTGACCTGCATCGGCAGCGGCATGTCGCCGATTTCGTCGAGGAACAGCGTGCCGCCGTTGGCCAGCTCGAAGCGGCCAGCGCGAGTGGTGATAGCGCCGGTAAAGGCACCCTTCTCATGGCCGAACAATTCGCTTTCCAGCAGCTCCGCCGGAATCGCGCCGCAGTTGACCGGCACGAAGGGCGCGTCGCGGCGCTTGGAATGGTAGTGCAGGTTACGTGCGACCACTTCCTTGCCGGTGCCGGATTCGCCGAGGATCAGCACGCTGGCGTCGGTGTCGGCGACCTGCTGCATCATCTGCCGCACGTTCTGGATGGCGCGGCTGGTGCCCACCAGACTGCGGAACAGGTTCGGCTCGCGCTGGCGGCCACGCTCGCGGGCCTGGTCGTACATCTCGCGGTAGACCTGGGCGCGGTGCAGGGAATCGAGCAGCTTGTTGTAACTGGGCGGCATCTCGAGGCTGGCCAGCACGCGGCGGCGCAGTTCCTCAGGCCACTCGTTGGGCACCGGCTCGCCCATCAGCAGCACCGGCAGGTACTCGTCCCAGGCCGCGAGCTGCTTGAGCAGCTCCAGCGCCCCGCCCTTGCTCTCCACCGCGCCTACCAGCACGCAGAGCACGTCGCGGCTGCCGTTGGGCAGCGGGTCGACGATCTGGCGCCAGTCACGGCTGCTGCAGGACAGTTGGTCTTCACCCAGGAAGCTGATGATCACCGAGAGGTCCCGGCAACGGTCCTGGTTGTCATCGATCACGAGGATTTTCGTTTCGCGCCACATCTTAGCTTGTCATCCCGGGCTTGAAGGCCGTACTACGGCGGCTGACACGACCTGGCCACAGCACAATTTCCTCGTGCTAGCCAGCATTTGGCCACTAGTTAAGTCAAAATTGTGGCTCGAGTCAAATTTATGGCGTGTTTTTTTTGGTGCGGCCCGACGAAGGGTGTTGATCCCTGTCATGGCAATTGAAATGGAGCGTAGTTCGAAGCGGAGGCGGCGGCCACCGGCACTTTGCCGATCACCGCCGAAAGAGAGCCAATCCGGATGGATCAGCCGAACATCTGGTAAACCTTGGCGCCCTGGTGCGAACGGTTGACGCGGACGATCTCGGTGGCCACTTCCTCGCGCTGCCGGGTGACCGCCTGAACCAGATCGCGGTACAGCACCAGCAGACCCTCGAGGCTGCGCTTGAGGTCGCTGTCATCGTCCATCGGCTCGACCATCGCGGCATCGACGTGCTCGCGACACTGGAGGTCAAGCTGTGCGACGGCTTCCCAGTCGCCCTGGGCCAGCGCCGCACCAAGAGCAAGGCGGGTCTGTTCGATCTGCTGGACGGCGAGCGTCATGTTCGGTATCTCCTGGCGAGCTGCGATCAATGCGGAATCGCGTCCCAGCCTTCCTTGATGGTACGCAGCAGGCCCGACACCTCGTCGAGGACTTCCAGGTCGTTGCTGCGGTTGGCGTCGCCCAGGCGACGGCTCATGTAGTCGTACAGGTTGGCATAGTTTTCGGCCAGCTCACCACCGGCTTCGAAATTCAGCGCTTCGCGCAGACCGGCGATAATCCCGGTGGCCTTGCCGATCAGCATGCCCTTCTGGGCGAACTGCTCGCGCTCCATGGAGCCGCGGGCCTGAGCGATGCGGCTGAGGCCGCCCTCCATCAGCATCTGGATCAGGCGATGGGGAGACGCGTCGTGCACTTGCGACTGGTTGTTCACGTTCTGGTATTGGCGCAGCGCTGCCGAAGCGTTCATCTCTTTCCCCTTGATTCGCTGAACGATCAAATCGTTGATATTCAAAGTATCGGCGAGGACGGGAAAAGCTTTAGGCAAAAATCTGCACGGGCGTACTGCCGTGCAACGGCGCCGCAGAGCGGCGCAGTGCGCGGCTCAGGGATCAGCTATCGGAGCTACTGGTCTTGTTCAACGCGTTCAGCGTGGTGAGTACGCTGGACTTGGTGGCATTGAGCTGGGCGACCAGGGTGTCCATGGCGGTGTACTTGGCCATGAGCGTCTCGGTCAGCTTGGTCATGCGGTTATCCAGCTTGGTGGACTGGTCGGCCAGGTCGCTCAGGGTGTCGTTCAGTGCGGCCTTCCGCTGATCGAGCAGGCCATTGGACTTGGTGTAGACGTCCATACTGCTGCTCATACGATTGAGCAGGCCGCCGTCACCGGTGAAGAACCCCTGCACCGAAGCAAAGTTTTTCTCCAGCGCCTTGTCGAGCTTGGTGTCATCGACTTCCAGGGTACCGTCAGTCTTGGTAGAGATACCCAGTTGGGACAGCAGCTTGATGCTGCCACCATCAGCCGACGACCCGACCAGTTGGGTGCGCAAGGTGTTGAGCAGGTTGCGAGTCATCGAGTCACTGGCCAGCGAGGCGGCCGTGGTGGTCGGGTTACCGCTGGAGTCGGTGGTATTGGTGACCTTGGTCAGCGAGTTAACGCTGGTGATCAACGCGTTGTACGCCGAGACGAAGGACTGGATGGAAGTCTTCAGGCCGTCGGTGTTGGTGTCCACAGTGACGGTCGACTTGCCCGTGGCCACCAGGTTGAGCTCCACGCCGCTGATGGCACTGGAGATCTTGTTCACCGAACTGCTCATTTCCAGGCCGTCGATGGTGTACTTGGCATTCGCCGCGGGAGCACTGACATAGCCGCCGGCGGTGGCCGAAGCCTTGGTGCCGGCGCCGTCGATCTTGAGCACATCGAGGCTCGAATCGCCGCTGGTGGATACGCTGATATCGCTGCCTGCACCGGTGACACTGGAACCCAAGACCAGACGCGGGCCGCTGGCATCAGTGATGATGTTGGCGGTGAGGCCCTGGTCCTTGAGCTGGGTGTTGATGCTGTCGCGGATGTCAGACAGGCTCGCCCCCGCCTTGACGGTGACATTGTAGGTGCTGCTGCCCTGAGTGATGGTCAGCTTGCCGGCGCCGAAGGTGGCCGACTTGTCGATGTACTGGGTAGCGACCTTGGAGCTGGTGGCCAGGCTTTCCACATCGATGGCATAGGTACCGGCGGCAGCGCCGGTGCCCAGGGTGGCGGTCAGCGCATCAGTGTTCGACGACTTCACCGCCAGGCCGGCGAAGGAGTTGGCGTCGTTGAGCTTGCCCATGGCCGTCTGGAACGTATCCAGGGCACTCTGCAGCGAGCCGATACCGGACAGCGTGGTATTGGTCGCGGTCTTCTGGGTGGCGATCTGGTTCGATTTCGGCGCTTTTTGCGCATTCACCAAAGCAGTCACGATGGAGTCGATGTCGTATCCCGACCCTACGCCATTGATTGAAGTCCCGGCCATTTGCCTACCCTCCTGTCCAAATTTCTGGCGGTATTCTGATTGCCGCCTGCGTCTTGTGACGCTTCATTCAAGAATCGCGCCAGAGCTCTCGAATTCTCTGACTCTCAACCGAGATCAGGCGCGTTCACTGAACAGCAGATTACCCGCTTCCTTCAGGCTTTCTGCCAACTTGAGCGCAACTTCCGAAGGAATCTGCCGTATGACCTCGCCAGTATCGGAGGCCACGACCTTCACGACGGTTTCGCCGCTGGCGTCGTCCACCGAGAACTCGAGGTTGCGCTGTACCGACTGGGCCTGCTCACGCAACTTGCTGACGGCTTCGTTCAGACTGCGCGTCTTGTTGCTGGCCGACGATTCCTTGGCGCTTTGCGGCAAGCTGTTGCCGCTGGCCGGCTTGCTGCCTGCGGCGGCATTGTCGGCCGGGCGCGGGCTGTTGATTCCGAGGCTGGTATCCATCAGGTATTACCCTCCACACGCAAAGCAAGGAAGGGCGCTGGGCGCCCTTCCTTCCGTTTATTGCCTTTCGGCGTCCCTTACTGGAGCAGCTTCAGGACAGCGGAGGGCAACTGGTTGGCCTGGGCCAGTACCGCGGTGGCGGCCTGTTGCAGGGTCTGCTGCTTGGTCATCTCCGCGGTTTCAGCGGCGAAGTCCACGTCCTGGATGGTGCTGCGTGCAGCGGTGGCGTTCTCGGACACGTTCTGCAGGTTCGAGATGGTGCTGTCCAGACGGTTCTGGATGGCACCCAGCGCGGAACGCTGAGTGTCGATCTGCTTCAGGGCGGCGTCGATCACCTGGGTGGCCGACTGGGCGCCTTTGGCACTGGTGATGTCCAGTTGCTGTACGGTGAACGCAGAGCTGGTGGCGGTAGCGGCCGAGCCCGCACCGGCACTCACCAGACCGGCACTGGCAACCACACCGGCGTTGAAGTCGGAGCTGGAGGTCAGGGTGATGACCGGGGTAGCACCGGCGCTGGCTGCACTGTTGACCGCAGCGACGCCGCTGACGTTGGTGTTGATCGCGCCAACGATGTCGTTGACCGTAGCGCCCTTCTCGTAGGACACGGCAGTGCCGTTGATGGCGATGGTGCCGGCGGTGGAAGCCAGGCCAGCGCTGTCGAAGGTGATACCGGTCAGGTTGGCCGAGGCCAGCTGCGAGGAACCTTTCAGCGCGGTGGCGCTCATGTCGCTCAAGGTGAAGCTGACGGTTTCGTTGGCGTTGGCGCCGACCTGGAAGGTCAGGGTGCCGTTGGTGCCGGCGCTGCCGTCGAGCAGTTTGATACCGGAGGTGCCGCCACCAAAGGTGGTGGTCTTGGAGATACGGGTCAGTTCAGCGGTCAGCGACTTGAACTCCTGGTTCAGGGAAGTCTGGTCTTCGCTGCTGTTGGAGCCGTTGGCGGACTGCAGGGACAGTTCACGCATACGCTGCAGGATGTTAGTGGACTCCTGCAGGGCGCCTTCGGCGGCCTGGGCGATGGAGTTGGCATCCTGGGCGTTCTTGACGGCCACGTTCAGGCCGTTGACCTGGCTGGTCAGACGGTTGGAGATCTGCGAGCCGGCGGCGTCGTCCTTGGCGCTGTTGATACGCAGGCCGGTGGACAGACGGGTCATCGAAGTATTCAGGTTGTTGGCGGCCTTGGTCAGGTTCTTTTGAACCGACAGCGAGGCGATGTTGGTGTTGACGGTAAGAGCCATGACGAATTCCTCGTATTAGGGCTGAGTGGCCTCCCTGCCGCGATTTGTTTCGAAATGGCGTGGAGAACCTTCGTTAGGGTTATCGTCCCAAGTCGGAAGGGCTTTAATTTTTTTTCGAAGAATTTTCAGGAACACCTTTTCTTCCTGCTGGCCCCAATCTTGCTGTACCCACGCAAAGCGCCAAACTGCCGCCACATGGAACCGCTCATGTCTGAACAAAACGATCGAGCTGAAATACAACGCATCGCCCATGCTCTCCAGCAAGCAGAACTTGCCGATGACATGCTTGGCCAGGTGCAATTGTACGAACGCCTGGCAGCCATCACGCCTCAGGTAGCTCTGATTCATGCCAAGCTCGGCCACCTCCACTTGCGCCTGAAACAACCGCAGGCCGCCCGCGCCCATATAGAAAAGGCACTCTCGATGCCAGGCGATGACAAGGTGGACGCTGAAATTTTCGATCGCATGGCTGAGGCAACCGAGTTCAGCGATCAGCTTGCGCAGGCACGCACCTGGTACCAGCAGCGGCCGAACCTCTGGCGCTTCAAGCTGTACATCAATGCGCTGCAATCCGCACAGCAGAATGAGGAAGCCGAGAAGCTACTGCTGGAGACTCTGCAAGGCAAACTCGATGCCAGCCAGCAAACCTGGATTCTCTGCGCGCTGTCCAAGCTCTACTTCGACACTGGCCGTTACCATGACTGCATTGCCTGCTGCCAGCTAGGCCTGGAAGCTTCACCGGACGACGTACGCCTGCACTTCAACATGGCCACAGCGCTGGAGCAGGTAGCGCGATATGAAGACGCCTTCCGGCACTACCAGGTGGTCCTGGACAAGGACCCTCAGCACGTGGGCACCCACAATAATCTCGGCCTGCTGATGCTGCGCCTGAAGGAGTTCGAGGCAGGCTGGCCACATTACGAGTGGCGCTGGCCCGCCAGCCAGCAGAACCAGCAGCAGGTATTCAACATTCCCCAGTGGCAAGGCGAGCCGCTGCAAGGTAAGTCGCTACTGGTGTGGGCTGAGCAAGGCATCGGGGACCACATCATGTTCGCCAGCATGCTGCCCAGCCTTCTGGCGCTGGGTGGCAGGATCTGTTTCGAGAGCTACGCAAGACTCGACCCCATCCTCAATCGCAGTTTCCCGCAGGTCGAGTTCATCCGCCGCGAGCAGTCCGGCACGGTGAACGACGGGGTGCAGATGCTGTATCGGCAGAACTGGCCGCGCTGCGACTTCCATATCCCGATGGGCAGCCTGGGCCGCTGGCTTCGCCCGGACCTGCCTTCCTTCGCGAGCCCGTCAGGCTATCTGAAGGCCGATCAGGCCGGTGCTCAAGCCAAGCGTGAAGAGTACAGCAAGCTTTTCCCTGGCAAACGCCTAATCGGCCTCTCCTGGCGTGGCGGCACCAACGTGTCCAACGACATGCAGAGCCGCCGCATCACGATGTCCGAACTGGCCCGTCTATCCAGTCTGCCGGGCGTGCAGTTCATCAACCTGCAGTATGGCGACACTCTGCTGGAACGCTACGAGGCACAGATCCTGGGCCTCAATATCCACCACGATCCAAGCGTGGATCCGCTGACCAGCATGGACGCTCAGGCCAATCAGCTGGCTGCACTGGACACAGTGCTGAGCATCGACAACACGACTGTACATCTGGCCGGCGCCTTGGGCATCCCGACCTATGTACTGCTTCAACTTAACCCCAACTGGCGTTGGGCTCTGAATGACAGCCAGAGCTATTGGTACCCATCGGTCCATCTCGTGCGCAACCTGGAGATCGGCAGGTGGGGCAACGTTCTGGACAAGGCCGTCACCGCGATGCGCGACAACGGCCATCTCTGATCTGACTGCAGGACAAAAACATGAAGTGTTGTGTGATCATCCCCGTAGGCCCAGGCCATCAGGACATCGTGAGCCGCGCGAAGGACTCGGTCGCCCGAGCGGTCGCCCATGGCCAAGGTGCCTTCAACGAAATCCAGGTACTGGAGATGGATGACAGCCAAGGGCTACTCGGCCGCTCGCATGTTCGCAACCTGGCGGTCAAGGAAGCCGGGAATCGCGGTATCGACTGGCTGTTCTTCCTCGACGCCGACGATGTGATGTGCCCCAGCGCCTTTGTTGATGTCGCCAGTCTGCTGCCGACCCATGACGCCATTTGGGGAGCCATTTTCGTCGCCGATCTGAAGGCGGGCCAGGTATCGCGGCGCGAGAACCAGATCAGTCCGATCGATAGCCTGGAGCAGGTGCTGCTGAACGATCCCTACCTGACCCTGCAGATGGGTCACTTCGTTCGCCAGGGCGTGGCTGAAGCGAATGCCTTCAATACGGAACTCGATACCGGCGAAGACTTCGACTACTACCTGCGCCTCTGGAAAGACCAGCGCTGCGTCAAGATCGATACCCCCCTGTTCCTCAACATCCGCGGACAGCATTCGACCGGCCCACGTGCAGCCAGCGGCAACGACTGGCGTGAGGCGATCAATCAAGTGTTCGCAGACTTTTGCCGGAACAACGATGTGGTTGCGTCGATCCCTCTCAGAGAAGGCAGTCTCTCTCTGCGCCTGAGCAATACGCTGGACCCGATCCAGACCCTACTGGCTGGCGAGCGTCTGCATGACGGGGAGGAGCTGATCGAGGTGCTCCGCCGGCTACCACAGGATGCCCAACTGATCGACGTGGGCGCTCACCTGGGTAGCCATTCGCTGTTCCTTGCGCTCGCCGCCAATGCAGCCTCACTCGATAGCTATGAGGTGAACCCGGAACTGGCTCAATACCTGGAGTACAACCTGCGCCTGAACGAGCTTGACCCGGAACGCTATCGAGCTCACCAGATCATTGTCGGCGCGGGTCCGAACAATCCGGATAAAGCGGAAAGCCTGTTTGGCCGCATGGATCTGAAGGATTACAGCCAGGCGCAAGGTTCTGCGCTGGACAGCCTGCACCCCGAGACTGGCTGCCACCTGCTGCGAATCGATCGCCCCGGCCTGGAGATCGGCATCCTTCGTGGCGCCAGGGATCTGATAGAGAGGAACCGCCCACTGATCCTGGTGCGCGCCACTAATGACAACAAGGACAGACTCGTTTCCTGGAGCGTGGAAAACGGCTATCAGGTAGCACGAGCATTCGAGTATACGCTCAGCACTAACTACCTGCTGGCGCCGAACAAAGGGGCCTGATCCCGACCGTCGGGGAGCCCCTCACGGGGTCATCCCTTGCGGCGGTATACGTGAACAGTCAGGCGCACATCGCGCCCGACATTGAAGGCCGGAGTGTCATAACGGGCATACACGGCCTTGCCGTATCGCTCCAGTTCGAAGCCCTGACGCAACATGGCCCCCACATAGGCCTCTGGATCACGATTGAAGATCGGCGGATTGCCATCTCGTCGCCAGCGCTCATCCATCACCTCCCCAATCACCACTCGGTCCACTGCTGCACAGATCGGCGCCAGGAAGCGTCCCAGTTCCTCGTCGGGAATATGGCAAGCCACGGTGTAGATCAAGGCGGTCCCCGCCTTCGGCAATTCCGCTCCGGGCTCGATACATTCGAAGCGATAGCCGGGATGGTTTTCACGCGCCGTGCTGACCGCCGAAACGTTGACATCCACTCCCAAATAGCTCTGTGCAGGGAATGCTTTGCACAGACGGCCATATCCACACCCGACTTCGAGCACACCATCAGTGGCATCGATCATCTGACTGAGCATCAACCGGACATCGAAGCCCTCTGGAAACTCGCCGCCAACATCTGGAATGACATGCCTGAGGCCTTCAGCGTTCCAGAACGCCGCTAGTTCTTCGAGGGTTGCCATGCTACTTCTCTCCCGATACCGAATTAGAGTTTGTTGAACAGGCTCAGCTGGCTGATCCGCGCGAACGCGGCCTGGGCCGCCTCCAACATGGTCTGCTGCAGCACCAACTGCGATGTCGCGGCGGCCATGTCGGTGTCACGGATCGATGACTGCGTGGTGGTGTTGGTCAGGGCCAGGCTCTGATTTTCCTGGTTCAGCACATCGATGGTGTTGAGCCGCGCGCCAATCGAGGACTGGGTGGCGAGCACCTGGTCGCTCGCCTTGTCCAGGTTGGTGATCGCCGTCGCCACCATGTTACGGATGTTCAACTGGGCCTGCGGATCGCCTGCCGTGGACGTATTGAGCGCGTCGCGCAGGTCGCCGATGGTGTTGAGAATATTCTGCCGTTCAGGCGAGCTGGCGGTGACGCTGAACTGATCGCCGGCAGCCGGCGCTGCACTGATGCTCATATCGACGCCGGCCACGGTGACGGTCTGCGGGAAGGTTGCGCCCAGAGTGCCGGTGGAAAGCGGCGTGGCCCCCTGGTTGGTGGGCAGCGCATAAACCTCGAAGGCGGTGGCACTGGTGAACTTGAGCTGCACGCCACTGCTGGGGAACTGCGTGGTGTAGGCCGTGTTGTTGCTCACGGTGGCCGAGGTGATCTGCGCGGTGGAAGTATTGGTGGCACTGCGCTTGATCGACAGGGTGTCCGGTGCGGTACCGAAGCTGAAGCTGTAGCCATTGACCAGGCTGTCCATATTGCTGGCGTCGTCGCTGGACGGCAGCGAAACGTCGAGCTGGAACTGTGCGCCGCGGAAGCTGATGGCATTGCTGTCGGTGGACGTGGCGTCGTAGGTACCGTTGGTGGTGGCCTCGCTGGTGACGTCGTTACCGTCCTTGTCGAGGATCTGGTACTGCGTGCCGCTGAGCACGTTGAGGGTGTACGGCGCACCGTCGCGGAAGCTGGCGTTGTAGTTGCTGTCGCTGGTCACCGTGCCCTGGGACAGGAACACGCGTTGGGTACCATCGGTGCTCGGGTTGCTGGTCACCGAGCTGACGGTACGGCTGGCGTTGGCGGCCATCTCGAAGATGCTCCAACCGTTGTCGTTGGTCGACATGGTCAGGTTATCGGAGATCTGCAGCTTGAGGGTGCTCTGGTCGCCCTGGTAGCTGAAGCTGCCGTCGGCGTTCTGCACGAAGGGCTGCACGGTGCTCTTGCTGCCGGAGAACAGGTAGTTGCCGCTGGCGTCCTTACTGTTCATCAGGGTCAGCAGCTGGTTCTGGATCTCGCCCAGTTCGTCGGCGATGGCGCCGCGGTCCTCGTCGGTCATCGAACCGTCGCCGGCGCGCAGCGTCAGTTCGCGGGCGCGCTGCAGGGCGGTGGTGATGGAGTCGAGAACACTCTGTTCCTGGTTCAGGCTGTTGGTGGCACTGGTCATGTTGCCGCTGTATTGGGTCAGCAGCGCCTGCTGCTGTTCCAGTTGTAGCAGACGTGCGGCGCCGACGGGGTCGTCCGCCGGAGTCTGGATACGCGTGCCGCTGGAGATCTGCTCCTGCAGCTTGGCCAGGCTGGCATAGCCGCGGTTGTAGTTGTCGATATTCGAATTGAAGATCTGCGGGGTGGAAATTCGCACAACCATTTCAGCCTCCTCAGATGTTGTTGATCAGGGTGTCGAAGAGCGTCTGCGCGGTCTTGATGATCTGCGCGGAGGCCGTGTAGTACTGCTGGAACTTCACCAGATTGGCCGCCTCTTCGTCGAGGTTCACTGCCGACAGCGAGTCACGGGTGCCCTGCGCATTGGTCAGCACCGCTTCAGTGGCGGTGGCGTCGAGCTTGGCCTGGTTGGCCGTGGCGCCAACGGTCTCGGTCAGGCTGCTGTAGGCGCCGGTCAGGCTCATGCCGCTACCGCTGCCCGTGCCGCTGCCGACGGTCTTGCTGGTCTGCAGGTCGATGAGCTTCTGCGCGTTGGTGTTGTCGGCGTCGCCGTCGCTGTTGAAGGCCACGGAGAAGCTGTCGCCCTCCCCCGGATAACCGGCGATGGTGGTCTCGAAGGTGAACGACGGCGTTCCCGGCACGGTGATGCTGAGGTCATTGCTCTGCCCCGGCACGATATTGCCGGTGCCCAGCGAATTACCCGCCGAGTCGTAGATGGTATAGCCCTGGGTGCCACCGCTGGCCGCGTCGAACACCAGCTTGACCGGCAGGCCAGCCTTGATCGCCGCCGACATGGCCGCGCTGTTGGTCGAGTCCAGCTGGGAAGTCAGGCTGGTGCCACTGATGGTGCCGCTACCGATGTTGCCGGTGGTGGTGCTGGCGGTCACCGCCGAGGCGAAGGCCAGGCGATTGGAGTCGGTCATGGTGACCGAGATGTCCGAAGCGGCGGTCCGGGTCGGGATCACCGTGAAGCGGTCGCCGGCCTGCACGGTGCCGACGCTCTGCTGGCTGATGCTGAAGCCGTCGAATTCCTTGGGCGGATTATCGGTCAGATCACCGCTGCCCAGCACCGTGCCGTCGGAGGAGCGCTTGATGGTGTAGCCGGTGGCAGAGGTGAAGGTCACCTCATAGTCACTGGTGGTCAGCGCGCTGCTGTCGGTGATGTTGACGTTGAGGTTGCCGGTACCGGTGTTATGGGTGTTGGCCAGGCTACGGTTGCCGATGACGCTGGCGTCGTTGATGTCCTTGAACAGCTGCGCGCCGAAATTGCCGTTCAGGTCCAGGCCCTGGGCGAGCTGGCTGTTGAAGGTATCGGCGAGGACGATGGCCATGCGTCCCAGTTCGTTCTGGGTCGTGTCGAGCACGTCGCTGCGGTAGCGCAGCAAGCCGCCCATCTGTCCGCCGGTGACCACCGAGGTGACGTCCATGGTCGAGCTGCCGGAGCTCAGGCTCAGGCTGAACTGCGACGGGTTGTTGGCGCTCGGGCCTGCGGTCAAGGTAGAGGAATTGGCTCCCACCACCAGAGGCTGGCCGGAGCCCAGGTAGAGGTTGAGGCTGCTACCCTGCTTGACCACGCTGACGCCGATCATGTCCGACAGCTGCAGTACCGCCTGGTCGCGCTTGTCCTGCAAGTCGTTGGCGCTGGCGCCGCCCGCTTCGGCGGCGATGATCGCCTGGTTGTACTGGGCGATGGTCTTGGCCAGGTCGGTGACCTGCCCGGCCAGGCTGTCCATCTGGGTGTTGACGTAGCTGTTCTGGGTGCCCAGCTGGGTGGAAATCGAGTTGAAGCGCTGCGCCAGGTTCGCGGCCTGGGTCAGCACCAACTGGCGCGAGGCGGCGTCTGTCGGCGTCGCCGCGGCGGTCTGCAGCGAGGCGAAGAAGTTCTGCATGACCTTGGACAGACCGGTGGTGCTGTCGGACAGCAGCGAATCGATCTGGTTGACCTGAGACAGGTAGGTCTGCGCATCGCTGTCCACCGAGGTGGCACCGCGCAGCTGGTTGGCCAGGAACTCGCTGTACATCCGGCGGACGTCCTGCACCGTGGTACCGGTGCCGACGTAATACCGCCCCGCGAACTGCTCGGCGGAGGTCACCTGCGACGTCGTCTGGCGGGTATAGCCGGCCGTGTTGACGTTGGTGATGTTGTTGCCGGTGGTGCTCAGCGCCGCTTGCGAGGCGTTGAGGCCGGACAGTCCGATGGATAAGAGGCTCATGGTCTTTCCTTAGCGCAGTCCTTTGTACAGGGCTTCACAGTGTGCGAGTCGGGGTGTCGGCCATCGCAACGGTCTGGTAGACCTGCATCTGCTTGGCGATCTGGTTCACCTTGCGCGCGTACTGCGGGTCAGTGGCATAGCCGGCGCGCTGCATCTCCTTCATGAACTGGTCCGGGCGCGCAGCGGAATCCAGTGCATCCTGATAACGGTCGTTGTTCTGCAGGAAGCTGACGTAATCCTGGAAGCTCTGTTCGAAGGAGTTGTAGGCGCGGAACGACGCCACCTCCTTCACTTCCTTGCCTTTCTCGAATTCGGTAGTGGTGGCGCGGGCGGAGTCGCCCTTCCAGCTCGAGCCGGTCTTGATGCCGAACAGGTTGTGGCTGCTGCTGCCGTCGCGCTGGGCAATCATCTTCTTGCCCCAGCCGGTTTCCAGCGCGGCCTGGGCCACCAGGTAACGCGGGTCGACACCGATGCGCTTGGCCGCGCGCTCGGCCATGGGCAGCATGGTGCTGATGAAGTCGTCGGCCGAGGCGAACATCGACTTGCCCGGCCTGGTGGAGATCGCCGAGGTATCGACATCGGCCACCGGCACGCTGGTGTCGATCTGCTTCGTATAGGCCTGATTGCCACGCCAGTCGTTGCTGGCCAGCTGCGCCGGCTGGTTGGCGGTGGAAGCCACGGAGCCGTCGGCACCCGGCACGATGCCCGCAGCGATACGCTGGGCGAGCTTGCCCGGCAGCGCGAGGCGACGAGCATTCAGCGCCTGGCGATCGTCACGGCCAGCGTCAGGTTGCGGCAAGGCCTTGCCGTTGGCGGCAAACACGCTCGGGGTCTTCTGCCGGTCGGACGCCGCGGCGGTGGCCGCTGCACTCTGGGTACCGTCAGTGGCGGACTGTACGCCAGCCTGGGCAAAGGGATTGTTGCCGGTGTGGCGGACGCCCTGCATCTTTTCCATCTGCTTGACCAGCACGTCGGCCAGGCCGATGCCATGCCCCTGGGTGGCCAGGGACACGGACAGCTGATGGTCGTACATGTCCTGGTACTGCTTGGCTGCTTCGCTGTTCATCGGGTTGTCCTTGGCGAACACCTCGTTGGCCGAACGCATGGACTTCAGCATTTCGTTCATGAACAGCGACTCGAATTCCTGGGCGACCTTGCGGATGTTCCCGGCGCTGTCGCGGTTCGCGCCGGTCTTCATCGCCGACAGGCGATTGAGGTCGGAGTAGGAACCGGAGTCGGTGGTCGAGGTACCAGCAGAAAGCAGTCGGGCGTCCACGGCGGCGTCCTCAGATCACGATCAGGTCGGCTTGCAACGCGCCGGCCTGTTTCAGGGCTTCGAGGATCGCCATCAGGTCGCCGGGCGCGGCGCCCACCTGGTTAACGGCGCGTACGATTTCATCCAGCGTGGTGCCGGGGCCGAACTTGAACATCGGCTTGGCTTCCTGGTTGGCGCTCACGTTCGAGCGCGGCACCACGGCGGTCTGGCCGTTGGAGAACGGGCCGGGCTGGCTGACGATGGGGTCTTCGGTGATGGTCACGGTCAGGCTGCCATGGGTCACGGCGGCCGGCGACACGCGCACGTTCTGACCAATCACGATGGTGCCGGTGCGCGAGTTGATGATGACCTTGGCCACGGCTTCGCCGGCCTGCACGTCGAGGTTCTCCAGCACGGACATGTAGTCCACGCGCTGGTTCGGGTCCAGCGGCGCGCTGACGCGCACCGAGCCGCCGTCTACGGCCTGGGCGACACCCGGGCCGAGCAGTTCATTGATGCGGTCGACGATGTGCTTGGCGGTGGTGAAGTCCGGGCGATTGAGGTTCAGCGTCAGGGTATTGCCCTGGTCGAAACCGCTCGGCACCGCACGCTCGACCGTGGCACCGGCAGGAATGCGACCGGCCGACGGCACGTTGACAGTGATCTTGGAGCCGTCACGGCCTTCGGCATCGAAGCCGCCGACCACCAGGTTGCCCTGGGCGATGGCGTAGGTCTGACCGTCGATACCCTTCAGCTGGGTCATCAGCAGGCTGCCGCCGCGCAGGCTCTTGGCGTTGCCGATGGAAGAGACGGTGACGTCGATGGCCTGGCCCGGTTTGGAGAAAGGCGGCAGGTCGGCATGGATGGACACCGCCGCGACGTTCTTCAGCTGCACGTTGCCCGAACCGGCCGGCACCTTGATGCCGAACTGCGCCAGCATGTTGTTGAAGGTCTGCAGGGTGAACGGCGTCTGGGTGGTCTGGTCGCCCGTACCGTTGAGGCCAACGACCAGGCCGTAGCCGATCAACTGGTTATTGCGCACGCCCTGGATGGTGGCGATGTCCTTGAGCCGTTCGGCATGGGCGGCCGGCACGACCATCAACGCACAGAGCAGCACCAGGCTGCAGGAGCTAGCTTGCTCGCGAACCCGGCGGATCAGAGACTTCGCGAGCAAGCTCGCTCCTACAGTGATCATCACATTCACCCTGCTCAGAACGGGAACAGCGGGCTGAGGAAGAAGCGATCGAACCAGCCCGGTTGGCTCGCATCGGCGAACGCACCGGTGCCCGAGTAGGTGATGCGCGCGTCGGCCACACGGGTGGACGACACGGTGTTGTCGGTAGCGATGTCGTCGGCGCGAATCAGGCCAGCGATGCGCACCAGCTCATTGCCGGTGTTCAGGGTCATCCACTTCTCGCCACGCACGGCGAGGATGCCGTTGGGCATGACATCGGCCACGGTCACGGTGACCGAACCCGTCAGGCTGTTGCTCTGCCCGGCGGCGCTGTCACCCTTGGCTTCGCGGTTGCCCGAGTACTCGGCGGAAAGGCTCAGGTCGCCGCCGCCTACCGGGTTGTTGGTGGTCAGGCTGCTGCCGAACATCGAGGTCAGGCCGAGCTTGTTGCTGCTGTCCTTGGAGATGTCCGAGTTGGCTTTCTTGCTGGCCTGGGTCTTCTCGTTGAGGGTGATGGTGATGATGTCACCCACGCGGAAGGCCTTGCGGTCGCCGTAGAGGTTGTTCTCGAACCCGGCCTGGTAGATCGATCCGTTGTTCTGGGCGGCCGGCGCAGGCGTGCGCGGCAGCACCGGAGCGTAATAGGGATCGTCCGGCTTGGGCGGAGGGCTCACGCACCCTGCCAACGCGGCGATGGCCAGCAGCGGAAGGAGGTGGGAACGGTTCATCTACAGCTACCTCTCGGGGAGAGCGACTACGGGATCAGCGGGTTACAGGTTTTGCGTGACGAAGGAGAGCATCTGGTCAGCGGTGGAGATCACCTTGGAGTTCATCTCGTAGGCGCGCTGGGTGGTGATCATGTTCACCATCTCTTCCACCACGCTGACGTTGGAGTTCTCCAGGGTGTTCTGCAGCACGGTGCCCAGGCCGTTCAGGCCCGGGGTGCCGACCTGGGGCGCGCCGCTGGAGGCTGTTTCCAGGAACAGGTTGTCGCCGGTGGCCTGCAGGCCCGCCGGGTTGATGAAGTCGGCGGTCTGGATGTTGCCGATGATCTGCGGCGTGGCGTTGCCGGCGACGGTGACCGAGACGGTGCCGTCGTTGCCGACGGTGAAGGTCTGGGTTTCCGCCGGGACGACAACGGCCGGCTCCAGGGTATTGCCGTTGGAGGTGACGATCTGACCGTCGGAGTTCAGGTGGAAGCTGCCGTCACGGGTGTAGGCGACGGTGCCGTCCGGGGTCAGCACCTGGAAGAAGCCGCGACCGTTGACCGCTAGGTCCAGCGGGTTGTCGGTGGTCTGCAGGCTGCCGGCGGTGAAGTTCTTCTGGGTGCCGACGATGCGCACACCGGTACCCAGTTGCAGGCCCGAGGGCAGCTCGGTGTCCTGGGTCGAGTTGGCGCCGGGCTGACGCTTGATCTGGTAGAGCAGGTCCTGGAACTCCGCGCGGTCGCGCTTGAAGCCCGTGGTGGACACGTTCGCCAGGTTGTTCGAGATGGTGGTCAGGTTCATGTCCTGGGCGGACAGACCGGTCTTGCTGACCCAAAGTGCCGGAAGCATGTCGTTCTCCTCGGGCGCCGGATTCGTGGCGCCTCGAACGGTTAATCAGGTTCTAAATCAACTGAACTGCAAAACACGCGCCATCGACTGGGAGTCTTCTTCGGCGGTTTTCATCATCTTCACGTGCAATTCGAACTGGCGAGACAGCGCCAGGATCGAGGTCATCTCGTCCACGGCGTTGACGTTGCTGGCCTCCAGCACGCCGGACTGCACACCGGCATTGGCGTCGGCCTGCGGGGCGGGCTGGCCCGACTTCAGGCGAATGAGGCCGTCGCTGCCTTTCTCCAGCTGCTTGGGATCGAGCGTGACCAGCTTGATGCGGTCGACGGTGGCCAGCGCGTTAGGTTGGTTACCCTGGCCGCGGACGGTGATGGTGCCGTCCTGGCCGATGTCGATCTTCTCTTCCGGCGGAATCGCGATCGGCCCGCCATTGCCCATCACCGGCATGCCGTCGCCGGTGCGCAGTTGGCCGAGGGCATCGATTTCGAGGCTGCCGGTGCGCACATAGGCTTCGCCGCCGTCCGGCGCCTGTACGGCAATCCAGGCATCGCCCTTGGCAGCCACGTCCAGGTCACGGCCGGTCTCCTGCAGGGAGCCGGTGGTGAAGTCGGTCGCCGGGCGTTCGCTCATGGCGAAGACGCGCGCCGGAAAGCTGTCGCCGAACACGGGCATGGCGCGAGCTTGTTCGAAGTCGCGGCGGAAACCAGTCGTCGAGATGTTCGCCAGGTTGTTGGCGTGAGCCTGCATGGCTTTGGTGTTCTGGCTCGCGCCGCTCATGGCGACATACAGCATTCTGTCCAAGGCATTCCTCCAGTGCCGAGTCGAATTCCCGGCGGTGCTGGAGTGGAGCTAGCAAGGGCTATGCCAGACCCACAACAACCACATAATCAATTGATATTTAAAGAATTTTTAAAATATCCAGCATCAGCCCGCTACTGAATGGCCGGGAAGCGGCGACAGACTGCCGCCACCGGCAACGTGACGCCAAGTTGAAGAAGTCACTCTTCAGAGGCACGCCCTATCAGAGGGGCTACCTGGAAAATTCTTCGCTCGGAAGAAGTTGAGCGTCCGATTCTTCGCTGTGTTCTGGCCGATCGTTCCACTTCATTCCCACTCAGCCCATCGCCCAAGGGGACGATGCTAATTAAGGAAGACCGGCCCAGCCGGCAGTAGCCACTCAGCTTCTGGTGGCCTTGTTCACTCTCGACGTGAGTACTTCCGAAGATGGTCCATTCCGCTACTGTCACCCGGCGCAATCTGCTGTCCATGATCGGCATGGCTGCCGGCGGCGCCGTGCTGTACCAGGCCACGACCAGCCTGGGCTACGCCGCGGTACCGCCCTACCGCGGGCCGATGAAACTCGAAGGCGCGCCCAAGGGCGCCAGCGTGTTGATCCTCGGCGCGGGCATCGCTGGCCTGGTCTCGGCCTATGAGTTGCGCAAGGCCGGCTACAAGGTGCAGATTCTCGAATTCAACGCCAAGGCCGGTGGCCGCTCCTGGACGCTGCGCGGCGGAGATGAGTTCACCGAACTGAGCGGCATCAAGCAGGTGTGCCGGTTTGACAAGGGCCAGTACATCAATCCCGGTCCGTGGCGCATCCCCTACAACCACTACGCGATGCTGGACTACTACAAGGAACTGGGCGTCGCTATCGAGCCTTTCTTCCAGGTCAACTACAACGCCTATGTCCATGCCTCCGACACTTTCAGCGGCCAGCCACAGCGCTTGCGCCATGTGCAGTGCGACTATCAGGGCGGCGTCTCGGAACTGCTGGCCAAGGTGGTCGGCCAGGGCACCCTCGACTCGTCGCTGACCAAGGAGGACCAGCAGAGGCTGCTCGAATCGCTGAAGGACTTCGGCGCCCTGGACAGCAACTACCGCTATTCCAAGAGCCTGGTCTCCAGCGCGCGGCGCGGTTACGAGATCGACCCCGGCGGCGGCCTGATGCCGGTGGCGAGCTATTCCGAGCCGACGCAGCTGGGCGACCTGCTCAAGTCCGGCCTGTGGGCGGCAATCTCCCAGGGCCAGCTGTATGAATTCCAGACCGCGCTGTTCCAGCCCACCGGCGGCATGGACATGCTGCCCAGGGCCTTCGAACGCGAGCTAAAAGCGGTCCTGCAATTCAACGCCAGGATCAGCAGGATCGAGCAGACCGACAAGGGCGTCACCGCCACCTACACCGACCTGAAGACCGGCAAGACCCAGCACGCCAGCGCCGACTGGTGCATCTGCACCCTGCCCCTGTCGATCCTCAGCCAGCTCGACATCAATGTCAGCGACAAGATGAAGGCCGCCATCGCTGCCGTTCCCTATGACACCGCTTTCAAGGCCGGCATCCAGTTCAAACGGCGCTTCTGGGAGGACGATGAGCGCATCTACGGCGGCATCACCCGCACCAACCTGCCGATCAACCGCATCAGCTACCCCATGGCCGGCATCAACCAACCCGGCAAGGGCGTTCTCATGGCGGCTTACACCTTCGGCGCGGACTCCTACAAATTCACCGCCATGACGCCGGACGAGCGCCTGCAGAAGGTTCTCGAATACGGCGCGCAGATCCACCCGCAATACCACGATGAGTTCGACAACGGCATCACCGTCGGCTGGCACCGGGTTCCCTGGAGCAACGGCTGCTACGGCCTGTGGACCGAAGAAACGCGCAAGGAGCACTACGACAACCTGTGCCAGATCGACGGCCGCATCCTCCTGGCCGGCGAGCACGCTTCCTACATTCCCGGCTGGCAGGAAGGCGCCGCCCTCTCCGCCCGCGACGCTGTCACCCGCCTGCATCGGCGCATCGTCGGCTCAGCCTCCTGAGGATTACTGCCATGCAACCACGCCATTCCTTCTTTGCCCTGCTGACCCTGCTTCCAACCCTTGCGCTGGCCGGCCCCGACCCCATGCGCCGGGACGACGCGATCTTCCAGAACGACCACAACAACTTCACCAGCACCGACGGTGCCGTGCTTTACCAGTCCATCTGCCAGGGCTGTCACATGCCCGAAGGCCAGGGCGCCCACAGCGGCGCGGGGATGTATCCCAAGCTCGCCGACAACCCACGCCTGGCCACTCCGGACTACCCCGCCACCATCATGCTCAACGGCTTGCACGGCATGCCCAGCTTCAGCGCCGACCTGAACGACACGCAGATTGCCGCCGTCGCCAACTACGTCACCACCCACTTCGGCAACAAGAGCACGCAGACCATCACCGCGCAGCAGGTCAAGGAACTGCGACCGCCCAAGCCCATCACCTACCAGGAAGGCTGACCGATGAAACGACTCCAATGCTTCACCCTGCCGCTTGCCCTCATCCTGCTGGCCGGTCCGCTCTACGCCAGCGCCGCCGAGGTGATCCGCTACAAGCTGCCGGACTCCAACTTCCCCATCGCCCTGGCGGTGGAGGTGCCCGAGGGTTCCTCGGAAATCCATGTCAGTGGCCTGACGCCCGGCGCCGTGCCGCAGAAGGACCTCTCCGGCGCCACCGTGGTGTACGGCGATACCAAAACCCAGACCATCAGCGTCCTTCAATCCATCCAGAGCACCCTCAAGTCCATGGGACTGGGCATGGATGACGCAGTGAAGATGCAGGCCTACCTGGTGGGCGACCCGAAGCAGGGCGGCAAGATGGACTTCGCCGGCTTCATGGAAGGTTACAACCAGTTCTTCGGCACCGCGTCTCAGCCCAAGGTGCCGGCGCGCTCAGCCATCCAGGTGGCCGGTCTGTTCGATCCGGGCTGGCTGGTGGAGATCGAAGTCACCGCCGTACGCAAGAAGCCCTGATCCGCCATCCCCGCCAACGGCCCCGTCAGCAAGGGGCCGACGTGCGCACCGAAGAGGCACACACACCCCCTTCCCTGAAGATCCAAGGAACCCGATATGAGCCAGACAGTGGCAGAACTCATGGTCGACATCCTGCTCAGCGCAGGTGCCAGACACTGCTGGGGAATTCCCGGCGATACCCTCAACCATTTCACCGACGCCCTGCGACGCCAGGGCAAAATCCGTTGGGTACACGTGCGTCACGAAGAAGCCGGCGCCTTTGCCGCTGGCGCCGAGGCGTTGATCAGCGAAACCCTGACCCTGTGCGCCGGCAGCTGCGGGCCGGGCAGCCTGCACTTCATCAACGGCCTGTTCGAGTCCCACCGCAACGGCGCGCCGGTGGTACTGATCGCCAGCCAGATCCTCAGCGACACCCAGGGCACGGACTTCCCCCAGGAAGTCGACTTCCTCCAGGTCTACAGCCGTTGCAGCGTCTACTGCGAAGAAATCCACAGCCCGCAACAGGCCGTTCAGAAGACCCGGCAGGCCGTTCAGGAAGCGCTGAACAAGCGCGGCGTCGCCGTGCTGGTGCTGCCGGCCGACATCGCCGGCATGCCTGCGCCGACCGGCGCCAAGGCACTGCCACCGATCAGGCCCCGGCCCAGAGTGAGACCGGCCGACGACGAACTGCAGCAGATCGCCGCGCTACTCAATGCCGGCAAGTCCGTTGCCATCTATGGCGGCATCGGTTGCGCCGGGGCACAGGACGAGGTGAAGAAACTGGCAGCAGCGCTGCAGGCACCCATCGCCCACAGCTCCCGCGCCAAGGACTTCCTCGAACCGGACAACCCGTTCAACGTCGGCATGATAGGCATGATGGGGCACGAGTCCGGCTGCTATGCCGTCAGCCAGTGCGACACGCTGCTGATCCTCGGCTCGGGATTCGCCTGGCGGCAGTTCTACCCGGAGCACGCGACCATCATCCAGATCGACCTGGAAGCCAGCCATCTCGGCCGCCGCCATCCGATCAGCCTCGGTGCGGTGGGCGATGTGCGCAGCACCGTGGAGGCGCTGCTGCCGCTGATCACCCCGCGCCAGGAACGCAGCTTCCTCGACCACTGCCGGGAGCGACACAGCAAGGCACTGGATGGCCTGCGCGAGCATGCCCAACCAACGCACAGCGGCTTGATCCGCCCGCAGTACCTGACCAGCCTGATCGACCGCCACGCTCCGGCGGATGCGATGTTCACCGCCGACGGCGGTTCACCGATGATCTGGATCCTGCGCTACATCAGCGCCCTGCCGGGCCGGCGTACCCTGGCCAGCCTGGTGCACGGCACCATGGCCAACGCCATGCCGCAGGCCATGGGCCTGAAGGTCGCCTTCCCGGAACGTCAGGTCATTGCCCTGTGCGGCGACGGCGGCCTGTCGATGCTGATGGGCGACCTGCTGACACTGGTCCAGGAGAAAATTCCGCTGAAGCTGGTGGTGTTCAACAACAGCGCGCTGTTCTTCGTCGAACTGGAGCAACGGGTGGAAGGCATGCTCGACGCCTTCACCAACCTGCAGAACCCCGACTTCGGCCGCGTGGCAGAGTCCATTGGCTTGTGGGGGCGCAAGGTGACGCACTGCGACGAGCTGGAGGCAGCCGTCGTCGAATGGCTGGCGCAGCCCGGCCCCGCACTGCTGGACGTGGTGGTGAATCAGGAGCTGGTGATGCCGCCCAAGGTTGCCCCCGAAGCGGTCAGGGGCATGGCCCTGTATGCCGCCAAGGCAGTCATCAGTGGGCACGCCGGTGACGTGGTGAAGATGATCGAGAACCACCTCGCTCGCTGACCACTCACCCGCTGACGCGCCATTCGCAGCAAGGCGCGCGGTAAAGAAAAAGGCCCCGCCGGTTTACCCGGCGGGGCCTTTTCTCATGACGCCGATCAGCGCAGGTTGATGATGGTGTCGGAGATGGTGCTTTCGGTCTGGACGGTCTTGGCGTTCGCCTGGTAGTTGCGCTGCGCCACGATCAGGTTCACCAGCTGCGCGGTGAGGTCGACGTTGGAGTCTTCCAGGGTGCCCGAGCCGACCGAACCGAGGGTGCCGGAAGTCGGCGTGCCGATCACCGCCTCGCCCGAGGCCAGCGACTGCTTCCAGCCGGTATTGCCCACCGGAGTCAGGCCCTGGGTGTTGGCGAAGTTGGCCAGGATCACCTGGCCGATCACCTTGGACTGGCCATTGGTGTAGGTGGCGTACATCTGCCCGTCTTCGGCGAACGACAGACCGGACATCTGGCCAGTGGCGTAGCCGTCCTGGGTCACCGCAGTCACGGCGAAGGAGCCATTGGTCTGGGTGGTCTTGGTCAGGTCGATGCTGATGCCGCCGGTAGCGCCCGCTGCGCCGTTGGCGCCCCAGGTCACCGGGCTGGTGGTGGAGTTGGTGACGGCCGCCGGGGTCCAGCCAGTCAGGGTCAGGGTCTTGTCGGCGTTGACGGTCATGCCGGTGGAAGTGATGCCCGTCAGCTGGCCGGCGCTGTTGAAGGTGATGTCACTGCTCAGCGGCGTGGTGCTGGTCGGGGTCTGCGGGTTGCGACCGTCCACCAGGGTGTACATGCTCCAGTTGTTGGCGCTGTCCTTGACGAAGTAGTTCGTCATGGTGTGTGAGTTGCCCTGGGAGTCGTAGATATCCACCGAGGTCGACCAGTTGTAGCTGTCCGAGTCGGTCGCATCGAACGGCGTGGTGGTCGGCGTGGTGGCGTTGGAGTTCAGGCTCAGGGTCGAGGTGATCGTGGAGGTCGGGCTCGGCGGCTGGTTGGCGGTGTCGACCTTCAGGTCGGTGATCACGCCGTTGACGATGTTGCCGTTGGCGTTGACGCCGTAACCCTGCAGGCGGTTGCCCGAACCATCGACGATGTAGCCGCTGGCGTCGGTATTGAAGGTGCCGTTGCGGGTGTAGACGCGGCTGCCGTTGTCGCTGGTCATGAAGAAGCCGTTGCCGCTCACTGCCAGGTCCAGGCTGCGACCAGTGGTGCTCAGGTTGCCCTGGGTGAACTGCTGCGAGACGGCCTGGGTGACCACGCCGTTACCCACGGCAATGCGGCCAGTCCCGAGCATCGAGGAGGCGTAGAGGTCGGCGAACTCGGTGCGCGACGACTTGAAGCCGGTGGTGCCGACGTTGGCGATGTTGTTGCCGGTGACGTTCAGGTCCATCGACGCGGCGTTGAGTCCACTCAGGGCGGTATTGAAAGACATGTGTTGCTCCTGTGCCGAAACGCGGCGTTATTTTCCGATGGTCTGAATGCTGGAGGCGGAAACGGCGCCGATGCCCGCCAGGTTCAGGGACATTTCCCCGCCGTTCTGGCCGAGCGTGACGCTGTTGACCGTGGCCGGCAGGTAGGTGGTCAGGGCGGTACTGGTACCGTCCAGGCTGGCGGTGGCCTTGACGGTGTAAGTGCCGGCACCCACCAGCTCGCCGCTGTCGTCCTTGCCGTCCCACTTGAAGTCGATGTTGCCGGCCTTCTGGCTGCCCATGTCGACGGTGCGCACCAGGTCGCCGGAGTCGTCGTAGATCTTCAGGGTCACGCCGTCGCCGCCGGACGGCATCACCAGGGTGCCGTTGACGCCGGCACTCGGGTCGTCGACCTGTACCTTGCTGGAGTTGACGATCACCGAGCGGCCGACCAGCGAGGAAGCCTGCAGGGCCTGCGACGACTGGAACGAGGAATAGAAGGTACCCAGGGTGGTATCCAGGTTCTGCATGCTCTCCAGGCTGCTGAACTGCGCCAGCTGGGAGACGAACTCGGTGTTGTCCTGCGGGTCCAGGGGGTTCTGGTTGTTCAGCTGGGTGACCAGCAGTTGCAGGAAGGAATCCTTGCCCAGCGCGCTGGTCCCGGTCTCGGTCGTGGACGACGAGCTCTTGGACCCGGCGTTCAGCGACGTCAGGACCGAGTTCGACGTGGTGTTATCGGTATTGATGCTCATGGGGCGTCCTCTGCGCTTACTGACCCAGGGTCAGGACCTTCTGCATCATCTGCTTGGCGGTGTTCATCATTTCCGCGTTGCTCTGGAAAGAACGGCTGGCGGAGATCATGTCGGCCATCTCCTCCACCACGTTGACATTGGGGTAGTAGACGTAGCCGTCCTTGTCAGCGGCCGGGTGGTTCGGCTCGTAGCGCGGCACCAGCGGGCTCTGGTCCTCGACCACGCCCAGCACCTGCACACCCGAACCCGCCTGGTCGGTCTCGCCGAACAGCGAACCCTGGTCGCCGCCCTGGGCGTTCTGCAGCATGGTGGAGAACACCGGGTGACGGGCGCGGTAGGTCTGGTCGATGCTCGAGGAGACGCTCTCGGCGTTGGCGATGTTCGACGCGGTGGTGTTCAGGCGGGTGGTCTGGGCACTCATGCCGGTACCGGCGATGTTGAAGACACTGGCGAGCGACATGGCGATTACTCCCCGCGCAGGGCGTTCATCAGCCCTTTGAACTTGCTGTTGAGGAAGGTGAACGAGGCCTGGAACTGCACGGAGTTCTCCGCGTAGTTGGCCTGCTCGATCTGTTCGTCGACGGTATTCTGGTCGACCGAAGGCTGGTTCGGGATGCGGTACTTCAGCGACTCGTCACCCATGCCGAAACCATCAGCGGCAATGTGATGCGAATTGGTCAGGGTCGCGCTGAAGGTGCCGTTCTTCATCTTGTCCGACTGGGCCGCCAGCACCGAGGCGAAATCCAGGTCGCGCGCCTTGTAGTTGGGCGTGTCGGCGTTGGCCAGGTTGTTGGCCAGAACTTCAGCGCGCTGGGAGCGGAAGCTCAGCGCTTGCTGGTGGATGCCGAGGGCTTTGTCGAAGCTGATGCTCATGGTCACGAACCTGTTTGCCGGTGTGGGCTTGCCAACACTTCAGCAAGGTGCGTGCCATATTTTCATTCCCTTTATTTTCAAGGGTTTGAGCGAATCTTTAGAGCGGCAAGAAGCGGCAAACAGCGGCAAAGCGGCAACTGTTTTCCTTGCCGCCAGAGGCAAGGCGGCAAGCTTGCCGCTGCGCTTTGCCGCCCTTGCTCGGCGCAGAACCGTCCCTGTAGGAGCGGACCTTGTCCGCGATTCCCGAGCACGAGATTCCGCCGTTCCAGAAAAAACAGGGCCACGCCCGGCGCCGGGCTTGTCGGCGGATCGCGGATAGGATCCGCTCCTACACAGGCCGATCCCTGCACAGGAGCGGACTTCGTCCGCGATCGGCTGAATGCGAATGCTGAATGTGAATGCAGTAGCAAGAGCCCCGCCCGAACAGGCGGGGCATCGGCCAATCACTTGGCCTTGTAGATGATCCCCGGGCTGCACTGGACCATCTGGTAATGGTCCGGCAGCGCGTTGAGCGCTTCGGATGCGCCGAGGAACAGATAGCCGCCGGGCTTGAGGGTGGCATGGATGCGCAGCAGGATGTCGCGCTTCACCTCAGCCGAGAAATAGATCAGCACGTTGCGGCAGAACACCATGTCGAACTTGCCCAGCGTCGCGTAGCTGTCCAGCAGGTTCAGCGCGCGGAACTCCACGCGACTCTTGATGGGCGGCTTCACCGTCCAGCGTCCGGGCGTCTTCTGGTCGAAGTAGCGCGCCAGGCGCTCCTGCGACAGGCCACGGCCGATGGCCAGGCTGTCGTACTCGCCGGCCTTGCAGGCAGAGAGCATGGAGCCGGAAAGGTCGGTGGCAACGATCTGCACACCCGCCTTCAACTGGCCGAGGTTGGTGCGCTCGAACTCGTCGATGGCCATCGATAGCGAATACGGCTCCTGCCCCGACGAACAGGCGGCCGACCAGATACGCAGGCGCTGGCCGGGCGAGGCCTTGATCATCTCTGGCAGCACGCGGTTCTTCAGTACCTCGAAGGGGTAGGTATCGCGAAACCACAGGGTTTCGTTGGTGGTCATGGCGTCGACCACCTGCTCGCGCAGCTGGCTGCGTATCTGGATCTTCTGTACCAGTTCGCCCAGGGACTTGATGCCCTGCTGCTCCATCAACTTGTTCAAGCGGCTGGAGACCAGGTACTGCTTGTTGGCGCCCAGGAGGATGCCGCAGGTCTTCTCCAGGAAATCCCGGAACAGCTCGAATTCAGAATTGGTGGATGTCACAGATAAGCCTCTTTGCTCGTGGACGGCTGCCGGCAATACGACGACAGCTGCCTGACCGGTGCTCAAAAAACCATAGACGATGCGGGCGGCACCGGCGCCACCCGCATCTCGTCACTCAGGCATCAGGCCGTCGCGCCATCCACTGCCTTGATGCGGTCCGACACGCGGGCCGCCAGGTCATCGGGACGGAACTTGGCGAGGAAGTCGTCAGCGCCGACCTTTCTCACCATCGCCTGGTTGAACACCCCGGACAACGAAGTATGCAGGAGAATGTGCAGATCCTGCATGCGCGGGTCGTGACGGATTTCCGCCGTGAGCGTGTAGCCATCCATTTCCGGCATCTCGATATCCGAGATCACCATCAACAGATCGCTGCCCGGATGCCCACCGGCTTCCACCATCTGGCGCAGGTAGTCCAGCGCCTGGCGGCCGTCGTTGAGCGCCAGCACTTCCACGCCGACGGTCTCCAGGCAACGCACCAGCTGCTTGCGTGCCACGGAGGAATCGTCCACCACCAGCACGCGCTTGCTCACCGCGCGGGCCTGGGTCTCGGCATCCAGCACGCCTTCGGAGATGTCCTCCGAGGTCGGTGCCACTTCGGCGAGGATCTTCTCCACGTCGATGATTTCCACCAGCTGGTTGTCCACCCGCGTCACCGCCGTCAGGTAGTGATCGCGGCCGGTCCCCTTGGGTGGCGGATGGATCGACTCCCAGTTCATGTTGACGATGCGCTCCACCGAATGCACCAGGAAGCCCTGCACCTTGGTGTTGTACTCGGTGATGATCACGAAGCTGTTGGCAATGTCCCGCAGGGCGTGACGCCCCGTGGCCAGCGCCAGATCGAGGATCGGAATGGTGCCGCCACGGATGTTCGCCACCCCACGCACCACCTGGCTGGACTTGGGCATCACGGTCAGGCGGGGGCACTGCAGCACCTCCTTCACCTTGAACACGTTGATCCCGTACAGCTGGCTGCCGTTCAAGCGGAACAGCAGCAGTTCGAGACGATTCTGGCCAACCAGCTGCGTACGCTGGTTGACCGAATCCATGACTCCGGCCATTGAGCCTCCTGTGCACGCAACGCCGCCCGACTCACGAAGGCGGCATGACCATTGCTTGGATCGTTGCATGAAACAGGCAACGACATTTTTCCGACAGCTGAGACCCGCGCGCGCCCTGATGGCTGCGCTGCTCGGCATGACGGGTGCGCTGACCCTCTCCCCGGCTGGGGCGGAAGGCTTCACCGCGCCTGAAATCCTTATCGGCTCCACCCAGGGCTTTCTTGAGTTCAAGGTGGAAGATTATCTGCAGACTTCGGGCATAGACGCGCGCTACGAGATTGAAGTCGCACGCATCGACCCCCGCCTGCGCCTGACGCAATGCGACAAGGACCTGACGCAGAAGCTGGAAAGCCCGGCACAGCCCGTTGGTCGGGTCACCGTGCGGGTGCTCTGCGAGGGCAGCTCGCCCTGGACGGTGTTCGTGCCGGCGACGGTCAAGCTGTTCCGTCAAGTTGTCGTCACCACCCTGCCGCTGCAGCGCAACCATGTCGTCGAACCGGGTGACGTCAGTGTCGTCGAGCGGGACGTCGGCCAACTGAGCCAGGGCTACCTGACCGATCCGAGCCAGGTGGTCGGCATGAAGCTCAAGCGCCCAACCGTCAACGACCAGGTGCTGGCGCCGGTCTTCCTCGAACAGGCGGCGGCCGTGCGCAAGGGCGACCAGGTGGTGATTCGCGCCAGGACCAGTGCGATCAACGTGTTCATGCCCGGCGAAGCGCTGTCCGATGGCGTAACCGGTGAGCAGATCCGCGTGCGCAACCTGCGCTCCCAGCGTATCGTCAGGGCTCGCGTGGTGGAGCCGGGGACCGTGGAAGTCAGCCTGTAGCGCTCGACCTCGGGCTTTTTCTGGCATGATGAGCGCAGCCCTCTGCAAAATGTGCTCAGGCGCACGAAAATTCGGCCTAAAGTTTCTTTCAGGACGGCCGAAAAGCTTGGCAAGCGTCCAATACCTCCAGAGGTTTCCACCATGGTCATCGACTTCAACCGGCTGAACCCGGCCTCTACGACAGCCAGCACTGGCCGTAGCAGTGCTGCCCAGAGCGGTCGCAGCGAAGCCGCCGCAGAGAATGCCTCCGTCAACGCCCCGGCCAAGAGCGGCGAGTCGGTACAGCTGAGCGACACCGCGCAGCAACTGCAGAAAGTAAGCGATCAACTGAAGGACCAGCCCGTGGTCGACAACGAGAAAGTGGCCCGCATCAAGGCGGCCATCGCTGACGGCAGCTACCAGGTCGACAGCCAGAAAGTCGCCAGCAAGCTGCTCGATTTCGAATCCCAGCGCTGAGTTCACTCAGCGCCTGGTCAACCGCTAGTACGCCGAGCCCAAGATGTCCGATGCCCTGCTTTCCCTGATCAACGGCGACATCGAAGCAGCCAGCAACCTGCTGCAGCTGATCGACGACGAGTACCAGGCGCTGCAAGCACGCGACCTGGACCAGCTGCAGAAGCTGCTCGACAGCAAGCTGCCGCTGCTGCATCAGCTCGAGCAGAACGGTCGCATCCGCACCCAGGCACTGCAACAGGCCGGCGTCAGCGCGGACAGCAAAGGGCTTGCACAGATCGCCCAGGCGACCGGCAACACCGCTCTCACCGCTCGTGCCGAAGAGCTCGGCGCCCTGCTCGAACGCTGCCAGGAAGCCAACCAGCGCAACGGCCGCATCATCCGTTCCGGCCAGGCCAGCACCGAGCGCACGCTCGATATCCTGCGCGGCCAGGACACTCCTCGACTCTATGATCGCTACGGCGGCTCCACCCAGAGCAACCGCCAGCGCCCGCTCAGCCAGGCCTGAACTTCTCTGGCCTGAAGGCCCGCCCTAGGGCAGAATGCCACTATTCGGCCCTGCCCCGTGCACGACTCATAACAAACACAATGGAGACCCGCGGACCGTGTCCAATCTGTTCGCCGAGGAAAATGGCCCTCAACCACCGAAGGTGTTGAAAGCTCCGGTGGAGATCCACGCCAGCCTGAAAATGCTGATGGACAGTCACGATCCCCTGGTAATCACCTTCGAAGGGCGCGGCCAGCGCTTCCAGAGCTTCGTCGTCGAGATCAACCGCGAGCGCAACATCGTCGCCCTCGATGAACTCATCCCCAACGACGGCGAGCGCTTCCTGCAGAACGGCGAGCAATTCCGTATCGAAGCCTTCCACGAAGGCGTGCGCATCGCCTGGGAAAACACCCAGAACGCTTTCTTCTCCGAGATCGACGGCGCTCGCTGCTACTGGCTGCCAGTGCCGTCCGAGATGCTCTACCACCAGCGCCGCAATGCCTTCCGCGCCCCCGTGGGCCAGGGCCAACCGGTGGCCGTGGAGATTGCCGGCAGCAAGCTGAAGTCTCCACTCAAGGGCAGCCTGATCGACATTTCCGCCACTGGCTGCAAGATCCGCCTGGAAGGCAACGCCGCCGAGCGTCTGCAGCCCGGCCAGGTCTACGAGGAATTCACTGCGCGGCTGCCCTTTGGCGCGCTGACCATGGCGGTCGAACTGCGCCACGTGCATTTCGAGGAAAAGGTCGGCTACAGCTTTGCCGGCATGCGCTTCCACCAGATGAGCGGCCTGGCGCAGCGCAACATCGAGCGTTTCGTCTACCAGCTGCAACGCGAAGCCCGGCGCTTCGAGAAGGACGAGCTGTTCTAGTTCGTCCCGGGCGGCAAGCTCTTGCCGCCCTTCCCTTGCGGCCTCAGGCAGGCCGGCTTTCTTCCTCGGCTTCCGTTTCCGCTGCTGGCTCGGGAGTCGGCACGCTGTTGTCGTTGCCCTTCATCTGCTCTTCCACCGCCGATTCGTCGACCCGCGGGTCGAGCGCGGCGGACAGCGGCGAAGACGCCAGGCTGTCCGGCGTGGCGACGTGCTTGACCGGCGCCTCGTCGACGCGGTGCATACCACTGACCTTCTCCGGGCGCACGCGCCAGATCAGTATCAGTGAACAGGCGCAGACGAACGCATAGAGCATGTTCGCGCCGAACAGCTTCATCAGCGCACCGGCCGCCAGTGGGCCGATACAGGCACCCACGCCGAAGGTCACCAGCAGCATGGCCGTCAGCGAAACACGGCGTTCGCCCTCCACATGGTCATTGGAGAACGCCACTGCCAGCGGATAAAGGGTGAACTGGACCAGGCAGACGATAAACCCCATCGGCAACAGCCAGGCCAGCGAGATCGGGGGCAGCGGCAGCATCGGCAACAGTGCCAGCGGCAAAGCCACCACCAGCAGCAGGATCGAGGCATTGCGGATCAGCGCCGCCCGATCGTAGCGATCCGAGAGCCAACCCAGCGGCCACTGCACCACCAGCCCGGCGAAGATACAGCCGCCCATGAACACACCGATTTCCTCGGTGCTCAAGCCCTGGCGCACCGCATAGAGCGGCGCCAGGCCGTAGAAGGAGCCAATCACCAGCCCCGACACCAGCACCGTGGTCAGCGACTGCGGCACCCGCTGGATGAAGAAGCGCGGCTCCAGCGGCGCCGGGCGCAGCGGTGCCGGGTGGACCTTGTGGGTGATCGCCACCGGTATCAGCGACATCGCAAAGCACAGCGCGATCAGCATCGGCAGTTCCGGGCCGAGCCCCGGATGCACCACCAGCACCAGTTGGCCGAGCACCAGCCCCAGGTACGAGGCCACCATGTAGCCGGCGAACACCAGCCCGCGCTGGCGCGCCTCGGCCTGCTCGTTGAGCCAGCTCTCGATGACCATGTACTGGCACATCATCCCCAGGCCGATGGCGACCCGCAGGACCAGCCAGAACCCCATCCACGGCAACAGGCCGATGCCCAGCACGGCGGCGGTCACCAGGCCGCCACAGGCGACATAGGCGCGGATGTGGCCGACACGGGCGATCAGCCGGTGGCCGATCTTGCCGCCCAGTACCAGACCGAGGTAGTAGGCCGCCATCATGGCACCGATCCAGAGTCCATCGACCTTCTCCGCGCCCAGGCGCAAGGCAAGGTAGGTACTGAGCAGACCGGAACCGGTCAAGAGCATGACGGCGGCGAAGTACAGAGCGCGGAAGGCAGTGACGATCCGAAGCATTGGACCTCCTGGTCCAGGACAACCCCGGCACAATGTCCGGGAAGCGGAAAGCGGGACTTGCCGTGACACAGTAGAGGCTGCCAACCGGCGCGTCGAGAGGCCTGCCGGGCCTGGAATTGCGGGCGTCGCACGCGGTCAAGCGGGGCGTTTCGAAGGATATCGGCCGGATGTACGAGGATGGCCGGAAGATCGTCTGGAAATGGCCGCCGATCACAGCTGCATCAGACTTTCGCCGCAGCTGTGTCGGCGGGCACGCGACTCAGGACCTTGACATCAGGCTCCAGGCATCAGGCCTGGGCAGCGAGTACGCGGCGCTCCCACGGGGTGATTTCGTCGAAGAAGCTGGTCAGCTCCATGGACTTGGTCGCGCAGTAGCCGTCGATGAACTCGTTGCCGAACACCTCGCGGGCCAGTTCGCTGCGTTTCAGGCGCTGCATCGCGTCGTACATCGTGCAGGGCAGTAGCAGCTCGTCCGGCACCTCGAACTCACCCTGGATCGGCGCAGTGGGCTCAAGACCCTGCTCGATGCCATGCAGGCCGGCAGCGAGGCTGGCGGCGATGGCCAGGTAAGGGTTGGCATCGGCACCGGCCAGACGGTTTTCCACACGACGGGCTACCGGTGCACTGGCCGGAATGCGCAGGCCTGCGGCACGGTTGTCATGGGACCAGCAGGCATTGTTCGGCGACGCGTACGGATGGCACAGGCGCTGGAAGGAATTCACGTTCGGCGCGAACAGCAGGGTGAAATCCGCCAGGCAGGCCTGCTGGCCGCCGATGAAGTGGCGGAAGAATGGCGTGGCATCACCGTTGGCATCGGTGAAGATATTGCGGCCTTCGCCGTCGACCACGCTCTGGTGGATGTGCATCGAACTGCCCGGCGTGTGCGCCAGCGGCTTGGCCATGCACACCACGATCAGCCCGTGCTTGAGCGCGACCTCCTTGAGCAGGTGCTTGAACAGGAAGGTCTGGTCGGCCAGCAGCACCGGGTCGCCATGCAGGAAGTTGATCTCGAACTGAGTGGTACCCATCTCGTGCATGAAGGTGTCGCGCTCCAGCCCCACCGCTTCCATGCAGCGGTAAACGTCCTGGAAGAACGGGCGCAGGCCGTTGTTGGAGGACACGCTGAAGGCCGAGTGACCGAGCTCACGGCGGCCGTCGAGGCCGAGCGGCGCCTGGAAGGCTTCGTTGGCGTCGGGGTTTGGGGCGAAAACGAAGAATTCCAGCTCGGTCGCCACCACCGGGCTCCAGCCGCGCTCGGCGTAGCGCGCGACGACCTGCTTGAGCAGGCCACGGGTGGACAGGCCGGAGGGCTTGCCGTCGAGCTCCACCGCATCACAGATGGCGAAGGCGCGGGGCTCGTCGCTCCAGGGCAGGCGGTGAATCTGGGTCGGCTCGGCGATCAGGGCGAGGTCGCCGTCGTCGCTGCCGTAGAACTTCGCGGCCGGGTAGCCGCCCATGATGCACTGCAGCAGCACGCCGCGCGCCAGTTGCAGCCGGCGCCCGGTGAGGAAGCCCTCGCCGGTCATCACCTTGCCACGCGGCACCCCGTTGAGGTCGGGGGTGACGCACTCGATCTCTTCCACTCCAGCCAGGCGTTCGGCGAGCGGGTTCGCTAGATCGCTACTCATGACTTCTTATCCTTGTTCTTCTTGTCCTTGTCACAGGACGCCGCGCGAGGTGCGCGAGCCCGTACAAAATACGCACCACGCGTTCAATATTTCAAGCGGGCCAGAATGGGGCCGTTGCTAAAGCCACCGAGCGGAGTAACGGGATGAGCACGCCGTAGGATGGCGTGGAGCGCAGCGATACCCATCGATTCCGTGCGCCGACAGCATGGGTATCGCTGCGCTCTACCCATCCTACAAAGGCCCACGCCGGGAAAATGGTGCGCGCACGTACGGATGCGCAGAATGAAAACGCCGCTCCGGGGAGCGGCGTTTTCACTTCACCCACGACAATCAGAACAGATGGGTGAACAGCCAGTACAGCGAAGCGGAGAGCACGATGGCCGCTGGCAGGGTCAGCACCCAGGCCATCAGCAGGTTGCGGATCGTGCGCATCTGCAGGCCCGAGCCGTTGGCGGCCATGGTGCCGGCCACACCCGAGGACAACACGTGGGTCGTCGACACCGGCAACCCATACATGTCCGCCGCACCGATGGTCATCATCGCCACCAGCTCCGCCGAGGCGCCCTGGGCATAGGTCAGGTGGGTCTTGCCGATCTTCTCGCCGACGGTGACCACGATGCGCTTCCAGCCGACCATGGTGCCCAGGCCGAGAGCGATGGCCACGGCGACCTTCACCCAGAGCGGGATGAAGCGGGTCGACTCGTCGATCTTGCCCTTGAACGCGGCCAGCTTGCTGCTGGTGTCCGCGTCGAAGTTGCCGACCTTGTCCTTGTCCATCAGGCGGATCGCCTCGCTGGTCAGGTACATGTCGTTCCGCACGTTGCCCATGGCTTCGGCCGGCACGCGAGCCAGGCTGCCGTAGCCCTTCACTTCCGCGCCGATGGCGCCGGTCAGCGCCGCCAGGGACGGGATCAGCTCCGGCTTGGCTTCCTTGGTGCGCACATATTCCGACAGCACCGCACGCGGATCAGCCGGAGCCGCCTGCGGCGCGGCGCGAACCAGCGCCTGCTGGGTGACTTCGGCGACCGCGACGAATTGCACGGTCTGGTCCGCCGGCATGGTGCGGTTCAGCGCGTAGGCCATCGGCAGGGTGCCGACCAGGATCAACATGATCAGGCCCATGCCCTTCTGCCCGTCGTTGGAACCGTGGGCGAACGACACACCGGTGCAGGTGAGGATCAGCAGGCCGCGAATCCACCACGGCGGCGGGGTCTTGCCCTTCGGCGCCCTGTACAGCGCGCGGTTCTTCACCAGCAGGCGCAGCGCCAGCAGCAGGAGCGCGGCGCAGACGAAGCCGATCAGCGGCGAGAGCAGCAGCGAATAGCCGACCTTGGTCGCCTGCGCCCAGTCGACGCCGCTGGTGCCATCGCGGCCGTGCATCAGTGCATTGGCGATGCCGACGCCGATGATCGAGCCGATCAGGGTATGCGAGGACGATGCCGGCAGGCCCAGCCACCAGGTGCCGAGGTTCCACAGGATGGCGGCGATCAGCAACGCGAAGACCATGGCGAAGCCGGCCGAGGAGCCGACCTGCAGGATCAGCTCCACCGGCAGCAGGGCGATGATGCCGAAGGCCACCGCGCCGCTGGAGAGCAGCACGCCGAGAAAGTTGAAGCAGCCCGACCAAACCACCGCGAAGTGCGGCGGCAGCGAGTGGGTATAGATGACGGTGGCCACCGCGTTGGCGGTATCGTGGAAGCCGTTGACGAACTCGAAGCCCAGGGCGATGAACAGGGCGACCCCGAGCAGCAGGAACGGCGTCCAGGTGGTAACCGTGGTGGTGACGTCATCGACGTCGCGCACCAGGCTCCAGGCCGAGAACAGCAGGCCGACGGCGAGCACGGCGAAGAAGATGAAGGCGGTAATGCGGCCGGGCTTGCGTTCCAGATGGGGCCGTTCTTCGGCGACGGGAAGATCGCCGGCGGCCAGGGTATCGGTGGTCATGCTGGGAGTCCGCGTGGAGGGATGTCCCAGTCATGATCGGCGGGGAATGTTACAAGTTATGTCTCCATGCAGAGGCCGCCCCTTGTAGGAGCGAGCTTGCTCGCGAACCGCCTGACGCCGCGACAATCGGCCAGGTTCGCGAGCTTGCTCGCTCCTACGAAAATCGTTGCGCTACGAGCCTCAGAAACGTAGGGCGCATAACCTGGAACAGGTTATGCGCCGGCCCTGCTGCGGCGTCGGCGTACGCGAGTAATCCTCGTGGCGTTGGCGTGCAGGCAGGATCACCGCCGGGTGCTCGACGTCCTCGTAGGGAATCAGATTCAGCAGATGGCTGATGCAGTTCAGCCGCGCACGCTTCTTGTCGTCGGCCTGCACCACCCACCAGGGCGCCTCGGGGATGTGGGTACGCTCGAGCATGATTTCCTTGGCCTTGGTGTAGGCCTCCCAGCGGCGGCGCGACTCCAGGTCCATCGGGCTGAGCTTCCACTGCTTGAGCGGGTCGTGGATGCGGCTGAGGAAGCGCAGGTGCTGCTCATCGTCGGAGATGGAGAACCAGTACTTGATCAGTTGGATGCCCGAGCGCGCCAGCATGCGTTCGAACTCCGGCACGCTGCGGAAGAACTCCTCGTATTGCTCGTCGTTGCAGAACCCCATCACCCGCTCGACCCCAGCGCGGTTGTACCAGCTGCGGTCGAACAGCACGATCTCCCCCGCCGCCGGCAGGTGCGAGACGTAGCGCTGGAAATACCACTGGGTCTGCTCGCGGTCGTTCGGCGCGGGCAGCGCGGCGACACGGCAGACACGCGGATTCAGGCGCTGGGTGATGCGCTTGATCACCCCGCCCTTGCCCGCGGCATCGCGGCCTTCGAAGAGGATGACCACCTTGTGGCCGGTCTTCACCACCCAGCTCTGCAACTTCACCAGTTCGCCCTGCAGGCGGAACAGCTCGCTGAAGTAACGACGGCGGGCGAGCTTTTCCTCGTCGACATCGGCGTGCTCGTCGAACAACTCGTCGAGGTTGCGCACATCTTCCAGCAGCTCCAGTTCCAGCTCTTCATCGCTGTGGTCGAGCAGTTCACGGTGGATGCGGCGGATCACGGATTCATTGGTCAGGGGCATGGCGGCGGCCTACGCTTCAGGGGCTTTGCCGCCAGACTAGGGGTGCTCGGTGTCAGGCTGGTGACAGCCGACAGCGCCGGACTTCCCTTGTAGGAGCGAGCTTGCTCGCGAACCGCACGATTCCGAGCCGCCGGAAAGTACCGTTCGCGAGCAAGCTCGCTCCTACGAAAAGCCTCCGCTGCGGAAGCTCACCTTAGCGCTCGCGCAACTCCATCACCTTCAGCTCCGGATCGGCCTTGATCTGCTCGTCGGTGAACGGCAGCTCCGGCCATTGCTGCCGTGCGAACAGCTCGGTCTGGTCGCGATGGTGCGGCGAGCCGGGTTCGCTGGACTGCGAGAACGCCAGCAGCCCGCGCGCCTTCGGGCCGTCAGCGGTGAAGTCCACCAGCTGGATGTAGCTGCTGCCGCTGAGCACGCGGTAATGGTCGCCCTGCCACTCCGAGGTGATGGCGTTGTACACGCCCTCGTTGCCGGTGCCACCGGGGATGCCCAGGGGGTTGGTCTGATCACCGGTCAGCTGCAGCTCTCCCCACTTTTCATCCGCCTGAATCTTGCGGCCATCGATCTCCTGCGCGGCGGCGACCAGGGCTTGCTGCGCCTGCTGGCGCACCTGAGGTTTGTCCAGGGCTATACCCGAGGGCGTGGCCAGGGGCAGCTTGGGATCGAAGGGCAGCCGCCAGCCGCCGTCGATCTTCAGGAAGCGTGCGACGAAGGCCTGGAAGTAGGCGAAGCCCGGGTTGCTGTCGAGGTTGACGTGGCGGTCCCACGACCCCAGCGTGGCGCAGGCCGCCTCGGTGCCCGCCGGGGCCGGTTTGCACAACTGCAACAGATCGTCGAGGAGCATGTCGGCCACGTGGACGCGGTTGTCGGTGACCATCTTCTGCAGGTCGTCCGGGCCGATCTTGCCGTCGCCCTTCAAGCGCTCCAGGGCGAAGCGCGCACGGGCGCTGACCGGGACCGAATCGCGGCTCACCAGCGGCGAGAACCCGGTCAGCGGCTGCGCCGGGTTGCTCATCCAGGCGCTGTCGTTGGAGTTCTGCACGAAGTCCTCGCGCGTAAGCGAAGGCATCTGCTCCGGCGGGGTCAGCCCGGCGTGGCGGGCGCCCGGTGCGCTCGACCAGTTGCAAGCGCGGCGTCCGCCCTGCAGCACCGGCAGGCCCTGCTTCTGGAACTCGGGGAGCACACAGTCGGCCAGTTGCTGCTGGCTCAGGTACGGCACCACCGACTGGTTGAGATAGAGCACCTTGCCCGCCGCATCGGTGGCCAGTGTGTTGACCCACGGGATGCCCTGCACGCGCTCCACGCTGTCACGCAGCTCATCCAGGCTGCGTGCGTGATCAATGGCGTACCACTGCTGCAGCACGCGGTCGTTACCCAGGTTGGCGTCGCGTACCGCGAAAGCTTCGTTGCCATTCCAGGGGAATTTGCCGGGCACGCTGAGCAACGGGCCGTACTCGGACTCGTACAGCGTATGGCTGCGCGTGCCCACTCGGCCATTGGGCTCCAGCACGCGAACGCGCAGGGTGATCTCCTTCAGCGGACGCGACTGGCCGTCGACGCGGTAGCTGTGCGGGTCCTGCGGATCGAGGTCAAGGCGGTACAGGGTGAAGTGGCTGGAAGTGTCCACCGTGTGGCTCCAGGCCACGTCCTTGCTGAAGCCGATGTTCACCAGCGGCATGCCCGGCAAGGATGCGCCCATCACGTCGAGCTGGCCGGGAATGGTCAGGTGCATCTGGTAGAAACGCAGCGCGCCGAACCAGGGGAAATGCGGGTTGGCCAGCAGCAGGCCGTTGCCGTCCATGGAACGCTCACTGCCCACGGCGACAGCGTTGCTGCCATGGTTCTGGTGAAAGCGCTGGCGTCGCTCCATGGCGGCGAGCACCTCGCCGTCTTTGACCACGGAGGAGGTCGCCTGCCCCGGCGGTGTAGCCGCCATCATCGCCTCGGCGAACTGCCCGGCGCCGGCCTGCACCAGCAGGCGGCGGGTCAGGCGCAACAGGTCGTCGGCCTCCAGCGGGCGCAGCCAGGCCTTGCCTGCGCACTGCGTGCCGGCAGCCTGGGTGTCCCACAGCCAGCGGTTGTAGCCGGCGGCGTAGCCATCGAGCAGGTCGCGGATCGGCTGCGGCTGGGCGCTGCGCATCCGGCGTAGGGACTCGTTGTCGTTGAGCCAGGTGTAGAAGAAGTCCGAGGGCAGGTTGCCGATGCCGGCGGAAGATTTGCCATCCACGCCGAAATAGCGCGAACGCTCGCCCCGCGCGGTGAGGACTTCCTCGGCCAGCAGGCAGGCGTTGTCGCGGGCGTAGGCGTAACCGATGCCGTAGCCCAGGCCCAGTTCGTCCCTGGCCTGGATGTGCGGAATGCCGTAGCGGGTCCAGCGGATCTGCGCCTCGAGTTCGGCGCCATAGGCCAGCGCGGGCAGTCCGGCAGCCAGCAGGCTGCCGGCCACGGCGGCCAGTCGGAAGGTCTTGCTCATTGATTCCCTCAATGCTCGGATGTCGGCCGGATGCCCGGCCAGGGGCACGCGGCATTGCCGCTTTCGCGGCCACCGGTGCAAGGGGTTGGGTGGCGGCTCAAGTCCGCCCATGCAGCGCAGTGACGGTCATCGCGCCGCGCCTTCCGAGGCACGCGCGCAGGCAGGTTGCTGAGGACATGGATTCTCCTTTTCTTGTCGGGCGCCTCGCGAAAAATGGCGATGCGTCTCTTGAGGGCAACGGATGGGAAGCGCGCGAAATTAGCCCGTGACCGATGGCAATCGGCCACACCAGAAGGCTCTATCTCGCGGCTTCCACCCGTTCCAGAGGCATCGCGGGCGGTTCGACTTCAGGGCGTCGGGAGGGTTCCGGACTGACGTTTCCAACGACTGGGCGACTGCCCCGTCCAGCGCTGGAAAGCGCGGGAAAAACTCGCCGCCTCGGCATAGCCCAGGCACTGGGCTATGCCTTGCAGGTCCATCCGCGATTCGCGCAGAAGACGTTCGGCGAGGCGCTGCTTGATGCCGTCGTTGAGCGCCTGGAGGTTCTGCCCCTCCTCGGCCAGACGGCGTTGCAGCGTGCGCTCGGAAAGGCCCAGCCGCTCGGCCACCGCGCTGGCACCGAGCAGGCTGGCGGAGTCACGCAGCAGCAGTTGCTGAACCTGCCGCGCGGTGGGTGTGGCGGCCAGCGTCAACGCCAGCTCTCCACACAGGCTTTCGCAGAGTTGCTCGCCGCTGTCGCGGGCGCTGATCTGCGCTTGCGGCAGCGGCGCCTGCAGGTCTTCCAGGGCAAAAAGCATGGCATTGCGCGGCGCATCGAACTCCGGTTCGATGCCGAAAGTGTCGAGGAACGGCGAGGTGTCGCCCGGTGCCGCACTGCGCAATTGGATGGCCAGCGGCCGCAAGGGCCGCTGGAGCAATTCGCCGGAAAGCTGCCAGCACCCGGCGATGCCGCGCTCCACCACGAAGGCGCGGGCATCCTCCGGCAACACCCGGTCGTCGTACACCAGCCAAAGCCCGCGCGCTTCTGCTTCGCTGCTCACCGGGCAGAGCGTCAGCGCCAGGCTCTGGAAACGCCCGAAGGTTTCGAAGGCCTCCTGCAAGGTACGGCTGGCGAGCATGGTGAATCCCAGCAGCCCCAGCGAGGTGAGGTGATAGCGCCACCCCGTCGCCAACCCGAGACCGGGACGGCTGACCCGTTGCAGCAGGTTACGAATCACCGCCAGCTCCTGCCAGGCCTGGATACGCCCGGAACGCGCCTGCAGGTCGGCCAGGGCGATGGCGCTGCCCACCAGGCAATCGTCCACGCCGATGCCCTCCTCGCAGGCGCTGTCGAGCAGGTACTGCACTCCGGTGATCTCGCGGGTCTGGCGCCAGTCCATCGGTGATTCCTCGCGGGCGGCTACTTGGCGGAGATAGTCAATTTTTGGCGGACTTGATCATGGAAGAAAGTGGCGGCGCTGACCATGCTTCAGGTGCCAATAACACTCACAAGAGGCTTCCCCATGTTCGAGTTCTTCTACGCGCTGCCGAGCCAGAACCGCGCCGCCGAGTACAAGCACTTCCGCATCGTCCCGGCCACCGGCGCCATCGGCGCGGACGTCAGCGACGTCGACCTGACCACGCTGGACCAAGCCGGCTACGCCGAGCTGCGCCAGGCGCTGCTGGCGCACAAGGTGCTGTTCATTCGCGACCAGTCGCTCAGCGTGGAAGCCCTCGAAGCCGTGACCCTGCGCTTCGGCGAATTCGGCCGCGAGCCTTACGTGGTCGGCATGGACGATCATCCGCACGTGGTGCGGGTGGTGAAGGAAGCCAACGAAAAGACCCCGGTGGTGTTCGGCGGCGCCTGGCACAGCGACTGGTCGTTCCAGGAGCGCCCGCCCGCCTTCACCCTGCTCTACGGCCAGGACATCCCGCCGTTCGGCGGCGACACCCTGTACGCCAACCTGGCGCTGGCCTACGAATGGCTGTCGCCGAAACTGCGCGCGCAACTGGAAACCCTCGACGCCATCCACAGCCCCGAACGCGCCTACGGCGCCGAGGCCAAGCACAACGATCTGATGGAGAACATGGCAGTGCGCTACGGCAGCCATGACGGCGAAGTGCGCTCGCACCCGCTGGTCACCAAGCATCCGGAGACCGGCAAGAAAGTCCTCTACATCAACCCGGCCTACACCAGCGGCATCAAGGGCATGCGCCCGGCCGAATCGCAGCCGCTGCTCGACTACCTGTTCAGCATCGCCACCCAGCCGGCCTTCACCTGCCGCATGCGCTGGAGCGCGGGCACCCTGGCGATCTGGGACAACCGCAGCACCTGGCACTACCCCGTGTCGGACTACCACGGCATGCGCCGCGAGATGTACCGCACCACCGTCGTCGGCGAAGTGCCGAGCCGCTGAGGAGCCCAACAATGACCACGGACAATCTCCACGCCGCCGCTCGCGCCCTCACCGACGCGCGGGCCAGCCGAACGCCCATCGCCGCGCCCGCGGCACACTTTGGCCTCACCGGACTGGACGATGCCTATCGCGTGCAGTCGCTGGGCATCGACCTCGCGCTGGCCGGCGGCGAACGCCTCGCGGGCGCCAAGGCCGGACTGATCTCACCGGCGATGCAGGTGGCACTGAAGGTCGGCGAACCGGTTTACGGCCGGTTGCTCGCCGGCCTGCGCTGCCAGTCCGGCGCGCGCATCGCCCGCGAACGCCTGCTGCAACCGCGTATAGAGGCGGAACTGGCCCTGCTCATCGGCCGCGACCTGCCGCCGGGAGAGCTCGACCAGGACACGTTCCGCGCCTGTATCGCCGGAGCGGTCGCGGCCATCGAGATCAACGACACCGCCGTGGCCAACTGGCAGATCGGCCTGCTCGACTCGGTCGCCGACAACCTCTGCGCGGGTCTCTACCTGACCGGCGATCAGCCGGTGGCGCTGGAAAAACTGGAAGATGCCGCTCTCGCTGTGCAACTGCTACGCAATGGCGCACCGGCCTTCCCGCCGACCCAGACGAGCCTCGGGGCGATGCTCGACATCGGCCTCTGGCTGGCGCAGCGCATGGCGCGCCTGGACGTGCCGCTGAAGTCCGGCGACGTCCTGCTGTGCGGGGCCCTGGCGCCGATGTCGCCAGTTGCACCAGGGGATGTAGTCGAGCTGGAGATCGAGGGGCTGGGGCGCGTCGGCTGCAGCTTCGAACGATGAGCCGTTGATCGGGCCCGCTCGCGACTCGCGGGCCCGGTTCCTAAAGATCCGCCCCGAACCGCCCCGCATGCTCGCGCAACATCCCGCGCAGCAACTGTGCAGCGGGCGACAGATAAGCTCCCTCCCGCACCGCCAGGCCGATGGTCCGCGTCAGTGTCGTTTCGGCCAGCTGCACCTCGCGCAACTGGTCCATGCCGTGCCCGCCGGCCAGCGCCTCGCGGGCGATGAAACTGAGCAGGCGGGTACGGGCGATCAGGTTGGGCAGCATCGGGATCGCGTTGGTCTCGATCTGCACCTGCGGCATCGGCAACTGGTGAGCCTGGAAGGTGGCGTCCATCCAGCGCCGCGACGACACCCCGGTGGCCGGCAGCACCCAGCGATAGCGGCACAGGTCGGCCATGGCGACGGGTGCGTCGAAGATCGGATGGTCGCGACTGGCTACCACCACCACCTGGTCCTGCAGCAGCGGTTCGCTGCTCAGTTGCGGATCGTCGACGATCCGCGAGCAGATCGCCATGTCCAGCCGCCCGCTGCGCAGTGCCTCGCGCAGCACATCGTCCTGCCCCAGCACCAGGCTCATGGTCACGTCCGGCGCCCGCGCCAGCAGGTCCTCGGTCAGGCGCGGCAACAGGTACTCGGCCATGGTCGCGGCGCAGCCGAGGCGGATATTACCTACGACGCCGCTGGCAAAATCGCGCACCTCTCGGCGGGTTTCCTCGATGTCCTGCCGTAGCTGCCGGGCACGCTGGAGCATCAGTTCGCCGGCCGGTGTCAGGCGAATCCGTCGGCCATCGCGCTGGAACAGCCGCGCACCGAGAGATTCCTCCAGGCGCTGGATGCTCTTGGTCAGTGCCGGTTGGCTACGCCCCAGGCGCTCGGCGGCGCGGCCCAGGTGGCCGAGTTCGGCAATGGTTTCGAAGTAGGCGAGATCGCGCAGGTCCATGGTAGCCAACTGATAAATTTCAGGAATGGATTCATGACTATTAGAAAATAGACTTGATCGATCCGGCTACCGATAATTTGCCCGTCTTCCCCGCCCGGAGCCGTCCGTGTCCAGTCGCCCTGCCCTGTCCGTCGCCCGCATTCCCGTCAGCCTGCAATGGTTGGCCCTGGCGCTCGGAGCCGCAGGCGCCGGGCAACTGCTGACCTGGCTCGGCATCCCTGCCGCGCTGTTCCTCGGGCCCATGCTGGTGGGTATCGCCTTTGGGGTCAGCGGCGCTGAAATCCGTCTGCCGCGCAGCGCCTTCCGCTTGAGCCAAGGCTGCATCGGCCTGCTGGTCGCCCACGCCATGAGCTGGTCGGTGCTGCAGGCAATGGTCGCATCCTGGCCGCTGATGCTCAGCGCTACCGTGCTCACCGTGCTGCTCTCCGGCGCCGTCAGCTACGCCATGGTGCGCTTCGGCGGCATTCCCGGCAGCACCGCCGCCTGGGGCACCGCTCCGGGCGGTGCGGCGGCCATGGTGTCGATGGCCGAAGCCAACGGCGCCGACCCGCGCGTGGTCGCCACCATGCAGTACGTGCGAGTGGTCTGCGTAGTCATGGCCGGCGCCCTGGTCGGCCGCCTGCTGGGCATCGAAGGCGGCGGCTCGGTGGTGCACAGCACACCAATCCTCGACACCGCCACCCTCCCCGACCTGATCAACTGCCTGCTGCTGATCTTCGTCTGCACCACCGCCGGCGCGAAGTTGCCGGCTGGCCCCCTGCTGGTGCCATTGGTGGCCGGCGCCGTGCTGCAACTGACCGGTGTACTGCAGATCACCTTGCCGCACTGGCTGCTGGCCACGGCCTACGGCGTCATCGGCTGCTACATTGGCCTGCGCTTCGACCGCGAAAGCCTGGCCTACGTTGGCCGCCACCTGCCGGCCATGATCGTCAGCGCACTCGGGCTGATCGCCAGCTGCGCGCTATTCGCCTGGGCGCTGGCGGCCATCACCGGGATGGACTTCCTCTCCCTCTACCTCGCCACCAGCCCCGGCGGCCTGGACGCCATGGCGATCATCGCGGTGGACACCCACTCCGACGTCGGCCTGGTGCTGGCAATGCAGACGCTGCGGCTGTTCGTGGTGCTGTTCACCGGCGTCTGGGTGGCTCGCCAGGTCATTCGCCTGAGCCACGCCTGAGTCTGGGTCTGGGTATGGCCCCGTAGGAGCGAGCTTGCTCGCGAATCGCCCGGCCTTGTCGCTGCCGGCTGACTCCATTCGCGAGCAAGCTCGCTCCTACAAAATGCGTCCACCCCTGACCTTGTGCCGGCGAACCCACCCCCGCTAAGGTCGTCGCTCTTTATCGAGCGAGACCGCCATGGATAGCCTTCGCCACCACCCCACCGTCTTCCACGTCACCCACTGGGGTGACGACCCGTTCAGCCGTGGCGCCTACAGCACCCTGCTGCCCGGCGGCACGCCGGAGCATCGGCGCCGGTTGGGCGAGGTCATCGGCGGCAAGCTGATGCTCGCCGGCGAAGCCTGCAATCCCGTCGCCCCGGCCATGACCCACGGCGCCTGGAACGATGGCCTGCGTGCCGCCGAAGTCGCCATTGAAAGCGGCGCCCGCCGAGTGGTAGTGATCGGCGCGGGCTTCGCCGGGCTGGCCGCCGCACGGCGCCTGCGGGAGGCTGGAATCGACTGCGTGGTGCTGGAAGCCCGCGACCGCGTCGGTGGTCGCGTCCACAGCATCACCCTGGGGCCGGTACGGGTCGACGAAGGCGCCGCCTGGCTGCAGCAGTTCGACGACAACCCGCTGGCCGCCCACGCCCAGCACCTCGGTCTGCCGTTGCGGGAAACCGATTTCGGCCAGCCCCTGGCCGCGGCGGCGGATGGTCCGGTGCCGGACATCGACGCAGCCTGGGAAGCCTTGCGCGCCGGAATCGACCGCCGCCTGCCGCTGGCGGACGGTGTCACGCGCTATCTCGAAAATTGCGATGAGCCAACTCGCCGCGCCACCCGTTTCGCCCTGGACGCCAACCTGATCCTGGAAGCCTGCCTGCCGCTGGAATCGCTGTCGGTCGCTGCGCTGGACGAAGAAGGCGTCGGTGCCGGCGACCGTTTCCTGCCGCAGGGGTATTCACAGCTGGTCGAGCAGCTCGCCGCCGGGCTGGATATCCGCCTCAACCGGCCGGTGAGCGCCATCGACTGGTCCGACTCGCCGGTTCGCGTAGACGACGAGGTCGCCGACTTCTGCATCTGCACCGTACCTGTCGGCGTGCTGCGCGATATTCACTTCAATCCGCCTTTGCCACCCGCGCAGCAGACTGCGCTCGACCACCTGGGCATGGGGCAACTGGAGAAAGTCGTGCTGCAATTCGACGAGCGCTGGTGGCCGGTGTCGCCGTCAGGTTACCTGCGCTGGTACGACACGCCGGCCAGCTTCGGCGAGTGGCTGGACCTCACCGACGCCGTAGGCACGCCGACCGTTGCCGGGCTGATCGCGGCGGATGCGCTGGAGCGGGTGTTTGCCGGGCGTAGCGATGAGGAAATTGCGCATGCGGCTTGCAAAGCTCTGCAAGCGTGGGCAGATGCCATTCGAAACAACGGCGCTGACCTGTAGGAGCGCCGAACTGAAACGCAGGATGGGTGGAGCCTAGGCGATACCCATGCTGCCGGTGCCGGGATCGATGGGTATCGCTGCGCTCCACGCCATCCTACGAATACGTCAATGGCAGGCGCGGAGCTTGCCCACGAATCCGTTACAACCCTTCCAGCGTCAAATCGACCAATCGCTCGACATAGGCCACTTCCAGTTCCTCGCCGGAAAACAGGATGCGATAGACCAGCGGCGCCATCAGCCGATCGACGATGCGGTCCAACTCCGGCAGCTTTTCGCCGCGCTCCCTGGCGCGCAGCAGGATGATGTCGAACTGGCCGCAGGCGATGGCCATGCAGCGCCCCGAGCAGCCGCCGCCGGCCGCCAGCAGGTCGAGCACCACCGCACGGCCGGGCACCGAGGCCGTCTCTTCCATGTACTGCTCGCCCCAGGCCAGCAGGTCGCCGCGCAGGCTACCGGTGTCGGCGGGTTCGGCATCCGGACGGATGCGCTCCAGGGCGACGTCGCCCAGCAGTTCGCTGAGATCGCCCCAGCGCCGGTAGATCGTCGAGGGCGTGACGCCAGCGCGTGTGGCGATCAGCGGCACCGTCAGTTCGGCGCGGTCGCGCTCCTCAAGCAACTCCTGCACAGCCTTGTGCACAGACGCCTGTACCCGTGCGCTGCGGCCGCCCGGTCGAACACCCTGATTGATTGCCATAAGCACCTTAAAGCAAAGAATTTGCTTTTATCCCGAAACGGGTCCAGCATCTCGCAAAAGCAAAATCTTAGCCTTTGCGAGCAGAATCATGGCACAGACCACACCCAAAAGCGCGTTCGGCGTTTTCCCGGCGCTGCTGCTGACGGCCATCCTCATGGCCTTCCTCGCCGCCGCCGCGGCGCCCACGCCGCTCTATGCGCTGTACCGCGAGTCCTGGCAGTTTTCCCCCGCCCTGCTGACGCTGGCGTTCAGCATCTACGCCGGCGGGCTGATGCTGGCACTGCTGGTGTTCGGCTCGCTGTCGGACTACCTCGGCCGTCGCCCGCTGATCCGTGCGGCGCTGATCATCGAGTTGCTGGCGATGAGCGTTTTCCTTTACGCCAACTCGGTGGAACTGCTGATTGCCGCGCGCCTGCTGCAAGGCTTCGCCACCGGCATCGCCACCGCCGTGCTGGGCGCCGCCATGCTGGATATCGACCGCGAGCGCGGCCCGCTGATCAACAGCGTGGCGCCCATGCTCGGCATGGCGCTGGGCGCCCTGGGCAGCAGCGCCCTGGTGCAGTTCGGCGGCGACCCGCTGCACCGCGTCTACGTCTGGTTGCTGGTGGTATTCGCGCTGGCACTGATGCTGCTGCGCTGGTTGCCGGAGAGTGTCAGCCCGCAGCCCGGCGCCTGGGCCTCGCTGAAGCCGCGCATCCGCATTCCCCCGCAAGCGCGCCGGGCGTTCTGGAGCGTCGCGCCACTCAACGCCAGCCTCTGGGCGCTGGGCGGTTTCTACCTGTCGCTGGGGCCGACCCTGGCGCGGCAGGTGACGGGCCTTCAGGTCCCGATGATCGGCGGCGGGCTGGTGTCGCTGCTGTGCTTCTGCGGCGCCGTGGCGATCTTCGCCCTGCGCAACCAACCGGCGCCGGCGATCCTGCGTCGTGGCGGCCTGGCGCTGATCTTCGGCCTGCTGGTCACCCTGCTCGGCGTGGACAGCGCCAACCTCTGGCTGTTCTTCCTCGGCACCGCCGTCGCTGGCCTGGGTTTCGGCGGCGCCTTCCTCGGCGCGTTGCGCTCGGTGGTGCCACTGGCCCATGCCCACGAGCGTGGCGCGCTGATGGCAAGCTTCTACGTGCTGAGCTACCTGGCCTTCAGCGTGCCGGCGATTCTTGCCGGGCTGGCGATCCAGCGCTACGGCCTGATCGCCACCACCAACGGCTATGCGAGCCTGCAGATTCTTGCGGCGTCGCTGGTCCTGCTGCTGAGCCTGAGCTCGCCCGCCGCGCAAAAGACCCAAGCCTGAGTCAGGCCGCCTCGCGGGCTCGAAGGAAGTCATAGAGTGCTCGTACCGCCGGCTGCTCAAGCGCCTGGGCAGCGTGGCAGAGGCCGATGCGGCGCACCGGTAACGGCAGGTGCAAGGCCCCGGTCCTGACAGCCGGAGCACCGCTCAGCAGCGAAGCGGGAAGAATCGCCGCGCCCAGACCGGCGCTGACCAGCCGCAGTGCCAGGTTCAGGCTGCTGGCCTGCGCCACCACCGCCGCGCTGCCATAGGCTGACATCAGTCGCTGATGAGACGGGTGCGACGGGCAGGTGATCCACGCGTCAACTTGCACACCCTCTTCGCCGGGCGGCAACGCCACTACGTAGGGGTCGTCCCACACCGGAACGAAGAGTTCGTCCTCGCAACAGAACTCCTCCGCCGCCAACCGCGCTTCCCCCACGCAGCCTTCCTCCAGGTGCAGTTGCAGGTTGGGAATCGCCTGCAGCGCCAGACTGACAAAGCGCTCGATCTGCTCGCCACTGATATCCCCTTCCACGCCCAGGTGCAGCGGCTGCCGCTCCGACGACTGGCGGAACAGGTTGCGCAACCCCTCCGCCTCGGCCAGCAGGGCACGGGCTCGCGGGTACAAGGTGCGCGCCGCCTCGCTGACATCCACGCCGCGCGGCTGACGCAGGAACAGCTCGGTGCCCAGGCTCTCTTCCAACTGGCGCACGGTGGCGGACAGCGTCGGCTGGCTGACGAACAGGCGCTGGGCGGCGGCGGTGATGTTGCGCTCTTCGAAGACGGCGACGAAGGCGGCGAGCTGTCGAATATCCATAGGAAATCCCGATACCAGACACAGGAATAAGCCATTTTTCAGGCGATAACTCCCTAAATATACTTCACTGCATCGTCCAGGCATCCAGATTTTCGATCTCAGGAGAACCACCATGAGCAAGCCACTGATCATCGTCACCGGCGCCAGTTCCGGCATCGGCGAAGCCACCGCCCGCCTCTTTTCCCAGCAGGGTCACCCGCTGCTGTTGCTGGCCCGGCGCATTGACCGCCTGGAAGCGCTGAAGCTGCCCAACGCGCTGTGCCGCGCCGTGGACGTGACCGACCGCGAGGCGCTGGTCGCCGCCGTGGCGGAAGCCGAGAAGCGCTTCGGCCCGGCCGACGCGCTGGTGAACAACGCCGGTGTGATGCTGCTGGGCAACATGGTCGAGCAGGACCCGGCCGAATGGGAGCGCATGCTCGACGTCAACGTGAAAGGCCTGCTCAACGGCGTGCATGCCGTGCTCAAAGGCATGGTCGAACGCAACCAGGGCACCGTGATCAACGTCAGCTCGGTCGCCGGGCGCAAGACCTTCCCCAACCACGTGGCCTACGTCGGCACCAAGTTCGCGGTGCACGCCATCTCCGAGAACCTGCGCGAGGAAGTCGCGGCGCATAACGTCCGTGTCGTCACCATCGCCCCCGGCGCGGTGGAGACCGAACTGCTCAGCCACACCACGGACGAGGCGATCAAGAGCGGCTACCAGGACTGGAAGCGCGACATGGGCGGCAAAGTGCTCAGCGCCGAGGACGTGGCCAACGCCATCGGTTACGCCTACAACCAGCCGCAGGGCGTATGCATCCGCGAGATCGTGCTGGCGGCGACGCGGCAGCAGGCTTGACCGCTCCTACAGCCCCGTAGGATGGGTGGAGCCTAGGCGATACCCATGCTGCCAATGCGGCAGGAGTCGATGGGTATCGCTTCGCTCCACGCCATCCTACGGGAACAACGAACCTGATCAGTTGGTCTGCCGCGCCGCCCAGCGGCGGTACTGTTTGGCCCGACGCAGCGTACGCCACTGTTCCATCACCAGCGTGCGCCACGGCGAAGCCTGCGGGTTGGGCGCACGTCGGGCGCCGATGCGGTGCAGCTGCAGCTTGACCAGCGCCATGTAGGCCAGCGCCGCCAGCGGCTTGGAGCGCCAGCGGATCGGCGGCAGTTCCGGCTGGCTCTGGCTGCCACGCTGCCAATGCAAGACCAACTGCGGTTCCAGCGCCAGGGCGGTGCCGATTCCAACCATTTCCAGCCCGCTGTCCAGCACCTGCTCCGCCACCGGCAGGCGACGGATGCCCCCGGTCACCATCAGCGGCATGCGCGCCGCGTCACGCATCTCGCGAGCGAATTCGAGGAAGTAGGCCTCGCGCGCCAAGGTACGGCCGTCACGGGCGTCGCCCTGCATGGCCGGCGCCTCGTAGCTGCCGCCGGACAGCTCGACCAGGTCGACCTGCTCGTCGTTCAGCCACTCGATCACCTGGCGCGCATCGCTGGCGTCGAAGCCGCCGCGCTGGAAATCGGCGGAGTTGATCTTCACCCCCACGCAAAACTCTGAGGACACTTCGGCGCGCACCGCGCGGACGACCTCCAGCAACAGCCGCGCGCGGTTCTCCAGCGAGCCGCCCCAGCGGTCCTGGCGTTTGTTGGCCAGCGGCGAGAGGAACTGGCTGAGCAGATAGCCGTGCGCCGCGTGGATCTGCACGCCGGTGAAGCCGGCCTGCTCCGCCAGCTTGGCGGCGCGGACGAAGCGCTGGATCACCTCGGCAATATCGCCTTCGCTCATCTCGCGGGCGACGGCGAACAGCTTGGAGAACTTGCCCATCTCCAGCGGCACCACCGACGGCGCGATGGCGCCCTGGCCGAGATTGGTCTGCACCTGGCGACCGGGGTGGTTGAGCTGCAGCCAGAACTGCGCGCCACGGGAACGGCCGATGCGCGCCCATTCACGGAAGCGCTCAAGATGCCGGTCGTTTTCCAGCACTACCCCGCCGGGGCCGGTCATGGCGCGGCCATCGATCATCACGTTGCCGCTGAGGATCAGGCCGACACCGCCGTCCGCCCAGGCCTGGTAGAGGCGCAGCAACGCGGCTGAGGGCGCCTGGTCGGCGTCGGCCATGTTCTCTTCCATGGCGGCCTTGGCGATGCGGTTGGGGACTTCGCCGCCGTTGGGCAGGCGCAGGGGCTGGAAAGGCGACATGAGGCAACTCCGAGGTTGTGGTGCGAGCAAGGCTAAGTTTAAAGTTCACTTCAAGGTCAAGCCCCTTTCGGAGCCCAGCATGAAAATCGGTGAACTGGCCAGTCTCAGCGGCCTGGCTCCCTCGCGTATCCGTTTCTACGAAGCCAGTGGGCTGATCGCCCCGGCGCGGCGCCTGGCCAACGGTTACCGCGCCTATCCGCCGGAAACCCTCGACCTGCTGGAGATCATCCGCAGCGCCCAGCAGACCGGCTTCAGCCTGGAAGAAATCCGCAGCCTGCTACCGCACTCCAATCCCATCGAGAACGGCCACGGCGAACTGGTCGCCGGCCTGCGCCGCAAGGTCGCGGAGATCGAGGTGATGGAGCAGCAGTTGCGTCAGAACCGTTTACGCCTGCTGGAAGTGATCGACGGCATCGAGAACAAACCCGAGGGCATGGGCTGCGCGGCGAATGCCGAACGCATGCTGGCGGAGATGCGCGAGCGCAAGGCGCGCGATGGGCGGACAAAGCCCGCCACTTCGACAAAGCGCACCGAGTCAGCGCCACACGACAGCTAGAGCAGGCGCCGATGCCCCTGTAGGAGCGAGCTTGCTCGCGAACCGCACAGCAGCGGCGCAGCAGGATGGAACCGTTCGCGAGCAAGCTCGCTCCTACGAAGAGCCAGAAACGTAGGGCGGATAACCTGGAACAGGTTATCCGCCGCACGCCTCCGGAACGGCGGATAACGCTGCCGCCTTATCCGCCCGACGATTGCATCACGCGCGGAAGCCGTTAATTCCACCCTTCCAGCCGCAAGGTCGCGCGCACCAGACGCTGTTCCTCCTGCTCGATCTCCCGCAGGTTATCCCTCACGCCGTGGATATGTTCACGAGCGGCACGCTGCGCCTGCTCCGGCTGGCGCTCGCAGAGGGCGCGGTATAGCCGCGCATGCTGGCGGTCGATCTGGCGCTTCTGCGGTGGCCGGTTGTAGAGGTTGTTCACCGAGGCGAACACGGTGCTGAGCATCAGCTCGTTGAGCGACTGCAGCGTGTGCACCAGCACCGGGTTGTGCGAGGCCTCGCTGATGGCCTGGTGGAAGGCGTGATCGCGCCGCGCATGTTCGCGCGGGTCCAGTGGTTGCGGCTCGTCGAAGGCGGCATGCATCTCCTCGAAACGCCGGCCGATCAACAGCAGGTCGACCTCGGTGGCGCGCAAGGCCGCGAGGCGCGCGGACTCCCCCTCCAGCAGCGCGCGCACTTCCAGCAGGTCGTAGAGCGTGCGCGGCTGCGAGCGGAACAGGTGCAGCAGCGGCGATACGTCTTCGCCGCCGTTCAAGTCGGCGACGAACGAACCGCGCCCCTGTTCGGTATCGACAATGCCGCGCCCGCGCAGTGCGCGCAGCCCTTCACGCAATGCCGAGCGCGAACAACCGAGCTTCTCCACCAGGCGCCGCTCCGAAGGCAGCGCCTGGCCGACCTTGAGCACGCCATCGACGATCAGCCGCTCGATCTTCTCGGCCACCTGGTCGGCGACGCGCTGCTTGCCCTGTGCATAAGTCGTCATGGTGGGGCTCCAGTACTGCTGCTTTGGGAACTGGTAGGACCAGCAGGTCCGCACCTGCCTGGCTATCCAGAACCCTAGCTTTCAGGACAGGAGCTTTCCAGTGCACGCCCGTACAAGAACTGGTAGGACCAGTGCCAATGCCTGTGGACGTGGCCCGACCGGCGGTCGCATTTTCACCGTGCCGTGGCTCCACACGACCGCTTGGCGGGCGTGAACCTTACTGTCCAAACAAGAATAAGATCAGAGCACCGTCAGCCTATGAATATCCTCTACGACGAGCGCGTCGACGGCGCGCTGCCTGCCGTCGACAAGTCCGCCCTGCTGGCCGAGCTGCACGCAGCGCTGCCCGACCTCGAACTCCTGCACACCGCCGAAGACCTCAAGCCCTACGAATGCGACGGCCTCTCCGCCTACCGCAGCGTGCCGATGCTGGTGGCGCTGCCCGAACGCATCGAGCAGGTGCAGGCGCTACTCAGGCTCTGCCATGTGCGCAAGGTGCCGGTGGTGGCGCGCGGCGCGGGCACCGGGCTTTCCGGCGGCGCATTGCCGCTGGAGAAAGGCATCCTGCTGGTCATGGCGCGCTTCAATCGAATTCTCGAAGTAAACCCACAAGGGCGTTTCGCCCGCGTACAGCCAGGGGTGCGCAACCTGGCGATCTCCCAGGCCGCCGCGCCGCACGGCCTGTACTACGCACCCGACCCGTCCTCGCAGATCGCCTGCTCCATCGGCGGCAACGTCGCCGAGAATGCCGGCGGCGTGCATTGCCTGAAGTACGGCCTGACCGTGCACAACCTGCTCAAGGTGGACATCCTCACCGTCGAGGGCGAGCACCTGACCCTGGGCAGCGACGCCCTGGACAGTCCCGGTTTCGACCTGCTGGCGCTGTTCACCGGCTCCGAGGGCATGCTCGGCATCGTCACCGAGGTCACCGTCAAGCTGCTGCCCCGCCCGCAGGTGGCGCGAGTGCTGCTGGCCAGTTTCGATTCGGTGGAAAAGGCCGGCCGCGCGGTGGCCGACATCATCGCCGCCGGCATCATCCCCGGCGGGCTGGAGATGATGGACAACCTGTCGATCCGCGCCGCCGAGGACTTCATCCACGCCGGCTACCCGGTGGACGCCGCGGCCATCCTGCTGTGCGAACTGGACGGCGTGGAAGCCGACGTGCAGGACGACTGCGAACGCGTCGACGGCGTGCTGCGCGCAGCCGGTGCCACCGACGTGCGCCTGGCCTGCGACGAAGCCGAGCGCGTGCGCTTCTGGGCCGGGCGCAAGAACGCCTTCCCGGCGGTGGGACGCATCTCGCCGGACTACTACTGCATGGACGGCACCATTCCACGCCGCGAGCTGCCGCGCGTGCTGCACGGCATCGCCGAGCTGTCGGAGGAATTCGGCCTGCGCGTGGCCAACGTGTTCCATGCCGGCGACGGCAACATGCACCCGCTGATCCTCTTCGACGCCAACGTACCCGGCGAACTGGAGCGCGCCGAGGCCATCGGCGGCAGGATCCTCGAACTCTGCGTGGCGGTGGGTGGCAGCATCACCGGCGAGCACGGCGTGGGGCGCGAGAAGATCAACCAGATGTGCGCGCAGTTCAACAGCGACGAGCTGACCCTGTTCCACGCCGTGAAGGCGGCGTTCGACCCGGACCGCCTGCTCAACCCCGGCAAGAACATCCCGACGCTGCACCGCTGCGCCGAGTTCGGTGCGATGCACGTGCACCACGGCCAACTGCCCTTCCCCGACCTGGAGCGTTTCTGATGGCCGACGCCAGCGCCGACCTGCTCGAACAGGTGAACCAAGCGCTCAGCGCGCGAACACCGTTACGCATTCGCGGCGGCGACAGCAAGGCCTTCCTCGGCAGCCCGGTCAACGGCGTGGAGCTGGACACGCGCCCCCACTGCGGCATCGTCAGCTACGACCCGACCGAACTGGTGCTCACCGCCCGCGCCGGCACGCCACTGGTGGAGATCGAAGCGGCGCTGGAGGCCGCCGGGCAGATGCTGCCGTGCGAACCACCGGATCACTCCGGCGCGACCTTCGGCGGCGTGGTCGCTGCCGGGCTCTCCGGACCGCGACGTCCCTGGTCTGGCTCGGTGCGCGACTATGTGCTGGGTACGCGGCTGATCACCGGCCACGGCAAATTGCTGCGCTTCGGCGGCGAGGTGATGAAGAACGTCGCCGGCTACGACCTGTCGCGTCTGCTGGCGGGCAGTTTCGGCTGCCTGGGGGTGATCACCGAAGCCTCGATGAAGGTGCTGCCCAAGCCGCGGATGTGCGCCAGCCTGCGCCTGGAAATGGACGTTCACCAGGCGCTGGGGGAGCTCGCCGAATGGGGTGCGCAACCCATCCCGATCACCGCCGCCTGCCATGACGGCTCGGCGCTGCACCTGCGCCTGGAAGGCGGCGAAGGCTCGGTGTGTTCCGCACGCCTGCGCCTGGGCGGCGAGGACATCGACAGCGGCTACTGGCAGGACCTGCGCGAGCAGCGCCTGGGCTTCTTCGCCGGCCCCGGCACGCTCTGGCGGCTGTCACTGCCCAACGCAACGCCGGCTCTGTCCCTGCCGGGAGACCAATTGATCGACTGGGGCGGTGCGCAGCGCTGGCTGAAATCCGATGCGGACGCCGAACTGATCCGCCACAGCGTCGCCGAAGTCGGTGGCCATGCCCTTCGCTACACGCCGGGCGACGACGGCTTCCACCCGCTGCCCTCCTCCCTGCTGCGCTACCACCAGAGCCTCAAACGGCAACTCGACCCGCAGGGCATCTTCAACCCCGGCCGGATGTACAGGGAGCTCTGATGCAAACCAACCTGAGCGAACAGGCCAAGCACCTGCCACGCGCCGAAGAGGCCGAGCGCATCCTGCGCTCCTGCGTGCATTGCGGCTTCTGCACCGCTACCTGCCCGACCTACCAGTTGCTGGGCGACGAACTGGACGGCCCGCGCGGGCGCATCTACCTGATCAAGCAGGTGCTCGAAGGCACCGAACCCAGCGCCAGCACCCGCGAGCACCTGGACCGCTGCCTGAGCTGCCGCAACTGCGAGAGCACCTGCCCTTCCGGCGTGGATTACCACAACCTGCTGGACATCGGCCGCGCGGTCGTCGAACAGCAAGTGCCGCGCACCTTCAGCGAGCGCGTGTTGCGCCGTGGCCTGCGTGCGGTGGTGCCGAATGCCGCGCTGTTCGGCGCACTGGCCAAGGCCGGGCGAACCTTCTACCCACTGCTGCCGGAAACCCTGCAAAGCAAGCTGCCCCGGCATCCGCAACCGCCAGTGGAGCGCCCGAAGCCGCGCCACACGCGGCGCATGCTGATGCTCGAAGGCTGCGTGCAGCCAGCGCTATCGCCCAACACCAATGCCGCGGCCGCGCGGGTGCTGGATCGCCTCGGTATCAGCCTGATCCCGGCCGCGGACGCCGGCTGCTGCGGCGCTGTGGACTATCACCTGAATGCCCAGGAGCAAGGTCTTGAGCGCGCACGCCGGAACATCGACGCCTGGTGGCCGTCCATCGAAGCCGGCGCCGAAGCCATCGTGCAGACGGCCAGCGGCTGCGGTGCCTTCGTCCGCGACTACGGCCATCTGCTGGAGCGCGATGCGCAGTACGCGGCCAAGGCCCGGCGGGTCAGCGAACTGTCCCGCGACCTGTCCGAAGTTTTACGCGACGAGCCGCTGGAGGCGTTGCACCTGCACGGCGACCGACGTCTGGCCTTCCACTGCCCGTGCACGCTACAGCACGCGCTGAAGCTCGGCGGTGCGGTGGAAGGCGTGCTCACGCGCCTGGGATTCAGCCTCACCGCCGTGCCGGACGGCCACCTGTGCTGCGGCTCCGCCGGGACCTACTCGCTGACGCAGCCGGAACTGTCCCGGCGTCTGCGCGACAACCGCCTGCAAGCACTGGAGAGCGGCAGCCCCGAGGTCATCGTTACCGCCAACATCGGCTGTCAGACGCACCTGGGCGGCGCGGGACGCACGCCGGTGCGGCACTGGATCGAACTGGTGGAACAGGCATTGGCCGACGCGCCACAAACCCACTCCCAAGGCGAGGTGGAAACATGCTCAGCAAAGCCGTTCTGACCCAGCGGGAAGTCGGCCGCATCCTTGCCGCCGCACGAGACGAAGCGCTGCGCAATCAATGGGCAGTCTCCATCGTGGTGGTCGATGACGGCGGCCATCCACTGGCCCTGGAGCGCCTCGACGGCTGCGCGCCGGCCAGCGCCTACATCGCCACCGAGAAGGCCCGCAGCGCAGCACTGGGCCGGCGCGAAACCAAGGGCTACGAGGACATGGTCAACGGCGGCCGCACGGCCTTCGTCACGGCACCACTGATCACCTCGCTCGAAGGCGGCGTGCCCGTCGTGCTGGACGGACAGGTGATCGGCGCAGTGGGCGTTTCCGGGGTGAAAGCCGGCGAGGATGCTCAGGTCGCCAGCGCCGGAGTGGCAGCGCTTTGAAAGCGCTTGCACGGCGCTGGCGACAGGTGCCCACAGGCCCGGTCGAGGTCGTCGTCGGCTTCAAGCGAGCCGGCGGCGACGTCCATCCAGGCTTGTCTGGATCGAGACCCGGAAGCCCCGCTACGCATTGCGTACCGGGGCTTTTTCAATGGGCGCCGTTGCGCCTTCGGTCCCGCGCACCGCCCAACCACTCACCACCGCTCGCGCACTTTCACCGCTGACGCTTTGCCTCCGACAACAACAAGGGACAACCCCCATGCAAACCTGGCAGCAGCTCTATACCCCCCTGGGCAGCCTCGGCCTGTCGGCCCTGGCGGCCCTGGTACCGATCATCTTCTTCTTCCTCGCCCTGGCGGTGTTCCGCCTCAAGGGCCATATCGCCGGCGCCATCACCCTGGTGCTGTCGCTGCTGATCGCCGTGACCGTCTACCACATGCCGGTGGACAAGGCGCTGGCTTCGGCGGTCTACGGCTTCTTCTACGGGCTCTGGCCGATCGCCTGGATCATCGTCGCGGCAGTATTCCTCTACAAGCTGACGGTGAAGAGCGGGCAGTTCGAGATCATCCGCAGCTCGGTGCTGTCGATCACCACCGACCAGCGTCTGCAGGTGGTGCTGATCGGTTTTTCCTTCGGCGCATTTCTCGAAGGCGCGGCGGGTTTCGGCGCACCGGTGGCGATCACCGCAGCGCTGCTGGTCGGTCTGGGCTTCAACCCGCTGTACGCAGCCGGGCTGTGCCTGATCGCCAACACCGCGCCAGTGGCTTTCGGCGCGCTGGGCATTCCGATCATCGTCGCCGGGCAGGTGTCGGGCGTGGATGCTTTCAAGATCGGCGCCATGGCCGGGCGGCAGCTGCCGATCCTCTCGGTGATCGTGCCTTTCTGGCTGGTGGCGATGATGGACGGCTGGCGCGGAGTGCGCGAAACCTGGCCGGCGCTGCTGGTGGCCGGTGGCACCTTCGCCATCAGCCAGTTCTTTACCTCCAACTTCATCGGCCCGGAGCTGCCGGACATCACCTCGGCACTGCTGAGCATGGTCTGCCTGACGCTGTTCCTGCGTGTGTGGCAGCCGGCGAACCTGCGCGAGACGGAGTTCTCCAGCATCAACGCCGATGGCACGGCGACGCTCGGTGGTCTGGGCGGCGGCGGGCAGCGCCAGGAGTCCGAGTACAGCCTGGGGCAGATCATCAAGGCCTGGTCGCCGTTCCTGATCCTCACCGTGCTGGTGACGATCTGGACCATGAAACCCTTCAAGGCGATGTTCCTGCCCGGCGGCGCACTGGAGAACTGGGTGGCAGTGATCGCCGTGCCCTACCTCGACCAGCTTGTCCTGAAGGCGGCGCCCATCGTCGCCAACCCGACGCCGATGCCGGCGATCTACAAGTTCGATCTGGTCTCGGCCAGCGGCACGGCGATCTTCCTCGCGGCGCTGATCTCCATGGCCATCCTGCGCATCGGCGTGAAGAGCGGCGCGGCGACCTTCGGCGAGACGCTGAAGGAGTTGAAGTGGCCGGTACTGACCATCGGCATGGTGCTGGCCTTTGCCTTCGTCACCAACTACTCCGGAATGTCCACCACCCTGGCGCTGGTGCTGGCGGGAACCGGAGCGGCCTTCCCGTTCTTCTCGCCGTTCCTCGGCTGGCTGGGGGTGTTCCTGACGGGGTCGGATACCTCGTCCAACGCCCTGTTCGGCTCATTGCAGGCGACCACCGCGCACCAGATCGGGGTCAGCGACACGCTGCTGGTGGCAGCCAACACCACCGGCGGGGTGACCGGCAAGATGATCTCGCCGCAGTCCATCGCCGTAGCCTGCGCAGCGACCGGCATGGTCGGGCGCGAGTCGGACCTGTTCCGTTTTACGGTCAAGCACAGCCTGATCTTCGCCGCGTTCATCGGGTTGATCACGCTGGCGCAGGCGTATGTGTTCACGGGGATGTTGGTGCACTGACGCTCGGCGATGCAGCTCCTGCTAGCGCAAGAGCCCCTCTCCCTAACCCTCTCCCTGAAGGGAGAGGGGACTGGTTCGGTGACTCGGATGAACGCAGGGTGTCAGCCGGTAACACCCAATTTTCAGCACCCGCCCATGCTTGAGGAGACTCGGAAACTCCCTCTCCCTTCAGGGAGAGGGCTGGGGAGAGGGAACAGCCCGGGCACCAGTATCCAATCGAACCACCGCCTCAGAAATCCACCTTCCCCCGCCCCGCCTTGATCGCTCCGCGCTTGTTCTTGCCTTCCAGGCGGCGTGTCTTCGAGCCCAGCGTCGGCTTGGTCGGTCGGCGCTTCTTCTGCACCACCGTGGCACTGCGGATCAACTCAGCCAGGCGCGCCAGGGCATCGTCGCGGTTCTGCTCCTGGGTGCGGAACTGCTGCGCCTTGATCACCACCACGCCGTCACTGGTGATGCGCTGGTCGCTCAGCGCCAGCAGGCGCTCCTTGTAGAACTCGGGCAGGGATGAGGCGCGGATATCGAAGCGCAGGTGCACGGCGCTGGACACCTTGTTGACGTTCTGTCCGCCGGCGCCCTGGGCGCGGATGGCGTTCAGCTCGATCTCGGCGTCGGGGATCTGCACGGTGTTGGAAATCTGCAGCATGGGGAGGATTCAGGGAGGAAATGATCGTCAGGATACCGCGCACCGCCGCGCCTGTCCCGAAGCCATACAGTTTGCCCCGCAGAGCCCGTTCCTGACTTTCGTGTCAATTTTTGTATACGACTTTGTGTACAAGTTTTTCTTGCAATGTCATCAATTCACCATTAGAACCCAGCCTGTCACCGACCGCAGTTAACCCTGCGGGACGCCGGTCCCGAAGCCGCAAAAACAAGAAAAATACAGAGGTGCAGCATGGTTTCATCCGCGACGACGGCCCTTGATGCCGCCCGCCCCCAACCGCGTTCCAGCCGCCGTCTGAGCAACGGCCGCCGGTTCGCCCTCGGTACAGCACTGGTGCTCGCCCCGCTGGGCATGGCGCAGGCCGAAGACGACCGCTTCTTCGAGTGGACCAGCAACACGCTGGGCTTCCGCTACGGCAAGGGCTTCACCAACCCCAACAACCCCCACGACATCAGCAAGCGCATCTTCAGCTTCAGCCATGCCGACGGTTACCGCTACGGCAGCAACTTCTTCCACCTCGATGTGCTGCAGTCCGACAGCGACGACCCGCGCAAGGGCACCGACCACGGCAGCAGCGAAGTCTACGGGGTGTTCCGCAGCCAGCTGTTCGCCTCGCGGGTGTTTGACGTGCCGCAAGGCAAGGGGCTGATCAAGGACCACGCGCTGACCTTCGGCTTCGATGCCAGCCGCAACAACAACGTCGCCTCGGCGAAGAAGCGCGCACTGGTGATCGGCCCGACCCTGAAGTTCAACGGCCCCGGCGTGCTGGACCTGTCGCTGTTCTACTACCGCGAGAAGAACCACTCGGGCATTCCCAACGTGAAGCACCCAGACCACACCTTCGACCCGACCTACATGGTCAACCTGACCTGGCTGCGGCCGTTCCAGCTGGGCGACCACGGGGCGAAGTTCCAGGGCTTCCTCAACTACACCGGGGAAAAGGGCGAGGACTACAACGACAACGACACCGCGCCGGAAACGCTGATCCGCACCTCGCTGATGTTCGCCACCCTGCCGGGCACCAAGCGCCAGCCTAACCTGTGGCTGGGTGTGGGCTACGAGTACTGGCACAACAAGTTCGGCGTGGACGGCGGGCGCGGCACCCGCACCTCGACGCCGACGGTGAACCTGGAGTTCACCTTCTGAGCGAGGGTTCGACGTAGGATGGGTGGAGCTTGCGATACCCATCGCCGATACCACGAAGAATTGATGGGTATCGCTTCGCTCCACACCATCCTACGGGCACTTCGGCCAACGCATTGAATGTTCCCGCCCATGAAAAAGCCCGGCATCCGCCGGGCTTTTTCATTCGTGCGCTGCAGGAAGAATCAGTTCTCCTTGCAGGCCACGCCATTGCTGGGCTCGCCGCCGGTCCACTCGTTGTAGAGGGTGGCGTCCTGGCCCTTGGTCCACCACACGTAGCGCCCCGCCGCGTAGCGGGCACCTGAGGCAGCGATGACGTTGCTGAACACCAGGGTCGAGGCGTCGGTCACCGGCACCACGGCCAGGCTGTTGTCGCCCTTGTTCAGGTACTGCACGCTGATCTTGCGGCCGTCTTCGCACTTGTACGAGACGCTGCGCGAATCCAGCTTGGCGTCGCCGGGCAGGACCAGCGCGTCGACCTGGGGCGCTTTCTTTTCTTCGCCGCCGCAGGCGACGAGGAGAACCGGCACGGCCGCCGCAAGCAGCCAAAGTGCTTTTTTCATGAGTATCCCTCTGACGAAAAATGGCCCGGTCACTCTAGGAAAGGTCGGGGCGCATGGTCAATCTCGAGCAGCCCGCCTCAAAGTCGGGATGCTCAGTCTGCCAACGCCCTCCGCACCTCGCCATGCACCGCACCCTGGCGCTTCAGGCGATAGCAGCCATACATCACCAGCAGCCACACCGGAATTGCATAGACCGACACCTGGATGCCCGGGGTGAGCAGCATGACGCCGAGGATGAACACCACGAAGCCAAGGCACAGCCAGTTGGCCGCCGGATACGCCACGGCGCGGAAGGCAGTGCGCTTGCCATCGGCATCCATGCGCGCGCGGAACTTCAGGTGTGCCAGGCTGATCATCGCCCAGTTGATCACCAGCGCGGCGACCACCAGCGACATCAGCAGCTCCAGCGCACGGGCCGGCACCAGGTAGTTCACCAGCACGGCGAGGAAGGTCACCGCCGCCGAAACCATCAGCGAGCGCACCGGCACGCCACGGCTGTCCACCTTGGCCAGGGCGCGCGGGGCGTCGCCCTGCTCCGCCAGGCCCACCAGCATGCGGCCGTTGCAGTAGGTACCGCTGTTGTAGACCGACAGCGCGGCCGTGAGCACCACGAAGTTGAGGACGTGGGCTGCGGTACTGCTGCCGATCATCGAGAAGATCTGCACGAAGGGGCTGCCGCTGTAGGAGTCGCCGGAGGCATTCAGGGTTTGCAGCAGACTGTCCCAAGGCGTCAGCGAGAGCAGCACGGTGAGCGCGCCGATGTAGAAGATCAGGATGCGGTAGATCACCTGGTTGATCGCCTTGGGGATCACCTTTTTCGGCTGGTCGGCCTCGGCGGCGGTGAAGCCGAGCATCTCCAGCCCGCCGAAGGAGAACATGATGATCGCCATGGCCATCACCAGCCCGCTGATGCCGTTAGGGAAGAAGCCGCCGTGGGCCCACAGGTTGCTCACCGCCGCCTGCTCACCGCCGGTGCCGCTGGCCAGCAGGTAGCAACCCAGGGCGATCATGCCGACGATGGCGGCGACCTTGATGATGGCGAACCAGAACTCCGTCTCGCCGAAGGCCTTCACGTTGAACAGGTTGATGGCGTTGACCACCACGAAGAAGATCGCCGCCGTGGCCCAGGTCGGTACATCCGGCCACCAGTAGTGGATGTACTTGCCCACTGCGGTGAGTTCCGACATGCCCACCAGGATGTACAGCACCCAACAGTTCCAGCCCGAGAGGAAGCCGGCGAAGCCGCCCCAGTACTTGTGCGCGAAGTGACTGAAGGAGCCGGCGACGGGTTCCTCGACGATCATTTCGCCGAGCTGGCGCATGATCAGGAAGGCGATGAAGCCGGCAATGGCATAGCCGAGGATCATCGACGGGCCGGCGGACTTGAGCACCCCGGCCGAGCCGAGGAACAGCCCGGTTCCGATGGCACCGCCCAGGGCAATCAGCTGGATATGGCGATTCTTCAGGCCGCGCTGGAGCTGGCCTGCGTGTTGAGTTTCACGCGTCATGCGTCACCTGTTGTTTTTATCTGTGACGGGAATCGGCCGCCCGGCTTGTGGCCAGGCGGTGCGGGCAAGGCAAGGCTAAAGAGCGGTGGAGCGAGGGGAATTACTGGGCGTCTGGCTGCACCTCCGGGGCGGCCTGCTGGAAGGCTTCGAGGGATTCGCAGCGCGCGGCGATGGCGAGCAGGCGCGGGCAGCCGGAAAGGTCGCACTCGAAGCGGCGAGCGTTGTACAGCTGGGGAATCAGGCAGGCCTCGAAGTAACCGGGGCGCTCGCCCAGTGACAATGGTCCGGTCCAGTTGGCGACGCCCTCTTCCACCGCACGCAAGCCGGTCTCGACCCAGTGGCGAATCCACTGGGTCTTCGCCTCGTCCGCCACACCCAGCGGGCCACTGAGGTACTGCAGCACGCGCAGGTTGTTCAGCGGGTGGATGTCGCAGGCGATGTGCAGGGACAGCGCGCGGACCTGGGCACGTTGCAGCGGATCGCGCGGCAGCAGGCCGGGTTGCGGGTGGGTTTCGTCGAGGTATTCGAGGATCGCCAGGGACTGGGCAATGCGCGCGTCGCCGTCCACCAGCAACGGCACCAGCTCCTGCGGATTGAGCGACTGGTACTCGACGGCATGCTGTTGCCCGCCGTCCTTCACCAGGTGCACCGGCACCTGGCGGTAGGCCAGGCCTTTCAGTCCGAGGGCGATGCGCACGCGGTAGGCAGCGCTGGAGCGCCAGTAGGAATACAGGGTGAGCATGGCGGTTCTCCGTAGGCGGCCGCGCGGATCTGGCGACCGCCCTCGATCAGGTTACTGCTCGGAGATCACGCCACGGCGAATCTGGTCTTCCTCGATGGATTCGAACAGGGCCTTGAAGTTGCCCTCGCCGAAGCCCTGGTTGCCCTTGCGCTGGATGATCTCGAAGAAGATCGGGCCGATCACCGTGTTGGTGAAGATCTGCAGCAGGATGCCGTCGTCGCCCGGCGCGCCGTCGATGAGGATGTTCAGCTCGCGCAGTTGCTCCAGCGGCTCGCCGTGGCCGGCGACACGGGTATCGACCTTGGCGTAATAGGTGTCCGGGGTGCTCATGAAGTCCACGCCGTTGGCGCGCAGCTGGCGCACGGTGGCATAGATGTCCTCGGTGGTCAGGGCGATGTGCTGGATGCCTTCGCCGTGGTATTCGCGGATGAATTCCTCGATCTGCGATTTGTCGTCCGCCGACTCGTTGATCGGGATGCGAATCTTCCCGCAAGGCGCGGTCATCGCGCGGGACAGCAGGCCGGTGAGCTTGCCTTCGATGTCGAAGTAGCGGATCTCGCGGAAGTTGGCGATACGCTCGTAGAAGCCTGACCAGACGTCCATCTGGCCGCGCTTGACGTTGTGGGTCAGGTGGTCGATGCACAACAGGCCGACGGCGTTATCGTTGGCGCTGCGGCCTTGGATGAACTCGAAGTCGACGTCATAGATGCTCTTGTCGCCATAACGGTCGACGAGATACAGCAGCGAACCGCCGATGCCTTCGACGCAGGGAATGTTCAGTTCGCCGAAATTGGCGTGGCTGCCCACCAGCTTGGCGCCCTGGGATTCGACGTAGGCGGCGGCCTGGGCTGCATTCTTCACCCGGAAGGCCATGGCGCAGGCGCTGGGACCGTGTTTTTTGGCAAACTCGTGGACGTGGCCGGTGGGGCTGCCGTTGAGCACGATGTTGATGTCGTTCTGCTGGAACAGGAAGACTTCCTTGGAACGGTGCTTGGCGGTCTCGGTGAAGCCCATGCCGGTGAACAGCTGGCGCAGCTGCTGGATGCCCTGGGCGTCAGGGGCGGTGAATTCGACGAACTCGAAGCCGTCGGTGCCGATGGGGTTGTGTTGTTCGATCTTGGTCACGGCGTTCATCCGGCCTCCTCGTTGTCGTTATCGGCTGGCTCGGCGCGGGGGCCGTCCAGGCGTCTGGAATGCCTTCATCACAACTGTCGCGGGGCTTTGGAACAAGCCGGGCGTCGAGGGTTTACGGCACGCTTGGCCGCAGAGCCCGGAAAGAAATCCTTACGCGCTGAAAAGCCCCGTGCGGCAAGCCGCCGCAGCGTAAAGAAATCGTGACAAGGTGGTGCGCCAGCCTGCCAGTGCGAGTGCCGCGCTCTCGTCAGGGCGCCGTGCGGCGGCTACCATGCGGCCCATCTCCCCTGCCCGAATGGGACTATGGCCCGCACTATGGCCCGCGCCGCTCCCCCTGATTTCGAAGCCACTCAGGCGACCCTGCGTGCGTTGGCCCGCAGCTATCCGCGCGGCTTGCACATCGAGCCGCACTCCCACGACTGGGGACAGGTGCTCTACGCCATGTCCGGGGTGATGTGGCTGGAAACGCCGTCCGAAGCGCTGCTGGTTCCGCCCAACCGCGCCGTTTGGCTACCGCCGCAGGTGCCCCACGGCATCCGGGTGGTCAGCGAGCTGCAGATGCGCAACATCTACCTGCGGCCAGGGACAGCGGATTCGCTCGGCGAGCAGGTGCAGGCCTTCGAGGTGGGCGGGCTGCTGCGCGAGCTGATCGTCACCCTGGTGCAGCACGAGAGCGAGCCCGACTCCGAGTATTACCAGGCGCTGTCGCAGCTGGCCGTGCTGGAGTTGCAACGCGCTCGCAGCCTGCTGTTGCGCGTGCCGCTGCCGGATGACTCCGACCGCCGCCTGCTGAGCCTGTGCCTGGCGGTGATGGCCGAGCCGAGCCAGGAAATTTCCTTCGAGCAGCACGCCGCCGACGCCGGCGCCAGCGTGCGCACCCTCGCCCGCCTGTTCCAGCGCAGCCTGGGCATGGGCTTCGCCCAGTGGCGGCGGCAGGTGCAGCTGGCCACGGCGGTAGCGCAGCTCAATGAAGGCCTCGCGGTGAGCCAGATCGCCCATGGGTTGGGGTATCAGCCGGGGAGCTTCAGCGAGATGTTCCGCCGTGAGCTGGGCGTGGCGCCTTCGGAATACTGCGCCCGGTAGGCCAGGCCTTTCGTAGGAGCGAGCTTGCTCGCGAACGGCATTGCACCGTGCCTTGCGGGTTCGCGAGCAAGCTCGCTCCTACAGGAAAAGCGTGCTTAACGCTCCGGCTCTGGCTCTGGCTCCGGCTTCTAGAAGACTTCCAGAGAAACATCCAGGCGCTCCGGAATGCCCCGTTCAGGAGGCCTCGTTGAATTGGAGTTTCAGGGGTTGAGCGACATGGATGTCGCGAGAGCTGCGATGGGCCAGGGATGGCCCTTCGCAGCGTGCCCCTGAAACTTCGATTCAACGAGGGGATTTTTCGCCTAAGCGAAAAACCGGATGTCCGGGGCAAGACCTTTGCCTTCTTTGGGGCGTTTGCCAAAGAAGGTCGCCCGAGGGGGCGAAACACTGAATTTGCGCGCAAGCCGTCGCGGCGCTGAAAACCTCAAGCCAACGCAGGACCGTAGGCCGCATTACCCGGAACGGGTTATGCGCTGATTACCTCGCGGCGGATAACGCTGGCGCGTTATGCACCCTACGATCGGGCCTCAGCCTTCTCGGGGGCCGGCACGCTCCTCCAATACCCTGTCCATCATCTGTCCGATATTCCGAAGCCAATGACCGGCGGCACCAAGGCGCGGCTCCTAGACTGGCTCCATTCCCGCCAGCCGCCGGAACCATCCACGGAGGACACCATGAGCTACCTGATCTCCCTGGCCATCGGCATCGCCGTCGGCCTCGCCTACCACTTCCTCGACTTCCGCTCGCCAGCGCCACCGCTGGTGGCGCTGGTCGGCCTGCTGGGCATGCAGATCGGCGAGAACGCCCTGCCGCTGCTGACCCGCTGGTTCCACTGATTTCCTCATCTACCACTGATTGCCAAGGACCCGAACCATGAAAGCCCTGCAATTCGACCGCACCGGCGACCTCGCCGCCCTGAGCTTCACAGACATCGCCGACCCGCTGCCCGCCACCGACGAAGTGCTGGTGGAAGTCCACGCCGCCGGCCTGAACCCCAGCGACGTGAAGAACGTCCTTGGCCGCTTCCCCTACACCACCCTGCCGCGCGTGCCGGGCCGCGACTTCGCCGGCACCGTGGTGAAAGGTCCGGCCGAACTGCTGGGCAAATCTGTCTGGGGCACCGGCAAGGGCCTGGGCTTCACCCGCAACGGCAGCCACGCCCAGCTGATGAGCGTGCCGGTCGGCGGTGTGGCGCTGATGCCCGAGCGCATGAGCTTCGCCCAGGCCGCCAGCTGCGGCGTGCCTTTCACCACCGCCTGGGACGCGCTTGAGCGCAGCCAGGTCGGTGCTGGTACCCGCCTGCTGGTGATCGGTTCCGGTGCCGTCGGCGCGGCGGCCATTTCCCTGGCCAAGGCCCGTGGCGCCCAGGTGCTGGGCGCGGTACGTCGTGCCGAATCGCAGGTGGAATTGCAGGCCCAGGGCGTGCCGAGCATTCTGCTGGGCTCGGCGGACACTCTGGCGGCGCAGGTGGAAGAGCACTTCGCCGGCGGCGCCGAGGTGATCTTCGATACCACCGGTTTCTGGCTGCCCGCCGCCGTCTCCGCCTTGGCCACCTTCGGCCGCATCGCCATCATTGCCGCGCCGGTGGACGGCCACGTGCAACTGCCGGCCCTGGCGCTGTATCGCCGTGGCGGTTCGGTGGTGGGGGTGAATTCGCTGCTGTACGACACAGTCGCCTGCGCCGCGATGCTGCGCCAGTTCGGCCAGTGGTTCGACGACGGCAGGCTGCCGCTGCCCACCGGCCTGCGCGAAGTGCCGCTGAGCGAGGGCGTGCAGCGCTACCGCGAGATCAATGAAGGCAGCAGCGAGAAGATCATTCTCGTGCCTTGAGGCTGATTTTGACTTCGGTGAAGAGCCCTCACCCCGGCCCTCTCCCTTCAGGGAGAGGATTGGGGAGAGGGCGCACCCCGCGCCAAATCGTCAGGCAAGCCCCGCGAAACCCCTACCCCGCCACCTGCATCGACGTCCTGCGCGCCCCACCCTGTGCCTGCTCCAGCGCCAGGCACTGGTCGAGGAACATGCGCATGTAGCCGTAGCTCTTGCAGATCGCCTCGCGCAGCGCCAGGCAGCGCGGCATGGCGAGCTGCGGACCGCAGAGGGTGCAGATGATCTCCAGGGCTTCCCAGGGATGATCGTCGTCATAGCGGGCGTGCATCTTCAGCCAGCGCATGGCGTCCTTGCGGGTGCCAGCCGGCAGCGTGCGTTCGTAGGTATCCGTGGAGCACACCAGCGCCGACCAGTCGCCAGTCGCACCTTCGATGGCGTAGTTGGTGGCCGCCATGGCCAGGGCCAGTTCCTCGGTAGCGCAGCTGTGCCAGCACCAGTGGCCAAGGGCATGGAGTTCGGCGGGCACCAGCTGGGCCTTGAGTTCGGCCAGGGTCACACCATAGGCCTCGGCCCAGCGCACCCAGTAGTCGGCGTGATTCAGCTCGACGCGGATATTGCGCATCAGCCAGCGTCGCGCCATGTCTTCGCCGGGGCTACGGCCGAAACGGGTCTTGAGCAGGTTGTGGGACATGTACAGGGGGAACTGCTCCACCACCTGCCAGCCGCCAATGAGGAAGGCACGCAGGGTCTGCCGGCTCAGCTGGCCGTCGCGCATGCGCGCATAGAAGGGATGCTCGACCACCGACAGACGGCTGGTTTCGCACTCCTGCACCAGGCGCTGGGCCCAGTGTGGATAGCTGGAAAGCTCCTTGAGCGGCCCACTACGAACAAAGGTGTCGTTCATCCAAGGCTCCGTTGCTGGTCAATCCATGCAAGCACCGGTAATTCAGGCCTCAGGTTAGTCCTGTCCTGGCGGCACGTCACCGTCCGGAGGTTGTGTCGGATGCTACGGCTGCGACGTGCGTCTCACGCAGGAAGCTCCGATTGAAGGGTTGCGGCCGGGCCAAACCGTAACCCTGGGCGTAATCGATGCCGATTTCCCGCAGCACTTCGAGGATTTCCTGCGTCTCGACGAACTCCGCCACCGTGCGCTTGCCCATCACGTGGCCGATCTGGTTGATCACCTGAACCATGGCGCGGTCGATGGGGTCTTCGAGCATGTCCTTGATGAAGCTGCCGTCGATCTTCAGGTAGTCCACCGGCAGGTGCTTGAGGTAGACGAAGGAGGACATGCCGGCACAGAAGTCGTCCAGCGAGAAGCGATAACCCAGCGCCTTGAGCTCCTGAATGAAGCGCGTGGCGTTGACCAGGTTGGCGATGGCGCTGGTCTCGGTGATCTCGAAGCACACGCTCGAAGGTTCGATGCCGTAGCGCGGCTGCACTTCGCGGAGGAAGTCGAGGAAGGTGTCGTCACCGATGGTCGCGCCAGAGAGGTTGATGGCGCAGGTATGGATCGGTTCGTAACCACCCTCGGCATTGCGCTCGGCCAGGGTCCGGAAGGCATTCTCGACCACCCAGCGGTCGATTTCCGGCATCAGCCCGTAGCGCTCGGCGGCGGGGATGAAGTTGATCGGCGCCACCAACCGGCCGCACTCGTCGTTCAGACGCAGCAGCAACTCGACGTGGGCGCCCTCCCTCACGCGGTCGTCGACCGGGAAGATCGATTGGGCATAGAGACAGAAACGCTCCTCCTCCAGCCCCTGGCGGATACGTTGCACCCAGGCCATCTCGCCGACGCGGTTGGACAACTCGGTATCATCCGGACGAAACACCTGGGCCCGATTGCGACCCTTCTCCTTGGCCATGTAGCACGCCATGTCGGCGCAGCGTAGCGCCTCCTCCACCGACACCAGCATGGCGGAAATATGCACCACACCGATGCTGACGGTGATGTTGAAGCCACGACCTTCCCACATGAAGTGCAGTGCCTGCACGGTCAGGCGGATGCGTTCGGCGATCTGCACCGCCATGTCCGGCGGACAGTGTTCCAGGAGGATGCCGAACTCGTCGCCACCCAGGCGCGCCAGGGTGTCGCCATCACGCAGGCACTGCTGCAGCACGGAACAGACCTGGCGCAGCAGCTCATCGCCGGCGGCATGGCCACAGGTGTCGTTGACCAGCTTGAACTGGTCCAGGTCCAGGTACATCAGCGAGTGCTGGTCGTGGGAGTCGGCCGAACTCTCCAGTGCCTGCTTGAGGCGGAATTCGAATTCACGGCGATTGGTCAGGCCGGTCAGGGCATCGTGTGTGGCCTGCCACGACAGGCTGGCCATGTACTGGCGCTCGCGGGTCATGTCGTGCAGCACCAGCACCACGCCGACCACGCGGCCTTCGGCGTGGATGGGCGTGGCCACCAGCGTCACCGCAACGCTGGTGCCGTCCAGGCGCTGGATGAGCTTGCTGGTCTCGCTGCCGCCATCCACTTCGCCGCGCAGGATCTGCCCCACCAGCGGCAGGCCCTCGGTCTGTGAGTTCTCGTCGAGTATCCGCAGCAGCGAACGCAGCGGCAGGCCGACAGCCATTGAGTTGTCCCACCCGATCAGGCGTTCCGCTGCCGGGTTGAAGTAGGCAATGCACTCGTGTTCGTCGAGGGTGACCACACCGTCGCCGATGGCCGCCAGGGTGGTCTGCGCACGCTCCCTCTCGGTGTCCAGGGCACTTTCGAAGGCGCGCTGCTGGTGCAGCAGCTTGCGCGTGCGCCAGACCGCCAGGAGTATCAGTGCCAGGCCGGTCAACCCGTTGGCCGCCAGCAGCACCCACATGATCATCCGCGAGCCCTGCCCCAGTGCGGCGGAGAAGGCCATGGCGGCCGGCGTAACGCCGTCATTGATGGCCTGGATGCGGCTGTTCCAGTAGCTCAGGTCGCCCGGGCGGACGTCGTTGGCGCGGATCTTCGCGCTCATCTCGTCGGCCAGATGCTCCAGCTGGTCGAGGTAGGCGTCACCGATGATCCACATCTTCACGGCCTGGTCGAAGTAGCTGTACTCGTGGAAATAGCGGTACAGCCAGATCAGCGCGCCGACATCATCGGGATGAATTCCGCCCTGCAGCGCGCCGGCGCGGGCCAGTTCCAGGTCGGGTTGGCTGAGGTCGAGGGCGGCGCGGAAGGTACGGTCGCCCTGGGGAATCGCAATGGCGGTGCGGTAACGCTCGTAATCCGCCGCGTCACGGCTCTGTCCGTAGAGTTGCAGGTAGTGGATGGCGTCCTTCTGGCCCTTGGACCAGAGGCTCTCGCCGCCGACATAGGCGCGCACCCCCGAGAGGATAAAGAAGCTGCCACTGCCAATCAGCGTCTGTAGCAGGACCACGACCATGAATGGCCAGACCAGCTTGAGCAGGCGCGTCGTACGCCGGGTCGGCAACAGCCCCATTGCATCCATAACCAGTTTCGACTTCCTTCTTCTGATCCCTGCCAGGCCACAGGGGAGCAGCTACCACTCCACCTCGGGGACTTCTCTGTCAGGCCGCCCCTTCCTTAACTTCTAGCCGATCACAGGAAATCCTCAAACCGAAGGGCATGACGCTTGGTCGGCTGGAGGCTCACCGTCCGGCGGAAAGATGAGGACCGAGGAGCGCTAAGCACCTTCCGTCGCCTGCCTGCCTTACCCGCCCGGCAGCCGATTAGTGGCCTTGCGACAGCGAAGGCCATGTGCCATACCTCAGCCGATCGTGCATTCTGCAAAGTGCAATCTGCATGATGAAAAGTGCCATCCGCAAACAACCGATGGAGCGACCATGCCACGGCGGGATATGGACAGGCGGTACGACCAGCTGGTGGGCCTGACCTACGAGTGTGTGCTCGACGAGGGCAACTGGCTGCCACTGCTGACCGAGCTGATCTGCGCCAGCGGCCGCCAGCAGGGCGCCCTGCTGTTCTGGGACCAGACCGAGAGCGGTGCGCTGGCCAGCGAGATCAACCTCTGCGATCCCGGCGCCATCGAGACCTACAACCGCGAGTTCTGCACCATCGACCCGTCCAAGGGTTTCATGCTGCACCGCCCGGTCGGCCACTGGTATCACGACCGCGAGGAGTACGGCCCGCAGCGAATGGCCCGCGACCCTTATTACCAGGAATTCCAGCGCCCCAACGGCATGCACAACGTGTCCTGCCTGAAGCTCAGCGAGGAGGCCAATTCCGGCGTCTACCTGTCAGTGCTGACCAGTCTCGGCGCACGCTACCCCGACCCGCAGGAGCAGACCCTGCTGGCCCGCCTGAGCGAGCACCTGACTCGCGCCGCGCGGATGTTCGGGCGCATCGACGAGATGCGCCAGCAACTGGCCCACCGCGACCTGCTGCTGGACCAGCACCCCACGCCGTTGTGGCTGCTCGAAGGCAACGCCCGCGTGCTCTACGCCAACCAGGCCGCGCAGCAGCGGCTCGGGCTGCGTGCGGGCCTGTTCCATGAAATCTTCGGCCGCCTGCACTGCCGCCAGCACGACGCGAAACTCCAGGCCCTGGTACGCCACGCTGCGCCTCGCACCGGCAAAGGCAAGGCCGGCTGGCTGCCACTGGGCGATGGCAGCGGGCAGGAACTGCTGGTCACCCCAGTGCCTGCCGAAGCGAACTTCAACCACCCCTTCCAGCGCCCGCTGGTGCTGCTGGCGCTGCTCGATGCGCATCGCCAGAGCCGCCTGCTGGGCGAACTGTTCGGCCTCACTCCGGCCGAGCAGCGCCTGGGCGACCTGCTGGTACGGGGGCTGATGCCCGAACAATGCGCCGACCAGCTCGGCACTTCGATCAATACGGTGCGCAGCCAGCTGCGTGCGTTGTTCCGCAAGACCCACACCAGCCGCCAGGCCGAACTGGTCAGCCTGCTGGTGCGGCTCGGGCAACGCTGAATTTTCGCGGCCGTCATTCATTCAGATGATGGCCCGGGGCCAACCGCCCCCTAAGGTGTTGGACGGATCACCGGCCAGGCCGGTGGCGCTTTCTTCTCACTGAGCGGTATCCCAGGTGGACGGCATGGACAACGGCACCCAGCAGAATCCGAACTCGCTAACCGAAGCCATCGAGCAACTCGAACAGCAGCTGCGTCACCTCAGGGATGACGAGACGGGCCTGCTGGCGCTCGCCACCGGCAGCGCACCGCCGGGCGAAGCCCCGCGCGTAGTGCCCTTCCCCCGGCGTCGCGAACGACCGATGGGTGAAGGCGCCGGCAATGCCGTGCTGATGGACTACCTCTACGGCATCGACAGCACCCTGCGCTCGCTGCTGCCCGACGGGCCTACCGAGGAGTTGTTCCGCTACGCCAGCTCCGCCCCCGCCTCCCGCGCACTGCGCTCGCGCCGCCAGTTGCTGGCAAGGGAGATCGACCGCTGCTGCGACCAGCTCAGCGGCCAGGCGCGCATCCTCTGCGTGGGCTGCGGGCACCTGCGCGAGGTCGAGCTGGCGCGCTCGTTGCGCCATGGCCAGTTCCGCCAGTTCACCGCGCTGGATGCGCAGGCGCTGTCCCTGCAGACGGTGGAAGCCAGCTACGCCGCGCTCGGCATCCAGACACAGCAGTGCAACCTCGATGACCTGTTCTACGGACGCCAGGATCTCAGCCATTTCGACCTGATCTACTCGCCGGGCCTGTACGAGGTGCTGGACGACCACGACGCCCGCGACCTGACCCGCAACCTCTTCGCCCGCCTGCTGCCCGGCGGACGCCTGCTGATGGGCAACTTCCTCCCCGGCGTGCCGGACATCGCCTACCTCGAAGGCCTGCTGGACTGGCACCCACACTACCGCAGCGACGCCTGCCTGCTCGACCTGCTGCTGGGCATTCCCTACAACGACATCGGCAGCGCGCGGGTCTTCCACGACCTGGGCAATTGCGTGGCCTTCCTCGAAGTCACCCGCTACGGCTGATCAGCTCTGCTGCAGGTACCCATACAGGCGCGCGTAGAGCCCGCCTTCGGCGATGAGTTGCTGGTGGTCGCCATCCTCGGCAATACGCCCGCCGTCGAATACCAGCACGCGGTCGGCCTGTTTCACCGCGGACAGGCGGTGGGCGATGATCAGCGTGGTGCGACCTTCGAGGAAGCGCTCCAATGCCTGGTGCAAGGCGTATTCGGTGGCGGCGTCGAGGGCGGAGGTCGCCTCGTCGAGGATCACCACCTTGGGTTCGGCAAGTACCATGCGCGCAATCGCCAGGCGCTGGCGCTGGCCACCGGAGAGCCGCACACCGGAGCGCCCAACCACACTGTCCAGCCCCTGCGGCAGGGCACGGATGGTGTCTGCCAGCTGTGCCACTTCCAGCGCACGCCAGCAGGCTTCGTCACCGCGCTCCCGGCCCATGGTCAGGTTGGCGCGCACCGTGTCGTTGAACAATGCCGGGTGCTGCAGCACAACCGCCACCTGCTCGCGCACGCAATCCAGACCGATCTCTTCCAGCGCCGCGCCACCGTAGCGGATGCAGCCGGACTGAGGCTGGTAGAGGCCCAGCAGCAGCTGCACCAGGGTGCTCTTGCCGCCGCCACTGGCACCGACGATGGCGACCTTCTCGCCGGGGGCGATATCCAGGTCAAGGCCATCCAGCACGCGTTCGTCGCGGTAGGCGAAGCTCAGGTCGCGCACCTGGATACCAACGCTGGTGTGCCCGGCGAACGGATCACGGCGGTGCTCGTAATGCGGCTCGTCGGCGCGCGCCAGCAACTCGTTGATGCGGGTCAGCGCGCCGCCGGCGGCGTAATAGGCGTACTGCAGGCTGAGCAGCTGCTCCACCGGGCCGATCATGAACCAGAGGTAGCTGAACACCGCGAGCATCTGGCCGATGGACAGGTCGGAAAACAATACGGTGACCATCGCTGCGGCACGGAACAGGTCGATACCGAACTGGAACAGCAGGCCGCTGGCACGCCCGGCGGCGTCGCTCTTCCACTGCGAGGCAACGGCGTAGTCGCGCACCTCGCGGGCACGCACACCCAGGCGGCCGAGGAAGAAGCCCTGGCGGTTGCCGGCACGCACTTCCTGGATGGCTTCGAGGGTTTCGGTCAGTGCCTGGGTGAAGCGCGAGGTGCTGTCGTTCTCCAGCTTCTTCAGGTGCTTCACGCGCTTGCCCAGCTGCACCGTGGCGAAGATCACCAGCGGGTTGAACAACAGGATCAGCAGCGCCAGTTTCCAGTGCATCCAGATCAGGATGCCGGCGGTGCCGCAGAGGGTCAGCAGCGCCACCAGGAAGCGGCTCAGGGTGTCGCCGACGAACTTGTCGAGGGTATCGAGATCGGTCACCAGATGCGCGCTGACCGAGCCACCGCCGAGGGTCTCGTACTCGACCAGGGCGATGCGTTTCAGCCGCTCGATCAGGCGCAGGCGGATGCGGTACACCACGTCCTTTGACAGCCGCGCGAACAGCTTGGCCTGCAGCACGTTGAACACCAGCGCGCAGCTGCGCAGCACGAGGGTCACCAGCAGCATCAGGCCGATATAGCCGACCGGTTTGTGCCAGCCGTCAGGCAGCCAGTGGTTCATCACCTGCAGGGCGGCATCACCCTTGCCCAACAGCACCTCATCGACCAGCAGCGGCAGCAGCAGCGGGATCGGTACGCTGCAGGCGGTCGCCAGTACGGCGACCAGGTTGGCGAGGATCAGAGCCTTGCGATGACGGAACGCGAGCCGGCGAATCTCCGCCCAGCTCAGGCGGTCAGCGGACAGCTCAGGCATGCCGCCCGCGCTCCAGCCAACGATCCAGCAGCGGCGCCAGTTCGCTCAGCGGCTGGTAGCCGTTGGTCAGCAGGGCCAACTGGCCATCGCGTTCGGCCAACACTGTGGGAAAGCCGGCGATACCCAGGTCGCGTGCCCAGGAAAAATCGGCCAGGGTCGCCAGGTGGTTGTCCTGGCTGTCGAAGGCTTCGGCAAACTCGATGCGCGGCAGGCCGACCTGTTCGGCCAGCTCGGTGAGCACGCTGGCCTGGGTGACGTCGCGGCCTTCGGCGTAGAAGGCGCGCTGGATTTCGCCAACCAGCGCCCAGGCGCAGTCCTCGTCCAGGCGGCGTGCGGTGACCACCGCCCGGCAGGCCGGCTCGGTGTCGTAGACGAAACCCTCAGGCAGGGCGTTTTCGAAGCGGAACGGCTGGCCGGTGGCTTCATGCACCGCCTGCCAGTGTTCGAGGATGTAGCGCTTGGTGGTCGGTTCCAGCGCGGCGCCCTGCCCCGTGCGCAGCCCGCCCATCACCAGCGCCAGCGGCACGCCCGCGGCGCGCGCCTGCTCCACCAGCTTCCCGGCGACCGGAGCGAAGCCCCAGCACCAGGAGCACATCGGGTCCATCACGTAGAGCAGGCGGCTGGTCATGGATCAGCTCTCCGCACGGGGATCACGGCCAATGGGGTGCGGCTGGTTGCGCTCGCGCGCCAGCTCGATCTGCTTCTGCCGCTCGCGGGCACTGGCGCGGGTCTTCTCCGACAGCGAGTCCCAGCAGTGCGGGCAGCTGATGCCGGGCGCGTAATGTTCCGAGGCGCGATCCTCGACCGAGATCGGGTTGCGGCAGGCATGGCACTGATCGTAGTCGCCTTCGGTCAGGTCATGGCGCACGGTCACGCGGTTGTCGAACACGAAGCAGTCGCCGCGCCAGAGGGTCTCGGCCTCGGGCACTTCCTCCAGGTACTTGAGGATGCCGCCCTTGAGATGGAACACCTCTTCGAAGCCTTCGTTGAGCATGTAGCTCGAGGCCTTCTCGCAGCGGATGCCGCCGGTGCAGAACATCGCGACCTTCTTGTGCTTCGCCGGGTCGTAATGCTCGCGGATGTAGTCGGGAAACTCGCGGAACGACTTGGTCTTCGGGTCGATGGCGCCCTCGAAGGTGCCGATGGCCACTTCGTAGTCATTACGGGTATCGATCAGCAGGACTTCCGGATCGGAGATCAGCGCGTTCCAGTCCCTGGGCTCGACGTAGGTACCGACCTGCGCGTTCGGGTCCACGCCCGGCACGCCAAGGGTGACGATTTCCTTCTTCAGCTTGACCTTGGTGCGGTAGAAGGGCTGTTCGTCGCAGTAGGACTCCTTGTGGTCCACGTCGGCCAGGCGCGGGTCGGTGCGCAGCCAGGCGAGCAGGCCGTCGATGCCGGCGCGGGTGCCGGAGACGGTGCCGTTGATGCCTTCCTCGGCGAGCAGCAGAGTGCCCTTCACGCCGTTATCCAGCAGGGTCTGCAGCAGGGGTTCGCGCAGGGCGACGTAATCGGGCAGGGAGACGAACTTGTACAACGCCGCGACGACGATTCTTTCGGTGGTCATGCATCACTCCAGTGGTCGCCCGCGTAATGGGCGGACCGGGCTCTTTGGATCGACAGCCTGAAACGACAGCGGAATCAGAAGCTGAAAATGACAGCGCCGGCCAAAGGCCGGCGCTGGGTATCGCATTCTACACGGAGCGGGGCCAGGCCCGCACGCGCTTGGTCAGCTCGCCAATCAATGCTGATCGTGCTTGCTGCCGCCGCGGCAGGTCGGTGAATCCGGCGCCGCGCCCTGCTGCGCCCACTCCTCGGGGGTGTAGGTGTGCATGGCCAGGGCGTGGAACTGGCTCATCAGATCGCCGAGGGTGGCGTAGACCTTCTGATGCCGCTTCACCGCGTTCAGCCCGGCGAACACCGGGCTGACGATCACGGCCTTGTAGTGCGTTTCCTGTCCGCGGCTGTGCATGTGGCTCTCGTCCAGTACGTCAAGGTGCTGGGGTTCGAGGGCGCTCAGGGCGGTCTGGATACGGTCACGCATGCTCATGTCGGGTCTCGCTGGCAGTCAGTACGGTTCAGGCGGGTGGAAATCAGGACGATCAGGGCTTCTTGGCGGGAGCGGCCGGGGCCTTCACGCCCAGTTCCTTGTCCATGTCAGCCATCAGCTTGTTCACCGGCTCGACTGCGGTCTGCAGTTTGGCCTGGGTCAGCTGGGCGGATTCGGCGGTCAGGCGCGGCATCTTCTCCAGGACCTTGCGGCCCAGGGGCGATGCGTAGAAGTCGTTCAGCTGCTTGAGCTCGGACTCGCTGAAGTTGGCGGTGTAGAGCTTGACCAGTTCAGGCTTGAGCTTGTCCCAGCCCACGGCGCGGTCCAGTTCGGCGTTGGCCTTGGCCTGGTAACGGTCGAGCACGGCCTTCTTGCTGTCCGGCGCCTTGGCCTGGGCGAAGCGCTGGGCGAGCATCTGCTGGACTTGCGCGTAGACCGGCACGGTCAGCTTGTCGGCATGGACCTGCTTGAGGAATTTCTCCGCCTCGGCGTTGGCGTCAGCCAGTGCCACGGAACTGAAGCCAACCAGAAGTGCTGCGGTGCAGAGGGAACGAAGAACGGTCATGGGGCAGTCCTGTGAGTCTGAAGGGTGTCCGGGTGGGACCCGCCATTCTGCGCCTAAGTTCGGAATGTGCTCAAGAGAGTGCCAAATGGCCTGGAAGTGACCGGCTTCTCTTGTCGTACAGTTCCCGAAACGGCATGCTGCGGCGCGTTGCCACACGGATGTGACCGATGAACACCCTCACCCACCCGCCGACGCTCGTCGCCGCGCCGCCCCTGTGCGATGCGCGTGGCCGCCTGAACAGCGCGGCCGTGGGCTGGTCGTCGCGGCCACAGACGCTCTGCCAGCTCTCCGGCAACGCCGGCCGGCGCAAGCGCTGGAACCACTGGTGCATCAACGCGCCGGGCTGGATGCTCTCTATCACCATCGCCGACCTCGACTACCTGGGCTACGGCGCCGTGTACTTCCTCGACCTGGAAACCGGACAGTCGGTGCACCGCACCCAGTTCAGCCCCTTCGGCCTGGGATGCCACCTGCCGGACACGCCGAACCAGAGCCACCGCTTCGAACACGGCCAGCTGTGCCTGGGCTTCGACGAGCAGCCCGGCCAGCTGCGCATCACCGCCTGCGCGCCGAACCTGGGCGGCCAGCCGCTGAACCTCTCCCTGGAAGTACAGCGCCCGGCTCACCTGGAGTCAGTCAACCTGGTGGTGCCCATGGGCGGCAAGTGCTTCCATGCCTGCAGCCGGCAGATGGGCTTGCCGATCAGTGGCAGCCTGACCCTCGGCCACAAGACCTACCGCTGCACCGACGGCCAGAGCTTCGCCGCGCTGGATTTCGGCCGGGGCGTCTGGCCGTTCAATACTCAATGGACCCGCGCCGCCTTTGCCGCGCCCGGGGGCATCGCCGGCAACTTCGGCGCTGGCTGGACGGAAAACAGCCACCTGAGCGAGAACGCCCTGTGGTTCGGCGGCGAGTTGCAGGCGCTGGGCGGCCCTGTGGATATCCGCCAGGTGCCGCACGACCCGTTGTCGCCCTGGCAATTGCACGGCAGCGACGATCGCGTCGACCTCACCTTCACGCCGCGCAAGCTGCACCGCGCCTGCCCGCGGCTGGGCCCGCTGTTCGCCGAGACCTGCCAGTGGTTCGGCCGTTTCGACGGATCCCTGCGCAGCGCCGAGGGCGACCTGGTGCCGGTCAATGGCGCACTGGGCTGGGTCGGTTCGACGCACGCTCGCTGGTGACGGCCTTCGGGACCCTGCTTGTCGCTGAGCCTCACACGCCACTGCAACCGCTCTATCACGGCCATTGAGCCAGAGTGGAACCCGGAAGCCCCGTAGCGGCCTAAACTGGCCGAGACCCTTTTCCGGAGAAGCACCATGAGCCGCACCGAAACCGACAGCCTTGGTCCCATCGAGGTCCCCGAAGACGCCTACTGGGGCGCGCAGACCCAGCGCTCGCTGGAGAACTTCGCCATCGGCGGGCAGCGCATGCCGCTGGCCGTGGTGCATGCCCTGGCGCTGATCAAGAAAGCCGCCGCGCGGGTCAACGCGCAATTGGGCGAGTTACCGGAGAACATCACCAGCCTGATCGAGGAAGCCGCCGACGAAGTGCTCGCGGGCGAGCACGACGACCAGTTCCCCCTCGTCGTCTGGCAGACCGGCAGCGGTACCCAGAGCAACATGAACGTCAATGAGGTGATCGCCGGGCGCGCCAACGAGATCGCCGGCAACGGCCGCGGCGGCAAGAAGCCGGTGCACCCCAACGACCACGTCAACCGCGCGCAGAGCTCCAACGACAGTTTCCCCACCGCCATGCACATCGCCGCCGCGCAAGCGGTGCAGAACGACCTGCTGCCGGCCATTGCCGAGCTCAGCGGTGGCCTCGCCCAGCAGGCCGCGCGCCACGCCAATCTGGTGAAGACCGGGCGCACCCACCTGATGGACGCCACACCGGTCACCTTCGGCCAGGAACTCTCTGCCTTCGTCGCCCAGTTGGACTACGCCGAGCGCGCCCTTCGCTCGGCGCTACCGGCGGTCTACGAGCTGGCCCAGGGCGGCACTGCCGTCGGCACCGGGCTGAACGCCCCCAAGGAATTCGCCGACGCCATTGCCGCCGAGCTGGCCGACCTTTCCGGCCTGCCCTTCGTTTCCGCACCGAACAAGTTCGCCGCCCTCGCCGGCCACGAACCGCTGGTGACCCTGGCCGGGGCCATGAAGACCCTCGCCGTGGCCCTGATGAAGATCGCCAACGACCTGCGCCTGCTCGGCTCCGGCCCCCGCGCGGGATTCGCCGAGGTGAAGCTGCCGGCCAACGAACCGGGCTCCTCGATCATGCCCGGCAAGGTCAACCCGACCCAGTGCGAGGCGTTGTCGATGCTCGCCTGCCAGGTCTTCGGCAACGATGCCGCCATCACCTTCGCCGCCAGCCAGGGCCACCTGCAGCTCAACGTCTACAAGCCGGTGATCATCCACAACCTGCTGGAATCCGCGCGCCTGCTGGCCGACGGTTGCCGCAACTTCAACACCCACTGCATCGCCGGCATGGAGCCGGACGCAGCGAAGATGCGCGAGCACCTTGACCGCGGCCTGATGCTGGTGACCGCGCTGAACCCGCACATCGGTTACGACAAGGCCGCCGAGATCGCCAAGAAGGCCTACGCCGAAGGCAAGACCTTGCGCGAAGCCGCACTGGAGCTGGGCTACCTGACCGACGCCGAGTTCGACCAGTGGGTGCGCCCGGAAACCATGCTGGAGGCAGGCCAGAATGGCTGAAGCGGCCAAGCATGGCGCCACGCCCTTCGAGGGTGACGGCAAGCGCGTGCTGCTGGTGCTGGGCTCGCCCAAACCCGGCGGCTTCTGCCACGCGGTGGCCGACGCCTATGCCCATGGCGCCCGCGCCAAGGGCCATGTGGTGCACACGCTCAAGCTCGGCGAGATGAACTTCGACCCGGTGCTGCGCGGCGGCTACGAACTGGGGCAGACGTTGGAGCCGGATGTGCTCGAAGCCCAGCGACAGATCCACTGGGCGCAACACATCGCCTTCGTCTACCCGGTCTGGTGGGGCGGCCTGCCGGCGCTGCTGCAGGGGTTCTTCGATCGCGTACTGCAGCCAGGCTTCGCCTTCCGCTACCGCTCGATGGAGTCCCGCGAGTTCGAGCCACTGCTGGGCGGGCGCAGCGCCGACCTGCTGGTCAGCCATGACCAGACCCACTGGCACTATCGCCTGCGCCAGGGTGCCCCGGCCCACCGGCAGATGACCCGCTGCATCCTCGCGCCCTGCGGCATCGCCCTGCACCACCTGGAGGAGTTCAGCCCGGTACGCGGCTCCGGCGAGGAGCAGCGGCAAGGCTGGCTGCGGCGGGCGGAACAACTGGGCACGCAGGTGTAATGGGATGGTGGATAGCGCGTGAGGCGCTATCCACCCTACCGTCGGCACTCCATTCGGAAGGCACTCCCTACGCCTTGGGAATTCCCCTACACCGCGCCAACCCTCGACTTCCCTAGCATGCGCTCGCCCCAATTCGGGGTTCCTCTTGCCCCTGGAGGCAGCATGCTTCGCAAACTTTCCGCCGAAATGATCGGCACGTTCTGGCTGGTGTTCGGTGGTTGCGGCAGCGCCATCTTCGCCGCCCACGCCATTGGCGTCCTGGGTGTCGCCCTCGCCTTCGGCCTGACCGTGGTCACCATGGCCTATGCCATCGGCCCGATCTCCGGTTGCCACCTGAACCCCGCCGTCACCCTTGGCCTGTGGGCCGGCGGCCGCGTCCGCACACTGGATGTGGTGCCGTACATCGTCGCCCAGTGCATCGGCGGCGTGATCGCCGGTGCCGTCCTGTTCTACATCGCCTCCGGCAAACCGGGCTTCGATGCGCTGGCCGGCTTTGCCGCCAACGGTTATGAGGCCCTGTCGCCGACTGGCTACAGCCTGCACTCGGCGATGGCCATCGAAGTGCTGCTGACCGCGTTCTTCCTGTTCGTGATCATGGGCGCCACCGACAGCAAGCTGGCCCCGGCCGGTTTCGCGCCGATCGCCATCGGCCTGACGCTGACCCTGATCCACCTGATCAGCATCCCGATCGACAACACCTCGGTGAACCCGGCGCGCAGCCTGGGCGTGGCGCTGTTCGCCGACCCGCTGTTCATGAAGCAGCTGTGGCTGTTCTGGGTCGGCCCGCTGGTGGGCGGCGTGATCGGTGCCCTGGTGTACCGCGTGGTACGTCCGACGGCCTGAGCCTGCTACCTGCTACAAAAAACGGGCGCCTTCGGGCGCCCGTTTTCGTTGTTGCTCGGCCTGTCTGTAGGAGCGAGCTTGCTCGCGAACCCGCCCCGCTCCGCTGCTGCCGGGAAATTCGTTCGCGAGCAAGCTCGCTCCTACAGCCGACAGGGAGCATCTCAGAAGTACTGGGTCAGGCTGAACTTGGCGTTGCGGCCCTGGCTGTAGACGCTGTCACCGGCCAGCGCGGGGTGATAGTCGCGGTTGAACAGGTTGTCCACGGTGAAGTTCAGCTCGGTGTTCTCCAGGCCCAGGCGGCGCGGCTTCCAGCTGGCGAAGAGTCGATGGGTGTCGTAGCTGTCGTTGACGGTCTGGTCCCAGAAGATGTCGCCGACGCTGGTGCCCATGCCACCGGAGTACTTGTCGCTGGGCAGGCGGTCGGTCTTGCGGACGAACTCACCCTGCCAGCCGATCTGCGCATCCCAGGACGGGATCTTGGTGCCCAGGGTGGCGACCCACTTGGCCGGCGGCACGTCGCGCGCCCACACATTCGGGCCCCAGGGGTTGCTGTAGGCGCCGTCGTGCTTGCCGGTCACCCACGAATACGACAGCCCGCCGAACAGCCAGGGGCTGTCGTAGAAGCTCTCGATCTCGAAGCCCTTGTAGGTCACACCCGGCAGGTTGCGGTAGTTGGACAGCGGCAGGTCGTCGCCGCAGCTGCCGGAGATGGTGCCGTTGTCGATGGCCTGCTGCTCGCAACCGACGCTGCGGGTGCGAAAGATTTCGTCCTTGATCTTGTTCTGGAACAGCGTGGTCCGCACCTGCAGGTTGTCGCCGTTGATGAACAGGTCCGGCAGGTTGACCAGCGAGCCGAAGCGCAGCGCGTGGATGCGTTCGGGGTCGAGGTCACGGCTGGTGGCGCTGACGGTGCTGCTGTTCTGCACCTCGTACATCTCGTCGATCACCGGCGCGCGCCAGGTGCGGCTGTAGTCGGCGAAGAAGCCCAGGCGCTCGGTGGCGGTCCAGAACAGCGACAGGCGCGGCGACCAGCCACTGTAAGTCTGCGAGCTGTAGTCGTGGCCCTGGGCGGCATTGTTGTAGAGCGGCGCGTCGTTGTCCTTGCCCTGGTTGCGCACGTGGTCGAAGCGTAGCGACGGCGTGATGGTCACGCTGCCCAGGGTCAGCGCATCCTGGATATAGGCGCTGTTGGTGTTCTGCTTGCCGCTGGGCATGAAGGTCGGCTGGAAGTGGCCGTAGTTGTAGCGCGCGGTGTCGTAGGTGGAGCCGGGGATATACATGTCGGTGGTGCGGGTGTGGCGGTGGAACTGCGTACCCACGGTAAAGGCATGCTGCACCGGGCCGGTGGCGAACAGGCTGGTGTTGCGCAGCTCGAGCACCTTGTCCTTGTAGTCGGTGTCCATCTTGCGGCCACCGGTGGAGACCTGGAAGAAGGCGTCCGGGTTGCGCTCGTCGGTCTGGTCGATGTGCGACTCGGAGTACTGCACCATCAGGTCGATCAGCGGGTTGTCGATGGGGTGGTATTCGTACTTGCCGGACCAGGTGGTGTCGGTGGTGTCGCGATGCGCCAGCAGACGCTTGAGCGCGGCCTCGTAGCCGTAGCGGTCGATGCTCGACTGGGTCGGCGGCGTCGGGTAGGAAGCCGAGGAGAACGGCGTCCAGCGAGTACTGTGGGAGCGGCTGTAGGCCAGACTGATGTCGTTGTCGAGGTTGGGGTGCAGGTTCAGCTTGAACAGCCCGGCGTCCAGGTCCTGGGCGCTGTTGGGCAGGCGACTGGGGTTGATCGGATAGCTGTTGTTCGGATCGGGGATGTGCCCGGCGAGCTTGATGTCGCGGCCATCGCGCGCGGTGAGGTAGGCCAGCGCATCGACCTTGCGGTCCTCGGTGCGGCCGTAGACAGCGCCGCTGTAGATCTTCTGCTGGTCGTTGGAGTGGTAGCCGTACTTGAGCATGGCGCCGACGTTCTGGTCATCGCGCAGCATGTCCGGAGCGTCCTTGGTCTCCATGTGCACGGTGCCGCCGAAGCCGCCGTTGCCGTTGTAGACCGAGTGCGGGCCCTTCTCCACTTCGATGCGTTTGATCAGCTCCGGCTCGATGAACACGGTGCCCTGCTGGTAGCGCTCGAAGCCGCTCTTGGGCGCGCCATCGAGGGTGAAGGGCACGTCCTCGGCATCGCCCAGGCCCCAGATGTTCACAGTCTGCCCGCCCGGCTTGGGCGAGCCGCCCATGGTCACGCCAGGCAGGGTCTGCAAGAGGCTGGGAATGTTGTCGGCCTGGATGCGCTCGATGTCCTTGCGGGTCAGGGTCGAACGGCCGACGTTGCTGGAGTCCACGGACAGGCCGCTGCCAACGATGGTCTGCGAATCCAGTTCGATGGCGTTGTCGCTGAACTTGTCGACCTTGCCCGAACGTCGCACGACGAAGCCGTCACCCGCCTCCACCAGCTCCAGCGAAGAGCCCTTGAGCAGATGCTCCAGCGCTTCCCGCACGCTGTAGCGACCGCTCACCGCTGGCGCCTTGAGACCATCCAATTGGGAGGCGTCGTAGAGCACCTGCACGCCGGCCTGCTGTGACAGGCTGCCGATGGATTCACTCAGCGCCTGCGCCGGCAGGTCGACCTGCCAGTCGGCGGCGCGGCTGTACTCGGCCATCATCAGGCTGCCGAGCAGCACGGCGCAGCCCATCGGGCGCGCGAACGGGAAGTTGAATCGAAACTGCATGCAAGGCCCTCCCCAGGGTCGAAAAGCGCTGCGCGTTTCGCAGCGAATGACGGGGAAGACCCTCATTCGAGAAAAACCCACACCTGCAAATAAAAATATTTCTCAAAAAAGATTCCGAGCACGTGCGAGCGGAAACGGATTCGGGATTCGGGATTCGGGATTCGGGATTCGGGATTCGGGATTTTCGTAGGAGCGAGCTTGCTCGCGAACCGGCCCAGCTCGGGTGCTGCCGGGAAACACATTCGCGAGCAAGCTCGCTCCTACAAAAAAAGCGATCAGCGCGGCAGGATGACGGCGCTGCCGTCGGCCTTGCGCTGCACGCGCACGTCCAGCAGCACCGGCAGGGCAGCGAGGAAGTCGTCCGGGTGGGCCAGGCGCACGTTGCCGGAGATGGGCTTGTTCGCCAGGCGCTCATCGCCCAGGCGGATGGGCGCTGCGCGGTACTGCGACAGCTCGTCGACCAACGCACCCAGCGGCTGGTTGCGGAAGGCGAGCATGCCGTCACGCCAGGCGGCGATGGAGGCGACGGGCACACGGTCCACTTGCGCCTCCCCTGCTCCGCTCGACAACCGGGCGCGGTCGCCCGCCGTCAGCGTCTGCTCGCCCGACACACCGAGCTGCGCCTGCAACGCCACCTTGCCGTGGCGCACGGCGACGCTCAGCCCATCGCTCTCGCGATGCACATCGAAGCCGGTGCCGAGCACCCGCACTCGACTATCGCCGGCGGTCACGCGGAAAGGCCGGTCAGCCTCGTGGATCACTTCGAAATAGGCTTCGCCGCGCAGCAGCTGCACATCGCGGAAACGGGTGGAGTAATCCACCCTCAGTGCCGAATCCGCCGCCAGGAATACTCGTGTGCCGTCGTTCAGCGTTACCTCACGCTGTTCGCCTGGCGCAGTGGATTGCACCTGCTGCGGATCGGCCAGCCGACCGCCACTGAAGTCGTTGGCCAACAACAATGCGCCGAGGAACAGACTGGCGGCGGCGAGCCCGCGCCAGGGCAGCGCAGGCCGGCGAGTCGGTGCGAGCGCGGGCCGACGAACCTGGTCGAGGTCAGTCCACAGTTGTTCGATTTCACGGTAAGCACACTCATGGGCAGCGTCTTCCGCCAACCAGTCGGAAAAGGCCTGGCGCTCGCGGGCATCCCAGGCTCCCGAGCGCTGGCGGCTGAACCACTTGGCGGCCAGTTCGTCGATCACTCGCTGGCGCTCTTCTAGCGGCGTCATGCTTCGCCCTCCCCCTGAACCTGACGCTTGCAATGCAGAAGCGCACTGGCGACGTGCTTCTCCACCATGCTCAATGAAATCCCCATGCGCCTGGCCACCTCGGGCTGCGAGAGGCCATCGAACTTGTGCAGGATGAACGCCTCGCGACGCCGTGGCGGCAAGCTTTCCAGTGCCCTGGAAAGCTCGCGAAGATACCGTTGTCGCTCGAACTGCACCACGGGTTCGCCCCCTTCGGCGGCCGGTTGCTGGTCGGTGTCGCTGGCCGTTTCCGGCTCGCTGGTGAAACGCCGGGAGCGCTGCCAGTGATCGCGCAGCAGGTTGCGCGCGACCTGGAACAGGAAGGCGCGCGGCTGCTCCACTTCATGCCGCGAGGAGGACTTGAGCCACTGGGCGAAGGCGTCCTGGGCGAGGTCCGCGGCGTCCGCCGAGCTGCCCAGCTGCTTGCGCAGGAAGCGCAGCAACTCGCCGTGGAAGGAGCGATAGGCCTGGGATACCGAACGGGAAAAGCGCTCATCCATCGACGCACGCCTCCCGGCGTCGCCGCCCTGCCCTGCTGTTGCCCGCTGCCACTTCGCCCCCGAACCGAGGCCCTGGGCCCCGACAACCATCGAATAACACAAATGATAATACATATCATTTGCGAAAATGAAGTCGAACGCGAGCGATGGATGGCAGAAGGCCGCCCCACGGCGGCCTTTCCTCGGAATCAGACGTTGGCGATACGCGCCCTTCGCGCCCGGTAGCTGCGCAACAGCGAAGGCGCCAGCGCGGTCAGCGCCGAGCCACTGACCACCAGCAGTGCGCCGACATAGGCCAGGCCGTTGAGGTCTTCCGGCAGTACGAACTCCGGCCAGATGGAAGCGGCAAGCGCCACCGAGGCGAAGGTCACGAGCGGCGTGATCGCCAGGGTCGCGCTGACCCGCGAGGCTTCCCAGTGCGCCAGCGCCTCGGCAAAGGCGCCGTAGGCCACCAGGGTGTTCAGGCAGCAGGCCAGCAGCAGCCAGCCCTGTAGCGGCGACAGGTCCAGCGCCTCCAGCGGATGCGCCCAGGGCGTGAGCAGCGCGCCGCAGCCCAGGTAGATCACCATCATCACCTGCACCGAGGTCCACTGGGTCAGCAGCTGTTTTTGTGCGAGACCATAGAAGGTCCAGATGAAGGCGGCGAAGACCACGATCAGCACGCCAGTGGTGTACTCACCGAGCGAGCCGAACAGCTCGGTCAGGCGCTGGTTGAAGAACAGCCCGAAGCCGAAGATCAGCACCGCCAGACCCAGCGCCTGGCCGATGCTGAAGCTCTCCTTGAAGACGAACAGGCTGCCCAGCAGCAGGAGGATCGGCGCGATCTGGATCACCAGTTGCGTGGTCCCCGGCGTCAGCATGCGCAGGCCGATGAGGTAGCAGACGTAGTTGCCGGTGAGACCGAGAATGGCAACCAGCACCAACCCCTTGCCGCGCTTTCCCAGCGGCGAGAAGCGCGGCAACTGGCGCGTGAAACCCAGGTAGATCAACAACAGTCCACCCGACACCACCAGGCGAAACCAGGTGACGGTGATCGGGTCCATGACCTTCAGGACTTCCTTGAGCTTGATCGGCAGGATGCCCCAGAGGACGGCGGTGACCAGAGCCAGGAACAGGCCGAATTGCCAGCGGCCGGATGAAACGTGCATGAGTGCCTCGACGCGTGTGCGGTCCGCCATGCTAAGTCATGGCGGTATCGCCCCATAGGAACAGTTGCGCGGTGCAACTGTTCCGGTCGCCGGTCGACAACGGCGCGTCGCTGACAGTCAGACCAGCGTGGAGAGGCGCAGCAGCCACCAGATCAGGATGATCAGCTGGACGAAGAAGGCAGCAAAGCGCACCCACACCGCCAGCGCCGAAGTACTGAGCAGGTGCACCACCGACTGGACGATGCGCGCCACCAGCAGGGCCGGCGCCAGCGGGTCGGTAATCACCGTCTGCTGGGTGACCATCGCATAGAGCAGCACCGCGCAGAACAGCGGCACGTTCTCCACACAGTTGGCGTGGGCGCGCACCAGGCGCTGGCCGAAGGTGCCGGGGGTGTTGCTGCCGTCGGCGGCGAAGACGTTGACCTTCATGCGGCCGGACATCACCAGCAGGCCGCGCTGGTTGACCAGTAGCAGGACCAGCAGCACGGTCCAGGCAACCAGGCCGAGCAACGCGAAGGCAGAGGGACTCAGGGACATGCGGGACTCCTTTCTCTTGTTGGTTTGAGCGGAGTCTAGGGGAAATAGAGCAATTGCTCTAGCCGCTGATTACCGGCACAAAGGTGGGCTCTTCGCAGGACGGGTGGGGCTTGCGATACCCATCGAGCCCAGCGCCGACAGCATGGGTATCGCTGCGCTCCACCCATCCTACAGAAGCGCCCGGTCCATCCCGGAAGCAGGCGTGCAAAAGAAAACGGGCAGCCCGTTTCCGGCCTGCCCGTTGGGTTCCAGCGCCGCACTCACAGCTTGGCGATGGAGACCTCGGTGGACTTCACGAAGGCGATCACTTCACTGCCAATGGCCAGTTCCAGCTCTTTCACGGAACGGGTGGTGATCACCGAGGTGACGATGCCGGCGGCAGTCTGCACGTCGATTTCCGACAGCACATCGCCTTCGACGATTTCCTTGATGGTGCCTTTGAACTGGTTGCGGACGTTGATGGCTTTGATGGTCATGGCGTAGCTCCTTGGGAGAATGCGAACGTTGGATCAGAGCGCCCAGCGCAGTTGCGTGGGCAGTGGGGATACGGGCTCCGGCTCGGGTGGCTGGGCCGGCAGCGAAAGCACACGCTCGAGCACTTCGGCTTCCAGCGTGGCCAGGCGTGCCGAACCACGGGCGCGCGGCCGGTGCAGGTCGACGTTGAGGTCCAGGCCGATCTCGCCGTCCTCGATGAGGATCACCCGGTCGGCGATGGCCACGGCCTCGGCGACGTCGTGGGTGACCAGCAGCACCGTGAAGCCATGCTGCTGCCAGAGACCTTCGATCAGCTGTTGCATCTCGATGCGGGTCAGGGCATCCAGCGCACCCAGTGGCTCGTCGAGCAACAGCAGGCGCGGCTGGTGGATCAGCGCACGGGCCAGTGCCACGCGCTGCTTCTGGCCACCGGACAGACCCGCCGGCCATTCGTTGGCACGGTCGGACAGGCCCACCGCCGCCAACGCTTCCAGCGCCTTGGGACGCCAGTCGCCTTTCAGGCCGAGGCCGACGTTGTCGATCACCCGCTTCCAGGGCAGCAAGCGCGAATCCTGGAACATCAGGCGAGTCTCTTCGCGGGCGCTTTCCAGCGGCGCGGAGCCGGCCAGCAACTGGCCGTCGCTGGCTTCATCCAGCCCGGCTAGCAGACGCAGCAGGGTGCTCTTGCCGCAACCGCTGCGGCCGACGATGGCGACGAACTGGCCGGCGGGAATCCGCAGGTCGATGCCCTTGAGCACCTCACGCTCGCCGAAGCGCTTGCGCACGTTTTCCAGCGCCAGCGGGATGCCTTTCTTGAGTTGTTGCGGCAACTGATTCACTGCGTTCATGCCGCACCTCCTTTCACCTGATAGGCCGGGTGCCAGCGCAGCCAGATGCGTTCCAATCCACGGGCTGCCAGGTCAGCCAGCTTGCCAAGCACGGCGTAGAGCAGAATCGCCAGCACCACCACATCGGTCTGCAGGAATTCACGGGCGTTCATTGCCAGGTAACCGATGCCGGAGTTGGCGGAGATGGTCTCGGCGACGATCAGGGTCAGCCACATGAAGCCCAGGGCGAAGCGCACGCCGACCAGGATCGAGGGCAGCGCGCCGGGCAGGATCACCTGGCGGAACAGGGCGAAGCCGGACAGCCCGTAGCTGCGCGACATTTCCAGCAGGCCCGGATCAATGTTGCGGATGCCGTGGTAGGTGTTGAGGTAGATCGGGAACAGGGTGCCGAGGGCAACCAGGAAGATCTTCGCCGACTCGTCGATGCCGAACCACAGGATCACCAGCGGGATCAGCGCCAGGTGCGGTACGTTGCGGATCATCTGCACGGAGCTGTCGAGGAAGCGCTCGCCCCATTTCGACAGGCCGGTGATCAGCCCCAGCACCAGGCCGATACTGCCACCGATGACAAAGCCGACAGCGGCGCGCCAGGTGCTGATCGCCAGGTGCTGCCAGAGCTCGCCGCTGACCACCAGGTGGTAGCCGGCCTCGGCCACGGCACTGGGTGCCGGCAGGATTCGGCTGGACAGCCAGCCGAATTCCACAGCCAGTTGCCAGATGACCACCAGGCCCACCGGCAGGGCCCAGGGCGCGAGGCGCTGGGCAAGGTTGTTGGAAACGCTCATCTCTTCTCTCCGGATTCTTCGGTCGCTACGTAGGGCGCATAACGCGCCAGCGTTATCCGCCACGGCGGATGAAGCGTTCCGCTTCATTCGCCCTACGGGTGTCAACTCGCCGATGCCGCCTTGGGCAGGATGTCGTTGGCCACCATCTCGCCGAACGGGCTGACATAGCCACGCGCCTGCGGTGCCTGCGCCTGAGCCAGTTCCAGGTGCGGGAAGAGCAGTTCGGCGACCCGGTAGGACTCTTCCAGGTGCGGGTAGCCGGAGAAGATGAAGGTGTCGATGCCGAGGTCCGCGTACTCCTTCACACGGGCCGCCACGGTCGGGCCATCGCCCACCAGCGCGGTACCGGCGCCGCCACGCACCAGGCCGACACCGGCCCAGAGGTTGGGGCTGACTTCCAGCTTGTCCTTGCTGCCACCGTGCAGGGCGGCCATGCGTTGCTGGCCGACGGAATCGAAGCGCGCCAGGGACGCCTGGGCGCGGTCGATGGTGTCCTGGTCGAGGTGCGAAATCAGGCGGTCGGCGGCCTGCCAGGCTTCCTCGTTGGTCTCGCGGACGATCACGTGCAGGCGAATACCGAAGCGCACGCTGCGGCCCTGCTTGGCGGCCTTCTCGCGCACCTGGGCGATCTTCTCGGCGACGGCGGCCGGCGGCTCGCCCCAGGTCAGGTACAGCTCGACCTGCTCGGCGGCGAGGTCCTGGGCGGCATCGGAGGATCCACCGAAGTACAGCGGCGGGCGCGGTTGCTGGATCGGCGGATAGAGCAGCTTGGCGCCCTTCACCTGCAGGTGCTTGCCGTCGTAGTCGACGGTCTCGCCTTCCAGTACGCGACGCCAGATGCGGGTGAACTCGACCGAGGCTTCATAGCGCTCGGCATGGCTCAGATGCAGGCCGTCACCGGCCAGTTCGTCCGGGTCGCCGCCGGTCACCAGGTTGAACAGCGCGCGCCCCCCGGAGAGCCGGTCGAGGGTGGCGGCCTGGCGGGCGGCCACGGTCGGGGAAATGATGCCCGGACGCAGGGCGACCAGGAATTTCAGGCGCTGGGTCACCGGAATCAGCGAGGCGGCGACCAGCCAGGAGTCCTCGCAGGAACGGCCGGTGGGGATCAGCACGCCGCCGAAACCAAGACGGTCAGCGGCCTGGGCGACCTGTTGCAGATAACCGTGGTCCACGGCACGGGCGCCTTCGGCGGTGCCCAGGTAATGGCCGTCGCCGTGGGTCGGCAGGAACCAGAAGATGTTGAGACTCATCGCAGTAACTCCAGATAAGCGCGCCGGCGTGGCGTAGCCGCGCGATGATGGGATGGGTGTACGTGGTGCTGCTGTTCTTCGTAGGAGCGTGTCACTGGGCCGCAGCCACCTTGGCTGGCGCGGTCCACACCACATCCTTGATGCTCAGTTGCTTGGGAATGAGCTTCAGCTGAGTGAAGGTGTCGGCGATCTTCTGCTGCGCCGCGGTGACTTCCGGGGTGATCGGCTGGGCGCCGTAGCCCTGGCGTTTCACGGCGGTGAAGGTGATGTCCGCCGGCAGGCCGAGCAGCGGCGCAACCTGGTCGGTCACCTGCTGCGGGTTCTGCTGCGACCACTCGCCCACCGAGCGCACTTCGTCGATCAGGGTGGTGATCACCTGCGGGTGGTTGGTCGCGTAGGGGCGGGTCGCCAGGTAGAACTGGTGGTTATCCACAAGGCCGGTGCCATCCACCAGGGTGCGGGCGGAAAGCTGCTTCTCGGCGGCGGCCTGGTACGGGTCCCAGATCACCCAGGCATCCACGCTGCCACGCTCGAAGGCAGCGCGGGCGTCGGCCGGCGGCAGGTAGACGGGCTGGATGTCGGTGTATTTCAGGCCGGCTTTCTCCAGGGCGCGTACCAGCAGGTAGTGCACGTTGGAGCCTTTATTCAGGGCGACCTTCTTGCCCTTGAGTTCGGCGACGGATTTGATCGGCGAGTCCTTCGGCAGGAGGATCGCCTCGCTGGTCGGCGCCGGCGGCTCATGAGCGACGTAGACGAGATCGGCGCCGGCGGCCTGGGCAAATACCGGTGGAGTTTCGCCGGTGACGCCGAAGTCGATGCTGCCGACGTTCAGGCCTTCCAGCAGCTGCGGGCCGCCGGGGAATTCGGTCCACTGCACCTTGACGCCCTGCTCGGCCAGGCGCTTCTCCAGCGTGCCGCGGGCCTTGAGCAGCACCAGGGTGCCGTACTTCTGGTAACCGATACGCAGGGTGCCGGGCTGTTCGTCCGCCTGCGCGTTGTAGGACAGGGCCGCGATCAGCAGGGCCGCCAGTCCACTACGCAAAGTGAGAGTCCGCATGGGAGTGATCCTTCGTCGAGTGTGATTGCCGGACCTGCGGTCCCGTTGTCGGGACGGTGAGGGCCTTTTATTTTTGACGCAGTGGGCGCCTGCCGGGTCGGGGCTTGGCGTTCACCTGCGTGGGTTTTATCGGTCAGATGCTCCAGCGGGCGTTGATCAGCCGTTCATTGAGCAGGTTGGGGTCGATGGGTTTCGGTCGGCGCGCGAGGGCGCCGTGGAACTGTTCCAGCGATTCCAGCAGTCGGTGTTCGAGGGTCGACTCCAGGCGCGCCGGGGTAGTGCCCTCGGGGTATTGCACCTGGCTCTCCTCGGCGAACACGCCGTGCAGGGTTTCCTGAGCTTTCAATGCAGCGAGGACCGGCTTGAGCGCGTAATCCACTGCCAGCATGTGGGCGTTGCTGCCACCGGTGGCCAGGGGCAGCACCACCTTGTGCGCCAGCGCCCGCTCCGGCAGCAGGTCGAGAATGACCTTCAGCGCACCGGCGATGGACGCCTTGTACACCGGGGTAGAAATCACCAAGCCGTCGGCACGCAGGACTTGCTCGATCAACTCGACCACCCGAGGGCTGTCGAAGCGCGCGTGCAGCAGGTCCTCGGCCGGGAAGTCGTGCACGCTGTAGGAGCGCACCTCGGCGCCGTGGGCGTGCAGCCAGTTCCGCGCGATGTCCAGGAGGACACCGGAACGGGAACGCTGGCTCGGGCTGCCGGCAAGGGTGACTACATACATCTGCACGCTTCCTTATAACGATCAGACCGGTACAAATGCCGGCCTGCTAACCAATGTGCATAGACCTTAACAGCCCTTCGCATATTCCAATAAATGTTATTTATTCATTTAGTTATGCTTTTTTGTTAGATAAACAGACACACACCCTGCGCGCGAAGCGCGGGCAGGGTGCGTCGAACAAGGAAAATGGCGGGCGTCAGATGACGTGGGACTGGTGCAACTCGGTCAGCGCTTCGCCGCGCAGGAAGGCCAGTTCCACGGCGCGACGGTCGCGCGGGCGCGGCAGCGGAACGGGGAATTTGCGGCGCAGGCGGCTGGGCGTGCCGCCCAGAAGCAGGACGCGATCACTGAGGTAGAAGGCTTCGTCGAGGTCGTGGGTGACCAGCAGGATGCTGATGTCATATTCCAGCGCCAGTTGCTGGATCAGGTCCTGCAGGCGGATGCGGGTGAAGGCGTCCACCGCGCTGAACGGTTCGTCCAGCAGCAACACCTGCGGGCGGCCGTAGAGGCCACGGGCGATGGCAGCACGCTGGGCCATGCCGCCGGAGAGCTGCTTGGGCAGCAGGTCGCCCTTGCCATCCAGCCCCACGTCGCGCAGCAGGTGCTCGATGCGATTATCGTCCGCCAGCCAGCCGTCGGCGAAGCCGATGTTCTGCGCCACGGTGAGCCAGGGCAGCAGGCGCGGCTCCTGGAACACCACGCCAACGCCACCACCGCCCCGGCCGCTGTCGCCGTCCGGGCCGAAGCCCAGCAGCGGATTGCGTTCCAGGCTGCCGGCGAACTCATCGTCAAGCCCGGCGGCGATGCGCAGCAGGGTGCTTTTTCCACAGCCGCTGGGGCCGAGCAGGCTGACCACTTCGCCCGGCGCCAGACTCAGGCTGACGTCGTCCAATACCTTCACGCCGGAGAAGCTCTTGCGGATATCACGCAGTTCGAGCAGAGCGCTCATCAGCTGTCTCCATTACCAAGGAAGGTGTCGCGCCAGGCCAGCGCGCGCTGCTCCAGCGCCTTCAGCAGACCGTCGCTGAGCTTGCCCAGCACCGCCAGCACCAGGATGGCGGCGATGACGATGTCCGGCCGCGAGGTTTCCCGGCCGTCGCTGAGCAGGTAGCCCAGGCCGCGGGTGGCAGCGATCAGTTCGGCGGCAACGAGGAACATCCAGCTCAGGCTCAGCGCGCCGCGCAGCCCGGTGAACAGGCTCGGTAGCGCCGCCGGCAGGAGGATGCGCCGTACCAGCGCAAACGGCGACAGGTGATACAACCGGCCCAGCTCCACCCACTTGCGGTCGACATTGCGCACGCCGGCCACCAGCGAGAGGTACACGGGGAAGAACGCGCCGAGGGCGATCAGTACGATCTTCGGGGTTTCATCGATACCCAGCCAGAGCAGCAGCAAGGGTACCCAGGCCAGGCTGGGTATGGCCCGCAGCGCCTGGAAGGTCGGTTCGAGATAGGCTTCGGCGCGCTGGCTGAGCCCCACCCAGGTTCCAATCAGGACGGCAGCGGTCGAACCGATGAAGAATCCGGCAGCAACCCGCGCCAGGCTCGCCGCGACGTGCTTCCAGAGCTCACCCTGGGCCAGTTGCCAGAGGGTCAGCGCGACGCTGCTGGGTGCCGGCATCTGGTGCTCGGCCAGCCAGCCGAAGCGCACCGACAGCTCCAGTACCGCGCACAACAGCAACGGCACCAGCCACGCACGCCAGCTCAGCCGCGGCCAGCGCAGCTTCTGCGCGCGACGTTGGCGAGCCACACGCAGGCCCTGGGATGGCAAGCTCTGGGGGGGCATCGGTTATGGCTCCGCCTTGGCGACGGCACCGGCCTTGCCGATCACTTCACCGGCCAGTTGCGGCGCGATCAGCTGATCGACCACGGCAGTGACGTCGGTCCCCGGACGCACCAGTTGCTCGTCCAGCAGGATCGGTGCAGCCGCCTTCAATGCGGCGATCTGTTCGGCGCCCGGCAGCGGTCTGCTGAAGTCAGTGCGCGAGAGTTGCAGCTTGGCCACTTCCAGCGGCAACTTGGCTTCCTCGGCGAGCAGTTTCGCAGTCTCTTCTGGGTGCGCCACGGCCCACTGACGCGCCTCTTCATAGGCGGCGATGACCTGTTTGATCAGCTCCGGCTGCTCCTTCTCGAACTTCTCGGTGACGCTGAGCACGCCGTAGCTGTTGAAGTCGACATTGCGGTACAGCAGCCGCGAGCCGGCCTGCAGTTCGCTGGCGGCCATGTGTGGGTCGAGACCGGCCCACGCGTCCACCCGGCCCTGCTCCAGCGCCGCGCGGCCGTCCGGGTGCTGTAGGTGGACGATCTCCACGTCGCTCTTGTCCAGCCCCGCCTGTTGCAGGCTGCGCAGGAGGAACAGGTAGGGATCGGTACCCTTGGTGGCGGCGATCTTCTTGCCTTTCAGGTCGGCAACGGATTTCAGCGGCGATTCCTTGGGCACCACCAGCGCGGTCCATTCCGGGCGACTGGCGATGTAGACGGTCTTCAGCGGGCTGCCGTTGGCGCGGCTGAGCACGGCGGCAAGGCCTGCAGTGGAGGCGAAGTCGGTGCTGCCGGCGTTGAGGTATTCCAGCGAACGGTTGCTGCCCTGGCTGAACACCCAGCGCACTTCGGTGCCTTGCGGCTTGAGGGATTTCTCCAGCCAGCCGAAATGCTTGAGCACAAGGCTGGTGGGCGCGTAGTAGGCGTAGTCCAGGCGCACCTCTTTCGGTGCGTCGGCGGCTTGGGCGGGGCTGTTGTAGGCGCCGATCGGCAGGCTCGCGAGAAGAGCGACGGCCAGGCTGCGGCGCCAGGTGGAATGACCCATGGTCTTCTCCTTGGCGTGGGGCTGACGTCTTCTTCCCGTTTGGCGGGCAAGTCAGAGCGGATGGACTAGCGAATAAAAAAGCGCGGCGTGGTCCGCGCATGAAGGATAAAAAAGGGGCCGGCTAACCGGCCCGATTTCCCGCTCGAGGCATCAGTGATTCCCCGGATGGGGAGCGGAGAATCACTTGTTCGGTTGAGGGGTGAGGCGCAGATACGGCTTGATCGCGCGGTAGCCCTTGGGGAAACGCTGCTTGATCTCTTCCTCGTCCTTGAGCGAGGGCACGATCACCACGTCGTCGCCGTCCTGCCAGTTGCCCGGTGTGGCGACCTTGTGGTTGTCGGTGAGCTGCAACGAGTCGATGACGCGCAGGATCTCGTTGAAGTTGCGCCCGGTGCTCGCCGGGTAGGTGATGGTCAGGCGCACCTTCTTGTTCGGGTCGATGACGAACAGCGAACGCACGGTGAGGGTGTCGTTGGCGTTCGGGTGGATCAGGTCGTACAGCTCGGACACCTTGCGGTCGGCGTCGGCGATGATCGGGAAGTTGACCACGGTGTTCTGGGTCTCGTTGATGTCTTCGATCCACTTCACGTGGGAGTCCACCGGGTCGACGGACAGGGCGATCACCTTCACGCCCTTGGCGGCGAACTGGTCCTTGAGCTTGGCGGTCAGGCCCAGCTCGGTGGTGCACACCGGGGTGAAGTCGGCCGGGTGGGAGAACAGAACGCCCCAGCTGTTGCCGAGCCATTCATGGAAACGGATGCGGCCTTCGCTGGATTCCTGTTCGAAGTCGGGGGCGATGTCGCCGAGTCGCAAGCTCATGGGTCTCTCCTTGTTCGTGTTGGTAACCACTATGCACAAGGTCTTTACGCATTAAAAAGAATATATTTTGATTTTCTTATAACCAAAAACAACCATTCTTACCGACCCTGTTCCAGCGGCATCGGCCGCCGGAGCTCAAGCATAGTCAAGGGAATGTGAAGACCCTGCAGCCAAGTGTTTCACCGCTGAGACGAAATCCCGCCGTTCGTCGCCAATCGCCGGCAGCCCAGGCACGACGGGGCCTTGCGGCATACACTCGAATCAATTAATCCTTTCGTTCGGGAGGTCAGCTCATGTTGGGACAACGCGTCGGCGACGGCCAGGCGGCCACCCATTACCGCAGCGACCGCATCAGTGCGGTCAATGGCCAGTACTTCTTCTCCACCCGCGAGGGCACCCTCGAAGGCCCCTATTTCACCCGCTTCGATGCCGAGCGCGAGGTGATGCTGTACATCACCCGGATGCAGCAGGCATCCGACCTGTACGCCCGCGTCGGACGCTGATCTCCCAAGCGGTACGCACCACGGAAACCCCGGCCCGTCGGCCGGGGTTTTCATTGCGGGGAGAACATCAGGCGCTACTGGCCAGTCGCTCGATCGGCGGGTGTTCGCGGTGCTGCGCCTGCCACAGATCGTAATCAACCTGCACTCCGAGCCAGACGCGCGCGCTGCCAATTCCAGCCAGTTCCAGGCGCCACGCGAGGTCAGGACCAACAGGAGCGTGCCCATGCAGGACACGTGACAATGTTTCGCGCGCATAGCCCAAGTGCCGCGCCAGCGCTGTCACGCTCAAGCCCAGTTCGGGGAGAACGTCTTCCAGCAGCGTTTCACCTGGATGCGGGGGGTTGGCCATTGCCATGAATGCGCCTCCTCTTCGAGCCTGCATGCTCAGTGGTAATCGAGGTAGTCGAGCAGTTCGACGTCGCTACCGATAAAGCGGAAGACCAGCCGCCAATTGCCGCTGACCGACAACGACCAGCATCCCTCCAGATCGCCCTTCAGCGGGTGCAGGCGCCAGCCGGGTATGGCGAGATCCGCCGCCCCTGCTGCGTTGTCCAGAAACGGCAGCATGCGCGCCAGGCGACGTGCATGGTCGGCGCGAATCCCTCGCGTCGTCCCCGTTTCGTAAAAGGCCTGCAGACCCTTGTGGCGGAAGCTGATAATCATCGTGCAAGTGTGATGTCATGCATCACACTTGCACGATGATACCATTCCGGCGCATGGCGTCGACCCTGCCTTGTGTCGCGCAGGAAAAGTCCGTGAATGAAAAACCCCCGGCGTCACCGCCGGGGGCTCTTCATCGACACCGGACCGCTTGCGTGGAGCGGTCGGTGCCAACCAGGCAAGGGCCTGCGCCCTCGCCCGCCGTGCTCAGCGAACGGCCTCGAACAGACCGGTGGCACCCATGCCGCCACCCACGCACATGGTGACGATGCCGTAGCGCAGGTTGCGGCGCTGCAGTTCGCGCACCAGGTGGCCGACCTGGCGCGACCCGGTCATGCCAAAGGGGTGGCCGATGGAGATGGAGCCACCGTTGACGTTGTACTTGTCGTTATCGATGCCCAGGTGGTCGCGGGCGTACAGGCACTGCGAGGCGAAGGCTTCGTTGAGCTCCCAGAGGTCGATGTCGGCGACCTGCAGGCCCTTGGCCTTGAGCAGCTTGGGTACCGAGAACACCGGGCCGATGCCCATCTCGTCCGGTTCGCAGCCGGCGACGGTGAAGCCGCGGAAGAAGGCCTTCGGCTTGAGGCCCAGTTCCAGGGCCTTGTCCAGGCTCATGATCAGGGTCATCGAGGCGCCGTCGGAGAGTTGCGAAGCGTTGCCGGCGGTGACCGAACCGTCTTCGGCGAACACCGGCTTGAGGGAGTTCAGGCCTTCGAGGGTGGTGTCCGGGCGGTTGCAGTCGTCGCGATCGACCACACCGTCGAGTACTTTCTTCTCGCCGGTGGCCTTGTCTTCAACCAGGTACTTCACGCTCATCGGCACGATTTCATCGTCGAACAGGCCTTCTGCCTGGGCGCGGGCGGTACGCTGCTGGCTCTGCAGGGAATACAGGTCCTGCTGCTCGCGGGTGACGTTGTAGCGACGGGCGACGATCTCGGCAGTCTGGCCCATGGGGTAGTAGATACCGGGGAACTCGTCCTTCAGGCGCGGGTTCACGAAATTGTCGAGGTTCTGCTTGCCCATGGTCAGGGTGATGGACTCGACACCGCCGGCCACCAGGATGTCACTGCAGCCCGAAGCCACCTGGTTGGCAGCAATGGCAATGGCCTGCAGGCCCGAGGAGCAGTAACGGTTCAGGGTCATGCCGGCGACATGAGTGCCCAGGCGCGACAGCACCGCTGCGTTGCGACCGATGTTGTGGCCCTGGGCGCCTTCGTTGGAGCCGGCGCCGACCACGCAGTCGTCCACCAGCAGCGGATCCAGGTTGTTGCGCGCCAGCAGCGCGTCGATGCAATGGGCGACCATGTCGTCCGGACGGGTCATGTTGAATTTGCCACGGAAGGACTTGGCCAGGCCGGTACGGACGCTGTCGACGATCACCACTTCGCGCATGGGAAACCTCGTTGCTTGTTGTTCGTTGGGGAGGATGGTGTGGCCCCGAGCATAGGCGCCAGTGAGGACACAGGGCGACGATCATTCACCAGCCGTATAGCCGTGCCCCCACCCTCGTTGGGCGGGCCACAGACGAAACCGCCGCCCGAAGGCGGCGGTTTCAACCGGTATTGCGCCGGTCAGACGGTGTCGGTCTTGATCGCGTGATCGCCCAGCAGGCCGTTGAGCACGGTCTGGGTATCCCCCGCCGAGAGCACGCCGTTGCCGGCATGGCCCGCATACTTGGCGGCGAGGTCGACGTTGGCCAGGTCGACGGTCTGGGTAACGGTGCCACCACTGGTGGGGCTGACGCCGATAGTGGTGGTGCCGGCGGCAACCGAGAAGGTCAGGTAATGCGCCAGCGACGAGGCCGTGGCGGCCTCCCCTTGCAGCAGGTCGGCGAAGTTCAGTACGTCATGCTCGGCGATGTTGAAGTCCTTGATCACATCGTGGCCGGTGTCGCCGGACTTCCAGATGAACTCGTCCGCGCCGGTACCGCCGTACATGATGTCGTCACCGGGCCCACCGATCAGCTTGTCGTTGCCGCCCTGGCCGAACATCAGGTCATTGCCGGCGCCGCCTTCGAGGATGTCGTCGCCACCGCGGGTGTCACCGGCGACGTTGAGCTGATCCGCATGCTGGATGATGTAGTTGCTGATCGTCGCCGCCGTCGGCGCCGTACCATTGGTAGCAGTCAGGTAGTCCACCAGTCCCTGGAAGCCCTGGCCGTTGTGTGTGCCGGCAGCATGCCCGGCCCAGGCCAGCTGGTCGGTGTTGATGACATCACCGAACAGGATGTCGTTGCCCGCGCCACCGACCAGATGATCGTTGCCCACGGTCACTGGAGTGCTGGTGCTGAAGCCTTCCTGCAAGGCCGCCTGCAACTGCTCGGCGGTGTTGATGATTTGCGGCTGGCCAACGGTGTTGGTGATGTTCTGACCGTCAACGGTCACCGAACCGGACCCGGTGGTGTCGGTGTTGTCGAAGAACTTCAGGTAGTTGCTGTTGATGCCGCTGCCGATGCCGATGGCGTTGACGTCCACCGCATTGGCGCCGCTGAGAACACCGGCACCATGGAGCATGTCATTACCGGAAGTCAGCGCGGCGTTGATGTCGTTGTAGTTGGTGGTATCGCCACTGCCGTTGTAGCCGTTCCACACGGTCGGGTTGCCATCGGTGAGGAAGAAGGCCAGGTTGACGTAGCCATGGGCCGCGTCCGCATGGTTGGTGCTGACCTGGCTGTTGAACCAGGACGAGGCCTTCTGCATGGCGTCATCGTAGTTGGTCGCCCCGTTGGCGCTGAGCGCGTTGATGGCGGCGATCAGTGCCGTCACGTTAGCGGCACTCAGGCCATTGAAGGTGGTGATGTGGGCGTTGTCGCTGAAGGACACCAGGCTGACATTGATCACCCCGTCGTGGCCCTTGATGGTGTTCACCAGGTTGACCAGCGCGTTCTTGGCCAGGGCCATGCGTGACATGTTGCTGCCCGACGGATCGGCCATGCTGCCGGAGGTATCGACGATCAGCGAGATGTTGTAGTTCTTGCCCGGCTGGGTATAGACCGACACCCCACCCGGATCGCCGATCAGCACGTCGCTGCCAGCGCCGCCGCTGATGGTCCCGGCCTTGTCCACATCCTGCGGGTTGGGCAAGGTGTGCTGGGTGCTCGAACCATCGACATCACCGCTGTTGCTGCCGACTACCAGCAGGGGTTGCGGTGCGCTCAGGTCCACGCACAGGTTCAGCCCGGTACTGTCACCATCGCCGTCGGTGATGCCGACGTGGAAGTTGAGGTCGATATCCTCGGGCAGAACCGACTGCCCGGCGGAGACGGTGACAACACGGTAATCACCGCTATTGCTGCTCAGCACCACGCTGTTGAAGCCACCTTCGGACAGCTGGAAGGCCGAGCCGGTAGTGAAGTGCCCGTCGGTGAGCAGGTTGAAGGACACCGAGCTGTTCTCGCCATTGCCGGCCGGCGGCGAGTAGGTGCCGGTCGCCAGCACCACGCCGCCTTCACCCAGCACTTTCCAGCTCAGCACATCACTGCTGGAGAGTTTCTGCACGTCGAAGCTGGCGTCGTAGATCTTCTCGCTGAACGCGATGTTGAGAGACTCCCCGGGGGTGATCAGGTTGTTGCCACCCACGCCCATGCCATTGTCGGAGGGGTTCACGTTGCCGTTGGGGCTACTGAAGACCACCGACAGGCCATCGGCCGTCAGGGTGATCGAAGGACGCGGACCGCCGGCGGAAACCTGGGTGAGGTCATACTCCACCTCGGAGATCGGCCGCGAATTGAGCACCTCGAAGCTGTAGGTGCCATCGGCGTTGACCTTGAGGACGAAGAAGGCCTCGTTGTTACCGTCGTAGGCAGTCAGTTGCGAGCCACCACCCGCCAGTTGGGTGACCACATAGGTCAGGCCATCCGGCGCGGTATTGCCACTGAGATCGAAGGCTCCCAGGCCATCACCGCCGAAGCTCACATCGAGCGTGCCACCCAGCACGAAACCGGGGACTTCGGCCACGTCCTGGCACGGTGGTTCGCTGTGCACTACCGGCAGGTCGTCCTGCACGTTGATCACCAGCGAGCCGCTGCCCAGGCTGACCGGGTCGCCGTCGCCGTCGGAGGCCTTGATCACTCCGCCAAGGTTGAGCGAGAGCTGCTCCGTGTCACTGCCATTGTGCAGCGGATGGTCCAGCGGGCCGGACAGCTTGAACTCGTAGTTGCCCGCCGCATCCACCGACAGAGTGAAGACGGTCTTGGAGCCCGCCATAGCGGTCAGCACGTTGCCGACCACGCTGTAGGCCAGAGCCACACCGCCGGAGGTCAGGTGCTGCGAGGTCAGCGAGGAGTAGTCGCCGGTCAGCGAAAAGGCGCCGGGGCCGTCCGCACCAAAGTTCACCAGGCCGGCGAGCGTGCCCTTGGCCACGGTGGTGTCGGCGGCTCCATCGGGGTTGCCGCTGGGCAGGGCATCTTCCATGACCTGGCCGGTCACGTTGCCACCGGCGATGAGCACGGGGCCATCGTCCTTGAAGACCAGCTTGTCGCCCAGGTCGATGCTGGCGGACTTGTGGTCGCCATCGCCATCGGTGATGGTCGCCACCAGGGAGACCTTGCTGCCCGGCAGATTGACCGAATCGTTGGGGTTGGTGGTGTCCGCGTGCTTGAGCGCCAGTTGCTGGTCGAGCTTGAGCTCGCCGGTGACGCTGTTAAGGGTCAGGCTGAAGGCAGTCGCGCCATTGACGCCGCCAACGCGGCCCTCCACCACGGTGTCGCTGACCTTGACCAGCACGATGCTCTGCCCGCTGGTGGTCTGCAGCCCGCTGGCCGTGCCGTTGGTGGCGGCCAGGCTGTAGGCGACGCTGCCGCCATCGGCACCGCCGCTGGAGGTGAAGGCGCCACTGAAGTTGCCAGTGGCGTCGGTGGCCAGCGCAGTCTCGTCCACCGTCAGGGTCGGCGCCTGGCCGGCGTTGGCGCTGATGCTCGGCGCATCGTCATGGAACACCAGCTTGCTGCCCAGGTCGATGGAGGCGTTGTCGCTGTCACCGTCCTTGTCGGTGATGGTCGCAGTCAGGGTGATCTTGCCCTCGGCGATGCTCAAGCCCTCATTGTCGCTGAGCTTGTCGGGATGGATGAAAGCCACGCGCTGATCCAGCGTGAGTGCGCCGCCGTCGGGGCGCACCACGAAGGCCACGGCGCCGGTGCCTTCGACCTTGCCGACCACGCCGTTACCGTCGTTGAACAGCAGGATGCGCGCGCCGCCGGCGCTTTCGCGCAGGCCGCTGTCGGTCCCATCCACGGTCGTGACCTTGTAGGCGACCGAACCGGCTCCGTCAGCGCCGAAGCTGGTGGTGAACAGCTCCGACACCAACGGGGCTTCGACACGTGCATCGCTGGCCAGGTTGGTCTCGTCCACTTCCAGGCGAATGTCGGCGTCGGTGCATGGCTCGATGTGCGGCCCATCGTCGAGGAAGGTCAGCTTGCCGCCCAGGTCGATGCTGGCCGAAGCGTGGTCGCCGTCGCCATCGGTAATGGTGGCGGTGAGGCTGATCTTGTCAGTGCCAAGACTCAGTGGATCGTTGGCATCGGTGTCAATCGGGTGCACCAGCGCCCGTTGCTGGTCGAGGGTGATCACGCCGTTGTGCTGGGTCACGCTGAAGGCCACCAGGTTGGTGCCCTCCACTCGGCCTTCGACGCCATTGGCGGTGTTGTAGAGGAAGATCTTGCTACCGGTGGCGGTGTCCTTCAGGCCGCTGTCGGTGCCATCGGTGGTAGTGACCTTGTAGGTGATGGAGCCTGCGCCGTCGTTGCCGAAGTGGGCAGTGAACAGCGCGGAAACATCACCTGCCGAGGCCTGCGCGTCGACACCCAGCCTGGTCTCGTCCACGGTCAGCCTGATATCGGCATCGGTGCACGGCTCGATCTGCGGGCCATCGTCGTAGAACACCATCTTGCTGCCCAGGTCGACATGGGCCGAAGCCTTGTCGCCATCACCATCGGTGATGGTGGCGGTGAGGGTGATCTTGCCGGTGTCCAGGCGCAGCGGATCATCGGAATCATTTGCGTCGGGATGCTTGAGCGCCAGGCGCTGGTCGAGCATGAGCGCACCCTGGTCCTCGCTGACCACGAAGGCGATCGCACCGCTGCCCTGCACCTTGCCGACCACCGTGCCATCCACGTTGTACAGCAGGATGGAGTCGCCCTGGGTCGTCTTCAGGCCACTGTCGGTACCATCCACCGTGCTGACCTTGTAGGTGATGCTGCCCGGACCATCGGCGCCGAAGTGCGACTCGAACAGCAACGAGACCAGGCTGGACTCGACGCGGGCGTCATTGGAGAGATCGGACTCGTCCACCTCCAGGCTGATGTCATAGATGCTCGACGGAGCGATGCTCGGGCCGTCATCGAGGAAGGTCAGCTTGCTGCCCAGGTCGACATGGGCACTGGCGCTGTCGCCATCCTTGTCAGTGATGGTGGCGGTCAGGGTGACCTGGCCGCTGAGGTTGAGCGCATCGTCGGCGTCATGGGTATCGGGGTGCGCCAGAGCGCGCAACTGCTCCAGGCTGACCTTGCCATCACCGTCGATGGACACGCGGAAGGCCACGGTGCTGGTGCCCTCCAGGCGCCCTTCGATACCGTTGGCGGTGTTGTAGAGGAAGATCTTGCTGCCGGTGGCGGTGTCCTTCAGTCCGGTGTCGGTGTTGTCGGCCCCGGCCAGTTTGTAGGTGATCGTGCCGGCGCCATCGGCACCGAAGTGGATGGTGAACAGGTCGGCCACCGAGGCCGTGCTGGTGTCCGGCACGCCCAGGTGAGTCTCGTCCACGGTCAGCTTGATATCGGCGTCCTGGCACGGCGTGATGCTCGGGCCGTCGTCGAGGAAGGTCAGCTTGCCGCTCAGGTCGATGTGGGCCTGGGCGCTGTCGCCGTCCTTGTCCGTGATGGTCGCCGTCAGGGTCACACTGTTCGGGTCGAGGCTGACACCCTCGTTGGCATCGGCTGTTGGATGAACCACAGCGCGCACCTGGTCGAGGGTGATCTTGCCGTCTGCGCCGAGGGTTACGCGGAAGGCCACGTCAGCGCTGTCACCGACCCGCCCTTCCACGCCATTGGCGGTGTTGTAGAGGAAGATCTTCTCACCCGTGGCGGTATCGGTCAGGCCGCTGTCCTTGCCGTCTTCGGTGGTGAGCTTGTAGGTGATGTCGCCCGCGCCATCCGCGCCGAAGTGCGAGGTGAACAGGTCGGACACCGTGATCGTGCTGGTGTCGTTCACGTTCAGGTGGGTCTCATCCACCGTCAGCTTGATGTCGGCGTCCGTACAAGGCTCGATGCTCGGGCCGTCGTCGAGGAAGGTCAGCTTGCCGCTCAGGTCGATGTGGGCCTGGGCGCTGTCGCCGTCCTTGTCGGTGATGGTCGCCGTCAGGGTCACACTGTTCGGGTCGAGGCTGACACCCTCGTTGGCATCGGCTGTTGGATGAACCACAGCGCGCACCTGGTCGAGGGTGATCTTGCCGTCTGCGCCGAGGGTCACGCGGAAGGCCACGTCAGCGCTGTCACCGACCCGCCCTTCCACGCCGTTGGCGGTGTTGTAGAGGAAGATCTTCTCGCCCGTGGCGGTATCGGTCAGGCCGCTGTCCTTGCCGTCTTCGGTGGTCAGCTTGTAGGTGATCTGCCCCGGACCGTCGGCACCGAAATGCGAGGTGAACAGGTCGGATACCGTGACCGAACTGGTGTCGTTCACGTTCAGGTGGGTCTCATCCACCGTCAGCTTGATGTCGGCGTCCGTGGAGGGCGCGATGCTCGGGCCGTCATCAAGGAAGGTCAGCTTGCCACCCAGGTCGATCTGGGCCTGGGCGCTGTCGCCGTCCTTGTCGGTGATGGTCGCGGTGAGGGTGATCTTGCCGGCCAGGGTCAGCGCGTCATCGGCGTCGCTGGTGTCCGGATGCGCCAGCGCACGCAGCTGCTCCAGGGTGACCTTGCCGTCCGCATCGATGCTCACGCGGAAAGCCGTCTGGCCACCGATCTCCAGGCGCCCCTCCACACCGCTGGCGGTATTGAAGAGGAAGATCCGCTGCCCGGTGGCCGTGTCGGTCAGCCCACTGTCGGTGTTGTTGGCGGCTTCGAGCTTGTAGCTGATCGAGCCAGCGCCGTCAGCGCCGTACTGGCCGTTGAACAGATCGGCCACCGAGCTGGAGCTGGTGGCGGCCTGGCCAAGGGTAGTTTCGTCCACGCTCAGGTGCAGGTCGCTGCCCTCGATCGGCGAGATGCGCGGGCCATCGTCGAGGAAAGTCAGCTTGCTGCCCAGGTCGAGCCCGGCGCTCTGATGGTCACCATCGGCGTCCGTCACGGTGGCGGTCAGGCTGATCTTGCCTTCGCCAAGACTCAGCGGTTCGTTGTTGCTGGTGTCGTCCGGATGCACCAGGGCGCGGACCTGATCAAGAGTGATCTTGCCGTCCTGCCCGAGCGTCACGCGGAACGCGACTTCGCCGTTCACACCGCCTACGCGACCTTCCACACCGCTAGCAGTATTGAACAGGAATATCTGGCTGCCGGTGGCGGTGTCTTTCAGGCCGCTGTCGGTGTTGTCCTGGGTTTCGATCCTGTAGGTGATCGAGCCGGCACCATCCGCGCCGAACTGGGCATTGAACAGGTCGCCTGTCGATACGCTGCTGGTGGCATCCTGGCCGAGGTTCGACTCGTCCACCGTCAGGTGCAGGCCTTCGGTGCTGCCCACGGAAATGCTCGGGCCGTCGTCGAGGAAGGTCAGCTTGCTGCCCAGGTCGAGCCCGGCGCTCTGATGATCGCCATCGGCATCGGTCACGGTAGCGGTCAGCGTAATCTTGCCTTCACCGAGGCTGAGTGGATCGTTGGCGTCGGTGCTGTCCGGATGCACCAGGGCGCGGACCTGGTCGAGGGTGATCTTGCCATCCTGTCCGAGGGTCACGCGGAACGCGACTTCACCGTTCGCACCACCCACACGGCCTTCCACACCGTTGGCGGTGTTGAACAGGAAGATCGAATTGCCAGTGGCGCTGTCCTTCAGGCCGCTGTCGGTGTTGTCCTGGGTCTCGACCTTGTAGGTGATCGAGCCGGCGCCATCTGCGCCGAACTGGGCATTGAACAGATCGCCTGCCGAGACGCTGCTGGTGGCGTCGGTACCCAGGGAGGACTCGTCCACCGTCAGGTGCAGGCCTTCGGTATCACCCACGGCAATGGTCGGGCCGTCGTCGGTGAAGCTCACCCGGCCGCCGAGGTCGATGGAGCTGCTGGAAGAAACGCTGTCGCCATCACGGTCGGTAACCGTCAGGTTGCCCTGCAGTTGCACCAGGCCGGAATCAAGCGCCACGCTTTGACTGGCATAACCACTTTCACTGCCCGGCAAGGCATGGTCGATGGCACTGTACTGGGTCAGGGTGACCACCCCGCTGCTGCCGTTCACCGACAGACTGAAGATGGTGTTCTCGCCAGTGATACCGGCAGCACTGGCCGAGGTGGACGCGACGATGGCGCCGCCCACGCTGTACAGGTAGATGGTGGCACCGCCACTGGTCAAGCCCGAGTTGGCGCCATTTCCGCCCACCAGGTTCAGGCTGTAGCTCAGCTGAGTGGTGCCGGCGCCATCGCCGCCGTAGTTGGCAGTCACCTGGAAAGCCGAGCTGTAATCGGCGGTGGACGTGTCGAAGGCCGCCCCGGCGGTGTTGGCGTCGTGGGTCTGCAGCAGCACGTCCACGCCGTTATCGGCGGACAGGCTGGCCTGCGGCGCATCGTCGACGATGCCCACGGTGAGACTGCCGTTGGCGGGTGTGCCGTTGCCGTCGGTGATGGTGTAGGGAATATCGAAGGTCAGGGTATCTTCGCTGCCCTTCACCGGATGGTCCACCGGCTGCAGCAGGGTGACTTCGAAGGCGCCAGTGTTGATATCGGTGAGGGTCACGGTAAAGACCGGCGTGCCATTGGCGCTGCCGGTGAGGACGTGACCGTCCGGGCTGACGCTGTAGGTGATGGCGACGCCACCGGAGGTCAGGCTAGGCAGCCCGACGGTGCCCCAGGAGAAGCTGCCAACACCATCGCTGCCGAAGTCATAGCCCAGGTTGCCGGAGAGGGTCGCCCCCTCGCCGGCACCATCGGGAATGCCGCCGGGCAGGCCGGCCTCGAACACACTGGAGGCGCCAGGTCCGCTGGGGCCAGCGGTCGGCTGGCCATCCGGCGGAACCACGGGAGGTTCAGCCTCGGGGCGTACATCCGGGGTGCCGTCGAACTCGCGCAGAGGCAAGGGACCGGAACCGATTGGCCCAGTGGGGAAGCCGATGACCGGGTCGATGTGCCCACCGACTTCCGTCAGTAGAACGAAGGAGTGCCCGCCACCGGGCTTGCCATTGGCAGCGCCCGCAGCGCTCGGGCCGGCGGCAGTGGCTTCTGCAGCCTGGGTCGGGTCGACGCCCGCGGCAATGGCGGCCTGCAAGGCCTTCACATCCGTGACGTCCTGATGGGTCGGCGTCGCCGGCTGCTGCTGGGCAACCGCCTGGTCCCCCTGTTCCGCCTGGTGTGCAGCGGCAAGCATCTGTGAGGTCAGCGGCAGGGCGCTGTCGCGGCCCAGCGTGATCTCGCCGCCGCCGGCGACCTTCAGCGCGACTGCGCCATTGGCGCCGGTGACCAGTTGCTCACCGACAAAAACCTTGTCTCCCTGTTCCAAAGGACGACGCGATCCATCGGCGGCTACCGCAAACACTTCGCCGATTACCTTGCTGACGACACCCATCAAAGTAGCCATGAGTCCTTCCTCCGCTGCACATCCAGCGGCCGGTTCCACCGGCACGCAATTGACCGAAACAGGCCATGGCACGCTTGTATCCGGATGCTGCGAAGTAAGTTGCGAAGGGAGCAAAAAGGACTGCTAGCGTTTTTGCATCAAAAAGCCAGCGACAATTTTTTGTCATGCTGGCCACGCATTTCTTGTCCTTCTGCGGTGGTCCCCGCCCTAACTGCTACAAACCGTACCTGGCTTCTTCTGCAAGCGCCTTATCCGGCCCATACCCAGGAAACACGAGGGCTTGCACGTTCAAACAATGTGCGGTTTTTCACAGGGCTCATAAGATTTTTTCCGAATAACCCATGTGAAAAATTCTTCTGAGGTTTTCGAAAAGTTGTTCTTAGCTCTGATGTTACAGGCGTGAAACGCTTGATAAGAGAAAAAAGCCAATAAATTGGCGATCCGAGAGCATCGAAGTACGAGAACACCAGGAGCAAAGCCATGCGCAGTCGTAACGCGGCACTATGGAGCGGTGTATTTTTGGCGGTGTCGGGGACTCATGGGCAAGCCATGACGCTGACCGAAGCTATACAAAGCACGCTGCAATACCACCCGGAAATCAGCCAGAGCGTAAACAGCCGCCTCACCGCGGATGAAGAGCTCAAATTCGCCAGGGGCGGCTACCTGCCGACTGTCGACCTTGTCGCGGGCTATGGCCGCGAGAACACCGACAGCCCCAGCACCCGTGCACTGGGCAACCACAACGATGAAACCCTGACCCGCGGTGATGCGGAAATCCGTCTGCGGCAGATGCTGTTCGACGGCTTCGGCACCCCGAACGAGGTCAAGCGCAACGAGTCCAACGTCAACTCCAAGGCCTTCCGAATTCTCGGCACCTCGGAAACCGCCGCCCTGCGCACCGTCGAGGTCTACCTCGATGTGCTCAAGCGCCGCGAGATGGTGACGCTGGCCAAGAACAACCTGCAGGCCCACGAACGTATCGGCGATCAGATCCGCCTGCGCAGCGAGCGCGGCGTCGGCTCCACTGCCGACAACGACCAGGCCATCGCGCGCCTGGCCCTGGCGCAGAACAACCTCTACACCGAGGAAGTGAACCTGGCCGACGCCGAGGCCAGCTTCTATAGCGCCACCGGCCGCATGCCGGACCAGCTGGAGGCACCCTCCACGGTCAAGGCCGAAGTCCCGCCGGACCTGCTGGTCGCCCGGCAGAACATGCTCACCGACAACCCGCTGCTGAAATCGGCCCAGGCCGACGTGAACGCCGCCGAAGCCCAGTACGAGGCCGCCAAGGCGCCCTTCTACCCGCGCTTCGACGCCGAACTGGCCAAGGCGGCCAACAACAACGTCGACGGCGACGAAGGCCACTACAACAGCTGGGAAGCCCAGGTCGTGATGCGCTACAACCTGTTCAACGGGATGCGCGACAAGGCCCACCTGAACGCCACCTCGCACCAGATCAACGAGGCCCAGGACATCCGCAACAACGCACTGCGGCTGCTCAACGAGAACCTCTCGCTGGCCTGGGATGCGATGGAAAACGCCAAGAAGCAGACCCAACCGGCCCGCGAATACGCTGACTACACCCGCAAGGTGCGCGAGGCGTACCAGCAACAGTTCACCCTTGGCCAGCGCACCCTGCTCGACCTGCTGGACAGCGAGAACGAACTGTTCACCGCCAACCGTCGCTACACCGAGGTCCGCTACACCGAGGAATACTCGATGTACCGCGTGCTCGGCAGCATGGGCTACCTGCTGAAATCGCAACATGTGGTAGCGCCGCACGAAGCGGTCGCACTGTCGGATGTGAAGAACGAGGCGCGCCTGCCTGACCTGAAATAAGAAAGTCGCACGCGTTCATCACCTTGCCTCGCGCCGCCCGGCGTCGGGGCGACGAGCGTGAAGCGATACGACGGGGCACGGAAAACCCGGCGTCCGGCAAGGACCGGCGAGCACCTGCAAGTGCTCGCCGGCGGCTGCTGGCGTGGGCTGGCCCGGCCCGGGAGGAAGTAGCGTGACCATGATCATCCAGGAGCGCGGCGCACCCGCGCCGGGCGATCCGCGCCTGAGCCATGACGATCCCCTGCTCGACGGCCTGCTGATCCTCTGCCGACTGCACGGCTGCGCGGTCAGTCGCAACAGCCTGGCCGCCGGCCTGCCGCTGCCCAATCAGCGCCTTTCCGCCAGCCTGCTGCCACGCGCTGCCGCGCGCGCCGGGCTGCAAGGCCGCCTGTTGCGCCGCGAGCTGAAAAGCATCTCCAGCCTCAACCTGCCGGTCCTGCTGCTGCTCAACGACGGTCGCAGCGCCGTGCTGCGCCAATGGCGTGACGACGGTCAGGCACTGATCCTGCCCTGCGAAACCGAAGGCGGCGAACAGGCGGTGAGCGCCGACGAACTGGCCGCCCAGTACAGTGGCCAGGCTCTCTTCGCCCGCCCGCGCCACGAGCTGGAAGCCGCGCGCAAACCCCTGGTGCCGCGCGTCGAAGCCTGGTTTCGCGACACCCTGCGACTCTCGCGCTGGCTGTACACCGATGCCCTGGTCGCCAGCCTGCTGATCAACCTGCTGGGCATGCTGGTGCCGCTGTTCGTCATGCAGACCTACGACCGCGTGGTGCCCAACCAGGCCATCTCGACGCTCTGGGTGCTCGCCGCCGGCCTGTTGCTGGGGACGCTGTTCGAGCTGTTGCTGCGCGTGCTGCGCTCCAACCTGCTGGACATGGCCGGCAAGAAGACCGACGTGGTGCTCTCCGCCACCCTCTTCGAACGCATCACGGGCATGTCGCTCAAGGCCAAGCCGGAAACCATCGGCGGCTTCGCCCAGAGCATCCATGACTTCCAGGGCCTGCGCGAATTCCTCACCGCGCTGACCCTGACCAGCCTGATCGACCTGCCCTTCTCGCTACTGATGATCCTGGTCATCGGCCTGCTCGGCGGCTGGCTGGTCGCCGTGCCGCTGCTGGCCTTCCCCATCACCATCGTCTTCGCCCTGATCATCCAGAGCCGCCTGCGCGACACCGTACAGAAGAGCCTGACCCTGGGCGCCGAGCGCCAGGCCCTGCTGATCGAAACCCTCGGCGGCCTGGAGACCCTCAAGGCCTGCGGCGCCGAAAGCGAGCGCCAGTACCGCTGGGAAGCCACCCATGGTGCCCTGGCGCGGCTGGATAACCACGCGCGCTTCCTCTCCGCGCTGGCCACCAACGGCACCCTGTTCCTGCAGCAGTTCGCCGGCATGGCGATGATCTGCGCCGGGGTCTACAGCATCCTCGACGGCAACCTCAGCGTTGGCGCACTGGTAGCCAGCTACATGCTCAACAGCCGCGTGCTCGCTCCGCTGGGACAGATCGCCGGGCTGATCACTCGCTACCAGCAGGCGCGGCTGACCATGAAGAGCACCGACGCGCTGATGGAGCTGCCGCAGGAGCGCCAGGCCCGCCAGCGCCCGCTGGAGCGCACGCAGTTGCACGGCGCGCTGGAAGTCCGCCAACTCAGCTTCAGCTACCCGGAGCAGACCACCCCGGCGCTGAACCACGTCAGCCTGCGACTCGCCCCCGGCGAGAAGATCGGCATCATCGGCAAGAGCGGCTCGGGCAAGAGCACCTTCGGCCGCCTGCTGATGGGCTTCTATCACCCCGACGAAGGGCAGATCCTGCTCGACGGCCTGGACCTGCGCCAACTCGACGTCTCCGACCTGCGCCAGCAGATCGGCTATGTGGCCCACGACCTGCCATTGCTGGCCGGTAGCCTGCGCGACAACCTGACCCTCGGAGCGCGTTACGTCAGCGATGCGCGGATGCTCGAAGTGGCCGAGCTGACCGGCGTCAGCGAACTGGCCCGGCAACACCCGGCCGGCTTCGACCGCCCGGTGGGCGAGCGCGGCCAACTGCTATCCGGCGGCCAGCGCCAGGCCGTGCTGATGGCCCGCGCCCTGCTGCTCGATCCGCCGATCCTGCTGCTGGACGAGCCCACCAGCGCCATGGACAACAGCAGCGAGGAAATCCTGCGCAAGCGCCTGCACGAGGCCTGCCGCGACAAGACCCTGCTGCTGGTCACCCACCGCACCTCGATGCTCAGCCTGGTCGACCGCCTGCTGGTGCTCGACAGTGGCCGCATCGTCGCCGACGGCCCGAAAGACGCGGTCATCGAAGCATTGCGCAAGGGCCACGTCGGCCCGGCAGCGGGGTAATGGCCATGCACTTCTCGCAATCGATCCGCGGCTACCTGGGCGGCAACGGCGCCCGCGACACCGAATTCATGCCCGAGGTCCAGGGCACCCTGCTGGAGGACTCGCCCAACGCCACCCGCATCACCCTCTGGGCAGCGCTCGGCCTGCTGGTGGTCGCCATCACCTGGGCCTACTTCGCCGACATAGAAGAAGTGACCAAGGGCGAAGGCAAGGCCATTCCGTCCTCCAAGGTGCAGACCATCCAGAACCTGGAAGGCGGCATCGTCTCGGAAATCTTCGTCCGCGAAGGCCAGGTGGTGAACAAGGGCCAGCCGTTGCTGCGCCTGGACGACACCCGCTTCTCTTCCAACAAGGGCGAGACCGAGGCCGACCGCAACTCCCTGGAAGCCCGTGTCGAACGACTCAGCGCGGAAGCCGAAGGGCGCGAGCCAGTCTTCACCGACGACCTGAAGAAGGACGCACCGCAGGTGGTGGAAGACCAGTTGGCGCTCTACCAGACCCGTATGCAGCGGCAGAACAGCGAGCTCAACATCCTCCAGGAACAGCTGCGGCAGAAGAGCCAGGAGCTGCAGGAGTTCCGCGCCAAGACCCAGCAGTACCGTTCGAGCCTGGGGCTGGTGCAGCAGGAGATCAACATGTCCGAGCCGCTGGTGAAAGCCGGCGCGGTGTCCCCTGTCGAACTGCTGCGCCTGCGTCGCAGCGCCGTGGAAATCAGTGGCGACCTGAACGCTACCAACCTTGCCATTCCCCGCGCCGAAGCGGCGGTGAACGAGATTCAGCGCAAGGTCGAGGAATCGAAACTGGGCTTCCGCAGCGACGCGCTGAAGGAGCTGAACGACGTCCGCACCGACCTCAACAAGCTCACTGCCACCAGCCGCGCCATCGACGACAAGGTCAACCGCACCCTGGTCGTCGCGCCCCTGCGCGGCATCGTCAAGCAACTCAAGGTCAACACCATCGGCGGCGTGGTACAGCCGGGCAACGACATGGTGGAAATCGTCCCACTGGAGGACAACCTGCTGGTGGAGGCGCGGGTACGCCCTCAGGACATCGCCTTCCTCCACCCCGGCCAGCCGGCCACGGTGAAGTTCACCGCCTACGACTACACCATCTACGGCGGGCTCAAGGCCAAGCTGGAAATGATCAGCGCCGACACCATCACCGACGACAAGGGCAACAGCTTCTACCTGATCCAGGTGCGCACCGACAAGAACCACCTGGGCACCGACGCCAAGCCCTTGCTGATCATCCCCGGCATGGTGGCGACGGTGGACATCATCACCGGCGAGAAGAGCGTGCTGGACTACATCCTCAAGCCGGTGCTCAAGGCGCGGTGGGAGGCCTTGCGGGAACGCTGAGTCCAGCATTCGCGAGCAAGCTCGCTCCTACAGGTACCAGGGGCTTCAGGTAGGAGCGAGCTTGCTCGCGAACAATCCCTCACTCTTCCGCTTGCCAGTGCGCCCCCGGCCCCTCCTCCGCCAACTTGTCTCCCGGATTGCGCAGTGGGCAGGCCTCCATCGACAGGCAGCCGCAGCCGATGCAGCCATCGAGCTGATCGCGCAGCAGCAGCAATTTCTCGATCCGCTCGATCAGGTCCTCCCGCCAGCGCGCCGACAAGCGTGCCCAGTCCGCCGCCGACGGGTTGTGCCCCTTCGGCAGCGAGCCCAGCGCCTCGGCGATCTCACCCAGGGGAATGCCGACCCGTTGCGCGACCTTGATCACCGCCACCCGGCGCAGCGTATCGCGCGAATAGCGGCGCTGGTTGCCGGCATTGCGCGAGCTGCTGATCAGGCCCTTGGCCTCGTAGAAGTGCAGCGCGGAAACCGCTACGCCGGCACGCTTGGCCAGCTCGCCGACGCTCAGCTCGCGGTGCATGGAGCAGGAAGAAGATTCTTTCATGGGCTATTGACCTCAACTTAAGTTGAGGTTTTACCCTCGCCAGGCATTCGGTTCAAGCCAGGGAGCCCAGGAACATGACGCAACCCGCCCCGATCACCGCCCATGCCTGCGTGGACAACCCGCACTTCATCCTGCAGATCGAGATCGACGTAACGCCCCAGCAACGCCCGCACATCGCCGCGCGCCTGTGCGATTACCTGTCGCACTTGCAGGAATTGTTCTACCGGCGCCCTGGCTACCTCGCCAGCGAGCTGCATGCCGAAGGCGAACCGCAGCGCCTGGTCGGCCGCCTGCACTGGCGCCGCCGGGAAGACTGGGAAGCCGCCTGGGACTGCCGCCAGACCGCCAGCGACCTGTTTGCCGACAGCCTGCTCAAGCTCGGTGCGCGGAGCATCCGCTTCGGCAGCGGTGAGACGGCATAGGGCGCACGACCGTCCGAAGCTATAAGGCGACATTGCGAGTCGCTTTCACGGCCGCCAGGAAGCAGACAGTAGGATGGGTGGAGCTTGCGATACCCATCAGCTTTGCCTGACGGCCTGGTGATGGGTATCGCTTCGCTCCACGCCATCCTACAAAAGCGGTTCGTTTACGCCCCGGCCGGCAAGTTCATGTGCAGCAACGGGAACGGCCGCCCTTCGCCATCGTGGGGCGAGCGCCCGGTCTGGGCGAAGCCATAGTGCAGATAAAAACCTACCGCCTGAGGATTCTGTTCGTTGACGTCGACACTCAAGGTACCGCGCGATTCGCGCACGAAGTCCAGCAGCGCGCGGCCAAGGCCCCGCCCCCGGCTATCCGGGTCGATGAAGAGCATCTCCACATGGGTATCGTTGAGACCGATGAAGCCTTGCGGACAGTCATCGGCATCGACCGCCACCCATACCTCGACAGCGGGCAGATAAAGGTCGCGGACCTGCGGCAGGAGCCCGTCGATGTCGGCGGGCTGAAGGAAGTGGTGGGTCGCGCGCACGGCGCCCAGCCAGATATCGAGCAGCCGCGGGTTGTCCGCAGCAATGCGTTGGCGAATGAGCATGAAATCATCCTGATTCAGCGGATCACAAAAGGGATAGCACGCCACGCGCGGTGACGGCCGTTGGAGCGTCGGCAGCATGAATGCCCGCTTCGCGATTCAACGCCTGGGCGGAGCACGGCAGAGGCAGCCGGAAAGAGAGGGAGGTCGATCCTACCCAGCCATTACCGGACGGTAAAGCCTCACTCGGATAGCCAGCGCCAACCGCTCTCCCCGCACTCCAGCCGCGCCTCCAGGCCCAGCCGTCCCAGAAACGCCTCGCCATGGGACACCACCAGCAGCGCACCGCGGTATTGCTGGAGCAGGTTTTCCAGCGCCTCGCGGGACGGCAGATCGAGGTGGTTGTCCGGCTCATCCAGGAGCAGCAGCTGCGCCGGCTGTTCGGCGTACAGCTCGCAGGCCAGCGCCGCTTTCAGCCGCTCGCCGCCACTGAGCAGCGCGCTGGGCAACTCGACCCGTGCCGCCGGCAACCCCAGCTGCGCCAGCCGTGTGCGCAGCACCGAAGGGTCAGCCACACGATTGCGCTCCTGTAGCAGTTCCAGCACCGAGCGCTCGGGCAACAGGGCGGTGAGATGCTGATCCAGATAAGCGCTGCGCACCTTCACTTCGCACAAGCCGGCGGCGGGGCTGAGCCCGCCCGCGATCACCTTGAGCAGGGTCGACTTGCCACTGCCGTTGCGACCGGTCACCGCCACTCGGCGCGGGCCGCACAACGACAAGTCCAACGGCGTGGCATTGCCGAACGGCAGACGTAGCGCTTCCAGCAGCAACACGCCACGGGATTCGGGCAACTCACAGTCCGGCGCGTTGAGGACCACCGCGACGTCTTCGCGCAACTGCCCGAAAGCCTCCTGTACCTCCCGTGCCAGGCGTTCCCGACGCTCATCCTGCTGCGTGGCCAGGCGCGCCATGCTGGTCTGGCTACGCTCCTTCTGCCGGTCGACGAGGATCTTCGCCTGATTGGCTTGCTTCGCGTCCTTGCGTCCCTTCGCCTGCCGGTGCTCCTGGCGCTCGCGCTGTTCCTGCATGGCGTGCTGCTGGCGATCACGCTCCAGCTTGCGCCGCTGCAACTCACGCTGGGCGGTACCCTGCTCCTGCTGGCGCATCTCTCGGTAAAAGGCATAGCCACCGGCATAACTGCGCAGGCCCGAGGCAGACAACTCGACGATGCGCTGCATGTCGTCCAGCAGCAGAGGGTCATGACTGATGAGGATCAGGCCGCCGCGCCAGCGTTGCAGTTGCTCACGCAGGGCATCACGGCCGGCCCGGTCCAGATGGTTGCTCGGTTCGTCGAGGATCAGCCAGTCCGCATCACTGAGCCAGGCGCCAAGCAACGCCACCCGCGTGCATTCGCCGCCGCTGAGGTGCGAGGCGGGCGTGTCCGGCTGCAGATGGGCGAGCCCGACGCCAGCCAGCTCGGCCTGCAGGCGGGCGCGGATATCCCAGTGGCCGTCGAGGCACTCGAAGTCTGCCGGGTCGACTCCACCGGCTTCGACACGCACCAGCGCATCCAGCAGCGGTTGTACGCCGGCCAACTCCGCGACGCGGCGGAACGCTTGCGGCGGGATATGTTGCGGCAGGTAATGCACCGGCCCGGACGCCAGGCAGCGACCCGCGCTGGCGGCCAGCTCGCCGGCCATGATCCGTGCCAGCACGGACTTGCCCGCGCCATTGCGCCCGACCAGCGCGGTGCGGCGGTCGTCGAAGGTTTCGTTAAGGTCACTCAGCAGCAGCTCGCCGCTGGGCAATTGAAAAGAGACGCCTTGCAGCGCCAGGGTGAACGGGCTCGTCATGCGCAGTACCAGATTGATGCCGGAATTCCCCCGGGAACGGGCCAGGGAAGGAAACGGGCCGTGAAACCACGGCGGCATCAATTGCGCATCGGACGAACACCTCGCGAAGGGGAATGAGCGGCGCAGTATAACGGCAGCGACGGCTCAGGCATGCCCGTCAGGCAGAAATCAGCGGACAGAGAACCTTTCCAGGCGCCCTCGCGAGCGGCGACACTGCCCTCCCCGCCAGCGCGCGGCCGTCAAGAACGCAGCACAAGGAAGTCAGCCCATGTCCCGCCCCGCCTCCGTCGCCGAACTGTTCCGCGAAGAACCCATCCAGTGGGGACTGCGCGGTGACCCGTATCTGTGGCGGGAAATGGCCGAGCACCTCGCCGATACACCCTGGCCCGTCAGCGAAGAGGAGCTGACGCAACGACTCATGCAGCTGTTCGAGCAGCTTGCCGGCATCTCGCTGGATGATCCCAGACCCGTGCACCTGCCGCGCCATGCCCATGGCGGCATGTCCAGCGGGATGATCAGCAGCACCTTCTGGCGCGAGCGGGCCATCCCTCTGCTGGTGGAGCGCTATCGGACGATGTCCCGGCAAACGTAAGTATTCACGGTACCGACACGACGTAGGATGGCGTGGAGCGCAGCGATACCCATCAAATCCTTGCGCAAACAGCATGGGTATCGCTGCGCTCCACCCATCCTACAAATGCGCCCCCGGACCACCGGGTGCGCAACAGCACCGTAGAGCGGATTCGGGTCAGCGGCGCGGCCCGTGGTTGCGCAGGAAGGTCTCCTCACCTATCGCGGCGATCTGCCCGTCGATCAGTGCATCGAACGGGCGCAACAGGTCGACGTGGGAACGCGGCGCATCCAGCGCATCGAGCGCCTGCACCACCGCCTCGATGGTCGACAGCGCGCCCTCGGCCGGCGCCTTGCGCAGGCGGTAGCGCGAGGTGAGCCCTTCCGGCAGGACGACCCGCGGCAGCAACGCGAGGTTCGGGTTGAGGTACAGCAGCTTGCGTGCCTTGCGCCAGGTGCCGTCGGGTACCACCAGCAGCCTTGGTTTATCCGCAGGCCGGGCGGCCAGTTCGGCCAGCGCCACGGCGGACTCGCCGGGGAACAGCAGCCAGGCGTCCCAGGCGGACAGATCGAGGTCGCTGAAATCCTCGCCGACCATCAGTTCCGCATTGGTCAGGCCAAGCATCGCCAGGCGCGCAGTGTTCAGCGCATGTCCGACCTCGCTCGGGTGCTGCAACAGGAGTACGCGGGTGCGGTTGTCCAGGCGCGGGATCAGCGCGCACAGGCAGTGGTTCAGCGGACGCTCGCAGCGCGGGCAACGGGCGCGGCTCATGACTGGCTCGGCTGGGTGCGCAGCAGGTCGCGGAAATTCTGGATCAGCGGCTCGCGGGAGCGGCCACGGCGCAGGATCAGCGAAAACGGCGCCTGGTAACCGAAGGTCGCCGGCAGCAACGCGCGCAGGCGGCCCTGCTCCACCCAGGGATGGGCGTAGTGCTCGGGCAGGTAGCCGATGTAGCCGCCGGAAAGAATCAGGATCAGCTGCGCCTCCATACTCTCCACGGTGCCGGCGCTATGCTTGAAACCATGCCGCGCCAGCTCCGCCTGGCTCCAGTAGCCACGGCCGACCATGCGCTGCTGGGTGATCAGCTCGGCCGGAATGCGCCGGCCGTCGAACAGCGGGTGGCGGTCGCTGCAGTACAACCAATGCTGCTCTCTATAAAGAGGCTGGTAGACCAGGCCGTTCATCCGACTGAAGAAGGAGCCGATGGCCAGATCCAGGCGGTTATCCAGCACCGCCAGTTGCAGCTCGTACGGGCTCTGCACCTGCAGGTGCAGGTGCACCGCCGGGTGCAGGCTGCTGAAGGAACCGATCACATCCGCTAGCGGCAGCGCCGGGTCGCTCACGGTGGAGTCCAGCACGCCGAGGTTCAGGGTGCCGCGCAACTCCCCTTTCAGGGTCGCCGCGTAGCGCTCGAAACCTTCCAGTTCGCCGAGAATGCGCAGGGTTTCCTGGTGGAACAGCTCACCCTTGCTGGTCAGCCCGAAACCGCCGCGGCCACGGTGGCAGAGCACGATACCCAGTTGGTTCTCCAACTGGCTCATGTAGGTACTGATTGCCGACGTCGACAGGTTCAGCTCCTGCTGGGCGGCAGCGAAGCCCTGGCTACGCACCACGCAGGCGAAAATCCGCAGCAGTTTGACGTCGGGCAGTGCGCTCGCGCTCATGAAGACTCCGCAAAACCGCGGCCGGGCCGCTCTAGTTCAGTACTTTCTGTACCTGAAAAACGGATGATAGCAAGCCAGCTATCTATTCAGGAACCGCAGGCCACAAGCCTGGCGGGCCGTCTTCTGCGGCAAGGTGGCGCAGTCTAGCGGCCCCCTTTAGTTTAGAAAACTCTGAAGTGATTATTTGTAGCCAGCGATTTTTTCCACTACCGCCCGTGACGAGAATCGACCCTCAGTATTCAACAAGCCTGTTTCCACGAAGACAGCGATCAGCCTGAGGCCCTCCCCATGGACAAGAAACTTCACCAGCCCCTGGGCGGTAACGAAATGCCGCGTTTCGGCGGCATCGCCACCATGATGCGCCTGCCGCATATCCAGTCCCCCGAAGAGCTCAACGAGCTCGATGCCGCCTTCGTCGGCGTGCCCCTGGACATCGGCACCTCCCTGCGCTCCGGCACTCGTTTCGGGCCGCGCGAAATCCGCGCCGAGTCGGTGATGATCCGTCCGTACAACATGGCCACCGGCGCTGCGCCGTTCGACTCGCTGAACATCGCCGACATCGGTGACGTGGCGATCAACACCTTCAACCTGATGGAGGCCGTACGCATCATCGAAGAGGCGTACGACAAGATCCTCGACCACGGCATCCTCCCGCTGACCCTGGGCGGCGATCACACCATCACCCTGCCGATCCTGCGTGCCATCCACAAGAAGCACGGCAAGGTCGGCCTGGTCCACATCGACGCCCACGCCGACGTGAACGACCACATGTTCGGCGAGAAGATCGCCCATGGCACCACCTTCCGCCGTGCGGTGGAAGAAGGCCTGCTGGACTGCGATCGCGTGGTGCAGATCGGCCTGCGTGCGCAGGGCTACACCGCCGAAGACTTCAACTGGAGCCGCAAACAGGGCTTCCGCGTGGTCCAGGCCGAAGAGTGCTGGCACAAGTCGCTGGAACCGCTGATGGCCGAAGTCCGCGAGAAAGTCGGCGGCGGCCCGGTGTACCTGTCCTTCGACATCGACGGCATCGACCCGGCCTGGGCGCCCGGTACCGGTACCCCGGAAATCGGCGGTCTGACCACCATCCAGGCGATCGAGATCGTCCGTGGCTGCCAGGGCCTGGACATCATCGGCTGCGACCTGGTCGAGGTCTCCCCGCCCTACGACACCACCGGCAACACCTCGTTGCTCGGCGCCAACCTGCTGTACGAAATGCTCTGCATCCTCCCGGGCGTAGAGCGCCGCTGAGCGCACGAGCACACACATGAATAACGACGCCTGCGTAGCACAGGTGCTGGAGGCTGCCCGCGATCTCGTGGCAGCCTTCTCGCGCACCGACACCGAAGCCTACTTCGCCGCGTTCAGCGAAGACGCCTCCTTCATTTTCCACACCTGGCCGGTGCCGCTGCTCTCGCGTGCGGCCTACCGCGAGGTGTGGGAAGGCTGGCTGCGTGACGATGGCTTCGAAGTCCTTGACTGCCTTTCGAGCAACACCTTTGTGAGCCTGCAGGGCGAAGACGTGGCGGTGTTCTGCCACGACGTCGCCACGCGGCTGCGCATCCAGGGAGAGGAAAGCCTGAACCACGAACGGGAGACCATCGTCTTCCGCCGTGATCCGAAACAGGGCCGCTGGCTGGCCACACACGAGCACCTGTCACCGTCTCCGACGCCATAAAGACAGGGCTCCCCGGGAGGAAGTCATGGATAACAAGAACAACGCACACGCAATCACAACGATCGAGACATTCGGGGTCGAACAGATCCCGGACAACGAACGCAACGCCACGCCCACCGACCTGTTCCGCATGATCTTCGGTGGTGCCAACACCTTCGCCACCGCCGTGCTCGGCAGCTTCCCGGTTCTGTTCGGGCTGTCGTTCCAGGCCGGCGTCTGGGCCATCGTTCTCGGCGTGCTGGTCGGCTCGCTGATCCTCGCACCGATGGGCCTGTTCGGCCCACTCAACGGCACCAACAACGCGGTCTCCTCGGGCGCCCACTTCGGCGTGCACGGGCGGATCGTCGGTTCGTTCCTGTCGCTGCTCACCGCCGTCGCCTTCTTCTCCCTCTCCGTGTGGAGCTCGGGCGATGCGCTGATCGGTGGTGCCAAGCGCTTGTTCGACCTGCCGGAAACCGACCTGACCCTGGGCCTGGCCTACGGTCTGTTCGCCGTGCTGGTGCTGATCGTCTGCATCTACGGCTTCCGCTTCATGCTGATGGTCAACAAGATCGCCGTCTGGGCCGCCAGCCTGCTGTTCCTGCTCGGCCTGTTCGCCTTCTCCGGCCCGTTCGATGCGGGCTACGCCGGCACCGTGCAGATGGGTAGCGAAGGTTTCTGGGCCGCCTTCATCGGCGCAGCCCTGCTGGCCATGAGCAACCCGGTATCGTTCGGCGCCTTCCTCGGTGACTGGGCGCGCTACATCCCGCGCGAGACCTCGCAGAAGCGCATCATGCTGGCGGTAATCTGTGCCCAGCTGGCCACCCTGATCCCGTTCCTGTTCGGCCTGGCCACCGCGACCATCGTGGCGGTGAACGCTCCGGACTACATCGCGCAGAACAACTACGTCGGCGGCCTGCTGGCCGTTTCGCCGAGCTGGTTCTTCCTGCCGGTGTGCCTGATCGCGGTGATCGGCGGCATGTCCACCGGCACCACCTCGCTCTACGGCACCGGCCTGGACATGTCCAGCGTGTTCCCGCGCCTGCTCAACCGCGTGCAGGCCACCCTGCTGATCGGCCTGCTGTCCATCGCCTTCATCTTCATCGGTCGCTTCGCCGCAAACCTGGTGCAGAGCGTGTCCACCTTCGCCGTGCTGATCATCACCTGCACCAGCCCCTGGATGGTCATCATGATCCTCGGCCTGGTGATCCGCCGTGGCTTCTACCACGCCGACGACCTGCAGGTGTTCACCCGTGGCCAGGAAGGTGGCGCCTACTGGTTCCACAACGGCTGGAACTGGCGCGGCATGGGTGCGTGGATCCCGAGTGCAGCCCTGGGCCTGTGCTTCGTCAACCTGCCGGGTCAGTTCGTCGGCCCGCTGGGCAACCTGGCCGGCGGTATCGACATCAGCCTGCCGGTCACCCTCGGCGTCGCCGCCCTGCTCTACATCACCCTGCTGCGAACCTTCCCGGAGCCGGCTGGCGTCTGCGGCCCCAAGGGTCCGCGCTGGGTCGGCAGCCATGACCGTCCGGTACGCAGCATCAGCGAGCCGACGGCCTGATCCAGGCTTCGCGGCCTGACGCGAAACGCACCACCTGAAAGCCCCATCGGACCGGTTGCCGCCGGTCCGATGCCCTACCGCACGCCACAAGCGCGCGGCAACAATGACAATGCAAGTGTGAGGAGCCGACCATGGCGTTAGATCTGATCGTCGTACTGATATATGCCGCTGGCATGTTGTGGCTGGGTTATTACGGCATGCGCCGAGCCAAGACCCACGAAGACTACCTCGTGGCCGGCCGCAACCTCGGCCCGGCGTTCTACATGGGCACCATGGCCGCCACCGTGCTGGGCGGCGCCTCCACCGTCGGCACCGTGCGCCTGGGCTACGTCCATGGCATCTCCGGCTTCTGGCTGTGCGCCGCCCTCGGCGCCGGCATCATCGCGCTGAACCTGTTCCTGGCCAAGCCGCTGCTCAAGCTGCGCATCTTCACCGTCACCCAGGTCCTGGAGCGTCGCTACAACCCCATGGCCCGCCAGGCGTCCGCGGTGATCATGTTCGCCTACGCGCTGATGATCGGCGTGGTCTCCACCCTGGCCATCGGCACCGTCATGCAAGTGCTGTTCGGCCTGCCGTTCTGGGTGTCCGTGCTGCTGGGCGGCGGCGTCGTGGTGATCTACTCCACCATTGGTGGCATGTGGTCCCTGACCCTGACCGACATCGTGCAGTTCATCATCAAGACCGTTGGCCTGATGTTCATCCTGCTGCCGATCTGCCTGTACCGCGTGGGCGGCTGGGACGAACTGGTGGCCAAGCTGCCGGCAACCGCCTTCAGCTTCCACACCATCGGCTACGACACCATCATCACCTACTTCCTGATCTACTTCTTCGGCATCCTGATCGGCCAGGACATCTGGCAGCGCGTGTTCACTGCGCGCGATGAGAAAGTCACCAAGTACGCCGGCACCGCCGCAGGCGTGTATTGCGTCATCTACGGCCTGGTCGGCGCGCTGATCGGCATGTGCGCCAAGGTCCTGCTGCCTGACCTGGACAACGTCAACAACGCCTTCGCCGCCATCGTCAGCGCTGCACTGCCGGACGGCATCCGTGGCCTGGTGATCGCCGCTGCACTGGCAGCCATGATGTCCACCGCCAGCGCGGGCCTGCTCGCCGCCTCCACCACCATCACCGAAGACCTGCTGCCGATCTTCACCGGCCAGCGTTCGACCCGCCTGAGCCTGAACCGCATCTGCACCCTGATCACCGGTGTCGTGGTCCTGGCCATCGCCCTGGTGGTGAACGACGTGCTCAGCGCCCTGACCCTGGCCTACAACCTGCTGGTGGGCGGCATGCTGATCCCGCTGATCGGCGCCATCTACTGGAAGCGCGCCACCACCGCCGGCGCCATCACCAGCATGGCCCTGGGCTTCGTCACCGCGCTGGTGTTCATGCTCAAGGACGGCTTCGACGCCAACACCCCGATCTACTACAGCCTGGCCATCGGCCTGGTCAGCTTCATCGTCGTCAGCCTGCTGTCGCCCCGTCCGGCGGCGGTCGCTGACGCGGCCTGATAAGAAATTGCGCTAGGCAAGAGGGCGCGGCGAGCTGATCTCCGCGCCCTTTTGCATGAATGATGACCACGACCTCACCCACGAACTCCAAGGAACTGCCATGACCACCTGCGGCGAATTCCTCGTCAAGCAACTCGAAGCCTGGGGCGTCGATACCGTCTTCGGCATCCCCGGCGTGCACACCGTCGAGCTGTACCGCGGCCTGCCCCACAGCAACATCCGCCACATCACCCCGCGCCACGAGCAGGGCGCCGGCTTCATGTCCGACGGCTACGCGCGCGTCACCGGCAAGCCGGGCGTGTGCTTCATCATCACCGGCCCGGGCATGACCAACATCCTCACCGCCATGGGCCAGGCCTACGCCGACTCGATCCCCATGCTGGTGATCTCCAGCGTCAACGAGCGCTCGCGTCTCGCCCATGGCAACGGCTACCTGCACGAGCTGCCGAACCAGCGCGCCATGGTCGCCGGCGTCAGTGCCTTCAGCCACACGCTGATGAGCGTCGACGAGCTGCCGGCGGTGCTGGCCCGCGCCTTCGCCGTGTTCGACAGCGAGCGCCCGCGCCCGGTGCACATCGAGCTGCCGCTGGACATCATCACCGCCCCGGCCGACCACATGCAGGTACGCCCGCGCGCCCAGCTGGCCCGCCCGGCCCCGGCACGCTCGCCGCTGCACGAGGCCGCCGCCAAGCTGGCCAAGGCGAAGAACCCGCTGCTGCTGCTCGGTGGCGGCTGCGTAGCCGCCCAGGCCGAAGCCCGCGCGCTGGCTATTGCCCTGGATGCACCGACCGCACAGACCATCAACGCCAAGGGCCTGCTGCAGCCGGACCATCCGCTGCTGATCGGCAGCAACCAGTCGCTGATTCCGGTCCGCGAACTCGCGCTGGAAGCCGACGTCGTACTGGCCATCGGCACCGAGCTGGGCGAGACCGACTACGACGTGGTGTTCGACGGCAACTTCAAGATCGGCGGCGAGCTGATCCGCATCGACATCGACCCGCAACAGCTGATGCGCAACTACGCACCGAGCATCGCCATCCACAGCGATGCCCGCACCGCCATGCGCGCCCTTCTGGACCTGCTGCCGGCCCGTGAGGCCGACACCTCCAGCCCCGGAGCGCAGCGCGCAGCCAAGGTGCGTGCGCAACTGGCTGAGGACTTCAGCGGCTGGGCGCACTACCGCACCCTGTTCGACAAGATCCTCGAAGTGCTGCCCGACGCGCGCTTCGTCGGCGACTCGACCCAGACCGTCTACAGCGGCAATCACCTGGTGGAACTGGACGGCGGCCGCCGCTGGTTCAACGCCTCCACCGGCTACGGCACCCTGGGCTATGGCCTGCCGGCGGCCATCGGCGCCAAGCTCGGCGAGCCGGGCCGTCCGGTGATCAGCCTGATGGGCGACGGCGGCCTGCAGTTCACCATGACCGAACTGGCCAGCGCCGTGGAAGCCAAGGTGGGCATCATCGTCCTACTGTGGAACAACCACGGCTACGGCGAGATCAAGCGCTACATGGAACGCCGCGACATCACCCCGCTGGGCGTGGATATCTACACCCCGGACTTCCTCGCCATCGCCAAGGGCTTCGGCTGCGCCGCCGAGCGCGCCCGCGATCACGATCACCTGCAGGAGCTGCTGCGCACCGCGCCGAGCGACCGTCCGCTGATCGTGGAAGTCATGGAAGCGGCGCCCTTCGCGCCGTAACGCTGCCGCAGGATGGGTGGAGCCTGCGATACCCATCGGCATGGGTATCGCTCCGCTCCACCCATCCTACGCTCAAGCCACTCACCCTGCCCTCTCCCAGGGGGAGCGGGAATCCGCCAGAGCCGAGCGGCCGCGCAGCTACCGGCAACGCCGCTCCACCCCCCAGGTTCCGAACGGTTCCCTCTCCCCCTGGGAGAGGTTAGGGTGAAGCCTCCTTGCAGGAGCGAGGGGGACGCCTAGTCATTGCTCGCGAACCTGGCCTCGCAGCGGGGTTTGTTCGCGAGCAAGCTCGCTCCTACAAAAACTCAGGAAAGGCGCAACCATGAAGATCGTCACCCGCGACCGCTGGTTCGAGGTCCGTCACTGCTACGACGGCGTCAGCCTGATCCACGAGCCCTACGTCCGCCCCTTCTACCGCTGCAACATGTGGCATATCCAGGGACGCGAACGCGACGTGCTGGTGGACAGCGGCTCCGGCCTGGTGAGCCTGCGCGAGCAACTGCCCTGGCTCACCGACCGCCCGCTGCTGGCGGTGGCCAGCCACACCCACTTCGACCACATCGCCGGCCACCACGAGTTCGACGAGCGCCTGGTACACCCGGCCGAAGCCGACATACTCGCCAGCCCCGATGGCGAACGCACGCTAGCCACCGCCTTCGTCGACGACGAGATGTTCGACGCGCACCCGGACTGCCCGCTGTGTTACGCCGAATACCGCGTCAAGGCCGCTCCGGCGACCCGCACCATCGAAGAAGGCGATGTGCTCGACCTCGGCGACCGTACCCTGCAGGTGCTGCACACCCCCGGTCACTCGCCGGGCGGCATCAGCCTCTGGGAAGAGAAGACGCAGACGCTGTTCTCCGGCGACATCATCTACGACGGCCCACTGATCGAGGATGCCTACCACTCCAATCTCGACGACTACGCCGCGAGTCTGGCGCGCCTGCGAGAGCTGCCGGTGCGCACCGTGCACGGCGGGCACTTCGACAGCTTCTCCGGGGAGCGCTTGAAGGGAATGATCGACGACTGGTTCAGGGCCCACGAATGACGGGCCATCCACCAGGAGCCCATAAAAAACCCGCCATCAGGCGGGTTTTTCGTGTCCAACGCGGGCGCCATCAGTAACGGCGGCGCTGCTCCATCCGACGACGTTGCTCGTCGCTGCGGACAGGGATGGGTTGCAGACGTGGAGGCTCGATCAGGCCGAGCGCGATACCGAGTTTCCACGCAACGCTTTGCAGCCAGACTTTCATGGAATGCCTCCTCGTTCGAATTCAGGTCGGGCGACCCGTTACCACCATGGGCCGCCCTAGGAAGAATAGCCCGGCGTCCCACTCTCCGCCCGTGCCACTCACTCCTTGCAACAAAGACTATCGTCTTCCCTCGCCGCGGCGCCTGACCTGAATCAAGAGCGCGACATTTCCCAAGTCAGCGGCGAAGCATCCGGCGGATCCACTGCTCGCTGCTCACCAGCGTGATGCCGGCTAGCACCAGCGCGGCGCCAGCGACGAAATTCAGGGTCAGCGGCTCGCCAAGGATCAGCACGCCGAAGGCGATACCGAACATCGGTGTCATGAAGGAAAACACCGCCAGGTTCGACGCGAGATATCGGCGTAGCAGCCAGAACCAGGTGAAGTAGCTGAAGAATGACACCACCAGTCCCTGGAACAGCACGCTGCCCACGCCGATGGCGGTGAAACTCACGTCCTGGGTCTTGCCCAGCGCCAGCGCGGCGAAGGGCAGCAGCAACGCTGCGATCAGCAGCTGGTAGAACAACGTCAGGATCGGTTTCGCCTCGGACAGCCGCGTGGTGCGCACCGCCACGGTGGTCATGCCCCAGGCGAAGCCGGCCAGCACGCCAAAGGCATCGCCCAGCAGCACACGGCTGTCCAGGTTGGCGAAGTCGAAGCCGCCCCCGAAGCACATCGCGATGCCCCCGAAGCACACGCCGATTCCCAGCCACTGCAGTGGCCGCAGGCGTTCGCTGGGCAACAGGAAATGCAACGCCAGCGCGGAGAAGATCGGCGCGGTGTAGATGAACACCGCCATGTGCGAGGCCGACGTATAGACCAGCCCCTGGGCGATGAAGAAGAACTCGGCGGCAAACAGCACGCCGGCCAGCAGGCCGCCCTTGAGCGTGCCGTGGCGCAGGAAACCTTCCCAGCCGCCGCGCCAGCACATGATCAGGCCGACGGCCACCGCGGCAACCAGGTTGCGCCCGAAGGCCTGCATGATGGGCGCAATGTCAGGGGCGGCGAGTTTCACCATCACCGCCTGGATGCCCCAGATGATGCACAGGCCGGTCATGACCTGGATGGCGAAGGCGTCGGCGCCCTTGCGCTCGACGATGTTGGCGGGCGTATTCATGGGCGCCTCCTTGCGAAGGCGTGGGCAACATTCGGGCAGGTCATGGCAAGGCTCGGCAGTTCAACAGAAGCGGGAAGCCCAAATAGAAATCGGCGGACTTCCTCGAAGAAAGTCCGCCGATCATGCCAGCTCGCGGCGCCTGCCCGCCAACGGAAATCCGCTGTTCAGAGCGCCGCGGGCGAGATTATTTCCCGGATTTCACCTGCGTCCAGGTACGAGTGCGGATGCGCTCGAGCTTGGGCGGCAGCATTTCCACCGAGAACAGCTTGGCCTGCACGTCCGCCGGCGGGTAGACGTTGGGGTTGTCGTGCAGCTCCTTGGAGATCAGCCCGTCCGCCGCCTGGTTGGGGTTGGCGTAGGCGACGTAGTCGGAGATCGGCGCGACCACTTCCGGGCGCAGCAGGTAGTTGAGGAAGGCGTGGGCCTGCTCGACGTTCTTCGAGTCCTTCGGAATCGCCAGCACGTCGAACCAGGCCGCCGCACCTTCCTTGGGAATGCGGTACTCGATGTGGATGCCGTTGCCGGCTTCCTTGGCGCGGTTGGCCGCCTGCATCGCGCCGCCGGACCAGGCCAGGGCCACGCAGACGTCGCCGTTGGCGAGGTCGGTGACGAACTTCGAGGAACTGAAGTAGGTAATGTTCGGGCGCAGCTTCGCCAGCAGTTGCTCGGCCTTCTTGTAGTCGTCCGGGTTGTGGCTGTTGGGCGACAGGCCCAGGTAATGCAGCACCTGCGGGATCACCTCGGTGGGCGAGTCGAGGAAGGCCACGCCGCAGGATTTGAGCTTGGCGAGATTCTCCGGTTTGAACACCAGGTCCCACGAGTCCAGCGGCGCGTTGTCGCCGAGCACGGCCTTGACCTTGTCGACGTTGTAGGCGATGCCGTTGGTGCCCCACATGTAGGGCATCACGTACTGGTTGCCCGGGTCCTTGCTCTCCAGCACCTTGAGCAGGGCGGGATTGAGATTCTTCCAGTTCGGCAGCTTGCTCTTGTCCAGCGGCTGGAACACGCCGGCCTTGAGGTAATTGGGGAGGAAGCTGTCGCTGGGCACGACCACGTCGTAGCCCGAGTGCCCGGACAGCAACTTGGCTTCCAGCACTTCGTTGCTGTCGTAGACGTCGTATTGCGGCTTGATGCCGGTCTCGCCCTGGAAACCCTTGAGGGTGTCCGGACCGATGTAGTCGAACCAGTTGTAGATGCGCACTTCCGGCGCGGCGCTGGCAGCGCTGGCGGTGACGAGGGTGGCGGCGGCGAGCAGGCCGCGCAGCGCAGTATTCTTGTTCATGTCCTTCCCCGGTTGGATGCGCTCGCACTCTGACCATTACAAACAGCGGATCGCGAGCAATCAAAAGCAATCGGGCGGATAGTTATCCGCCCGATCTTCTCTCTATTTAGCGTGCAGCGCCTTCGTAGCCCTGCAGCACGTTCACCGCGTTGACGCCGATGGCCTCCACCGCGTAACCGCCTTCCATGATGAACAGGGTCGGAATACCCAGTGCGGCGATGCGCTCGCCCATCTTCAGGTAGTCCGGGCTGTCCAGCTTGAACTCGGAAATCGGGTCGTCCTTATACGTATCCACGCCCAGCGATACAACCACTGCGTCCGGTGCGTAGTCGGCAATCTTCCGGCAGGCGTCGTCCAGCGCGGCGAACCAGCCGTCCCAGCCGGTGCCATGGGGCAGCGGGTAGTTGTGGTTGTAGCCCTCGCCGGCGCCTTCGCCGTGCTCATTGGCGTGGCCGAGGAAGTACGGGTACTCCACCAGCGGGTCGCCGTGGATCGAGGCGAACAGCACGTCGTTGCGGCGGTAGAAGATGTCCTGGGTGCCGTTGCCGTGGTGGTAGTCCACGTCGAGGATGGCCACGCGCTTGGCGCCCTGGTCGAGGAACGCCTGGCTGACGATGGCGGCGTTGTTCAGGAAGCAATAGCCGCCCATGAAGTCGCTGCCGGCGTGGTGGCCCGGCGGACGGCACAGAGCGAACGCCGTGCTCGCGCCCTGGCGCATGTGGTCCTGGGCAGTCAGCGCGACCTGGGCCGAGCTGTAAACGGCCTGCCAGGTGCCGGCGGTGATCGGCGCCTCGGTGTCGAAGCTGTAGTGCCCCACTTCGCCCATCAGCGCAGTCGGGATCGGACCGTCACGCAGCAGGCGGCGGCCCGGGAAGGTAGTGGAGACCAGATCACCGGTGTGGCCTTCGGCTGCCCAGCGGGCCCAGGCGCCCTTGAGGAATTCGACGTAGCGGGTGTTGTGGGCGCGCAGGATGGGTTCGAGGCCAAAATCCTTCGGCTCGATGATCTCGCCCAGGTTCTGCGACTTCACACGGGCCAGCACGGTGTCCGCACGGCTGGGCATCTCGAAGCAGGGCTGCAGTTTGCCGTCGACCAGTTCGGACTGGCCGAAATGCAGGCGGTGATCATCGCTGTACACGGTAAGCATGGGAGTACCCTCTGAAGGATTCTTGTTGTCCGGTGACGGGAATTCTGCCCAGCGACTGCCTCGCACAGAACAGCGGAAGCGGCCAAAAGGGGATCGATGTGGCCAGAATTTATGACCCTTAACCATCTGCATGCATTGATTGTCCGCTTTCGCCCGGCAAAGACCCACCACTGCGGCGCTATGCTCAGGGAATTGTCCGGGCCTGAAGCCGGTCGAACATCATCAAGCGTTTTGACCACAGGATGGGGGAAGATGCGGGAAACCTTCGTACGCGCCTGCAGCCGTGCGCTGCTGATGCTGACTTTATCGCTGGCGGGCGCTGGCGCCGTGCTGGCGGGCGAGCCGACTGATGTGCAGGCCGGCTCCCTGATCGAACTGCCAGCGCTACCCGACGACGCCAGTCTGGATCAGCTGAGCGACCGCCTGGAATTGATCCGCCAACGGGTCTCCACCGACAGCGACGACGGTCTGCTGTCGAACCTGCGCCAGGCCGCGCTGAACGTCCAGGCCCGGGCCGAACAGAGCGCCAGCGATATCGGCGCACAACTGGTACGCACCGAGGACCAGCTCAAGGTGCTGGGCCCGGTAACCCCCAATGAAGCCCCCAGCCTGACCAACCAGCGCAATGACCTGCTGGCCGACCAGAAGCAGCAGCAGAAGCAGCAGGACCGCGCCAACCAGCTGGACAAGAATGCCCAGGACCTCGCCGCGCAGATCGTCAACCTGCGCCGCAGTCAGTTCAACTCGCAGATCGCCACCCGCTATCCACCGCCGTTGAGCCCGCGCTTCTGGTCCAGCCTGATCCGTCCCACCGACGATGACCTGGCACGCCTGCAAGCCATGCGCGAGCAGATCGGCGAGGGCCTTGCGACGACCTGGCAACCCCAGCACCGCTGGCCCTTCATCGTTTGCCTGGGCCTTGCCGCGCTGTTGTGGATTCCGGGGCGGCGCCTGCTGGAACAGTTGCTGACCAAGGCGATGATCCGCTGGATTCCGGTCGGCCGCCTGCGCCGCAGCGCCCTGGCAGTGGCCGTCAGCCTGGCAACCATCCTCACCCTGGGCGGCGGCGCCCTGCTGATCCGCGAGGGCCTGGACTGGCACGAGCAGCTCAATGGCAGCATGGCCAATCTGGGTGACCAGTTGCTTTCGCTGGTGATCTTCTGCACCTTCACCGCCGGCCTGGGCCGCGCCCTGCTGGCCGTGCAGCGGCCGTCCTGGCGTCTGCCGGACCTGCCTGACCTGGTCGCCACGGCGCTGTCGCCGTTCCCCTGGCTGATGGCCTGGCTGCTCCTCCTGCTGGGCACGATGGACCGCATCAATAGCGCCAGCGGCGCAAGCCTGGCGCTGACCGTGGCGGTCAACGGCATTACCGCGATCGCCACCGCCGTGCTGTACGCCACCGCCCTCTACCGCTACCGTCGCGCCCGCCGGGCCGTCGAGGGCCACGAAACCTCGCCGCTGTCGGGGATCATCGTCCTGGCGATCCTTCTCACGGTCCTGCTGATCGTCCTGGCGCTGGTCAGCGGCTACCTCTCACTGGCCTATTTCCTCGCCGGCAAGCTGCTCTGGGCCAGCGTGGTCTCCGCCACCGGCTACTTGCTGACGACCCTGTTCGTCGATCTTTGCGAAGCGCTGCTATCGCCCCGGCAGAAGATCGGTGCGCGGCTGGCCGAGAACCTCGGTGTCGATCCGCGTCACCAGGCGCAGTTCGCGACCCTGCTGACCGGCGCCGGGCGCACGCTACTGGTGCTGTCCACCCTGCTGATCGCCTTCTCCACCTCGGGCACCAGCCCCGGCGAACTGCTCCAGGGCCTGGTACAGCTGGTGGAAAGCGGCCAGTCCCTGGGCCGCCTGAATATCGTCCCGCAGGACATCCTGCTCGCCCTTGGCACCCTGGCAGCCGGCCTGTTCGGTCTGCGCCTGCTCAAGCGCTGGCTGGCCGACGAGTTGTTGCCGGAAACCAGCATGGACGCCGGTATGCGCGCCTCGCTGGTGACCCTGGTGGGCTACATCGGCATGGTCATCCTGGTACTGCTGGTGCTCTCGGCGCTACGCATCAACCTCACCAGCCTGACCTGGGTAGTCAGCGCCTTGTCGGTGGGTATCGGTTTCGGCCTCCAGGCCATCGTGCAGAACTTCATTTCCGGCCTGATCCTGCTCACCGAGCGCCCGGTGAAGGTGGGTGACTGGGTCAGCCTGACCGGCGGCGTGGAAGGCGATATCCGACGGATCAACGTACGCGCCACGGAAATCCAGATGTCCGACCAGTCCACGGTGATCGTGCCCAACTCCCAGTTCATCTCGCAGAACGTGCGCAACGTGACCATGGGCAGCGCGCTGGGCGTAGTTGGCATCAACCTGACCCTGCCGCTGGACACCGATGTGCAGAAGGTCCGCGAACTGATGCTCAAGGCGTACACCGAGCACGAAAACATAGTCGATACACCCGCCCCCTCGGTGACCTTCAAGGACCTCAGCGCCACCGGCCTGACCCTGGCCGCCTCGGGGAATGTCAGCAGCCCACGCGCGGTGTACTCGACCAAGAGCGATCTGCTGTTCACCATTTTCAGCGGTCTGCGCGAAGCCGGCATCAGCCTCTCTTCGCCGCAGAACCTGGTCCTGCAGCGGCCCATGCGCGCCACACCAACCGACGAAGAAACCGCACCGCAGGTCGGCGATGACACCGGGCTGAAACCGTCGCCGTAACATAGGGATGTTCACCGGCGTGCCGCCCCGGCCCGCCGGACTTCGCGCAACAGTCCCGTGCGGGAGTCGTCGTTGTGCCTCAAGCGCCCTGAGCCCGCCTTTGGCCGGCGCCCGTCGCGGCAAGGGCCGCACGCGCCCCCTGCCGTCCCTCAATCACGGTTGGCCACCGCGGCATGGCCCGGCGGCCTCGCAGGGAGATCGTGCGATGGACGAAGCCAGACTCAACGAATTCATGGGCAAGCTGGTCAACGACATGGGAGGTGCGGCGATGCTCGCCAACATCATCCTGGGCGAAGAACTGGGCCTCTACAAAGCCATGGCCGACGGCCAGTGGCTGAGCCCGACGCAACTGGCCGAGCGCAGCGGCTGCAATGCCCGCCTGCTGCGCGAATGGCTCAGCGCCCACGCCGCATCCGGCTACATGGAGCACCAGGACGGCAACTTCCGCCTGCCCGAGGAGCAGGCCATGGCCCTGGCTATCGAGGACTCGCCGGTCTACGTCGCCGGCGGCGCTTCCGTGGTCGCCGCGCTCTACCACGACAAGGACAAGCTGGTCGCCGCCATGCGCGGGGACGGCGGCCTGGCCTGGGGTGATCACCATCCCTGCATGTTCTCCGGCACCGAGAAGTTCTTCCGCCCCGGCTACCGCGCACACCTGGTTGCCGAGTGGCTGCCGGCCCTGGATGACGTGGTCGGCAAGCTCGAACGCGGCGCGCGGGTTGCCGACGTCGGTTGCGGCCACGGTGCCTCCACCATCGTCATGGCGCAGTCTTTCCCGAGTTCGAGCTTCGTCGGCTTCGACTATCACCAGCCGTCCATCGACGTCGCCAACCAGCGCGCCGGCCAGGCCGAAGTCTCCGAGCGCGCCAGCTTCAAGCGCGCCAGCGCCAAGGACTACCCCGGCAACGACTACGACCTGATCTGCTTCTTCGACTGCCTGCACGACATGGGCGACCCGGTGGGCGCCGCGCAGCACGCACGCCAGGCCCTCAAGCCGGACGGCACGGTGCTGCTGGTGGAACCCTTCGCCAATGACCAGCTGGACGACAATCAGAACCCGGTCGGCCGGCTGTTCTATGCCGCCTCGACCTTCATCTGCACACCCAACTCGCTGTCCCAGGAGGTCGGGCTGGGGCTGGGTGCCCAGGCCGGCGAAGCGCGTCTGCGCCAGGTGTTCGAGGAAGCCGGTTTCAGCCGCTTCCGCCGGGCCGCCGAAACGCCGTTCAACCTCATTCTCGAAGCCCGTCCATAACGCCTCACCGATCAGCTACAGCGCCCGGATTCCGGGCGCTGTAGCTCGGAAACAATTCGTCATTTCGCCGTCATCAATCCGTTATGTGGCCCGTTGAAACTCGCAGGCTTTCAACCCAGGGAAGCCCCCGAGATGTTCAACAAGAAAGCCAACACTGCCGCATCCATCGCCCTGCTCGCCGCCGCCCTCGCCGGCTGCGCCGCCCAGGCACCGGTGGCCAGCAAGGAAGCCACGCCCAACAATGACGACTGGTACCTGGTGCGTACCGAGTCGACCCTTTATGTATTCGACGACGCCACCGTCTATCGCGACTACCTGGTGACCGGCAAGACCGAGCACACCAAGGCCGTGGGCGAGAAGGACAAGTTCGGCCAGGACATCGTGCTGGTGGTGCGCGCCGAGGACCAGGGCAAGGACGTGAAGAAGATCGCCGGCTACCAGTTCCTCAAGCAGAGCCTGCCGCCGGCCGCCGGCTTCTACGGTGAAATTCGCCAGGAAGGCGTGATCTACGTGGCCCAGCGCTACGGTGACATGGTCGACATGAATGGCCTGGGCGAGCCGATCTTCCGCCACACCGAAATTGCCAGCGGCCCCAACGGCGAGCGCGTGGTCTACCTGATGCAGAAGGAAGAGAAGAAGCCGGTCGGCCTGATCGCTCGCTTCCAGAAGATCTACGGCATCACCCCCGCCAAGGGCTGATGACGAAAAAGCGCGCATTCCGGGGAGGGAATGCGCGCTTTTTACTTTAGCCGGCGCCGCAACGGCGTGGGTGTGCGTTAGCTGGAAGGCTCCAGCTGCACCGCGGGAATCGTCTTCGGCGCCTCGATGCCCCAGTCACCGAACAGGTACCAGTCATCACCGAGCATCTCGGCCGGGTGCATGGTGCGATCCGCGCCGTTGCCACAGGCCAGGTTGGTTGCCGGGCAATAACGGTCGCAGCCCCAGCAGATGCGCTCGGGGTGCGGCGGGTTGAGGGGGAATTTCTTGGCCATGGTGAGGCCCTCGGTGGTTTCCTTGTGGGATTCCTGAAGGCTATGCCTGTCGGACCGGCCGGCTCCTTGATCTGAGACAAGCGCGTCCGGATTTCACCCGCGGCGGTTTATGCGCGGAAGTGACTCGGCGGCTGGCCGCTCCAGCGCTGGAAGGCGTGGCGCAGGCTGGCGGTCTCGCTAAAGCCCAACTCCTCGGCGATGCGGTAGATCGGCATGTCGCCGTCCTGCAGCAGTTCCTTGGCGCGGGCGAAGCGCAGTTCGTCGAGCAATTGCTGGTAGCTGGTCTGCTGTTGCTGCAGGTGGCGGCGCAGGCTGCGCGAGGAGCAGTTGAGGCGACGCGCCAGTTCTTCCAGGCCCGGCGGCTCCTGCAGGCGTTCGCCAAGGATCGCGCGGACCTTGTCCAGCCAGGCGCGGCGTGCGGCCAGATCGATGTTCTGGCGGCGGCACTGTTCGAGCATCTCGCGGTGGGTCACGGCGTCGGCCAGTGGCAAGCGCATGTCGAGCCAGCTGGCGGGGAAGCCGATGGCGCTGCGCGAACAATTGAAGCTCAACTGGCAACCAAACAACGTGGCGTATGCCGCGCGACGATCGGCCGGGCCTTCGTAGTCGAACTCGGCGCGCACCAGCGGCAACGGCTGGCCGAGCAGGTCGGCGCAGGCCACCTTCAGCGAACCCAGGCACAGTTCGGTATTGAACGGGCGCAGCTCCTCCTCTTCGCCATAGCCGGTGGCGACCAGCCAGGCCATGTCGCCGTCCACTTCCAGCGCGAGGTGGAAATAGGTGCCCAGCAGCACCGGATAGCTCAGGCCGATACGCAGCGCTTCACCCAGGGTCGGCGCGGAGATCAGCGCATAACCCAACAGGCCGTACGCGGTGATCCGCGTGCGCACGCCCAGGCGCAGGCCGAGGGCCGGCTCGCCCGCGAGGTTCTGCACGTTGCCGAAGACCTGCTGCTCCTGCCAGGGGCTGACCAGCCGACGCAGGTCGAGCAGGTCATCGCCGGTGATGCCGCTGCCCTCGAGGATGGACTCGCGGCTGTGCCCCTCGGACTCCATCAGCGCGACAGTCAGCGAGGTCATGTGCAGGGAGTTGAGCCAGGTGGAGCGGGAGAAGGTCAGAGGATTCATTCGATGCCCATCGTAGACGCTACAGTGCGCCGCCGGGTGTTACCGCGACAGGCGCAGGTCAGGAGCAGGCAAGTTACGTGCCGGCCACCCAGCGTGGCCGGATCGATCCCCATGTTACGGGGCCTGGGATGTCGGGCGGAAGCGATTCCACCCAATGGCGGGGTTACCTTTGCGGACACAGGACGGTGCGGGCGCACCGTCCTGATGCTCGATCGCCGTGGAGTTAACCGCGAGAGAGGAAGCGCATGCCCTCTTCCAGGCCACTCAGGGTCAGCGGGAACATCTGTTCCTTCACCAGCTCGCGCACCAGGCCGGTGGAGGCGGTGTAGTTCCAGGTGTCCTTCGGGTACGGATTGATCCAGATGAGCTTCTTGTACTTCTCCATGAAGCGCTGCATCCAGACGTAGCCGGCCTCTTCGTTCCAGTGTTCGACGCTGCCGCCGGCCTGGGTGATCTCGTAGGGCGCCATGGCGGCGTCGCCGACGAACACTACCTTGTAGTCCGGCCCATATTTATGCAGCAGGTCGAAGGTGGCGGTGCGCTCGCTGGAGCGGCGCAGGTTGTTCTTCCACACCGATTCGTAGATGAAGTTGTGGAAGTAGAAGTACTCCAGATGCTTGAACTCGGTCTTGCAGGCCGAGAACAGCTCCTCGCAGACCTTCACGTGGGCATCCATGGAGCCGCCGATATCCAGCAGCAGCAGGAGCTTCACGGTGTTGCGGCGCTCGGGGCGCATCTGGATGTTGAGCAGGCCGGCATCCTTGGCGGTGTGGTCGATGGTGCCGTCGATGTCCAGCTCTTCCGCCGCGCCCTCGCGGGCGAACTTGCGCAGGCGGCGCAGGGCAATCTTGATGTTGCGCGTGCCCAGCTCGACCTGATCATCGAGGTTCTTGTACTCGCGCTGGTCCCAGACCTTGGCGGCCTTGCCCTGGCGCTTGCCGGCGTCGCCGACGCGGATGCCCTCGGGGTTGAAGCCGCCGGAGCCGAACGGGCTGGTACCGCCGGTGCCAATCCACTTGTTGCCGCCGGCGTGGCGTTCCTTCTGCTCTTCCAGGCGCTTCTTGAACTCCTCGATGAGCTTGTCCAGACCGCCGAGCGACTGGATCTGCGCACGCTCCTCGTCGGTCAGCAGGCGCTCGAATTCCTTGCGCAGCCACTCCTCGGGGATCAACGCCTTGAGGTGGTCATCGAGCTTTTCCAGGCCCTTGAAGTAGGCGCCGAAGGCCCGGTCGAACTTATCGAAATGGCGCTCGTCCTTCACCATGATGGTGCGGGCGAGGTAATAGAACTCGTCCATGTCGGCGAACACGACGCGGTGCTTGAGCGCATCGATCAGGTCGAGCAGCTCGCGCACCGACACCGGCACCTTGGCCGCGCGCATTTCGTTGAACAGGTTGAGCAGCATGGCTGCACCCTCTCGTAAAGCGGATGCTCTTCGTAGGAGCGAGCTTGCTCGCGAAGCTCTTTGCGAAGTTCACAGGGTTCGCGAGCAAGCTCGCTCCTACAAAAGAGCAGATTCGTAGATCAGCGCGAAGCGCGGCGGCTCATGAAAGCAAGGCGCTCAAGAAGCTGCACATCCTGCTCGTTCTTAACCAGGGCGCCAGCCAGCGGCGGGATGGCCTTGGTGGGGTCGCGCTCGCGCAGCACGGCTTCGCCGATGTTGTCGGCCATCAGCAGCTTCAGCCAGTCCACCAGCTCGGAGGTGGAGGGCTTCTTCTTCAGGCCCGGCACCTTGCGCACGTCGAAGAAGATATCCAGCGCCTCGCTGACCAGCGTGCCGCTGATCTTCGGGTAGTGCACGTCGACGATCTTCTGCAGGGTCTCGCGGTCGGGGAAGGCGATGTAGTGGAAGAAGCAGCGGCGCAGGAAGGCGTCCGGCAGCTCCTTTTCGTTGTTGGAGGTGATGATGATGATCGGGCGCTGTTTGGCCTTGATGGTCTCGTTGGTCTCGTAAACGAAGAACTCCATCTTGTCGAGTTCCTGCAACAGGTCGTTGGGGAACTCGATGTCGGCCTTGTCGATCTCGTCGATCAGCAGGATCACGCGCTCCTCGGCCTCGAAGGCCTCCCAGAGCTTGCCCTTCTTGATGTAGTTGCGCACGTCGTGGACCTTGTCCACGCCCAGCTGCGAGTCGCGCAGGCGGCTGACCGCGTCGTACTCGTAAAGGCCCTGGTGGGCCTTGGTGGTGGACTTGATGTGCCAGGTGATCAGCTTGGCGCCGAAGGACTCCGCCAGCTGCTCGGCGAGCATGGTCTTGCCGGTGCCCGGCTCGCCTTTCACCAGCAGCGGGCGCTGCAGCGTGATGGCGGCGTTGACCGCCAGCTTGAGGTCGTCGGTGGCGACGTAGGACTGGGTGCCTTCGAACTTCATCGGTGAATCCTCGAACGATAGCGGGCCGGGCGTTCTGCCGGGCCGGGCGAATGGTCGGACAAGCTGCGACTATACCGCGCACCCGAGGCGAGTGTGAACGCAGACGCGGCATTCAGTCATTGAATGGCGGGTCAGGGGGTGACTGATCGCAAATGGCCTGCCGATGACAAGTTTACTTTACATCGAAGAAATCCAGATGTTAAGTTTGCTTTACATCACAAGGAGACCGCGATGAATCCCGCCCTGCGCCGCTACACCCTGTCCTGCGCCGCCCTGATGTTCATCTACTCCGCCCTGGTCGCGCTGATCAGCTGGGGCCTGGACCTGCAGCAGCTGCCTTATGCCCTGCGTGTCCTCGCCGCCGCGTCTCCGGCGCTGCCGCTACTGGCGATGCTTTACGTGTTCGACCGCTACCTGCGCAGCGAGCCGGACGAATTCCTCCGTTTCCTGCTGTCTCGCGCTGCCATGCTGGCCGGCGGCGTGGTGGTCGGGCTGTTCAGCGCCTGGGGCTTCCTGGAGCAGTACGCCGCCTGGCCACGCTTCCCGGTGATCCTCGCCTTCCCGCTGTTCTGGGCGGCCTATGGCATCGCCGTGGTGCTGCTGCGCCGGCGCTTTGCCTGAGGACGAAACATGCACAATCGCCTCAAGGAGCTGCGTGCCGAGCACGGCTGGAGCCAGCAGGACCTCGCCCTGCAACTGCAGGTTTCGCGGCAGAGCGTGATCGCCATCGAGAGTGGCAAGTTCGATCCCAGCCTGCCGCTGGCCTTTCGTATAGCGCGGGTTTTCGGGCTGCCCATCGAGGCCATCTTCAGTGACGCGCAGCCCGACTGAGACGGGTGCGCCGACTGGACGACGAAGCCCGCCGGGCATAGGCTGCTGGGTCTGCACAGCTCCGAACCTAAGGAACGCATCATGAGCCGCATTTTCGCCGACAACGCGCAGTCCATCGGCAATACGCCGCTGGTCCAGATCAACCGCATCGCCCCGCGCGGCGTCACCATCCTGGCCAAGATCGAAGGCCGCAATCCGGGTTACTCGGTGAAGTGCCGGATCGGCGCCAACATGATCTGGGACGCCGAATCCAGTGGCCGCCTGAAGTCGGGCATGACCATCGTCGAGCCGACCTCCGGCAACACCGGCATCGGCCTGGCCTTCGTCGCCGCTGCCCGCGGCTACAAGATGATCCTGACCATGCCGGCCTCGATGAGCCTGGAGCGCCGCAAGGTACTCAAGGCCCTGGGCGCCGAACTGGTGCTGACCGAGCCAGCCAAGGGCATGAAGGGCGCGATCGCCAAGGCCGAGGAAATCCTCGCCAGCGACCCGGCGAAGTACTTCATGCCGGCGCAGTTCGACAACCCGGCGAACCCGGCGATCCACGAGAAGACCACCGGCCCGGAAATCTGGAACGACACCGATGGTGCGGTGGATGTGCTGGTGGCCGGCGTCGGCACCGGCGGTACCCTTACCGGTGTGTCGCGCTACATCAAGAACACCAGGGGCAAGCCGATCCTGTCGGTCGCCGTGGAGCCGGTCAGTTCGCCGGTGATCAGCCAGACCCTGGCCGGCGAAGAGGTCAAGCCCAGCCCGCACAAGATTCAGGGCATCGGTGCCGGCTTCGTGCCGAAGAACCTCGACCTGTCGCTGGTCGACCGCGTTGCGACCATCACCGACGATGACGCCAAGGCCATGGCCCTGCGCCTGATGCAGGAAGAAGGCATCCTCTGTGGCATCTCCAGCGGCGCCGCCATGGCCGCCGCGGTGAAGCTCGCCGAAGAACCGAACATGCAGGGCAAGACCATCGTCGTCGTGCTGCCGGACTCGGGCGAACGCTACCTCTCCAGCATGCTGTTCGACGGCCTGTTCGAGGACCAGGAACTGGTCCAGTAAGCTCTATTCCGCCTCTCTGCGGGGCGGATTCCTACCAGCCGTTCCGAATCGGTGCGGCTCGGGTCACAGGCGCTGTCTGCGGACCCGCAGGCAGCCATGGCCCCTCGCCATGTTCCGGCAAAATGGTTAATTCTTGCCCAGCCCGCGACGAAGCGTCGCCCATCTTTCGCGGATGGCCCGGGCTTTCCGCACCGTTGTCAGGAACACAAGAATGAAAATTTCCGCCCCGTTGCTCTCCACCCTTGCACTCTCCCTCTCCGTTGCCGCCGGCGCCGCCCAGGCCGACAGCGTCAAGATCTACAACTGGTCCGACTACATCGCCCCGGACACCGTGCCGACCTTCACCAAGGAAACCGGCATCCAGGCGACCTATGACGTCTACGACAGCAACGAGACCCTCGATGGCAAGCTGATGACCGGCAAATCCGGTTACGACATCGTGGTGCCGTCGAACCACTTCATGGCCAAGCAGATCCAGGCCGGCGCGCTGAAGAAGCTGGACAAGAGCCAGCTGCCGAACTGGAAGAACCTCAACCCGGTGCTGATGAAGGCGCTGGAAGTGAACGACCCGGGCAACGAGCACGGCTTCCCCTACCTGTGGGGCACCACCGGCATCGGCTACAACCCGGCGAAGATCAAGGAAGTGCTGGGCGACAACGCGCCGATCGACTCCTGGGACATCTTCTTCAAGCCCGAGTACATGGAGAAGCTGGCCAAGTGCGGCGTAGCGGTGCTGGACAACGGCCCGGAGCTGCTGCCGATCACCCTGAACTACCTGGGCCTGCCGCATCACAGCCAGAAGCTGGATGACTACAAGAAGGCCGAGGAAGCACTGCTCAAGGTGCGTCCGTACATCCGCTACTTCCACTCCTCCAAGTACGTCAGCGACCTGGCCAACGGCGAGATCTGCGTGGCTGTCGGCTTCTCCGGCGACATCCTGCAGGCCGCCACCCGCGCCAAGGAAGCCAAGAACGGCGTGGAAATCCAGTACTCCACGCCGAAGGAAGGCTCGCCGCTGTGGTTCGACATGGTCGCCATGCCCAACGACGCGCCGGATGAGAAAGCCGCCTACGCCTTCATGAACTACCTGCTGCGTCCGGAAGTCATGGCCGGCGTGAGCAACTACGTGCACTACGCCAACGGCAACCTGGCTGCCGACCCGCTGGTGGACAAGGCGATCAAGGCCGACCCGGCGATCTACCCGCCGCAGGACAAGATGGCCAAGCTGTTCGCCCTCGAATCCATGCCGATGAAGATCGACCGCGTGCGTACCCGCACCTGGAACACCATCAAGACCGGCAAGTAAGCGTCACCCTTGCCTGACAACGCGCGGCCCCGGCCGCGCGTTGTCGTATTTCGTCGCAGGAATCGCGCTTTGCCGCGTGACTCGCACCAGGCTCGCCTCGACGCAAGAAGCTCGCTATAGTCAGTCCACGCAGCACAGTTGCTGCCCCACTGAACAGGTTCGCCTTCCATGTCCCGATACCCATTGCCCGTTCCGGCAATCAACGTTGCAGCCTCCCCGGCTTGCGGCGCGGGTGCGGGCGCGGCCTGCCCTCCCCCTCCTGTCGTTGCAGTCGCGTCGCCTCCGCCTCCCGGTGCGGCCTACCCGCCACCCGGCGTGAGCTTCTGACGCCACACACGTTTTTCACCGCCTGGTTTTCCGCGCGTCACTGACGCGGCTCCCGGTATGTGTCCGGCCCTCGAAGGCCGGTCGTGATCTGCCTGACGACAGGTGTATTGCATGATTTCGCTCAACCGTTCTTCCCTGGCCGGCCTGGCCAGCACCTCCCTGTTCGTGCTGCTGTGGAGCAGCGCCGCCATTATCAGCAAGTGGGGCCTGGCCCATGCTTCGCCAATGGTGTTCCTCATCGCCCGATTCGGTACCGCACTGGTGGCGCTGCTGATCCTCTCGCCACTGATCGGCCTGCGCTGGCCACGCGAACGCAAACAGGTGCGCCACGCCGTGCTCACCGGCCTGGTGATGCTGGGCATCTACCCGATTTTCTACCTGATGGCGCTGGACCTGCACGTCACTCCCGGCGTCATCGCCACCGTGCTGGGCGTGCAGCCCATGTTGACCAGCTTCCTGCTTGAACGCCGGCATTCGGCTCCACGCCTGGGCGGCCTCGCGCTGGGCCTGATCGGGTTGGTGATGGTGGTCTACCAGAGCATCGGGTTGTCGGGCCTGACCTTCGCCGGGCTGGCCTGCTGCCTGCTGGCGTTGCTGTCGATCACCGGCGGTTCGATCCTGCAGAAGAACATCCGCGAGAACCCCTTGGGCACCCTGCCCCTGCAATACAGCGCCGGGCTTTTGCTGTGTCTCGCTGTCGCTCCCTTCCAGCCGCTGCACGTGGAGTGGAACGCCGCGTTCATCCTCAGTGCGCTGTGGATGGGCCTGATGGTCTCGGTGCTGGCCACGGTACTGCTCTACCGGATGATCGCGGCGGGCAATCTGGTCAACGTCACCAGCCTGTTCTACCTGGTGCCGGCGGTCACGGCGCTGATGGATTACCTGGTGTTCGGCAATCGCCTGTCCGTCCTCGGCCTGCTGGGCATGGGGCTGATCGTGGTGGGGTTGATGCTGGTGTTTCGCCAGGCAGCCCCGGCACGGGCAGCTGAAAACGCACAAGCGGTGGATAACGGGTAGTCCACCGTGGGGCCTGCGCCCTCTCCCTAACCCTCTCCCTGAAGGGAGAGGGGACTGTTCTGCGCTGCCTGGAAGGTCAGAGCGGTCCTGCCAACACCGGAAGAACTCGGGCGTACAGCTCGCAGAGGACAACTCCCTCTCCCTTCAGGGAGAGGGCTGGGGAGAGGGAAACCCGTCGGCACAAACTATCAGGGAATATCCGTAGCCATCACCCCGCCGCCTCCACCTTCGCCACCGGCGCCGGGCGCAGCACCAGCCACAACGCCAGGGCGATCAGCACGCCGCCCTGCAGATGCGCCCAGGACAGCGACTCATCCAGCAGCAGCACGCCCCAGAACACGCCGAAAGGCGGAATCAGGAAGGTCACCGTCATGGTCTTCAGCGGACCGATGCTGGCCAGCAGGCGGAAGTACAGGACATAGGCGAAGGACGTGCAGAGGAAGCCCAGCCCGGCCAGCGCCAGCAGGATCTTCGGCTCGGTCAGCGGCGCCAGCGGCATGTCCAGGCTGGTGCCGAGGAAGAACGGTAGCAGGCACAGGGTTGCCCCGGTCTGGCTGCCCAGGGCCGAGACGGCGAAGTCCAGCCCACCCTGGTCGTTGATCCAGCGCTTGGTGAAATAGCCGGCAAAGCCGTAACAGGTCGTCGCCACCAGGCAGGCAGCGGCACCCCAGAGCACCTGGGTATCGAAGGGCACGGGCCCGGCGCGGGTCAGCACCGCAACGCCCGCCAGCCCCAGCAGCACACCGAGAGCCTTGCCGCCAGTCAGTGCCTCGCCGAAGAACAGCGAACCGATCAGCACGCCCATCAGCGGCGTGGTGGCGTTGAAGATGGCCGAATATCCCGCTGGCAGGAACTGCGCCGCCAGGCTGTACATCAGTACCGGGACGCCGGAGGCGATCACGCCGATCAGGAGGATGCGTGCGAGCTTGCCACGAAAGTCCCAGCGCGTGCGCAGGACCAGCATGATCACCACCAGCCCCAGTGCCGACAGCACGACACGGAAGAAGGCCGTTGGCATTACGCCGATAGCGGGCACCAGTTGGCGCATGAACAGGAAGCTGGCGCCCCAGATGGCGGCCAGCCCGAACATATTCAGCAGAGCAGCGGGATTCATCGCGAAAAGCTCCAGGGCAGGTAAGCCACCAGCCTACGCCGGTGGCGAACACCATCCATCCATAGCTGACTTTCAAAGTCCACCGTCAGATGCGGCGCAGGCGGGCCATGCTCAGTACGTCGGCATAAACACCGTCGCGCAGGGCGAACTCACGCAGCGTGCCTTCCACCTCGAAACCGAACTTGCGGTACAGCGCGATGGCCGGCGCATTGTCGGTATAGACGGTCAGCTCGACGCGACGCAGGCCCATCCAGTTATCGGCCACCTCCATCAGTGCAGCCAGCAGCCGTGTGCCGACTCCGCGCCCCTGCCAAGCCACGGCGACACCCATGCCGATGCTGCCGCATTGACTGCGGCGCACACGCGGGTACTGCTCGAGGCTGGCACTGCCGATAACCTGGTCCTGGTGCATCGCCATCAACGTGATACGGCGCTCGTCGTCCAGCACCAGCCGCTTGCGCCACAGCTCCGGTGCCTGGTACGGCATCTGCAGCACCTGACGGGCCACGGCCGGATCGTTGTAGAGGGCCACAAGTCCGTTGATGTGCTGCTCGGTGCAGCGCTCGATGCGAAAGTCTTCCATTGCGTACCGGCTCCTTGCCGAAGGGTCTTTTTCCAGGGCTCTTTATCCAAGAGCGTGGCCGGTCAGCATACGCGTTAATTTCACGGGAAATCGCCAACGATCCTCCGGCGAGATCGCCCTTTCCCTCACCGTTTCCCCTGGCTAAGCTCGCTGCACCAGAACCCAGCAGAGGCGCTCCCATGGCTCAGCACTGGCCGGCGACCGAAATCGCGACCCTGATCCTCGAAGGCTTCGACGACTACCGCGCGAAGTTCCACCAGATCACCGCCGGGGCGCCTGCGCGTTTCGAGCAGGCCCAGTGGCAGGAGGCCCAGCGCGCCTCCGCTGAACGCATCGAACTGTACGAGGAAATGGTCGCCGAGACCGTGGGCCGCCTGACCCGAACCATGGCCGGCATCGACCTGGTGGACGTAGAGCGCTGGCCGATTGCCAAGAGCGCCTACATCACCCTGATCGACCCGCGGCTCGATGACGAACTGGCGGAAACCTGGTTCAACTCGATCTTCTGCGGCCTGTTCAGCCACGACAACATCAGCGACGGCACGATGTTCGTGCACACCACCCGCCCCTCGCTGCGCGCCCATTCGCGCGATCCGCATACGCGCATCTACCGCCCTGGCGGCAAGCTGCGCCAGGCGCTGGAAAGCATCTTCGACGACTACCGGTTCGCCGTGGACTACGACGACCGCGAACGCGACCTCGAACGCATGGACCACCTGTTGCACGCCAACCTGCCGGACTGGGTGTGCAAGGACCCGACCCTGACCATCGAGCTGATCGGTTCGGTGTTCTACCGCAACAAGGGCGCCTACCTGGTGGGCCGCCTGTTCACCCCGGAAGAACAGTGGCCGCTGGTATTTCCGCTGGTGCACCACGAGGGGCGCGGCATCCAGTTCGATACGGTGATCACCGACGAGGCGGAAGTCTCGATCATCTTTTCCTTCACCCGCTCCTACTTCATGGTCGATGCGCCAGTGCCAGCGGAGATGGTGGCCTTCCTCAAGCGCCTGCTGCCGGGCAAGCACATCGCCGAGCTGTACACCTCCATCGGCTTCTACAAGCAGGGCAAGAGCGAATTTTACCGAGCGCTGATCAACCACCTGGCGACCACCGACGACCGCTTCGTGATGGCCCCGGGCGTGCGCGGCATGGTGATGAGCGTGTTCACCCTGCCGGGCTTCAACACCGTGTTCAAGATCATCAAGGACAACTTCAACCCGGCCAAGACCGTGGACCACGCCACGGTGATCCAGAAGTACCAGTTGGTGAAGAACCACGACCGCGTCGGGCGCCTGGCCGACACCCAGCAGTTCGCCGATTTCCGCTTCCCGGTGAGCAAGTTCGACCCCGAGTGCCTGACGGAGCTGCTGGACGTCGCGCCGTCCACCGTGATGCTGGAAGGTGACGTAGTGCTGATCCGCCACTGCTGGACCGAGCGCCGCATGACCCCGCTGAATCTTTATCTGGAGCACGCCACCGAGGCTCAGGTGCACGAAGCGTTGTACGACTACGGGCTGGCAATCAAGCAACTGGCGGCGGCGAACATCTTCCCCGGCGACATGCTGCTGAAGAACTTCGGCGTCACCCGCCATGGCCGCGTGGTGTTCTACGACTACGACGAGATCTGCTACCTCACCGAAGTACATTTCCGCCACATCCCCCCGGCGCGCTACGAGGAGGACGAGATGTCCTCCGAGCCCTGGTACTCGGTGGGGCCGATGGATGTGTTCCCGGAGGAGTTCCCGCGCTTCCTGTTCGTCGACCTGAAACTGCGCCGGCAGTTCGCCAAGCTGCACGGCAACCTGTTCGACGCGGACTACTGGAAGGGGCTGCAGGAGCAGATTCGAGCGGGGAAGGTCATCGATGTATTCCCTTACCGCCGCCACGAATCGCCGGAGGAAGCCTTGGGGCGTCAGGCCAACCTATAGGAGCGAGCTTGCTCGCGAACAACGGAGTCCCACCTGACATCGACACGTCGGGCTGATACCGGCTCGCGAGCAAGCTCGCTCCTACGACGAGCCGTCGAGGTTCAGTTCCAGTGGCGCCGCGAAGCGCGACGGTTGTCGCCCAGGCCCACCAGGGCAGCCACCGAAGCCATCAGGACCTCGGCGATCCACGCCAGCAGCAAACCGCCGGCCAGTGCCCAGCCAATGGCCTCGGGCTCCAGCACCACCTGGTAGCGATAGTTCTCGTAGGTCTCCCGCAGCAGCTCCTGGTTGGGCGCGGTCACCATGTGCAGGGCGCGCTGGTACCAGTTGCCCTGCAGGGCCTGCCATTCGTTCTCGAACAGCTGGGCGCGGCGTATCAGGCGCTCGATATTGTCGGCGTCGCGCTGGAATACCGGGTCTGCACTACCGCGGTAATGCGCCACCAGAGCACCCAGGTCGCCCTTGAAGAACTGTCCTGAAGTGTCCTTGAAGCCCTGCAGCGCCTGGGCCGCCTCGATGCGATGGGCGTCGACGCGTTGCGCATAATCCTTGATGAAGCCCGGCACCTGGACCGCGACCATCAGCCCCAGTGCAAACAGCACCATGCGTACATAGCTGCGCAGCATTCTTTTCCCCTTCGTTCTTATGGATGCGCAAGGCGCCGCCGGATTCTCCCGTTTGCCGCACCGGCATTCCGGGAATGCTTCACGTCCCGATCAGATGCGGCCCTGGGTGACGATCTCGCCACGCCACCAGAGCATCCATTCGCCGCCCTGCATCCGGGTCCAGTTCTCGTTATCGGTCAGCGGTTCAGTGGCGATCACCGTGACCACGTCGTTGGGTGTGGTTTCCGACTGGAAGTCCACGGTGACGTCGGCATCGCGCAGGCGTGCCGGACCAAATGGCGCGCGGCGGGTGATCCAGGCCAGCTTGGTCGAACAGAAGGTGAACAGCCAGTCGCCGTCGCTGAGCAGGCAGTTGAACACGCCTTTTTCGCGGTAGGACGCGCACGCGGTCACTAGCGTGGGCAGCAATACTTCCACCGGCACCGGTTCGGGGAAGGCGCGGCGCACGCGGTTGAGCAAGTCACAGAAGGCCGCCTCGCTGTCGGTATCGCCCACCGCGCGATACAAGCCGGGCTCGGGATGGAAGTCGGCGAGCTGGCCGTTGTGGGCAAAGGTCCAGTAACGTCCACCCATTTCGCGCACGAACGGGTGAGTGTTGGACAGACAGACCTGGCCGACGTTGGCTTGGCGGATGTGGCCGATCACTGCCTCACTCTTGATCGGGTAGCGCTGTACCAGCCGCGCGACTTCCGAGTCGACACTGGCGGACGGATCCTGGAACAGCCGCACGCCTCGCCCCTCGTAGAAGGCGATGCCCCAGCCGTCACGGTGCGGGCCGGTGCCGCCGCCGCGCTGCATCAGCCCGGTGAAGCTGAAGACGATGTCCGTCGGGACGTTGGCGCTCATGCCGAGCAACTCGCACATGAATCAGTTCTCCTCCATCAGTGCCTCGCGCAGCTGATGCAGCTCGCGTTCCAGGCGATTCTGCATCCTTTTCCGCCCCAGCGGCAGGAACCGCGTGAGCGTGCGCAGCAGCAGGGCCGGCAGATCACTCAGCTCACGCGGGATAAGGTGCAGATGAAAATGTGGGACGTGCTGGTTGGCCGCGGGGCCGTCATTGACCAGCAGGTTGATGCCGACCCGCCCGTAGCCGGCACGGCGCAACACACGCTCCATGCGCTCGGCCAGCGGGATCAGGTCCTGCTGCGCCGCCTCGGAGAGCTGGTGCAGGAAGGTCGCGTGCTCGCGGGCCACCAGCAGCAGGTGTGCGGGGCGCAGCGGGTAGATGTCCAGCAGCACGATGAAATGATCGTCTTCGTAGAGGATACGGGCCGGCACGCGACCGGCCGCGATGGCACAGAACACGCAGTCCATGGGAACTCCTCGAAAGGCCGTTCAGTTCATGCTGGACGCGTGCGGGGCAGGACGCAAGGCCGGACTACAGGCGCGGTTCGATCCGCGCGCGGTTGTCGCGTCGCTCACTGGGATGAGCGTCCACGCCCTCGACCAGCTCAGGTTGCATCAGCTGGCGCAGGGTCGGCTCGTCTTCGGCCTCCTTGTCCTGGCGGCGCCTCTTCAGCGAACGCTCCAGCGGCCAGCGGATGAGCACGAACAGCAGGTACACGCCGAATGCCGCCAGCAGCACCAGAGCGAGGTCGGAGACGGCGCGCCAGGCGTTGTTGCCGACCTTGAACACCACATCCAGTGCGGTGATGGCGATCGCCGGGGCGTACAGGTTGTTCGCCGGGTCCACCGGGGTCGGTGTGAACAGCAGGACGATGACGATCACCCGCAGCGGCTCGCGCAGCCAGCGCCACATCCAGCCGGTCATCAGGAACCAGACCAGGGTCAGGCCAAGGCCGGCGGCGATATAGGCGCCCCAGGCAAGCGTGTAATCGTGTTCGTTCATGCGCGTGCGTACGTGCGGTGTCGACAGAGGGGTGCGTATGATAGCTCCTTTTCCCCGTGGGTGCGCAGCCAGGCGTCATCCATGCCGCCGCCGAGGATTCGCCATGACCAACCGCCAGCCCCCCATCGCCCGCCGCGAGGCCGCCGCCGATCCCTATGCCTGGCTGGAGAACCGCGACGCCGAAGATGTCCTCGACTACCTGAAAGCAGAAAATGCCTACCTGGAAGATCAGCTTCTTCCTCAGACAAAACTGCGCGAAACACTCTTCCAGGAGATCAAGGGCCGCATCCGCGAGACCGACCTGTCGCTGCCCACGCCCTGGGGCCCCTGGCTCTACTACCAGCGCACCACAGCCGGCGACGAGTACCCACGTCATTACCGCAGCCCTCGCCCAGCCGATGGTTCGCTGACCGTCGAGGAGAGCGCCGAGCAGTTGTTGCTGGACCCCAACGAACTGGCTGGCGACGGCTTCCTGTCGGTCGGCGCCTTCAGCATCAGCCCCGATCATTCGAAGCTGGCCTACAGCTTGGATACCAGTGGCGACGAGATCTACACCCTCTACGTGAAGGAACTGGCTGACGGCAGCGTGACCACCCTGCCCTTCGACGACTGCGACGGCAGCATGACCTGGGCCAACGACAACCGCACCCTGTTCTTTGGCGAGCTGGACGACACCCATCGACCGCACAAGCTCTATCGCCACCGTCTGGGCGACAGCGGTGCGCAACTGATCTTCGAGGAGCCCGACGGGCGTTTCTTCCTCAACTGCTACCGCGCCAGCTCCGAGCGTCAACTGATCCTGCTGCTGAACAGCAAGACCACCAGCGAAGCCTGGGTGCTGGATGCCAACAAGCCGCAAGGCGAGTTCGTCTGCCTGGCCCCGCGCGAGGAGGGCCACGAGTACTACCCGGACCACGGTCGCCTTGAGGGTGACTGGGCCTGGCTGATCCGCAGCAACCAGACCGGCATCAACTTCGCCCTTTACCACGCCAGCGAGGCACAGCCGTCCCGCGAGCACTGGCGCGAACTGATCGGCCATCGCGACGACGTGATGCTCGAAGGCCTGACCCTGAGCGCCAGCGCCCTGACCCTGAGCCTGCGCGAGGGCGGCCTGCCGATCGTCGAAGTCCACCCGCACGGCCAACCGGCGCACCGCGTCGACCTGCCGGACGCCGCCTACAACCTCTATGTGCAGGACAGCCTGGAGTTCGACAGCACGGTGATCCGCCTGCGCTATGAGGCGCTCAACCGTCCGGCACAGATCCGCCAGCTGGACCTCGCCAGCGGCGAACAGGAAGTCCTCAAGCAAACTCCGGTGGAAGGCCCGTTCGACGCCGATGCCTACGAAAGCCGCCGCCTCTGGGCCGAAGCCGCCGATGGCGTGCAGGTGCCGATCAGCCTGGTCGGGCGCCGCGAGGTACTGGAAGACATCGCACGGGGCAAGCCGGCGCCGCTCTACCTCTATGGCTACGGTGCCTACGGCGAGAGCCTCGACCCCTGGTTCTCCCACGCCCGCCTGAGCTTGCTGGAGCGCGGCTTCGTCTTCGCCATCGCCCACGTGCGCGGCGGCGGCGAGCTGGGCGAAGCCTGGTACCGCTCCGGCAAGCTGGAACACAAGCAGAACACCTTCAGCGACTTCATCGCCTGCGCCGAACACCTGCTCAGCCACGGCTACTGCACCCCGGCACAGCTGGCGATCAGCGGCGGCAGCGCCGGTGGTCTGCTGATCGGCGCGGTGCTCAACCAACGCCCGCAGCTGTTCGCCGCGGCCATCGCCGAAGTGCCCTTCGTCGACGTACTCAACAGCATGCTCAACCCCGACCTGCCGCTGACCGTCACCGAGTACGACGAGTGGGGCAACCCGCAGGAGCCGGAGGTCTACGAGCGCATCCGCGCCTATGCGCCCTACGAGAACGTCAGCGCGCAGGACTACCCTGCCCTGCTGGTAGTAGCCGGCTACAACGACAGCCGCGTGCAGTACTGGGAAGCCGCCAAGTGGGTGGCCAAGCTGCGCGTGAGCAAGACCGACGACCGCCTGCTATTGCTCAAGACCGACCTGGGCGCCGGCCACGGTGGCATGAGCGGCCGCTACCAGGGCCTGAAGGACGTGGCACTGGAATACGCCTTCCTGTTCAAGGTGCTGGGCATCGAAGGCAACGCCTGATGCTCTATACCTGCCCCTGCTGCGGCTACTTCAGTTTCGGCGACCCGCCAGGGTCGTACGAAATCTGCGAGATCTGCTTCTGGGAAGACGACCACCTGCAACTCTGCTTCCCTGACGCACGCGGCGGCGCCAACCCCGTGAGCCTGATCGAAGCACAGGTCAATTTCGTGCAATGGGGCGCCTGCGAACGGCGCTTCCGCACGAAGGTCCGCCCGGCGACCATCGACGACGAGAAGGACGAGCGCTGGTTCCCGCTGTGGGAGAGGCGCGTGGAGCTGCCGGAGGAAGAAGCACCGCTGACCGGTGAGGAAGCCTGTTACTGGCTGCGCGCACCGGCCTGAGTGTGAATCAGCGCCGGCTGCTGAATGCCAGGCCGACACCCATGGCGACGATCAGCCCACCCGAGGCAGTCTGCTGCCAGCGCCGCCAGGACGGATTGCTGCCCACACGGTTGCCGACGCGCCCGGCAACCACCGACACCACGGCGTTCACCAGGCAGCCGCCGAGGTTGAACAGCAGGCCGAGGCAGAGGATCTGCAGCACGAAGTTCGGGCTACCGGCGGGCACGAACTGCGGCAGGAAAGCGAGGAAGAACAGCGCCACCTTGGGATTGAACACGTTGACCATCATGCCCTGCAGGAACACCCGGCTCAGGCGCGCGGGCTCAAGCTCCGTGCGCTTCTGCTCACGCCAGGCGCCCCGGATCAACTGCACGCCGAGCCAGACCAGGTAGAGCGCACCCAACCACTTGAGAACGCCGAAGGCCACGCTGGACATCATCAGCAGCGCCGACAGCCCGAACGCCGCAGCCAGCATGTGCACCACGCAGCCGGCGCCGATCCCGAGCGTCGACATCAGGCCGGCCGCCGTGCCCTGAGCGGCCGAACGCGAGGCGACGTAGAGCATGTCCGGGCCGGGCGTGAGGTTGAGCGCAAGGGTGGCGATGAAGAACAGACTGAGGCTTTCGAGGCTGGGCATGGCGCGGCTCCGGGGCGGAAGACGCGCAGCATGCCATGGGCGCCCAGAGCGACGGAAGGCTCAGCCGGCGCGGAAGATCAGGTGTTCTTCCCAGTCGTCTTCGGGCACCGAGCCCTCGGCGAGCATGCGTCCGGACTGCGAGATGCGCTCGTGGTGCACCGCATCCGGATCACCGCAGACGAGGTGGTGCCAGAGCGGCAAGTCCTTGCCTTCGGAGACTAGGCGATAGCCGCAGGTCGGCGGCAGCCACTGGAACTCGTCGGCCTGGGCCGGGGTGAGCTGGATGCAGTCGGGCACGCTGGCGCGGCGGTTGGCGTAGTCGGTGCAGCGGCAGGTCTTCAGGTCCAGCAGCTTGCAGGCGATGCGCGTGTAGTAGACGGCGCCGTCGTCCTCGTCTTCCAGCTTCTGCAGGCAGCACAGGCCGCAGCCGTCGCACAGCGACTCCCACTCTTCCTGGTCGAGCTGATCGAGGGTCTTGCGTTTCCAGAAGGGCTCTACTTTGGCGGCCATTTTTTGTACAGGGGCAATTTCACGGGGCGCAAAGTCTAAGCCCGCCGCGCTCGCAGGCCAAGTGCAGGCGACCATTGACCGCGCAGCGCTTGCCAGAGCGGGCCGCGCTGGTTAGTTTGACCGACCCACGGGTGCCTTCTACCAGTGCCGCACGCCACACCAGGCGCCCGTTCCCACCGCGATGCCCGGCCGACCACGGCACCATCGGCAGATTCCACGCCCTTCAAGGAGCCACCATGAGCGCCAATCCTCGCGTTTCCGAGCACCCCATCGACCCGCAATTCATCAATCGCTGGTCGCCCCGTGCCTTCAACGGCGAAGCCATTCCCCAAGAGACCCTGCTGAGCTTCATCGAGGCCGCGCGCTGGGCGCCGTCCTCCTTCAACTCGCAGCCTTGGCGCTTCCTCTTCGCCCTGCGCGACACACCGAACTGGCAGCGCTACCTGAACCTGCTGGGCGAATTCAACCGCGGCTGGGCGCAACACGCCTCGGCGCTGGTGGTGGTCCTGTCCAAGACTACCTTCGCCCCGCCTGGCTCCAGCGAAGAGAAGCCCGCCCTGTGGCACAGCTTCGACACCGGCTCGGCCTGGGGCTTTCTCGCGCTGCAGGCGAGCCTGGCGGGCTGGCACACCCACGGCATGGCCGGCTTCGACCGCGAGTTGGCGCGTACCGAACTGAAGGTCCCGGCGGACCATGAGATCCACGCGGTGATCGCCATCGGCAAGCTGGGCGACAAGTCGATCCTCTCAGAGAGCCTGCAGGCCCGCGAAGTGCCGAACGCCCGCCGCCCGCTGGCAGAAATCGTGGCCGAGGGTGATTTCTCGCTCTAATGCTACCTGTAGGAGCGAGCTTGCTCGCGAACCCCATAGCTCCGTGCCTTGCAGGTTGGCGAGCAACCTCGTTCCCACGAAAAGCCAAAAGAAAAGGCCCCGATCGGGGCCTTTTTCATGGGCGCGACAGCAGTCAGTAACCGCGGGAGAAATCCACCTCGCCACGCATGGCCTGCCCCGCCCAGAAACGCGTGAGGTTATCGCGGAACAGGTCGATCAGCAGGCTGGGCAGCGTCGGTGCTGCGGTGTGGCCGGTCAGCAGCAGGCGCGGCGTGTGCCAGAACGGATGCGAAGCCGGCAGCGGCTCCTGGCGGCAGACGTCGATCACCGCACCGGCCAACTGGTTGGCTTCCAGCGCTGCGACCAGGTCTTCGTCCACCACCGAAGTACCTCGTCCCGCGTTGAGGAACAGAGCGGTGGGTTTCATCCGCTGGAAAAGCGCCAGATTGTAGATATCCGCGGTTTCCGGCGTATCGGGCAGCAGGTTGATCACGTAATCGGCGGTTTCGGCCAGGCGCGGCAGGTCATCCAGACCGCCCATGCGGCCGAACGGCACCAGGGCGCGCGGGTTCTTCGCCACGCCAACCAGATCCACGCCAAAGGGCGCGAGCATGTGCGCCACGGCCTGGCCGATCTCACCGGTACCGACGATGAGGATCTGCCGGCCGCTGAGGCTACCCGGCGCGCGGTCATCCCACTGCACGCCGACCTGGCTGGCCAGGCGGCCGAGGAACTGGCGTTCGTGGGCAAGCATATAGGTGAGCAGGTATTCGGTCATGACCTGGCCGAAGATGCCGACGGCGCGGGTCAGGGCGTAATCCTTGGGGAGGTCGTCAGCCAGCAGCGGGGTGATGCCCGCCCAGCTGGACTGGATCCAGACCGGGTGCACGCCCTGGCGCAGCAGTTGGGCGGCCAGGTTGGGCTCGCCGAGCCAAACAGGGCACTCTGCCGCCGCTTCCACCAGGGTGTCGGGGTTGTTGCCGGAGATCACCGTCAACCGGGGTTCGGCCGCCATCAGCAGGGCGGCGTAGAGGGCGTGTTCGCGATCGAGTACGAGCAGGCGCATGGTCAGGCCTCTCGCTTCGAGCGGTGGAGCATTTCCGGCTGGCGCATCTTGACTCGCTTCAAGGGAGCTTCCCTGGGGAAATCGTCGTCAGTTCTAGGGAAGTCAGGCGGCTATAGACACAGCCAGAGACCAAGCGTTCCGCTCCGTTGAACCCTATTTCTCCGCGCATAATGCGCTCAGGCCGCGTATTTGCACAGTGCCAGCACTGGGCGTAGACGCGGCCTGAGCGGAGTGACGATTCGGTCGCGATCAGACTGGATCGTTTCGACGCAGCAACTCCTCGGGCAAATGCTCGATGTACTCGTCTTCGGCCGGCGGCATTTGCAGGTGGAAGCCCTGCTTCTCGATGTTCTCCAGTACCACGTTGATGTCTTCGCGGGCCAGCTGACGCTCGGGGCTCAGGACCAGATCGAAGGTGTGCTTCGGCGCGCCGAATGCGACGAGCAGCGCCTCGGGCACGCGGCTGAGGGCTTCGCGCTTGTCGACGTACAGGTACATCTCGTTCTTGCGCGGACTCTTGTAGATGGAGCAGATGCGTTTCATATCGGTACTTTCCGCGTTATGGAGTCGGCCGCGTTATTGAGTGGGCCATGTTATTCGGGAGTCTGGGCAGCCAGGCTGTCCAGCAGGGCCTGCCCCATCAGTTCGCGGCGCCAGCCTTGCAGCGAATCGGGCAGTTGGTAGGGGCCGTTGGGCCAGCCAGTCTTGAGCAAGGCCTCGAGAATCTTCTTGCGCAGCATCAGCTCGGGTGCCATTTCCAGACGCTCGGCCTGCTTCTGGCCGACTTCGCGCAGCTTCTTCAGCACCGGGGTGATTTCGCGCGGCAGCGGCTCAGGCAGGGTCTGTGGCCAGACCGCTTCGGGCAGCTTCGCCGCATGGGCCATCAGTGCGATCAGGGTGTCGCCATCCTGGCGCACGGTGCGTGGGTGCATGTCGTCAATACGCGCCAGGGCAACCTTGTCGGCCGGCTGGAAGCGCGCCAGCGGCCACAGGGTGTGCTCGCGCAGCACATGGTTGCGCGGTTTGTTGCGCAACCGCGCCTGCTCCTCGCGCCAGACACACAGCTCGCGCAGCACGGCCAGTTGTGGGCGATTGAGCTTCCACGCCAGCTTGACGTCGAGGTAAGCCTCCTGCGGGTCGCTGACACGGCTCTGGTTGTTCGTCAGGTCGGTGCCGTCGGCCAGCAGCCACTGCAGCTTCTCGTCGCTCAGGCGCGGCGCGAGCTTCACATAGACCTCAGCCAGGTGCTGCACGTCCTCGGCGGCGTAGCGTACCTGCATGTCGGTCAGTGGACGCTGCAGCCAGTCGGAGCGGGTTTCATCCTTGGGCAGGTCAAGGCCGAGGATTTCCAGCACCAACTTGGAGTAGCCCATGGAATGCGGCATGCCCAGGTAGGCGGCGGCCAACTGGGTGTCGAACAGCGGCTGCGGCAGGCTGCCGGTCAGGCGCTGGAAGACTTCCAGGTCCTCGCCGCAGGCATGGAACACCTTGACCACCACCGGCGATTCCAGCACGGCAGCGAACGGCGACCAGTCGCGGATCAGCAGCGGGTCGATCAGCCACACGCCGCTGCCGTCGCCAACCTGCACCAGCCCGGCGGCCGGGTAGAAGGTATCGACACGCATGAACTCGGTGTCGAGCGCGAGGTACGGCAGTTCTTTCCAGTCCTGGCACTTGCGCTCCAGGGTGGCATCGTCGCGAATCCACTGTATGTCGAGGACGGTCACGAACTTCTCCTTCGTTTCGGTGCGCGCATTATATAGAGATGCATGATGTGCGAGCATTCCACTCGGCCATCGGTCTGTGACGACTGCATGGCAACTTCTACGCTTTGCCCCGCCCACAACTACAAGAAGGCAGCTTGCGCATGAAAAAGCTTCTCGGACTGGTCGTCCTGCTGGTCGTAGCCCTCTCGGTCTACCTGGCGCTGACGCCCAGCCCCATCGACCCGCTGAGCTGGACGCCACCCAAGGCGCCAGCGATGACCGGCGTAATGGAACCCAACGACACGCTGATGAAGGCCGAACTCCTCGCCCAGGGCCAGATCGTCGGCCCCGAAGACACCGCCGTGGACAGCCAGGGCCGCGTTTTTGCCGGACTCGATGACGGACGCATCGTGCGCATCGGCGCCGATGGCAAGGCCGAAACCTTCGTCGAAACTGGCGGCCGCCCGTTGGGTCTGGCCTTCGACAAGGCTGGCAACCTGATCGTCGCCGACGCCTGGAAGGGCCTGCTGGAGATCAATCCGCAGGGCAAGATCCGCATGCTGACCGATTCGGCCGACGGTGTGCCCTTTGCCTTCACCGACGACCTGGACATCGCCAGCGACGGGCGCATCTATTTCAGTGATGCCTCCAGCCGCTTCCACCAGCCCGACTACGTCCTCGACCTGCTCGAAGCCCGCCCCCACGGCCGCCTGCTGCGCTATGACCCGGCCACCGGCAAGACCGAGACACTGCTCAAGGACCTGTATTTCGCCAACGGTGTGGCGTTGTCACAGAACGAGGACTTCGTGCTCGTCAACGAGACGTACCGCTACCGCATCACCCGCTACTGGCTCAAGGGTGAGAAGGCTGGGCAGCACGAGATCTTCATCGACAACCTGCCGGGCCTGCCGGACAACCTCGCCAGTGACCGCAGCGGCACCTTCTGGGTCGCCCTGCCTTCGCCGCGCAAGGCTGACGCCGACGTGATCCAGCAGATGCCCTGGCTGAAACGCCAGCTCACCAAGCTGCCGCGCGCCGTGCTGCCCAAGCCGGTGCCCTACGGCCTGGTGATCCAGGTGAACGAGAAAGGCGAGATCGTGCGCAGCCTGCACGACACCAGCGGCCAGCACCTGCGCATGGTGACGTCGGCCAAGCCGGTGAACGGCGTGCTCTACCTGGGCAGCCTGGAGAACGACCGCATCGGCCGGCTCCCTCTACACTGACGGCGCAAGCGGCACTGGCGCCTTAGGCCAGAGTCTGCTCCTTCAGGGCGGGCGTCGGTGCCAATACAGCCGCGGGTTCCAGCAGCTCCAGCATGCGCTCGCGCACCTCCCCCATCAGCGCATCGACGCCGTGCTCGGTGAACTGGGTGGAATCGATCGGCGCGCCGACGTGCACCTCCACCGGCATGCCGAGGTTCAGCTTCAGCCCCCCGGCCGGCAGCAATTGCTGGATACCGCGGATGGCCACCGGAACGATGATCGCGTCGGTCTGCTGGGCCAGGCGGAAGCAGCCCTTCTTGAACGGCTGCAGCTTGCCATCCTTGGAACGGGTACCCTCGGGCGCGGCCCAGAGCACGATGCCGCTCTCCATCATCTCCCGCGCCTTCGCCAGGTCAGCCATGGCCTGGTGGCGGTTGTGCCGGTCGATGGACGGAAACTCCGCCGCGCGCATCGCCGCGCCCCACACCGGCACCGCAAACAGCTCGCGCTTGGCCAACATGCGGATCGAACCGGGCAGGGTCACGAAGATCGCCGGGATGTCGTAGAAGCTGGAATGGGTGCAGAGGATCATGTAACGACGGCCATCACCGAAGTCCGGCACCTCGCCGTGGCGACTCAGGCGCGCCCCCGTCAGGCTCAGCAGGCTGCCTGACCAGTCGCGGGTAAAGCCGTCGACCTTGGCGCGGCGCAGCTGGCCGATGGCGCCCAGCACCAGGACCCGGACACTGTAGCCCAGGGTGATCAGAACGGTCGCCAGTCCCACCAGGGCGACGCGCAGCGGGCCCGCCTTGCGCGGTGCCGATTGCTGGTCGTGCATGTTCGCCAACTCCCACAACTTTTCATCGTACAAGCCTTATGATGCGCCTCAGCCCCGTCACGACACAGGAACGCGCCCATGACCCAAGCCCGCCTGCTCACGCCCGAGCAACTGGCCGCCCGCCTCGATGACCCGAATCTTGTCCTGCTCGATTGCCGCTTCTCCCTTGAAGACCCTGCCTACGGCGCGCGCAGCTACCAGGAGAACCACATCCCCGGTGCGCATTTCGCCGACCTCAACCGGGACCTTTCGTCCCCGGTGATCCCAGGCATCACTGGCCGCCATCCGCTGCCCGATCCGCAACACCTGCAGGAACACCTGCGTGCCTGGGGCCTGAACGCCGACAGTGAAGTGGTGCTGTATGACGATGGTCCCGGCGCCTTCGCCGCCCGTGCCTGGTGGCTGCTACTGTGGCTGGGCAAGAGCGAGGGCGTGTATCTGCTTGATGGCGGGCTGACCGCCTGGCGCAACGCGGGCCTGCGCCTGACGACCGCCGAAACGCCGCTGCGCCCTGGTGACTTCAAGGGCGAGCCGGACAACCGCCTGTTGATCAGCGCCAGCGAACTGGCCGCGAAACTCGGCGAGGCCGAACTGCCACTGATCGACGCCCGTGGCCTGCCGCGTTTCCGTGGCGAGGTCGAACCCATCGACCCGGTCGCCGGGCACATTCCCGGCGCCCAGTGCGCGGCCTTCACCGACAACCTCGGCAACGACGGCCGCTTCCTGCGCCCGGAACACCTGCACCAGCGCTTCGCCGGCCTGCTGCGCGGGCGCCCAGCAGAGGATCTGGTCGCCTACTGCGGTTCCGGTGTCACCGCCTGCCACAACCTGTTCGCCTTGAGCCTGGCGGGCTACCCGTTGGGTCGCCTGTACGCCGGTTCCTGGAGCGAATGGATCACCGATACGCGCCGCCCGGTGGCCAAGGGCGACTGATCTCCCCCGCTCTGGCGGAAAAAACGGAAGGCGCCTCACGCCAGCGCCTTCCGTTCCTATGGATAGGTGTCAGGGCATCGGTCAGACTCGTGCCCATTCTTCAAAGGAGTGATCCCATGCCTTCGCGCATCCGCCCAATCCTGCTCGCCAGCCTCCTGCTGGGCCTGTGCAGCACCATCCCCGTCCACGCCGCTGAACTGGAAGCGACGCCCTGCGCCATTCAGGACGAGTGGTCCGATCTCTACGGCGAAGACCTGGTGAAGGCCGCCAAGGCCGGCCATGCCAGCGCGCAGTACACACTCGGCCTGGAATACGACTCGGGCAGCGACGAGTACGACCAGGACTACGAGAAAGCGGCCTACTGGTACGAGAAGGCCGCCCAGCAGGGCCATGCCTGCGCCCAGTACAACCTCGGCAACGCCTACGACAATGGCGACGGTGTCGAACAGGACAACGCCAAGGCGGTGTACTGGTACCAGAAAGCCGTCGACCAGGGCGACAAGGATGCCCAGTACAACCTCGCGATCATGTACGAGAACGGCACTGGCGTGACCCGCAGCTACAAGAAGGCCTTCGCCCTCTATCTGCAGTCTGCCGAGCAGGGTGATGTGGATGCCGAGTTCCAGGTGGCGGAGAGCTACGCCAAGGGCCGTGGCGTGGCCAAGAACCCGGCACAGGCCCGTACCTGGTACCAGAAAGCGGCCGACCAGGGACACGAAGAGGCCGAGGAGAAGCTCTCGGCAATGCCGGAGTTACCGTCGAGCATCTAATCGCCAGAAGGCATATGAAGGCTTTCCGCGCCGACGAAACAATTTAAAAACAGTCCTTTACAGCATCTTCATCGCACTACACTTCAATTCGAGCGGCTAAGTCCGCTTCCGGCGGGGCCGAGGATAATCATCAGAAGCTGCCAAGACGCCCAGCCCCGCCGGTCATTGATGACGAGGATGTCATGGGAATCGCCGCGAACGATCTTTGCCAGTATGTGATTCGCCCTACCCTGCACTACCTGGGGCGTCACAGTGTCGCGGCCGAATCGCTGCTGCTGGGGGCAGCGGCCTGTCAGTCGGCGCTGGGGAGCGCCCTCGATGACAGCCATGGCCACGGGCTGTATCGCATTGGTGAACAACGGCACCAGACGCTCTGGGATGGATTCCTGGCGCTGGACCCCGAGCTGGCCAGCCGCGTCAGAGGGCTGGCCAGCCAGCATGCCTTCCTCGACGCACCGCACCTAGAACTCACGGTCAACCTGCGCTACAGCACCGCCATCGCCTGGATGCTGGTGGAGGCGGAACACCTGCACCTGCCGCTGGCGGACGACCCCATGGAGCTGGCCCGGATCTGGCGCCAGGTTTTCCATCCCCACGGCCGCCTGCACGACTTCGTCGACGCGTGGCACAGCTACGTCGGAAATTTCAGTCGCGTCGCGTAAGCATTTCGGCCAACTCCACTTAGTGACCGATCGGTCAGAAAAAATTTACATACAGCGACGAACGGCCGCCATCCCGATGGAACGTTCGTTTGAGCTTCAAGGCCCAAGGTAGAGCCTTTTTCCGGCACTACCCAAGTAAAGGGAATCTTGATAGCTTGCGCGCCGTTAAACACAGGAGTTGCTCTTACAATGAAAACAACATGGCTCAAGACCACACTAGCCCTGACCATTAGCGCTGCCTCTGCCCAGGCTTTCGCCAACGGCATCGCCATCAACGAGCAGAGCGCCAGCGGCGCCGGTACCGCCTACGCGGGCCGTGCTTCTTCGGCATTGGACGCCAGCACCATCTACGGCAACCCTGCCGGCATGTCCAAGCTCAAGCGCACTGAAGTCAGCGGCGGTCTCGCCGTTGTTTCCGCCAAGGACGACATCAGTGACGCCCACAGCACTGCCTCTGGCTCCAACAAGGGCGACTCCGTCCCGCTGGCTGCCGTGCCGTTCGGCTACTTCGTCACCCCGCTGGACGACAAGGTCAGCGTTGGCCTGGGCATCTATGTGCCCTACGGCATCATCAACGACTACGAAAGTGGCTTCCAGGGCCGTTCCCACGGTTCCTACAGCAAGGTCCAGGTGATCACCGTCCAGCCGACCATCAGCTACAAGTTCAACGACGTGGTGTCGGTCGGCTTCGGCCCGACCATCAACCGCATCGACGGCAAGCTGGAGAACAACCTCGCGACCAAGGGCCTGTTCGGCGCCACGGACGACACCAAGATCAGCATCAAAGGTGACGACACCGCCGCCGGCTTCAACGTCGGCCTGCTGGTCACCCCGACCGAGAGCACCTCCATCGGCGCGACCTACCACTCCAAGGTCAAGTACGAACTCAAGGGCCACACCACCGTCTCCAACTCCCCGGCCGGCCTGTTCGACTCGCGCATGGACGCGAGCCTGGACATCACCCTGCCCGAGTCCCTGGACCTGTCCGTCACCCAGAAGCTTGATGACCGCTGGACCGTCTACGGCGGCACCACCTGGACGCGCTGGAGCCGTCTGAAGTCCATCGAAGTGCAGAACACCGGCGCACCGCTGGCCGCTTTCGATACCATCGGTGAAGACCTGAGCTGGCACGACACCTGGTCGGCCGCGATCGGTACCTCCTACCAGTGGAACGACCAGTGGGTGCTGCGTACCGGCTTCGCCTACGATCCGTCGCCGACCACCAACGAGCACCGTACCGTGCGCATCCCGGTGGGCGATCGCAAGATCTTCACCCTGGGCGCCGGCTACTCGCCCAACGCCGACATGACTATCGACGTGGCTTACGCCTACCTGTGGGAGTCCACCGCCGGCGTGAACCAGCCGGACGGCCAGGAACTGGCAGGCCTGCAACTGCAGCCGGCCTACAGCGCCAAGTACGACAACAGCGCCCACGGCCTGACCGCGCAGATGACCTATCGCTTCTGATAGCTTCTGCGCCATGAAAAAGCCGGGCATCTGCCCGGCTTTTTCATGCCTGCGATTCTGCCAGAGAGGGCCGTTCAGGCCGCTTCATCGGGCGCCGCATGCTCGCGGCAGATCAGCCCGCCTTCGTGCGCATCCAGCCTTTCCCCCGTCAGCCCGCAGAGCGCGCCGTCCTCCCGTTTCTGGTGGAAGCGGCAGGTACGGCACAGGCCGAACCCCGGCACGTTTTCCTGGCGTTGCACGGTCGCCAGCAACTCCTGCAGCAGTTCGACCAGCAACTCGCTGCGCTCCCCCAATGACTCTTCGGCGCGGCGCAGGAAAGCCGGTGGCACCAGCGCATCGATCAGCCCCCTGCCCTCCTGCGTCAGCTCCAGGTGTACACTGCGGCGGTCCTGAGCGTCTGGTCGTTTCTCGATCAGCCCCTTGGCCTCCAGCGCCTTGAGCGACTGGGACACCGTGCCCTTGGTCAACCCGAGGAAATCCGTCACCCCCAACGGCGTGTTCGAATAGCGGTTGCAGCGAGCGAGATAATTCAGCGCGCTCAGCTGGATTGGCTGCAGATCGGCCATCAACGGCTGCTCGCGCGCCCAGGCGCGCATCAGGCTGGCGATGCGTTCGAGGTAGTCGTACAGGGTCGTATCGGTCATGAGCTAATCCTCCCGATAGATAGTATCGATCAAAAACCAGTTTGACAGAAGGCTCATTTCGATCGCAGACTCAACTGGTATCGAATCGATACTTAACTAATCAGGAGAACGATCATGAGCAAAACCGTTTACTACCATGCCGGTTGCCCCGTCTGCGTCGAAGCCGAGCGCGCGCTGCTGCCGTTGCTGAACCGCGAAGTCGAAGTGGTGCACCTGGGCGAACAGTCGCCGCGTGTGGCCGAAGCCGAGGCCGCCGGGGTGAAATCCGTACCGGCGCTGGTGGTCGATGGGCAGGTGCTGCACCTGAACTTCGGCGCCGCCCTGGCCGATCTGAAATAAGGCTGGCCGGCATGAGCCACTACCGGCCGCTGCACTGCGACCTCCATGACTATCTGGAAATCGCCTGCCTCTACCGCTACTGGCTGCGTATCGAGCTGCGTGAAGGCCTGGCGTTCGACGCCCAGGCCTTCACCACGCAGACGCGAAGGAGTGCGGGCGGAGTGCTGGAGGAATTTCTCGAGGTGCAGGTGGACGATGCCAGCCGGGAATTCCGGCTGGACCGTCTGCACGCCATCACGCCGCTGTCGGCGCAGGCGCTGTTTGGAAGGGTGGAGCTGAATGCAGCCCGCTGAGCGGCCGCAACGACCTCACCACATGAGGTCGTCGGGCACCACGTAATCCTTGTACGGATCGTCTTCATCCGGCTCGCCGCTGGGCTCGCTGAGGACGATGATGCGGCGCTCGTCGCGCTCCTGGATGCGCAGCGCGGCATCGCGCGGCACGATCTCGTAGCGACCGTCGTAGCTGACGATGGCCAGGCTGCCGCGGCTGAGCTTGTCGCGGATCAGGTCATTGACCGCGATGCGCTTGACCTTCTTGTTGTCGACGAAGTTGTAGTAGTCGTCCGATTCCAGCTTCGGCAGGCGCGTGCCCTCGATCAGTTGCTTGATCTGTGCGGCCTTGGCCTTCTTGTCGGCCTTCTCCTGCTGTTGGCGGTTCAGCTCGGCATCGCGTGCCTGTTTCTCGGCCTGGGCCTGCAGGGCTGCCTGACGCTGGCTGTCGTCCTTTTCTACCTGGTTCTTGTGCTCCAGGCGCTGCTGTTTCTGCTTCTGCTTGCCGGCCTGCTTGGCCTGCTTCTCGTTGACCAGTCCGGCTTTCAGCAACTGATCACGCAATGACATGCTCATGAATCAAGGCTCTCCAACAGCCCATAATGATGCAGGACAACTCCCAGACCAACGCATAGGTGCGGCGGGACCGTCCTCAGGGGGTATAATCCTCGGGCCTGTGCCAGCGCAGCGCAAGTGCCTGGCTCGAATTCACTCATCTGGAGCGGACTCGTTACCTCCATGCTGAAGCTCATCGTTCTCGCGATACTGGCCATTTTCCTCGTCGCCATCCTCTACGTGCACCTGCGCGGCAAGGTGCGGCTGCCCTTCCTGCGCCAGGTGGTGAACCACTCCGCCTGGTTCGCCCCCTACAACTCGCTGATGTACCTGAACTCCAGCGTGCCGTCCAAGCCCTACCTGGACCGCGAGCGCTTCCCCGAGCTCGACAAGCTGCGCGACAACTGGCAGATGATCCGCGAGGAGGCCGAGCAGCTGTTCGACGAGGGCTACATCCGCGACGCCCTGAACAACAACGAGGCCGGCTTCGGCTCCTTCTTCAAGAAGGGCTGGACCCGCTTCTACCTGACCTGGTACGACGGCCCCCTGCCCTCGGCGCAACAGCTGTGCCCCAAGACCGTGGAGCTGGTGAGCAGCATCCCCAACGTCAAGGGCGCGATGTTCACCCGCCTGCCACCGCGCAGCCACCTGAACAAGCACCGCGACCCCTACGGGGGTTCGCTGCGCTACCACCTGGGCCTGGCCACGCCAAACTCCGATGAATGCCGCATCTTCGTCGACGGCCAGCCCTACGCCTGGCGCGACGGCCAGGACGTGATGTTCGACGAGACCTTCGTCCACTGGGTGAAGAACGAGACGGACGAATCGCGCCTGATCCTCTTCTGCGACATCGAGCGCCCGCTCAAGTCGCCGCTGCTGACCCGCATCAACCGCCGCGTCAGCGCCTTCCTCGGGCGTGCCACGGCGCCGCAGAACGTCGAAGGCGAACGGGTAGGCGGGATCAACCAGGCCTACTCGGTGCTGATCCGCTTCGGCGACGCCGTGGGCAGCAAGGTGAAGGTGTTCAAGCGCGCCTATCCCAAGGCCTACCGCATCGGCCGACCGATCCTGGCCGTCGTGCTGCTGGTACTGATCCTGCGCTGGCTGTTCGGCTGATCGCTTTTTGTAGGAGCGAGCTTGCTCGCGAACAGAGTCTCCGGCCGCGCCGGCATCAAGTGGTTCGCGAGCAAGCTCGCTCCTACCAAGAGCCATGAAAAAGCCCCGCAATCGCGGGGCTTTTTCATGGCTGGAAGAACTTATCCACAGCTGAGCGGGTTCTTTTCGTCACGCTTGGCAGCGCCCCACAGCTCGTCCATCTCTTCCAGGTTGCTGTCTTCCAGCGTGCGTCCCTGGTCGCGCAGCGCCGTCTCGATATAGCGGAACCGGCGCTCGAACTTGGCGTTGGCGGCGCGCAAGGCGGTTTCCGGATCGACCTTGAGCTTGCGCGCCAGGTTGACCACCACGAACAACAGGTCGCCCACTTCCTCGGCCTGGGCCTCGGTGTCGCCGCCAGCCATGGCTTCGAGCACCTCGTCCAGCTCCTCGCGAACCTTGTCCACCACCGGCAGGGCATCGGCCCAGTCGAAGCCGACCTGGGAAGCGCGCTTCTGCAGCTTGGCGGCGCGGCTCAGTGCTGGCAGGGCGTTGGGCACGTCGTCCAGCAGGGACAACTGCACCGGTTCGGCGGCCTTGGCGGCGCGCTCCTCAGCCTTGAGCTCTTCCCAGCGTTGCTTGACCGCCGCTTCCGCCAGCTTTGCCGGGTCGGACTCACCGTACAGGTCGCCGTCGGGGAACACGTGGGGATGGCGGCGGATCAGCTTGGTGGTGATGCCATCGACTACCGCGTCGAACTCGAAGCGCCCCTCTTCCCGCGCCAGTTGCGCGTAGTAGACAACCTGGAAGAGCAGGTCACCCAGCTCCTCGCGCAGATGGTCGAAATCGCCGCGCTCGATAGCATCGGCGACTTCGTAGGCTTCCTCGAGGGTGTACGGGACGATGGTCGCGTAGCTCTGCTTCAGGTCCCAGGGGCAGCCGTGCTGCGGGTCGCGCAGCCGGGCCATCAGGTACAGCAGGTCGTCGAGCCTATGCATCCTTGGCACCCGCGCGATCACGCCGCGCCTCGATGATGTTGGGCAGTTGGGAGATGCGCGCCAGCAGACGACCCAGCGAATCGAGACCCGGGATCTCGATGGTCAGACGCATCACTGCGGTGTTGTCTTCCTTGTCCGAACGGGTGTTCACCGCCAGCACGTTGATGCGCTCGTTGAGCAGCATCTGCGAGACGTCGCGCAACAGGCCGGAACGGTCGTAGGCCCGGATGACGATATCCACCGGATAGGTGCTGACCGGTACCGGACCCCAGCTGACCTGGATGATCCGCTCCGGCTCGCGGCCGGCCAGTTGCAGCGCGGTGGCACAGTCCTGGCGGTGGATGGTGACACCGCGGCCAAGGGTGATGTAGCCGACGATCGGGTCGCCCGGCAGCGGCTGGCAGCAGCCCGCCATCTGCGTCAGCAGGTTGCCGACGCCCTGGATCTGGATGTCGCCGCGCTTGCCGTGGCCGATCTTGCTCGGCTTGCGCGGGATGAGTTCGAGCTGCTCGGTGCCGCGCTCCGGCTCCACCAACTGCTGTGCGTAGTTGACCACATGGGCCAGGCGCAGGTCGCCGGCGCCCAGGGCGGCGAACAGGTCTTCACCGGTCTTGTAGTTGGCCTTCTCGGCGAGCTTCTCGAAGTCCACCGGCGGCAGTGCCAGGCGGCCCAGCTCGCGCTCCAGCATGGCCTTGCCGGCGGCGACGTTCTGGTCGCGCGCCTGCAGCTTGAACCAGTGGACGATCTTCGCCCGTGCTCGCGACGTGGTGACATAACCCAGGTTCTGGTTCAGCCAGTCGCGGCTCGGCCCGCTCTGCTTGCCGGTGATGATTTCCACCTGCTCGCCGGTCTGCAGGCTGTAGTTCAGCGGCACGATACGGCCGTTGATCTTGGCGCCGCGGCAGTTGTGGCCAACCTCGGTATGCACGCGGTACGCGAAGTCCAGCGGCGTGGAACCCTTGGGCAGGTCGATGGCGTGGCCGTCAGGGGTGAAGACGTAGACCCGGTCGGGCTCGATATCCACCCGCAGCTGCTCGGCCAGGCCGCCGATGTCGCCCAGCTCCTCGTGCCATTCGAGCACCTGGCGCAGCCAGGAAATCTTCTCTTCGTAATGGTTGGAGCTGGCCTTGACGTCGGTGCCCTTGTAGCGCCAGTGCGCGCAGACGCCCAACTCGGCTTCCTCGTGCATGGCGTGGGTGCGGATCTGCACTTCCAGCACCTTGCCCTCGGGGCCGATCACCGCGGTATGCAGCGAGCGGTAGCCGTTTTCCTTGGGGTTGGCGATGTAGTCGTCGAATTCCTTGGGGATGTGCCGCCACAGGGTGTGCACGATGCCCAGCGCGGTGTAGCAGTCGCGCATTTCCGGCACCAGCACGCGCACGGCGCGCACGTCGTAGATCTGGCTGAAGTCCAGGCCCTTGCGCTGCATCTTCCGCCAGATGGAATAGATGTGCTTGGCGCGGCCGGACAGGTCCGCCTTGATGCCGGTGGCGGCCAGGGCGTCCTTGAGCTGCTGCATCACGGTGGCAATGTACTGCTCGCGGTCCAGACGGCGCTCGTGCAGCAGCTTGGCGATCTGCTTGTACTGGTCAGGCTCGAGATAACGGAAGGACAGGTCCTCCAGCTCCCACTTGATGTGGCCGATGCCCAGACGGTGGGCCAGCGGCGCGTAGATGTCGAACACCTCGCGGGCGACACGCATGCGCTTTTCTTCGTCGCCGTTCTTCACCGCGCGGATCGCGCAGGTGCGCTCGGCCAGCTTGATCAGCGCGACGCGCACGTCGTCGACCATGGCCACCAGCATCTTGCGCAGGTTCTCGATCTGCGCCTGGGTGCCGAGCACCAGGGATTGTCGCGGACTGAGACTGGTGCTGATCGCCGCCATGCGCAGCACGCCCTCGATCAGCTTGGCGACGACAGGGCCGAAGCGCTGCGCCACATCCTCGAGCTTGACCTTGCCCTCGCGCACACCACGGTAGACCACCGCGGCGACCAGCGACTCCTGGTCAAGCTTGAGGTCCGCCAGGATCTCGGCGATCTCCAGGCCCGTCTGGAAACTGGAGGTTCCGTCCGCCCAGGAGTTGTCAGCCGTGCTGACAGCCCTGTCTTCCACCTCGCGAGCGAACTCGCAGGCTTCCAGCAGGACCTGGCGATCCAGGCCCGGGACCAGGGTCTGGACATGGTCCAGCCAGGCCTCGAGATTGATGCTGCCGTCGGTGTTGACCGGCTGGTGCGCTCTCACCTGTACCATCGTGTCTACCCTTCCCCACGGTGCGCCACAACACACCGCTCACTGCGCCGGCCTTTCTTGCTTGAGCCGGTCGGATTGCGCAGGCCGTCCTAGCCTGCCTCGAACAAAGCCATGGCCTCGACATGGGCCGTCTGCGGGAACATGTCGAGAATGCCGGCGCGCTTCAGACGATAGCCCTGTCGGGCCAGCTCGCCAGCGTCGCGCGCCAGGGTCGCCGGGTTGCAGGACACATAGAGTACCCGCTCCGCGCCCAATGAACGCATCTGCCGCGCCGGCTCGAAGGCTCCGTCACGCGGAGGGTCGAGCAGCACGGCGGTGAAATCCTCCGCCGCCCAGGGGGCTTCGGCAAGCGGTTTCGTCAGGTCCGCCTGATGGAACCGGATATTGGCCAAGCCATTGGCGCGGGCATTGGCGGCAGCGCGCTCGACCATGGTCTGCACACCTTCCACACCCACCACCTCGCGCACCTGACTCGCCAGCGGCAGGGCGAAGTTGCCCAGGCCGCAGAAGAGGTCCAGCACACGCTCGTCGCTACCGGGTCTGAGCCAGTCGAGCGCCTGGGCAACCATTGCCTCGTTCACCGGCTCGTTCACCTGAACGAAGTCGCCGGGCCGGTAGGCCAGGGTCAGATTCCAGGCTTCGAGCCGGAAGCCGAGCTCGCGGTTCCCACTGTTTTCTGCACCGTCGGAGCAGAGCGTCGGTTCGCCGTCACCCTGCAACCACAGTTGCACATCCCGTGCCGAACAGAATTCCAGCAGTCGCGCGCGATCGCTATCGGACAAAGGTTCGATATGCCGCAGCAGCAACGCGCTGGAAGTACCGTGGAACAGCTCGACATGGCCGAGGCTCTGCGGCTTGGCGAAACCACGCAGCAACTCGGGCAGCTCGCGGGCAAGAACCTGCAGTTCAGGCACCAGCACCAGGCAATCGTCGAAGGCGACGATTGCCTGGCTGGCGGCGGCGCGGAAGCCGACGTCCAGGCGCTTGGCCTTCACGTCCCAGCGCACGGCGAGACGGGCGCGGCGGCGGTAGCCAAACTCCGGCCCGACCAGCGGTGCAGCCCACGCTTGCGGGACCAGGCCGGAGAAGCGCTCCAGTTGCTCCGCCAGGGTGCGCTGCTTGAGCGCCAGTTGATCGGCGTGGGACAGGTGCTGCAGGCTGCAGCCGCCACAGCTGCCAGCCACCGGGCAAGGCTCGGCGCGGCGATTGGCGGCAGCGGTGAGGATACGCTCGCTACGGGCGTCGACGATCTGCGCGCGAGCCGAAAGCACACGGGCTTCCACCGACTCACCCGGCAGGGCGTTGTCGACGAACCAGGTGCGTCCGTCGATGTGGGCAATGCCGCGGCCGTCGTGGGCCAGGCGCTCGATGTTCAGGCGCTGCTTCTTGCCCACCGGTACCGCAGGGCTGCGCGCTCCGCCGCTGGGCTGGAAGCGCAGGCCGGATCTCTGCTTGGCCATGTCAGTGGGAGTCGAACACGCCCGAGGACAGGTAACGGTCGCCACGGTCGCAGATGATCGCCACCAGGGTCGCGTTTTCCAGTTCGCGCGACAGGCGCAGCATGGCTGCCACCGCACCACCGGAGGACACGCCACAGAAGATGCCCTCTTCGCGGGCCAGGCGGCGCATCACGTCCTCGGCTTCGCTCTGCTGCATGTCGACGACGCGGTCGACGCGGGTAGCGTCGAAGATCTTCGGCAGGTACTCCTGCGGCCAGCGGCGGATACCGGGGATGGCCGAGCCTTCCATCGGCTGCAGGCCGACGATCTGCACGTTGGGATTCTGCTCCTTGAGGTAGCGCGACACGCCCATGATGGTGCCGGTGGTGCCCATGGAGCTGACGAAATGGGTGATCTCACCGCCGGTCTGCTGCCAGATTTCCGGGCCGGTGGAGTGGTAGTGGGCAATCGGGTTGTCGCCGTTGGCGAACTGGTCGAGCACCTTGCCCTGGCCTTCGCGCGCCATCTGGTCGGCGAGATCGCGAGCGCCTTCCATGCCCTGCTCCTTGGTCACCAGGATCAGCTCGGCGCCGTAGGCGGTCATGGCGGCCTTGCGTTCGGCGGTGGAGTTGTCGGGCATGATCAGGATCATGCGGTAGCCCTTGATCGCCGCCGCCATCGCCAGGGCGATGCCAGTATTGCCGGAAGTGGCTTCGATCAGCGTGTCGCCGGGCTTGATGTCGCCGCGCAGTTCGGCACGGGTGATCATCGAGAGCGCCGGGCGATCCTTCACCGAACCCGCGGGGTTGTTACCCTCGAGTTTCACCAGCAGGGTGTTGGAAGTTTCCCCGGCCAGGCGCTGCAGGCGCACCAGCGGGGTATGGCCGACGCAATCGGCGATAGTCGGGTACTGCACGGTCATGGAAGCACTCGGATCTGGAACAGGGCGCCCTATGATACCGGCAAAAGTCGCCCCGCCATACGAAACTTCCTAACAAGCCGTGTGCTGAGCCGGGGCCTGCCTCAGGCCGCCGCCGCGTCGGGCAGGCGCAGGTGCACCCGCAGCCCGGCTTCGGCGCAGTCCGCCCAGAGGTCGCCACCCTGCATGCGCAGCGAGCTGCGGGCGATGCTCAGCCCCAGGCCGAAGCCTTCACCGGTACGCGCGTCGGAAAGCCGGGTGAACGGCAGGAAGATGCGCTCCAGGTCACTTTCCGCCACGCCGGGACCATCATCCTCCAGCCAAAGATGCCAGCCAGCGGACTCGCGCCGGCCACTCAGGCGGATGCGGCCATTTTCCGGCGAATGACGGATGGCGTTGCGCAGCAGGTTTTCCAGGGCCTGGGCCAGACCGTTGAGGTGACCGCGCACGCGGCAATCCGCCGGGACCTGATAAAGGAAGCGCTCGGCACTCCAGCCCGCCTCGAAGCGCGCGTCGTCCACCAGCAGGTCCCACAGCGAGCGCAGGTCGATCTCCTCCAGTTCCAGGCGCGGGCGCTCGGTGTCCAGCCAGGCCAGCTCCAGGGTGTCGGCGACCAGGCGCTGCATCACTTCCACTTCGCGCTCCACGCGTTGGCGCAGCGCAGCCTCACTGATCGGGCTGTCGCCGGCCACGCGCAGGCGGCTGAGCGGTGTGCGCAGTTCGTGGGACAGATCGCGCAGCAACTGGCGCTGCAGGCCGACATGGCCGCGAAGCCGTTCGGCCATGTGGTCCAGCGCGCGGCCCAACTCTCCCAGTTCGTCGCGGCGGGCAATCAGTTCCGGGCCGGCGACCGAGCCGAGGTTATCCGCCTGCAAGGCATTGGCGTGTTCGCGCAGACGTCCAAGCGGACGCACCAGCCGGCGATAGATCAACCCGCAGAGCATCAGGGCAAGAATCGCCGGTACCAGCGCATGGCTGATGGACTGGCGCAGTAAGGTCAGGCCGCCGGGCAGGAAGCGCTGCGGCAGTTGCACGACCAGACGGCCAGCGGAAGGATCGTCCGGGAAGGGAATGCCGATGAACGGAAGGTTCACCGAGCGCGAGCTCACCGGCCAGTCCAGCCCGCGCTGGAAGGTCAGGTGTGCCACGTCGTCCATGGGCAGCGCCTGCGTGCCCAGCGATTGCAGGCGGGCATCCACCACGACCATCCACACCGGCTCGCGCTGCTTCATCTGCGTCAACCAGGCATCGACGCCCGCCGCCCCACCCGTACGCCAGGCTTGCTGGGCCTCGTCGGCATAGCTGGCGAGCACTTGGCGCGCTGCCTCGGACAGGAAGTAACTGTCGCGCTCCATCTGCTTGCCCCAGTTCCAGGACAGCCAGATGACCGACAGGCACAGCACGACCAGGGCGAAGGCGAGTTTCCAGAACAGCGAGTGACGGCCGGGCATGTCAGTCCTCGGCCTCGGCGAACACGTAGCCCTTGCCCCAGACGGTGTGCAACTGGTGGCGAACGTAGCCGATGGCCTGGAGCTTGCGGCGCAGGTGGCTAACGTGCATGTCCAGGCTACGGTCGTGGGCGGTGAAGGCGCGATGCAGCACGTGCTGATAAAGGAAGGGTTTGCTCAGGGTCTCGCCCTGGCTGCCGAGGAAGGTTTCCAGCAGGCGGTATTCGGTCCCGGTCAGGCCGGCCCACTGACCGTCGAGGCCGACGTCGTCCTTCTGCGGGTCCATCTGCAGGCCGGTCGGGGCCGAGCTCAGCGACTGGCTGCCGCGCTCCAGCGCCACACGGCGCAGCACCGCATCCACACGCACGCTCAGCTCGGCAAGACTGAAAGGCTTGGGCAGATAGTCGTCGGCGCCCTGGGAAAAGCCAGCGATACGGTCCTGCTCGGCGCCCAGGGCGGACATCAGGATCACCGGCACCGCGCGCTCGCGGCGCAGGGTGCGGAGGATATCCAGGCCGCCGATGCCAGGCAGCATGATGTCCATCAGCACCAGGTCGTAGTCGCTGCCGCGCGCCTGGGCCAGGCCTTCGTCGCCGTCCTGGCACCAGGTGACCTCGAAGCCGCGTTCGCTCAAGTGGGAAGACAGGTGGGCGCCCAGGGTCGGGTCGTCCTCGATGGTCAGCAGGCGCAAGCCGGACGAAGCGATGGCATTCATATCAAATAAGAGTGATTAGCAATTGCGTGGAGTATTCACGATTCTGCGCGTTCTCGGCAAGGCAAAGGGCTTCCGACGAAGGTCCGAACCGCTACACTGCCGGGGATAAACGCATCGGAGGAAGCGCGTGTTCAAGGATCTCGGCATCAAGGGACGTGTACTGCTGCTCACCCTGCTGCCCACCAGCCTGCTGGCGCTGGTGCTGGGCGGCTATTTCACCTGGGTGCAGCTGTCGGACATGCACGCCCAGTTGATCGAGCGCGGGCAACTGATCGCCGAACAACTCGCGCCGCTGTCGGCCCCGGCGATGGCCAACCACAATAACGAGCTGCTCGAGCGCATCGCCAACGAAGCGCTGGACCAGCCCGACGTGCGCGCCGTGACCTTCCTTGACCCGGACCGGGAAAAACTGGTCCACGCCGGCCCCAGCATCCTCACCCCCATGCCTTCGGGCGACGGCTCACACCTGAGTATGGCGAGCAACCTGGACACCACCCACTTTCTCCTGCCGGTGCTGGGCAAGCACCGCAGCCTGTCCGGCGACCCGGACGAGGACGCCGAGAAGTTGCTGGGCTGGGTCGAGCTGGAACTGTCGCACCACGGCACCCTGCTGCGCGGCTACCGCAGCCTGTTCACCAGCCTGCTGCTGATCGGCGCGGGACTGGCGGTCACCGCCCTCCTCGCGCTGCGCATGAGCCGCGCGATCAACGCACCCCTGGGGCAGATCGCCCAGGGCGTCGCCCAGCTCAAGGAAGGCCGCCTGGAAACCCGCCTGCCCGCGCTGGGCAGCCACGAACTGGATGAGCTGGCCGGCGGCATCAACCGCATGGCCGAGGCGTTGCAGAGCGCCCAGGAAGAGATGCAGCACAACATCGACCAGGCCACCGAGGACGTGCGGCAGAACCTTGAGACCATCGAGATCCAGAACATCGAGCTGGACCTGGCCCGCAAGGAGGCGCTGGAGGCGAGCCGGATCAAGTCCGAATTCCTCGCCAACATGAGCCACGAGATCCGCACCCCGCTCAACGGCATCCTCGGCTTCACCAACCTGCTGCAGAAGAGCGAGATGACCAGCCGCCAGCAGGACTACCTGGGCACCATCCACAAGTCCGCCGAGAGCCTGCTGGGAATCATCAACGAGATCCTCGACTTCTCGAAGATCGAGGCCGGCAAGCTGGTGCTGGAGAACATCCCGTTCAACCTGCGCGAGCTGATCCAGGACACCCTGACCATCCTCGCCCCCGCCGCCCACGAGAAGCACCTGGAGCTGGTCAGCCTGATCTACCGCGACACCCCATTGCAGCTGGTGGGCGACCCGCAGCGCCTGAAGCAGGTGCTGACCAACCTGGTGAGCAACGCCATCAAGTTCACCCACGATGGCAGCATCGCCGTGCGCGCCATGCTCGAAGACGAGAGCGACGACCGCGCGCAGTTGCGCATCAGCGTCCAGGACACTGGCGTTGGCCTGACCGACGCCGACCTGCGCGCGCTGTTCCAGGCCTTCAGCCAGGCGGATAACTCCCTCTCGCGCCAAGCCGGCGGCACCGGCCTGGGTCTGGTCATCTCCAAGCGCCTGATCGAGCAGATGGGCGGTGAGATCGGCGTGGAAAGCAGCGCCGGCGACGGCTCGGAGTTCTGGATCAGCCTCAACCTGCCCAAGGCCCGCGACGACGGCGACGACCTGCCGCACGCCCTGGCCGGCGGCCTGCGCGTGGCACTGTATGAACCCCACGAACTGACCCGCACGGCCCTGCATCACCAGCTGGAAGACTGCGGCCTGGAGGTCACCGAGTTCCCCGACCTCGTCACGCTGGAAAAGACCCTGCTGGCCGGGCCGTCGGACAAGGCGCCAATCACCCTGGCGCTGCTCGGTGTAACCGCCGCAGACCACCCGCCCGAGGCGCTGCGCCAGTCCATCCGTGAGCTGGAACAGCACGGCTGCAAGAGCCTGGTGCTTTGCCCGACCATCGAACAGGCGCACTACAACGACGTGTTGCCCGATGCCCAGGTGCAGAGCAAACCCGCCTGCACGCGCAAGCTGCAGCAGGCACTCAATGAGCTGCTGCACCTGCGGCCGGCGCGCAAGGACAAGACCGTCAACGGCAAGCTGGAGCGCACGCCACGTCTGCTCTGCGTCGACGACAATCCGGCCAACCTGTTGCTGGTGAAGACCCTGCTGACCGACCTGGGCGCCGAGGTGACTGCCGTGGATAGCGGCCTCGCCGCCGTCGAGGCGGTACAGCGCGAGCGTTTCGACCTGGTCTTCATGGACGTACAGATGCCGATCATGGACGGCCGCCAGGCCACCGAAGCGATCCGCCAGTGGGAAGGCGATCGCGAGGTCAGCCCGGTGCCGATCATCGCCCTCACCGCCCATGCCCTGGCCAACGAGAAGCGCGCCCTGCTGCAGGGCGGCATGGACGACTACCTGACCAAGCCGATCGACGAGCGCCAGCTGGTCCAGGTGATCCTCAAGTGGACAGGCCTCGCACTGGGCGAGCCGCGCGACGAGCGACCGCGCCAGGCCCAGTCCTCCCTGGAAGGCCTCAGCGTACTGGACCCGGAGGAAGGCCTGCGCCTGGCCGCCGGCAAGCCGGAACTGGCCGCCGACATGCTCGGCATGCTGCTCGCCTCGCTGTCCGCCGACCGCCAGGTGATCCGCCAGGCCCGAGAGCGCAACGACCGCAACACCCTGCTCGAACGCATCCACCGCCTGCACGGCGCCACCCGCTACTGCGGCGTGCCGATGCTGCGCGCCGCCTGCCAGCGCGCCGAGACACTGCTCAAGCAGAACGAACCGGACAGCCCCGCCGCGCTGGATGAGCTGGACAAGGCCATGGCCGAGCTGGCACAAGCGACCGAAGGCCTCCTGGAAGTCGAAGCCGGCCAGTCGCACTGAAGACGGAATTCAATCGATGCGCATCATCCTGTTCAGCAACCAGACCTATGACCGCGACAGCTTCCTCGCCGCCAACCATGGCCACGGCTTCGAGCTGCATTTCCAGCAGGCGCAGCTGCGCGAGGACACCGTCGCCCTGGCCATGGGCTTCGAGGTGGTCTGCCCCTTCGTCAACGACGATCTGTCACGCCCGGTGCTGGAGCACCTGGCGGCGGGCGGCACCCGGCTGATCGCCCTGCGCTCGGCCGGCTACAACCATGTCGACCTCGCCGCCGCCCAGGCACTGGGTCTGGCCGTGGTGCGCGTACCGGCCTATTCGCCCCACGCGGTGGCCGAACACGGCGTGGGATTGGTCCTGGCGCTGTGCCGACATCTGCACCGCGCCTACAACCGCACCCGCGAAGGCGACTTTTCCCTGCACGGACTGACGGGCTTCGACCTGCACGGGCGCACCGTCGGGATCATCGGCAGCGGGCAGATCGGCGAAGTCTTCGCCCGCATCATGAGCGGCTTCGGCTGCCACATCCTGGCCTATGACCCGTACCCCAACCGCGCAATCGAGGCGCTGGGCGGGCGCTTCGTCGAGCTGGACGAATTGCTCGCACAATCCGACATCATCAGCCTGCACTGCCCGCTCAACGACGCGACCCGACACCTGATCAATGCCGCCAGCCTGGAACGCATGAAGCGCGGCGCCATGCTGATCAACACCGGCCGTGGCGCGCTGGTGGATACCCCGGCATTGATCGAGGCGCTGAAAAGCGGCCAGCTCGGCTACCTCGGCCTGGACGTCTATGAAGAGGAAGCCGACATCTTCTTCGCCGACCGTTCCGACCAGCCGCTGCAGGACGACGTATTGGCGCGCCTGCTGACCTTCCCCAACGTGATCATTACCGCGCACCAGGCCTTTCTGACCCGCGAGGCGCTGGCCGGAATCGCCCAGACCACCCTGGCCAACATCGCCGCCTGGCGGGCCGGCAATCCGGTGAACCTGGTGAAAAACTGAGCAGAAGGCGCTCGCATCCACACGCCACGCGCCCTAGAATGCCGCGCTTTCCCGGAGGACCCATGGCCCAGCACGATTTCCGCTACACCCTGCTCAACCCGCAATTCACCCTCAACGAATGCCGCGCGCTGACTCCGGGCCGCTATCAGGTCACCGGCATCGGTGGCTCGATCAAGGCCGGCGACACCCTGCTGGTTAGCCTCAAGGGCAGCAAAAGCCTGAGCATGACCCTGGAAGTGGAAAAGGTCCGCCACCTGATCAACCCGCCGGGGCAGTGGATGGCCGTTGCCAAGGGCCCGGTGTTCCGTGAACTGGGTATCCACGAGTGGAAGGTCAACTGCGACGGCTGCGCGGCTACACTGGACTTCGAATTCGCCGTCGATGCCACCCTCGGCAAGGCTGCCCAGCAGCCCGCCGCCGAGCAGCGCATCGCCGAACTCGGATGGGCCAAGGTTGGCAACCGCCACCTCTGCCCGGATTGCCAGAGCAAGGAGACAGCATGAAAGCCCTGATCGCCAGCGCCTGCACCGCGCTGGCCCTGACCGGCTGCGCCAGCAAGCCGGTTCCCGAAGCGGAGCAGACCTACCGCGTGGAATGGGTCGGTGAGCACCCGCTGATCGACTACACGCACATCAGCCTGACCCTGGACGGCAACGGCCGAGCCTACGGCAGCGCCGGCTGCAACCACTGGTTCGCCAGCTACAAGCTCGAAGGCGAGCAGCTGACCTTCGGCCAGCCCGGTGCCACCCGCAAGCTGTGCGCCGACCTGGTGATGGAGCAGGAACAGCAGTTCCTCAAGATGCTCGGCGAAGTGCAGCGCTGGGATATCACCGACGAGGGCGAACTGCGCCTGTGGCCAGTCTCCGGCCGCGCCATGCGCATGTGGCCCGAAGGCTGAGGCTCCTTCAGCCAGAGCTAGAAGAGCGTGAGCTGCTCGTGGGCGCCGCGCAGGTCGACCAGACGCACGCCCACGCCGATCAGACGCACCGCCTTGTTGCCGCGCTGGAAGGCCTGCCCCAGCAGCAGCCGGTAGCTTTCCAGGTCTCGGGCGGCGCCCGCCTGCTCCAGGGTTGTCTGGGTGAAGTCGTGGAACTTCAGTTTGATGAACGGCTTGCCCGGCCGATAGCTGGTGTCCAGGCGCGTCATGCGCCGCTCCAGTTCACCCAGCAACGACGGCAATTCCTCCTGACAGGCCGCCAGGTCCGGCAGGTCCTGGTCGAAGGTGTTCTCCACGCTGATCGACTGGCGGCGGCTATCCACCTGCACCGGGCGCTCGTCGATCCCCCGCGACAATCCCCAGAGCCGCTCGCCGAAACTGCCGAACTCCTTGGCCAGCTGGATGCGCGACCAGTCGCGCAGGTCCGCGCAGGTGCGAATGCCCAGGCGCGCCAGCTTCTCGGCAGTGACTTTGCCCACGCCATGCAGCTTCTTCACCGGCAGTTCGGCAACAAAGCCGTCCACCTCATCCGGCGTGACCACGAACAGGCCGTTGGGCTTGCGCCAGTCGCTGGCGATCTTGGCGATGAACTTGTTCGGTGCCACCCCGGCAGACACGGTGATGTGCAGGGTCTCCCAGACGCGCTGGCGAATCTCCTGGGCGATACGCGTGGCACTGCCGCCACAGCGTTCGCTGTCACTGACGTCAAGATAGGCCTCGTCCAGGGACAGCGGCTCGATCTGGTCGGTGTAATCGCGGAAGATCGCGTGGATGTCCCGCGAAGTCTCGCGGTAGACGTCCATTCGCGGGCGCACGATGGTGAGGTCCGGGCACAGCTTCACCGCCGTGCGCATGGCCATGGCCGAATGCAGCCCGTAGGCGCGCGCCTCGTAGTTGCAGGTGGCGACCACGCCCCGCTTGTCCGGCGATCCACCCACGGCCAGCGGCTTGCCCGCAAGGCTGGGGTCGTCGCGCATCTCGATGGCGGCATAGAAGCAGTCGCAATCGATGTGGATGATCTTTCTCTGCCGAGTCACGAAGAAGGCGCCTGCATCACCGTCGGAAGCCGCCCGAAAAGGCAGCGGAAAACCCGTGCATGGTAATGCAAAAAGCCGTCATCCCGGTTATCCGCAGGCCGGAAAGGCCCTCCTATCAATAGCCACCCCGCTGCCGTTCATCGCGGCTAAATAATTGATAGAAAATCACTTTTTCCATTTTTCGATTGACACCCTGGCGTACCGGCGTAGAATGGCCGCCGCGGGATGGAGCAGTCTGGTAGCTCGTCGGGCTCATAACCCGAAGGTCGTAGGTTCAAATCCTGCTCCCGCAACCAGACATCAAGAAGAAAGCCACTCTTAGGAGTGGCTTTTTTCGTTGTGCCCAGAAAATGATTGCCCACGGGTGGCGTCTCACGGATCAGGAAAATACTCTTCCGGGGACTTGGGAATTCGCGTCAGTGCCCCTACTCTGTCGCGCTAAATCGATTGAGGTGCCCGATGAGCGCCAACCCCGCCACACCTGAGACATCTGCCACCGAAGACGCTCCCGCCCGAGCGACCTGGCTCAACTGGGTGAACGCCAACCGCCAGGCACTCGGCCTGGGCGTGACCCTGGTGCTGTTCAGCCTCGCGTTGATCGCCTGCTATCACCTGCTGCGCGACATCGACGCCTACTCCCTGCACGACGCCCTGCTCGACGTGCCCACCACCTCGCTGCTCGGCGCTTTCGCTGCCACCGTGGTCGGATTCGTCTTCCTGCTGGGTTATGAATGGTCGGCGAGCCGCTTCGCTGGCGTGAAACTGCCCGTCCCGGCGCTGTTGACCGGCGGTTTCTCCGCGTTCGCCATCGGTAATGCCGTGGGCCTGTCGATGCTTTCCGGCGGCTCGGTGCGCTATCGCCTCTATGCCCGCCAGGGGCTGGGCGCTGGCGACGTCGCGTTGATGACCTTGTTCGCCAGCCTGTCGCTGGGCTGCGCATTGCCGGTGCTGGCCGCGCTCGCCGCGCTGAGCGACCTCTCCGACGCCTCGCTGGCCCTGCACCTGCCGGAGTGGCTGGTGGCGGTACTGGCGCTGAGCATCATCGGCTTCTGCCTGCTGCTGGTCGTCGGTATAGAACGCCGCCGCTTGCCCGAGCAGCCCTCGCCCGACAGCCACCTGGTCCGCTTCGGCCGCCGCACCTTGCGCCTGCCGGGCCTGCGCCTGTCGCTGCTGCAATTGCTGATCACCGCGCTGGACGTGGCTGCCGCCGCCACCGTGCTCTATCTGCTGCTGCCCGAAGCCCCGCCTTTCGGCGCCTTCCTGCTGGTCTACCTGATCGCGCTGGCCGCTGGCGTGCTCAGCCATGTGCCGGGCGGCGTCGGCGTGTTTGAAGCGGTGCTGCTGGCGGCCTTCGCCAACCAGTTGGGCGCCGCGCCGCTGGCCGCTGCACTGCTGTTGTATCGACTGATCTACGTGGTGCTGCCGCTGATCGTCGCCTGTCTGCTGCTGCTGTTCCTCGAGGCCCGCCGCGTACTGGTGGCCAAACAGGCGGTGCGCATCACCTCCGGCTTTGCCGCGCAGATCCTCTCCTTGCTGGTGTTCATCTCCGGGATCGTGTTGCTGTTCTCCGGGGCCACGCCGTCCATCGACACCCGCCTGGACGAAGTCGGCTTCCTCGTGCCGCACCGCCTTATCGATGCCTCGCACCTCGCCGCCAGCCTGATCGGCGTGCTCTGCCTGCTGCTCGCCTATGGCCTGCGCCGCCGCCTGTCCGCCGCCTGGGCACTGACTCTCGGCCTTCTGATCGCCGGCGCCGCGCTGTCGCTGCTCAAGGGCTTCGACTGGGAAGAAGCGCTGATCCTCAGCTTCACCTCCGCCCTGCTGGTGATCTTCCGCAGCGCCTTCTACCGCCGCAGCCGCCTGATGGACCTGCCGTTCTCGCCGATCTACCTGGGCGCCGCCGCCTGCGTCGTCGCCGCGTCGATCTGGCTACTGCTGTTCGCCTACCAGGACGTGCCTTACAGCCACGAACTCTGGTGGCAGTTCGCCCTGGACGCCGACGCCCCTCGCGGCCTGCGCGCGGCCCTGGGCAGCTGCGTCCTGCTCGCGGCCCTGGCGCTCTACTGGCTGCTACGCACTGCGCCGCCGGCGATTCATGAGCCCAGCCGCGAAGACCTGGACACCGCCGCTGCCATCCTCGCCAAGTCTTCGCAACCCGACGGCGGGTTGGCCCTGTCGGGCGACAAGGCGCTGCTGTTCCACGAGGGCAACGACGCCTTCCTGATGTACGCGCGCCGCGGCCGCAGCCTGGTGGCGCTGTTCGATCCAGTAGGCCCGGCCCAGGCCCGCGCCGAACTGATCTGGCAGTTCCGCGACCTCTGCGACCTGCATCACGCGCGCCCGGTGTTCTACCAGGTGCGCGCGGAGAACCTGCCGCTGTACATGGACATCGGCCTGACCGCGCTCAAGCTCGGCGAGGAGGCCCGGGTCGACCTGCGCCGCTTCGACCTGGAGAGCAAGGGCAAGGAGATGAAGGACCTGCGCTACACCTGGAACCGTGGCCAGCGCGACGGCTTGAGCCTGGAATTCCATGACGCCGGCAACGCGCCGATGGACGAATTGCGCGCCATCTCCGACGCCTGGCTGGGTGGCAAGAACGTCCGCGAGAAGGGCTTCTCCCTCGGCCGCTTCACTCCCGAATACCTGCGTTATTTCCGCGTCGTCGTGGTGCGTTTCCAGGGCCGCGCCGTGGCCTTCGCCAACCTGCTGGAAACCTCCGGCAAGGAGCTGGCGAGCATCGACCTGATGCGCGTGGCCCCCGACGCCCCCAAGCTGACCATGGAATTCCTCATGCTCGGCCTGATCCTGCATTACAAGGAGAGCGGGCACACCCGCTTCAGCCTCGGCATGGTGCCACTGGCCGGCTTGCAGCCGCGCCGTGGCGCCCCGCTGACCCAACGTCTCGGCGCGCTGGTTTTTCGCCGGGGTGAGCAGTTCTACAATTTCCAGGGGTTGCGACGCTTCAAGGACAAGTTCCAGCCCGACTGGGAACCCCGTTACCTGGCCGTGCCCGCCGGACTGGATCCGCTGGTGGCCCTGGCCGATACGGCCGCCCTCATCGCAGGCGGCCTGAGTGGATTGGTAAAACGCTGATATGTTGAAACGACGCTGGCGACACCTGCTCGCCCTCCTCCTGCTGATCATCATCGCCATCGGCCTGCTGCTGTGGAGCCGCCCGGCTTCCCAGGCCTCCCTGGAACACCGCCAGTTGCCCGACGGCAGCGCCGTCGCCCTGGCCATCCCCGGCAAGGCGCCGAACGCCCGTGTTCTGCTGGCCGTGCAGGCCGACCAGAAACTCGACGACGGCCAGTTGCTGGCACTGGCCCACGACAGCGGCGCCCGCGTGGTGCAGTTCGTCTTCCCGGAAAAGGACTGCACCACCCAGCAGGCTCGCATCCAGGCTGCCAGCGCCCTGCTCGACGGCCAGCCGACCCTGGTCGCCGGCATCGGTCCGGGCAGCGCCTGGGCCTTCCGCTGGCTCGCCGGGCAGACCGATGACAAGGCCAAGGCCCTGTCGGTGGGTTTCTCCCTGGAGAAGCCCGACTGCGCCGCGACCCCGCTGCCGACTACTGCCGCCCACGGCCACTGGCTGGCCGCCTGGAACGACAACCCGGATGACGCCAGCGCGCGCTTCGCCCGCGGCCTGAAAAACGCCGAAACGGTCATCACCGACTACGACACCCCGCTGCCCAAGGTCCTCGCCGACCAACTGCGCCAGCAGTTGCAGGGCGGCGGCGACAATGTCCCGGTGGTGGAAGTCCCGGCCGCCAAGCCCTCGGAAACCGTCACCCTGTTCTACTCGGGCGACGGCGGCTGGCGCGACCTCGACCGCGACGTCGCCGCGCAGATGGCCGAGCTGGGCTATCCGGTGGTAGGCGTCGACGCCCTGCGCTACTTCTGGGAGCACAAGACCCCGGAGCAGAGCGCCGCCGACCTCGCCCTGCTGATGCAGCACTACCGCGAGAAATGGGGCGCCAAGCACTTCGTGCTGGCCGGCTACTCGTTCGGCGCCGACGTGCTGCCGGCGATCTACAACCGCCTGCCGGCAGACGCCAAGAAGGACGTCAGCTCGGTGATCCTGCTGGCCTTCGCCCGCAGCGGCAGCTTCGAGATCGAGGTGCAGGGCTGGCTCGGCAAGGCCGGCCAGGAAGCCTCCACCGGCCCGGAAATGGCCCGCCTGCCGGGGCCGAAGGTACTCTGCGTGTACGGCATCGAGGAGAAGGACGAAAGCGGCTGCACCCAGCCGCAGGCGGTGGGCGAGAACCTGCAGTTGCCCGGCGGCCACCACTTCGATGAAGACTATCCCGCGCTGGCCAAGCGCCTGGTGAACGCCATCCGCTCCCGCCAGTCAGCCGACGACGAAGGCTGACCGACGTCAAAAGGGCCGCACATTGCGGCCCTTTCACTTTGCCTTCACGGTTTTTCAGGCAGGGTTAAGGCTCTATGCTGAGACTGATAGCCCCGTCGCCAGAACGGGGCGTCACGACTCCGAGCCAAACAAGGAACCGTCATGAGCCTGTCCAAGACCCCGTCCCGCTATGGCAGCCTGTCCATAGCCCTGCACTGGATCATGCTAGTGCTGATCGCCGCCACGTACTTCTGCATGGAGTACCGCACCAACTTCCCCAAAGGCAGCGATACCCGCGCGCTGTTCTCCCAATGGCACTTCATGCTCGGCCTGAGCGTCTTCGTGCTGGTCTGGCTGCGCATCATCGGCCGCTTCATCTATCCCACCCCACCCATCGTTCCCGCGCCGCCGGCCTGGCAGATGATCCCCGCCAAACTGATGCACCTGGCCCTTTACGCCCTGATGATCGGCCTGCCGCTGGCCGGCTGGATCATCCTCAGCGCCGCCGACAAGCCGGTGCCGTTCTGGGGCATGGAGCTGCCGCACCTGGTGGACAAGAACCCGGACCTGGCCAAGCAGGTGAAGTACTGGCACGAGACCATCGCCGTGCTCGGCTACTGGCTGATCGGCCTGCACGCGCTGGCCGCGCTGTTCCACCACTACATCAGCCGTGATAACACCCTGGTGCGGATGCTGCCGGGCAAGGGCGAGGCGAAGCCGGAATAAACCTTCAGCCCCTGCGAGACGTTGGCTCGGCCGGCGGTTCGCAGGGGCAACCCGCTCATTCCTGCCGATACGGCAAAGCCACGCGGGCCTCTTCGGCGTACGCCAGGATGCCCGCCCTCTCCCCCGCCAGGAACTCTTCCACTGCCTCGCGTAGTCCCGGATGCCCCAGGCGATGCCAGGAGCGCGTGATCACCGGTTCGAAGCCCCGGATCAGCTTGTGCTCTCCCTGCGCCCCGGCATCGAAGCGCTTGAGGCCATGGCCGATGGCGAAGTCCAGGCCCTGGTAGAAGCAGGTCTCGAAATGCAGGCGGTCGAACTCCGCGAGACAGCCCCAATAACGGCCATACAGCGTGTCACCGCCCAGCAGGCTGAAGGCCATGGCCACGGGCCGGCCATTCTGGTGGGCGAAGACCACGCGGATCGCCTCGGGCATGCGCTCACCAATCAGGCTGAAGAACGCGCGGCTCAGGTAAGGCGCCTGCCCGCGCACCTCATAGGTACTGCTGTAGCAGGCGTAGACGAAGTCCCAGTGCGTCTCGGATAGCTCGCGTCCTTCCATCCAGATGAAGTCCAGCCCGAGCCCGGCGACCTGCTCGCGCTCCTTACGCAATTGCTTGCGCTTGCGCGAGCTGAGCGCGTCGAGGAAGTCCTGGAAGTCGCGGTAACCGCGGTTGTTCCAGTGGTACTGGCAGCCCAGGCGCTCCAGCCAGCCGTCGGCATGGCGCAGCAGCGCATCGGCGGCAGCATCGGTGAAGTTCACGTGCACGCCGGAACAATGCCCCTCGTCCACGTCACCCGCCAGCGCGCCGACCAGGCTCAGGGCCGCTTCCGGCGTGCCCAGCAGGCGGGCACCACCAACCGGCGTGAAGGGAATGCCCACCAGCAGCTTGGGGTAGTACGGGATTCCGGCACGCAGGCAGGCATCCGCCCAGCTCCAGTCGAACACGTACTCGCCATAGGAGTGGCTCTTCAGATAGGCCGGCGCGGCGGCCAGCAGGTGGCCGTCGTCGCCCAGCAGCACACGATGGGAGGGTTTCCAACCGGTCCGGCCACCGACACTGCCGCTGTCCTCCAGGGCGGAGAGGAAGGCGTGGCGCAGGAACGGCTGGTCGTCCGGCAGCAGGGCATCCCACTGGTGGGCGTCGACTTCGGCTAGGCGGGAGAGGGTCTGGATAGGCATGGCCGACAGTCTGGCGCGGTGCGCCAACATTGGGAAGATTCGCGCAGGAAATCTCCGGCGAAGGTGACATTCACGTTCGTCGGTATCCGCCGGAAAGGCCTGCCGGGTGGACTATGGTGGGGGTTAGCAAGGCTTGCCGGCGCACGACGCCGGTGCCGTTCCGCCCGCCTGCCGCCCGCTTTGGGCCGTTGGCGAACAGCCAGGAGGACGCCCCATGAGCCTGATGCAATGCGAGTACCGCCAGTACACCATCACTGCCGATGTCGTCGAACACCCCGGCATCCCCACTCCCTGGGCCGCCGGCTGCCACATCACCGCCCCGGACGGACAGACCACCAGGCGCAAGACACTGCCGGTCGAATTCGCCTTCATGTCGGACCTGGCGAAGGCCCAGCACGCCTCCATCGCCCACGGCAAATGGCTGGTGGACCAGAGCCTGGACCACGATCGCCAGCTGTTCTGATCAGCCGTTCGCGTAGCCCGGTTCGTCACTGACGGGCAGTTCCGTCAGGCGTACCTGAAGCGCCATGAATTCCTGCGCCGATGCCCGCCAGGTCTGCCCGCTCGCCCATTCCACGCAGGTCTGGCGATCCAGTTCCAGCGCCTGCAGGCAGGCACTGCGCAAGTCGGCGTCCATCACCCCGGTTACGCCTTGTTCCAGCACATCCAGCGGTCCCGTCACCGGGAACGCCGCCACTGGCGTGCCGCATGCCAGCGCCTCGTACATCACCAGACCGAGGGTGTCGGTCAGCGACGGGAAGGCCAGCACGCTGGCGTTGCGGTAGGCCTCGGCGAGGTCGTCGCCGTGGCGATAACCGAGGAATTCCACCTGTGGATAAATAGCTTGCAGCTCAGCACGCTGCGGGCCATCTCCCACCACTCGCTTGCGCCCCGGCAGGTCGAGAGCGAGGAAGGCTTCGAGATTCTTTTCCCGCGCCAGCCGGCCGACATAGAGGAACACCGGCTCCTCCGGCGGTGCGCCCACACCCGGCTGGAAGCGCTGGATATCCACACCCTTGCGCCATAGCGCGAGGTTGTCGAAGGCATGATCGGCGAACGTGCCGCGCATCCGTTCGCTGCTCACCAGCACGGCCTGGCTCGGTGCGTGGAAACGGCGCAGGAAGGCATAGCCCCAGCCCAGCGGCAACCACGGCCACCGCGTGCTCACGTACTCGGGAAAGCGCGTGTGGATGGCGCTGCTGAACTTCAGGCCCCGGCGCACCAGCCAGCGCCGAGCGGCCCAGCCCAGCGGGCCTTCGGTGGCGAGGTGGATACAGTCGGGAGCGAAGCCGGTGATCTTCTCGCCCACCTTCCACAGGTCCCACGCCAGCGGAATCTCCGGGTAACTCGGGCACGGGCGGTGACGAAAGTCCTGCGGGGTGAGCAGGCCGACCACATGGCCCAGCCCTTCCAGCTCGGCCACCAGCGCCCTCAGGCTGGTGACCACGCCATTGACCTGCGGTAGCCAGGCATCGGTGACGACCAGCAGCCTCATGCCGCCGACTCGACCACCACGGGCTCCTCGGCGCGAGCCTGCTCCTCGGCCAGTCGATAGAGCTGGATGCTGCCGTCCCAGTGCTCGATCAGCGCCGAGCAGGATTCCACCCAATCGCCGCAGTTGAGGTATTCCACCTCGCCGATCTGGCGGATTTCCGCGTGGTGGATGTGCCCGCAGACCACGCCGTTGAGGCCACGCTTGTGCACCTCGTGGGCAATGGCTTCCTCGAAGTCGCTGATGAAGTTCACCGCCGTCTTCACCTTGTGCTTGAGGTACGCCGACAGTGACCAGTAACCGTAGCCATAACGACTACGCCAATGGTTGAGCCAGCGATTCAGGGTCAGGGTGAATTCGTAGGCGGAGTCACCGAGGAAGGCCAGCCAGCGGTGGTAGCGGGTGATGACGTCGAACTGGTCGCCGTGGATCACCAGCAGCTGGCGTCCGTCGGCGGTGGTGTGGACGATCTCGTCGACCAGTCGGATGTTGCCCAGCAGCAGCGAGGAATAGCGGCGCAGGAATTCGTCGTGGTTGCCGGTGACGTAGATCACCTCGGTGCCGCGCTTGCTCATGGTCAGCAGGCGGCGAATCACGTTGGTGTGCGCCTGCGGCCAGTAAATGCCGCCGCGCAGCTTCCAGCCGTCGATGATGTCGCCCACCAGGTAGATGCGGTCGGCGTGGTAACGCTTGAGGAAACCGGCCAGGTGCTCGGCCTGGCAGTCACGGGTGCCCAGGTGGACATCGGATATCCACAGGGTTCGTACCCGTTGCTTCTTCGTCGGCGTCATGCGTTGCGCGCTGCTCATCGTCGGCGACCTCCAGTGGGGTTTCTCCGAGTGTCGGCCCACGCGGTGAAGCGCACATGACCGACTGGCGACAGTCCCGTGACAGCCCGCGGCGCGCTAGACTGTCAGCCTGCCCGCCCGGAAAGTCGCATCGCATGAGCCAGATCCTCTCCCTGCGCCACTACAGCCACGACCACCTCGCCCACAGCCACAGCCATGCGCAGCTGGTGCTGGGGCTGTCCGGCAGCCTGGATTTCGAAGTCGGTGGACGCGGCAGCCTGGTGACCCGGCAGACCTTCGCCGTGGTACCGCGTGACGAGCACCACGCCTGCGCCAGCCCCGACGGCAGCCGCTGCCTGGTGGTGGACCTGGAAGATGAAGAGGACCTTCTCGGCGGCCTCGGCCTGCACAGCGATGCCGGCCGGCGCCTGTTGGAAACCCCTGGCCAGCGCCTGCTCAGCCATGACCAGGCGCAACTGGTGCACTGGCTCGCCGGCAGTTCGCTGCATGACCCGGTGCTGGCGCGTCAGGGCGCCATCCTGCTGCTGGCCAGCCTCGCCGCCGGCCAGCAGCGCGTCGAGGAGCCCGCGCAGTTGCCGCTGGCCAGTCTGGACAGCTACATCGATCGCCACGCCGCGCACCCGCTGCAGGTGGCCGACCTGGCACGGCTCGCCGGGCTCTCTGCCGCACGCTTCCATGCCCGCTTCCTCGCCGAAACCGGGCAGACGCCCATGGACTACGTGCGCCAGCGCCGTCTGCAACTGGGCCGCGATCTGCTGCGTGGCTCGCACCAGTCGGTGGGCGAAATCGCCGCGCAGGTCGGCTATGCCTCGCAAAGCGCCTTCACCGCCGCGCTGGTGCGCCAGTTCGGTACCACGCCGCGCCAATTGCGCCAGCAGGCACGCGACAATTCCCGCTAGCCGCGCGACAGACAGCCGCGAGCCCAGGGCCTAGACTGCCGGCAACCAAGCAAACCAGTGGGAGCAGCGATGTCGGTAGACACCATCGAGTGGCAGGATTTCGAGCGCGTCGAACTGCGCGTGGGCACCATCGTCCAGGCCGAACCCAACGTGAAGGCGCGCAAGCCCGCCTACATCCTCCAGGTCGACCTCGGCCCGCTGGGGATCAAGACCTCCAGCGCGCAGGTCACCGCGCATTACGAGGCCAACGAACTGATCGGCCGCCAGGTGCTGTGCGTGTGTAACTTCGAGCCCAAGTCCATCGCCGGCGTGCGCTCGGAAGTGCTGGTCACCGGCGCCTACGACAGTGACGAGAAAGTGGTGCTGACCGGGTTCGACAAGCCGCTGCCCAATGGCTCGCGACTGGCCTGACCTTCGTTTCACCTCGTGCCGGCTGGCCCGGCACGCTTCACTTTCCCGACAAGGCCCTGCCACCGCATTTCAGGCATGAATCGCATTACCCAACTCACTCCCCGCGGCGCCCTGATCGGCCTGCACATCGGCGCCCTGATGTTCGGGCTGTCCGGCATCTTCGGCAAACTCATCCTCGCCGGCCCCCTGGTCATCGTCTTCGGCCGCGCTCTGTTCGGCTCGCTATCACTGGCGGCGGTGTTCGCCGGGCATCTGCGTCAACAGAGGCGCCCCACGCTGAAACAGGCCGCCATGCTGCTGGGTGGCGGCGTACTGCTGTGTACGCACTGGCTGACCTTCTTCCTCGCGGTGAAGGTGGGCAATGTCGCCGTGGCCACTCTCGGCTTCGCCAGCTTCCCTGCCTTCACCGTGCTGCTGGAAGGACTGTTGTTCCGCGAACGCATCCGCAAGGGTGAGTACCTGGTGGTGGTGCTGGTGTGCATCGGCCTGGTGATGGTCACGCCGACCCTGGACCTGCACGACGGCGCCACCGCCGGCCTGCTCTGGGGCACCCTCTCGGGCCTGCTGTTCGCCCTGCTGTCGCTGGCCAACCGGGTGAGCGTGCGCGGGATAGACCCGATCCAGGCGGCGTTGTGCCAGAACCTGACGATCATCGCCTGCCTGCTGCCACTGGTGCTCTTCGACCTGCCCGCGATTCGAGGCATGGACTGGCTCTGGCTGGTCGCGCTGGGCGTGCTCTGTACCGGCGTCGCCCACAGCCTGTTCGTCGCCAGCCTGCGGTTGATCAAGGCGCGCACGGCGGCGGTGATCTTCGCCCTGGAGCCGGTCTACGGCATCGCCTTCGCTGCTGTGCTGTTCGGCGAAGAGCCTAGCCTGCGCATGCTGGCGGGCGGCGTGCTGATCATCTTCGCGACCTTCCTCAGCGCGCGTGGATCGCACTGACCCCGCGTCTTTTCTGTAGGAGCGAGCTTGCTCGCGAACAAGCCTTGCTCCGCTGCCAAGCGGTTCGCGAGCAAGCTCGCTCCTACAAGAGCCTCAAGCGGTGCGTGAGGCAAAAAAGAAGGCCGCCCCGCAGCGTGCGTATCTCGAACCTTGCCCCGGGGAGGGAATGCCAAGGAGTCATCGCACGACAGCCTGCGAGGCGGCCTGTTCGGTGTGGCGCCTGTGGATAAGGCGCCGGGGAATCAGTTGATGCTGTAGCCGCGCCCGCTCAGGCAGGCGCCCAGCGCACGACGGTAGGTGTCGGATTGGCCCGCCGGCGGTGCCTGGGTGGCAGCGGCCGGGTCGAAGCCGCTCTGGCCGACGGCCCAGGTGTGGCATTCATAGCGATCGCGGCTCTGCTGCTCCGGCGACTGGCCACTGGCGGGATAGGCGATCACCTCGTAGCTGGTGGTCGGCGCGGCCTGTACGGCCGGCGGCGTCTCCACCGCGACATACTGGCGGCGGTCGGCGTTCCACAGGTAGTAAGTCCCGGCGGCGACGAAGTAGAGCATGCTGCCGATCCAGACTTCCCGCGCGTAATCCGGCAGGCCATAGCCATGCCCCGGCCCCCAGCCATGGTAAGGGCCTGGTCCCGGGCCGCCCGGTTCCCCAGGGCCGCCCGGTTCCCCAGGGCCGCCATGGGGCCCGGCTATGGCCGCAGCCGAAACGCTCAGGGCCAGCAAGGTGGCGACGGATTTGAGCGCGATGCGCGAGGACAACTTCATTTCACCTCCAGTCACGGGCGATCCACCGCCCGCCGTTCGTGGTGAGAATTGTCTCGCGCCTACCCCCCGCGCAGTGTCAGCAGTCGGTAAAGACTGGGTAAAAAGCCCGATACACGCGGTATCAGTCCTGTTGCAGCAACCAATGGCAATAGCGCCGTACACCCTCCTCCACGCCCATCATCGGCGCACGGTAACCCGCCTCGCGAAGGAAGGCGATGTCGGCGCAGGTGTAACACTGGTACTTGCCGCGCAGCTCATTGGGGAACTCGGTGTATTCCAGCAGCCCCGCGCGGATCGCAGCGTCCAGGGTGAGCGGCTGCAGGTCCTGCTGTTCGCGCAGGGTATTGATCACCGCCAGGGCCACATCATTGAACGGCTGGGCGCGGCCGCTACCGAGGTTGAAGATGCCGCTGCGCTCGGGGTTGTCGAGGAAGTACAGGTTGACCTTCGCCACATCCTCCACCGAAACGAAATCGCGCAGGTGGCCGCCAGCGGGGTATTCACCGTATTCGCCGAACAGCTTCACCTTGCCCGTCTCGCGGAACTGGTTGAAGCAGTGGAAGGCCACCGAGGCCATGCGCCCCTTGTGCTGCTCGCGCGGGCCATAGACGTTGAAGTAGCGGAAGCCGGCCACCTGGGTGCGAGCGGTGGGCAGCACTTTGCGCACGCGCTGGTCGAAGAGGAACTTCGAATAGCCGTAGACGTTCAGCGGCTTCTCACAGGAGCGCATCTCACGGAACTCGTGCGCGCCGCCGTACACCGCTGCCGACGAGGCATAGAGGAACGGCACGCCCAGTGACAGGCTGGCATCGAGCAGCTCGCCGCTGTAGCGGTAGTTGTTGTCCATCATGTAGCGCCCGTCGCGCTCCATGGTGCTGGAGCAGGCGCCCTGGTGCAGTAATGCGCGCACCACGCCGAAGTCGCCACGGGCGTAGCGCTCGATGAAGTCGCGCTTGTCCAGGTAATCGCTGATGTCGCAGTCGGCGAGGTTGGCGAACTTGTCGCCCTCGGTCAGGTCATCGACCGCAATGATGTCGGTCTCGCCGCGCTGGTTCAGCGCCTTGACGAGGTTGCTGCCGATGAAGCCGGCGGCGCCTGTGACAATGATGCTCATGAGGGCACCTCCTGTGGAGAATGGGTGCTCTCAGACTAAAAGTGGTACCGGCGTACCCCCTTGATATGAAGCAAGGAAGCTAGCCTGCTATCGAATGGTTCTGCCAGGCGGTACAGCGTCGGTTCAGGAACGGTCGTTATGGCCCAGGTCGCGCTGCGGATCGATGCGGTCACGCACTCGCTGCTTGAGCACCTTGGCCTCGGGGAAGCCACCGTCGGTCTTGCGTTCCCAGATCTGCTCGCCGTCGCAGGCAATGTGGAAGACCCCGCCGGTGCCCGGCACCAGGCTGACCTTGCCCAGGTCGTCGCCGAAGGTGCTCAGCAGTTCCTGGGCCAGCCAGGCGGCGCGCAGCAGCCACTGGCACTGGGTGCAATAGGTGATGACGATTTCGGCTTTGGCTTCGGACATGAATCAGACTCGGCTGTAGGACGCGAACCTATAATACCGGTCTGAAACGCCCTACCGGACTCTTCTCTTCATGCGCCGACTGCTGTTCGCCCTCCTCCTGCTCCTTCCCCTCGGCGCCCTGGCGGCGAACACCCCACCGAAGATCGGCCTGGTCCTCTCCGGCGGTGCGGCGCGCGGCCTGGCGCACATCGGCGTGCTGAAGGCGCTGGACGAACAGGGCATCCACGTCGACGCCATCGCCGGCACCAGCATGGGCGCGGTGATCGGAGGCCTGTATGCGGCGGGCTACACGCCTAAAGAGCTGGAACAGCTGGCCCTGGGCCTGGACTGGAAGGAGGCGCTGTCCGACTCGCCGCCCCGAGTCGACGTGCCTTTCCGCCGCAAGCAGGACGACCGCGACTTCCTGGTGAAGCAGAAACTCAGCTTCCGCGACGACGGCACCCTCGGCCTGCCGCTGGGAGCGATCCAGGGGCAGAACCTGTCGATGCTGCTGGAAAGCCTGCTGGTGCACACCAGCGACACCCGCAACTTCGACAAACTGGCGATCCCCTTCCGCGCAGTGGCCACCGACATCGCCACCGGCGAGAAGGTGGTGTTCAGCAAGGGCCACCTGCCCCAGGCGATCCGCGCCAGCATGTCGATCCCCGCGGTATTCGCGCCAGTGGAGGTCAACGGCAAGCTGCTGGTGGACGGCGGCATGGTCGACAACATTCCTGTGGACGTGGCGCGGCAGATGGGCGTCGACGTGGTCATCGTGGTCGACATCGGCAACCCGCTGGCAGACCGCAAGCAGCTGACCACAGTGCTGGACATGCTCAATCAGTCCGTCACCCTGATGACCCGCAAGAACTCCGAAGCGCAACTGGCCACCCTCAAGTCCAGCGACATCCTCGTGCAGCCGCCGCTCAGCGGCTACAGCTCCACCGACTTCGGCCGGGTGCCGCAGCTGATCGATGCCGGCTACCGCGCCGCCAGCATCCTCGCGCCGCGCCTGGCCACCCTGCGCAAACCCGCCGACGCCCAGGCGGTGGCGCTGGACGAGGCACGCACGCCAGGAGAGCGCCAGCCGGTGATCGACCGCATCGAGGTGGAGAACAACTCCAAGGTCAGCGACGACGTGATCCTCCACTACATCCGCCAGCCGCTGGGCGAGCACCTGGACCTGGAGCGCTTGCAGCGCGACATGAGCACCCTGTATGGCCTGGATTACTTCGACCAGGTGCAGTACCGCGTGGTGCATAACAAGACGGGCGTGGATGGCAAGTCCGACAACGTGCTGGTCATCCACGCCTACGGCAAGCGCGGCGGCACCGACTACCTGCGCCTGGGCCTGAACCTCTCCGATGACCTGCGCGGCGACAGTACCTTCAACGTCGGCGGCAGCTACCGCATGAACGGCATCAACCGCCTCGGCGCGGAATGGCTGACGCGCCTGCAGATCGGCGGCCAGCAGGAACTCTACAGCGAGTTCTACCAGCCGCTGGATGTGGGCTCGCGCTACTTCGTCGCGCCCTATGTGTTCAACCAGGCGCAGAACGTCGAGGCCACCGACAACGACGACCCCATCGCCGAGTACCGCCTGGAGCGCTACGGCTACGGGCTGAATCTGGGCCGGCAGATCGCCAACAACGGCGAATTCCGTCTGGGTATCGCCCAGGCCTTCGGCAAGGCCGACGTGCGGGTGGGCGAACAGGACCTGCCCGACTACCACTTCAACGAAGGCTACGCCCAGCTGCAGTATTCCTTCGACACCATGGACAACGTCGACTTCCCCCGCGAGGGCGAGAACATCCAGACCTCCTTCCGTGAACACACGCCGTCCCTGGGCGACGACGACCGTTACCGGCAGTGGGAATTCCACCTGGACAAGGCATTGAGCACGGGCCCGAACACCTGGGTGCTGGGCGGCGGTTACGGGCGCACCATCGATGACGCCGACGTGGTGGTGTCGAGCTTCCTCCTCGGCGGTGCACGGCAGCTTTCGGGCTACCGCCAGGACGCGCTGGCCGGGCAGAACTACAGCCTCGGGCGGGTCATCTACTACCGACGGATGACCGAGCGTTCCTTCCTTCCGCTGGACTTCCCCTTCTACCTGGGCGGCAGCCTGGAACGCGGGCGGGTGTGGAACAACGACAACAGCTACGACACCGGTTACGTCAACGCCGGCAGCCTCCTCATGGGCTTCGAGACGCCACTGGGGCCACTGTCCTTCAGCTACGGCCTCAACGATGCCAGCGAGCACGCGGTGTACATCAACCTGGGCCGCAATTTCTAACCCGCTGTGTGATTCGAGCGGGCAAAATCTGCGCCCAAGAAAAAGCCCGGCATCGGCCGGGCTTTTTTATACGCGGTGAGGATCAGGCTATCAGCGCCAGCAGTTCGCGCGCTTCGGCCTTGGCCTTGGAGTCGCCGCTGGCGATCACCTGCTTGAGGATGCCGTAGGCCTCTTCCAGGTTGCCCTGGTCGATGCACTGGCGAGCGCGATCGAGGCTGGCCAGCAGCTCGTCGTGCTCGTGGCCGATATCATCCGGCAGGTCGAAGCTCAGCTCCTCCTCCACGCCCATGGTCTTGCTGCCATGGCCGAACATCTCGCCGTGCTCGCCCAGGTCCAGCTCGGTGATTTCCGGCAGCTCATGCAGATTGCTGCGGAAGTCCGACGGCACTTCCTGTGCGGCCTTGGGTGCAGCCTTGCCCTGCCGGGTCGATTCGAAGGGGGTGTCGAGCTTGTCCCAATCCAGGTCCAGCGACAGGTCACTGAGGTTCATGGCGAAATCCGGCTGGTCCTGCGCAGCCCTGGGTTGTTCCACGGGAGTGGCCACAGGCTCGCCCAACTCCAGGTCGTCCCAGTCGGTGAGCGTCTCGCCGGTTGGCGGCTGCAGGGTGTCTTCCGGGCGAATCAGCATCGCCGGGTAGCGCGACTTGAGCTGGTCGATCTGCTTCTGGTCACCGCCGGCCGCGACCAGGGCGTGCTCTTCCTCATGGAAGCCCGCCACGTCGCCCAGTTCGGCCAATACCAGCAGCAGCTTCATGCGCACCTCGCGGCGGTTCGGCTCGGCGTTGACCGCCTTGCGCAGCATGTCGCGGGCCTGGGTGAAGCGGCCGTAGGCGATATAGATGTCCGCGCCTTCCAGGCTGTCCGCGCTGGCCGCGGGCAGACGGGCGACACCCGGCTCCGGCGTGGCGACCACCACCGGATGCGGCGTCGGTACGGGAGCCACAACAGCGGCCGCCAGCGGCTTGACCTGCGGAACCGGTTTCATCGGCTCGGGCGCGGCCGCGCGCTGAGGCGGCATCTCGACCGGTTTTTCTTCGCGCTTGCGGCGGGCGAACAGCAGGCCGACCAGCAGCGCGCCCAGAGCGCCGGCACCCAGCCAGGGCCAGTAATTGAAACCGGAGCCCTGGGCATCCTGCGCCGGGGTTACCGGCTGTTCGGCGCTTGCTGCCGGAGTGTCCTGCGGCACCGGCGCCACGGAATTGGGAGCGGCGGGCACGGCATTGGTCGGGGCATTGCCAGTGGCTGCGTCAGCTGCCGGAGCATTGGCTCCCGGCACAGTGCCCGAGGCCTCCTCGCCCTGGCGGCGATCCAGCTCGGCCTGCAGCGACTGCACCTGCTGGTCACGGCTCTGCAGGGCCTGCTGGAGAGAAACCAGCTGCTTCTGCAGGTCGTCCATGCGCTGGTTCATCTGGTCGCGCTGGGCGTTGGCCAGGAGCAGGTCGGCCTCCACCTTGGCGACACTGGCATCAGCGGCCGGCGCTGTCGGTACGGCAGCATTGCCCTGGGCCTGGGACGGATCGGCGGCTGCAGCGGTCGCAGGTAGCTGCTGCGCGCCGGTTGGCTGCTCGCTGGCCGTAGCAGGAGCTGCGGAAGCGGGCTGTGGCGCCGAAGCCACGTTACCGGTGCCGACGTGTTGCTGGCCCTGCGGCAGGACCAGCGTCTGGCCCACCTTCAGGCGATGTGGGTCACCATTGACGAAGGCCTGCGGGTTCAGCGCGACGATGCTGTCCATCAACTGCGCGCGGGAAGCGCCGCTGCCGGTCAGCTGCGAACTGATCTTCCACAAGGTGTCATTGCGCACCGTGGTGTAGCGGCCATCACCCGCCGGCAGCGGCGGTTGTGCCGGCGCGCGGCGCACGGGTTCCGGGCGGTAGATGTCCGGACGATAACCCGAAGAGCGCGAAGGCGAGACGTCGCTTCCCCCGACATTGGCGGCCACGCTGCGGTTGGCGCTGTACTCCGGCGGATCGATCAGCACGGTGTACTCACGCAGCATGCGACCGTTGGGGCGCTCCACGGCGATCAGGAAATTCAGGTAAGGCTCGTGCACCGGCTGCGTGGACACCACCTTGATGTAGCCACGACCATTGCGGATCACCGGGGTGAAGCGCAGGTTCTGCAGGAACACGAAGCGGTCGACGCCGGCATTCTCGTAATCGGCGGGACTCGCGAGCTTCGCAATGAGTTCGTCGGAGGTCATGTCGCCGGTCTCGAGCAGGGCGATCTCGGCATCCAGTGGCTGGTTCAGCCCGGAGTGCAGCGTGATATCCCCAAGACCGAGGGCATTCGCGTGAGCGGAGACAAAAACCGAAAGTGCGGCAAGCGTCAGCGGAATTCTATTTATTCGAGCCATAACCCCATCCCATTGTCCGGGTCTGCACGCCATTCCCTGACCACTCGAAAGCAGCAGGCTGAACCTGTCCACACACTTGAAGCCATGCCGGACTGCAGACCGTCACGCACCACCCCTCTGTACCTTGCAGGGTACAGGCCGTCTGATATCACGGATTAGGTGTTGCACGGAGTTTGGTCAAGATAAATCGTCGAAAAACCGGCGAATGGTTAAGGAGTGGATGGCGAATGGCTAGCGGCCCCGTGGAGGACCGCCAGAAAAATGGCTACTTTACCCGAATAACGTGATGAATTGCTCAGTTTCGCTCGAGGTTGCCGAGAATTCGACTGAGCGTTTTCTGACACAGCGCGATTTCTTCTTCCGAAATCCCCGCCAGCACTTCGTTGCGAACGGCGGCGGCGATGTTCTCGATATCGGTGATCAGGACGTCTGCCTTGGGGGTGAGGGCGATGCGCTTGGCACGGCGGTCTTCAGCCACGGCCTGGCGGCGGACCAGCCCCTGGGCTTCCAGGCCATCGAGCAGCCGGGCCAGGGTCGGGCCTTCGACACCGACCGACTGGGCCAGCTCGCGCTGGGTCGGGGCGGCGGAGTGGCGCGCCAGGTGCAGCAGCACCAGCCAGCGAGCCTGGGACAGGCCGAGGTGGCTGAGACGGCGGTCGAGTTCGGCCCGCCATGCACGCGAAGCCTGGGCCAGTTGGGTACCGAAGTAGTGCTTATCGTTGTCTGACATTGTGCTGCGTACGGTAAGAAGTTGGACGGCTAATTGATTTGACTAATTATTAGCCAGCTAATCAAGCTCGTACAATGACAGATTGTCGCAGGTTGTAAATCGCTATCTCACCATTTCGCGTACTGGTCTTCGACGAACCCCCACAAGTTCTCGATGCGCACCTCGGCCTGCCCCGCCGGTCGCAGCACACCGCTGAAGCGTCCGAAGATCTGCTTGAAGTTGCTTGCCAACACGCCGAGATTGAGGCGTTCCTGGTGCAGCCCGTGGGCCTCGAAGTGCAGCTCGACCTGGCCGTCGTAGGAACGGATGGTCCAGGGTTGCAGCGGATGGTCGCGGTCGAACTCGAAGCGCACCGTGTCGACCTTCACCAACTGGCCGTCGAGCCAATAGCAGTTCTCGGTGAAGCTGGTCTCGTTGACACCGCACGACAGGTTCAGCCCGACGCGCCGCCCTTCCGTCTCGCCGGACAGGCAGGCCCAGTTCCAGAATGTCTCGCGGCGCATGTAGCCAGCGGACCAGTCGTGATGTGCATAGGCATTCAGCTCGCGAAGGTCGTAGTTGCCCAGCGCGCTGCGCACTTCGCCGCTGCAGTGCACGCCGGCCACCTTTCGCGCATACACCCAGCCATTCACCGCGGTTGGCGTGCAGAGGCTCATGGGCTGAAATGCCGGCTGCTCCTCGCTGAAGCGCGCGTCGATGCGGGTGCCGTCGTCCAGCTCGACCAGCAGACGCTTCTCGAAGGGCGCGGAGCCGTTCTCCAGACGCAGCAGGTTGCGCCCCTGGCGCAGTTCACAGACGCCATCGTTGGGCGTCTGCGAGAAGTTCGAGCCCATGCCCAGTGGGCACTTGAACTGGCGTTCGATCATCCGCCCACTCTCGGGGTGGTAGAGGTAGACGAAACCGATGGTGAGCAGGCTGACATCCGCCAGTGCACAGCCGCCGATCAGCGTCGGGCTGATCAGACCGAAGTACTGGAACTGGTGGAAGCTGCGCCACTTGCTCAGCGCCCCGAGGCGCCGGCCCATGGGCGAGCGGAAGTCGAAGTCGCGGTAATTGATGGTCGCCGGGGTGCCGGGAAAGATGCCGTAGTGCGGTTGGCCGTTGGGCTGGATCAGCTGCTGCATGGGCGCGGGCTCGGTGACGGGGTGCGCCGCATGCTAGCACCGCGCCGGCGCGCACCGCAGTCACGCACGGCGCCAGCTCGGGGGACCGAATGGGCCATCAGGCGACGACCTGGTTACGTCCGAACGCCTTGGCTTCGTAAAGCGCACGATCGGCGTGCTCGTAGATGCTTCGCAGCGGGTGGCCGGTCTCCGGCCACAGGCAGGAAACGCCGATGGACAGCGTCACCTCGTCCGCCGTCAGCGACCCCTCATGGGCGATGCCCATGGCCTGCACCGACTCGCGCACGACCTCGGCGCGCTCCCTGGCCTCGCGCTCGCTGGCGCCGTAGAGCAGCACGGCGAATTCCTCGCCCCCCAGGCGCACGGCCATGTCCAGCGGGCGCCGCGCACTGGCCGCCAGGACCTCGCCGATGCGCTGCAACACGCCATCGCCAGCCTGGTGGCCATAGCGGTCGTTGTAGGCCTTGAAGTGATCGACATCGCAGAGCAGCAGCGCCAGCCCTACACTTTCGCGCTGGGCCTGGCGCCACAGGCGCTCCAGTTGACGATTGAAACTGCGGCGGTTGTGCAGGCCGGTCAGGGCGTCGTGCTCGGCCATGACCTTCAGCAGACGGCTGATGAGGAAGTGCTGGCGGGACTTGTAGTCCAGCAGGTAGCACCCCACCGCGCCGACCAGGTTGGCCAGCAGCAGGAACACCACGTTGCTGATCAGCTTGGGCAACGGCAACCCCGCGTACAGCTCGAAGCCCACGTACGCCAGCAGGATCACCGAGGCGCAGCCCACCGCCTCGGCGAAACGCAGACCGATCAGGAAGTAGGCGGCCATGCTGACCAGCAGCAGGCCTTCATAGGGATAGCTCGGGTCCACCGTGTGGGCGATGCCCGCCACGGCCGCAGCGCCGATGCCGACGCTGAGGATGCACGCCAGGCTCAACGGTACCAGCAACTGGGTATGCCGGCGCTGCAGGATGAGCCCGCCACAGACGGTCAGCAGCACCAGCACGCCGATCCGAACGGCGAGCATGTCCCAGTGTTCTGCAGTCCGGATCAGAAGGAAGTCGATAGCCGCCAGCGCCAGCCAGATCAGCACGCCGATGGTCAGCGCGGTGCGCTTGAGATCGAAGCTGTCTTCCAGCAGGTAATGGCGGTACTGGGTTTCGAGGTCGGGTTCGAAACGCAGGCGGCGAAAGCCCCGTGAGAGCTGTTCGGCATAGGCATTGGAGCGGACGTCGTCCAGCCAGCTTTGTTGTTGTGGCACGCTCACCTCTTCTCGTGGAGGTCTAAGTGCCACCATAGCCGTTCGGGACGTGCGTCACAAGTTTGTCGTTTTGCTCCGTCACGAAACTGACAGGGCAAAACACTCACCAGCGATCATCCCGGGAATTCCGGTAGCGATCGTGGCCGTAGTACGAGTCGTTGCAATAGCGGCGATCGGAGCGGCTATGGTGCTTGCGGCAGTCGCGGTCGTCGTCATCATCGTCCTTGGACATGATCACCAGCCCTGCTACCAGCGCCACCGCTGCAACGCCGATCAAGGCGTTCTTGCCACCTTCTGTCAGCCCGCCACCACTGGCGCATCCACTGAGTTGCCCAACGACCAGCAGCCCTGCCACTACCCGCACCCAGCTCGCCATCTGTCACTCCGAAAGTGATCCGTACTGATAGCTATGACTGGTGGGGAAAGGCGCCGTTGCTGGCACATTGATATTTCATCTGTAACGCCGTATTTCCGGGCGATCAGACTTCCAGTTCGGCCTGCAGGGCGGCGCGCACGCAATGCAGAACGCCCAGCGGCACGCGACCTTCGAACAGTTCGGCAATGGCGCTCACCGGCGGCAGCTCGCCGTCCTCGTCGAGGAAGGCATCCTGGACTTCGCCAAGTAGCTCCTCGGGCAGGTCAAGCGCCTGCTCCAGAGTCAGTTGCTGCTTGCCGATGGCCTCGGCCAGCAGGCTGTAGACATTCTTCTCGCTGCAATCGAGCTGGCGGGCAATTTGCGCGGGGGTCATGCCGGCACGGGCCAGGGTCACCAGTTCGTGGCGCAGATCGGTGACCGGAGCCGGGGTGTCCGGCGCCTTGTCGGACTCGGTGAGGACATCGAGGAAGGCCTGGCCGTAGCGCTCCAGCTTGCGCGCGCCGACACCGCTGACCTGGGCCATGGCGGACAGCGTGGTGGGCTGGCTGCGGAGCATTTCCAGCAGGGTGGCGTCGGGGAAGATGACGTAGGGCGGCACCGAGTGCTCCTCCGCCAGCTTGCGCCGCAGGGTGCGCAGGGCTTCCCACATCTCGCGCTCTTCCTGGCGCACCAACTGGCTGGCCGGGCTGGCACCGCCGGAAGAAGCGGACTTGCTGCGCTGCGGCTTGGGGTCACGGCGCAGGGCCAGCGTCTCCTCGCCGCGCAGCAGCGGGCGGCAGGCCTCGGTCAGGCGCAGGCCGTTGAAGCCATCGACGTCCACATCGGCGAAGCCACGGGCGACCAGCTGGCGGAACAGCGTGCGCCACTCGTCCTCGCCACGGGATTTGCCGATGCCGAACACCGCCAGGTGTTGGTGCCCGACACTGCGCACCTTCTCGGTGTCCTTGCCCAGCAGCACGTCCACCAGGTGGCCGACGCCATAGCGCTGGCCGCTGCGGTAGATGGCCGACAACGCTTGGCGCGCGGGTTCGGTGGCATCCCAGGTTTCCACGCCGTCGACGCAGATGTCGCAGTGACCGCAGGGATTGGGCATCACCTCGTCGAAGTAGGCCAGCAGCGCCTGACGGCGGCAGCGGGTTTCCTCGCACAGCGCCAGCATGGCTTCGAGCTTGTGCCGCTCGACGCGCTTGTGGCGCTCGTCGCCCTCGGAGTTCTGCATCATCTGCCGCAGCAGCAACACATCCTGCAGGCCGTAGGCCATCCAGGCGTCGGCGGGCAGGCTGTCACGGCCGGCGCGGCCGGTTTCCTGGTAGTACGCCTCCAGGCTCTTGGGCAGGTCCAGGTGCGCGACGAAGCGCACGTTGGGTTTATCGATACCCATGCCGAAGGCGATGGTGGCGACCATGATCAGCCCTTCCTCGTTGAGGAAGCGCTTTTGATGATAGGCGCGCAGGTCGTTGGACAAGCCGGCGTGATAAGGCAGCGCCGGGAAGCCCTGATTGGAGAGGAACTCGGCAACCTCCTCGACCTTCTTGCGCGACATGCAGTAGACGATCCCCGCATCGCCGCGTCGCTCGCTGAGGAAGCCCAGCAGCTGCTTGCGCGGCTGCTCCTTGGGCACGATGCGGTAGAAGATGTTCGGCCGGTCGAAGCTGGAGAGGAACTGCTCGGCGTTCTGCAAGTGCAGGCGCTGGATCATCTCCTCGCGGGTACGCATGTCCGCCGTGGCGGTCAGGGCGATGCGCGGCACATGCGGGAACAGCTCGGCGAGTTGGCCCAGCTGCAGGTATTCAGGACGGAAGTCGTGGCCCCATTGCGACACGCAGTGCGCTTCATCAATGGCGAACAGGCCGATCTCCAGGCGCTGCAGGAAGGCCAGCATGCGCGGCTGCACCAGGCGTTCCGGGGCGAGGTAGAGCAGCTTGATCTCGCCGCGCTGCAGGCGGTCGGCGATCTCGCGCTGGGCATCGGGACTCAGCGAGGAGTTCAGCGCCGCCACCGGCACGCCCAGTTCCTCCAGCGTGGCGACCTGGTCTTCCATCAGCGCGATCAGCGGCGACACCACCACCGTCAGTCCTTCGCGCAGCAGCGCCGGGACCTGGAAGCACAGCGACTTGCCGCCGCCGGTGGGCATCAGCACCAGCGCATCACCGCCACCGGCCACGCGCTCGATGATCCGCGCCTGATTGCCGCGGAAGGCGTCGTAACCGAAAACGTCTTTGAGGATGCGCAGGGCCTGATCGAGCATGGGGGACTCCGAATGAAGCCGCGCATTATACGCAAGCCATCCGGTCGCGGCCGGCACCTTGTCCGGGAAACTGCGGAAAAATCCGTCACATGCGTCCGAGCTCTGCGTCGGAGCCCCGCGTCGGCGCGGGCTGCACGGGCATTTGGCTTTTGCCGCGAGCCGGCGGAAAGACTACAATTCGGGACCGATCACCTCCGAGGTAGTACCCGATGTCCTTCGCCGACCAATTGTCCCGCCTGCAAGCCTTTCTCGATGCCGATGACCTGCACGAGGAAGCCTTGGACTACGTGGCGGCACACGGCTACCTGACCGCCCTGGCGATCTGCCCGGAGGAAGTGCCGGAGCGCGAGTGGATCGACGCCCTGTTCGCCGAGCCGCCGCACTACCGCAGCGAGGAAGAGCGCAGCGAGATCGAATCCACCCTGGTCCAACTCAAGGCGCACATCATCCGCCAGATGGCGGGTGACGAGGAGCTGGAGCTGCCCTGCGAGCCCTACCTGGGCGACGAGCCGGACGACTCCGACATTCGCGGCTGGTGCATCGGCTTCATGGAAGGCGTGTTCCTGCGTGAGGCCATCTGGTTCGAACAGGCCGAGGAAGAAGTCAGCGAGCTGCTGCTGCCGATCATGGTCGGTTCCGGCCTGTTCGACGAACAGCCCGAGTTCGACGAGATCGCCAGCGACCGTGGACTGGTGGACGACATGGTCGCGCAGATCCCCGAGCTGCTGACCAACCTGTTCCTGCTGTGCCAGGCCCCGGAAGAGAAACCGGCCCTGCTCAAGCCCCGCACCCACTGATCCGCTACCGGGGCCGCGCAACGCGGCTCCGGGTTCGCTTCGCGTACGTCGATCAATGCCACGAGAAATCCGCCAGAGCCGCCACGCCTGGGTTCGCTACTGCCTGCTCGGCGTGGGCTGGCTCAGCGTGGCGCTCGGCGTGATCGGCATCTTCCTGCCAGTCCTGCCCACCACGCCCTTCCTCCTGCTCGCCGCCGCCTGCTTCATGCGCAGCTCCCAGCGCTTCTACGACTGGCTGGTGAACCACCCCAGACTCGGCCCGTGGATCCGCGACTACCTCGACGGCGAAGGCATCCCGCTCAAGGGCAAGGTCTACGCCATCGGCCTGATGTGGTGCAGCATCCTGGTTTCCGGCTTCATCGTGCAACGCCTGTGGGCCTGGGCCTTCATGCTGACCAGTGCGACGCTGGTGACGATCTATCTGATCCGGGTGAAGACGCGGCGGTTGGATTGAGTCCTCTGCCGGGGCAAGTTCCCTCTCCCCAGCCCTGGCTGCGCGCCCCGCTCCGAAGGGAGAGGGAGCGGCTCGCAGCGTCCAGCTAGCTCGACAATTCGCCTGAGACCAATCCAGTCCCCTCTCCCTTCAGGGAGAGGGAAAACGTCTCAGTGCCAACGCCATCAAACGAGCACGACTTCCCGCACTTCTCCGTCATCATCCGAACGGTGCCCCACCGCCCCCACCGCATCCACGGTGAAGCCAAAGGTATTCACCCCACCCTCGCAGCGCACGAACACCGAGCCGCCATGCATGCTCGCCACCGCCTTGACGATGGACAGCCCCAGCCCGTGGTTGCTCTGGCTGTTGGCGCGGGCCATGTCGGCACGGTAGAAGCGCTCGAACAGGCGCGCGCGCTGCTCGGCGGTGATCGGCTCGCCGGGGTTGCTGACTTCCACCAGCGCCGCGCCACGCTCGCCGCTCAGGCGCACGTCGATGCGACCGCCCGGCGCGGTGTGCTGGGCGGCGTTGTACAGCAGGTTGGTCACCGCGCGCTGGAACAGCGCCCGCTCGACGCAGGCCCGCGCGTCACCGCGCAGGCTCACTTGCACGCCCTGCTCGTCGAAGATCACCTCGAGGAAATCCACGGTGGTCGCTACTTCGGCCGCCAGCGAGGTTTCCACCCGCTCGGCCGCCAGCCCGCCCTGGTCGACACGGGCGAGGAACAGCATGTCGTTGACGATGGCGCGCAGACGCTCCAGTTCTTCCAGATTGGATTGCAGAACCTCTTCGTAATCCTGCGCGCTGCGCTCGCGGGACAGCGCCACCTGGCTCTGGCCGATCAGGTTGGCCAGCGGCGTGCGCAGTTCGTGGGCAACATCGGCGTTGAACGACTCCAGGCGCAGGTAGGCCTGCTCCAGCCGGTCCAGCGCTTCGTTGAAGGCGCCGGCCAATGCCGACAGTTCCGCCGGCAATCCTTCCAGACGCAGGCGCTGGGACAGCTGCTTCGGGCTGATCTGCCGCGCCTCGGCGGACAGTTCGTGCACCGGCCGCAGGCCGACCCGTGCGATCCAGTGCCCGCATAGCGTCGCCAGGGCAATGCCCAGCGCGGACAGCACGAACAGGGTGATCAGCGTGGCGTGGCGCGCATGCTGGAAAGCCACACTGTCGATGGCCGCGAGCAGCACCAGCGCCGGGCGTCCGCCACTGGCCGGCAGAACACCGACGCGGGCACTCAGTGGCGAGTCGTGTTCGGGCAACTCCAGTTCAGCGTAGCCATTACCACTGCCCAGCATCCGCCGCACTGCGTCGGTGGGCTGGCCGTAGCGGAAGCGCGAATCGTCGCTGTCGATCCAGAAGCGGATCAGCTGGTACTCCTGGCTCAGGGTATTGAGCTTGAGCTGCATGTGCGGCCAACGCTCGGCGAGGTCCGGCTTGTCGAGCATACGCGCGACCATGTTGAAGCGGGTGTCGAGTTCCGAACGCTGCAGGCGCTCGATCTGCCCGTCCAGCACGCAGTACAGGGCCGAGCCGATGAGCAGGAAAATACCCAGCGCGGCGGCGGCGAACATGCCGGCCAGGCGGGTCGACAGCGACAGCCCCCTCACGCTTCGCCCCCTTGGGCGGCGCGACTCTCCAGCACGTAGCCCATGCCGCGGATGGTGTGCAGCAGCTTGGTGTCGAAAGGCCCGTCGAGCTTGGCGCGCAGACGCTTGATAGCGACCTCGACAACGTTGGTATCGGTGTCGAAATTGATGTCCCAGACCAACTCGGCGATGGCCGTCTTGGAGAGAATTTCCCCACTGCGCTGGGCCAGCACGCAGAGCAGCGAATACTCCTTGGCGGTCAGTTCCAGGCGCGTTCCGCCACGCTGGACGCGGCGGCTGACCAGATCGATGGCGAGGTCGGCGATGCGCATCTGCGTGGCGCTCTCCAGGTGTGCGCCACGGCGGGTCAGAGCCTGCAGGCGCGCCACCAGCTCGAGGAAGGAGAACGGCTTGATCAGATAGTCGTCGGCGCCTTCGCGCAGGCCGCGCACGCGGTCCTCCACACGCTCGCGGGCGGTGAGCATGATCACCGGCGTCTGCCGCTGTTCGCGCAGGGCGCGCAGCACCCCGTAGCCGTCGATGCCGGGGAGCATCACGTCGAGGACGATGACGTCGTATTCGCCGTTGAGCGCCAGGTGCCGGCCGTCGATGCCATTGCTCGCGACATCCACGGTGAATCCCTGCTCGCTCAGCCCGCGCTGCAGGTAGTCGGCGGTCTTGCTCTCGTCTTCGACAATCAGTACGCGCATGCCCGTTCCTCGTTCGCCACGCCCATCATCCATGCTACCCAGCCCCGCCTCACGCCGCACCTTCGATCAGGGCCGGCGCGGCCTGGCGATGGAACAGCCGGTCCAGCGCCAGGTACACCACCGGCGTGCTGAACAGGGTCAGCGCCTGGCTGAAGATCAGCCCGCCGACCACCGCCACACCCAGCGGCTGGCGCAGTTCCGAGCCGGTGCCGAAGCCGATCATCAGCGGGATCGCACCCAGCAAAGCGGCCAGCGTGGTCATCATGATCGGCCGGAAGCGCGCCAGGCACGCCTCGCGGATCGCGTCATAGGGCGACAGCCCGCGCTGGCGTTGCGCGGCCAGGGCGAAGTCGACCATCAGGATGCCGTTCTTCTTGACGATGCCGATCAGCAGCACCAGGCCGATCAACGCCATCACCGAAAACTCCAGCCCCCAGCCCCAGAGCAGGAACACCGCACCGATGCCCGCCGAGGGCAAGGTGGACAGAATGGTCAGCGGGTGCACGAAGCTCTCGTAGAGCACACCGAGGATCACGTAGACCGCGAACAGCGCCGCGAGGATCAGCAGCGGCTGGCTCGCCAGCGAACTCTGGAAGGCCGCCGCCGCGCCCTGGAACTCGCCGCTGATGCTGGACGGCATGCCGATCTCCTCCTGCGCGCGCTGCACCAGCCCCACCGCGTCGCCCAGGGCCACGCCCGGCGACAGGTTGAAGGACAGGGTCACCGCCGGGAACATGCCGTTGTGGTTGATCTGCAAGGGCCCGGACTTGTCCGGCGCGACCCGCGCCAGCGCCGCCAGCGGGACCATCTCGCCGGTCAGCGGCGAACGCAGGTGGAACCACCCCAGGCTCTCGGCACGGCCACGCTGCCGCGAGTCCAGTTCGAGGATGACCTTGTACTGGTTGACCTCGGTCTGGAATTCGCCGACCTGGCGCTGGCCGAAGGCGTCATACAGCGTCTGGCTGACGTCCTCGGCGGACAGCCCGAAGCGCGCCGCCGCCACCCGGTCGATCTGCAGCGAGGTGACGCTGGCGCCCATCTGCAGGTCGTTGGAAACATCCTGCAGGCCACCCTCCTCCTTCAACCGCTGGGTCAGCCGGTCCGCCCACAAGGCCAGCGCCGCGCTGTCATTGCTGCGCAGGGCGTACTGGTACTGAGTGCGCACCGGGCCGGTGGCGAGGTTGATGTCCTGGGCCGAGCGCAGATAAAGGACGATACCCGGCACCTTGGCCAGCTTGGGCCGGATGCGATTGATGAACTCGTCCACGGAGACATCGCGGTCGCCACGGTCCTTGAGCACGATCCAGAAGCGACCATTGGACAGGCTCTGACTGCCGCCGGTGATACCGATGGCATGGTTGTAGCTCTGCACCGCCGGGTCGGCGGCGATGATATCCGCCAGCTGCTTGTGTTTCTCGGCCATGTCGGCATAGGAGATGTCTTCGGCGGCCTGGCTGGTGCCAAAGATGAAGGCAGTGTCCTGAGACGGGAAGAAGCCCTTGGGAATGCCGACGTAGCCGGCCACGGCGATGGCCACGCAGACCACGAAGCCGGCGAGCACGGTGCGCTGATGATGCAGCGACCAGTCCAGCCCCTTCGCGTAGCGCGCCAGCAGCCAACCGGCGATACCGCCGTCATCATGCCCATGCTTCGGCGCGCCCATGAAGCGCGAGGCGAGCATCGGCGCCACGGTCAGCGAGGCCAGCACGGAGATGAGGATGGCGGCCGTGACGCTGACGGCGAACTCGCGGAACAACCGTCCGACGATACCGCCCATGAACAGCAGCGGGATGAACGCGGCGATCAGCGAGAAGCTGATGGACACCACGGTGAAGCTGATCTCCGAGGCGCCGGCCAGCGCCGCCTCGACTCGATCCTTGCCCTGCTCCAGGTGGCGGTGGATGTTCTCCACCACCACGATGGCATCGTCGACGATGAAGCCCACCGCGATGATCAGCGCCACCAGCGTCAGGTTGTTCAGAGTGAAGCCCAGCAGGTACATGGCCGCGAAGCTGGCGCTGAGCGACACTGCCAGCACCGTGGCGACGATCAGGGTAGCCGACAGCTGGCGCAGGAACAGGCCCATCACCAGCACCACCAGGCCCATGGTCAGCAGCAGGGTCAGCTCCACCTCGTGCAGCGAAGCGCGGATGGTCCGTGTCCGATCGTTGAGCACTTCCACTTCGACGCCCGCCGGCAGCATCTCGCGCAGGCGTGGCAGCTCGGCCTGGATGGCATCGGCGGTATCGACGATGTTCGCGCCGGGCTGGCGCAGGATCACCAGTGCCACACCTGGGCGGCCGTCCGGCCAGGACTGCACGTAGTCGTCTTCCGGCGCCTTCACCACCTTCGCCAGATCGCGCAGGAACACCGGCGCACCGGCACGGTAGGCCACCACCAGATCGCCGTATTCATCAGGGCTGAACAACTGGTCGTTGGCGGCCAGGGTGGACACGCGGCCATCGCCGAACAACGCGCCCTTGGCCAGGTTGATACTGGCCGACTGCAGCGACTGGCGCAGGTCGGCCAGGGTCAGGCGGTAGGCGGCGAGCTTCTCCGGCTGCGCCTGGATGCGGATCGCCGGGCGCTGCTGGCCAACCACGAAGATCTGCCCCACCCCGCTGATCTGGCTGAGCTGACGCGCCAGCAGCGTTTCGGCGTAATCGCTCAGCTCGATCAGCGGCATCAGCTCGGAGTTGACCCGCACGATCATGATCGGGCTGTCCGCCGGATTGATCTTGCGCCAGGTCGGCAGGTTCGGCATGTCCGCCGGCAGGCGCCCGGCGGCAGCGTTGATCGCGGCGGTGACCTCCTGGGCGGCGACGTCGATGTTCTTGTCCAGGTCGAACTGCAGCGTCAGGGTGGTCGATCCCAGCGCGCTGGTGGAGAGCATCTGGGTGATGCCGGGAATAGCGCTGAACTGTACCTCCAGCGGAGTCGCCACCGAAGACGCCATGGTCTCCGGGCTGCCGCCTGGCAGCAGCGCCTGTACCTGAATGGTGGGGAAATCCACCTGCGGCAGCGGCGCTACGCCGAGCCGGAAGAAGGCCAGCAGTCCGAGAAACAGCGAGGCGATGGTCAGCAGGCAAGTGGCGATTGGGTGGCGCACGCACCAGCCGGACATGCCGGCACGCACGCTCACGGCTCGCTCCGGCGGGCCAGGGCCTGCACGTCGCCCTGCACTTCCACGCGGGCCCCCGGGGTCAGGCGCGAGTGGCCGTCGAGCACCACCTCATCGTCCACCGCCAGGCCTTCGACGATAGTGCGGCCGTCCACTTCCTCGACGATGCGCACCGGCACCTTCTGTGCCTTGCCGTCTTCGATGCGGAACACGAAAGCCCCATCCAGACCGCGGCGCACGGCGCGGCTGTCCAGCACCAGACCGTTGTGCAGCACGCCGGACTGCAGGTCGATGGCAACGAACTGCCCCGGCCAGAGCTTGCCATCCTTGTTGTCGAACACAGCCCGCACGCGGATGGTGCCGGTGCTGCTGGCCACCTGGTTGTCGATGCTGCGCAGATGGCCTTCGCCGAGCAGCTGGCCGCCGTCACGGCTACGAGCGACTACCGGCGAGTCGCCGGCCATCAGCGGCTGCAGTTGCGGCAGGTTTTCCTGCGGCAGGGCGAAGACCACCGAGATCGGCGACATCTGGGTCACGCTGAACAGGCCATTGCTGTCATTGGTGCGCAGCAGGTTGCCGACGTCGACATTGCGAATGCCGACGCGGCCGGCGACGGGTGAGGTTATGCGGGTATAGGACAGGCGCACGCGCTCGGCGTCGATGGTGGCGTCGTTGCCGCGCAGGGTGGCGCGCAGGCGGGCTGCTTCGGCTTCGCTCTGCTCCACCGTCTGCCGGGAAATCGATCCACGCTGGATCAGGGTCTGGTAGCGCGCCAGGTCCTGCTCGACGATGCGCAACTGCGCCTGATTGCTCTGCTTGGTGGCCTCGGCCTGCTCCAGTGCGGCCTTGATGGCTCGGTCGTCGATGGTCGCCAGCAGTTCGCCCTGCTTGACCATCTGCCCTTCCTCGACAAGCAGCGCGGTGAGCTGGCCTTCCACCTGCGGGCGCACCAAAACGCTGGCGAGCGAGGTAACGGTACCGACGCCATCGATGTTCTGCGTCAGGTCTTCGCGGGCAACGCGCGCCAGGGTCACCGGTACCCCGGCTGCCTGGGCTGCGGCCTGCGGCGCTTCGTGCCGGCCGGCAAAGCCCCAGATGCCCGCTCCCAGCGCCGTCACCCCCAGCAACCCTGCTGCCAGCCAAACCCGCCGTTGTCCCTGCATCCCGCTCTCCTGCGTCTGGTTCGGCCACAGCGGCCGCATCCTGGGGTTATAAGCCCGCCGTCGGGACCGGATGCTGACCCTTAGATGACAATTCTGTCAGATTCGCCTCCAAGGCCCGTGGGACGGGGCTTTGCGCTCAATGGCGATACGCCGGCGCAAGTTCTCGAAGAGCGCCTAGACTCCACACATCCCACATGGAGCGCTGGCGATGCAGCCACCCCGAGGAGCCCTCTGGCTGTTCGCCAGCCCGCTGTGTCTGCGGGCCGGTGCTCTGCTGCTCGCGCTCCTCGCACTCACCGCCACCGCCGCCTGGAACTTCGACACCATCCTGAAGAACGCCGAGCAGCGCTACGGCAACCTCGGCACTGCCAAGACCCGCATCGAGTCCTGGGGCCGCCTGATCGCCGACAGCGAGAGTCTCGACGAGATGGCCAAGCTCAAGGCGGTCAATGCCTTCTTCAACGGCGCCCTGGTATTCACCGACGACCGCACCGTCTGGCACCAGGAGGACTACTGGGCGACGCCGGTGGAATCCCTCTACAAGGGCGCCGGCGACTGCGAGGACTACTCCATCGCCAAGTTCGTCACCCTGCGCCGCCTCGGCGTCGCCAGCGACAAGCTGCGCATCACCTACGTCAAGGCGCTGCAGCAGAACCAGGCGCACATGGTGCTCACCTACTACGCCTCCCCCACTGCCGAGCCGCTGGTGCTGGATAACCTGATCCCGCAGATCAAGCCTGCGTCCCAGCGCAAGGACCTCCTGCCCGTCTACGCCTTCAACGCCGAGGGGCTTTGGCTGCCCGGCGCCAACGGTGGCAAGCGCACCGGCGACAGCAAGAAGCTGTCGCGCTGGCAGGACCTGTTGACCAAGATGCGCGCCGAGGGCCTGGACCTCGACGAGACGCGATAGGAGAACCCCGGCATGTCATTGCTCAAGCAACTGTTCCTGGCGATCTGCCTGTTCCTCGTGGTGGCCTTCGCCGGCAGCTTCGCCGCCAGCCTTGAAAGCTCCCGCGAGCAACTGATCGGCCAGTTGCGCTCGCATGCCCAGGACGCCGCCACCGCGCTGGGGCTGTCGCTCACCCCGCACGTGGACGACCCGGCAATGATCGAGCTGATGGTCAGTTCGATCTTCGATTCCGGCTACTTCGCCACCATCCGCGTGGTGAGCATTCCCGAGGGCAAGGTCATCGTCGAACGTGACAGCGACAGCCAGGATCAGAAGGTACCGGCCTGGTTCGCCAAGCTGGTCAACCTCAAGGCCCAGGGCGGCGACGCGCTGATCATGCGCGGCTGGGAACAGGCCGCGCGGGTCGAGGTGGTCAGCCATCCGCAGTTCGCCCTGGCCAAGCTGTGGGACGGCGCGCTGGGCAGCCTCGCCTGGCTGCTGGCCTGCGGGCTGGTCAGCGCCATCCTCGGCGGCTGGCTGCTGCGCACCCAGCTCAAGCCGCTGGACCAGATGGTGCAGCAGGCCCACGCCATCACCCGGCGCGAATTCCTCACCCTGCCCAAGGAGCCGCGCACCCCCGAACTCAAGCGCGTGGTGCAGGCGATGAACCAGATGGTCGACAAGCTCAAGGCACTGTTCGCCGAGGAGGCCACCCGCAGCGAGAAGCTGCGCGAGGAGGCCTACCAGGACAGCCTCTCGGGCCTGGCCAACCGCCGCCTGTTCGACGCGCGGCTGGATGCACAGCTGTCCCCCAGCGAACAGAACGCCGCCGGTTACCTCCTGCTGTTGCGCCTGAACGATCTGGGCGGGCTCAACCAGCGCCTGGGTGGGCAGCGCACCGACGCGCTGATCAGAGATGTGGCCGAGCTGCTGGAACGTGAGCGCGAGCAGCACGGCACCCCAGATTGGCTGGCTGCACGCAGCCGCGGCGGAGAGTTCACCCTGCTCGCACCCGGGGTCGACAGCGCCAGCGCCGAACTGCTTGCCGACCAGCTCAGCGCCGCCCTGGAAAACCTGCGCAGTACCGGCGCCAGCGACTGCACACCGGTGGCGCACCTTGGCCTGGCCGCCTTCCGCCCCGGCGAATCGGCCGCCAGTGTGCTGTCCCGCGCGGACCAGGCACTGGCGCAAGCGCAATCCTCGCCTGACCGGCCCTGGCAGCGCCTGGACAGCTCCGGCGGCCAACCCGCGCAAGACTCGCGAGCCTGGCGCGAATGGCTCGACGACGCCCTGCAGAAGGGCAAGCTGCAACTGTGGTTCCAGCCCGTGCGCACCTGCGCCGAGAATGGCGAGGTGCTGCACCAGAAGGTGCTCGCGCGGCTGCTCGACCCCAAGGGCGAGGCCGTCGCCGCCGGGCAGTTCCTGCCGTGGATCGAGCGCTTCGGCTGGTCCGCGCGTTTCGACCTGGCCATGCTCGAACACGCCCTCGCCCACCTCGCCCAGCAGCCAGCGCCACTGGCCCTGTCGCTCTCGGCGGAAACCGTACGCAGCGCCGAGCCCTTGCGTCAGCTGTTCGAAATTCTCCGTGCCCACCCGCAGGAAGCCCAGCTGATGACCCTGGAGGTGGACGAACGCTACCTGCCGCCGCCGGCCGAGCTGGAGAAGCTCGCCCAGTCGGTGCAGGACGTCGGCGCCAAGCTGGGCCTGCAGCATTTCGGCGGGCGCTTCAGCCTGATCGGCAACCTGACCCGCCTGGGCCTGGCGTACCTGAAGATCGACGGCAGCTACATCCGCGCCATCGACCAGGACAACGACAAGCGCCTGTTCATCGAGGCCATGTACCGCGCCTCCAACAGCATCGACCTGCCGCTGATTGCGGAGATGGTGGAAACCGAGGGTGAGCTGCAGGTGCTGCGGGAGATGGGGATTGCCGGGGCGATGGGGCGGCTCATTGGTGCGCCGAAGCCGTCGCAGAAAAACGGGGCATAGATCGGCAGCACGCCTGGCATCGGCATGCCCCTGGAAGAGCGGGCTTGCTCCCGAACCGATTTCGCAATGGGGCCTGTTCGCGAGCAAGCTCGCTCCTACGAAAGCCCTCAATCCCCCGCTTCGGCTCTAAAAAGACTTCCAGAAAAACACCCGAGCACTCCGAACGGCCCCGTTCAGCGCGTGCCCCTGAAACTTCGCTTCAACGAGGGCATTTTTCGCCCCAAGCGAAAAACCGGATGTCCGGGGCAAGACCTTTGCCTACTTTGGGGCGTTTGCCAAAGTAGCTCGCCCGAGGGGGCGAGACAAGAGGTCCGCGCGCCCGCCGAAGCGGCGCTGGATTCCCAACGACAAGCAAGAGCATCGTGGGCAAGGTCCGCTCACACCAGCGTTGATCAGCTTCGCGAGCAAGCTCGCTCCTACAGGTAGCGAGCTGAAGCGTCAGTCCTTCTTGCTCTTCTTCGAACTCCCGTATGCCGCCTCCAGCGCATAGTTGATGGTCCTGAGTACCTTCACCCGCGCATAGCGCTTGTCGTTGGCCTCGATCAGCGTCCAGGGTGCGATCTCGGTGCTGGTGCGGTCGACCATGTCGCCCACCGCGTCCACATAGAGGTCCCACTTGTCACGGTTTCGCCAGTCTTCCTCGGTGATCTTGAAGCGCTTGAAGGGAATCGACTCGCGCTCCTTGAAGCGCTCCAGCTGGGTCTCCTGGTCGATGGACAACCAGAACTTCACCAGCACGATGTTGTAGTTCGCCAGCTGTTCCTCGAAGTCGTTGATCTCCGCGTAGGCGCGCAGCCAGTCGGCGTCGCTGGCAAAGCCCTCGACCCGCTCCACCAGCACGCGGCCGTACCAGGAACGGTCGAAGATGGTGAACTGCCGGCGCGCCGGGATGTGCCGCCAGAAGCGCCACAGGTAGGGCTGCGCGCGCTCCTCCTCGGTGGGCGCGGCGATCGGCACGATGCGGTACTGGCGTGGGTCCAGCGCGTCGGTGACACGGCGGATCGCGCCGCCCTTGCCTGCGGCGTCGTTGCCCTCGAACACGGCGATCAGCGAGTGGCTGCGGAAGCGCTTGTCGCGCATCAGCGTGGCCAGGCGCGCCTGCTCCTTGGCCAACTGCTCCTTGTACTGGTCCTTGTCCAGCGACAGGCTCAGGTCCAGCGCATCCAGCAGGCCCTTGTTGTCCAGGCTGGAGACCAGCGGCGCGGCGTGAGGCTGCGGAGTCGGGCGATCCTTGCGCTTGAGGGCGGCCTGGAGGCTTTCGAGGATGGTGCGGCCGACCGTCAGGCTGCGGTAGCGCTCATCGGAACCTTCCACCACGTACCAGGGAGCATAGTCGCGGCTGGTGCGGCGCAGCACGCGCTCGCCATAGCGCACGAACTTGTCGTAGACCTCGCTCTGCTTCCAGTCCACCTCGCTGAGCTGCCAGCTGCGGCTCGGGTCGTTCTCCAGCGCCTTGAGGCGCTCCTTGAGCTGCTTCTTGGAGAGGTGGAACCAGAACTTGAAGATCAGTGCTCCCTCGTCGGAGTACATGCGTTCAAAGCGCTCGGCATCGCCGATCAGGCCGTCGAGCTGGCTGTCCTTGATCTCGCCCGTCACCCGCGCATAGAGCATCTGGCTGTACCAGTTGCCGAAGAAGATGCCGGTGGTGCCCTTGGGCGGCAGGCGGCGCCAGAAGCGCCACTGCGGCGGCCGGGAGAGCTCCTCGTCGGTGGGCAGCAGGAAGCTTTCCACCCGGATCAGCCGCGGGTCCATCCACTCGTTGAGCAACTTCACCGTCTCGCCCTTGCCGGCGCCCTCGATGCCGTTGATCAGGATGATCACCGGGAAGCGCGCCTGTTGCTTGAGCTCGTACTGCGCCTCGAGCAGGGCCTCGCGCAGCACCGCGACTTCCTTCTCGTAGGTTTCCTTGTCGATGGAATGACCGATCTCAGCGGATTCGAACATGCAGCTCTCCTTGTTTCGAAGTGAATAAAAGGTAGCGGATGTGACGCAGGCTGTCTGCGCGGCGGATCGGCTAAACTGCCGCCTTCGTTTCCCAGCCTTGCCTTCCCATGCCCGACATCAGCAGCGCCCAGATCGACTGGGACGAAAACGGCCAGCCCACGTCCCGCGTCTACGACGACGTGTATTTCTCCCCTGCGTCCGGTGTTGCCGAGACGAACCACGTGTTCATCAACGGCAACCGCCTGCCCGAACGCTTCGCCGCACTGCCCGCTGGCGGGCGCCTGTGCATCGGCGAAACCGGTTTCGGTACCGGGCTGAACTTCCTTTGCGCCTGGCAGCTGTTCGAGGCGCAGGCTCCGCTAGATGCGCAACTGCACTTCGTCAGCACCGAGAAGTACCCGGTGGCGCCGGACGACCTGCACCGCGCTTTTGCCCTCTGGCCGGAGCTGGCGCACCTGTCGGGGCAGTTGCTGGAGCAGTACGTGGCGATCAATCCCGGCTTCCAGCGCTTCGTCTTCGCCGGGGGTCGCGTGGTGCTGACCCTTCTGGTGGGCGACGTGCTGGAGACCCTCCCCGAACTGGACGCGCGCATCGACGCCTGGTTCCTCGACGGCTTCTCCCCGGCGAAGAACCCGGAGATGTGGAACGACGCGCTCTACGCCCAACTCGCCCGCCTCTCGGTGCCGGGCACGAGCATCGCCACCTTCACCAGCGCAGGCTTCGTCCGCCGCGGGCTGGGCGCCGCCGGCTTCAAGATTCGCCGCACCCCGGGCTTCGGCAAGAAATGGGAGATGTCCCAGGGCGAATTCCTCGGCGTCGAACAGCCGGCCGGCAAACCGTGGTACAGCCGACCAGCCCGACCGAATGGCCCGCGCGAAGCGCTGGTGATCGGCGGCGGCATGGCCGGTTGCGCCAGCGCCGCCAGCCTTGCCGCGCGGGGCTGGCAGGTGACGCTGATCGAGCGTCACGCGGGCCTCGCCGAAGAAGCCTCGGGCAATCCGCAGGGCGTGCTCTACCTCAAACTGTCCGCCCACGGCACGGCGCTGTCGCGGCTGGTCGTCAGCGGTTTTGGCCACACGCGACGGCTGATCCAGCGCCTGCGCAAAGGCGAGGAATGGTCCGATTGCGGCGTGTTGCAACTGGGCTTCGATGACGCCGAAACCCAGCGTCAGAGCAAACTGGCCGAAGCTTTCCCGGCCACCCTGCTGCGCCAACTGGGCAAGGCCGAGGCCGAATCCATCGCCGGCATCGGCCTGCCCGCCGGCGGGCTGTTCTACCCGGAAGGGGGCTGGGTACATCCGCCCGCACTGTGCCGCCATCTCGCTCAGCATCCGAACATCCGCGTGCTGACCGGTGAAGAAGTCCGCCTGCAACGCGACGCCGATGGCTGGAGCGCCTGGAGCGGCGAGCAGAAACTCGCCAGCGCGCCCATCGCCATTCTTGCCACCGCCGCCGAAGTGCGCCGCTTCGACGGGGCCCAGACGCTGCCGATGAAGCGCATCCGCGGGCAGATCACCCGCGTACCGGCCACCGCCGAGAGCGCCGCACTGAGTACCGTGGTCTGCGCCGAAGGCTACGTCGCCCCACCGCGCCACGGCGAGCACACCCTGGGCGCCAGTTTCGAATTCAAGCGAGACGACACTGAGCCATCATTGGAAGAACACCTGGGCAACCTCGACCTGCTGGCGGAGATATCCACAGACCTGACCGAGCGCCTGCACATCGCCCAGCTCGATCCGGCAATGCTGCAGGGCCGCGCCGCCTTCCGCTGCACCACCCCGGACTACCTGCCGCTGGTGGGCCCGCTGGCGGATCGTGAAGCCTTCGCCCAGGCTTACGCAGTGCTCGGCAAGGACGCGCGCCAGGTGCCGGAAACACCCTGCCCCTGGCTCGACGGCCTGTTCCTGAACAGCGCCCATGGCTCACGCGGGCTGGTCACCGCGCCGCTGGCCGGTGAACTGCTGGCGGCCTGGATCGACGACGAACCGCTGCCCGTGGCACGCGCCGTGGCCGAAGCCTGCCACCCGAACCGTTTCTTCCTGCGCGACGTAGTACGCGGCCAGAAGAACTCCTGAACACCTCGCGGTCCATCGATGGGACCGCGACCAGCCTCCAGAGCGGACCACCGACATGGATGCACTGCTGCTTGAATCCTCCGCCATCGGCCTGATCCTCGGGCTGCTGCTGGGCCTGACCGGCGCCGGCGGCTCGCTGGTGGCCCTGCCCCTGCTGCTCAGCCTGCACCTGCCGCTGCACGACGCCATCGGCGTCAGCCTCGGCGCCGTCGCACTGTCCGCGGCCATCGGCGCGGTGCCGCGTGCACGGCAGGGCCAGGTGGCCTGGAAGCCGCTGTTCTGGCTGGTGATCACCGGCTGGCCAGGCAATGCCGTCGGCCAGTGGCTGGGCAAGTTCGTGCCGGACGCCTGGCTGATCATCGGCTTCTGCCTGCTGGTGCTGTGGTCGGCCTGGCGCATGTGGCAGGGGTCCAGCCAACCGCGAGTGTCCGACCAGCCGACGCGCAACGGCCCACTGCTGGGTGTGGGACTGGCGGTGGGCATGTTGTCCGGCCTGATGGGGGTGGGGGGTGGCTTCCTGATCGTGCCGGGCCTGCTGTGGTTCACCCCGCTGTCGATGATGGCCGCAACGGCGACTTCGATGGCGGTAATCGCCCTGGTGTCCGGTGGCGGCTTCCTGCTCTACCTCACCCATGCCCAACCGCCACTGCCGTTGCTGGCCTGCCTGGCGGCGGGCGGCGCGCTCGGTGTGCTGTTCGGCAATCGACTGGCAGTACGCCTGGGCGGCGCGACCTTGCAGCGCCTGTTCGCGTTGATGCTGGTGGCAGTCAGTCTGTCGCTGGCTGCGCAGAAGCTGATGAGCTGAAGCCTAGAACTCTTCTTCCTCGACGCCCACTCCCGGCGTCTCGAACAGCTCGGCGGCGCGCAGCAGGCCCGCGAGGATCGCGTGCTGTTCCCATTCCGGCAGCCCGGCAAAGCGCTCCAAAGCATGCTCGGGCAGCAGCGTCGGCCCGTTCCTGAGCGCCCGCCGACCGACCGCCTCCAGGCTCAGCCACTGCTTGCGGCGGTCATCGTCGTCGCGCCGACGGGTCAGCAACCCTTTGCTTTCCAGGCGTGTCAGCGCGCTGGAAATGGATGACTGCGACAGCGCCACCTGCCGTGCCAACTGACCAGCGGTTATCTCCCCTTCCAGGTCCACGACCTGCAGGATCAACAGCTGCAGCGGCGTCAGCTCACCGTCGCGACCCAGGCTCTTGGAGTGCACTTCCGCCGCCTGCTGCAGCCGTCTCAGGGCCTGCAACATGGAGAGTGCGTGGGCGTTGCGCATCGCGGTCTTGCTCTCGGCCATCTCAGTCCACCTGCTGCTCCGTCATTTTTTCTCAATGAAATCAGATAGAACTCTCGCCAGATCGACGGGTCATCCCCTAAGGCCTCCATGAGGCGCCACCCACTTCATCCCCAACGGAGAACCGGTAAGGACATGTGCGGAATAGCAGGAGAACTACGTTTCGATAACCAGGCTGCGGACCTTGCCGCAGTCGAACGCATCACCCATCACCTCGCCCCGCGAGGCCCCGACGCCTGGGGCTTCCACAGCGAAGGGCCGGTGGCCCTGGGGCACCGGCGGTTGAAGATCATGGACCTGGCCGAAGCCTCCGGTCAGCCGATGATCGACACCTCGCTGGGCCTGTCGCTGGTGTTCAACGGGGCAATCTACAACTACCCCGAACTGCGCGGCGAGCTGGAAGCCCTTGGGTACCGCTTCTTTTCCGGAGGCGACACCGAAGTACTTCTAAAGGGATACCACGCCTGGGGTGAACAACTATTGCCCCGCCTCAATGGCATGTTCGCCTTCGCCATCTGGGAACGCGACAAACGACGCCTGTTCATCGCCCGCGACCGCCTCGGCATCAAGCCGCTGTACCTGTCGCAGACCGGCAAGCGTCTGCGCTTCGCCTCCAGCCTGCCGGCGTTGCTCAAGGGCGGTGACATCGACCCGGCGCTGGACCCGGTGGCACTCAACCACTACCTGAACTTCCACGCCGTGGTGCCCGCGCCGCGCACCCTGCTGGCCGAAGTGCAGAAGCTGCCGCCGGCCACCTGGATGACCATCGACGCTGACGGCCACACCGAGCGCCAGCGCTGGTGGACCCTGGACTACGGCCCGCTGCCGGACGAGCGCGAGCTGACCCTGGACGACTGGGAAGACCGCCTGCTGTCCAGCCTACGCGACGCCGTGAGCGTGCGTCAGCGCGCCGCCCGAGAAGTCGGCGTGCTGCTTTCCGGCGGAGTCGACTCCAGTCTGCTGGTCGGCCTGCTGCACGAGGCCGGCGTCGAGGACCTACTGACCTTCTCCATCGGCTTCGAGGACGCCGGTGGCGAGCGCGGCGACGAATTCCAGTACTCGGACCTGATCGCCCAGCGCTACGGCACCCGCCACCACCAGCTGCGCATCGACGAGAACGAAGTGATCTCGCAGCTGCCCGCGGCCTTCCGCGCCATGAGCGAGCCAATGGTCAGCCATGACTGCATTGCCTTCTACCTCCTCTCGAGGGAGGTCTCGAAGCACTGCAAGGTGGTACAGAGCGGCCAGGGCGCCGACGAGCTGTTCGCCGGCTACCACTGGTACCCGAAAGTGGCCGGCGCCAAGGACCCACTGCAGGCCTACCGCGCGGCCTTCTTCGACCGTAGCCACGGCGAATACCTGGACACCGTGCGCGAAGCCCTGCGGGTGGAGGACGTGGCCAGCGAGTTCGTCCGCGACCACTTCGCCCAGCCTGGCGCGGAGGACCCGGTAGACAAGGCGTTGCGCCTGGACAGCACCATCATGCTGGTCGACGACCCGGTCAAGCGAGTGGACAACATGACCATGGCCTGGGGCCTGGAAGCCCGCGTGCCGTTCCTCGACTACCGCGTCGCGGAGCTGTCGGCGCGCATCCCGTCGCGCTTCAAGCTCGGCGATGGCGGCAAGCAGGTGCTCAAGGCCGCCGCGCGCAAGGTCATCCCCAGCGAGGTGATCGACCGACCCAAGGGTTATTTCCCGGTGCCCGGTCTGAAGCACCTGCAAGGCAATACCCGCGCCTGGGTCAGCGAACTGCTGCTGGACCCGAGCCAGGACCGCGGCCTGTTCGAGACGGCGATGTTCGACCGCCTGCTCAGCGACCCGGCAAGCGACCTTACTCCGCTGCGTGGTTCCAAGTTGTGGCAGTTGGCGGCCCTCAACCTCTGGCTGACGGAACAAGGCCTCTAGAGCCCGGCAACGCCGCCTCGTGCGGCGTTGCCTTTTCTTCCAGCCCAGGACAGATGCCTTATCAGGGAGCGCAAGATGAAAGCCCATTCCAACCTGCCCCATCCCCACAACCAGCGGCTGCTGCGCGGCCAGACGCCGACCTACGAGCGGCTGCAGGCACGTTTCGCCGGCGACCACGCGGAAAGCCACGGCCCGCTGATCCTGCAATGCGGCTGGGGCCGCCTGCTGATTGGCCACACCTTTTCCAGCCCCGACAAGCTCGCCGCCGAATTGCTCAACGAGCAGCCCGGTGAGCGCGACATTGCCCTTTACGTAGCCGCTCCGCAGCAGGTGCTGGCGCAGGCACCGCAGCAACTCTTCCTCGATCCATCCGACGCGCTGCGCCTGTGGTTCACCGACTATCGCCCCGCGCGCCGGCCTTTCCGCGGCTTCCGCATCCGCCGCGTGCACAGCGATGAAGACTGGGCAGCGATCAACCGCCTGTACCTGTCGCGCGGCATGCTGCCAGTCGATCCGTCCAACGTCACCCCGCGCCACCAGGGCGGCCCGGCCTACTGGCTGGCGGAAGACGCCGAGACCGGCACGGTGATCGGCACGGTCATGGGCATCAATCACGCCAAGGCCTTCCGCGATCCGGAAGGCGGCTCCAGCCTCTGGTGCCTGGCGGTGGACCCACAGTCCAGCCGGCCCGGCGTCGGCGAAGCGCTGGTGCGCCACCTGATCGAGCACTTCATGAGCCGCGGCCTGGCGTATCTGGACCTGTCGGTGCTGCACGGCAACCAGCAGGCCAAGTCGCTCTACCACAAGCTGCGTTTCCGCGAGCTGCCCACCTTTGCCATCAAGTGCAAGAACGGCATCAACCAGTCGCTGTTCCTCGGCCCCGGCCCGGAGAAAGGTCTGAACCCCTACGCGAAGATCATCGTCGACGAAGCCCATCGGCGCGGCATCGAAGTCCAGGTGCAGGACGCCGACGCCGGCCTCTTCACCCTCACCCAGGGAGGCCGGCGCATCCGCTGCCGGGAGTCGCTGTGCGACCTCACCAGCGCCGTGAGCATGAGCCTGTGCCAGGACAAGACCCTCACCCACCGCGCCCTCGACCGTGCCAGCCTGCGCCAGCCACAACAGCGGCTGGCCGGTAGTGCCCAGGAGAATGCCGCGTTCCTTGAGGAGCACAGCGCGCTGGTGGTCAAGCCGGTGGACGGCGAACAGGGCCAGGGCGTCGCCGTGGACCTGCGCACGCCACAAGAGGTGGAGGAAGCCATCGCCCACGCGAAGCAGTTCGACACCCGCGTGATCCTCGAGAGCTACCACCCCGGCCAGGACCTGCGCATCGTGATGATCGGCTACGAAGTGGTGGCCGCCGCCATCCGCCGCCCCGCCGAGGTGATCGGCGATGGTCGGCACAGCATCCGCAAGCTGATCGAGGCGCAGAGCCGTCGGCGTATGGCGGCCACCGGCGGCGAGAGTCGCATCCCGCTGGACGGCGAAACCGAGCGCACCCTGAGCGCCGCGGGCTTCACCTACGACGACGTGCTGCCCAGCGGCCAGCGCCTGGCCGTGCGCCGCACCGCCAACCTGCACACCGGCGGCACCCTGGAGGACGTCACCGAGCGCCTGCACCCGGCGCTCGCCGACGCAGCCATCCGCGCGGCGCGGGCACTGGAGATTCCGGTCACCGGCCTCGATCTGCTGGTCACCGAGGCCGACCAGGCGGACTACGTGATCATCGAAGCCAATGAGCGCCCCGGTCTGGCCAACCATGAGCCACAGCCCACTGCCGAGCGCTTCGTCGACCTGCTCTTCCCGCTGAGCCGCGAACTGCTGCACCGCGACAACCGTGACCAGCCACACCCCAACGTGGAGGCCCCGGCATGACCCAACTGCCGCAACCGGACCTGAACTACCTGCAGCGCGTGCTGCTGGAAATGCTCGCCATCCCCAGCCCCACCGGCTTCACCGACACCATCGTGCGTTACGTTGCCGAGCGGCTGGAGGAGATCGGCGTCCCCTTCGAGATGACCCGCCGCGGGACCATTCGCGCGACCCTCCTGGGCCGGCGCAAGAGTCCGGACCGCGCGGTCTCGGCGCACCTGGACACCATTGGCGCCATCGTCCGCGAGATCAAGCCCAACGGTCGCCTGGCACTGGCGCCGGTGGGTTGCTGGTCGAGCCGCTTCGCCGAGGGCAGCCGCGTCACGGTATTCTGCGAGAACGGCGTGTTCCGTGGCAGCGTGCTGCCGCTGCTGGCTTCCGGGCACGCCTTCAATACTGCCGTGGATACCCTGCCGATCAGCTGGGACCACGTCGAACTGCGTCTGGACACCTACACCGCCAGCCGCGCCGACAGTGAATCCCTGGGCGTGGCCATCGGCGACTTCGTCGCCTTCGACCCCTTGCCGGAATTCACCGAGAGCGGCCACATCAGCGCCCGCCACCTCGACGACAAGGCCGGCGTCGCCGCGCTGCTGGCTTCGCTCAAGGCCATCGTGGAAAGCGGCAACGTTCCACCCATCGATTGCCACCCGCTGTTCACCATCACCGAGGAGATCGGCTCCGGCGCGGCCGGCGCGCTGCCCTGGGACGTCAGCGAGTTCGTCGGCATCGACATCGCCCCGGTGGCCGAGGGACAGAACTCCAGCGAGCACGCAGTGAGCGTGGCCTTGCAGGATTCCGGCGGTCCTTACGACTTCCACCTCTCGCGGCATCTGCTGCGGCTGGGCGAGCGCCATGAAGTCCCGGTGCGCCGCGACCTGTTCCGCTATTACCACAGCGACGCGCAGTCGGCGATCACCGCCGGCCACGACATCCGCACCGCCCTGCTGGCGTTCGGCTGCGATGCCACCCACGGCTACGAACGCACCCATATCGACAGCCTTGCCGCGCTGGCAAAACTGCTCACGGCGTACATGCTCAGTCCGCCGGTATTCGACAGCGACGCGGAGCCCAGCGAAGGCACGCTGGAGCGTTTCAGCAAGCAGCTGGAGCACCCGGTACACATGGAGAGCACCACCCATGTGCCACCGGTGGACGACCTGATCGACAGCGGCGATGGATCGTCCGACAAGGGCAAGGCCCCGGACGGGGAAAAGAACTGAAGCTGCACTCGGCGCAGCGCGGGACTACAATCCCGCGCTGCGATTCTGAGTAGCCAGCCATGCTGATTCCCTTCGAGCTCATCGAAGCCGACACCCTGAACAACCTGCTGGAAGACTTCGTTACCCGCGAAGGCACCGACAACGGCGACGACACGCCGCTGGACGTGCGCGTGGAGCGCGCGCGGCATGCACTCAAGCGCGGCGAGGCGGTGATCGTCTTCGATCCGGAAAGCCAGCAGTGTCAGCTGATGCTGAAAAGCGAAGTGCCGAAGGAGTGGCTGGAGGACTGACACGCTCCTTCTATGACGCTCAGGCTGAACACTATGTGGGATGGCGTGGAACGCAGCGATACCCATCGATTGCGTGCACCACGGCATGGGTATCGCAAGCTCCACCCATCCTACGACGAAGCTCAGTGGTCAGATGGGAGCGGATCAGGGAGCCAGACGCGGCCCCAGCAGCACCACGCTGGCGCCGATGACGCAGAGCGCCACGCCTACCCAGTCGCTCCACAGCGGGCGACTCTTCTCGACGAAGGCCAGCCAGAACAGCGACGCAGCGACGTAGATACCACCGTACGCGGCATAGGCGCGCCCGGCGTAGTTCGCTTCGACGCGGGTGAGCAGCAGGGCGAAGACCGTCAGGCTGAGCAGGCCGGGAATTATCCACAGGGCGCTCTTGTCCAGACGCAGCCAGAGGTAGAAGGCGTAGCAGCCGGCGATCTCGCAGAAAGCGGCGAGGACGAACCAGAGGTAATTGATCATGGGGGCTCTTTCCGTGACGGGAAGTGCGCCGGTCAGCCGCGCAGGCCGCCCTCGCGCTCCCAGGCGCAGCGCACTTTCAGCTCGCCTTCGCGCGGACTGTGGAAGCCGTTTTCGGACTCCCAGCGGAAGGTGTGGCTGCCGTTGACTTCGGTTTCCAGATGCACCACCGCGCTGGCCCAGTACAGGCGGCGCAGCAGGGCTTCGAACTGTTCGACCCAGAGTTTCCACTCGTACTCGATGGTCTGGTAGCTGGCGCCGAAATGGATCACCTGGGACTGGTACAGGCCCGCACCTTCGGTCTCACAGCGGCTGAACATCTCGCGGCCCAGGAACGGCCAGGCCTCGCCCATGGGCAGACTGTCGAGCACCTTGCGGTTGGCGGCGCGGCGCAGGCGGCGCTCCATCGAGTCGCCGGGCCAGTCGCGGATGCAGCCATAGACGATGGATTCAGAGTGCAAGCGGGTTCTTCCTTCAATGACACCGGAGCCTTCTAACACAGGCCTGGCGATGCGCAAAGCACGAATCCCAAGAGCTGGGCAGTAGCCCGAAAAAGCAAAAGCCCCGCGAAATGAGCGGGGCTTTCACCGGGGTCCAACGTACATCAGCCAGGCAGGCCGGTGACTAAAACTAACCCTTTGCACCGGCCTGGGCAAGCCCTCTCTTCCACTGCACCGAAAGGGGGCAAAAAGTGACTGGAAATCAGCCCAGGCTGCGGCGCTTGGCTTGCATCTTCTCGGCCATTTTCGCCATCTCGTCGTACAGCGCCTGCGGGTTCTGCTGCTTGATCTGCCAGGCCATGCGGCCCTGTTCGTGGGGCAGGATCATGAAGACGTCGCGGGCCACTTCCTGGTGGATGTAGTCGGCGATGTCGGCGGCGCTGATGGGCGAGCTTTCCAGCAGCTTGCCGACCTGGGTCTTCATCTCCGGGCTCGGACCACGGAAGGAATCCAGCAGGTTGGTCTGGAAGAACGACGGGCAGACCACGTGGACCTTCACATCCACCAGGCTGAGGTCGGCCAGCAGGCTTTCCGAAAGCGCCACCACACCGGCCTTGGCCACGTTGTAGTTGCTCATCGCCGGGCCCTGCATCAGGGCAGCCATGGAGGCGATGTTGATGATCCGGCCCTTGCTCTTCTCCAGCAGCGGCAGGAAGGCCTTGCAGCCCTTGACCACGCCCATCAGGTTGATCGAGATCTGCCAGTCCCAGTCTTCCAGCGAGAGTTCGCTGAAGAAGCCGCCGGAGGCGACACCGGCGTTGTTGACGATGATGTCGATGCCGCCGAATTTCTCTTCGCAGGACTGCGCCAGCTGGGTCAGCTGGCTGTAGTCGCGCACGTCGCAGCGCTGGGTGAAGCCGTCACCGCCGGCCTCGCGTACCAGCTTGAGGGTTTCCTGCAGGCCTGCTTCGTTGACGTCGGCCAGCGCCAGCTTCCAGCCCTCGCGGGCCCAGCGCAGGGCGATTTCGCGTCCGAGGCCGGAACCGGCGCCGGTGATCATGATGCGATTTTGCATAGGGGAGGTCTGCCTTTTCTTGTCTTGTTCGGGACGGGTATCGACAACGGTCCTGTCGACGACTGTGGCCCGAAGTGTAACCAAGGCTTTCGGCTATCAGCGGCGAAATCAGGGCGCTGAATGCCCCTGGCAAACCGCCGGCGCACTAGCGCTTCGAGGGATACAGATCAGGCCTGGAGCAGCACGCAGAGCTTGCCCAGCACGAGGGCGATGCCGGCGGAGACGAGCAGGTGGGCCGCGCAGTTGATGCGCTCGCGCTTGAACTGGGCGAATTGCCTGATGCGGTAGCGCAACAGGAAGATGCCCAGGGCCACGGGAAAGGCTGGGCCGAGGAAGGCAAACTGCCAATAGCGGTCCGGATTGACCACCGGGTCCAGGGTCATGGCTTCGGCCAGCGGTGGCAGGCCCAGCCCGCACTGGACGAGCAACCACACCACGCCCAGCACAACCAGTACAACGCCCAGCATCCCTACGACTCCCTGATGGCAAAGGCCCAGTATGTTAGTACAGGCACCTCGGAATGGCTGTGCGACGAATCACCCTGTGACGTATCGGCGCTGTGACGAAAGCCGAGTTATCTGACGCCACCGCGCTAGGGCACTCCCCTCACCCAGCCCTCTCCCGCAGGGAAAGGGAGCCGCTCGTGCCGGCTGACAATTCGGTTTCAACCTGTGCCGAACGGTCCCCTCTCCCCTGGGGAGAGGGTGAGGGTGAAGGGTTTAATGGGGCAAACCGATCCGTCCCCGCCCGGTCAGATCCGCCCCAGCAACAACAGCACCAGCAGCACGACCAGCACCACGCCGATCACACCGGAGGGGCCGTAACCCCAATTGCGCGAGTGGGGGAAGACCGGCAGGCCGCCGATCAGCAGCAAGATCAGGATGATCAACAGGATGGTCCCGAGTCCCATATCGTCTCTCCTCTTTCAGTCGACGAGGGGCGATGGCTCGCGGTGGTGCGATAGGCCAGCGCTTATGGTTTCCGACTGGGAGGATGCGCGGAAGATTCAAAGAATCTGCACGTACTCGGGATCAGCTCAGGTCGCGGGGTAGTGAGCCCTTGCGCAGGCGCAGGAACATCAGGGCTGCAGTGCGCGCGTCGCCGATAGCGGTGTGGCGGCCTTCGATGGGGATTTCCAGATGGCGCGCCAGGGTGTCGAAGCGCAGATCCAGGTGCAGGTCGGGGAAGCGCCTGCTCATCTTGCGGTGGTAGATTTCCGAGACTTCCACGCGGGGGTTGTCCAGCCGCGCATCGAGTTGCTCGCGCAGGTGCCGGCGCAACACCGCGACGTCAAAGGACAGGTAGTAGCCCAGTAGCGGCCGATCACCGACGAACGCCTGCACCCGGCGCAGGGCTTCCACCAACGGCAGTTGCCCCTCAAGGTCAGTGCGACGCAGCTTGTGGATACGGATCGACTCGCCGTCCAGCGACGGCGGCGGCTCCACCAGCAGCTCCAGGCGCTCACCGAGAATCAGCTTGCCACGCCGGATCACCACCGCGCCGATGCTGAGGATATCGGCCTTGCGCGGATCGAGGCTGGTGGTCTCCAGGTCCAGCGACACCAGCTCTTGCGCCTCCGCCGGATCGTGCCGCCACCAGTACAGGCGACGGCGCCAGGCAGACCAGTGCGGATCGGGTGCAGCGACACAAGCGTTCATCGGGTCTCCAGGTGGAATTGACGGGTCAGGCTCTGCTTGAACTTCTTCACCGTATGCAGCCCAAAGCGCAGCAGATCACGCTCGTGGCGGCTGAGGCGAGAAACATCGAGCCCCTGTTCGCGGCCGTCACGCTGGCCATCCAGTTGCTGGCGCAGGCGCAGTTGCAGGAACAGCTCGAAGGCTTCGGCCAGGTTGTCCACCAGCGAATCGTCCAGCACGCCCAGTGCCTTCAGGGCGACGAGTCGGCCGAGGGTGCCGCGCTCCTCCAGCCCTTCGCGCACGGCCAACACACGGGCGCCGTGAACGATGGGGAAAATGCCGCCACGCTTCACGTCCAGCTGCGCATCCTGGGTTTTCAGCTGGCCGAGGAAGGTCAGTGGCGTGTCGAATTGCAGGGCCGGCAGCGCCAGGTCGCTCATCCAGCGACTGCTGTCGCCGGCCAGCTCGTACAGGCATTCGCGCAGGCTGTCGAACAGCCTTCGGTTGCCCGCCACCGGCCAGGCATCGGCGAGGATCGACAGGCGCATCAGTTGTTCGGGGCGACCTTGCAGCGGCAGCTCGCGCAATTCGCGCTGCCACTCGGACAAGGGTTTGCACCACTCCGGCCGGCTGGCCATCACCCCACCGGGGCAAGGCGGATAGCCGAACTCCAGCAGCGCGGCGGAGAAGCGCTGCATCAGCAACAGGCCCTGCTCCACCGGCAGACCATCGTCGAGGATCAGCGCGTTGTCCTGGTCGGTCTTGAGCAACTGCTCCGCGCGCCCTTCGCTGCCCATCACCAGCAGGCAGCAACGACCACGGAGGACCGGCGGAACCTGCAACTCGAAGAGGCGCTCGAGCAGTTGTTCGTTGAGAGCACTGACCAGTTGCATGATGAAACGCAGGCGGATGCCATTGCCCGCCAGGGTCGCGATCAGCGTATGCAGGGTCTCGGCGGCGGCGCGCAGCTCAGCCTCGCTTTCGGCGCGGGCAATGCGCAGCGCCAGCACATGGGAGTGGGTGGAGAACAGGCTGAGCACCTGGGTCAGGTGCAGCAGACCGACCACCCTGCCCTCCTCGCATACCGCCACGCGCTCGATGCGCTGGCGGGTCATGAGGATCATCGCATCGAAGAGGAAATCGCCCAGCTCGACGTGACTCAACGGGCGGTGCGCCAGCGGCCCAATCGGTTGCGCCTCGCTGAAGCCATCGCGGAAGTGCGCCGTCATCAGGTCCGTGCGGGTGACGATGCCCAGCGCGCCGTCCTCGCGCACCAGCAGCGCGTCCGCGCCGCGGCTGAGTTGAAGGCGCGCGGCGTCGCCCAGGGGCAGCGTCGGCCCCACCTCGATGGCGGGCAACAGGTGTTCGGGCGCAATGCGAGTGAGGATGAATTCGGCGAGGTTTTGCCCGTCGCGGCGTTCCAGCTGGCGCTTGCTGGCCAGGTCCGCGCGGAAGAAGCGGGCGAACTGGGGGTTGTCTGTGCACAGCTGGTGGAACACCGCCGCCGGCAGTTCATAGACGATGCTCTCTTCCACTGCCTGGTAGCGGTGCTTGCTGCTGCCGGAGAACAGCCCGCGCACGTCGAACAGGTCCTCGGCGCCGTACTGGGCGAACAGCTTGCCGTCCTCGCCGCGCTCCTCGATCACGCCCTTCATCAGGACGAACAGGCAGGGCACCGGCGCGCCGGCTTCGAGCAGCACTTCATCGACCGTGTAGTAGCCCACGCTCAGCGCATCGCGCAGCTGTTCGCGCTCCCGCGGGCGGAGCTGGTCGAAGGGCGGCGAGGCGAAGTTGAAATCTTCGGACATCCGTCATCCATCCCTGTCAAAAAAGCGGGGCCGGAGGTGTTTCCACCCCCGGCCCCGGCAGGTTAGCTCAGACGATCAGTGGGCAGCTGCGCCACTGGCACCCAGGCCGGTCTGCGAACGGATGAACTGCGGGAAGAAGCGCGCGCGCTCTTCGTCGGCAGCGGTCGACTTGTCGGTGATGGAGAAGAACCAGATACCGATGAAGGCCACGGCCATGGAGAACAGCGCCGGGTACTCGTACGGGTAGATGGCTTTCTCGTGACCGAGGATCTGCACCCAGATGGTCGGGCCGAGGATCATCAGGGTCACTGCGGTGACCAGGCCGAGCCAGCCACCGATCTTCGCGCCACGGGTGGTCAGCTTCTTCCAGTACATGGAGAGCAGCAGCACCGGGAAGTTGCAGCTGGCGGCGATGGAGAAGGCCAGGCCGACCATGAAGGCGATGTTCTGCTTCTCGAACAGGATGCCGAGCACGATCGCGACCACGCCGAGGCATACGGTGGTGATCTTCGAGACGCGCAGCTCATCTTTCTCGTTGGCCTTGCCGCCTTTCAGCACGCTGGCGTACAGGTCGTGGGACACGGCCGAGGCGCCGGCCAGGGTCAGGCCGGCAACCACCGCGAGGATGGTGGCGAAGGCCACGGCGGAGATGAAGCCCAGGAACAGGCTGCCGCCCACGGCATCGGCCAGGTGCACGGCCGCCATGTTGTTGCCGCCCAGCAGCGCGCCGGTGGCGTCCTTGAAGTCAGGGTTGGTGCTGACCAGCAGGATCGCGCCGAAGCCGATGATGAAGGTCAGGATGTAGAAGTAGCCGATGAAACCGGTGGCGAAGAACACCGACTTGCGGGCTTCCTTGGCGTCACTGACGGTGAAGAAGCGCATCAGGATGTGCGGCAGGCCAGCGGTGCCGAACATCAGCGCGAAGCCCAGGGAGAACGCCGAGATCGGGTCCTTCACCAGGCCGCCGGGGCTCATGATCGACTCGCCCTTCGGGTGGACCTTGATGGCTTCGGAGAACAGCGTGCTGACATCGAAGTTGACGTGCTTGAGCACCATGATCGCCATGAAGGTGGCGCCCGAGAGCAGCAGCACGGCCTTGATGATCTGTACCCAGGTGGTGGCGAGCATGCCGCCGAACAGCACGTACAGCACCATCAGGATGCCGACCAGCACGACCGCGACGTGGTAGTTCAGGCCGAACAGCAGCTCGATCAGCTTGCCGGCGCCGACCATCTGCGCGATCAGGTAGAAGGCCACCACCACCAGCGAACCGCAGGCGGACAGGGTGCGGATGTCCTTCTGCTTGAGGCGATAGGACGCCACGTCAGCGAAGGTGTACTTGCCCAGGTTGCGCAGGCGTTCGGCGATCAGGAAGAGGATGATTGGCCAGCCGACGAGGAAGCCGATGGAGTAGATCAGGCCGTCGTAGCCGGAGGTGAACACCAGCGCGGAAATGCCGAGGAAGGACGCGGCGGACATGTAGTCGCCGGCGATCGCCAGGCCGTTCTGGAAACCGGTGATGCTGCCACCGGCGGTGTAGAAATCGGCGGCGGATTTGCTGCGTTTCGAGGCCCAGTAGGTGATGCACAGGGTCAGGCCGACGAAGGCGACGAACATGACGATGGCGGAGACGTTCAGCGGCTGGCGCTGCACCTCGCCGGTGAGGGCGTCAGCCCAGAGTGCGGGAGCCCACAGAGCGGGAAGAACGGCGGCCAGCGCGAGGGCCGCGGAGTGTCGGCCTTTCATTGCTGGGCCTCCTTGAGGATTTCCTGGTTGAGGCGGTCGAATTCACCGTTCGCCCGGCGCACGTAGATGCCGGTAAGCACGAAGGCAGAGAGAATCAGCCCGACGCCCATGGGGATGCCCCAGGTGACGGACGAATCGGCACTGATCTTCGCGCCGAGCAGCTGCGGCTGGAAGGCGATGAGCAGGATGAAGACCACGTACAGGCCCAACATGATCAGGGAGAGCAACCAGGCGAATCGCTCGCGCTTGGCCACCAACTCTTTGAAGCGCGGATTGGTATCAATCCGCTGGTAGATGCTGTCGTTCATTTTGTTCTTGTCCTCACAGCGGGGATGACGCGGATGTCGTCGATCCCTAATTTATTGGAGCGCTGCAAGGGCTCCAGACGACTTTAGTCGTAGCGATTTGCCCTCTCTTGCGAACAAGCCCGGAATAGACGCTTCGGCATAAGAAAACCGCTGCACCGGCAGGTGAGGGTAATTGCACAACGTCGGTACAGGCAGCCAACACGGGCGATCCGGGAATGGCTGAATTCGTAATCCCACGGGACCTGCAAGAGCCTGACCGGTTGCGGCCGATCAAAACCGCCACGATTCGTTGGCAATTTTTCTTCAGGCTACCCACTCCGGACAAATGCCAATCCCCAACGACGAAAATCGATGAACTCCATGGTATTCGGGCGTAGCCACAATAATCAGATCAACCATTTGCAGCTAGGAGCCTTTCCCAGCTCTCACATCCCGTTCGCCTTCCCGCACTGAATCAGCGTACCCACCGCGCAGCCAATTCCTACATACGCAGCAACAACCCCCTAAGTAGAGTCGATTTTTCGGCAACGTATTTCCCCTGAGGCTGGGAAAACGCTGCCATATCACTACTACAAAGACGCAAGCATATGACGCTCGCAAATACATCAACCCGCTTCTACAACAACGAAGTATCGCCAGAACGCCTGCAGGAACTGAACAAGCCTTGTTTCTCCGAAGAGCAAATAAACACATTCGATGCCGAGGCGGCAGAACTTATTCGGCGGAACCAGGCTGAACAGCAGGAAAACCCCGCAATAGCCATTCGACTATTTGCCTCCGAGGGAAGCCAGAGCAAACGCGGCGGCGTAATAACTCAAGGTACCTCCAGCCTCACCATCACCCTGCCCTCAGGTGAAGCGCTCGCCATCGCCCGGATCGGCGACCCCGTCGAATATCCGGATGGCTCAATTGCCTATATCGAGACTGGTGCGGGAGACGCCTTCTCCAACCTTGCCCTGGTCGGCAGCCGGCTGGATAACGGCGACGAAATCATCAATAGCCGGCAGAACATCGGGCACATCAACCTCCGCAAGCACTCGCCTCCTGCCAGCGACTTCCTCCCCGCGAAGAAGGCCGAGCAATGACAGCGCACCGCCCCGATATCAATGGCAAGGGCCAGGCACTCGGTGGGGATAGAACCACCACCGGCGCACTGCTGATCAGCTACATCACGCACTTCGGCATCTGCGAGGGCAGAGGATTCATTCTCAGAGGCGACAAGACCGGAACATGCCCCAAGTGTGGAAAAGCCGGGACGGTCGCTGAAGGGGACCCCGATTACACCTGGGACGGCATTCCCATGGCCGTCGACAGGAACATGGTCAGTTGCGGCTGCCCGGAGGGGACCAATCGCATTATCGCGCCACTGGGCCCGCTATCATCGAGCAAACCCGCGGAGCCGATGAGAACTGCCGCCGCCTCCGGTCAGAATCTCTTCTCGCCCCCTGCTTCACAGGCGAAACCATCGCAGTCCCTCGCCGCTGAAGACAAACCCAAAACCAGCGATAAGGCGCCGCTGACTCCCGAGTTGATTGCCGTCGCCGGCAGCCAGCATGACCAGCGTTCGGGCAACAAGATGATGTTCATCGGCCAGGCGGTGCGCGAACTGGGCGAGTTCAAACGCAGCAAGCCCGCCTTGGCGCGGACGCTGGTGGTCTTCACCCCGCTTTACAATGAAGCCATGCTCAGTGCGGCACGCAGCTCCGCCGACGCCTACGGCGCGGACTTCATCACCGTCACAACAGTCAAGGAATTGATCGCCTACCTGAACAGTGGAAAAGACCGAACCCAGGCCCCTATCGAGCACCTTTCGTTCTTCAGTCATGGTGTACCGCAGCGAATCGCCTTTGGTTATCACACCACCGGGGACTATCAGATGTCCCTGGACGTACTGAACTACAACAAGCTTTCGCCACAGGCATTCTCCCCCACGGCACAGATCGACAGTTATGCCTGCCGCACCGGGATGGGCAATCGTTCGGAATACCCCATCGAAGACGGCATTCAGTTCTTCCCACAGACCAATGAAAGCCTGGCGCAACTGCTGGCCAATCATCTGTGGGTCAAGGTACGTGCGTTCGTTCGGCGGTCGGACTACAAGAATACTTGGGGGACGTTTGAGGAGCGACAAATAGGAAAATTGTCGAAGGCCTGCGCCTGGGCGACCTGATGGGTCAACTGCGGATAGACCCGCTGAGCTACTGGTTTGGTGCGTCCTGGCAGCGC
>NZ_SWDV01000002.1 GCF_005877905.1 Pseudomonas nicosulfuronedens | reverse complement strand
CAAGCGCGCTACCGGACTGCGCTATACCCCGTTTGAAAGTTGGCTCCGCGACCTGGACTCGAACCAGGGACCCAATGATTAACAGTCATTTGCTCTACCGACTGAGCTATCGCGGAACGACGAACCTTTCAATCTCTTCCACTTCGCTTCCGGCTTCACCGGAATCCCGCATCAGAGGCGCGCCATTTTACGTATATCGAAACGCCTGTCAACACTCTGATCCAAAAAGTTTTTCTGTGCTTTGCAGGGGGCCAGGCTGATTGCTATATCTGCATGGAAAAACTCGAGTGATCCACCGCGGGTGTAAACGGAACGATCACGCACAGGATGGCCATGAGCAACAAGGACACCCCACCGCCCTCCCCCATCGCCAGCCGGGTGATCCAGCCCCGCTTCGGCGAGTTGGTGCAGGCTTGCCGCCAGTTGGCGATGAATCACCTCGCCGAGCTCCTGGGCAATGTCTTCGCCCAGGTGGACGACGCGCTCTTCGAATGCGCCGAGAAAGCCGAGAACAACCAGGTCCAGGCCCTGTTCTTCGACGCCATGCGCGAAGTCCGCCGCGAGCGGCCGAACCTCGAGCGCTTCTACCACCAGCGCATCGCCCAGGGCCTGAGCGACTTCCTCGAAGGCAAACTGCCTCTCACGGAGCCGCTTGAAGAGCTGGACATGGACCAGCTGACCCTGGTCGGCAACGACGAATATGAAGAAACGCTGCTGGTGACCAACATGGTCAACCAGGTGCGCGCGCACTGTGCACAGCAGCTGTTCGCGCTGGACCAGCGTCTGGCACTGCTCAACAACGGCAGCAAGCTGGGCGAGGACCGTAATCCCTTCGGCCCGCAGGCCATTGCCCAGGCGTTCCGCGACACCCTGGCGCGCAGTGTCTTCCCGCTGCGGATCAAGACCATCCTTTATGTGCTGTTCGACCAACAGGTCATGCAGCATCTGCAACCTTTATATGAACAGCTGAACAAGCGCCTGGCCGACGGCGGGGTCCTGCCCAACCTGAAATACCGCCCGCAAGGCCAGCGCCCGGCGTCCTCCCACACGCCACGCCCGGCGAAGATTGCGGAGAAGAGCACCACGATGCCGGACGACGGGGCACCAGTGCTGCCGCCCTACAGCGCCAGTGACCTGCCGGACATGCCACCCGGCGACCGCAATGCCCTGTTCGGGGGCCTTGCCGTGCTGCTCGCCGAACGCCGTCGGCGCGGCGACAAGGCCACGTTGTTCGGCAACACCCAGAGTATCGTCAGCTTCGGCCCCACCACCGCCACGACGACCTATAGCGCCAATGAGCTGCTGGAAGCATTGAACCGCCTGCAGCGCGAATCGGCCCACGAGCTGGCCCAGCGCCTGCGCCAGCCGCAACCGGTCGATGCCTTGAAAGCCGATCTGCAGCGCCACCTGGAAGCCGGCAGCGCGCAACCGAAGAACACCCGGCTGACCGACCAGGAGGCCGACGTCATCGACCTGGTGGGCATGGTCTTCGACTTCATCCTTGACGACGAAAACCTGCCGGACAGCTGCAAGACCACCCTCTCCCACCTGCATACGCCCTTCCTCAAGGTCGCCCTGCTGGACAAGCAGCTGTTCACCCAGCATCACCATCCGGCACGCAAGCTGCTCAACGCCATGGCCCAGGCCGGCGTGCTGTATGGCGGCGAGGGCGAGGAGCGCGCTTTGCTGGCGAAGATGCACTGGGTCGTCGAGCGAGTGATCCAGGACTTCGTCGGCGATCTGTCGCTATTCGACAGCCTGCTGGGCGACTTCAACGAATACGTCAGCAACCTGCGGCAGAAGGTCGAGCTACGCGAGCGCCGCGCCATGGAGGCCGCCCGTGGCCGCGACCGCCTGCTGGCCGCCCGTGAGCACGCGCTGGACGCCATCGCCAAGGTGACACAGGACCTCGACTTGCCGGAGCTGGTACGCAACTTCCTGGAAATGAGCTGGTGCGATGCGCTTACCTTCATCGTGCTGCGTAGCGGTGAGCACAGCGACGAGTGGAAACGCGCCTGCGAAGTGGGTGAACAACTCGCCTGGAGCGTGATGCCGCTGGATGCCGCTGGTCGCGATCATCTGCAGGCCATCCGCCTGGCCCTCCTGGAAGAGCTGCGCAAGGGTCTGGAAGTGCTGGGCGGTTACCACGAAGACGGCATCCGCCGGCTGTTGCAGGATCTGGTTGCCTGCCAGCACGCGATCCAGGCACAGCAACCGCAGATCGCCGCGCAACTCAAGCAGGAGCTGCCGGAGAGTCCGCTGGGCGCCATGCTTGGCGCCGAGGGCCATACCCTGGTCAAGCCCAACGGCGAGGCGCTCTCCGAGCGCGTGCGGGTATTGATGAAGGAGCTGAGCCACCTGGAGTTCGGTACCTGGTTTGAATTCAGCGACACCACGCCGGCGCGTCGGCTCAAGCTTTCGTGGTTCAGCCCGACCACCCGCAACTACATGTTCGTCGACCACACCGGGCAACGGGTGGCGGTCAAACCGATAGTGCAGTTGGCCCAGGAGATGGAAGCGGGCAGGGTCCGCCTGGTACCGACGGAACAGTCCGCCCCGTTGATGGATCGTGCACTGAGCGCGATCTACCGGGTCCTGCAACGCTTTACTTCCGGGCGCAGCCCGGCCCAGACCTGAGGGAGCAGTCGATGAGTGAACGTCGCCAGCATAGCCGGCAGCAGACCGGGCTGACCGTGGAAGTCTTCGACCGCCACACCGGGCGCAGCCTGGGCCGGCTTGCCGACCTGTCCGCTGAGGGGTTCATGCTCTGCGGAGTGGACGTACCAGAGGCCGACTCGGTCTGGGAGTGCCACCTGGTACCGGCACCGCCACTGGACGAGATCGGCGAAATCCAGCTCGGCGCCGACTGCCTGTGGAGTCGCGCCGGCACCGACGGCCAGCTGGGCTGGGCGGGTTTCCACATCATCGATATCGCCGAGGATCAGGCGGAGCTGATCGAGCAACTGCTGGTCATGCTGGGAGGTGGCGACCCGTCCAGCTGAGCATTTGTAGGAGCGCGTCTGCCGGCGAACCGAGCCCCACTGCGGAGGCTGTTCGCGAGCAAGCTCGCTCCTACGAAGAGCCAAAGAAAAAGCCCGCCAATTGGCGGGCTTTTTCGTGGAGCTCGGATCAGGAGAAGACTATCTCGTCGTTCTCGACCTTGGCATGGATCTGCGTGCCAGGGTTGAACTTGCCAGCCAGGATCAGTTGCGCCAGCGGGTTCTCGATCCAGCGCTGGATCGCGCGTTTGAGCGGCCGCGCGCCATACACCGGGTCGAAGCCGACGGCGATCAGCTTGTCCATCGCCTCGTCGCTCAGCTCCAGGCTCAGCTCGCGCTCGGCCAGGCGCTTGCGCAGGCGACCCATCTGGATTTTGGCAATGCCAGCGATCTGCTCGCGGGCCAGCGGCTCGAAGACCACCACCTCGTCGATCCGGTTGATGAATTCCGGACGGAAGTGCGCATTCACCGCATCCATGACCGCGGCATGCTGGGCCTCACGATCGCCCACCAGCTCCTGAATCTGCGCCGAACCAAGGTTCGAGGTCATCACCACCACGGTGTTGCGGAAGTCCACGGTGCGGCCATGGCTGTCGGTGAGACGGCCATCTTCCAGCACCTGCAGCAGCACGTTGAAGACGTCCGGGTGGGCTTTCTCGACCTCGTCGAGCAGCACCACGGAGTACGGCTTGCGACGCACGGCCTCGGTCAGGTAGCCACCCTCTTCATAGCCGACGTAGCCCGGAGGCGCACCGATCAGGCGAGCCACGGAGTGCTTCTCCATGAACTCGGACATGTCGATGCGCACCAGCGCTTCCTCGGTATCGAAGAGGAATTCGGCCAGGGCCTTGCACAGCTCGGTCTTGCCCACCCCGGTCGGGCCGAGGAAGAGGAAGGAGCCGCTGGGGCGATTCGGATCCGCCAGGCCTGCGCGGGAACGGCGCACGGCATTGGAGACGGCCACCACGGCCTCGTTCTGACCGATGACGCGCTTATGCAGCTCGTCTTCCATGCGCAGCAGCTTCTCGCGTTCGCCTTCAAGCATCTTGGACACCGGAATGCCGGTCCACTTGGCGACGACCTCGGCGATTTCCTCGTCGGTCACCTTGTTGCGCAGCAGCTGCTTCTCGGTCTGACCGTGCTGGTCGACCATCTGCAGGCTGCGTTCCAGGTCCGGAATGGTCTGGTACTGGATGCGCGCCATGGTTTCCAGGTCGCCCTTGCGCCGCGCGGTTTCCATTTCCTGCTTGGCCTGCTCGATCTTCTGCTGGATCTGCGCGGAACCCTGGACCTCGGCTTTCTCCGATTTCCAGATTTCCTCGAGGTCGGCGTACTCGCGCTCGAGCTTGGCGATGTCCTCTTCCAGCTTGGCGAGGCGTTTCTTGGTAGCCTCGTCGTCTTCCTTCTTCAACGCCTCGCGCTCGATCTTCAGCTGGATCAGGCGGCGATCCAGACGATCGAGTTCTTCCGGCTTGGAGTCGATCTCCATGCGGATGCGGCTGGCCGCCTCGTCGATCAGGTCGATGGCCTTGTCCGGCAGCTGGCGGTCGGTGATGTAGCGGTGGCTGAGCTTGGCCGCGGCGATGATCGCGCCGTCGGTAATGGTCACGCCGTGGTGCACCTCGTAGCGCTCTTTCAGGCCCCGCAGGATAGCGATGGTGTCTTCCTCGCTCGGCTCATCCACCAGGACTTTCTGGAAGCGGCGCTCCAGGGCGGCGTCCTTCTCGATGTACTGGCGGTATTCGTCCAGGGTGGTGGCACCGACACAGTGCAGCTCGCCACGGGCCAGGGCCGGCTTGAGCATGTTGCCGGCGTCCATGGCGCCCTCGGCCTTCCCGGCGCCGACCATGGTGTGCAGTTCGTCGATGAACAGGATGATCCGGCCTTCCTGCTTGGACAGCTCGTTGAGCACGGCCTTCAGGCGCTCCTCGAACTCGCCGCGGAACTTGGCTCCGGCGATCAGCGAGCCCATGTCCAACGCCAGCAGGCGCTTGTCCTTCAGGCCGTCGGGCACCTCGCCGTTGACGATGCGCTGGGCCAGGCCTTCGACGATGGCGGTCTTGCCGACGCCGGGCTCGCCGATCAGCACGGGGTTGTTCTTGGTACGGCGCTGCAGGACCTGGATGGTCCGGCGGATTTCGTCGTCACGGCCGATCACCGGGTCGAGCTTGCCGTCCTCGGCGCGCTTGGTCATGTCGACGGTGTACTTGTCCAGCGCCTGGCGCGATTCCTCGACGTTGGGGTCGTTCACTGCTTCACCACCACGCAAGTTAGTGACGGCGTTCTCCAGGGCCTTCTTGGAGACACCCTGGCTGGTCAGCAGCTTGCCGAGCTTGGTGCTGTCGTCCATGGCGGCGAGCAGCACGAGTTCGCTGGAGATGAACTGGTCGCCCTTCTGCTGGGCCAGGCGGTCGGCCTGGTTGAGCAGGCGCGCCAGGTCCTGCGACAGGTTCACGTCGCCGGTGGGGTTCTGGATCTTCGGCAGCGTGTCCATCTCCTTGTTGAGAGAGGAGCGCAGCGCCGGGATATCGAAGCCGACCTGCATCAGCAGGGGCTTGATGGAGCCGCCCTGCTGATCGATCAGCGCGGACAGCAGGTGCACCGGCTCGATGGCCGGGTGGTCATGTCCGACGGCCAGAGACTGGGCATCGGAGAGTGCAAGCTGGAGCTTGCTGGTCAAACGGTCGATTCGCATGAGGGTCGTCCTTCCTTTCTATGGCGGGTCGGAGCGATGAGTGCCCCTGGTCACGACTAACCCGCCGGGATGCCAGATAGATAAGGACGATTTTGGTCGGTTCAAGCCATTTGGCCATGACACCCGTCAGTTTGTGCCCAACGAAAGCGTCTGGCCGAGCCTGTAGGAGCAAGCTTGCTCCTACAAGAGCCAGATCAGGCTCGCCAGGCGGCCAGTACGGGAGCTCCGGCGGTAGGAATAGAAGCGTTCGGTGTCGGTGAAGGTGCAGAATCCCCCACCGTAGACGGCAGTCACACCCTTCGCCGCGAGGCGGATGCGCGCCAGTTCATAGATGTCGGCCATGTACTTGCCCGCATTGGCACTGGGCAGGAAGGCGCGCTCGGCTTCGGCGTGATCCTTCAGGAAGGCTTCACGCACTTCCGGGCCGACTTCAAAGGCCTGCGGGCCGATGGACGGCCCCAGCCAGACCAGCAGCTCAGCCGGCACGACGCCCATGGCGTCCACGGTTGCCTCCAGAACGCCGCCCGCCAACCCGCGCCAGCCGGCGTGGGCTGCACCGACACGAGTACCCGCGCGGTCGCAGAACAGCGCCGGCAGGCAATCAGCAGTCATGATGGTGCAGGCGAGACCACGCGTGGCACTCCAGCTGGCATCCGCGGTGGAGACAGCAGACGGATCGGCCTCGACCACGTCGATTCCATGCACCTGACTCAGCCAGGCCGGCTGGCAGCCCAGCTCGGCGGTCAGGCGGCGGCGGTTCTCGGCCACGGCAACCGGGTCGTCGCCGACGTGGTCACCGAGGTTGAAACTGTCGAAAGGCTCGAGGCTGACGCCGCCGGCGCGGGTCGTCACGCAGGCGCGGACGTTCGCTGGAATCGGCCAGTCGGGCGTCAGCCAAGGGCTCATACGAAGGACTCGTTGTCCTGCCGCAGCAGGCTCAGCAGCCAGGTGAAGTCATCCGGCAGCGGCGACTCCCACTTCATACGCACGTTGGTGGCCGGGTGATCCAGCTCCAGGAAGCGCGCATGCAAGGCCTGACGCGGGAAATCGCGCAGGGACTCGATCAGCGTCGGGCTGGCCCCCGGCGGAATGCGGAAACGCCCGCCGTAGGTGGGGTCCCCCACCAGCGGGTGGCCGATATGCGTCATATGGACGCGGATCTGGTGGGTACGTCCGGTTTCCAGCTTCACCCGCGTGTGGGTATGCGCACGGAAGCGCTCCAGCACGCGGTAATGGCTGATGGCGACCTTGCCGGTCTCGATCACCGCCATCTTCTGGCGCTGTACACCATGACGGCCGATGGGCGCGTCGACGGTGCCGCCAGCGACGATCACGCCGGTGACGATGGCCTCATAGATGCGGCTGACGCTGCGCGCCTGCAGCTGGGCGACCAGGTTGGTGTGCGCTTCCAGGGTCTTGGCCACCACCATCAAGCCGGTGGTGTCCTTGTCCAGGCGGTGCACGATGCCGGCGCGCGGCACATTGGCCAGATGCGGCACGTGGTGCAGCAGCGCATTGAGCAGGGTGCCGTCCTGGTGGCCGGCGGCGGGGTGAACCACCAGGCCGGTCGGCTTGTCGATGACCAGGATGTGGTCATCTTCATAGACGATGTCCAGCTCGATATCCTGGGCGACCCATTCACCCTGGGCCTCCAGCGCGACATCCAGTTCCAGGCGCGAGCCGGCGTGGACAATGTCGCGCGGACGCAACACGGCGCCATCGACCTTGAGACGGCCGTCCTTGATCCAGCCAGCCAGGCGGGAACGGGAGTGATCGGAGAAGAGCTGGGCGGCGACCTGGTCGAGACGCTGACCACCGAGGTCGAACGGCACTTCTGCCGCGAGTTGGATGATATCGGACATGACTGGACACGAAGGGCGCGCGGCCTTTTGGTTCGGCTGCGCGCTGTGGTTAAATACGGGGCCTTTGTCCCAGGGGTACCCCTGGGGCGCCAATCATAACAGACGGTTGCGGCCGCGACAGCCGACCGTCCAGGGACGCAAGCCGCCATGCAAGTGAAACACCTGCTGCTGATCGCCACCCTCGCCTTCGTTACCGCCTGCTCCTCCAAGGGCGAGAAGGTGGATGAGAACCTGAGCGAAAGCCAGCTGTACCAGCAGGCACAGGAAGACCTCAACAACAAGAGCTACACCAACGCCGTCGCCAAGCTGAAGGCGCTGGAGTCCCGCTATCCGTTCGGCCGCTATGCCGAGCAGGCCCAGTTGGAGCTGATCTACGCCAACTACAAGAACATGGAGCCCGAGGCCGCCCGCGCCTCCGCCGAGCGCTTCATCCGCCTGCACCCGCAACACCCGAACGTCGACTACGCCTACTACCTCAAGGGCCTGGCTTCCTTCGACCAGGACCGTGGCCTGCTGGCGCGCTTCCTGCCGCTGGACATGACCAAGCGCGACCCGGGTGCGGCCCGCGACTCCTTCAACGAGTTCGCCCAGCTGGTCAGTCGCTACCCCAACAGCCGCTACGCCCCGGACGCCAAGGCGCGCATGATCTACCTGCGCAACCTGCTGGCGGCCTACGAAGTGCACGTTGGCCACTACTACCTCAAGCGCCAGGCCTATGTCGCCGCCGCCAACCGTGGCCGTTACGTGGTCGAGAACTTCCAGGAAACCCCGGCCGTCGGCGATGGCCTGGCGATCATGGTCGAAGCCTACCAGCGCCTGGGCCTGAATGACCTCGCCGATTCCAGCCTGGAAACCCTGAAGGCCAACTATCCGGACAACGCCAGCCTCAAGGATGGCCGGTTCGTGCCGCGCGAAGACGAAGCTGACAACCGCTCCTGGCTGGCCAAGGCCACCCTGGGTCTGATCGAGACCAACGATGCCCCGCCGCATATGGAAACCCAGGCCTCCAAGGACGTGATCAAGCAGTACGAAGACGCCGAGCAGCAGATTCCCGCCGAGCTCAAGCCTGAGAACCAGAGCGACGTGGAAGAAGAACAGCACGAGTCCGAAGGCAACGCCGGCAGCAGCGACCGCTCCTGGTTCAGCTACATGACCTTCGGTATCTTCGACTGATACCGACGGGTTCGAGAAAAAGGGAGGCTTCGGCCTCCCTTTTTCGTTTGGGCCAAGCATGGGCGCTTTTCGTCCATGGCCTGGCAGGTGCGCGCACGGGCTCACTGTGCGGCACCGCGTGGCTTGGATAAACTGCCGCTCTTTAAGCACAAGGGATTGCCATGACCCGTCTGCTGTTCTGGATCGCCCTCTTCGCCCTCGGCTGGTGGTTGTGGCGCAAAGCTACCCGACCAGCCCGCCCTGTCGAGAAGCCCAAGGGGAACGACTCGGCCGCGCCCATGGTCCGCTGCGCGCAGTGCGGCGTGCATGTACCGCAGACCCATGCCCTGCAGGACGAGAGCAAGTGGTACTGCAGCCGCGCGCACCTCGAACAGGACCGCACCGACCGTGGTCGCTGAAGGGATTTCCCTCACAGGACAGGGCCTGCGGGTACTGCGCCTGTACCACCTGTACCGCCTGACCATCGGGCTGGTGCTGGTACTGCTGATCTCCAGCAGCCTGGACGATGAGCTCCTGAAACTGTCCCACCCCGAGCTTTTCCACGTCGGCTGCTGGATCTACCTGGTCCTCAACATCCTGATCGCAGTGCTGATGCCGACCCCACGGCATTTGCTGCCGCTGTTCATTCTGGCGGCACTGGACATTCTCCTGCTCAGCGCCCTGTTCTACACGGCAGGCGGCATTCCCAGCGGCATCGGCAACCTGATGGTGGTCGCCGTGGCCATTGCCAACATCCTGCTGCGCGGGCGGGTCGGGCTGCTCATCGCCGCGATCGCCGCGATCGGCCTGATCTACCTGACCTTTTACCTGAGCCTCAGCCAGCCCACCGCCATCAACCACTATGTGCAGGCAGGCGGGTTGGGCGCCCTGAGCTTCGCCTCGGCCCTGCTGATCCAGGCCCTGGCACGGCGCCAGCAGATCGTCGAAAGCATCGCCGAGCAGCGCGCCACCACGGTGGCCAATCTGGAAGAGCTCAATGCACTGATCCTGCAGCGCATGCGCACCGGCATCCTTGTCCTGGGTGATCGTCACCGGGTTCTGCTGGCCAACCAGAGCGCCACCACCCTGCTGGGCGGCCATGACCTGCCCGGCCACTCACTGGCCGAGTACAGCCCGCAACTGGTCGCCAGCCTGCAGCAATGGCAGCAGAACCCTGCCCTGCGCCCGCCCAGCCTGCAGCCCATGGAGTCCGGCCCGACCGTGCAACCGAGCTTCATCCCCCTGCGCCGGGGTAACGAACAGCACATCCTGATGTTCCTCGAGGACATTTCACAGATCGCCCAGCAGGCCCAGCAGCTCAAGCTTGCCGCCCTGGGCCGACTCACCGCGGGCATTGCCCATGAAATCCGCAACCCGCTGGGCGCGATCAGCCATGCGGCGCAGCTGCTGCTGGAGTCCGAAGAACTGGACAAGCCCGACCGACGCCTCACGCAGATCATCCAGGACCAGTCGCGGCGCATGAACCTGGTCATCGAGAACGTCCTGCAACTGTCGCGCCGCCGCCAGTCAGAGCCCCAACTGCTCGATCTGAAGTACTGGCTGCACCGCTACGCCGGCGAGATGCGCGAGAGCCTGCGCGAGGGCCAGCAGATCCACGTGGAAACCGGCCAGGGCACCGTGCAGACGCGCATGGACCCGCACCAGTTGACGCAGGTACTGACCAACCTCGTGCAGAATGGGTTACGGTACAGCACTCAGAAGAACGGCACCGGCCAGGTGTGGCTGCGTCTGTTCCGCGACAGCGAGACCGACCTGCCCGTACTGGAAGTGCTCGATGACGGTCCCGGCATCGCTGCCGATCAGCGGGGCAAGTTGTTCGAGCCGTTCTTCACCACTGAAAGCAAGGGCACCGGCCTTGGCCTGTACATCTCCCGCGAGCTGTGCGAAAGCAACCAGGCCCGGCTGGACTACAAGACGCGAGATGAAGGTGGCAGCTGCTTCCGCCTCACCTTCGCCCACCCGCGCAAACAAAGCTAAGAAGACGCAAAGAGCATGAGCCGTCAAAAAGCCCTGATCGTCGACGACGAACCCGACATCCGCGAGCTGCTGGAGATCACCCTCGGCCGCATGAAGCTGGATACCCGCAGCGCCCGCAACGTCAAGGAAGCCCGCGACTTCCTGGCCCGCGAGCCCTTCGACTTCTGCCTCACCGACATGCGCCTGCCCGATGGCACCGGCCTGGACCTGGTGCAGTACATCCAGCAGCGTCATCCACAGATGCCAGTGGCGATGATCACCGCCTTCGGCAGCCTCGACACCGCAGTGCAGGCCCTCAAGGCCGGCGCCTTCGACTTCCTGACCAAGCCGGTGGACCTCGCCCGCCTGCGCGAGCTGGTGAACTCCGCCTTGCGCCTGCGCTCGCCAGAAGCCGAGGAAGCACCGGTGGACAGCCGGCTGCTCGGCGATTCGCCGCCCATGCGCACCCTGCGCAACCAGGTGGCCAAGCTCGCCCGTAGCCAGGCGCCGGTGTACATCAGCGGCGAATCCGGCAGCGGCAAGGAGCTGGTAGCCCGGCTGATCCACGAGCAAGGCCCGCGCGAGACCCAGACCTTCGTGCCGGTCAACTGCGGCGCCATTCCGTCCGAGCTGATGGAAAGCGAATTCTTCGGCCACAAGAAAGGCAGCTTTACCGGTGCCGTGGAAGACAAGCTCGGGCTGTTCCAGGCGGCCAACGGCGGCACGCTGTTCCTCGACGAAGTCGCCGACCTGCCGCTACCGATGCAGGTCAAGCTGCTGCGCGTCATCCAGGAGAAGGCCGTACGCGCCGTGGGTGGCCAGCAGGAGGTTGCGGTGGACGTGCGCGTTCTCTGCGCGACCCACAAGGACCTGGCTGCCGAAGTCGCGGCTGGTCGATTCCGTCAGGACCTCTACTACCGCCTGAACGTCATCGAACTGCGCGTCCCGCCACTGCGCGAGCGGCGCGAGGACATCCCGCTGCTGACCGATCGCGTGCTCAAGCGCCTTGCCGGAGACAACGGACTGGCTACCGCGGCAGTCAGTGCCGATGCGCTGGAGAAGCTCAAGAGCTACCGCTTCCCCGGCAACGTGCGGGAACTGGAAAACATGCTGGAGCGCGCCTACACGCTCTGCGAAGACGACGTCATCCAGCCTCACGACTTGCGCCTGGCCGAAACCAGCACGGCGGACGGCGGTGGGGACGCGAGTCTGGCGCAGATCGACAACCTCGAGGATTACCTCGAGGACATCGAGCGCAAGCTGATCATGCAGGCGTTGGAAGAGACGCGCTGGAACCGTACTGCTGCAGCGCAGCGCCTGGGCCTGACCTTCCGCTCCATGCGCTACCGCCTGAAGAAACTGGGGATCGACTGATCCCCGGCTGGTCTCAGACGATGGGCGTCGCCACCAGGCGCCCTTCCGGTGCGTAGGGTGCCGCCTCGATGATCGGCTGACGCTTCTGCATCAGGTCCACCAGCAACTGGCAGGACGCCGGCGCCAGCACCAGACCGTTGCGGTAATGACCGGTGTTCAACCATAGCCCCTGATGACCGGGCACCTCGCCAATGAAGGGGATGCCCTGCGGCGAACCCGGACGCAGCCCCGCCCAGTGGTTTACCGGCTCCATCCCTGCCAGCGCAGGAAGCAGCTCCTCTGCCGACGCGCGCAGGCTGCTCAGAGCCTCGCCCGACGGCGTCTTGTCGAAGCCGGCGTGCTCCAGGGTGCTGCCCACCAGGATGTGCCCGTCACGGCGCGGAATCGCGTAGCGACCTTTGGCCAATACCATGCTGGAGAGGAAGTCCGGGGCGCAGCGATAGAGGATCATCTGCCCCTTCACCGGCTCAACCGGCAACACCAGCCCCAGCTTCGCCAGCAACTCGCCACTCCAGGCGCCAGCCGCCAGCACCACCGAGTCAGCCGTGAAATCTCCCTGTGCGGTGCGTACGCCTTTCACCTGTTCGCCATCCTGAAGGAAACCGGTCACCTCGACCTGCTCCTGAAGGCTGACGTTTGGCAGTCGCACCAATGCCTCGCGCAGAGACTTGACCAGGCGCGGGTTGCGCACATTGGCCACACCCGACATGTACACCGCGCGCTCGAAGCCTTGCCCCAGCACCGGAACGGCCTCGTGCACGGCGCCAATCGCCACCTCCGAAAGCGGCCGACCATGGGTCCTGGCCCATGCCAGGGCTTCGGCCTGGTCATCCAGGTCCAGCCAGTAGAGGCCGGTGACATGCACTTCCGGGTCGAGCCCGGTATCGGCGAGCAGACGCTCACCCAGTCGCGGATAGAAGTCCTGCGACCAGTGAGCCAGGTTGGCGACGGCCGAGCTATAGCGCCACGGATAGAGCGGCGAAACGATACCGCCGCCGGCCCAGGACGCTTCACGTCCAGTCTCGCCCTTTTCCAGCAGCAGGACTTCGGCGCCCGCCTGCCCCAGCGTCCAGGCAGTCAGCATCCCGACTACCCCACCGCCCACCACGATCATGTCCGGCATACCACGCCCCACATCACAGGAAAACCAACGGCCCATCGCCGGCCGCACACTATACCGGGCATGGGCCGTCGACGGAGCAAGACGGAAGTCGGTGCGGCATCGGACCGCTCCTACGGCATCTATCCAATTCGCTGACAGGCACACCGTAGACGGCGACCAATACTTTCCGCTCCTCAACTGCCCGGAAGCGAAACATGACCAGGGAACGGGGGATCACCCTTGTCGAGTTGCTGTTCACCCTTGCAATCCTTGCCCTCGCCTTGTCCATCGCAGCGCCTTCATTCAGCGAGTTGCTACGCGACCAGCGAACGAGTGCAGCCGCCCAGGAATTGCGCAACGCGCTGGACTTCGCTCGCGAATCGGCCGCGCACAGTGGACAACCCATCAGCGTCGCTGCGATCAACGGCGAGTGGACCTCCGGCTGGGAGGTCTTCGTGGACTCCGGCAATCACGGCACGCACAGCCTCCAACAGCCGCCTCTGGCCGCCCACGGCCCGCTGAGTGGCATCAGCGTTCGCACCGACGGCAACTCGCGCCACTACCTCCACTTCACCCCGCGAGGTAACGCAATCCAGCCCAATGGCGCCTTTCACGCCGGTACGCTGACGCTCTGCGGCGAAGGCCGATCGAGTTATCGCCTCGTTTTCAACAAGGCCGGGCGGATCCGCAGCGAAGCTGGAAGCACCACGGACTTCTGCCCCCACTGACCGACTTCTCACGCCTGACGCGACGGGGTTCACAGAACCTCGGAAGGCATGACCGAACATCACCCTAATACGAACGGTCATCCATAGAAAAAAGACATTTCCCACACGACTAGGCAGCATTGCCACTATCGAAAATGTGAGGAATGCGCCATGTCGCGCCCCAAGGAATTGGCCGGGTTCACCTTGGTGGAGTTGATGGTCACGCTTGCCGTAGTGGCAATCCTGATTTCCATCGCCGCTCCATCCATGGGGGACTTCGTTACTCGACAACGTATTTCCAGTCAGACTTCTGACCTGGCCAATACGCTGGCAACCGCCCGAGCCGAAGCGGCCAAGCGAAATGCCAACATGGTGGTGATCCCGGCAGCCAGTGGCGCTAACGGCTGGGTCAGTGGCTGGTGCTTTGGCCCTGCCACCATCGCCAACTGCCAGGACGCTGCCGCGATCCAGCACTACGGCGCCATGAGCGGTGTAGAGGTTTCCAGCGACTACCAGCTCAGCGCCAACAAGCTGACCTTCCGCCGTGACGGGAGCTTGCTGAGCGGGCTCAGCGCCCGCCCCTTCAAAGTCAATGCGCCTTCTTCATCTTCGGTGACGGAAGGGCGCTGCATCGACATCAACGCCGTAGGACGCACAACAGTGCGTACTGTGGCGCGCGACACTTCGTGCTGAGGGGAGCGACCATGACCCGTAATGCCCAACACGGCATCACCATGATCGAGGTGCTGGTAACACTCCTCGTGTTCACCGTCGGACTCCTCGGCGTCGCCGCTCTGCAATTGAATGCCCTGAAAGGTACCGCCGACAGTAACCAGCGCTCGCAGGCAACCTGGGTCATGCAGGAGCTCGCCGAGCGCATGAGGGCAAACAGCGTAGGCGCAGAGTCCAGCTATACGACTGCACCGAACTGCTCGACCCTGCCTACCACCTGGTGCGCGGATCATTTCAATCCGATATCCGGGGCGAAGGTCAATGCTGCTACCTGCACCAGCGACCAGATGGCCGCCTTCGACCGCTGGGAAGCCCAATGTTCCTATGCCGCCAGCACTACCTACGCAGCAAACGCTACTGCTGCAGCGGGGCGATACACCAGTACCGACTTTCTGACCGCCCCCTCACAAGGGGCAGCCCTGACGGTCAATGCCAACAACCACCTGATCACGCTCACGAGTCGCTGGAAAAGCAAAGGCGACGAAGCCAAGCAACAAAGCTCGGAGTCGGTACTGAGCGCCTCGCTGGGGGTCCGTCGATGATGCCTCTTAACCGCCGCCAGGCCGGCCTGACCCTGGTCGAGCTGATGATCGCAATGACCCTCAGCCTGGTTCTCATGCTGGGTGTCATCCAGGTCTTCCTGTCTGTCCGGCAAACCTACAGCGCGAACGATGCGACCTCGCGCATGCAGGAAAGCGGGCGCTTCGCCCTCACCTTCATCTCCAGCAGCGTGCGCCTGGGCGGCTACCTGGAGCCCGGCTCGATTCTACCCAAGCCAATGGCGATTCAAGGCCCCAATTGTGTAGGCCCGGATGACACCCCCTGCAGCAGCAACGGTAACGGGAATGCTTCCGACAGTATCGCTGTAGCGTTCCAGGTCCCGCCAGACAGTTCCGACAGCAACAAACGACGCGACTGTGCTGGAACCGAAGTGACTACTGCCAACGTGGGAAAAGTTCTGGTGAATGTCTTCCGTGTCAGTGACGGCAACCTGACATGCAGTTCCTATTTCCTCGGTGAGACAGCCTGGCTCAGCCAGAACCAGGCGCTGGTGCCCGGCATCGATGCGATGCAGGTCCTCTACGGCATCAGCACCGACGGCAACCCGGAAGGCGTCACACGTTATGTGTCGGCCAACAGAGTCTCGAAGTGGGCGGATGTCAGGGCAGTTCGTGTCGCGGTACTGGCCAACTCCCAGACAACGGTGTCACCGGCTCCGCCACAACGTGGCTACTACCTGCTGGACGCCGCTGCGCTGACGCCGAACGACGGATTCGCACGCCAGATTTTCAGCACAACCATCGGTCTTAAGAACACTTACTGAGGCTCGCATGCGGAACGCCCTTTCACTTCGTACCCAACAAGGCGCCGGCCTCATCGTGGCCCTGGTGTTCCTCGCCGTACTGACCATCGCCGGCATCACCGCCGCACGCTTGACCAACATGGAAGAGCGGATGGCCGGCAACTCGCAGTTCCGGGGACTGACCTACCAGAATGCCCAAAGCGAAATCCGTTCGCAGATGGCGGCGTACAACGCAAACCTGCTAGGCCGCAAACCTTTGCTGGATGCCGCCAACCAGAGCGCAGATGCCATCAGTGGCTTTCCCGATCGACGCCGCACCGTGGCCGTGGACGCCATCCTGACTAACGCGAATATCACCACCAACACCATTCGCTTCATGAACAAGGGCATCTGCGAAGGCGCCAGCGTCGGCAAGTTCGAATGCTCGGGTTACGAGATCAACTCGGCCTCCCGCCTGGACAACGGTGCATCGTCCAACCAGGTCCAAGGCATCTACTTCATCAATTCGAAATAGGCCCTCGTATGAGACGCATCCTCCTGTTCGCTCTTGCGATTTGCGCCAACGCTTTCAGCGTCGCGGCCCATGCAGAAGACGAAGAAAACACCGGGTACATAGAAGATACCCAGATGATCATCAACGCGAGCTCCGGCCCCAACGGGGAGGCCGGGGTGATCCTCGCCCTTCCCTGCACAGAGTGTCCCAGCCGCCGCTTCACCTATAACCGCGACACGGTCTTCGTTCTCGGCGGCGCTCCGGTGGAGTTCAGCGAGCTGGGCGGGAAAATCGACTGGAGCGGCATGATCATGTTTCCGATAGCCGACCCGACCCGTGCGTCCAAGGTCTTCCTGCGTAAACCGGAGTCCCCGTGATGAAACTCAAGCGCAACCTTCTTCTCGGGCTCTCCGCCTTCGCCTATGTCTCTGGCGGCCTGCAAACCGCAATGGCCGACGATACCGAGATTTATGTCACCCGTGATCTTCCGGCAGACCAGCGTATCCGCCCGAACCTGATGTTCCTTATCGACACCTCCGGGTCGATGCTCAGTTCGGTACCGGGCACCAACTGCAAGACGCTGAACTACAACGGTACCAACACCGTTCCGGAAAACTGGTGCACCAACTCGAACAGGACCAAAGGTACCAAGACCCGAATTCAGGTGGTCAAGGAAGTAGTCAATTCGCTGGTGGATGAGCTGGCCGCCAGCAACGATGTAAACATCGGGTTGGCCCGCTTCGACTCCTCGAGCAACGGCGGCTTCGTCAATATCCCGATGCAGCGCGCAGGCGATGTTGCTAGCGCGTTCAAGACGGCGCTGAGCACCTACTACGCCGACGGTGGTACGCCCCTGCTGGAGTCGTACTACGAAACTTATCTGTACATGTCGGGAGGCACCCCGAGCTACGGCCTCAATTCCAAGGGGTATATAGAGAACAAGCTCGACGCGAAACTGGTTAGCCCCTGGAAGAGCGACAGCGGGTCGATGACAGGCAGCAAGTACAAGTCACCGATTCAGTACTCATGCCAGAAGAGCAACATCATTGTTCTGACCGACGGACTGCCAAGCAACGACGTCGGTGCAAACAGCACCGTTCAGAGTCTCGTTTCATCAGTCAATCAGACTTACAAGTCGTGCAACCGAAACTACCCGACCGACGATAACGGGACCACTTCGGGCTGCTGGATGCCCGGCCTTGCCGAGTACATGGCGAACCAGGACGTGAGTTCGAGCCAGACAGGCAAGCAGACGGTCAACACCTATACCATCGGCTTTGGCAACATCAGCGACACCCGTCTCCTGGAGGACAGCGCTACGCTGGGCGGCGGGCGATTCTTCACCACCAGCAATACCTCTGAACTGGCTGAAGCGCTTCGCTCGATCGCCGTGGATATCCTGGCCGAGAACACCACCTTCGCCACCCCCAGCGTTTCGGTCAGCGCCTACAACAACCTCGGTTATCGCAATGACTTGTACTACGCGCTGTTCCGCCCCGCGGAAGGCGCACGCTGGTTTGGCAACATCAAGAAGTACAAGCTAGGCAAGGACACCACGGGCAGTTCCATTGTGATGGATCGCAACGGCAATAATGCCGTGGACAGTTCCACTGGCTTCTTCAGTACGACATCGACCAGCTACTGGAGCACCACCGCCGACGGCAAGGACGTGAAGCTGGGTGGTGCGGCAAGCCGACTGATCAACCCGTCCACTCGGAATATCCTGACTTACACGGGCCAGGACCGGGCGCCCGGCCTCACTGACTCCGCCGCGCTGTCGGCGCTGTCTACCAGCAACACGGGGATTACCAAGGCAATGCTCGGCCTGGCGACCAACGCCAGTGATCAGTCGCGCACCGACACCATCAACTGGGGCGTGGGCATCAACCCGAGTGACGGGTCGGCCCGCCTCGCCATCGCCGACATTCTGCACAGCGAGCCTCGCCTGGTCGCCTACGTGACAGACGAGGATCTGCAGCGAGTTGCCAACTCCCAGGCCACGCCTCCGACGGCCACTTCGACGGAGCGGCTTGTGCTGTTCTATGGCACCAACGAAGGTTTCATCAACGCAGTCGATCCCTCCACTGGCGCCGAGATTTTCTCCTTCATACCCAAGGAGCTACTGCCCAACCTGAATTACTACCTGACCGACCCGAAAGGATCGGCCATGAAGCGCTACGGGATGGATGGACAGTTGGAGATGAACGTGACTTACGGCGCAGTAAGCTCCACTTCGACGCGCACCGTCACCCAGGCAACGTTGTACGCCGGCATGCGCCGCGGCGGGCGCAACTACTACGCCCTGGACGTAAGCCCCTCCAGCACCAGCGGCTCGGTCACCATCACACCCAAACTGAAGTGGGTGATCAAGGGTGGCACCAGCACCGGTTTCGAGAAACTGGGGCAAACCTGGTCGTCCCCCAAGCTGGCTAAGGTGAAGTTCAACGGCGCCATCAAGAGCGTGTTGTTCTTCACTGGTGGTTACGACACCAACCAGGATACCGAGTCACCCAATACGCCCACCAACGACACCGTTGGCAACGCCCTGTACATGGTCGATGCCGCGACTGGAGCGCTGCTGTGGCATGCCGGTGTAACGGCTGAAACATCTGCCAACCTGAAGATTGCCACCCTGACGAACAGCATCCCGGCTGACCCTACACTGGTCGACATCACTGGTGATGGTCTGATCGACACCATTTTCATGGCGGATACGCGGGGCCAGGTCTTCCGTATCGATCTGAACTCCGGCAACGCAGGCTCGAGCAACTTCGCCACGGGCGGCCGCATCGCCGCGCTGGGCGGTACCACGGCAGCGGAAAACCGCCGCTTCTACAACGCGCCCGACGTATCCCTGATTCGCGAACGTGGTGGCAAGACCTACTTCACCATCGCCCTGGGCAGCGGCTACCGCGAACACCCCCTCAACGAGGATACCGTCGATCGGTTCTACGTTCTGCGTGACAGCAACGTGTACTCCGGGCCGTCCAGCTACACCACTCTGACGGAATCGAGCCTGGTCGATGTGACCAGCGTCAACCTCACCAGCCAGCAAGCTCAACAGATCAAGCAGAGCATCGACACGAAACTTGGTCAGATCGCGCAGCTGAATCAGGCGACCAGCACTGCAGATACCAACTTCGATAGCTACAAGAGCAGCATCGGCTACACCCAGAAATACAACCAGCTGACCCAGGCCAACAGCGACGCAACACAACGCCAGGCTCAGATCGATGCGATCTACAAGGAAAACCCGTTCCTGGACGAGCACTCGCCTGAGACGTCACAGCAAAGCACGCTGCAGAATCAATTGCTGGCACTGCAGACCTCCCTGAAACAGCTGTTTGCCTTCGACACCGGTTCGGCTCAAGCCTTGGGGCAGCAGATGGCCGGCGTCATGATCGTGCAGAAAACGCTGGAGAACGCAGCAACCTCCATTACTGCCAAGGAACAAGCCGTTCTCGATGCCAAGGCCAGTGGCGCATCCGATACGACCCTCAACGCCCTGCAAACGGACCTGGACCAGGCCCGCACCGCTTATCAGGCGTCCACCGCCTATACCCAGCGGAACTCGCTCAACGGGGTCGATCTGAGCGCGGCCATCAATAGCCTCAACCAAGCTATCACCGCCAAAGACGTCGCCGCGGCGAACAACGCCGTTCAAGCCATCGCCTCGCAACTCGGCCTGACGGATGTGCCGAGCACCGTGGACGTCACCACTCTCAATGAACTGCCAGTGGCCAAGACGGCCTCGGACCTTCAGGCCAAGGCCAGCAGCCAGAACGGCTTGCTGCAACTGGCCACCGATCTGGAAACGCAGAGGGTCGGCCTGGTCAGTCAGGCTTCCACCTTGCAGGCCGAGCTCCAGGCACTATCCAATGCGCCGTATAACTCCTCGAGCAACCTGCTGACCTCAGCCGAACTGCAAGATGCCACTGCCCAGGACACCACCCCGCCGCTGAGCACCTTCGAGGCCTACGACTATCTGCGCAACAAGGCACGCAGCAATGCGTTGACGCAAATCCCGGTCCTGCGCGGCGAAATCAATACGCTCTATCAGCAGCTGACGCCGGGCGATAGCTACACCGTCAACTCGGATCTGCTGAATGCCAGTAGCGGTTGGTTCGTACGCTTCCCGCAGGGCGAGAAAGTACTGGCCACCTCGATCAGCTACCAGGGTGCGGTGCTGTTCACCACCTTCAGCCCCAATGGCCAGACCGTTACCACCTGTGGTCCGGATGTGGGACGTGGTCGCATGTACGCCATGAGCCTGGTGGACGCTTCCGCCGTCTATACCAAGACGGTCAGCGGCTCCGAGACACCCAGCCGGTCGTTCGATCTGGTCCGCGGTGGTATTCCACCGACCCCCGCCATCATTCTCGGGGACGACAAGACGACCATCTTGGTAGGCTCGGAAAAGCCCTCGGGAGACGGTAACGGCGGCGACCTGAAATGCACCTTCACCAGCTCCGGCCTGTGCAAGACGAACAACGCCGTAAGCGGTACCTACTGGAGAGAGAATTGATGCGTCAAAAGGGATTTACGCTGATTGAAGCGATGATTGTCGTCGCGATCATCGGCATCATTGCCGCCATCGCCTACCCCAGCTATGAGCAGTATGTGCTGCGCTCAGGACGAGCCGACGGGAAAGCCAAGCTGATGGAAGTGCTCCAGGCCCAGGAAAGGTTCTTCTCGCAGAACCAGACCTACACAGCAACGCTGGGCACAGCGAGCGGAGGACTGGGATATACGGCTGACGCCAATGGTGCCGTCGCGAGCGAGTCCCGCAAATACAACATCACGGCAGCAGCCTGCAGCGGAAAGACCATTGCTAGCTGCGTGAACCTGACCGCGACCCCGACCGGGGCGCAAGCCGGCGATAGCAAGTGCGGTACGCTCACTCTGGATAGCACAGGCATCAAGACCAAAAGCGGCAGCGATACACTGGAGAACTGCTGGTAAAGAAAAAGGGCCGACAATGTCGGCCCTTTTTTCCGCTCGCGGATCAGCGAGAACTCATAGCGCCTTCACCCGCAACTCCTTGGGCATCGAGAAGGTGATGTTCTCCTCCCGCCCATCCAGCTCCACCTCAGGCTCCGCGCCCCAGTCGCGCAGTTGCTGGATCACGCCTCGCACCAGCACTTCCGGAGCAGAAGCGCCAGCGGTGATGCCGATGCGCTGCACGCCATCGAACCACTCCTTCTGCATGTCCTCGGCGCCATCGATCAGGTAGCCGGGGGTTCCCATGCGCTCGGCCAGCTCGCGCAGGCGGTTGGAGTTCGAGCTGTTCGGGCTGCCTACTACCAGCACCAGATCACACTGGTCGGCCAGTTCCTTCACCGCATCCTGGCGATTCTGGGTGGCATAGCAGATATCGTTCTTGCGCGGCCCCATGATCGAGGGGAATTTCGCGCGCAAGGCGTCAATCACCTTGGAGGTGTCATCCATCGACAGGGTAGTCTGGGTGACGAAATGCAGCGCCTCGGGGTTGCGCACTTGCAGCGCAGCGACATCGTCCTCGTCCTCCACCAGGTAGATGGCGCCGCCGTTGGAGGCGTCGTACTGCCCCATGGTGCCTTCCACTTCCGGGTGGCCTTCGTGGCCGATCAGGATGCACTCGTGGCCGTCGCGGCTGTAGCGCACGACTTCCAGGTGCACCTTGGTCACCAGCGGGCAGGTGGCGTCGAAGACCTTCAGGCCGCGATTCTCGGCTTCCTTGCGCACTGCCTGGGAAACGCCATGGGCACTGAAGATGACGATGGTGTCATCCGGCACCTGGTCGAGCTCCTCGACGAACACAGCGCCACGGTTGCGCAGGTTCTCCACCACGAACTTGTTGTGGACCACTTCATGGCGCACGTAGATCGGTGGCCCGAAGACGTCGAGGGCGCGGTTGACGATCTCGATCGCCCGGTCAACGCCGGCGCAGAAGCCGCGGGGATTGGCGAGTTTGATTTGCATGGTGGCCTCGGGTGCTACGCAAGCCGGCCCACGAGGGGCCGGTAGGAATACTTCGCCTCAAGTGCAACGGCCCGCCAGTGACGGGCCGCGCAGCCAGTCAGGCTGGTTGTACGTCGATGATATCGACTTCGAACGCCAGGGTCTTACCGGCCAGCGGATGGTTGAAGTCGATGGTGACGTGCTGCTCGTCGAACTCTTTCACGACGCCCGGCAGCTCGGTCTTGGCAGCATCGTTGAAGATCACCAGCAGGCCTTCGGCCAGCTCCATGCCCTGGAACTGGTCGCGGGGCATGACCTGCACGTTGGCCGGGTTCGGCTGGCCGAAGCCATTCTCGGGCTCGATGGTCAGGGTGCGCTTGTCGCCGGCCTTGAGGCCGAACAGCGCCTGCTCGAAGCCCGGCAGCAGGTTGCCGTCACCGACCTTGAAGGTGGCCGGCTGCTTGTCGAAAGTGCTGTCGACGACGTTGCCGTCATCCAGTTTCAGGGCGAAATGCAGGGTGACTTGGGAATCACCACCAATACGAACATCAGCCATTGGCGGCCTCTCCAGAATGCTTGGATTTGAACATGTCCAACGCCAGCATGATGGCGCCGACGGTAATCGCGCTGTCGGCCAGGTTGAAGGCCGGGAAGCGCCACTGGTCCTGCCAGTGCACGAGGATGAAGTCCACCACGTGCCCCAGGACCATGCGGTCGTACAGGTTGCCCAGCGCGCCGCCCAGCACCAGGGCCAGGGCGATGGCCAGCCAGGTCTCGCCGCGCTTCAGGCGCTTGAGCCAGACCACCAGCACGATGCTGACCACGATGGCGATCAGGGCAAACAACCAGCGCTGCCAGCCGGAGCTGTCGGCCAGGAAGCTGAACGCGGCACCGGTGTTGTAGGCCAGGGTCCAGCTGAACAGGTCGGGAATGACCACGATCTGCTGGTACATGCTCAGCTCAGCCTGGAAGAAGGCCTTGGTGACCTGGTCCAGGACGAACACGACCACGGTGATCCACAGCCAGGGCAGGCGGCCGAAACGATCGGCGTTAGGCATAGTGACGCACCTCACCCGCGCCTTCGATGTTCTCGACGCAGCGGCCACACAGTTCCGGATGTGCAGCGTTGCTGCCGACATCGGCGCGGAAGTGCCAGCAACGGCCGCACTTGGCATGGGACGACTTAACGACCTGCAGCTTCAGGCCTGGCAGCTCGCTTTCGACCGCGTCGGCCGGCGCATCGGCCAGCGGCGCGACGGTGGCGGCCGAGGTGATCAGCACGAAACGCAGCTCGTTGCCCAGTTTCTCCAGGCGCTTGGCCAGGGAGTCCTCGGCATACAGGGTGATCTCGGCCTGCAGGTTGCCGCCGATGGTCTTGGCGCTGCGCAGGTTTTCCAGCTCCTTGTTCACGGCGGCCTTGGCAGCCATGACTTCGTCCCAGTAGGCGCGGTCCAGCTCGGCATCGGCCGGCAGCTCGGTCAGGCCGTCGTACCAAGTGGTCAGCATCACCGACTCGGCACGCTCGCCCGGCATGAAGCTCCAGATTTCCTCGGCGGTGAACGCCATGATCGGTGCGATCCAGCGCACCAGGGCCTCGGCAATGTGGAACAGGGCCGTCTGGCAGGAGCGACGGGCGACGCTGTTCTCCTGGGTGGTGTACTGGCGGTCCTTGATGATGTCCAGGTAGAAGCCGCCCAGCTCCTGCACGCAGAAGTTGTGCACCTTGGAGTAGACGTTCCAGAAGCGGTAGTCGCGGTAGGCCTCTTCCAGCTCGCGCTGCAGCTGCAGCGCGCGGTCGATGGCCCAGCGGTCCAGGGCCAGCAGCTGGTCGTTGGGCAGCAGGTCCTTGGCCGGGTCGAAGCCGGACAGGTTGGACAGCAGGAAGCGCGTGGTATTACGGATACGACGGTAGGCGTCAGCGCTGCGCTGGAGGATCTGCTGGGAGACGGCGATCTCACCCGAGTAATCGGTGGAAGCGACCCACAGGCGCAGGATGTCGGCGCCCATGCTGTCGATCACGGTCTGCGGTACCACGGTGTTGCCCAGGGACTTGGACATCTTGCGGCCGGACTCGTCCACGGTGAAGCCGTGGGTCAGCAGCTGGCGGTACGGCGCGTGGCCGTCGATGGCGCAGCCGGTCAGCAGCGAAGAATGGAACCAGCCGCGGTGCTGGTCGGAGCCTTCCAGGTAGAGGTCGGCAGCCGGGCCGCTGGCATGGCCCAGTTCAGCGTGGGAGCCACGCAGCACGTGCCAATGGGTGGTGCCGGAGTCGAACCAGACGTCCAGGGTGTCGTTGATCTTGTCGTACTGCGCGGCTTCATCGCCCAGCAGTTCGGCGGCATCGAGCTTGAACCAGGCCTCGATGCCTTCCTTCTCGACGCGCTGGGCGACGGCTTCCATCAGCTCGACGGTGCGCGGGTGCAGCTCGCCGGTGGCCTTGTGCAGGAAGAACGGGATCGGCACGCCCCAGTTGCGCTGACGCGAGATGCACCAGTCCGGACGGCCGGCGATCATGCCGTGCAGGCGCGCCTGGCCCCAGGTGGGCACGAATTCGGTTTCGGTGATGGCTTCCAGCGCGCGCTCGCGCAGGGTGGCACCGGTCTGCGGCTGCTTGTCCATGCCGACGAACCACTGCGCGGTGGCGCGGTAGATCAGCGGGGTCTTGTGGCGCCAGCAGTGCATGTAGCTGTGGTTGATGCTGGCGTGCTTGAGCAGCGCGCCGACTTCATCGAGCTTGGCGACGATGGCCGGGTTGGCCTTCCAGATGAACTGGCCGCCGAAGAACGGCAGGTCGGCCACGTAGACACCGTTGCTCTGCACGGGACTGAGGATGTCGTCGTTGACCATGCCGTACTGCTTGCAGGTACGGAAGTCGTCCTCGCCGTAGGCCGGGGCGGAGTGAACCACGCCGGTGCCGGCGCCCAGTTCGACGTATTCGGCCAGGTAGACCGGCGACAGGCGCTCGTAGAACGGGTGGCGGAATCGGATCAGATCCAGTGCTTCGCCCTGTACGGTGGCGATGACCTGGCCTTCCAGACCGTAGCGTTGCAGACAGGACTCGACCAGCTCCTCGGCCAGCACCAACAGGCGCTCGCCGGTATCGACCAGCGCGTAGGTGAATTCGGGGTGGACGTTCAGCGCCTGGTTGGCCGGAATGGTCCAGGGCGTGGTAGTCCAGATGACGATGGCGGCCGGCTTGGGCAGGCTGGCCAGACCGAAGGCGGCGGCCAGCTTGTCTGCATCTTCAACCGGGAAGGCGACATCGATGGCGTCGGACTTCTTGTCGGCGTATTCAACCTCGGCTTCGGCCAGGGCGGAACCACAATCGAAGCACCAGTTTACCGGCTTCAGGCCCTTGAACACGAAGCCCTGCTTGACCATCTCGGCGAGCGCGCGAATTTCACCGGCCTCGTTGGAGAAGTTCATGGTCTTGTAGGGATTGTCCCAGTCGCCCAGCACACCCAGACGGATGAAGTCCGCCTTCTGCCCTTCGATCTGCTCGGCGGCGTATTCGCGGCACAGTTCGCGGGTCTTGTCCGCCGGCAGGTTCTTGCCGTGGGTGGTCTCGACCTTGTGCTCGATCGGCAGGCCGTGGCAGTCCCAGCCCGGCACATAGGGGGCGTCGTAGCCGGCCAGGGTCTTGGAACGGACGATGATGTCCTTGAGGATCTTGTTGACCGCGTGACCGATGTGGATGCTGCCGTTGGCGTAGGGCGGGCCATCGTGCAGGATGAATTTCGGGCGACCTTCGCCAATCTTCCGCAGCTTCTGGTACAGGCCAATGTCGTTCCAGAGCTTGAGAGTTTGCGGCTCGCGCTGCGGCAGGCCGGCTTTCATCGGGAAGTCGGTTTCGGGAAGGTTCAGAGTGGCTTTGTAATCGGTCATCTCAGGGCCTGTTCAGGATCTTCAATCAAGCGGTTGGCCCAGCCAATAGGCCCGGGCGGCGGCGATGTCGGCGAGGATGGCCGCCTTGAGTGCCTCGAGCGAGGCAAAACGCTGCTCATCACGCAGCTTCTGGTGGAACGTGATATCCAGGTGCTGGCCGTACAGATCGCCGGCGAAATCCAGCAGATGTACTTCCAGGTGGGGCCGGCCGTCGCCATTCACAGACGGTCGGGTGCCGATGTTGGCCACCCCGTTCTGGCGCCGGCCAGCCACCATCGTGCTGACCAGGTAAACGCCGTTGAGCGGCGCCTTGCGGCGCTTGAGCTGGATGTTCGCGGTGGGCGAACCCAGGGTGCGACCCAGCTTCTGCCCGTGCAGCACGCGGCCGCTCAGGCTGTATGGACGACCCAGCAGGCGCCCGACCATGTGCAGGTCGCCGTCGGCCAGGTCCTTGCGGATACGCGAACTGCTCACGCGCATGCCGTCGACTTCCACGGTAGTCGCAGCTTCGACGGTGAAGCCCTGCTCCGCGCTGGCGTTGACCAGGAAGGCGAAATCACCAGAGCGGTCGCAGCCGAAGCGGAAATCGTCGCCCACTTCCAGATGGCGGACCCGCAGGCCCTCCACTAGCACCTGGCGGACGAACTCGGCGGCCGACAGCTCGCGCAGGCGGCGGTTGAAGGCCAGGCAGAGAACGAAGTCAACACCGTACTGACGCAGCAGTTCGAGCTTCTCGCGCAGGCGCGTCAGGCGCACCGGGGCGGCATCGGGAGCGAAGTATTCGCGCGGTTGCGGCTCGAAGATCACCACGCAGCTGGGCACGCCCAGCTCCAGCGAACGCTCGCGCAGACGCCCCAGGATCGCCTGGTGGCCGAGATGGACGCCGTCGAAGTTACCGATGGTGGCGACACAGCCCCCGGACAGGGGCCGCAGGTTGTGAAGGCCTCGAAGCAGCTGCATAGCGCGCGTATTGCTCAGAAAGTGGTCGATTATACCTGCACCCGTTGCCATGCGACAGGCAAAATGCCGTCGCCGCAAACCGATGCAATGCTTTGCCCGGCGAAGGTTACAGCACCGCGCGGCGAGAGAAGTCCCGCAAGCGGAAGCCAAGGATCGCCAGCATACCGAAATAGGCGACTACACCGGCCACCACCAGCGCGCCCAGGCGCACCAGGCGAATCGGCATGCCACCCTGATCCCAGGCTGGCATGAAGTGCATCATGCCGATCAGCACGGCGCACATCACCAGTACAGATACGACTAATTTGGCGATGAACTTGCCCCAGCCCGGCTGCGGATCGAATAGCTGGTGCTTGCGCAGTTGCCAATAAAGCAGGCCGGCATTCAGACAAGCCGCCAGGCTGATCGCCAGCGCCAGCCCCGCATGCTTGAGCGGACCGATGAACACCAGGTTCATCAGCTGGGTGGAAACCAGGGTGAACAGCGCGATCTTCACCGGTGTCTTGATGTTCTGCCGCGCATAGAAGCCCGGCGCCAGCACCTTCACCAGGATGATGCCGAGCAGGCCGACCGCGTAGGCGATCAGTGCATGCTGGGTCATCAGCGCGTCGTGGGCGCTGAACTTGCCGTACTGGAACAGCGCGACGGTCAGCGGCTCGGCGATCACCGCCAGCGCCAGGGAGCACGGCAGCACCAACAGGAAGCACAGGCGCAGGCCCCAGTCCATCAGCCGCGAGTACTCGTGGCGATCGTCGCTGGCGTAGGTCTTGGCCAGTGACGGCAGCAGGATGGTCCCCAGCGCCACGCCAAGCACGCCGGACGGCAGCTCCATCAAGCGGTCTGCGTAGTACATCCAGGACACGGAACCGGCGACCAGGAAGGAGGCGAAGATGGTGTTGATGATCAGCGAAATCTGGCTGACCGAGACGCCGAGGATCGCCGGCCCCATCTGCTTGAGCACGCGCCAGACGCCGGAGTCGCGCAGGTTGATGCGCGGCAGCACGAGCATGCCGATTTTCTTCAGGTGCGGCAGCTGGTAGAGCAGCTGCGCCAGGCCCCCGGCCAGCACCGCCCAGCCCAGCGCCATGATCGGTGGGTCGAAGTACGGCGTCAGGAACAGCGCGAAGAGAATCATGCTGACGTTCAGCAGCGTCGGCACGAAAGCCGGCACCGAGAAGCGGTTCCAGGTATTGAGGATCGCCCCCGCCAGCGAGGCCAGGGAAATCAGCAGGATATAAGGGAAGGTCACCCGCAGCAGGGAACTGGTGAGTTCGAATTTCTCCGGCGAATCGACGAATCCGGGCGCAGTCACCCAGATCACCCAGGGCGCGGCGAGCATGCCCAGCGCGGTAACCAGCGCCAGGATCAGCGTCAGCAGGCCGGACACATAGGCAATGAAGGTCCGGGTCGCCTCTTCGCCCTGCTGGGTCTTGTACTCGGCCAGGATCGGCACGAAAGCCTGGGAGAACGCCCCCTCGGCGAAGATGCGGCGCAGCAGGTTGGGCAGCTTGAAGGCAACGAAGAAGGCATCGGTGGCCATCCCGGCGCCGAACATGCGGGCGACGATCGTGTCGCGCACGAAGCCGAGCACCCGCGAGATCATGGTCATCGAGCTGACCGCGGCCAGCGACTTGAGTAGGTTCATAGCGTCCAGAACTGGTAGAATGGCCGCCCCTGCAGGGTGCAGCCCTGGCCTAGAGCGATTGCTCGAGCGCCAGGCGAAGCGCAGCAGTGTAGGGCCGCGGGGCGAATAAATCACCCCATCCGCCGGACAGCGTGCGCCCGTCGCACCACTCGTCGGAGGCCGCGCATACCCTTGACAAGGCCCTGATGCAACGGCATTATTCGCGGCCTTAATTTATTCGCAACATCCCAAGTTTTTTTCGAGGAGCTCGACGGTGGCCAACACACCTTCCGCCAAAAAACGCGCCAAACAGGCTGAGAAGCGTCGCAGCCACAACGCCAGCCTGCGTTCCATGGTTCGTACCTACATCAAGAACGTAGTCAAAGCAGTCGACGCCAAGGACCTGCCGAAGGCCCAGGCCGCTCTGGTTGCTGCCGTACCGGTCATCGACCGCATGGCCGACAAAGGCATCATCCACAAGAACAAGGCCGCTCGTCACAAGAGCCGCCTGAACGCCCACGTGAAGGCCCTGGCCACCGCGTAAGCGTTCTGTTCTTGAAAAACCGGCCCCAGGGCCGGTTTTTTATTGCCTGCGATTTCTTCAGCGCCATCCACCAAAACCGGAAGATAACCTGCTCCAGGTTACTCACCCCACAGAAAGCACACCCTTATCCACAGGCACACCTTTCTGCGGACAAAAAGAAAGGGCGGTCACCCGCCCTTTCCCTTCTTACTTCTCAGGCCACGGCATGATCGGAATCGCCGTCACCGCATTCTGCGGACTGCCCTCTATCACCCGGTCGCTGTAGACCAGATAGACCAACGCATTTCGCTTCTTGTCGAAGAAGCGCACCACCTGCATGGTCTTGAACACCAGCGAAGTACGCTGCTGGAACACCACTTCGCCATCCTTGAGCTCACCCGCAAAGCGGATCGGCCCGACCTGACGACAGGAGATCGACGCCTCGGCGCGATCCTCCGCCAGGCCCAGCCCACCTTTCACACCGCCAGTCTTGGCGCGCGACAGGTAACAGCTGACGCCTTGCACCTTCGGATCATCGAAAGCCTCAACGACGATCTTGTCGTTCGGCCCGACCCACTTGAAGACAGTGGACACCTCACCAACCACGTCGGCCCGCGCCAACGCCGGCAGCAACAGCAGTGCAGCGATCAATCCATTACGCATGCCAATGCCCCTCAGACCAGAACCAGATTGTCGCGATGCACCAACTCCGGACCATCGACATAGCCCAGCAGGCTTTCGATGGCATCGGTCGGCTGACCAATAATCTTCTGCGCCTCGAGCGCACTGTAGTTGGCCAGCCCACGGGCAATTTCGCGCCCCTGCTGATCCACGCAAACGATCATCTCGCCGCGCCGGAAGCTGCCCTGCACGGCCTTCACACCGACCGGCAGCAGACTCTTGTGATCCTGAGCGACAGCCTTGACTGCGCCGTCGTCCAGCACCAGCGTGCCGCGCATCTGCAAATGCCCAGCCAGCCACTGCTTGCGCGCCGCCTTGCGGCTCTGCTCGGGGGTCAGCAGCGTGCCGAGGCGCTCACCCACCCGCAGGCGGTCCAGCACGCGCTCGATACGACCACCAACGATGACGGTGTGCGCGCCCGAGCGCGCAGCGAGACGAGCTGCGCGCAGCTTGGTCTGCATGCCGCCACGCCCCAACGCACCACCCGTGCCGCCCGCCACTGCATCCAGGGCAGGGTCATCAGCGCGAGCCTCGAAAATCAACTCGGCATCAGGATTGTTGCGCGGATCGGCATCAAACATGCCATCGCGATCGGTAAGGATCACCAACAGATCAGCCTCGACCAGATTGGCCACCAGCGCCGCCAGCGTATCGTTATCGCCGAAGCGGATCTCGTCGGTGACCACGGTATCGTTCTCGTTGATCACCGGGATCACGCCGAGATCGACCAGCGTGCGCAAGGTGTTGCGCCCGTTCAGGTAGCGCTTGCGATCGGACAGGTCGTCATGGGTCAGCAGCACCTGCGCAGTCTGCAGGCCATGCACGCCAAAACTGGACTCCCAGGCCTGCACCAGGCCCATCTGCCCTACCGCGGCGGCGGCCTGCAGCTCGTGCATGTCACTAGGTCGGGAAACCCAACCCAGGCGACTCATGCCCGCCGCAACAGCGCCCGAGGACACCAGCACCAGCTCGACGCCCGCGCAATGCAGCGCGACCATCTGCTCGACCCATACCGCCATGGCGTCGCGATCCAGACCGCGACCATCAGCGGTCAGCAACGCACTGCCAATCTTGACTACCCAGCGCTTGGCGCCAGTGACCTTCTCACGCATACCCTCAACCTTAGAAGTCAGGCTTCACACGTTTCATCCGGACCGGCGGGCGCCGCCCCGATCAAGGCACGTAGAAGATTTCCGGCCCATCGCCGTCGTCTTCGTCATCCTCGAAATCATCGTCATCCACATCGTCGACATTCTTCAGGCCGGAGCGACGCAGCGCACGAGCATCATCCAGGGCCTGCAGACGGGCACGAGCCTCGTCTTCGATGCGCTGATCCAGGGCCGCCAGGGCTTCGCCATAGGCCGGCTCTTCCTCGATGCGCAGGGTGCGCTCGTCGAGGTATTTCATGATGTCCTGGCTCAGCTTCTCGGTACCTTCACGCTCCAGGGCGGAAATCACATAGACCGGACCTTCCCAACCAAGGCGCTCGACCACGGCCTGCTTGCGACGCTCCTGCTCCTCGGGCTCGAGGATCTGGTCCATCTTGTTCAGCACCAGCCAGCGGTCACGCTCGGTCAGCGCCGGGCTGAATTTTTCCAGCTCGTGAACGATGGTTTCCGCGGCATCGGCCGGGTCGCTTTCGTCCAGCGGCGCCATATCGACGATATGCAGCAGCAGACGGGTACGTGCCAGGTGCTTGAGGAAGCGGATACCCAGGCCGGCGCCTTCGGCGGCACCCTCGATCAGACCAGGAATGTCGGCGACGACGAAGCTCTTGAAGCGACCGACGCTGACCACGCCCAGGTTCGGCACCAGAGTGGTGAAGGGATAGTCGGCAACCTTCGGCTTGGCGGCCGACACCGCGCGAATGAAGGTGCTCTTGCCGGCGTTCGGCAGGCCGAGCAGACCGACGTCCGCCAGAACCTTCAGCTCCAGCTTGAGGTCACGCGCATCACCGGGCTTGCCCGGGGTGGTCTGGCGTGGCGCACGGTTGGTACTGGACTTGAAGCGGGTATTACCCAAACCGTGCCAGCCACCCTGGGCAACCATGATGCGCTGACCGGCAGTGGTCAGGTCACCGATGATTTCCTGGGTATTGGCATCAATGATGGTGGTACCGACCGGCACGGGCAGGACGAGATCGTCACCCTTGGCACCGGTGCAATCCTTACTGCCACCGTTCTCGCCACGCTGGGCGTCGAAACGGCGGGTATAGCGATAGTCCACCAGGGTATTCAGGTTCTCGTCGGCCTCGAGGTACACCGAGCCGCCGTCGCCACCGTCACCGCCGTTGGGACCGCCTTTCTCGATGAACTTCTCGCGGCGGAAGCTCATGAGACCGTTGCCGCCGTCACCGGCTTTCACGTGGATGGATACTTCGTCGACGAATTTCATTGCGAACGCCTCCCGCAGAACCTGCGGGTTGAAAATAAGAAAAGGAGCATAGGATACAGCCAAGTCCGCGCAAACGCCCGAACCGACAGCACCTCGCCTGGAAACGCCAGAAACAAAAAAGCCCCGTCGCGAGACAGGGCTTTTTCAGTGAGAGCTCGCTTAGGCAGCGACGACGCTTACGTAGCGACGGCCAAAGGCGCCTTTCACTTCGAACTTGATCACGCCGTCGACTTTAGCGAACAGGGTGTGATCCTTGCCCATGCCAACGCCGTAGCCAGCGTGGAACTGGGTACCGCGCTGACGCACGATGATGTTGCCTGCTTTCACAGCCTGGCTACCGAACAGCTTCACGCCAAGGCGTTTGCTTTCTGAGTCGCGGCCGTTGCGGGTACTACCGCCAGCTTTTTTGTGTGCCATGAGTCAATTCTCCTGAAGAGGAATTAGGCCTGGATGCCGGTGATCTTGATTTCAGTGAACCACTGGCGGTGGCCCTGACGCTTCATGTGGTGCTTGCGGCGGCGGAACTTGATGATGCGCACTTTGTCGTGACGACCGTGGGAAACCACTTCTGCGGTCACTTTCGCGCCTTCTACCACCGGCAGGCCGATCTTGACGTCATCGCCATTGGCGACCAGCAGGATGCGATCCAGGTTGATCGCTTCGCCGGTGGCGACGTCGAGTTTCTCGACCTTGAGGAATTCGCCTTCGGTGACTTTGTATTGCTTGCCACCAGTAACAATTACTGCGTACATCTGGATGTCTCCGTTAGACCTGCTCACCCGACGCTTTATAGAAAGAGGAATCGGTCGGCATGGCTGCATGGGGCCGGAAAGGACGCCCGTGCAATTGCGTAAGGCAGGATATGCCAGGGAAGTTCGGGGCCGCGATTCTACGCAAACACTCGGCGCGGATCAAGCCCCATGGGGCCTCGCCTTGACAGGCCTTCCCCGCGCCACCTAGCATGCCGCGCAATCTACGAGGAGCGCTGTCTTTAATGCAACCCCAGGCTTTCTATCGCGTGGTGGCGGACGACTTCACCGCCGTCGACGGTATCATCCGTCGCCAACTCACTTCCCGCGTTCCCCTGGTGGAAAAGATCGGCGACTACATCATCTCCGCCGGCGGCAAGCGTCTGCGCCCGCTGCTGGTGCTCCTCTCCGGCAAGGCCCTGGGCTATTCGGGCGACGACCTGAAGCTGCTGGCCGCCACCATCGAATTCCTGCACACCTCCACTCTGCTGCACGACGACGTGGTCGACGCCTCCGGCCTGCGCCGCGGCCGTGCTACCGCCAACGCCCAGTGGGGCAACGCACCGAGCGTGCTGGTGGGCGACTTCCTTTATGCGCGCTCCTTCGAGATGATGGTCGAGCTGGGCTCCATGCCGGTCATGCGCATCATTTCCCAGGCCACCCGCGTGATCGCCGAAGGCGAAGTGCTGCAACTGTCCAAGGTCCGCGACGCCAGCACCACCGAAGAAACCTACATGGAAGTCATCCGCGGCAAGACCGCGATGCTCTTCGAAGCCTCCACCCACAGCGCCGCCGCGCTGGCCAACGCCCAGCCGGAGCAGTCCGAAGCGCTGCGCCTGTTCGGTGACGCCCTGGGCATTGCCTTCCAGTTGGTGGACGACCTGCTCGACTACCGTGGCGATGCCGCCAGCCTGGGCAAGAACGTCGGCGACGACCTCGCCGAAGGCAAACCGACCCTGCCGCTGATCGCCACCATGCGCGACGGCACCCCGGAACAGGCCGCGCTGGTGCGCAAGGCCATCCAGCAGGGCGGCAGTCAGGACCTGGAAGGTATCCGCGCCGCCGTGGAAGCCGCTGGCGCGCTGGACTACACCGCCAACCTGGCCCGTGACTATGCCGCCCGCGCCATCGAGCACCTCCAGGCGCTGCCGGACAACGAATACCGCGCCGCGCTGATCGAGCTGGCCGAGTTCTCGGTCGCGCGCACGCACTGATCCGCCGTTTCGCAAAAGCCCGCCCCGGTTCGCCGCGGCGGGCTTTTTGTTGTCCGTCCGTTGATCAGGAGCAACAGATCGTCGCCAGCGCAAAATATTTTCCAATTGGCACTTGCTATCAAGATAATAAGAATTATTCTCATTAAACGGTCTGCACGGAGGAACACGCCATGACCTACATGATCGACGCCTGGCTGGATCGCCCGCACCCCTACCTGCGAATCTTGCATCGGGACACCGGGGAAGTCTGCGCAGTGCTGGAGGAAGAGGCCCTGGACGAGCTGCGTGAGCAGGGTGGCCTGGAGCTGTCCGAGCTCAGTACCAGCGAGCCGCTGGTGCTCAAGGAGCTGGTGCGCAACCTGTTCCTGTTCTGTTACGCCCGCGCACTGCGCTAGACGTTGTTTGCGATGGCGCAGGAAGCGCCATCGGTGCGGTCGCCGCCCGGGAGGCGGCTGCACTCGGGGTCCGGAGGGGCCCCGCGCAAGCCACGGCGGTCAGGGAGGACCGCCGCGGACTGCACCTCTACCGGCTCTGACTCAGAGCCTTAGAGGATTTCCAGCAGCTCGACGTCGAACACCAGCACGCTGTGCGGCGGGATGCTGCCGACGGCCTGGCCGCCATAGGCCAGCTCGCTCGGCACGTGCAGGCGCCATTTGCTGCCGGCGTTCATCAGCTGCAAGGCCTCGACCCAGCCGGCGATCACGCCGCCCACCGGGAATTCAGCCGGCTGACCGCGCTCGTAGGAACTGTCGAAGACGGTGCCGTCGACCAGGGTGCCGTGATAGTGGGTACGCACGGTGTCTTCGCGGGACGGCTTGGCGCCTTCGCCAGTAACCAGTACTTCGTACTGCAGGCCGGACGGCAGGACGGTCACGCCTTCGCGCTTGGCGTTTTCCACCAGGTACTCGCGGCCCACTGCAGCGGCGGCTTCGGCTTTCGCCTGGGCTTCGGCCTGCATGCGCTCGCGGATCACCTGGAAGCTGGCGGACAGGGCTTCGCCCGGAACGCGGCTTTCGGCGCCAGCGTAAGCGTCGGACAGGCCGGCCACGATGGCGTCGAGGGTCATACCCGGTACCGGGTTCTCGCGCAGCTGGTCGCCCAGCTGACGGCCGATGCCGTAGCTGACGCGGGCTTCGTCGGTGGAAAGGTTGAGTTCGCTCATGGCGGCGCTCCGCTGGGGGTTCAAAAAAGGGCCGCCAGCCTAGCACAGATGCACCGCCTCCCCCACCGCGCCTCGCGCGGCGGAATAGGCCTCGCGCAACGGACTCAGTGCAACGGAATAGTCACGCCGGCGCCAATGTCGCGCTCGTCGTCCATGCCACACATCTCGTCATGCACCACAGCATGCACCAGATGGAAGGGAACGCTGGGTAGTGCCCGCAGCACCTCCCGAGCGTGGGCGACCGAGCGCACACTGATGACATGCCCAGCCTCGTCCTGGACCGGATAGAAGCGCGCGCCCATGCGAGCCTCCAGTACGTAGATATCGCCTTCCAGCGACACCAGGTTGATCTCGTCGATATCGCCAGCAACGGAGCGACTGGTCAGTTCCTGCAGATTCATGTGCTGCACCTCCTGCGGATTGATCCACGCGGAAAGTCTTGACCAGCAGGCGCCTACCGCAAGCCGAAAACACAACCGCCCGTCCGTTTCGCAACGGCCGGGCGGCAAGAATGGAGCCGTAAAGCCTCAGTGGTCGTGGCGCGTGGCCTTGTCCAGGTAGCCCATGGCGAAGGCCGAGAGAACGAAGGTGAGGTGCATGATCACGTACCACATCAGCTTGTTGTCTTCGATGTTCTTGGCATCCATGAAGATACGCAGCAGGTGGATCGAGGAGATCGCCACGATGGAGGCGGCCACCTTGTTCTTCAGCGAACTGGCGTCCATCTTGCCGAGCCAGCTGAGCTTCTCCTTGCCTTCGTCGATATCCAGCTGCGACACGAAGTTCTCGTAGCCGGAGAACATCACCATCACCAGCAGACCGCCGACCAGCGCCATGTCGATCAGCGACAGCAGCACCAGGATCAGGTCCGCCTCGGCGATGCTGAAGATGCTGGGCAGGATGTGGAAGATTTCCTGGAAGAATTTGATGGTCAGCGCCAGCAGGGCCAGCGACAGGCCAATGTAGATCGGCGCCAGCAGCCAGCGCGCGGCGTACAGGGAGTTTTCGACGAAGCGTTCCATGGTTCTCGCGGGAATGGTCGTTGGGAAAGGGGCGGCCGCAGTATAGCGGATGACTTTTGCGAGTGATCCCGGCTTTCTATGGATAATTATGTCTGTGGACAAACAGGTGGACGGCCACGGTATGAAGCCGTAGCGACCAGGCACCCCGCGGCTTTCAGCGGATCGCACAGGGACTGTGCAACCCCTCTCTCAGGGTTGAAAGCCTCAACCTTCAGGGCGGAACTGGAAGTTGCCGACATGACGCGAGCGTTCGCCGTTCAGGCGGCGCAGTTCGCCCTGCAGGTGCAACTGCCAGATGGGGGGATCGTCTGCCACGATGTAGCCCTGCTGGGCCAGGCAGTCGGAGATCGCCTCGAGCACACCTTCGGCCACGAAAGGCCCGCAGAACGGGCCCTGCGCCTTGATGGCGGTGGGCTGCGCGCCGGACATGCCGGCGGCACACAACAAGGTCCAGAGTCCATTCTCTCCGGCCAGCGGCCTGATCTCGCACTCGATGCGCGTGGTCAGCCCCAGACAGGGGCGGATAAGGCAGAGGTTACGCGGCATGGCGGCACCCTCGCGGTTGTCCTGAGTTCGAGACTACACCCAGGTTCCGACACGCGAAAGTGCGGATTTATCCGGCTATCTTGCAGACAACGACGTGAAAATGGCGCCGGCGGAATGCTCCGACCGGCACCTTGCGCCAGACCGTGTTCAGTCGGCGTCTTTCTTCTTGCGGGCACGCTCCTTTTTCACCGGAGCCTGGTCGACAAGAGCTTCATCTGCAGGAACCTTTTCCGCCGGTGCCTTCACTTTCGACTTGCTGGCGGGCTTGGCGGCGGGCTCCTTGGCCGGTTTTTCCTTCTCTTCCTCGTCCATGCCCAGCTCGGAGATTTCCTTCAGGCGCTCGACGACACGGGCGTTGACGCTGCCCTTGGGGAAGTGGCCCTTGGCATCCGGCGCACCGGCCGGCTCGCCGACCAGCAGGCTCAACGCCTCGTCGGCCTGGCGCACGGCGTAGATGTGGAACTGGCCGTTGCGCACCGCCTGCAGCACGCGCTCGTCGAGCATCAGGGTGGCAACGTTGGCGCGCGGGATGATCACACCCTGCTCGCCGGTCAGGCCACGCGCCTCGCAGAGCCGGAAGAAGCCCTCGATCTTCTCGTTGACCCCGCCGACCGCCTGCACTTCACCGAACTGGTTGATCGAGCCGGTGATGGCGAAGCACTGCCGCAGCGGCGTGCGCGACAGGGCGGAGATCAGCGTGCAGACCTCGCCCAGCGACGCGCTGTCGCCGTCGACGTAGCCGTAGGACTGCTCCAGGGCGATGCTCGCGGAAATCTCCAGGGGGAATTCCTGGGCGTAGCGGCTGCCAAGGTAGCCAGTCAGGATCATCACGCCCTTGGAGTGGATTGGCTGGCCGAGGTTGACCTCGCGCTCGATGTCGACGATGCCGCTGCCGCCGGGGTAGACGGTGGCGGAGATGCGCGCCGGCATGCCGAAGGCGGAGTCACCCACTTCCAGCACAGTCAGGCCGTTGCACTTGCCCACCGCAGCGCCTTCGCTGTCGATCAGGATGATACCGGCGAGGATGTCGTCGAGAATGCGCGCTGACACGCGGCCTGTCCGGGTTTCCTTGGCCTTCAGGGCGCGCTCGATGTGGCCCAGGTCGGTCACTTCCTGGCCGGCCAGCTGGCGGATGAAGTCCGCTTCGCTGACCAGCTGGAACAGGTCGCCGATGCGTGCCGAGAGACGCCCCTGATGTTCGGCCAGGCGGGCGCTGTAGGTCGCCAGGCGGGCCACGGCTTCACGGGTGAGCGGCGCCAGGCCCTCCTCCGAGGTACGGGTCTTGAGCAGCTGGGCGAACTGTTCGAGGCTGTCCTCGGCCAGCGGGATGTCTTCGTCGAAGTCCACCAGCACGCGGAACATCTCCTGGAAGTCCGGATCCAGGTCCTGCAGCGTGTAGTAGATCTGCCGCGAGCCGATGATGATCACCTTGATGTTCAGCGGGATCACCTGGGGCGTCAGGCTCATGGCGGTCAGGCGACCCAGCTCGGCCAGTGGCGACTCCATCTTCAGCTGGCGCGATTGCAGCGCACGCTTGAGGGCGTCCCAGACGAACGGCTCGCTCAGCAGCTTCTCTGCCTCCAGCACCAGGAAGCCGCCGTTGGCGCGGTGCAACGCACCGGGACGCAGCTGGCGGTAACTGGTGTAGAGCGCGCCCTGGTCGGAGGCGTACTCGATGCGGCCGAACAGGTTGTCGTAGGTCGGGTGCGACTCGAACACCACCGGCGCACCGCTGGTGGCATGGTGGCCGATCGCCTGGTTCGGCGCGTATTGCTCCTCCAGGCTCTGCTTGCGCTGCGGGTCGGTACGCTCGGCGTCTACCAGCTGGTCGACCACGGTCTTCAACAGGTTCAGCTGCATGGCCTGCAGGTAGGCGCTGACCCCGGAGTTGTTGTTGTACTTCTCCACCAGTGGCGCCAGCAGCGGCTGCAGCGCCAGGGTGATGGTTTCCTCGTTGAGCTGGCGCAGCTGGTTGCTCGACTCGCGCTTCCACTGCGGCAAGCTGGAAAGTTCTTCGTTGAGGTGCTCCTCCAGGTCGGCGATGTCGGCGTGGAAGCGCTCGCGCTCCTCCTCCGGCAGCTGGGCGAACTCGGCCTCATCCAGGGCCTTGCCGTCCTTCATCGGGGTGAAGGCGATGTTGGCGCTGTCGCGGTACAGGGCGACTTCCTTCTCCAGCGCCAGCCGCTCGACGGTATCGAGGGCCTTGTCGTAGCGCTGGTTGAAGGCCCGGTCGATGGCGCTCTTCTTCTGCTGGTACGCCGGGTTCTCGAACACCGAGGGGAAGGTGGACAACAGGTTGTCGATCAGGTGATCGATGTCGGTACCGAACTCGGCGGCGCTGCCCGGGGGCAGTTCGATCACGCGCGGCTCGCGCGAATCATCGAAGTTGTTGACGTAGACCCAGTCGGCCGGCGTCGGCAGTCGCTTGCCCTCGGCCTTCAGATAGCGTTGCACGAAGGAGAAGCGGCCGGTGCCCGGCTCGCCCATGACGAACACGTTGTAACCCGGGCGCGGCATCGCCACGCCGAACTGCAGCGCCTCGACCGCGCGCTCCTGTCCGAGCACGCCCAGGAAAGGCTCCAGTTCTTCGGTGGTCTTGAAGGGAAACTGTTCGGGGGTGAAGGGGCGGGTCAGTTCATCGGGCGCCAGGCGCAGGCCGGCAGCAACGGAATCGGGCATTGGAGGTCCTTGCTTCGGGCGGCGCGAGGCCGCGGAGATTCGTCCGCATTCTCGCGCCGCCCGCGCGCCACTGGCAAGGCAGTATTGGTGACAGTTTCAGTCCACCGCATCGGCGCAGCGCAGGCAGTGCTCGGCAGCTGGCAGGGCACGCAGGCGGCGCTCCTCGATGGCCTCGCCGCAACGCGCGCACTCGCCGTAGGTCCCATCAGCCAGGCGCAGGCGCGCCAGGCCCACCAGCCGCATGCCGGCCTCCGCTTCGGCCAGCAGGGCGCGCAGCACGTCGTCGTTCTGCCGCTGCTGGGCCTGCTCGGCGAAGTCCGGCGAATGGCTGCGACCCAGGTCGCGGCGGATGGCCTCGGCGCGCTTGGAGTACTCGGCAGCCAGTTGGTCCAGCGCTGGCCGTGGATCGAAATCGACCATGACGACTTCCTCAAAAGGGGAACTGATTCAAGTGTGGTCGGTTCCAAGACTTCCGCCGCTGATGCCGATCAACTGCCGGTCATCTGAGTCACCCCAGGCGGGCTCGGCCATACTGTCTGCGGCAGCGGTTGCCTTGACACCCGCAAGGCATTGGAGAAAAGCTCTGGCAGGCGCTGTTAGGCTGTCAGCGGCTGTTCAACGGTCCCCGACCTCATATAGAGAGAAAAACGATGAAAAGGATTCTGCTCGGTACCCTCCTCGCCACCGCCTCCCTGAGTGCTCTCGCCGATGCCCCCGGCAGCGACGGCTGCGGTTGGGGCAACATGCTGTTCAAGGGCCAGCGCGGTACCGCCACGCACGTCCTGGCAGCTACTACCAACGGCACCAGCGGCAACAACACCTTCGGCATGACCACCGGCACCAACGGCTGCCACACCAATGGTGCGCTGACCTACGGCGGCAAGCCGATGATCGTGCTCAGCAGCATGATGGACGAACTGTCCGAAGACATGGCCAAGGGTGACGGCGAGGCGCTGACCACCTACGCCGTGGTACTGGGCGTGAAGCCCGAGGACCGCGCGCATTTCGCCCAGGTCACCCACGAGCACTTCGCGCAGATCTTCAACAAGTCGGACGTCACCGCCGAGGACGTCTACGCCAACACCCAGGCCGTCCTGAAGCAGGACAGCACCCTGGCCAAGTACGCCGAACAGGCCTGATGGCCAACGCGAGCCCGCCCCTTCCGGGCGGGCTCACCCTTCCCTCCCAGTAGCCCACTCGATGCCCAAACGCCTGTTGCCCTGGATGGCGCTGTGCGCCTGCACCCCACTGCTGGCTTCGCCCGCGATCGACCCACAACGCCTGCAAAGCCTGGCCAACGAGCCCTACTGGCTGGCCCTGGGTCACTATGAGCACGCCAAGCTCGGTGGCTGGCGCAGCTTCGTCGACGACCCTAGGTTCTTCCTCGCCAAGGATGGAGACCGCCATCCGGAATCCGAACTGGCCGCCACCGTGAAGGCCCTCTATGCCCCAGCCAGCCTCGGCGACAAGCACGCCCAGTGTGTCTACCCGGCTCGTACCCGCTGGCTGCGCCAGCAGTTGCAGCTCGCTGACCTGCCGACGGTGGAGTGCAAGGAGTTCACCACCTGGTACCAGGACATCAACCCGCACAGCGCCGTGCTGGTGTTCCCCGCCGCCTACCTGAACAGCCCGTCCTCGATGTTCGGTCACACCCTGCTGCGCATCGACCAGGCCGACGTCGACTCCGACAACACCGCCCTGCTCAGCTACGCGCTCAACTTCGGCGCCTACATCGAGGGCATGGACAACAGCATCCTCTATGCCTGGAAAGGCCTGATGGGCGGCTACCCCGGCCTGTTCGCCCTGGTGCCCTACCGCGAGAAGCTCTCCGAGTACAGCCGCCTGGAGAACCGCGACCTCTGGGAGTACCGCCTGAACCTGACGCCGGAAGAAACCGCGCGCATGGTCGAGCACGTCTGGGAGCTGAAGCAGATCCGCTTCAAGTACTACTTCTTCGACGAGAACTGTTCATTCCGCCTGCTCGAACTGCTGGAGATCGCCCGCCCCGGCACCGAGCTCACCGACCACTTCCCGATCACTGCCATCCCTACCGATACGGTGCGCGCGGTGAAGGACGCCGGGCTGATCGACCGGGTGGACTATCGTCCATCCCGCGAGCGTGAGCTGCTGGCCCGCGGCGAACCGTTGAGCCACGACGAGAAGGTGCTGGCCCGCCACATCGCCGACGACGACAGCCAGCTGCAGAGCCCCGAGTTCGCCGCCCTGCCCGCCGACCGCCAGGCACTGGTGCAGGACACCGCCTTCCGCCTGGTGCGCTACCGCGCCACCGGCCAGGAGCGCGACCAGTCCACCGCCTCGCGCAGCTACAACCTGCTCAAGGCGATCAACCGCAACCCACCGCCGGCACTGGACGTGGAACGCCCCGGTCAGCCGGAGAACGGCCACGAGTCACGCACCTGGCAACTGGGCGCCGGCAGCCGCGATGGCGAAGCCTTCGCCCAGTACGGCCTGCGCATGGCCTACCACGATCTCGACGACAACGCCTACGGCTTCCCCCTTGGCGCACAGATCGAGATTGGCCAGCTCAAGCTGCGCCAGTACGAGGGCAATCGTTGGCAACTGCAGCAGCTGGACCTCGTCACCATCCGCTCCATGACGCCACGCAACGAGCTGCTGAAACCGCTGTCCTGGCAGGTCGCCGGCGGCTGGGAACGAGTGATCGGCAAGCACAGCGACAACGACCACGACACCCTGGTCGGCCACCTCAACGGCGGCGCCGGTGGCAGCTGGAAGCTCAGCGACGATCTGCAGGCCTACGCCCTGGGCACGGCGCGCCTGGAGAACAACCAGGACTTCGCCGCCACCCTCGCCCCAGCCATGGGCTTCGACACGGGCGTGCTGTGGAGCAACCCGCTGGGCAACCTCAGCCTCGAGGGCAAGGGCGACTATTTCCACAACGGCGAAGTACGCCGCACCCTGAGCTTCGGCCAGCAGGTGGAACTGGGCCGCAACCTCGGCCTGCGCCTGTCGGCACAACGCGAGTTCAGCCATGAAGCCAGCCCGCGCAGTGAAGTGATGCTGGAGCTGCGCTGGTACCACTACTGACCCGGGAAGGCGCGCTGCGGCCGATGCCGTGGCGCGCCTTTGCCGGCGTCACGCCAGATAGGCCACCACTTCGTCCTCGCTGAGGAAGCGGACGAGCTCCACCGACGGCTGATGCGCGTCGTGCAGCCGATCAGCGAAGCCCGACCAGGAACGCGACACGCCCTCTTCGGTATCCAGCGCGATCAACACGCAATGGCCGTGTTTGCGGCTATTGCTGCGCAATGGCGCCTCACCCCAAGCCCAGGCCAGGTTGTTGACCAACTCGCCCTTCTCGTAGGCGAACGCCTGCAGCCACAGGTACTGCGCTCTGTCTTCCCTTGGTACCTCGGTTGCCGAAACCGGCGCCGACACCTGCAACCCGAGCCGCTTGCCATGGGCGGCCAGCAGCGGTTGCAGGAGAGAGAACGCGTGGAAATTGCAGTTGATGCCCTGCGCGCTCACCACCAGCCCCGTGCGCGTCGCGGGCAGGATCACCACCAGCTCGTCTTCGTAGGTCAGCGCCGCCGCGTGATCGAGGAAGTGCAGGTTTTCGAAGGGCAGCGTGGTGTTGGACTTCACCATCGCGTCGATGGCGAGCAGGAGCTCGCCATTGGCCAGGAAGTCGCGGTGATTGTCCCGCGAGCGCATCAGCATGGTCATCAGCGGCAATACCAGCAGGTCGACCGCCGCGTGTGCGCTGTCAATGAGCAGTGACTGCGAAGGCGTCAGGCTGTCGAGCCGCGCGCGAGCCTGTCGGGCTGCGGCCTGTGCGTCCTCGTCGTCCTCGGCTTCTTCGTCAGCGCAATACGGGCGCAGTACCGCCAGCGCACGCCCCAACGCATCCAGCACTGCCGCGAAGGCAATACGCGGACTGGCACCGCCTTCCACCCAACTGCCGCAGAACAGCGCCAGCAACGACGCACGGTTAAGGTTGAGCTCGGGAAACAGCACCGCGCACTGGGCAAGCATCTCGTCCGCGCGGGGCGTTCCCAGGGTGTCACGGTACAACTCGCGGACATCGGAACGACGGACGAAGTCCTGCGCCTCGACCCGATCCTGCGGCGCATTCACCGACTGCCGCAGGAACTCGACCAGCGACTCCGGAAGGCCTGTCGCCAGCGTCATGCTACGTCTCCGTCAAGCTGATATTCCGCGACGCCTTGCTCGGCGAACCAGTGGATCACCACCTCGCGCTGCATCACCCGCGCATGCACCGGCGCGTTTCCACCACCGGTCAACAGCCGGCCGAGGTCGCACCCCTGGTCACGCAGTTGTTCCAGCAAGGCGATATCGCCGCTGCGCACCGCGTGAGTCAGGGCCAGGCGTTGCAACTCAGGCTCACCGGCGATACGTCCCTGCTCCAGTGCCGCGCGCCAGTCGCGCACCAGCGGCCGCAACGAACTCTGCAGCAACTGCGCCAGCGCTTCGCCCTCCGCACCCGAAGCAGCCAGCTCATCCACTGCTTCGAGCAACTCCTGCCCGGCATCCGCGCCCTCGGCGAACGGGTCTTCATCGAAGCCCAGCAACTCGAACAGGCCGCACAGATCGTCAGCCACCCTGGTCAGTGCATCCTCATGCAGCCGGAGCGGCCAGGCGGGCGGCAATGCGCGACTCCAGACGTAGATGGCCCCGAACGCCTCCGGCTCGACGCAGACGTACACCCGCTCCAGGTACTCGAAACCGCCGATGGGCAGGAAGCCCACGCGACCATTCCATTCCTCGCCATTCTCGACGGCGACTTCCTCGGCGCATTCCTGTTCGTGCTCCAGCCAGCCCCACAGATCGTGGTAGCCGTCGCTATCGGGGTAGAACAGTTCGTTGAAGGAGTAGGGATGCAGGTGCCCGTCGTAGTCCACGCACAACTCGTAATCCAGCCGCCCACCGAAGGCGCAGCGCCACAGGGCGATCAGCTCGGGCGGCAACCTGCTGCCCAGGCGCTGCTCGACCTCGGCCAGTTGGGTATCGCTGATCGGCGGCCGTGCGTCGTGGATGATGCGCCCGGCGAACCAGGCCAGGCGGTGGTCGCGCAGCAGTTGCTGCTGGGCAGCCGTGAACTCAGGCATCGCCGCCCTCCTTGCGCAGCGCATCGCGCGCGCTCATCAGGGCGAAGCCCAGCAGGTTCAGCCCGCGCCAGCGCGCCGGGTTGCCCGCGTCGGGGTGATCGACCGCCAGGCCGATGCCCCAGATGGCATCCACCGGACTGGCCTCGACCAGCACGCGATCACCCGTGCCCAGCAGGAACTCGCGCAAGGCCGGGTTCTGCCCGAACTTGGCATGGCTGGCACGGGTGACGATGCTCAGCCGCTCGGCATTCCAGGCCGCCTCGTCGAAGCCGAGGATCTCGCGACCGATGGACTTCGCCTCGGCTGACGTGCGCGCGGCGAGAATCCGTGCCAGCGCCGCTTCATCGCCGAACAGCCGGGCCTTGCCGGCCATCATGCAGTGCTCGGCGCTGGCGTAGGTCACTCCATCGATCTCGAAGTCCGCTTCGAACCACTGGCTGAAACAGCTCTTGTCGACTTCCACGGCATGCTTCGGGCGATGCCCCCAGAAGTACACATACTTGAACGCTTCACCCGCCTCGATGCGCCGGCACAGCTGCTCGACACTCATCGGTTCTTCCATGGTCGGCTCCTTGCCGCTGGCGCAAAACGCCGATTCTAGCGCACCCCGTCGGTGATACCGGCCCAATCCAGGCCGAAGCGCGCCAGGTACTTGCGCAGGCGGTCAGCATCGTTGGGGTTCTGCTTTTCCTGACGCGACACGGCGAACAGCTGGCGGCCGGCGTCGGACAGGCTACGCGCCTGCCGGCAGACGTCGATCACCGCTTCCAGTTGCAGGCGGTCGAACAGGTCCAGCGTTTCGCCCCCCTCCCCCAGCAGGCCGTCCAGCGGGCTCTGCGCCTGGGTCGCGCCCCAGGAGCGGCGCAGCCGGCCGATCTCTTCTTCCACCAGCGCCTCATCGATCCGACCACTGTCGGCCAGGGTCGCCATGCGCGTGATGGACGCCGACAGCTCACGGAAGTTGCCGCTCCACAATGCCTGCGCCGAGTTGGCAAAAGCCAGGTAGCGCGTGCGCGCCTCACGGTTGAAGCGCACCAGGCGGCCCTGCTCGCGGGCGTGGCGTTCGAGCTCGAAATCGATGTTTGGCTCGATGTCCTCGCGGCGCCCGGCCAACCCCGGCAGGTCGAAGGTCCAGAGGTTGATGCGGGCGAACAGGTCCTCGCGGAACAACCCTTCGGCGACGCGCTCGCGCAGATCGCGGTGGGTGCCGGCGATCAGCTGGAAATCGCTGCCCACCTCGCGGTCCGAGCCCAGCGGGAAGAAGCGCTTCTCCTCAATGGCCTTGAGCAACATGGCCTGCTCGTCCAGGCCCAGCTCGCCGATCTCGTCGAGGAACAGCATGCCGCCATCCGCCGCGCGCAGCAGGCCTTCACGGGCGTTCTGCGCACCGGTAAAGGCACCCTTGATATGGCCGAACAGCGCGGACATGGCGCCGTCGCCGCGCAGGGTCGCGCAGTTCACCTCGACGAAACGGCCCTGGAACTGGTGCCGTGCGCGTTTGAGTTCGTACACGCGGCGAGCGAGGAAGGACTTGCCGGCGCCGGTCGGGCCGATCAGCAGCATTGGCGCGCGGGAGCGTCCGGCAACCCGCTCGATCTGTTCGATGGAGCGGTTGAATTCAGCGTTGCGCGTGGCGATACCGGACTTGAGGAAGGCCAGGCTTTCTTCCTGCTCACGGCGGAAGCGCGTGGCGATGCGGTCGTAGCGCGACAGGTCGAGGTCGATGACCGTCACCGTCCCTTCCGGCTGCCGCGCCTCGTCCTTGCGCCGCGATGGCGAGGCCTGCACCAGCCGCGCCGGCAGGTAGCACGCCTCGGTCAGGAGGAACCAGCAGATCTGCGCGACGTGGGTCCCGGTGGTGATGTGCACCAGGTAGTCCTCGTGCTCGGTATCGAAGCGGTAGCCACCGACGAAATCGTGCAGCGCGCCGTACACCTCCTCGAAGTCCCACGGGTTGCGTAGCGCCATGGGCTGCAGGCGCACCTCAGTTTCCGGGGAGATATGCCGCACGTCGGCGGCAATCCGCTCGGCCAGCCCGACATCCCGCGCATCCAGCCCATGGATCAGCTCCAGGCGGTCGATCAGCAGGTCCTGCTGCTGGCACAGGCCGACCGTGGGCCGCCACTTCTGCCAGCGCGCCGCGCCCTTGCCGACGCGATCCAGGGTGGAACCGAGGAAGCCGATGGCGACGGTTTTCTTGGCTTTCATCTTTTATCCATCGAGATAAATAACGATCCCAGGATATCCATAAACCCCCTTAGCGGCCAACCGGCGCAGTCGACAAGGCACAGAATAAAAATAATTAAATTGTTATCTATCAGTAACTTATAAAAAATCACCATCCTTCTAAAACAAACCTGGCACGCCCCTCGCTATATCTCCCTCGACCGCATCGCTGATGCAGCCCACGGGCAGGGACTTCCACTCCCGCCGGTGCCCGAGCCCACCCCTGGTGTCGGCTTCGTGCATGCCGCTGCAGCAGTCACGGTCGATGGCGCGGTAGCTCAGCCCGGTAGAGCACTCCCCTCCGAGGGAGCCGTCGCAGGTTCGAATCCTGCCCGCGCCGTTCGATAGCTCAGTCCGGTAGAGCAGCCATCGAAGGAATGGCCTGTCGCGGGTTCGACTCCCGCTCGAACACTGCCCTCCCACGGCAGCTACTCATGAAGGCAACACCCCGCCGGTGGGCGACGGGACAGGCGCAAAGCGGCCAGGAAGGCCGGATACGCCAGGGACCCGAAGCCACCGCCGGCCCGCCCGGTACGAGGACCGGGCCCGCGACAAGGCAAGTGCTGGCCGATGGATTCGGCGACATGGACAGGACGTCCGCAGCACCTGGCTCTCGCAGGCCCCCACCTCGCCACCCGACGGACTGGCGAACACCGGCACCCAAGGACAAGAGAAAGAAGGAAGAGAGCAATGAAACTGCTGAAGCGCTTTACCGTGAAGAAGAACGAACGCGGCCTGCTGTACTCCGAGGGCGATTTCCTGGCGATCCTCGAACCAGGCATCCACCGCCACCTGGACCTGTACAACCGCCTGAGCGTGGAAACCTTCAGCCTGAACACCCCGCTGTTCGAACACCGCCTGGCTGGCTACCTGCGTCAGTCGGAACCGGTGCTGGTCGAACGCTACTTCACCCGCATGGACCTGGCCGAGAACGAGGCCGGCCTGCGCTTCGAAGACGGCGTGCTGGCGGAAATCCTCGCACCGGGCAGCCGCCGGCTGTACTGGAAGGGTCAGACCGAGCAGCGCCTGGAGCGCATCGACCTGAGCCAGGAGTACCGCGTGGCTCCGGCGCTGTTGCAGCAGATGCAGGGCAACCTGCGAGGCCGCGGCGTAATCGGCGTCGAGGCGTTGCTGGTGACCCTGGTGCCGGCCTACCAGGTCGGCGTGCTGAAGGTCGACGGTGCGGTGGTCGAGTTGCTGCCGGCGGGCCAGTACGGCTTCTGGCGCTACAACCGCCAGGTGAGCGTGGAGCTGATCGATACGCGGATCCAGGCGCTGGAAGTCAGCGGTCAGGAAATCCTCACCCGCGACAAGGTGAGCCTGCGCCTGAACCTGGCCGCCAACTGGCGTTACAGCGACGTGCTGACGGCGTTTTCCAGCCTGTCCAAGCCACTGGAGCACCTCTACCGCGAGTTGCAGTTCGGCCTGCGCGCGGCGGTGGGCACCCGCTCGCTGGATGAGCTGCTGGAGAACAAGCAACTCATCGACGACTCGGTCAGCGCCTACCTGAAGGAGCGGCTGCCGGGCACCGGCATCGAGGTCAGCGGCCTGGGCGTGCGCGACATCATCCTGCCGGGCGAGATGAAGACCCTGCTGGCCCAGGTGGTGGAGGCGGAGAAGGCCGCGCAGGCGAACGTGATCCGTCGTCGCGAAGAAACCTCGGCGACCCGCTCGTTGCTGAACACGGCCAAGGTGATGGAGGACAACCCCACCGCCCTGCGCCTGAAGGAGTTGGAAACCCTGGAGCGGGTAGCCGAACGCATCGACCGCATCTCGGTATTCGGTGGCCTGGATCAGGTATTGAATGGACTGGTAACGCTGAAGCAGGCCTGAACAGGGCCTGCCCGGCGCAGGAGAGGGCACCGTGAAGAGCAACAAGCAGCGCCGCCTGGAAATCCGCCGGAAGCGCGAGCGACGCAAGACCTGCAAAGCCGAGCAGGCCAGGCGCCCCGAGAGGCGCCTGGCCCCGCCCGGCAGCGCCCCGGTCAGCCGCTCGAACCTGGCCCCCTATAACAGCTACGGCGACCCGCCATTCGTGCGACGTGGCTGGTACGAGGACCAGGATTTCACCTGCCAAGGCTGCGGCACCGAGCAAACCTGGACTGCCGCCCAGCAGAAGTGGTGGTACGAGGACTGTCAGGGACAGGTGTTCTCTACAGCGATACGCTGCCGCACCTGTCGATTGAACAAACGCATTCGCGATGGCCGGGCACAACCTGCTGCCGGCCAGATCGCCACGCAATAGAAGAGAGTCAGAACATGAGCACCAAGACCTTCCAACTGCTGGAAGTCGCCAACGGCAAACCGATCAAGCTCTGGACCCAGGGCGTGCCGGTGGAAGAAGACGCCAAGCAGCAACTGATGAACACCGCGAAGATGCCCTTCATCTTCAAGCACATGGCGGTAATGCCGGACGTGCACCTGGGCAAGGGCTCGACCATCGGCAGCGTGATTCCCACCCGGGGCGCCATCATCCCGGCCGCCGTGGGAGTGGACATCGGCTGCGGCATGATCGCCGCGCGCACCTCGCTGGTGGCCTCGGACCTGCCGGATAACCTGCACGGCCTGCGCAGCGCCATCGAGAAGGCCGTGCCCCACGGCAAGACCTTCGGCCGCCGCGACCAGGGCGCCTGGGAAGACGTGCCCGAGCACGCCGATGACGCATGGCGCACGCTGGCCGGGCGCTTCAAGGTGATCACCGACAAGTACCCGAAACTGGAGAAGACCAACAACCGCAAGCACCTGGGAACCCTCGGCACCGGCAACCACTTCATCGAGGTCTGCCTCGACGAGGCCAACCGCGTCTGGTTCATGCTGCACAGCGGATCGCGCGGTGTGGGTAACGCCATCGGCAACCTGTTCATCGAACTGGCCCAGGCCGATATGCGCCAGCACATCGCCAACCTGCCGGACCGTGACCTGGCCTACTTCGAGGAAGGCAGCCAGCATTTCGACGACTACGTCGAAGCCGTGGGCTGGGCCCAGGACTTCGCCCGGCAGAACCGCGAACTGATGATGCGCGCGGTGATCGCCGCAGCGCGGCAGGTCATCCGCAAGCCGTTCGAGGCCAGCCTGGAAGCGGTGAACTGCCACCACAACTACGTGCAGAAGGAACGTCACTTCGGTGAAGAGGTACTGGTAACGCGTAAAGGTGCGGTGTCCGCTCAGAAAGGCCAGCTCGGCATCATTCCGGGGTCGATGGGCGCCAAGAGCTTCATCGTCCGCGGCCTGGGTAACGAGGAAGCCTTCTGCTCGTGCAGCCACGGCGCCGGCCGGACCATGAGCCGCACCAAGGCCAAGAAACTGTTCAGCGTCGAGGACCAGGTGCGTGCCACCGCCCACGTCGAGTGCCGAAAGGATGCGGATGTGATCGACGAGATCCCGATGGCCTACAAGGACATCGATGCCGTGATGGACGCCCAGCGCGAGCTGGTGGAAGTGCTGCATACCCTGCGTCAGGTGGTATGCGTGAAAGGATGAGGTGAGGACATGCTGCAACTCCTGGAAAACCAGCGCACAGAAGAGCTGCGCGCCCGCCTGGAACAGGCGGGCTGCGTCTTCGACTTCCGCGTGCTGGCATTCGACCCGACCGCCACCCCCGGCGAAGCGGAACATCGCCTGGCGTTGCAGATACTGTTCGAGACGATCAACGAGCGCGCACGACTGTGGAGGCTGGAGCTGATCGCCAAGGACGCCCGCCATGCCAAGCAGCGCTGGCCGGACCTGACACCGGACCTGGCCCAGGCCCGCCCGCAGGCACTCGATCTCGAGGCAGTGCGCGAACTGGCCCGCGACGACGGCCCGCTGTGCCGCGCTTTCCGCGACCCGCCCTACGGCACCCAGCTTCAGGTAGCGGACTTCCGCGAATGGCTGCAGGTGCTGCGGCTGTACCCGGACGAAGGCCTGCAGGTATTCGACTGGGTGGGCGACGGCGATGCCGAACCTCATCGCAGCCACTGGAGCTGCTACTTCGACGACGGCAAGGAATGGTGGGGCATCTGGTGCCTCACCCTGTACAACCCGCGGCGACGGACATTGTCCGCGCTGGCCGCCAGCGCGACGGACTGAACGAACAAGGAATACCCCATGAACAGGGACGAACGACATCCACTCCCCACCGCCATGCGCGAACGGGTCTGGGACGAATTGAAACGACTGGAGCAGGAGCAAAGCGTCACCGTGCTCTACGCGTGTGAATCGGGCAGCCGCGCCTGGGGCTTCGCCTCGCCGGACAGCGACTACGACGTACGCTTCGTCTATGTGCATCAACCGGACTGGTATCTGCGCGTGGAGGAACCGCGCGACGTGCTGGAGCGCCCGCTGACCGACGAGCTGGACCTCAGCGGCTGGGAGCTGCGCAAGACGCTGCGACTGCTGCGCAAATCCAACCCGACACTGCTGGAGTGGCTGGACTCGCCGCTGGTGTACCGCAGCGAATCGGCAGCGACCGAGGGTCTGCGCCAACTGGCACAGGATTTCTACTCGCCCGCCGCTGCGCGGGCGCACTACCTGTCGATGGCGAAGAAGAACTTCCGTGGCTATCTGCAGGGCGAGGAGGTTCGCTACAAGAAGTACCTCTATGTATTGCGCCCGCTGCTGGCGGTGCGCTGGATCGACCTGGGCCTCGGCATGCCGCCGATGGTCTTCGAGACACTGATGGAGGCAACGCTCGACGATGCCGCGCAGCGCGCCGAAGTCGAGGAACTGCTGGTGCTCAAGCGCCAGGCGGTCGAGGCCAAATACGGCCCGGCGCGCCCGGCCCTGCACCGGCTGATCGAGCAAGAACTGCAACGCGCGGAAACCCTTGGCGCCCTGCGCGGCGGCTGCCGCGACACGGAGCGTCTGGATAGCTTCCTGCGCGAGCAGGTGAGGAAGTACGCACGATGAACAAGCACCTGATCGAACTCGACGGCGCCGAAGGTGGCGGGCAGATCCTGCGCAGCGCGCTGAGCCTGTCGATGATCACCGGCAAGGGACTGCGCATCGTCAACATCCGCGGCCGACGCTCGCGGCCGGGGCTGCTGCGTCAGCACCTGACGTCCGTGCGCGCGGCGGCGGAAATCTGCGGCGCGGCGGTGGAAGGCGACGAACTGGGTTCGCGCAGCCTGACCTTCCGCCCCGGTGCGATTCGCGGCGGCGACTACCGCTTCGCCATCGGCAGCGCGGGCAGCGCCGTGCTGGTGCTGCAGACGCTCCTGCCGGCACTGCTGTTCGCCGACGGGCCGAGCAGCCTGGCGATCAGCGGCGGCACGCACAACCCGCTGGCCCCGCCGGCGGACTTCATCGAGCGCAGCTGGCTGCCATTGCTGCGGCGCATGGGCGCGAAGGTCGACTTCGAATTGCTGCGTCACGGCTTCATGCCCGCCGGCGGCGGTGAATTGCGGGCGTGCGTCGAGCCCGGAGAGTTGCAGCCGCTGCACCTACCGGAGACCGGCGCCGTGCTTTCGCGTTCAGCCCGTGCCCTGCTCGCGGCCATTCCCGGTCACGTAGGGGATCGCGAGCTGGAGAAGGTGAAGCGGCATCAGAATTGGCATACGGCAGCCACTCAGGTCGTCCGTCTGCCGGAGGATCAGGGCCCGGGCAATGCGCTGCTGCTGGAAATCGAATGCGAGCAACTGACCCTGGTGTTCTGCGCCTTCGGTCAGTCCGGGATCAGCGCCGAACGCGTTTCCAGCCAGGCGCTGCGTCAGGCCGATGATTGGCGCCGCAGCGGCACCAGCGTCGATGAGCATCTTGCCGACCAGTTGCTGTTACCCATGGCGCTGGCCGGCGGTGGCAGCTTCACCACACCGCTGCTGAGCGATCATCTGGTGAGCAATCGTGCGGTAATCGAAGCCTTCCTGCCTGTGCACATCGACTGCCAGGCAAAGCCGGCATCAGGCCAGCACATCCGCATCACGCCGGCTTGACGCTTTTCTCACCAAACGCCGGATAGAGTGCCGTCCAGTCACCCTATCCGGCGCGTGTGCCCGCCCCCAAGGCACACGGGAGTCTCCATGGCGCCGCGCGCCGTCCTCGTCCTGCTCTGCGCCACTCTGCTCGCCGGCTGCGAAACCACCCACGAAACCCTCCTCGCCCAGGGCTATCCACCCGCCTATGCCGACGGCTATGACGATGGCTGCGGCAGCGGTCGTCAGGCGGCCGGCGCCATCACCGGCGAGTTCCGCAAGAACGTGCCGCGCTACCTGGGCGAGCCGCAGTATGCCCTCGGCTGGAACGACGGATTCCAGCAATGCCAGGCCATGCGCGTGAGCCAGGAACGCCAGCAGTACGAGGAGCAGCGCAACAGCGACCGGGACCGCGACTGGGAACAGCAGAAGGACCGCGCGCTGTCCCACGCCCTGCGCGGCAACTGACCGCTGCGGCAACCATCCGCACCTGCCCGGGCCGCCCGCTTGATTTCGGTCAAGCCACCCCTCTCCCACCTGGCCTCTCCTTGAACTCAGAAGAAACCAAAGCCTGAGACAAGGAGACTCCACATGCAGCCCATCAAACTGGCGCTGGGCAGCTTGCTGCTGGCCGTGAGCACCGCGGCGGCGCAAGCGAATGCCGACGTACTGCGCGACAACGCCAACAGCATCTTCAAGCCCATTCCGGAGCAGGCCAGCGACCAGCTCGACCCCAACCAGATCGAGCTGGGCCGGCAGCTGTTCTTCGAACCACGCCTGTCCGCCAGCCACGTGATCAGCTGCAACACCTGCCACAACATCGGCACCGGCGGCGCCGACAACGTGCCCGCCTCCAGCGGTCACGCCTGGCAGAAAGGTGCACGCAACTCACCCACGGTGTTCAACGCGGTATTCAACGTCGCGCAGTTCTGGGATGGCCGCGCCAAGGACCTGGAAGAACAGGCCAAGGGCCCAGTGCAGAACCCGGTGGAGATGCACAACACGCCGAAGAACGTCGAGGCCACGCTGAGCAGCATGCCCGAGTATGTCGCCGCCTTCGGAAAGGCGTTCCCCAGCGACAAGCAACCGGTCAGTTTCGACAACATGGCCCGGGCGCTGCAGGCCTTCGAATCGACCCTGATCACCCCGGACTCGCGCTTCGACCTCTACCTCAAGGGCGACGACAGCGCCCTTGATGCCAAGGAGAAGAAAGGCCTGCAGACCTTCATGAGTTCGGGCTGCATCAGTTGCCACAACGGCGTGAACCTGGGCGGCCAGGCGTACTTCCCGTTCGGCCTGGTGAAGAAGCCCGACGGCAAGATCCTGCCCAGCGGCGACAAGGGCCGCTTCGAGGTGACCAAGACGCAGAACGATCAGTACGTGTTCCGCGCCGCGCCGCTGCGCAACATCGCGCTGACCGCGCCGTACTTCCACAGTGGGCAGGTCTGGGACCTGGAGGAAGCGGTGGCGATCATGGGCACCGCACAGTTGGGCAAGCAGCTCAACGCCGAGGAAGTCGGCGACATCGTCGCCTTCCTCAAGACCGTCACCGGCAAGCAGCCGAAGGTGGAGTACCCGTTGCTGCCGCCGAGTACCGCGACCACACCCAAACCGGTGGACTGATCGGATCGCCGCCTGACCAGCCCCGCTGCGGGGTTCTTCGCAAAAGCAAGCTCGCTCCTACGAAGAGCGGCCGTGCTGGCAGAATGAAAACGGGCCCATGGGGCCCGTTCTTCATACTGGCGGAGCGGTCAGACCACGCCCTGGGCCAGCATCGCGTCGGCAACCTTGACGAAGCCGGCGATGTTGGCGCCCTTCACGTAGTTGATCCGGCCATTCTCCTCGCCGTAGGCGACGCAGGCATGGTGGATGTTCTGCATGATGCCGTGCAGGCGCTGGTCCACTTCCCCAGCGCTCCACAGCAGGCGCATGGCGTTCTGGCTCATCTCCAGGCCGCTGGTGGCCACGCCGCCGGCATTGGACGCCTTGCCCGGCGCGTAGAGGACGCCCGCTTCGATGAAGATATCCACAGCCTCCAGGGTTGATGGCATGTTCGCGCCTTCGGCCACGCAGATACAGCCGTTGGCCAGCAGGGTGCGCGCATCGTTGGCATCCAGTTCGTTCTGCGTGGCACAGGGCAGCGCGATGTCGCAGGCGAGCGACCACGGACGTTCGCCGGCGAGGAAACGCAGGCCGGGGCCGGTCATCTCGCTGAGACGGCCGCGACGGACGTTCTTCAGCTCCATGACCGCTTCCCACTGATCCAGGGTCAGGCCGGCCTCGATGAACAGGGTGCCTTCGGAGTCGGACAGCGAGATCACCTTGCCGCCCAGTTCCATGACCTTCTGCGCAGCGTACTGGGCCACGTTGCCGGAGCCGGAGATGGCCACGCGCTGGCCGTCGAAGCCGCTTTCGCGGGCCTTGAGCATCTCCTGGGCGAAGTACACGCAGCCGTAGCCGGTGGCTTCCGGACGGATCAGGCTGCCGCCGTAGGTCATGCCCTTGCCGGTCAGCACCGAGGTGAACTCGTTGGACAGGCGCTTGTACTGGCCGAACAGGTAGCCGATCTCGCGGGCACCCACGCCGATGTCACCAGCCGGCACGTCGAGGTCCGCACCGACGTGACGGAACAGTTCGCTCATGAACGACTGGCAGAAGCGCATGACCTCGGCGTCGCTCTTGCCCTTGGGATCGAAGTCCGAGCCGCCCTTGCCGCCACCCATGGGCAGCGAGGTCAGGGAGTTCTTGAAGACCTGCTCGAAGGCCAGGAACTTCAGCACGCCCAGGTTCACCGAGGGATGGAAGCGCAGGCCGCCCTTGTACGGGCCGATGGCGCTGCTCATCTGGATGCGGAAACCACGGTTGACCCGTACTCGTCCGGCATCATCCACCCACGGTACGCGGAACAGGATCGCGCGTTCGGGCTCGACGATGCGTTCGACGATGCCGGCCTGCAGGTAATGCGGGTTGGCTTCGAGGAAGGGCCAGAGGGAGCGCAGCACCTCTTCCACCGCCTGGTGGAATTCGGGCTGGTCGGGGTCGCGCCGCTTGAGGCGCTCGAGGAACGAGTCAACGGATTGCGTCATGTCTACACCGGTACTTTTCTGATTATGTGATGCTTTTTGCCGGCAGACTCTAACAACCCACGCCGCCCCGAGATAGTGCAGCGTGACGCTTTTATGAATCTTTATGGTGCAAAAATATAAATTCCGCTACTGCCGGACCGGCAGAAAAGCAGATTTTTGTATACAAAATCAATAGAAGATTGAAATCAAGATATTCCTTCAAGCAGGATAATCCCGATGCCCACACGCTTATTCGCGCTCCTTGTCGCCCTCACCTGCACGCTCAGTCTTCCTGCCCACGCGGCCATGAAACTCGGCAATTTCACCGAGTCCGGCGCGCTGGTGGTGGCGGATACATTCGACAGCGAAGTGATCCACAAGTCGAACTTCAGCACCGACGACCTGCAGCGCATGTCGCGCCAGCTGGAGGAACAGCAACGCGCCCTGCAGGACCAGGCGCGGCAAATCGACACACTGCAACGCCAGCTGGAGGAACAGCGTCGCGCCCTGGACGATCTGAAGCGCAGTCGCTGACGAAAAGCGGCAGAAATGAAAACGGGGCCCGAAGGCCCCGTTTTCATTGAGAAGCGGCTTACGCCAGCTTCTTGTAACGCACGCGGTGCGGCTGCGAGGCAGCGTCGCCCAGGCGTTTTTTACGATCGGCTTCGAACTCGGTGTAGTTGCCTTCGAAGAAGACCACCTTGCCGTCATCCTCGTAGGAGAGGATGTGGGTCGCGATGCGGTCCAGGAACCAGCGATCGTGGGAAATCACGATGGCGGCGCCAGGGAAGTCCAGCAGCGCCTCTTCCAGCGCACGCAGGGTTTCCACGTCGAGGTCGTTGGACGGTTCGTCGAGCAGCAGGACGTTGCCGCCCTGCTTCAGGGTCAGGGCCAGGTGCAGACGGCCACGCTCACCACCGGAGAGGTCCTTGACGAACTTCTGCTGGTCGCCGCCCTTGAAGTTGAAGCGACCGACGTAGCTGCGCGACGGGACTTCGTAGTTGCCGATCTTGATCTGCTCGAAGCCGTCGGACACCTGCTCCCATACGGTCTTGTTGCCGTCGAGGATTTCGCGGCTCTGGTCGACGCTGGCGATCTGCACGGTTTCGCCGATCTCGATGGTGCCCGAGTCCGGTTGCTCCTTGCCGGTCAGCATGCGGAACAGGGTCGATTTACCCGCGCCGTTCCCGCCGATCACGCCGACGATGGCGCCCTTGGGAATGCTCAGCGACAGATCGTCGATCAGCTGGCGATCGCCGTAGCCCTTGCTGACGTTGTGCAGCTCGATGACCTTGTCGCCCAGGCGCGGACCGGCCGGGATATAGATCTCGTTGGTCTCGCTGCGCTTCTGGAATTCCTGCGATTGCATTTCCTCGAAGCGCTGCAGACGGGCCTTGGACTTGGACTGGCGAGCCTTGGCGCCCTGGCGTACCCACTCCAGTTCGGCCTTCATGGCCTTGGCGTGGGAGGCTTCCTGCTTGGCTTCCTGGGCCAGGCGGTTGGCCTTGGATTCCAGCCAGCCGGAGTAGTTGCCTTCGAACGGGATGCCCTGGCCACGGTCCAGCTCGAGAATCCAGCCGGCGACGTTGTCGAGGAAGTAACGGTCGTGGGTGATCGCTACCACAGTGCCCGGGAAGTCGTGGAGGAAGTGTTCCAGCCAGGCGACCGAGTCGGCGTCCAGGTGGTTGGTCGGTTCGTCCAGCAGCAGCATGTCCGGGGCGGACAGCAGCAGGCGGCACAGGGCGACACGGCGCTTCTCACCACCGGAGAGGTGTTCGATCTTGGCATCCCACGGCGGCAGGCGCAGGGCGTCGGCGGCGACTTCCAGCTGGCGCTCCAGGTTGTGGCCGTCGGAAGCCTGGAGGATGGCCTCCAGCTTGGCCTGCTCGGCGGCCAGGGCGTCGAAGTCGGCATCCGGCTCGGCGTAGGCGGCGTAGACCTCGTCCAGGCGGGCCTGGGCGGCCTTGATCTGGCCAACGGCCTCTTCGACGATCTCGCGCACGGTGGCCTGCGGGTCGAGCTTGGGCTCCTGCGGCAGGTAACCGACGTTGATGCCAGGCATCGGGCGGGCTTCACCTTCGATCTCGGTGTCGACGCCGGCCATGATGCGCAGCAGGGTGGATTTACCCGCGCCGTTCAGACCGAGTACGCCGATCTTGGCGCCGGGGAAGAACGACAGGGAAATGTTCTTGAGGATTTCACGCTTGGGCGGCACGACCTTGCCGACCCGGTGCATGGTGTAGACGTATTGAGCCATGGATACCTGACTTCTGGGATGAATTGTGATCGGGATGGCCGGAACGGACGACGGCAGGTTCCGGGACGCCGGCACTTCGGGCCGGAGCGGCAGCACTGCGGGCCACCGAAGGGCGCGAACGGCCGATGGACGGCCCTTCGCGCGGGACTCTGCGGGGATGTACTTTATGCCCCGAACTTTGGCCGTACATCACGCGCGCGTGCGGCAAAGCTACCGGAATGAGGCAGGAAGGGCAAACGACGCTCGTCGGCCATACTGGCACTTAGCCGCCTTTCCGGGCATCCTAGCCCGCGCCGAATTCAGCCGTATCGCCCCAGGTCCTTAAGTCCTTGTCTATTTTCCCCCGTACTCCTCCGGACGCCCTGGTCAGGCCTGGCCGCGTGGCGACCCGGACCGCGCTGGTGCTACTGGTGCTGTTCATGCTCGGCCTGCTGGGCTGGCAGCTGCATCAGGAGTTCCGTAGCCAGGAGCGCTTCGAGCGTGAACGGGTGGTGCTGCACGGCGAACAGATGGCCCAGCGGATTTCCCTGACCCTGGAGCTCAAGGCCGTGGCGGCCCAGGCCCTGCTGCAGCAGGAGCAGGACCGCGAGCACAGCGATGTCCACACGCCGCTGATCGCCGGCCTGAAACACATCTACCCGTCCTTCCACAGTCTGGTCCGGCTGGATGCCAGCGGCACGCCCGTGCGCGACTCCGCCAGCGGCATCAAGGACGGCGCCTTCATCGAGTCCCTGCGCCAGCGCAGCTCGCAGCAGGCCTATCACTACGCCTTCAGCGAAGAAAACGGCGGCCACTTCTATGTCTGGCTGAAGGCCACAGAGCCGGGCGAAGGCGACAGCGTTCTCCGCCTTGACGAGAAGATTGCCCGGCGCGGCTGGGCAGCGCAGATTCGCCCCGAGTCGCCGGACTGGATCCTGGTCGACGACGTCCAGCAGAAGGTCCTAGGCCGCTCCAGCGGCTACCGTCCCGGCCCGCTGTCCGCCGCCTCGCCGCTGGAGCAGGCACAGAGTCTGGACGGCCTCGACATCCAGAACACCGATTGGCAATTGCATCCGCAATTCGACGACCGGCAGATCCGTGCCACCCTGCTGCCGCGCCTGGGCGGCGAGCTGGCGCTGCTGCTGGTACTGGCAGGCATCGCCGGGGCCGCCCTGTTGCGCCTGCAACGCGAGCAACAGAACCTGCGTGCGCTGACCGTGGAGTCGCAGCAGAACCTGCGTCAGGCCGCGCAAGCCCTGGGCGCCATCGACGAGCGCGTCCTGGTGACCCGCGCCGACGGCCGCCTCGCCTACCTCAACCCGCAGGCCGAGCAGTTGTTCGGTATCAGCGCCGACAAGGCTGGTGAACACCATCTTCTGGAGTTGCTGCCCGGCCTGGGCGGTCTGCTGCCTGGCAGCGATGCCTCGGCAGACAATGGCTCCGAGCTGGTGCGCGTCAACGATACCGGCCAGGCCCGGCTGTTCGCCGTCAGCCACCACTCCCTGGACGACAGCCCGCTATCGCCGGAGCAGAGCTGGGTACTGCGCGGCAACCTGCCCCAGGGCGGGCAGGTCTGGGTGCTACGCGACGTCACCGAGGAGCAGCAGGCGCTGCACATCCTCGAAGAGACCCGTCGGCGCTACCAGGACATCTTCGACGGCGTCGGTGTCGCCCTCTGCGTGCTCGACCTCTCCGGCCTGCGCCAGAGCCTGGTGGACCTCAACCTGCGCCGGCAGAGCGACCTGCGCGAGTGGCTCGCCTCGCAGCCCGAGCGCCTGCCCTGGCTGCTGCGCCAGGCGAAGATCACCGAGATCAACAACGTCGCCAAGCGCCTGATGCGCGTCACCAACACCGAGCAAGCCTGGCAGATTCTCATTGGCAGCGCCGGCATGCGTCCGGACGGCGTGCGCAGCAAGGTGCTCGAGGCCGTGTTGCATGGCCAGGGCATGGTCGAGCTGGAAGCCTGCATCAACACCCGGCAGGGCGAGCAGCGCCACCTGTGGTTGCAGTTGCGCGTGCCGGAGATGATCCAGGACTTCCACGCCGTCACCCTGAGCCTGTCGGACATCACCAGCCGCAAGCAGGTCGAACTGTCGCTGATCGAGCGCGAAAAGTTCTGGTCCGACGCGGTGCGCGCGGTGCCTGACACTCTCTATATCCATGACATTGCCGCGCGCCGGGTGATCTTCACCAATCACAACCTGGGCTACCAGCTCGGCTACAGTGGCGACGAACTGCGCGAGATGGGCGAGCGTTTCTGGGAAAAGGTCCTGCACCCGGACGACGTGGAGTACTACTGGCGCATCCGCAACCTGCAACAGGTGGTCGGCGACGGCCTGTTGCTCGACAGCCAGTTACGCTGGCGCCACCGCGACGGCTCCTGGCACTGGTTCGACATCCGCGAGCAGGCCCTGACGCGCGACAGCGATGGTCGCGTGGCGCGGCTGATCGGCGTGGCCAAGAACATCACCGACACGGTGGAGGCGCACAACTCCCTGCGCGAGAGCGGTCGTCGCTATCGCATGCTCGCCGAGAGCATCAGCGACGTGATCCTCTCCACCGACGCCCAGGTCAAGCTCAACTACATCAGCCCGTCGATCCAACAGGTGCTCGGCTACAGTCCCGAGTGGGTGCTGTCCAACGGCTTCCAGCAGGTGGCCGCCAACCCAGCGCAGCTGGAGCGCCTGGATGAACTGCTGAACCGCGTGCAGGGCGCCATCGGCGAGCCCAAGCGCCTGGCCGAACTGCGCGAAAGCGCCGAGCCGCAGCTGTTCAGCCTCGACTGCCTGCACGCGGACGGCCACAAGATTCCTGTGGAACTGCGCATCGCCCTGATGTGGGACGACCACGGCCGCTTCGAAGGCCTGCTCGGCGTCGCCCGCGACGTCAGCCAGCAGCGCCGCGCCGAACGCGAGATGCGCATGGCGGCCACGGTATTCGAGCACTCCACCGCGGCGATCATGGTCACCGACCCGGCCGGCTACATCGTGCAGATCAACGACTCCTTCAGCCGACTCACCGGCTACTCCGCCGAGGAGGTCCTGGACCAGTTACCGCGCATGCTCACCGCCGACCGCCAGGAGGCCAACCAGCTCAAGCATGTGATGGAGAGCCTGCACCGCAGCGGCAGCTGGGAAGGCGAGATCCTGCAGAAGCGCAAGTCCGGCGAGCTCTATCCCAGCTGGGTCGGCATCAATGCGGTACACGACGAGGAAGGCGACCTGGTCAGCTTCGTCTGCTTCTTCAGCGACATCAGCGAGCGCAAAGCCAGCGAGCGGCGCATCCACCGCCTCGCCTACTACGACGCCTTGACCCACCTGCCCAACCGCACGCTGTTCCAGGACCGCCTGCACACCGCGCTACTGCAGGCCGAACGGCACCAGCAGTGGGTGGTGCTGATGTTCCTCGACCTCGACCGTTTCAAGCCGATCAACGACTCCCTCGGCCACGCCGCGGGCGACCGCATGCTCAAGGAAGTGGCCGAGCGCCTGAGCCACTGCGTCAGCGACGACGACACCGTGGCGCGCATGGGCGGCGACGAGTTCACCCTGCTGCTGCCCGGCCAGAAGGACCGCGATAAAGCGCTGAGGCAGGCGATCCAGGTCGCCGAGCAGATCCTCTCCAGTCTCGCCCGCCCCTTCACCCTGGAAGGCCGCGAATTCTTCGTCACCGCCAGCATTGGCGTGGCGCTCTCGCCGCAGGACGGCGCCGAGCTCAGCCAACTGATGAAGAACGCCGACACGGCGATGTACCACGCCAAGGAAATGGGCAAGAACAACTTCCAGTTCTACCAGGCCGAGATGAACGCCCGCGCCCTGGAGCGCCTGGAACTGGAAAGCGACCTGCGCCGCGCCATCGAGCTGCACGAGTTCGTCCTGCACTACCAGCCGCAGTTCACCGGCGACGGCCGCCGCCTGACCGGTGCTGAGGCGCTGCTGCGCTGGCAGCATCCCAAGCGCGGACTGATCCCGCCGGCGGAGTTCATCCCGGTGCTGGAAGAACTCGGCCTGGTTGCCCAGGTCGGCGACTGGCTGCTGGAACAGGCCTGCCTGCAGCTGCGCGCCTGGCACCGCGACAAGGTGCGGGTGCCGAAGATTTCCGTGAACCTCTCGGCCCGGCAGTTCGCCGACGGCCAGCTGGGCGAGCGCATCGCCGGCATCCTCGAGGACACCGGGATCGCCCCGGCGTGCCTGGAGCTGGAGCTGACCGAAAGCATCCTGATGAGCGACGTTTCCCAGGCGATGCAGATACTTCAAGGCCTGAAACGCCTGGGCCTGGCGATTGCGGTGGACGACTTCGGCACCGGCTATTCCTCGCTCAACTACCTCAAGCAGTTCCCCATCGACGTGCTGAAGATCGACCGCAGCTTCGTCGACGGCCTGCCCCACGGCGAGCAGGATGCGCAGATCGCCCGCGCCATCATCGCCATGGCCCACAGCCTGAACCTGATGGTGATTGCCGAGGGCGTGGAGAGCCACGAGCAGCTGGACTTCCTGCGTGAACATGGTTGCGACGAGGTGCAGGGCTTCCTCTTCGGCCGCCCGGTGCCGGCGGACCAGTTCGCCGCACTGTTCGCCAGCAACGCACTGTTCCTGCTCGGCTGAGCGCACCACTGCGCACGGCGAGCGCCCTTGCAGGAGGGGTGGAGCGTAGCGATACCCATGCTGTCGCGATGCCGGGCCGATGGGTATCGCTACGCTCCACACCATCCTACGTCGTGTTCATCCTGCACCTTCGACAAGCCGGCTACCCACGCCACTCGGCGGCTTGTCTCTCCCGCGATCCTGGCCTTGAACCCCGCTTGTCAGCCACATGACCGCCTTTCATGTGCCAGCACCGGCGCCTTGGGTTAGAATGCGCGCCTTTCCCCCAGCACCCGATCCTTAAGAGGACCGCCATGTTCAGCCGTGATTTGACCCTCGCCCGCTACGATGCCGAACTCTTCGCCGCGATGGAGCAGGAAGCCCAGCGCCAGGAAGAGCACATCGAGCTCATCGCCTCCGAGAACTACACCAGCCCGGCGGTGATGGAAGCCCAGGGTTCGGTGCTGACCAACAAGTACGCCGAAGGCTACCCGGGCAAGCGCTACTACGGTGGTTGCGAGTACGTCGACGTCGTCGAGCAGCTGGCCATCGACCGCGCCAAGGAGCTGTTCGGCGCCGACTACGCCAACGTCCAGCCGCACGCCGGCTCCCAGGCCAACGCCGCCGTCTACCTGGCCCTGCTGTCGGCCGGTGACACCATCCTGGGCATGAGCCTGGCCCACGGTGGTCACCTGACCCACGGCGCCAGCGTTTCTTCCTCCGGCAAGCTGTACAACGCCGTGCAGTACGGCATCACCGACGCCGGCCTGATCGACTACGACGAAGTCGAGCGCCTGGCTGTCGAGCACAAGCCGAAGATGATCGTCGCCGGCTTCTCCGCCTATTCCCAGGTCCTGGACTTCGCCCGCTTCCGCGCCATCGCGGACAAGGTCGGTGCCTACCTGTTCGTCGACATGGCCCACGTGGCCGGTCTGGTCGCCGCTGGCGTTTACCCGAACCCGGTGCCGTTCGCCGACGTGGTCACCACCACCACCCACAAGACCCTGCGCGGCCCGCGCGGCGGCCTGATCCTCGCTCGCAAGAACGAAGAGATCGAGAAGAAGCTGAACTCCGCTGTCTTCCCGGGTGCCCAGGGTGGCCCGCTGGAGCACGTGATCGCCGCCAAGGCCGTGTGCTTCAAGGAAGCCCTGCAGCCCGAGTTCAAGGCCTACCAGCAGCAGGTCCTGAAGAACGCCCAGACCATGGCCAGCGTGTTCATCGAGCGCGGCTTCGACGTAGTTTCCGGCGGTACCCAGAACCACCTGTTCCTGCTGTCCCTGATCAAGCAGGACATCACCGGTAAGGACGCCGACGCCGCCCTGGGTCGCGCCTTCATCACCGTGAACAAGAACAGCGTACCGAACGACCCGCGCTCCCCGTTCGTCACCTCCGGCCTGCGTATCGGCACCCCCGCCGTGACCACCCGCGGCTTCAAGGAAGCCGAGTGCCGCGAGCTGGCCGGCTGGATCTGCGACATCCTGACCAACATGGGCGACGAGTCCGTGGTGGACGGCGTGCGCGAGAAGGTCAAGGCCATCTGCGCCAAGTTCCCGGTCTACGGCGCCTAAGCCGAACCCGCGAACAGCACGACGAAAAAGCCCGGCAGATGCCGGGCTTTTTCATGGCCTCACTTTCCGCTGGCCGGCGGCGAGTTTGCGGCATCACGCAGGACGCAGCGGATATCCCCGTGATTTTTCGCCTCCTGGCAGTACCGGGCGACCTCAGCCTCGGTCTGGTATCTGGATTTGGTTTCACTCGCGCTCTTGACCACCATCGCCGTCACGACAGTCAGAGCGATGAACAGCAGAACCACAACATGCAGGTAGCGCCGGTAGCGTAACCATAGACTGGCCACAAATCCGATACCCCTGTCCATGACACTGAAGTGTTTGAACAGATGCAGGCCCAACATTACCCCGGGTGCGATGACGAGCGCTTGCAGCCACAAGTCGGGGACCCTCAGCCCCGACGCACCACCGACAGCCAGAGCCATCACATAGCTGATGGCGCCATGCCAAAGAGGGCGAATACCCGCGCCATGTTGGTGCCAACTTGCCGGCAAAAAGCCGCTCAAGCGGTAATCCAGCTTGGCCAGCGCATAACCGGTCATAGCCTGGAACCACCCGATCACCCGGCTCAATACCCCGGCAAGAACGGCTGACACCACGGGAAGACCGATGAGCAGAACCCCATAATCCGGCTTTGGCTTGGCCAGCTCCCCCGGAGCGACCGTCACGCCGTAGAACACCATGAAAGCGCCCCACAAGACGGCCGTTCTCCCGACCCAAGGCCCGCTCCGCCCCAGGTCGCGCCAGAAGACTTCATCCAGCGGCGCACCGGGCAGGCGTTCCAGCAACTGCGGATAGCGATAGATGAACGCCCTGGCGATAGAAGTGCTGTGCTGCCGATCCTCCTCGTCGAAGTCCGCCATGAACCGGCGCCGCTGACGGGCATCGAAAGGCGAAAGCAGCAGCCGGGCAGCCCGACACTCTGCCGTCAGCTCCCAGCGTCGAGCGTTGTCCAGCACCCGCGCGTAGAAGCGCTCGGCATCCCAGCGTTCCAGCAGTTCGCGCCATTGATAGTCAGGGCAATTGGCTTCCCGCTGGCCTTCCTGCCAGGCAAAAACGGAGGCCACCTGGTCGAGGGTGTCGCAGCTCCATGACGGCATCTCCAGCAGCATCGACACCACCGCGCTCTCCAGCAACGCCCGGCCGTCGTAGCTCTGCAGCCAGGGTTGCCCGGCCAGGGTCCGCAGGCCATCCTCCAGCGCGGTCGGCTCGCCATGGTTGTGCAATTGACGCAAGCTCAGAAGGTGGCTCTGCACGATCCGCGCATACAGCGGCTGCAATTCCAGCGCCGTGAGTGCAGGCGCCTCGACCACTTCCAGCCAGTGGTACTCGCGACAAGCCGCCTCGCGAAGGACGGACTCGTACTCCTCCTCCAGGCACAGTTGCAGCACACCGCGCTCGAACGCCACGGCCAGGCCAGCAGCTTCGGCTTGCAAGCGACGCTCGGTGAGTAGCGAGGGACGCAGCCCGGACAGCAGCTCCGCCAGGTGTTGCGGTCGCTCGCCGCGAAAATCCTGAGGCAGCTCAGGCACCGGCACCGGCAATTCGACCACCACCGGAGTGGGCACCGAGGAAGGCGCATCCTCCGGCAGATCTGCTTCCGGAACGACCTCATCCCGATTTTCCGCACGCCATTGCGCCCAACGCTGTGCCTGCTCGTAGGCCTCACGCAGAGCCTGGAAGGCCTCAGGGTCCTCATCCGGGCGAGTCCCCTTGAGCAACCGCGCGTAGTGCCGCTTGATGGTTCGCTCATCCGCCTCGGAATCCAGGCCGAGGACTTCCCAACAACTCATGGCCGCTTCCTTTATTGCCAGGGGGATCGTTCGAGTTCCTCGAGGCGCTGCTCGATGGCCGCGCGCAGGTCAGCGATGCGGCCGGTGTCCTGGGTTCCGAGCACCTGCTGGAAGCTACCGGCCATCTGCGCGAGCATCTCCCGCACCTCGCCCAGGTGCTCCTGATACAAGCGCTCCAGGCGCGCCAGCAGCACAGTGTTGACCAACTGCTCGCGAGGGTGAACCTTCAACTGCGCCAGCTCGGCGAGACGACGACGCACTTCCTCCGGCGACAGCACGCCAGGGCTCTTCTCGATCACCAGGCTGTGCACCTCGTCGGTGGCGGGGATCTTCACTTCCGCCTCAAGGATGCCGTTGTTGTCGTAGGTGAAGCGCACATCCAGCTCCACCTCGCCCGCCGGGCGCGGTGGAACGGGAATGCTCAACTCGCCCAGGGCGATGTTGTCCTTCACCATGCGGCTTTCACCCTGGAATATCTTCAGCAGCACTTGGGTCTGGTTGTCGTGCAGCGTCTGGATGGTCTTCACCCGGCTGATCGGCACGACGCAGTTGCGCTCGATGATCGGCAGGTAATGGCCGGCCTCGTACATTCGTCCGAACTGCGCCGTGGTCTCGATGCCCAGCGAGTACGGGCAGACATCAGTCAGCACCACTTCTTCCAGCGCCGCCGCCCGCTGCTTGAGCGCCGCCTGGACCGCGGCGCCCAGCGCGACGACCTCGTCCGGGTTGATCTGCATGGCCGGGAAGCGCCCGAACAGGCCCGCCGCCAGCTTGCGGATCAGCGGCATGCGTGTGGTGCCGCCGACCAGCAGAATCTCATCGAGATCGGCAACGCGGATACGCGCATCGCGCAGGGCGCGCTCGATGGGGCCGCGCAGCCGCTCCAGCAGTGGCGCGCAGATCTTCTGCAGTTCGTCCTGACTGATCACCTGCTCCCACTGCTGCCCCCCATGGGCCAGACTGAAGGTGGCCGTTGCTTCCTGCCCCAGAGCCTGGCGCACGCGCTCGGCCTCCCTGCGCAGGCGATTGCGCAGACCGGGGCTGTCGACATCAGGAAAAGCCTTGTCCTGGCGCTGGCTGGACAGGAAATGCTGGACCAGCGCGGCATCGAAGTCCTCGCCGCCGAGGAAGTTGTCGCCAGCGCTGGCGCGGACCTCCATCACCCCTTCGAAGAGTTCGAGGATCGAGACGTCGAAGGTGCCGCCCCCCAGGTCGAAGACCAGAAACGAGGTTTCCCGGTCCTTCTGGTGCACGCCATAGGCCAGCGCGGCGGCGGTGGGTTCGTTGACCAGCTTCTCGACCTTCAGCCCAGCCAGCTCCCCGGCGATCCGCGTCGCCTTGCGCTGGGCATCGCTGAAATAGGCCGGAACGCTGATCACAGCCTCCGTCACTGCTTCGCCAAAGGCCCGTTCGACATCCTCCTTGAGGCTGCGCAATACCAGCGCAGACAGCTCTTCGGGACGGAAGCGGCGAGCACCGAGGCTGATTTCCTGGGCACTGCCCATGTGCCGCTTGAACAGCGCCGCAGTCAGTTGGGGATGGGTCTGCAGCCGCTCTCGGGCGGCCTGGCCGACCAGGACTTGTCCCTGATCGTCCAGCCCTACGACGCTGGGCGTAATCAAGCTTCCCAGCGCATTGGGCACCAACTGTGGAGAATCATCACGCCAAACGGCGACTAGGCTGTTGGTGGTACCGAGGTCGATGCCGACAATCACTCTGGCGCTCTCCTTGCGGGGCATGGCGAACCCGGTCGCCTCACTGCCCGATCCATCGGAATGTAAAGCCGCTATTACAGCGATTAGCCTGTACCGGGTAAAGCCCGTCGAAGTCGCATCAGGGTTGCCCTCCCGCTCCCTGCTCCGGTTGCACCGGCACATCGCGCAGGTCATTGAGCCGGCGCACCAGTGTCTCCGCCTCCGCCTGGCTGGCGAAGCCCTTGAGCATCACCTGACCATCGGTCACCACCCGCGTCACCTTCGGCAGCAGGCGCAGTTGCCCGTCGATGACCACCGCCAGCGCCTTGCCCTGTTCTTCTTCGGTCAGTTTCGCCAAACGCTGGCTGGCGTCGGGCGTGAACAAGACGCGCACCGCCGGCTTGCCGTCGGCAACACTGGCCAGTTCGGCCCGCTGCACATCACGCTGGGTCAGCGTCGGATGGGTTTCCAGCAGCACAGCCTTGCCCTGCGGGTCAGCCAGGGTGCGGGTGCTGGCCGTGGGCTTGTCGGCCAGGGCATGGACATCGAACGTATGCTGCGGAGCCGATGGCGGTGCACCGGCGCAGGCGCCCAACAATGAGGCGAGGAGGATCGGAATAGAGCGTTTCATCGACTGAAAATCGGACAGGACGGCCCGGTCGGGCCAGGGTTATGGAGAGTCAGACCACCGCCAGCGTACAAGTTGCACTCCCTTGGTCGGCGCCCGCGACTAAGCTTGCAGACGAACGGATGCTGGCGGTCCGGTCAGAAATTCTCCGGCGCAGGACGAGCTGGTATCATGCGCGCCTTTTGCCGGCCACAAGAACAGGCGCACGGCCCACCTGGGCATGCACCTTGCTTTTCCCGGCCAGAACGATAACGGCGCGAGAGCGTCACGGGGAGCCAAACATGCTGGAAAAGCTGTTCCAACTCAAGGCGCACAACACCAACGTGCGTACCGAGATCCTGGCGGGTATCACTACCTTCCTGACCATGGCCTACATCCTTTTCGTCAACCCGAGCATCCTCGGCGAGACGGGCATGGACAAGGGCGCGATCTTCGTGGCGACCTGCCTGGCCGCAGCCATCGGTTCGGCGGTGATGGGCCTGATCGCTAACTACCCGATCGCCCTCGCTCCCGGCATGGGCCTGAACGCCTTCTTCACCTACACCGTGGTCCTGCACATGGGCCACACCTGGCAGGTGGCGCTCGGTGCGGTGTTCCTCTCCGCGTGCATGTTCTTCGTCATCTCGATCTTCCGCATCCGCGAATGGATCATCAACAGCATCCCGCTGGCCCTGCGCTCGGCGATCGCCGCCGGCATCGGCCTGTTCCTCGCGCTGATCGCGCTGAAGGAGTCGGGCATCGTGGTCGCCAACCAGGCCACCCTGGTAGGCATGGGTGACCTGGCCAAGCCGGCACCGCTGCTGGCGATCCTTGGCTTTATCCTGATCGTCGCCCTGGAAGCCCGCCGCGTGACTGGCGCTGTGATGATCGGCATCCTGGTCGTCACCTTCATCTCCATCGCCATCGGCGTTTCCCAGTTCGGTGGCGTGGTGTCGATGCCGCCGTCGCTGGCGCCGACCTTCCTGCAGCTGGATATCAAGGGCGCGCTGGACATCGGCCTGTTCAGCGTGATCTTCGCCTTCCTCTTCGTCGACCTGTTCGACAACTCCGGCACCCTGATCGGCGTGGCCAAGCGCGCCGGCCTGATGGGCAAGGACGGGCACATGCCGAAGATGGGCCGTGCGCTGATCGCCGACAGCTCCGCCGCCATGGTCGGCTCGCTGCTGGGCACCTCCACCACCACCAGCTACATCGAGTCGGCGGCGGGCGTTTCCGCTGGCGGCCGTACCGGCCTGACCGCCATCGTGGTCGCCGTGCTGTTCCTGCTGGCACTGTTCTTCGCCCCGCTGGCAGGCAACGTGCCGGCCTTCGCCACTGCGCCGGCCCTGTTCTTCGTCGCCGTGCTGATGGCCTCCGGCCTGGCCGAAATCGACTGGGACGACCTGACCGTCGCCGCACCGGTCGTAGTAACCGCCCTGGCGATGCCGCTGACCTTCTCCATCGCCAACGGCATCGCCTTCGGCTTCATCACCTGGACCGCTTGCAAGCTGCTGTCCGGCCGCTTCCGCGAGCTGAACCCGGCGCTGGTCATCCTCTCGATCCTGTTCGTGATCAAGCTGGGCTGGTTCAACGCCTGATTTTCCTTTCGCGGCCTGGGTATCGCTGCGCTCCACCCGCCCTACGAGTAACACTGGCGTAGGATGGCGTGGAGCGCAGTGATACCCATCAGGATGCCGCCGACCACACGAGTTACCCGCCCCATGAGCAGTCCGCGTTTCGATCCGTCCCACTACGACAGCCAACTGGCCGACAAGGTCGCCCGCCTGCGCGAGCTGCTGGCGCCCTTCGCCGCGCCCGAGCCTGCGGTGTTCGATTCGCCCCGTGAGCATTACCGCCTGCGCGCCGAGTTCCGCCTGTGGCGCGAGGGCGAGGCACGCCACTACGCGATGTTCGAGCAGGGCGACAAGCACACGCCGATCCTGATCGAGGAGTTCCCCATCGCCAGCCAGCGCATCAACGAACTGATGCCGCGCCTGAAGGCTGCCTGGGCCGAGCCGACGCTGGGCCACAAGCTGTTCCAGGTGGAATTCCTCACCACCCTGGCGGGCGATGCGCTGATCACCCTGTGCTACCACCGCCCGGTGGACGCGACCTGGCAGGCTGCTGCCGAGAAGCTGGCTGCCGAGCTGGGCGTGAGCATCGTCGGCCGTTCGCGCGGCAAGCGCCTGGTGGTGGGCCGTGACTATGTGAGCGAAGAACTGACCGTCGCCGGCCGCCTGTTCCGCTACCGCCAGCCGGAAGGCGCCTTCACCCAGCCCAACGGCGAGGTGTGCCAGAAGATGCTCAACTGGGCGTACGAAGCCCTGGGCGAGCGTGAGGACGATCTGCTGGAGCTGTACTGCGGCAACGGCAACTTCACCCTGCCCCTGGCGACCCGCGTGCGCAAGGTGCTGGCCACCGAGATCAGCAAGACCTCGGTGAACGCCGCCCTGGCCAACCTGGCCGACAACGCCGTGGACAACGTGACCCTGGTGCGCCTCTCCGCCGAGGAGCTGACCCAGGCGCTCAACGAAGTGCGCCCGTTCCGTCGCCTGGCCGACGTCGACCTGAAGTCCTACGCGTTCGGCAGCGTGTTCGTCGACCCGCCGCGCGCCGGCATGGACCCGGACACCTGCGAGCTGACCCGGCGCTTCGACAACATCCTGTACATCTCCTGCAACCCGGAGACCCTGGCGCAGAACATCGCCCAGCTGCACGACACCCACCAGGTGAGCCGCTGCGCCCTGTTCGACCAGTTCCCCTACACGCACCACATGGAAGCCGGCGTACTGCTGACCCGCCGCTGAGCACTGGCCGCATAGTCGCCTGCCGCCCAACCAAGGGTTGGGCGGTGTGCAACCGCAAGGCGACTACGCTTGCGGGACAATGACAAGAGGCACGTCCATGTCCCGCCTGATCCTCCCCCTGCTCTGCCTGTTGCTGGCCGCCTGCGCCGGCAGCGATCCTGCCAACATCAGCGTCTCCCCCGCCGCCAATGGCCGGCAAAGCACCTTCTTCATCCAGGCCGTGCGCGCACAGGGCCACCGCGAGGACCTGGAAGATCGCTTCGATCTTGCCGTGCGCCGCGCGCTGGAAGCCAAGGGCTACCGCTACCAGGACAATTCAGGGGAGCTGCGGGTGATCTATGCCGTCGGCCTGGACAGCCAGACCGGCATTGTCCAGCGCCCAGTGGTGACCGGCGCGGGTGTGATGACCCAGACCCAGATCACCGACCAGGAACAGGCGCGCCTGGCGCTGCAGATTATCGACGAGGCAACCGGGCAGGTGCTTTATCAGGCGCAGGTGGCGCGCCAGCTGCACGACCCGAAGATCACCCAGCAGGCGGTGGACGAAGGTATCGCCCGCCTGCTCAAGGACTTCCCGGCCCATGCGGGGAGCTGAGGATCAGCTGTAGTTCGACGGCGACTTGCGCACGAACTTGATGCTGTACTTGAAGTCGGCCTTGCGCGTCACACTGATGGCGCGGCGGGTGACGGTATCGATGGTGATGTTCCAGTTGCCGGTGCTGGGCACCTTGATCTTGGCCGGGAACCGGTCGAACGCGCCGCCGTGGTAGACGTGGCGCCCGCCATTCTTGAAGCTGCGGAAGGCGGCATCGGTCATCAGGCGGATGTTGCAGGTCATGGAGCACTCGATGACGACCAGGTCGCCTTCGTTCAGGTGTTCCCGTTGATGTACGAACTTCATGCTGGCTCCGCCTTGCTTCTACCGCGAAATCAATACGATAGCACGGAGCGGGGTTGGCCCGGCAGCGGCGCCGCCCGCAGACTGCGCCGCCTATCCGAAGCTCAGAGTCCCTCGAAGTCCGCCTTGCGCTCCTCGGGCTCCGGCTCTTCGCGCACCACCACCTGGCGATTACGCGACTGCCGCTCCAGCCAGTAGAGGGCGAAGATCGCCAGCGCCGAAATCACTCCGCGGTAGACCACCCCGGCCAGTTGCGCATCCCATTCCATGCCGCCCTCGGTCCAGGCGATCAGCAGGCGCGACAATGTCAGGGTCAGCTGCACCAGGATCACCAGGATCAGCGCCGGGCGCACCAGCAGACGACGGCGCAGGGCGAAGACGAGGAACAGCGCGAGGGCGAACTGGTGGCCGCCATAGAACACGCGAGCGTCGCTCACCGACGACGGCTCCATCAGCAACATGCCGCTGAGGTTGGCCATCTCATAGGGACGAATCCAGTAGAGCAGTCCCAGGCCACCCCAGACCAGAGCCTGGACCAGCAGGACGAGACGGGCGAAGAGCATCCGATTTCTCCTTGGCCATACAGCCATTGCCGAGCGTCCAGACCTGCGACCGGGAGTCGCGGACGCACACCGATCAGCTAGAGACCCCGCACGACGCGGCAAGTTCGACGTCCGCGTCATATGGGGAAACAAACGGCGAGTGGGGGCTGAAGACGCTCGGGAGTATGCTCGGTCGCGTTCGAATTTCGAGGTTCCAACCATGCGCACCCTGCTTCTGCTAACCGCCCTCGTCGCCGGCGCCGCCCAGGCTGCCGAGCCGCTGTCCATCGACGTGCACCGCGATGCCAACTGCGGCTGCTGCAAGGACTGGATCAAGCACCTGGAAAGCAACGGATTCACCGTCAACGACCACGTCGAGGCGGACATGAGTGCAGTGAAGACCAAACTTGGCGTGCCGCACAGCATGGGCTCATGCCACACCGGCGTGATCGACGGCAAGTTCGTCGAAGGTCATGTGCCGGCTGCCGACGTGCTCAAGCTGCGCGAACGCGCGGACCTGGTTGGTGCCGCCGTGCCAGGCATGCCGATGGGTTCGCCGGGCATGGAGATGGGCGACCGCCACGACGCCTACCAGGTGGTCGGGCTGACCAAATCCGGCCAACGCGAAGTACTGGCAGACTACCCCGCACACTGATCTTACATCGAGGCACTCCCTCACCCCTGAAAGCTGGTGGAGGTGGGATGGGGCTTCCGGCGCGCGGGGCACTCTCCAGGTTCCCGCGCGGCAATGCTCCACGAGCATGACGGGGTGAGGGACTCCAAAAAGAAAGGGCGACCAGCAGGTCGCCCTTTTCATTCATGTGGCCTTCACTCGGCCTTGGCCGGCAGCAGCCCATCGGCACGGAACATTGCCTTGATCCCGCGCACGGCCTGGCGCAGACGGTCACGGTTCTCGATCAGGGCGAAGCGCACGTGGTCGTCGCCATAGTCGCCGAAGCCGACCCCCGGCGACACCGAGACCTTGGCGCCCTTGAGCAGCTTCTTGGCAAATTCCAGCGAGCCCAGGTGCGCATAGGGCTCGGGAATCTTCGCCCAGATGTACATGGAGGCCTTGGGGTTCTCCACCATCCAGCCGGCTTCGTGCAGGCCCTTCACCAGCACGTCGCGGCGTTTCTGGTATTGCTCGGCGATGTCGCGCACGCACTGCTGGTCGCCTTCCAGCGCCGCGATGGCCGCCACCTGCAAAGGGGTGAAGGTGCCGTAGTCGTGGTAGCTCTTGATCCGCGCCAGGGCCGAGACCAGCTCCGGGTTGCCGACCATGAAGCCGATCCGCCAGCCGGCCATGTTGTAGCTCTTGGACAGGGTGAAGAACTCCACCGCGATGTCCTTGGCGCCGGGCACCTGCATGATCGACGGGGCTTTCCAGCCATCGAAGGTGATGTCCGCGTAGGCCAGGTCGTGTACTACCAGCACGTCGTAGCGCTTGGCGAGGTCGACCACGCGCTCGAAGAAGTCCAGCTCCACGCACTGCGCGGTGGGGTTGGAGGGGAAGCCGAGGATCATCATCTTCGGCTTCGGGATCGATTCACGGATCGCCCGTTCCAGCTCGTTGAAGAAGTCGATCCCCGGCACCAGCGGCACCGAGCGCACCTGGGCGCCGGCGATCACCGCGCCGTAGATATGGATCGGGTAGCTGGGGTTGGGCACCAGGATAGTGTCGCCGTGGTCCAGGGTGGCGAGCATCAGGTGTGCCAGGCCTTCCTTGGAGCCGATGGTGACGATGGCTTCGGATTCGGGGTCGATCTCGACCTCGTAGCGGTCGCGGTACCAGTGCGAGATGGCGCGGCGCAGGCGCGGAATGCCACGGGACGTGGAGTAGCCGTGGGTGTCTTCGCGCTGGGCGACCTGGCAGAGCTTCTCGACGATATGCGGCGGCGTGGCCCCGTCCGGGTTGCCCATGGACAGGTCGATGATGTCCTCGCCACGGCGGCGGGCGGCCATCTTCAGTTCGGCGGTAATGTTGAAGACGTAAGGGGGCAGGCGATCGATGCGCGCAAAGCGACGAGCTGAACGGGGTTCAGTCATGGTGTCCTCTGATGAACGTAGGCGCCCGGAACCGTCCGAGCGACGCCGGCCACTGCGGTGGCCTGGAAAGCGCGGCGCTGTGACCTGCGCTTTCTTGTCGGCGAACATATAGCTCGCTAGGCTGGCTGTCGAGTTTTTCTTTAGCCGCTCAAGGGCGGCATCTGGAGGCCCATGTCCGCGCAACAGTACTGGCAGCTCGACGTCTTCGCCGACCAACCGCTCACCGGCAATGGCCTGGCGGTGTTCCCCGATGCCCGCGGCATCCCCGAACAGACCCTGCTGGCACTGACCCAGGAGCTGCGGCAGTTCGAGTCGATCTTCCTGTTTCCGTCCGCCTCCCTGGATACCTACTCGGCGCGCATCTTCACCGTCGATGAGGAACTGCCCTTCGCCGGCCACCCGGTGCTGGGCGCGGCCGCGCTTTTGCACCACCTGCACCAGCGCGGCGAAGAGGAACACTGGACACTGTTGCTGCCAGCCAAGGAAGTGAAAGTGGCCACACGCCGTCGCGGCACCGGCTTCCACGCCGAAATGAACCAGGGCGCCGCTGACTTCGGCACCGTGCTCGATGACGACGCGCGCCGCTGGTTCGCCGAGGCCTTCTCGCTGACCACCAGCGATCTTGCCGACTACCCCGCCGCCGTGGTCAGCACCGGCCTGCCCTATCTGCTGCTGCCGGTGCGCAGCGAGGCCCTGGGACGCGTGCGCCAGCGCACGGATCTGTCAGCCGAGCTGGCCAAGCTCAACGCCGCCTTCGTTTTCGTGCTGGATGTGGATAATCGCGAAGGCCGAACCTGGGACGGCGCCGGGGTCATCGAGGACGTCGCCACCGGCAGCGCCGCCGGCCCTGTTGCCGCTTACCTGGTGGAACTGGGCAAGGCACGCCGTGGCGAGCTGTTCCAGTTGTCCCAGGGCCGCTTTGTCGGCCGCCCGAGCCGGCTCGACGTACAGGTCGGCCAGGACGATGAGGTTCGCGTCGGCGGCGACGTGCAACTGCTGGCCCGCGCCGAGCTGCTGCACCGTTTCGCCTGACGACCGGGCTGGCGGCCTGCCCCACCCGAGACAACACTGAAACCACCTGTTCGATGGAGATGCCGCCATGCAATGGCGCAAAGGACGACGCAGCGACAACGTAGTGGATGCCCGCGATGAAACCGGCGGCGGCGGTGGCGGAGGCATGCGTATCGGTGGCCGAGGCCTGAGCCTGGGCGGTGTGGCCATCGTGGTGGTGATCGGCCTGCTCTCCGGGCAGGACCCAATGACCATCCTCGGCTCGCTGCTCGGCCAGATGGACGTCTCGCAGCAGGCGCCCAGTCGGCCGACGCAGGGCAAACCAGCCACCGGCAGCGACCCGCAAGTGGAGTTCGTCCAGTCGATTCTGGGCGACACCGAGGACACCTGGGGCGAAATTTTCGCCCGCAGCAACGCCCAGTACGAGCAGCCCAAGCTGATCCTGTTCAACGGTGGCGTGAACTCCGCATGCGGCTTCGCCTCCTCGGCGGTAGGCCCGTTCTACTGCCCGGGCGACCACCGCGTGTACCTCGACCTCGGTTTCTTCCGCGAGATGGAGCAGAAGTTCTCCGCCGCCGGCGACTTCGCCCAGGCCTACGTGATCGCCCACGAAGTCGGTCACCACGTGCAGAACCTGCTGGGCATCTCCGCCAAGATCAACGCCGCCCGGCAGCGTGGCGCGCGCATGGAAGGTGCCAACGGCCTTTCGGTGCGTCAGGAGTTGCAGGCCGACTGCTTCGCCGGGGTCTGGGCCAACCACGCCCAGCAACGCCTGAACTGGCTGGAGCCGGGTGACGTGGACGAGGCGCTGAACGCCGCCACGGCCATCGGTGACGATCACCTGCAACGCCAGGCGCGAGGTACGGTGATGCCGGACTCCTTCACCCACGGCTCGTCCGAGCAGCGCGTGCGCTGGTTCAAGATCGGCTTCGAAAGTGGCTCGCCAGGCAAATGTGACACCTTCAAGGCTCAGACGCTCTGAGGCTGAACCTGTAGGTGCGAGCCGGGCCCGCCCCTACAGGCTATGGCTGAGCGTGTGGAGAAAGCTGGCAGGGTCGAAGGGCTTTGGCAGGAAACCCAGCACATTCAACGGTGTTTCCGACAATTCATCCCCCAGATTGATGCGCGCGGACAGTACGATGATTGGCAGGAAGGTGCCAGCCCGGTTCAGCTCGCGGATGAACGCCAGCCCTGGCCCTCCGCTCTCCAGTGCCAGGCCGCTGACCAGCAGGTCGATGGCCGCCTCATCGCGACGAATACGCCGCAGCGCCACGGCCCCACTGCTGGCGGTGAGGCAACGCAGGTTGGCCCGCTCGATCAGCCGGCGCGTACGCGCCAGCAGCGCACGATCATCGTCCACCAGCAGGACCACGGGCCGGCGCGGCGCCGGCGCCGTGATCTCACGCAGCACCCTCAGCTCCTCGTCATCGAGGTCAACACGCTTGATCATGGGCGCAATACGTCCAATGAAGGCCAGTTGACATGATGTTAGATGGCAAACGGCCTTTATTCCTGCCGAGCCAAGGTTGGGCGATGACTGGAGATACACGGCGATAAAAAAGGGCCGCAACAAGTGCGGCCCTGGAAATACGCCGGCAGCACCGGCGTCGTGGGATATCAGCCCGCCTTGGCCAGGCCGGCCTGGCCAAGGCGCTCGGCGATTTCGCCGAGGATCGCCGGGTCATCGATGGTGGAAGGCGGCGCGTAGCTCTCACCGTCGGCGATCTTGCGCAGCACGGCGCGGAGGATCTTGCCCGAGCGGGTCTTGGGCAGGCGCTTCAACACCACCGCCCGCTGGAAGCAGGCCAGCGCGCCGATACGCTCGCGCACCAACGCCACCAGCTCGCGCTGCAGGTTGGCCTCGGTCGCCTGCGCACCGTCCTTGAGTACCACCAGCCCCAGCGGCACATGGCCCTTGAGGTCGTCCTGTACGGCGATCACCGCGCACTCGGCGACGGCTTCGTGCAGCGCCAGCAACTCCTCCATCTCACCGGTGGAGAGGCGGTGGCCGGAGACGTTAATCACGTCGTCGGTACGCCCCATGATGTAGACGAAGCCCTCCTCGTCCACATAGCCGCCGTCACCGGTGTGGTAGTAGCCGGGATAGGTCTTCAGGTACGCCTGCAGGTAGCGCGCGTGGTCGTTCCACAACGTCTGTGCGCAGCCGGGCGGCAGCGGCAAGGCAATGACGATGGAGCCTTGCTCGTTCGGGCCCAGCAGGCGGCCTTCGTCGTCCACCACCTGCACGTGGTAGCCGGGCACCGCACGGTTGGTGGAGCCGCCGCGCAGGTCGTGGTCGCCCAGGCCGGTACAGGGCGCGGTCACCGGCCAGCCGGTTTCGGTCTGCCACCAGTGGTCGTGCACCGGCTTGTCGGTAAGTTCTTCCAGCCAGTGCTGAGTGGTGCTGTCGAGCTTCTCGCCCGCCAGGAACAGGTGTCGCAGCGAGCTCAGGTCGTAGCGCTTGAGCAGTTCGCCCTGCGGATCCTCCTTACGGATCGCACGGATCGCCGTCGGCGCACAGAACAGGCTGTTGACCTTGTGTTCCTCGATCACTCGCCAGTAGCTGCCGGCGTCCGGCGTCCGCACCGGCTTGCCCTCGTAGAACACCGTGGTGCAGCCGTTCATCAATGGTCCGTAGACGATCAGCGAGTGGCCGACCACCCAGCCCACGTCGGATACGCCCCACCAGACATCCCCCGGCTGCAGGCCGAAAATGGTCGGCAGCGCATAGCTCAGCGCCACGGCATGGCCGCCGTTGTCGCGTACGATGCCCTTGGGTTTCCCGGTCGTGCCGGAGGTGTACATGATGTAGAGCGGGTCGCCGCTGGCCACTTCCACCGGATCAGCCGGTTGCGCATGGACCAGGGTCTCGCGCCAGTCCAGGTCGCGACCTGCCTTCAGCTCCGCCATTGCCTGGGGGCGTTGCAGCACCAGCACATGGGCCGGCTGGTGGCTGGCCAGCTCCAGGGCCTTGTCCACCAACGGCTTGTATTCGATCACCCGCTCGAACTCCAGGCCGCAGGAGGCGGTGAGCACCAGCTTGGGCCGGGCGTCGTCGATGCGCAGCGCCAGCTCATGGGGCGCGAAGCCGCCGAAGACCACCGAGTGCACCGCCCCCAGGCGCGCGCAGGCAAGCATGGCCATGGCCGCCTGGGGCACCATCGGCATGTAGATGATCACCCCGTCGCCCTTTTCCACACCCAGCGCACGCAGGGCGCCGGCCAGGCGCGCGACCTCATCGCGCAGCTCCAGGTAGCTGAAGCGCTGCTGGGTGCTGGTCACGGGGGAGTCATAGATCAGAGCGGTCTGGTTGCCACGGCCGAGCTCGATCTGCCGGTCGAGCGCGAGGTAGCAGGTATTCAGTCGGCCATCGGCGAACCAGCGGTGGCTGCCGTCGGGCAGGGCTTGCAGGGTGTCCTGCGGGGCGCGGTACCAGGCCACGCGGCCGGCCTGTTCGGCCCAGAAAGCGGAGGGTTCCGTGATGGAGCGGTCATGGGACTGCCGGTAACTCATCGTCACTGCCTCTTATTGTTGTTATCGAGGTCGAACAACGAGTATGGACGGGGATCGCCACCCCACCATCAACCTTTGGTCGTAGTTCTGCCGCAGGCTCCACAAGCGAGCCGGCAGCAAAGCTTTGCAGGATTTTTCAGCGAAGCGGCGCAACGGCACGCGCAGCGCTCTGGGACGGCGGCTGCAAGGCTTTCCAGCCAGTTGGACGCCGCATGTCGGCGACCACAGGTCGCACCTGCTACCGCCACATGACAGGACTACACTGAGAGTCCCTTTTCACCTGACAGCACAGGGGTGAGCACCATGAACATCCTCGTCCGTCCGTCCAGCCTCCGCAAAGACCAGCCGTGGGAAGTCTGCCTCGACCAGCAGGCCGTGCGCTTCCGCAGCGAACGGGAGGCACGCAGTTTCGTCGCTACCCTCGAAGCCCGCTTGAGGGCACCGCACCAGCTACCCGAACGGGTGCAACGCGCCGCCGGCTGATCACGCGGCACGCTCGCTGATCTGCCCGCTCAGCCAGCCAAGCACCGCGGCCACCAGGCCGCACACCGTGATGACTACGGCCATCGGCAGCGCCGAGCCGTCGTGCAAGGCCCCAACCAGCGCCGAAGCACCCGCCGCGACGGTGAACTGCAGGCTGCCCATCAGCGCCGACGCACTGCCCGCGTGCCGGCCCTGGCTGGCCATGGCGCAGGCTGACGAATTGGGCATGAGGAAGCCCAGGCTGGCGATGGAGCCAAACAACGGAATCAGCAGCGGCCAGAGTTGCGTCGGCTTCGCCAGGGTCACCGCCAGCAGCGCCACGCCACAACCGAAATATACCCAGACCGCCCGCCGCAGCCAGAACCCCGGCCCGCGATAGCGCAGCAGCCGCGCGTTGACCTGTGCCATCAGGATGAAGCCCGCGGCGTTGCTGCCGAAGATCCAGCCGTAGTGCTCGGCTGGCACGCCGTAGAGCTGGATGAAGATGAACGGCGAGCCGGCGATATAGGAGAACATCCCGGCAATGGCCACGCCGCCGGTGAGCGCGTAGGTGAGGAAGGAGCGGTCGCGGAACAGTGCCCGATACTGCCCGAGAGCCCCCCGCAGCGGCGCACGCGGCCCGGCCGGAATGGTCTCGGGAAGCCACAGCGCGATGGCGCCACCGGCCAGGGCGCTGAACAACGTCAGGCAGAAGAAGATCGACTGCCAGCCCGACAGGCTGAGCAGCAACCCGCCGCCCAGCGGTGCCAGGATCGGCGCCAGCCCCATCACCAGCATCAGTTGCGAAAAGGCCTTGGCGGCAGCCACCGGGTCGCAAAGATCACGCACCACTGCCCGCGAGATCACCATCCCCGCGCAACCGCCCAGCGCCTGGACGAAGCGTGCGCCGATCAGCCACTCCAGGTTCGGCGCGAAGGCGCAGGCGACGGACGCCAGGGTGAAGATGCTGACCCCCAGCAGCAGCGGCATGCGCCGACCAACACGATCGGCCAGCGGACCGTAGAGCAGCTGACCGAGGGCAAGGCCGGCGAAATAAGCCGACAGGCTCAGCTGGATATGTTCGACGTCGGTGCCAAAGGCCTGCGCCAACGTCGGGAAGCTGGGCAGGTAGAAGTCGATGGCCATGGGCCCGAAGGCGCTGAGGGCGCCGAGGATCAGCAGGATGCGGAGGTTCATGGATCACCTGGTCACACGCGTCCGCCGAGGAGCGGCGAAGACCGCGGGCAGGCCGGTGTGAATATCTTGTTGGCGCGCACGGATGACGCGGCGAAGCCCTGCATTGTGGCTTGGCCCGAAAAATTAGCAAGCTCCCTAAGCAACCCCCGAAGCAACTCCCCAAATAATGGGAGAGACAGGCCCGGCCGCGCCGACCGGACCTGTCAGGACATCAGACCTCGTGCGCCCCCTCTGTGGCGGGCTTGGTCTTGCTCTTGCGACCACTGAGCTTGTCGGCGGCCGATTCCACCAGCATGTAGAACATCGGGATAAGGAAGGTCGCCAGCAGGGTCGCTGCCAGCATCCCGCCGATCACCCCGGTGCCGATGGAGTGACGGCTGGCGGAACCGGCGCCGGTACTGATCGCCAGTGGCACGCAACCCAGGATGAAGGCCAGCGAGGTCATCACGATGGGGCGGAAGCGCAGCTTGGCCGCTTCCAGCGCGGCCTCGACCGGGCCCATGCCCTGCTCTTCGCGGCACAGCACAGCGAACTCGATGATCAGGATGGCGTTTTTCGCCGCCAGGCCGATCAGGGTCACCAGGCCGACCTGGAAGTACACGTCGTTATCCAGTCCGCGCAGCCAGATCGCCAGGATCGCCCCGAATACGGCGAAGGGCACCGCGGTGACCACCGCCAGCGGCAGCGTCCAGCGCTCGTATTGGGCCGCGAGGATGAGGAACACCAGGATCAGGCCGAAGATGAACGCCGTGCTACCCGAGCCCTGGGTCGCCAGCTCCTGGTAGGCCGAGCCGATCCACGCCAGGGTGTAGTCCTGCCCCAACACCTCGTTGGCCACTTCCTGCATTGCCGCCAGGGACTGGCCGGAGCTGTAACCCGGCGCCGGACCGCCAAGCAGCTTGGCCGCCGGGAAGACGTTGAAGCGTGCGTAGGAGTCCGGACCGAGGATGCGTTTGACCGACACCAGCGTGGTCAAGGGCACCAGATCGCCCGTGGAGGAACGCACGAAGACCTGGCTCAGGTCGTCCGGTTTGCGGCGGAACTCCGGCTCCGATTCCAGGGTGACCTGCCAAGTCCGCCCGTAGAGCGTGAAGTCGTTGACGTAGTAGCTGCCGAAGGTGGACTGCATGGCGGTGAACACGTCATTGATCGCTACGCCCAGGGAGCGCGCCTTGGTGCGGTCCAGGTCGATGTAGTATTGCGGCACGTTGGCGTTGAAGGTGGTGTTCACCCCCGCCAGCTCCGGCCGTTTGGCCGCGGCGGCGAGGAACTTCATGGTTACCTCTTCCAGCTGCTCGGAGGTGCCACCGCTGCGGTCCTGGATATAGGCCTCGAAGCCGCCGGTGGTACTCATGCCGGTGATCGGCGGCGGGTTGAAGGACATCACCACGCCGTCTTCCTGCCCCGCGCCCATCTTCATGAATTCATGGGTCAGGTTGCGCGCGTCCAGCTCGGGGGTGGTGCGTTCCTTCCAGTCCTTGAGCGGCACGAAGGACACGCCGGCGTTGCTGCGGGTGCCGAAGGTGAGGATGTCGAAGCCGGCGAAGGTCACCACATCCTGTACCGCCGGGTGCTTCATCAACTGATGGGTCACGTCGCTGGTGAGCTTCTCGGTACGGGTCAGCGAGGCCGCCGGCGGCAGGAAGTAGGCGTTGAGCACGTAGCCCTGGTCCTCGTCGGGCACCAGCGAGCCGGGGACCCGGCCGAACAGGATGACCAGCAGGGCGATCATGCCGCCGAACAGCAGCAGCCCCAGCGCCGCCCGTTTGAGGAAGAACTGCACGCCAGCGCCATAGCCGTTGGTGGCTTTTTCGAACATGCGGTTGAACCAGCGGAACGGCGCAGCCGGCTCCTTGTGTTCAGGCTTGAGGATCAACGCGCAGAGTGCCGGTGACAAGGTCAGGGCCACGATGCCGGAGATCACCACCGACACCGCGATGGTGATCGCGAACTGCTTGTACATCTGCCCGGCCAGGCCGCCGAGGAACCCGACGGGGATGAACACGGCGCAAAGTACCAGCACGATGGCGACGATCGGTCCGGTCACCTCCTCCATCGCCTTGATCGCCGCCTCCTTGGGTCCGAGCTTCTCGGTGCGCATCACCCGCTCGACGTTCTCCAGCACCACGATCGCGTCGTCCACCACGATGCCGATGGCCAGCACCATGCCGAACAGCGACAGCAGGTTGATGGAGAAGCCCATCAGGTACATGCCGGCGAAGGTACCGACCAGCGAGACGGGAATCGCCAGCACCGGGATCAGCGTGGCGCGGATGCTCTGCAGGAACACGAAGACCACGACCATCACCAGGATCAGCGCCTCGATGAAGGTATGGATCACTTCCTCGATGGAGACCTGCACGAAGATGGTGGTGTCGTAGGGAATCTTGTAGGTGATGCCTTCAGGGAAGCGCTTGGCCATGGCGTCCATGTGGTCGCGCACGGCCTGGGCGGTATCCAGTGCGTTGGCGCCCGGCTGCAGGTAGATACCGAAGGCAGCGTTCTGCTGGCCGTTCAGCGAGGTCACCAGGGAATAGTCCTGGGCCCCGAGTTCGACGCGCGCCACGTCCTTGAGCAACAGGCTGGCGCCGGTCGGGTCACTGCGCAGGATGATGCTCTCGAATTCCTTCGGATCAGTGAACCGCCCCTGGGCGGTCGCCATGTAGGTGAAGTCCTGCGGCTCCTTCATCGGTTGCTGGCCGAAGCTGCCCGCGGCGAACTGCGAGTTCTGCTCGCGGATCGCGCTCGCCACGTCCGAAGGCGTCATGTTGTATTGCGCCAGCTTGTCCGGCCGTAGCCAGATACGCATGGAGTAGTCCTTGGAACCGAACTGGCTGACGTCACCAACCCCGGGGATCCGCTTGAGGTCGTCGATCACGTTGATCAGCGCGTAGTTACTGATGAAGATCGGGTCGCGGGAGTTGTCCGGTGAGAACAGGGTCACCACCTGCAGGATGTCGGAGGATTTTTTCTCCACCTGCACGCCCTGCCGGCGTACCTCTTCCGGAAGCTTGGCGAGCGCGGCCTGCACCTTGTTGTTGACGTCGATGGTGGCCTGGTCCGGGTCGGTGCCCACCTCGAAGTAAACGGTCAGGCTCATGGCCCCGCTGCTGTCGGAGTTCGACAGCTGGTAGATCATGCCTTCGACGCCGTTGATTTCCTGCTCCAGCGGAGCGGCCACGGTTTCGGCGATCACCTGGGAGCTGGCGCCGGGGTACGCGGCGGAAACCGACACCTGCGGCGGGACGATTTCCGGGTACTGGGCGATGGGCAGCGCGCGCATGGCGACGAGGCCGGCGAGCAGGATCACGATGGAAATCACCATCGCGAACACGGGGCGTTCGATGAAGAAGCGCGAGATCACGATGGGCGCTCCTTAGGACTGTGCCTGGGCGGGTTGCGGCGCAGGCGACTGCGGTGCTGCCTCGCTGGCCTTTACCGGCTGGTCCGGCCTGACCTTGGGAATGCCTTCGACGATCACATGGTCACCGTCATCCACGCCGGCATCGATAATCCAGCGGCCGTTGACGGTCTTGGAGGTCGTCACCTGGCGCACACGGGCGAAACCGTCCTTGTCCACCACGTAGACGAAGGTGCCGCGCGGGCCCTGGGCCAGTGCGCGCTCGGGCAGGGTCACGGCGTTGCTCTGGGTGATGCCGGTGATCAGGATGCGCACGAACTGACCAGGGATCAGCAGGTTGTGCGGGTTGGGCACCACGGCGCGGGCGTTCACGGTGCCGGTGCCGGTGTTGACGAAGCTGTCGGTGAAATCGACGACGCCTTCGATGGGGTACTTGCTGCCATCACCGAAGCGCAACTCGGCGGTCAGCTTGCCGTCCTTGGGCAGGATGTAGCGACCACTCTTCACCCCATCGTTCATCTGCGCGGCCTGGGTGTCGGGATAGGCGAAGTTGACGTACACCGGGTCGAGCTGGGTGAGCTTGGTCAGCAGGCTGGAGTTCGGATCGCTGGCCGCCACCAGGCTGCCCTCCGAGCGCACTTCCTTGCTCGCCATGCCGGAAATCGGCGCGGTAACCGTGGTGTAGTTCAGGTCGATCTGCTTGGCCTGGACATTGGCCTTCGCCGCCTCGACGTCCGCCTTGGCCTGTTCGAAATCGGAGACGTAGCGATCCAGTTCGCTCTCGCTGGCAAAGCCCTTTTTCTGCAGTTCGCGGATACGTTTGAGGTCGCGCTCCGTCTGCCGGTAGCGCGCCTGGGTCTGCGCCAGGGAACCCTTGGCCTGGCCCAGCGCAGCCTGGTAGGGACGCGGGTCGATGCGGAACAGCACCTGGCCCTCCTTCACCGGCCGGCCCTCCTCGTAGGTGCGACGCTGCAGGATGCCGCTGACCTGGGCGCGCACTTCCACTTCGCGGTAGCCGGCGGTCCGCGCGGCGTATTCGAAGGTCAGGGGCACCGGAGCGCTCTTGGCCACTTCGACCGTCACTGCCGGGGGAGGAGGCGCCGCCGTGGCAGGTTTGTCCTCGGCCTGGGCCCAGGCAGAAAACAGGACTGGCAACCCAACGACAGCAAGCGCGACGGGCAAACGACGGGCAAACGGCATGTAACCTCTCCATGGAAATGACTGACGGCGGAACCCCAGGGGACGACGACGGTGTGACTCTTACCTACGCCAGTGTCTGTAAAGCACTGTTAGCGCTATAAAATCAGTAAACTGCCTGTCACTCAGTGATCCTAGCCTGTATACCAGCAAGCGCCATGCGAAGAACTAAAGAAGATTCGGAACGAACCCGTCAGACGATTCTTGACTCGGCTGAAGGCCTTTTCTTTGCGAAAGGCGTCTCAAATACCAGTCTCGAAGAGATCGCGCGCGCCGCAGGAGTGACCCGCGGAGCGGTGTATTGGCACTTCCAGAACAAGGCACACTTGTTCAACGACATGCTCAACCAGGTCCGCCTGCCGCCTGAGCAGCTGGCGCAGCGGCTGTCCGGCTGCGACGGCCACGACCCGATCGAATCGCTGTTCCAGCTCAGCGTGGAAGTGGTCGAGAACCTGGCCCGCGACGAGCAGCGCCGGCGCATCCTCACCATCCTCCTGCAACGCTGCGAGTTCACCGATGAATTGCGCGACGCCGAGGAGCGCCATAACCAGTTCGTCCGCCAGTTCATCGAGCTTTGCGAGCAGCTGTTCAACCGCGAGGATTGCCGCACACGGCTGATGCCCGGCGTGACGCCCAAGATCGCCTCGCGAGCGGTGCACGCGATGATCTTCGGCCTGCTCAGTGACTGGCTGCGCGACCCGGGCCTGTTCGACCCGTTGCAGGAAACCCGCGAACTGTTCGACGCCGTGTTCCGTGGGCTGGTGCGCGACTGGCATCCGGCACTGGCGTAAGGGCCGGCAGGACGCCGGCCCGGAAGGAATGAAACCTCAGGCCGCCTCGGCCTCGTAGCCTTCCTCGCGGATCGCCGCGAGAATCGCGGAATCGTCCAGACGGCTGGCGACGCGGACTTCGCCGGCACCCAGGTCGACCTGTACATCCGCCGCGGCATCCAGCGCCTGTACCGCCTGGGTGATGGCCCGCACGCAGTGGCCGCAGCTCATGCCTTTGACATTGAAGGTGTGCATGGAATCTCTCCTCTGATGGATTGAAGCGTTGGGTGCAGTTTCGACCTTGCCACCGTGGCAAGGTCAAGCCTGTCGCGCTGAAGTCGCCTTGCACTTGTCCTACGTCAGCCTCTCAGCCAAGCTGCGGAAATAGCTGACTCATCGGAGAACGCCCATGCGCCGTTCCCTACTGCTCGCCGTTGGCCTCACGGCCGCCCTCCCGTTCATTGCTTGCGCCGACGGCATGCCCGAAGAGCCCTCGGCGCCTTCCGCACCCGCGCCTACTTCCCCGACCGCGCCGCCACCAAGCACTCCCGGCTCCTGGCCAGTGCCCGACGCACAGCCGGTGGCCTATGCCGTGCTGATCGTCAGCCGCGAACGGCTGGATACCGGCACCGCCTGCGACATCGACCTCTATGTACAGGACGAAAAGGTCTCGCGCCTGCAGCCCGAAGGCGAAATCGCCCTCAACCTGCCGCCTGGCGAAGTCTCCCTTCGCCTGCAGACCGCCAACTCCGGACTCTGCCGCAGTGGTATCCAGCCGCTGCGCGCGCAGTCTGTCCAATTGCATGCCGGCGAAGTGCGCAAGTTCCGTATCGCCAACAGCGAGAGCGGTCTTTACCTGATGCCGGTCTCCAGCGGCAGTTGAGAATCCGCCTCGCGGCCTGACCTGCGACAAGATGGCAGCGAACGAGGGTTGACCTTACCCTCGTGTCAAGGTTGATGCTATCGGGGAACTTCAGGGAGAAAGCCCCATGAGCAGCGCCAACCCCATCGAGCTCGACCTGCCCGTCTCCGGGATGACCTGCGCCAGCTGCGCTGGTCGGGTCGAGCGCGCCCTGCGCAAAGTGCCCGGCGTGCAGGACGCCAGCGTCAACCTGGCCAGCGAACAGGCCCGCGTGCAACTCGCCGCACCGTCCAGCAGCAACACCCTGCCGGCTTTGGTCGCCGCCGTCGAGCAGGCCGGTTACCAGGTACCGGCCCACAGCCTGGAACTGGCCATCGAGGGCATGACCTGCGCCAGTTGCGTCGGGCGCGTCGAGCGCGCCCTGGCCAAGGTGCCCGGTGTGCGCACAGCCAGCGTCAACCTGGCCAGTGAGCGCGCCCATGTCGAGTTGCTCGGCGCGGTGGAGGCAGCCACGCTGATCGCTGCCGTCGACAAGGCCGGCTACAAGGCCCGCCCCCTTGAACCAGACCAACCCACCGTGGACCCGGCCGTGGCCCGCCTGGCGCGCGAGCGCTGGTGGCTGGCCGCCGCCATCCTGCTGTCGCTGCCGCTGGTGCTGCCGATGGTTGGCGACTGGTTCGGCCAGCACTGGATGCTGCCGGCCTGGGTGCAGTTCGTCCTCGCCACGCCCGTGCAATTCATCATCGGCGCTCGCTTCTATGTATCGGCCTACAAGGCCGTACGCGCCCGCAGCGGCAATATGGACCTGCTGGTCGCCCTCGGCACCAGCGCCGGCTATGGCCTGAGCCTGTACCTCTGGTACGCCGCAGCTCCCGGGCAGATGCCGCACCTGTACTTCGAAGCCAGCGCCGTGGTCATCACCCTGATCCTGCTCGGCAAGTACCTGGAAAGCCGCGCCAAACGCCAGACCGCCGCCGCCATCCGAGCTCTTGAAGCCTTGCGGCCAGAGCGCGCTACCCGCGTGCGTGACGGTATCGAAGAGGACGTCGCCATCGCCGAACTGCGCCTGGGCGACGAAGTGCTCGTGCGCCCCGGCGAACGTTTCCCGGTGGACGGTGAAGTCCTCGCCGGGCAGAGCCATGCCGACGAGGCCCTGATCACCGGCGAAAGCCTGCCGGTGCCCAAGGACATCGGCGATCCGGTCACCGGCGGCGCCATCAACGGCGAAGGCGTGTTGCGCGTGAAGACTACTGCACTGGGCGGCGAGACCGTGCTGGCACGCATCATCCGCCTGGTGGAAGACGCCCAGGCAGCCAAGGCACCGATCCAGAAGCTGGTGGACAAGGTCAGCAACGTGTTCGTGCCGGTGGTGATCGGCATTGCCCTGCTCACCCTGGTCGGCTGGCTGATCGCTGGCGCTGGCTGGGAACAGGCACTGATCAACGCCGTGGCCGTGCTGGTCATCGCCTGCCCCTGCGCCCTGGGCCTCGCCACCCCGACCGCGATCATGGCGGGCACCGGCGTAGCGGCCAAGCATGGCATCCTGATCAAGGACGCCGAAGCCCTGGAAGTCGCCCATGCGGTGACCGCCGTGGCCTTCGACAAGACCGGCACCCTCACCTCCGGTCAGCCGCGCATCACCAACCTCGCCGCGAGCGGCGACGAGGCCGAAGCCCTGGCCCTGGCCGGCGCCCTGCAACGCGGCAGTGAACACCCGCTGGCTCGCGCCGTACTCGATGCCTGCGCCGAGCGCAGCCTGAACCCCGCCGCCGCCGAGGCCATCCAGGCCCTGACCGGGCGTGGCATCCAGGGCCGCATCGATGGCCGCCTGCTGGCCCTGGGCAATCGGCGGATGCTCGACGAAGCACAGCTGCCAGCCGGAGCGCTGGCCGACTCCGCCAGGCAATGGGAGGCCGAGGGCCGCACCCTGTCCTGGCTGATCGAGCGCAAACCGCAGCCCCGCGTCATCGCCCTGTTCGCCTTTGGCGACAGCCTCAAGGAAGGAGCGAAGGTCGCCATTGACGCTCTGCGCGAACGCGGCATCGCCAGCCACCTGATCACCGGTGACAACCGTGGCAGCGCCAAGGTCGTCGCCGACGCCCTGGGCCTGGACGATGTGCACGCCGAAGTGCTGCCCGGCGACAAGGCTGCCGTGGTCGGTGCATTGCGACAGGCAGGCAAAGTCGTGGCGATGGTCGGCGACGGCATCAACGATGCCCCTGCACTGGCCGCGGCGGACGTCGGCATCGCCATGGGCGGCGGCACCGATGTTGCCATGCACGCGGCCGGCATCACCCTGATGCGCGGCGACCCGCGCCTGGTGCCGGCGGCGCTGGATATCTCCCGGCGCACCTACGCGAAGATCCGCCAGAACCTGTTCTGGGCCTTCATCTACAACCTGGTGGGCATTCCGCTGGCGGCCTTCGGCCTGCTCAACCCGATGGTGGCCGGCGCGGCGATGGCCGCTTCGAGCGTCAGCGTGGTGAGCAACGCCCTGCTGCTCAAGCGCTGGAAACCCCAGGATCAGAAATGACAGTGTCGCCCCCGAACTATCGGGGGCGGTCGCTCAAGAGGAATCGGCATGAACATCGGTGAAGCAGCAAAGAAGAGCGGCCTGACCGCGAAGATGATCCGCTACTACGAATCCACCGGTCTGCTCGCCCCCGCCGGCCGCAGCACCAGCGGCTACCGTCACTACAGCGAGCAGGACCTGCACACCCTGGCCTTCATCCGCCGCTCGCGGGATTTCGGCTTCTCACTGGAAGAGGTCGGCCACCTGCTCGCCCTCTGGCAGGACCGCCAGCGAGCCAGCGCCGACGTGAAGGCCCTGGCCGCCCGGCACATCGACGAACTCAACCGCAAGATCGCCGAACTCAGCAGCCTGCGCGACACCCTGCAGGAACTGAGCGACCACTGCCAGGGCGACCACCGGCCGGACTGCCCGATCCTCAAGGACCTGGAGTCGGGGAAGTGCTGTCACTGAAGACAATTCACACGACCCCTGGCGACGTATCCGACACCTGGCTCTTCGCATCAGTTGGTAGCATAATCTGATACCAACTATCGGAGCACGGGATGAATGCCCGGCAACGCAGGACAGTGGAGTTGATCTACTCCCTCCCCGTTCCGGCTTCACTGGAATGGCTGCGCATCGAGTCGCTGCTGATCTCGCTCGGCGCGCAGGTGGTCGAGGGCCATGGTTCACGGGTGCGTTTCGAGCTGAATGGCATCATCGCCACCTTCCATCGCCCACACCCGACCAAGGAAGCCATGCCCTATCAGGTGCGTGACGCACGCGCTTTGCTCGAACAGGCAGGAGTCCACCCATGACGCCCATGAAATACCAAGGCTACGCCGCACGAATCGAATACAGCGACGACGACGGGCTGTTCATCGGCCATGTCGCCGGCATCCGCGACGTGATCGGATTCCTCGGTGAGTCGGTCGGCGAGTTGCGCGAGGCGTTCGAAGAGGCGGTGGACGACTACCTGGCGACCTGCAGCAAACTCGGCCGCGAACCGCAGCGGCCGTTCTCCGGCAAGCTCAGCTTGCGCCTGGACCCGCAACTGCATGCGCAGGTGGCGATCAAGGCGGAGCTGAGCAACCAGAGCATCAATCAGTGGGTAGTAGAGCGCCTCGGCGAGGTGGTCTGACACCCTGCTAAGCGTTCGCTACCGCTCGACGACGCCAGATCGAAGCCGGCAGCACGGTTACGGCCAGGCCGACGAACACCAGCACGCAGGCCATCCAGTCCTGGGTGGTGAGGTCTTCCCCCAGGAACAGCCAGCCCGACAGCAGCCCGGACACCGGCACGGCGAGGGCGAAGGGCGTGACCTGGCTGGCCGGGTAGCGGCGCAGCAGGAAGCTCCACAGGCCGAAACCGACGGTGGTGGCGAGGAAGGCGATGTAGAGCAGCGCGCCTGCGCCGGTCCAGTTGATGTTGACCACGGCGTGCTCGATGGCCTCCGGGCCTTCGAAGATCCACGACAGCACCAGCAGCGGCAACGGCGGGATCAGGCTGACCCAGCTGATCAGGCGCAGCATGTCGCTGGCACCGGAGCGCTTGGTGGCGATGTTGGAAAAAGCCCACGCCAGCGCGGCGGCAATCACCAGCAGGAAGGCCACCAGGCTGTCGCCCATGGGGCGTTCCAGGCCGATCAGCAGCAGGCCGCCAGCGGCCAGCGCCAAGCCGATCAACGCACGCGGGCTGGGACGCTCGCCGAGGAAGGCAGCGGCGATCAGCACGGTGAAGAACACCTGGCTCTGCAGCACCAGCGACGACAGGCCAGCGGGCATGCCGATATGCATACCGACGAACAGCAGGCCGAACTTGACCACGCCCAGCAGTACGCCGATCTGCACGATGCGCCAGAACGGCGCCGGCAGCGGGCCGCGCAGGAAGATCAACGGTAGCGCCGCCAGGGCGAAGCGCAGGGCGCAGAACAGCAGCGGCGGGAAGTCGTGCAGGCCGACCTTGATCACGACGAAGTTGACGCCCCAGATCAGGGTGACCAGCAAGGCGAGGAGAACGTGGCGGAGGGGCATGGCAGAGCGCTCGGGGTGGGATGCGGGAAAACTAACAGCCCCCGCTTGAAATGTATGGATACAGTTGTGGCCTTACAGTTTTCCGGGCAGCTCTCGGCAGCCCGTGGAGAAGGGTTTTGTAGGAACGGAGCCAGCCCTCGATATCTGCCATTCCACGCCACTGCCTTCCAGCAACACCCAGCCAGTCAGAGGGGCGCGGAGTCCGCTCCGACGAGAACGGGAGCGAAGGAGCTGACCGGTAGGAGCGAGCTTGCTCGCGAACCGCACAACACCGGGGACTCCGTCGGAAATCTGCTTCGCGAGCAAGCTCGCTCCTACAGGGGCTCGATCTGGAGCTTCGGCCAGCGCGCCGGCCAGTTCTTGGCGGCGATGCGCTCGCGGTAGATATCCGGCTTGCGGCGGAAGTGCTCGGTGGGCCGGACACGGAGCGCCCAGATGTCCTCCAGGCCCAGCGGCGCCAGCAGCTCCAGGGAATCACCGCGCAGACGCAACGCCACCGCCGTGCAGACCTCCGGCCAGCGGCACATGGCATCGGCGCAATCCCTGTAGGGCGCGTCTCCATTGCGCAGGTGCATCCTCGCCTGATTGCGTACAGACCAGGGCGCATCCGGGCAGACGTCCAGCAGCCGGCGCTCCCAGGCGCAGTCCGCCTCGGGCTCCAGGCTGTCGGCCGCGAAATACAGCACGTCGATATCGCTGAGCGGCGTGGGCTCGATGTAGCCATGCAAGGCGTCCCAAACCGCATTGCGCACGAAACCTGCGGCGATCCAGGCGTCTTCCGGGCCGTGATCGCGCACTACACGCAGCAGGTGCAGACGATCAGGTTGCCCGGCGATCAGGGCAAGAAGCGCCGACTCGCCGGGCAATGGGCTCAGGCCTGCTCCCACGGCGGGGGCGGCGGCTCGTCGCGTTGCTGCGGGGCGTCCTGGGCAGCACGGCCGGCTTCGCGGCGCTCCTGCTCACGCATGGCCTCGGCAATTTCACGCAGCACCGAATCCACGTCCGCCTCGTCTTCCGGATCATCGAAGTGCCCGGTCAACGGGGTATCCGGCTGCAGCTTGCCGTCTTCATAGAGGGCCCACATTTCCTTGGCGTAGTGGGTGTACTTGAGCTCCGGGGCAAAGCGGCCGAAGTAGGCAGCCATGTTGCCCACGTCACGTTCGAGCATGCGGAAGGCGTGGTTGTTGCCGGCGGCATCCACGGCCTGCGGCAGGTCGATGATCACCGGGCCATCCGGGCCGACCAGCACGTTGAATTCCGACAGGTCGCCGTGCACGAGGCCTGCGCAGAGCATCATGACGATCTGGCGGATGAGGAATTCGTGGAAGTCTCGTGCCAGCTCGGGCTCCATCACCACGTCGTTCAGACGTGGCGCGGCATCCCCCTCTTCGTCGGCGACCATCTCCATCAACAGCACGCCGTCGAGGAAATCATAAGGTTTGGGGACGCGTACCCCCGCGTTGGCCAGGCGGAACAGCGCGGCCACCTCGGCGTTCTGCCAGGCGTCTTCCTGCTCCTTGCGGCCGTACTTGGTGCCCTTGGCCATGGCGCGGGCCTGGCGGCTATTGCGCACCTTGCGGCCTTCCTGGTACTCGGCGGCCTGGCGGAAGCTGCGTTTGTTGGCTTCCTTGTAGACCTTGGCGCAGCGCAGTTCGGCGCCGCAGCGCACCACGTAGACCGCTGCTTCCTTGCCGCTCATCAGCGGGCGTAATACTTCATCGATCAGGCCGTCTTCGATCAACGGCTCCAGGCGTTTCGGGGTTTTCATCAGGCTTCCTGGCGTACCTCTCTGGGGCGCTGCGCTCCTTATACGGCATCCGTCGACAACCGCCCAGCGCGATCAGGGTTCAGGCGGTGTCAGCTCGATACTTTCGGTTACCGCGTCTTCCAGCCGCTGCAGCTCCAACCCCAGCGCCTCGTCGCTGTCGGCGTAGCGCTGGGCGATGTTGGCGAAGCCTTCGGCGACCTCGCCGAAGGCCTCCACCACACGCGGGTCGAACTGGTTGCCGGCACCGGCCTTGATGCGCGCGGCGGCCTCCTCCGGGCTCAGCGAGGTGCGGTAGGCGTGACGGCAGGTGAGTTCGTCATAGCCGTCGATCAGCGAGAGCATCCGCGCGCCCAGGGGAATCTGCTCGCCGGCCAGGCCCTCGGGGAAGCCACTGCCGTCCCAGTGTTCGTGGTGGCTGTAGGCGATTTCCTTGGCGAATCGCAGGAACTCCGCCGGGGAGCCCAGCTTGCGCTCGGCGGCCGCCAGCGCGTCGCGGCCGACAGTGGTGTGGCTTTCGAGGATCAATCGGTCAGCCTCTTCCAGCTGGCCGGGGCTGTGCAGGATACGGTCGGGCACGGCGACCTTGCCGATGTCGTGCAACTGCGCCGAGCGCACCAGCAACTCGATGTTCTCCACCGACAAATCGGCGGCGAACTCGCTGTGCAGGGACAGCGCGCTCCCCAGCAGGCGCATGTAGTGCTCGATGCGCACCAGATGGTTGCTGTGGGGGTTATCGCGCAGGTCGCAGAGGGTCGCCATGGCTTCCAGGGTGGCGTCCTGGATGGCCTGCAGCTCGCGGGCGCGGCGGCGCACCTCCAGTTCCAGGTACTCGCTCTTGTCGCGCAGGAAGTCGGCGTTGGCCTTGAGGTTCAGGTGCGCGCGGATGCGCGCCAGGGTCACCGGCGGGCTGATCGGCTTGGTCAGGTAGTCAACCGCGCCCAGGTCCAGGCCCCTCTGCTCGTCGGCGGCGCTGACCATGCCGGTGAGGAAGATCACCGGGATGTCACGGGTCATCGGGTCGGCCTTGAGCTGGCGGCAGACTTCGTAGCCGTCCATCTCCGGCATCATGATGTCGAGCAGCACCAGGTCCGGGCGCGGATCGCTCTGCATCAGGCGCAACGCCTTCTCGCCGCTGGAGGCGACGCGTACCTGGTAGCGGTCCATGAGCAGCTCGCTCATGAGCATCAGATTGTCCGGCTGATCGTCCACCACCAGGATCATCTCCTGCTCCGGCCGGTCCAGCATGCTATCCATCGCAACTCCTCGCATCGGTCAGATTCGTGACATGCCATGGCTGATCGGACCACGGCCTTGCCCGCGTGTTCATACCGCCACTTGCTCTATCCGCCCCGTCATATGCGGATGTCACGCTCCCTCGCGAGATTCACCAGACTTTCCAGGGCCCGTTCGAACTCGAAGCGCCGCACGCTCGTGGCGATGCCCTCGTAGCCCTCATTGAAGACGCTGCGCAGCAGGCTTGCACGCTCGCCGAGCAACCGTCCGGCGCGCGGGTCATCCGCCGCCAGCAAGTGGGCCAGGCGCCGGCAGACCTGCTCGACCTCGGCGACATTGCCGCTCTCCAGCAGTGCCGGCGCCGCCGAAGCGGCCGGCAGCATGGGCACCGGCAGCGGTTCGTGGCTGATGGTCTGCAAGCTCAGGCTGACCGAGTCGTCCACCCGCCCCAGGGGCAGCCGGCACCAGAACAGGCTGCCGTGGTTGGGCTCGCTCTCCACCCCGACGCTGCCGCCCATCGCCTCCGCCAGCTTCTTGCAGATCGCCAAGCCCAGGCCGGAGCCGCCGTAGCGGCGGGTGATGGAGCTGTCCGCCTGCTGGAAGGACTCGAACAGACGCTCCTGCTGCGGTTCGGAGATGCCGATGCCGGTGTCGCGGAAGGCGAAGTAGAGCTGCAGGCTGTCTTCGTCCTCGTCTTCCAGACGAACGATCAGCACTACCTCGCCCTGTTCGGTGAACTTCAGTGCGTTGTTGCCGTAGTTCATCAGGATCTGTCGCAGGCGCAGCGAATCTCCCACCACCTGGGCGGGCACCCGCGGGTCGATCTCGCAGCGCACTGCCAGGCCTTTGCTCGCGGCGCGGATGTTGAACAGATCGAACAGCTCGCCGAGCAGGCGCTCCAGGTCGAAGCCGATGTGCTCGAACTCCAGCTTGCCGGCTTCGACGCGGGACAGGTCGAGGATGTCGCTGATCAGCTCCAGCAGGTACTGGCCCGAACCCTGGATCTTGCCCAGGTAATCCACCTGTTGCGGGTCCAGGGTGGTTTCCTGGAGCAGGTGTGCCAGGCCGATGATGATGTTCAGTGGCGTGCGGATTTCGTGGCTCATGTTGGCGAGAAAGTCACTCTTGAGCTGCGCCGCCTCCTCGGCCAGGTCGCGGGCCTCGGCCAGCGCCAATTCGGTGGACTTGCGCGCGGTGACGTCACGGCTGACACCCACCAGCCCGAGCAGCCGGCCATGGTCGTCGTGGAAGGCACTGCGCAAGGTATCGAAGAGCACCCGCCGGCCGTCGGGATACACCACCCAACCCTCGCTGGCGAAAGGCTCGCTCTCGGTGAGCGCCTGGCGGTCACGTTCCTGGCGACCGGCGCCGGCCGCACGGCTGAACATCTGCTGGTCGCTGCGCCCGACTATGTCCTCCGGGGCCCGCCCGAGGCAGTCGGCGAAAGCCTGGTTGACGCCCAGGTAGCGCCCCTGGGTGTCCTTGAACCAGATCGGGTCGGGGATCGAGTTGATCAGCGCCAGCAGGGTGCTGCGCTGGCGCCGCTCCTCCGCCTCGGCGCGGGCGCGCTCGGCCACCTGGATCGACAGCCGGCGGTTCCACACCAGCACGAAGGTCAGCAGGGCGAGGAAGCCCACCACCCACGGCCAGGCGATCTGCAGCAGGTTCATCCAGTCGAAGACATCCAGCGACGGCAGCCAGCGCGCCTGGATTGCCTCCTGCTCGCTGCGGGTAATGTTGCCCAGTGCACGGTCCAGCAGCGGCACCAGCGGTTCCAGCTCCTTGCGCAGGGCGAAGCGCACCTGGCTGTTGCCCAGCCCGCTGTCACCCCGCACCTCCAGGTTGGACAGGCTGAGTTGTTCGATCAGGAAGGTGGTGGAGATGAGGTTACCCACATAGGCATCGGCACGCCCGGTGGAGACGGCCTTCAGCGCGCCGGGGGAGTCCTCCACCAGCACGAAGTCGATACCCGGCACCGCCTTGCCCAGCAGCTCATGGACGGCGTAGCCCTGCTCCACCGCCACCCGGCGGCCGGACAGGTCATCCAGTGTGCGAATGGTGCTGTCGCGCCGGGCGAAGATCAGGCTGCTGGTGGTGACGTAGGGCTGGGTGAAGTTCAGGAAGCGCTGGCGCTCCTCGGTGGCCGCCACGGAAGGCACCAGGTCCACCTCGCCGGCTTTCACTGCCGCCAGCACCTCTTCCCAGGTGTTGTACAGTACCGGCTGGACCTTCATGCCCAGGCGCTCGGAGAGCAACTGCAGGTAGTCGGCGCTGATGCCGTGGAACTGGTCGAACTCGTCGATCACCTCGAACGGCGGCCAGCCGGCGCGGAACAGGCCGACGCGGATCGGCTCGTGGGCCGAGATGAAGGCTCGCTCCGGGTCGCTAAGCGCCAGGCTCGCGGCACGGCTCTGGGCACTCAGCGCAAGGAGCAGCAGAAGGCAGCACAGGCAGAATCGGCGCAAGGGCATGGGGTCTTCTTCAGGGAATACCCAGCAAGCGTAGTCCCTGCCGCCGCGCTTCGAGTTTGAAAACGTGATGCGGATTGCTGCACTGGATGTCGGGACGGACAATCTCCCCAACAGCCATTGCCCCGGAGAGCGGCCATGACCACTACCCGACTTGACCCCGAGCGCTGCTGGCAGGCGGTCTGCGAGCGCGATGAGCGCTATGAGGGGCGTTTCGTCTTCAGCGTGCGCTCCACGGGCGTCTACTGCCGGCCGAACTGCCCGGCGCGCCGGCCATCACGGGAGAACGTGACCTTCCATGCCGCGCCCGAAGCCGCCGAAGCCGCCGGCTTCCGTCCGTGCAAACGCTGCTCGCCGCGCGGTCCCAGCCCGCGCGAACAGCTCGATGCACTGGTCGTCGCCGCTTGCGAATTGCTCGACCAGGCGGAAAAGCCACTGACGCTGGAGGAGCTGGCCGGGCGCATCGGTCTGTCCGCCTCGCACCTGGCCCGAGCCTTCAAGGCCCGCACGGGCCTCACGCCGCGGGCCTGGGCGGAATCCCGCCGTGAGCAACGCTTGGCTGCCGCCCTGCCACAATCGCGCTCGGTGCTCGATGCCGCGCTGGAGGCCGGCTATTCCGGTACCCGCGCCCTGTATGAAAGCGCCACACCGCTGAGCCCGGCGCAACGTCGGCAGAAGGGAGCCGGCGAGCACCTGCGCTACGCCATCGCCCCCTGCCCGCTCGGGCTGGTCCTGCTGGCGGCCACTGATAAAGGCGTGTGCGCGCTGCTCTTCGCCGACGATGCCGGCGAACTGGAGCGCCAGTTGGCCGAGCGCTTCGCCGCCGCCGAGCGCACCCGCGACGACGACGGACTGGGCGACTGGCTACGCGAGGTGATCACCCAGCTGGAAGAGCCCGAGCAGGCCGCGCACCTGCCGCTGGACCTGCACGGCAGCGCCTTCCAGCTTCGCGTCTGGCGGGCCCTCACGCGCATCCCCAGCGGCGAAACGCGGCGCTATGGCGAGCTGGCGGAGGAACTGGGCACGCACCCGCGCGCCATCGCCCGCGCCTGCGCCAGCAACCCCATCGGCCTGCTGGTGCCCTGCCACCGCGTGGTCGGCGGTAGCGGCGAGGGCGGATATCGCTGGGGCTTACCGCGCAAGCGCGAACTGCTGCGGCGCGAGGGCGGCTCAGGCGACGCCCGCGAACTCCGCCACCGAGCCAATCAGGATCAGCACCCAGAGTAGGCCGCCGAGGATCAGGAAGGGCACGTTGTAGCGGGTCAATGAAGCATTTCCCTGGCCCTGTGGATCGCCGCTGGCCTCGTTGGCGCGACGCTGGATGTTCGTCAACGGAATCAGCGGCACAAGACCCAGCACGATGAACGGCAGGCTGTAATGGCTGAGCTCGGGAATGCGACTGGTCAGCTTGTCGGCGACATTGGAAACGATCAGCAGCACCACCGCCCAGGTGGCGTCGCTGCTGTAGCTCCAGCCTTTGCGCTGCACCTCGGGCAAGGCTTCGTGCACGCGCAGGGCAAGGGAGTGGATATAGAAGATCATGAACAGGCTGCGCAGCGGCGGATTGATCTTGCCGGGCATGTGCGGTTTCTGGATCGACCAGTGCTTGTACATCCAGTACAGGTTGAACAGCCCCAGCGTCGCCACGTAGAGCACGACCATCTTGGTGAGGGAGATGACGAAGAACGGCCTGGCCTGCTCGGCGCCGGCACGCGCTTCGACCAGCGGGGCTTCAGGGGCGCGGTAGGGGTTTTCCATTTCCATGCTGTGCATTCCTTTGAGCTGAAGGCGACATTCTGGGCCAGGACCGGCGAGGGGCCAAGCGGGCGGAAGAGCGCAGGCTCACATCCCGTCGCCTGGCGCCCAGTGACGACACCGGCCTGTGCTACCGTTGCCAGCCTTCATTCCTCTGTCCGACGCCCCATGACCTTCTGGCCCCTGATCACCCGCCTCGGCGACAGCTCCCTGCTGGCGCCGGCCGCCGTGTTCGTCTTCTGCTGGCTGCTGTACCGCCGCGAGACCGCCAAGGCCGGGCTCTGGGCGGTGCTGTTCGGATTCTCGACCGCGCTGGTGGTGGGTTCGAAGCTGGCCTTCATGGGCTGGGGAATCGGGATTCCGAACCTGAACTTCACCGGCATCTCCGGCCACAGCATGATGGCCGGCGCGGTGCTGCCGACCCTGGCCGCGCAACTCTTTACCTCGCGGCGCGCCAGCCTCGCCTCTGCAGCGCTGGCGGCGGCGGTTGCCGTGCTGGTGGGCCTCTCGCGGCTGGCGATCAACGTGCATTCGCCGGCCGAGGTCTATGCTGGCCTGGCTTTGGGCCTGGGCACCAGCGCGGCCTTCCTCGGCGCGACGCGCGTCAGCCTGCCAGCCTTCCAGCCCGCCCTCCTGCTGCTGGTCGTCGCGCTGGGGCTAGGCCAGGCGGTCACCGGCGTGCGCGCCCCGACGCACCAGTTGCTTGAGCGTATCGCCGCGCACCTGGCCGACCGCGACCAGCCTTATCAACGTGGCCAGTGGGCCGGCCAGCCGGACGTCTGAGCGGGAGATTCGTTCGGATTTCCGAACGACAATTTCTGGAATATCCGGATGGCCGAACAAGATGCCACCGCGCCACCGCCAGGAAAAATAATTTAGTCCTTTAAATTCAATTAGTTACGAAAAATAAAAGGCCTTGGCACGGAGCCTGCTCTGCTCCACCTCGAACATGCGACCGGCCTGGAGTGAGCCTCGTCGGCGCAGGACTGAATAACAAACACAACCAGTCGAGGTAGTCTCCATGCGTTTCGCACCCCGTGCGTTGGGCGTCGCCATTGTCGCGGCCCTGCTCGCCACTCCCGTCGTCGCCGAAGAACTGACCGGTACCCTGAAGAAGATCAAGGACTCCGGCACTATCGTTCTCGGCCACCGTGACGCCTCCATCCCCTTCTCCTACCTCGGCAGCGACCCGCGCCAGCCTGAAGGTTATTCCCACGACCTGCAGATCAAGGTCGTCGAAGCCCTGAAGAAAGAGCTGAACGCACCCGACCTGAAGGTCCGCTACAACCTGGTGACCTCCCAGACCCGTATCCCGCTGGTGCAGAACGGCACCGTGGACATCGAGTGCGGCTCCACCACCAACAACCTCGAGCGCCAGAAGCAGGTCGACTTCTCGGTCGGCATCTTCGAGGTCGGCACCCGCCTGCTGACCAAGACCAGCTCGGGCATCAACGACTTCCCGGACCTCAAGGGCAAGAACGTGGTGACCACCGCCGGCACCACCTCCGAGCGCCTGCTCAAGCAGATGAACGCCGACCAGAAGATGGGCATGAACATCATCTCGGCCAAGGACCACGGCGAGTCCTTCCTGATGCTCGAGTCCGGCCGCGCCGTGGCCTTCATGATGGACGACGCGCTGCTCTACGGCGAAATGGCCAAGGCCAAGAAGCCGGACGACTGGCATGTGGTCGGCAAGCCGCAGTCCTACGAGATCTACGCGTGCATGGTTCGCAAGGGCGACGCACCGTTCAAGAAGGTGGTCGACAAGGCCATCTCCGACACCTTCGCCTCGGGTGAGGTCAACAAGATCTACGACAAGTGGTTCATGCAGCCCATCCCGCCGAAGAACCTGAACCTCAACTTCCCGATGAGTGATGAGCTCAAGAAGCTGATCGCCAATCCGACCGACAAGTCTGCCGAGCAGATGTAACGGTCGCGCGCGGCGGCGCCCACAAGGCGTAGCCACGCGGGGGATCGGGAGCGCAAGCCATGCGCTCCTGGCCCACACTTCCTGATGACGATGCCGGAACACCCGCTACCCGCGGGTGGCGGGCGACCTTGCGCCCGCGTCCGGCCTCGTACCGTACCAAGCCACCGTGCAAAGCAATCGAGGGGAAACCCGTCATGGATTACAACTGGGACTGGGGCGTGTTCTTCAAGTCCACCGGGATCGGCGACGAACGCTACCTGGACTGGTACATCACCGGCCTGGGCTGGACCATCGCCGTCTCGCTCGCGGCCTGGGTCATCGCCCTGGCCCTCGGCTCGCTGCTGGGCGTGATGCGCACCCTGCCCAACCGTTGGTTGTCGGGCATCGCCACGGCCTACGTGGAGCTGTTCCGCAACGTGCCGCTGCTGGTGCAGCTGTTCCTCTGGTACTTCTTCGTGCCGGACTACCTGCCGCAGCCGATCCAGGACTGGTTCAAGCTGGGCATCGCCCCGGAAACCTCGGCCTTCATCAGCGTCGTCGTGTGCCTGGGCCTGTTCACCGCCGCGCGGGTCTGCGAACAGGTGCGCACCGGTATCCAGGCGCTGCCCAAGGGGCAACTTGCCGCCGCCAGCGCCGTAGGCTTCCGCCTGCCGTCGATCTATCGGCACGTGCTGTTGCCGCAAGCGTTCCGGATCATCATTCCGCCGCTGACCTCGGAATTCCTCAACGTCTTCAAGAACTCCTCGGTGGCCTCGCTGATCGGCCTCATGGAGCTGCTGGCGCAGACCAAGCAGACCGCCGAATTCAGCGCCAACCTGTTCGAGGCCTTCACCCTTGCCACCGCGATCTACTTCACCCTGAACATGAGCCTGATGCTGATCATGCGCATGGTCGAGAAGAAAGTCGCCGTGCCGGGCCTGATCTCCGTGGGAGGTAAATGATGGATTTCAGCCAGATCGTCCCCGCCCTCCCCGGCCTCTGGGAAGGCATGCTCACCACCCTGCAACTGATGGTGCTGGGTGTGCTGGGCGGCGTGGTGCTCGGCACCATCCTCGCGCTGATGCGGCTGTCCAACAGCAAGCTGCTGTCGAACATCGCCGGCTTCTACGTGAACTACTTCCGCTCGATCCCGCTGCTGCTGGTGATCACCTGGTTCTACTTCGCGGTGCCGTTCATCCTGCGCTGGATCACCGGCCAGGACACCCCCGTGGGCGCGTTCACCTCGTGCCTGGTGGCCTTCATGATGTTCGAGGCGGCCTACTACTGCGAGATCGTCCGCGCCGGCATCCAGGCCATCCCCAAGGGCCAGATCGGCGCGTCCTACGCGCTGGGCATGACCTACGGCCAGTCCATGCGCCTGATCATCCTGCCCCAGGCGTTCCGCAAGATGACCCCGCTGCTGCTGCAGCAGAGCATCATCCTGTTCCAGGACACCTCGCTGGTGTACTCGGTGGGCCTGATGGACTTCCTCAACGCCGCCCGTTCCCGTGGCGACATCATCGGCCAGCCCCATGAGTTCCTGATCTTCGCCGGACTCGTCTACTTCGTCATCAGCTTCGCCGCGTCCTTCGGTGTGAAGCGCCTGCAGAAAAGGTTAACCGTATGATCTCCATCGATAACGTCAGCAAGTGGTATGGCGACTTCCAGGTGCTTACCGACTGCAACACCAAGGTGTCCAAGGGTGAAGTGGTGGTGGTCTGCGGGCCGTCCGGCTCGGGCAAGTCGACCCTGATCAAGTGCGTCAACGCGCTGGAACCCTTCCAGAAGGGCGACATCACCGTCGACGGCACCTCCATCGCCAACCCCAAGACCGACCTGCCGAAACTGCGCTCGCGCGTTGGCATGGTGTTCCAGCACTTCGAGCTGTTCCCGCACCTGACCATCACCGAGAACCTCACCATCGCCCAGCGCAAGGTGCTGGGACGAAGCAAGGAAGAGGCGATGGACAAGGGCATGAAGCTGCTCGACCGCGTCGGCCTCAAGGCCCATGCGCACAAGCATCCCGGCCAGCTCTCCGGCGGCCAGCAGCAGCGCGTGGCGATCGCCCGCGCGTTGGCCATGGACCCGATCGTCATGCTGTTCGACGAACCGACCTCGGCGCTCGACCCGGAGATGGTCAACGAGGTGCTCGACGTGATGGTCCAGCTCGCCCACGAAGGCATGACCATGATGTGCGTGACCCACGAGATGGGCTTCGCGCGCAAGGTCGCCGACCGGGTGATCTTCATGGACCGCGGGCAGATCGTCGAGGACTGCCCGAAGGAGGAATTCTTCGGCGACCTGCAGAACCGCGCCGAGCGCACCCAGCAGTTCCTCGCCAAGATCCTGCCGCACTGATCCGCCCGCTCTGATTTACCCGAATGCCCCGGTTCGCCGGGGCATTCACCCTCACCGCAAGCACAAGAATAAATAAGGAAGTTCCATGCGCGTGTTCCAATTCAGCAAGCTGCCCCTGGGCGTCGCGATCCTCGCGGCGAGTTCGTCGGTGTTCGCCGTCACCCTCGACGGCGGCGCGGTCGCCTCCCCCGACCAGTACGGCGCGAAAGTCGCCGCCGAAATCCTCAAGAAAGGCGGCAACGCCGTCGACGCAGCGGTCGCCACCGCCTTCACCCTCGCGGTCACCTACCCCGAAGCCGGCAACATCGGCGGCGGCGGCTTCATGACCCTGTACGTCGACGGCAAGCCGTACTTCCTCGACTACCGCGAGATCGCGCCGAAGGCGGCGACCAAGACCATGTACCTGAACGAGAAGGGCGAGGTGATCGAGAACCTCAGCCTGGTCGGCGCCAAGGCCGCCGGCGTACCGGGTACCGTGATGGGCCTGTGGGAAGCCCACAAGCGCTTCGGCAAGCTGAAGTGGAGCGAGCTGCTGACCCCGGCCATCGGCTACGCGCAGAGCGGCTTCCGCGTCGCCGACCAGCAGTACCAGTATCGCCAGGACGCCATCGCGCTGTTCAACGGCAAGACCAACTTCGGCGACTACTTCGGCACCATGAAGCCGGGCGAGACCTTCAAGCAGCCGGAACTGGCCAAGACCCTGGAGCGTATCGCCGACAAGGGCCCGGACGACTTCTACAAGGGCGAGACCGCCAAGCTGCTGATCGCGCAGATGAAGGCGGATGGCGGGCTGATCACCGCCGACGACCTGGTCGACTACAAGGCCCAGTGGCGCGAACCCATGCGCATCGACTGGCAGGGCAACACCCTCTACACCGCGCCGCTGCCCAGCTCGGGCGGCATCGCCCTGGCCCAGCTGATCGGCATCAAGGAACAGCGCGCCGCCGACTTCAAGGGCGTGGAGCTGAACTCCGCGAAGTACATCCACCTGCTCTCGGAGATCGAGAAGCGCGTGTTCGCCGACCGCGCCGACTACCTGGGCGACCCGGCGTTCTCCAAGGTGCCGGTGCAGCAACTCACCGATCCCAAGTACATCGCCAAGCGCGCCAAGGAAGTGAACCCGGACGCCATCTCGCCCACCGAGAAAGTCCGCCCAGGCCTGGAGCCGCACCAGACCACGCACTTCTCCATCGTCGACAAGGACGGCAACGCCGTCAGCAACACCTACACCCTCAACTGGGACTTCGGCAGTGGCGTGGTGGTCAAGGGCGCGGGCTTCCTGCTCAACGACGAGATGGACGACTTCAGCTCCAAGCCGGGCGTGGCCAACGCCTTCGGCGTGGTGGGCAGCGACGCCAACGCCATCGAACCGGGCAAGCGCATGCTCTCCTCCATGAGCCCGAGCATCGTCACCCGCGATGGCCATGTCAGCCTGGTACTGGGCACCCCCGGCGGCTCGCGGATCTTCACCTCGATCTTCCAGGTGCTGAACAACGTCTACGACTTCCACCTGCCCCTGGAGAAGGCCGTGGCCGCGCAGCGCGTGCATCACCAGTTGCTGCCCAAGGACACCATTTACTACGACGCTTACGCGCCGCTCACCGGCAAGGTTGCCGACGAGCTCAAAGCCATGGGCTACACCCTGGAAGACCAGGGCTGGAACATGGGTGACATCCAGGCCATCCGTGTGAACGGCAAGGCCCTGGAAACCGCCTCCGATCCGCGCGGCCGCGGCGTCGGGCTGGTGGTCAAGCCCTAAGCCCCGGCGGACGCACCGTGTGGTACCCGAGCCAGTCCATCGCCGCCCCCCGGCGTTGGGCTGGCTCGGCCTCGGCGTCTGTGCTGCAATGCGCTTCCAGCCCATTGCCGCCGCCGCTCACCGTGAAGCCACGCCTCGTGCGCAACTACCTGTTGCCCTTCCTGCTGCTCCTGCTCACCCTGGGCTTCGGCTACGGCGGCTACCTGATCAGCGAAGGCGCCGGTACCCGCACCCTGATCGAGACCGGCGAACGCCAGCTCGAACTGCACGCCCGTGGCGTGGAGAGCGAGATCAGCCGCTACACCTACCTGCCCAGCCTGCTGGAACTCGAAGGCAGCGTCAGCCGCCTGCTGGTGGACCCGACACCGCTGCACCGCGACCGCGTCAACCATTACCTGGAAGGCCTCAACCGCCGCGCCGGCAGCCGCGCCGTGTACCTGCTGGACACCTCCGGCCGCGTGCTGGCCACCAGCAACTGGCAGGATGCCGACAGCTACCTGGGCGAAGACCTCTCGTTCCGGGCCTATTTCCAGGAAGCGGTGAACGGCCGCCCCGGCCGCTTCTATGGCATCGGCAGCACCACCGGCGAGCCCGGCTACTACCTCGCCCACGGCCTGGTCCACGGCGGCAAGATCGTCGGCGTGGCGGTGGTCAAGGTGCGCATGGAATCCCTCGAGGAGCGCTGGGAGAAGGCGCGCCTGCAAGCCTTCGTCAGTGACGAGAACGGCATCATCATCCTCTCCAGCGACCCGACCCTGCGCCTGAAGGCCGTGCGCCCGCTCAGCGACCAGGACAAGGAGCGCCTTGCCCGCAGCCTGCAGTACTACTGGTGGGCACTCAACGAGTGGCAGCCGCTGTCGCGCCATCCGCTGGGCGACGGCGTCGAGGAAATCAGCTTCCCGCCCGGCGAGCACGCCGGCAGCCACAAGCCGCTCAGCTACCTGATGCAGACGCGCCAGCTCAGCGACACGCCATGGAACTTCACCCTGCTCACCCCGCTGGCCGACCTGCGCCGCGAAGCGCTGATGCACGGCGTGCTGGCCGCCGTCGGCTTCGCCCTGTTCGCCTTCCTGCTGATCGCCTGGAACGAACGGCGCAAGGTCATCGCCACCCGCCTCGCCGCCCGCGAGGCACTGGAGCAGGCCAACAACGCCCTGGAGCGGCGCATCGCCGAGCGCACCGCCGACCTGCGTGCCAGCAACCAGCACCTGCGCGAGCAGATCCGCGAGCGCCGCCAGGCCGAGGACACCCTGCGCAAGGCCCAGGACCGCCTGGTGCAGGCCAGCAAGCTGGCGGTGATCGGACAGATGTCCACCAGCATCGCCCACGAACTCAACCAGCCGCTGGCGGCGCTGCGCACCCTGTCGAGCAACAGCGTGCGCTTCCTCGAGCGCGGCAAGCTCGATGTCGCCAGCAGCAACCTCGAAGCCATCGCCGAGATGGTCGATCGCATGGGCCGCATCACCGCCAGCCTGCGCGCCTTCGCCCGGCGCGCCGACGACCATGGCCAGGCGACGCTGAGCAAGGCGGTAGACGCTGCCGTGATGGTCCTGCAGGGGAGACTCTCCGAAGTACCGGTGGCCCTGCACCGCGACTACCCCGACGCACAGCTGGCCATCGACCAGACGCGCCTGGAACAGATCCTGGTCAACCTGATCGCCAACGCCCTCGACGCCATGGGCCCGCAGCTCGACCGCCAGCTCTGGCTGGAAGGCCGCAGCGAAGGTGACGGGCACTACCGCCTGGTGGTCCGCGACAACGGCCCCGGCATCCCGCAGGATGCGCGCCAGCACCTGTTCGAACCCTTTTTCACCACCAAGCCCGGCGAACTCGGCCTGGGCCTGGGCCTGACCCTTTCGGCCAGCCTCGCCACCGCCGCCGGCGGCAGCCTGAGCGTGGCCTATCCGGAGGCCGGCGGCACCGCCTTCGAACTGCACCTGCCGCTGCTGCCCGCCATGGAGACACCCGCATGAGCGACTCATCCCTGCGCGTCCTGATCGTCGAGGACGATCCCCACGTGCGCCTCGGTTGCCAGCAAGCGCTGGCCCTGGAGGACATCGAGACCGACAGCGTAGGCAGCGCCGAGGAAGCGCTGAAGAAAGTCGGCGCCGACTTCCCCGGCATCGTCGTCAGCGACATCCGCATGCCCGGTATGGACGGCCTGCAACTGCTGGAGAAACTCAAGGAGCGCGACCCCAGCCTGCCGGTGGTGCTGATCACCGGCCACGGTGACATCGCCATGGCGGTCAAGGCCATGCGCGACGGCGCCTACGACTTCATGGAGAAGCCCTTCTCCCCCGAGAAGTTGGTGGACACCGCGCGCCGCGCCCTCGCCCAGCGCGCCCTGACCCGCGAAGTCAGCCAGCTGCGTCGCCAGCTCGCCGGCAAGCAGGCCCTGGAGAGCCGGCTGATCGGCCGTTCGCCGGCCATGCAGGCGCTGCGCGAGCTGATCGCCAACGTCGCCGACACCTCCGCCAACGTACTCATCGAAGGCGAGACCGGCACCGGCAAGGAACTGGTCGCGCGCTGCCTGCACGACTCCAGCCGGCGCCAGCCCAAACCCTTTGTCGCGCTCAACTGCGGCGGCCTGCCGGAAAGCCTGATCGACAGCGAAATATTCGGCCACGAGGCCCACGCCTTCACCGGCGCCGGCAAGCGCCGGATCGGCAAGATCGAGCACGCCGACGGCGGCAGCCTGTTCCTCGACGAGATCGAGAGCATGCCGCTGAATCTGCAGATCAAGCTGCTGCGCGTGCTGCAGGAACAGCAGCTGGAACGCCTGGGTTCCAACGAACTGATCCGCGTGGACTGCCGGGTGATCGCCGCGACCAAGTCCGACCTCGCCGTCATGGGCCGTGAAGGCACTTTCCGCAGCGACCTCTACTACCGGCTCAACGTCATCACCCTGAACCTGCCGCCGCTGCGCGAGCGCCGCGAAGACATCCTGATGCTCTTCGAGCACTTCCTGCAGCAATCCTCGCTGCGCTTCGACCGCCCGGCGCCGGCCATCGACAACGCCACCGCCGCCACCCTGATGGCCCACGACTGGCCGGGCAACGTGCGCGAGCTGCGCAACGTCGCCGAACGCTTCGCCCTCGGCCTGCCGGTGCTGGCCGGCGGCAACCTCGGCCCGGACGCCGGCGAGCCGCGCTTCGCCGAAGCCGTGGAAGCCTTCGAGAGGAGCCTGCTGTCCACCGCCCTGGAGCGCCACGCCGGCAACCTCAGCCAGGCCGCGCACGCACTGGGCATGGCCAAGACCACACTGTTCGACAAGGTGAAGAAGTACGGCCTCAAGGGCGAGTGATCGGCGCACTTGGCTTTTCGTAGGACCGAGGGGGACGCCCAGTCCTTGCTCGCGAACCCGTCTGATACCGTGATGCCCGGCTGAAAGCGTTCGCGAGCAAGCTCGCTCCTACACGAAGAACATCGCGTGACGCAGCGCCCCATTGATCCGGAGTGAAGTGTCCCCGACACTATTGCCCTTTGAACCGGCCGCACGAGCGGGAGCCATCATGTCCACCCAAGCCGAAACCCTCTGGAACCAGCTCTGCGCCGACGCCGGCGTCGATCCACAGCAACGCATGGCCGCGCGCCGCGCCATCCTCGCCGACAGCAGCGCGCTGGACGCCACCGTCTACCGTCCGGACGACAATGACCCGGACGCCGAAGAACTGGACATGGGTGATGCCAAGGTCCTCTTCCTCGGCCCCTTCGAGGCCCCTGTGGAGTGGGACGCCGCCGAGCGCGAAGACTTCTTCGATGACGCCGACCCGGCGCTGTTCTTCAGCGTGCGCATCGAGTGCGAAGCCGAACCCGGCACCTCGGGTTTCTTTGTCCCGGAAGTCGGCGACTACCTGGCGGTGATGGATGGCGGCAAGATCCAGATGTACTTCCTCCACGACTGGCGCGAAGACGACGACGGCTGCACCTGCGTGCTGATCCGCGACGATATCCAGCTCTGATCGGGCGCTTCCCGGAACCGACCACCTCCCGCACAGACCATCGTGCCGTGCAGTTCGCGAGCAAGGGCTAGGCGCCCCCTCGGTCCTACGAAGAACGCCGTAATCAAGGCAAGCCTGTAGGTGCGGGCTCGTCCCCCTGGCCGCCGCCAGCCTGAACGTAGGGCGCATAACCTGGAACAGGTTATCCGCCGATGCGCTGCGGCGGATAACGCTGGCGCGTTATGCGCCCTACGAGTCTGAAGTCACCACGAGCCGCGTTCCTCAGACGGTTATTCCTTCCTACGAAAATGCGACGGCGTACCCGAGAGCTGTCCTGCACGGGCATCGGAATTACCGGTAGCATCGCGCATTGCTGCGCCTGCAAGGCCGTCGGTAAGGTCTCCCGGTCGCGACGGTTGTCGTGACCTGGGCGTGAGACCCCGGCTCGAAAATGTTGGCGCTTCCGCTCCGCTGTGGCTTGTCTATGGCGGACCGTGCGAGGCGGGCTTCGGCCCGGCCGGTTGCCTACATTTCCGGGTCTCACCCTTGCACGGTTCGCCACCCTTTCCCGTGAGACGGATAAGGAGAAAGGCGACTCATCAATGTAGGAGAAGCACAATGCATTACCCCGCTTTTACCCCCGCGCACCACCCACGAATACCCCACGACATCCTTCTATCGAGAGAGTCCATTCGCCGGCCTTTGGCACCGCTCGCACTCCTCCCCCTGCTGGCGTTCCGCTGAAGCTTGCGGCAGATCGCCGGGCGATCTTGCCCGGCGATTTCCTGGCCATTCCCTCAAACGATGTCCGCTTGGCTGAAGCACGGCGGGCAAGGAGTTCGTCATGGGTCGACAATTGCGCGCCTCCGATACGCCCGATGCGTTTCTGGTTCATGTCCTTCCCGCCGATGGCCAACCGGGCCTCGCCCTCGACTGGCCGGAAAACTGCCAAGGCGCTGCGGATGCCGCCGTCCAGCGAGTCGAGCGTTGGTTTAGCGAACGGCACAAGACCAACCTGTGGATTGCCCTGCAGATTGGTCGGGCCGAGCTGCCCAGTGGCATGGAGAGTCTGGCTTACGAAGCGGCCTTCCTCTGGCGCCTGCAGCAGCGGCTGATGGCCAACGAAAGCGGCTTGCTGGAAGCCTGATAGCGCGGCCATGCCCGCTATCGCGCGCATGGCGCGCTCCTACAAAGAGCGCCGCACGCTTCCTGGTGACACCCCGATACAGCGCTTGAACGCCCGGCTGAACGCCGCCTCGGACTGGTAGCCCAGGCGCTCGGCCAGTTCGGCCACGGCGATCTCCCGCTCCTGCAGCCAGCTCAGCGCCACATGCATGCGCCAACGGGTGACGTAGTGCATGGCCGGCATGCCGACCTTCTCGGCAAAACGCGCCGCGAAGGCCGAGCGCGACATGGCCGCCGCGCCGGCCAGGGAAACCAGGCTCCAGTCCTGCGCCGGGTCACGGTGGATCAGGCTCAGCGCCCGGCCCAACTGTCGATCCTGCAAGGCGCCGAGCCAACCGGTCTGGGCAGCCGGGTCCTGCTCGATCCAGGCGCGGATCGCCTGGATCACCAGGATGTCGGCCAGCCGGGTGATCACCGTTTCGCCGCCGGGGCGCATGGCCCGCGCCTCGCTTTCCATCAAGTGCAGGGTGCTCATCAGCCAGTCGCGCTGGCCGGGGTCGCGCACCTGCGCCGCCAGCACGCGCGGCAGCAGGCGCACCAGCTGCAACGCGGCGGGATGGTCGAAGCGCACCGCACCACAGATCATCGCCGTCGGCTCCCCTCCTCCGCCCTGACGCAGCACTTCGTAGCGGTCGCTGGCGTAGGCGCGTGGCAGGTCGAACAAGCTGGCCGCCGTCTCGCCCGGCGCGCTCACCAGCCGGTGGCCCTCACCATGGGGCACCAGCACCAGGTCGCCTGGCGCCAGCCTGCGCGGCTCGTCGCCCTCGGCTTCCAGCCAGCACTCGCCGACGGTCAGCACATGGAACATCAGGCACTGCGGCATAGCCGGCAGGTCCAGCCCCCAGGGCGCGCTGAACTCGGAGCGGCAATAGAAGGTGCCGCTCATGCGCAGGAAATGCAGCGCCTCCCCCAGGGGATCGGTGGAGGCCCAGGCGTCGGTCAGGTCCGGAATGGCGGTAGGAGCGTTCATGGCCTTGAGACTGGTCCGGCCGTCTGGCGACGTCCAGCACTTCTGGACGAAAGAGCATGAACCGGCGACTCCCAGGCATTAACCGTCCAGCGATCTGACAGGAGACTGAACCCAGGCCAACGAACCCACGGCGGGCGCCGCGGGACGGCCAGCAGCGAGGACACCGCCATGATCACTGTAATGGGAGCCACCGGCCGCACCGGTTCGAGAATCTGCCAGACCCTGCTGGAGGCCGGCGTGGCCGTCTGTGCCCTGGGCCGCAATGCCGAGCGCCTTGCATCGCTGGCTGCCGCCGGCGCGCGGATCGCCGTGGGCGAATCGCACGACGCCGCGTTTCTCACCGAGGCGTTCCGCGGCTCGGAAGCGGTCTACACCCTGCTCGCCTACGGCCCGGACACCGAGGACTACCGCGAACAGCAGGCCGCCCAGGGCGAGGCGATTCTCACCGCGATCCGCGACAGCGGCGTGCGCCGGGTGGTTTTCCTGAGCAGCGTGGGCGCCGAGGTGCCATCCGGCACCGGACCGATCATCAGCATGCACGACCATGAGCAGCGCTTGCGCCAGTTGCCGCCGGAGATGGACGTGCTGATGCTGCGTTCCGGCGCGCTGTTCGAAAACCTCTATGGCGCGCTGGAGATTGTCCGCGCCTATGACTGCTACAGCGACGCGGTGGCGCCGGATGTGCCGGTGCCGATGGTCGCCACCCGGGATGTTGCCGACGCCGCCAGCCGTGCCCTGCTGGAGCACGACTGGCAGGGCGTGGTAATCCGCGAAGTGCTCGGCCAGCGCGACATCAGCTATGCCCAGGCCACCCGGCTGCTGGGTGCAGCCATCGGCCGACCGGACCTGCCCTACGTGCCGGTATCGCCGCAGGAACTGGAGGGCGCGCTGCGGGACGCGGGCTGCTCCGCCAGCGTCGCCGCGTGTTACGCCGAACTGGGCGAGGCGATCAGCAGCGGACGGGTTCGGGCGCAGGAGGCGCGCTCACCGGCCAATACCACGGCGACTCCCTTCGAGGACTTCGCCCAGGACTGGGCCAAGGCCTACCGCGCTTTGCCTTAGGACGGCACCGCCAGTCAGGCCAACATAATTTCCTACAAATATCTCAGAGGGTCCTGATGAATTGGGCGCTGGTCCGCTGTCTAGAGTACTCGCCCCTTTACCAACGGCCGGACCACCGCCATGAACCACGCTCCCGACAGTCTCTGGGTCGATGTGGAGACCTGGTCTCCCTACCGCCCCCAACGCATTCTCCACGGCCGCATCAGTCGCGAGGATTACCTTGCCTTGCGCGACGGCCGCACTCCCTTCGAGGTGCGCCTGGGCGATTGCCAGAGCCGCCACTGCCCCACCGGCCCGGTGCAGGACCTGTTCCTCAGCGGCACGCATATCCTCAATGTCACCCCGGCCGAGCGGGTGGCCTGAAGTACGAGGGTCGGACACTTGGGGGGATAGTCCCACAGGCCAATCAGAGGAACCTGACAGAGGCCACACGGGACGGACGTTAAGGTTTGCCACCTCTACTCACCTTCCGTCGAGCGACGTGGCAATGAACGAACATCTCAAGGTCGAAGTCGTGGTTCGCGCGCACAACCGCGAGTCCTCTGTGCTCCAGGGTTGGATCAGCCGTGGGGACTACTCGGCGTTGTGCGACGGCGCCGCACCTTTCGTGGTGCGCATGAATGACTGCCAGTCCAACATGGGACTGCTCGAACGCCCAGAGGACATCTACGTGCGTAGCGCCTACATCCTCAGCATCGAGGTGCTCGACCGCCTGCCCGCTCGTCAGTCGGCCATGCCACGGTAGACGTAGGTCATCGGCCGCGGACCGGGCAGGTAGTCCTGGATCAGTTCGCGCAATTGGAAGCCGCCGGATTCGATCAGCGCCGGCATGTCCCGGTCCAGGTGGCAGCCGCCGGCCAGCGGCTTCCATACCGGGGTCAGCCGGTGTTGCCAGGCCCGCACGCCGGCATCCGGCGCCAGGCCATGCTCGCAGAAGAGGAGCTCGCCCCCGGGCTTGAGTACCCGGCGCATTTCCTTCAGCGCCGCCACCGCATCGGGGATGCTGCACAAGGTGAAAGTGCAGACGATGCTGTCGAAACTGCCGGCGTCGGCACGGATCTGCCCCAGCTCCAGCGCCACCATGTCCACCGGGATGCCAATCGCCTCGGCACGGCTGCGGGCGAGCTTCTGCATCTGCGCCGCCGGGTCGACGCCGACGATTGTCGACACTTTCGCCGGATCGTAGAACGACAGGTTCAGGCCGGTGCCCATGCCGATCTCCAGCACGCGGCCGCGCGCGCGGGGCACCAGCAGCGAGCGCTGCTTCATCACATCACCCATGCCGCAGGCGAAGTCGATCAGCCGGGGCAACGCATGACGGTCATACCAGCTTCGGATCATCGATCTTCCTCCGGGCCACCAGGGCCCAGCCTCCACCATAGGCCAGAACGGCGAGCAGCAGCGGCCAACCACAGACCTGGGCCACCTCCGCCGCCAGCTCGGCAAGGGAATAGGTGCTCCAGCTCGCCACCCGGCTGTCATAGAGGCAAAGATCCACCCAGAACCAGCCCAGCAGGGCAACTCCCGACGAAAGCGCCACTTGCCAGCAAGCCGCCGCCCGATTCGGCCAGGCCGCCAGCGCGACCCACAGCGCCCAGAACAGCAGCAGCGGCGTCATTTCTCGCCACAGACCGATCGACTGTACGTCTGCCGTCAGGTTGTCCCGGTACGGATGCAAGGCCCACAGCCCTTGTCCCCAGCCCAGCAGGAGAAATCCCACCACGCTGGCCAGCATTCGTTTCATCCGCTCCCTTCCTCGCACGGCAAACTCCCTGATCGTTCTGGCGGGCATCTTCTCACGTCTGCGACCCTGCTCCCCGGAGTGCGTCGCAGCCCGGTATAAGAAAACCGGACCATTAGACGATTGTCGACAATTCATCAGAACTTGATTGACCCAGAGGGTTTCCGGGGGTAGCTTTCGCCGCACACCAAGAAGATTGTCGACACCATGAGCGATAGCCTGATTCTGCCCACCCCCGCCAGCGACGACGGCGAGACCCTGTCGGAACACGTGTTCCGCAAGATCCAGTCGGCCATCGTCAAGGGCGAGATCGCCCCCGGCAGCAAGATTTCCGAGCCGGAGCTGGCGCGTACCTACGGCATCAGCCGCGGCCCGCTGCGCGAGGCGATCCACCGTCTGGAAGGCCAGAAGCTGCTGGTGCGCGTACCCCACGTCGGCGCGCGGGTCGTTTCGCTCAGCCATGAGGAGCTGCTGGAGCTCTACGAGATCCGCGAATCCCTCGAAGGTATGGCCTGCCGCCTGGCCGCCGAGCGCATGAGCCAGGCCGAGATCGACGAGCTGCGCCGGGTGCTCGACACCCACGAGCGCGACGAAGCGTTCCAGGCCGGCCGTGGCTACTACCAGCAGGAAGGCGACTACGACTTCCACTACCGGATCATCCAGGGCAGCGGCAACCGCACCCTCACCCGCATGCTCTGCGGCGAGCTGTACCAGCTTGTGCGCATGTACCGCCTGCAGTTCTCGGCGACGCCCAACCGCCCGCGCCAGGCCTTCTCCGAGCACCACCGGATTCTCGATGCCATCGCCGATCGTGACGGCGAGCTGGCCGAGTTGCTGATGCGCCGTCACATCGGCGCCTCGAAACGCAATATGGAGCGTCACTACCTGGACGCCCAAGCCAAGACAGCCAACGAACGAGGTGAACAATGAGCTACAAGACCGCCGGCCAACGTTTCCGTGAAGCCCTTGCCGAAGAAAAGCCGCTGCAGGTGATCGGCGCGATCAACGCCAACCACGCGCTGCTGGCCAAGCGCGCCGGCTTCAAGGCCATCTACCTCTCCGGTGGCGGCGTGGCGGCGGGTTCCCTCGGCCTGCCGGACCTGGGCATCAACACCCTGGACGACGTGCTCACCGACGTGCGCCGCATCACCGACGTCTGCGACCTGCCGCTGCTGGTGGACATCGACACCGGCTTCGGCCCCAGCGCGTTCAACATCGAGCGCACCGTGAAGAGCCTGATCAAGGCTGGCGCGGCTGCCGCCCACATCGAAGACCAGGTCGGCGCCAAGCGTTGCGGCCACCGTCCGGGCAAGGAAATCGTCTCCACCCAGGAGATGGTCGACCGCGTGAAGTCCGCCGCCAACGCCAAGACCGACCCGAACTTCTTCCTGATCGCCCGCACCGACGCCATCCAGGCCGAAGGCGTGGACGCCGCCATCGAGCGCTGCCAGCGTTACGTCGAGGCCGGCGCCGATGCGATCTTCGCCGAGGCCGCCTACGACCTGCCGACCTACAAGCGCTTCGTCGATGCGCTGAACGTGCCGATCCTGGCCAACATCACCGAGTTCGGCGCCACCCCGCTGTTCACCCGCGACGAGCTGGCCTCGGTCGGCGTGGCGATCCAGCTGTATCCGCTGTCGGCCTTCCGCGCCGCCAACAAGGCCGCCGAAGCCGTGTACACCGCAATCCGCCAGGAAGGCCACCAGCAGAACGTGATCGAGCTGATGCAGACCCGTGCCGAGCTGTACGACCGCATCGGCTACCACGCCTTCGAGCAGAAACTCGACGCGCTGTTCGCTGCTGGCAAGAAGTGATCTGAGGCAAAAACGGCGGATAACGCTGCGCGTTATTCGCCCTACGCCCCGGCCTGAGACACCGTAGGGCGCATAACGCCACAGGCGTTATCCGCCGACCAGATTCGAACCGACCGCACGGCCCAGGCCGGCGGAACAAGAACAAGCAACCGGATTTGATGAGGAGACACGCGATGAGCGCTACCGCAGAAACCACCACCGGCTTCAAGCCGAAGAAGTCCGTGGCCCTGAGTGGCACCGCCGCTGGCAACACTGCCCTGTGCACCGTCGGCCGTACCGGCAACGACCTGCACTACCGTGGCTATGACGTGCTGGATTTTGCCAACCGCTGCGACTTCGAGGAAATCGCCCACCTGCTGGTCCACGGCAAGCTGCCCAACGCCGCCGAACTGGCCGGCTACAAGGCCAAGCTGAAAGCCCTGCGCGGCCTGCCGGCGGGCGTGAAGGCCGCTCTGGAAACCCTGCCGCCGTCGGCCCATCCGATGGACGTGATGCGCACCGCCGTGTCCGTGCTCGGCTGCCTGTCGCCGGAGAAGGACGACCACAACCACCCGGGCGCCCGCGACATCGCCGACAAGCTGATGGCTTCCCTGGGCTCCGCGCTGCTCTACTGGTACCACTTCAGCCACAACGGCAAGCGCATCGACGTCGAGACCGACGACGACTCCATCGGCGGTCACTTCCTGCACCTGCTGCACGGCGAGAAGCCGCGCGAATCCTGGGTGCGCGCCATGCACACCTCGCTGAACCTGTACGCCGAGCACGAATTCAACGCCTCGACCTTCACCTCCCGCGTGATCGCCGGCACCGGCTCGGACATGTTCTCCTGCATCGCCGGCGCCATCGGCGCGCTGCGCGGCCCGAAACACGGCGGCGCCAACGAAGTGGCCTTCGAGATCCAGAAGCGCTACGACAACCCGGACGAAGCCGAGGCGGATATCCGTGCCCGCGTCGAGCGCAAGGAAGTCGTGATCGGCTTCGGCCACCCGGTCTACACCGTGTCCGACCCGCGCAACAAGGTGATCAAGGAAGTCGCCCAGCAGCTGTCGAACGAGCAGTCGAACACCAAGATGTACGACATCGCCGAGCGCCTGGAAACCATCATGTGGGACATCAAGAAGATGTTCCCCAACCTCGATTGGTTCAGCGCCGTGAGCTACCACATGATGGGCGTGCCCACCGCGATGTTCACCCCGCTGTTCGTCATCGCCCGCACCGCCGGCTGGTCCGCCCACGTCATCGAGCAACGCATCGACGGCAAGATCATCCGCCCGAGCGCCAACTACACAGGCCCTGAAGACCTGAAGTTCGTGCCGCTCAAGGACCGCAAATAGGCTTCCTGGATAACAAAATGACTACTTCCGTGAACAGCCAATACCGCAAGCGCCTGCCCGGCACCGCGCTGGATTACTTCGACGCCCGCGAGGCCGTCGAAGCGATCCAGGCCGGCGCCTGGGACAAGCTCCCCTACACCTCCCGCGTGCTGGCCGAACAGCTGGTGCGCCGCTGCGAGCCGGCGGACCTGACCGCTTCGCTGGAACAACTGGTCTACCGCAAGCGCGACCTCGACTTCCCCTGGTACCCGGCGCGCGTGGTCTGCCACGATATCCTCGGCCAGACCGCGCTGGTCGACCTCGCCGGCCTGCGTGACGCCATCGCCGAGAAGGGTGGCGACCCGTCCAAGGTCAACCCGGTGGTGCCGACCCAGCTGATCGTCGACCACTCGCTGGCCGTGGAAGCACCGGGCTTCGACCCGGATGCCTTCGAGAAGAACCGCGCCATCGAAGACCGCCGCAACGAGGATCGCTTCCACTTCATCGACTGGACCAAGACCGCGTTCAAGAACGTCGATGTGATCCCGGCCGGCAACGGCATCATGCACCAGATCAACCTGGAGAAAATGAGCCCGGTGATCCAGGCGCGCGGCGGCATCGCGTTCCCCGACACCTGCGTCGGCACTGACTCGCACACTCCGCACGTGGACGCCCTGGGCGTAATCGCCATCGGCGTCGGCGGCCTTGAGGCCGAGACCGTGATGCTGGGCCACCCCTCGATGATGCGCCTGCCCGACATCGTTGGCGTCGAGCTGACCGGCCAGCGCCAACCGGGCATCACCGCCACCGACATCGTCCTGGCGATCACCGAGTTTCTGCGCAAGGAGCGCGTGGTCGGCGCCTACGTCGAGTTCTTCGGCGAGGGTGCGGACAGCCTGTCCATCGGCGACCGCGCGACCATCTCCAACATGTGCCCGGAATACGGCGCCACCGCGTCGATGTTCTACATCGACGGCCAGACCATCGATTACCTCAAGCTCACCGGCCGTGAGCCGGAGCAGGTGGAGCTGGTGGAGCACTACGCGAAAACGCTCGGCCTGTGGAGCGATGCGCTGAAGACCGCCGAGTACGAGCGTGTACTGAGCTTCGACCTGGGCAGCGTGGTGCGCAACATGGCCGGCCCGTCCAACCCGCACCGTCGCCTGCCGACCTCGGCGCTGGCCGAGCGTGGCATCGCCGACGAAGCCAAGCTGGAGTCCGGTCGCGTCGAGGAAGCCGAAGGCCTGATGCCCGATGGAGCGGTGATCATCGCCGCCATCACCAGCTGCACCAACACCTCCAACCCGCGCAACGTCATCGCCGCCGGCCTGGTGGCGAAGAAGGCCAACGCGCTGGGCATGCTGCGCAAGCCGTGGGTGAAGACCTCCTTCGCGCCGGGTTCGAAAGTCGCCAAGCTGTACCTGGAAGAAGCCGGTCTGCTGCCGGAGCTGGAGAAGCTCGGCTTCGGCATCGTCGCCTACGCCTGCACCACCTGTAACGGCATGTCCGGCGCGCTGGACCCGGCGATCCAGAAAGAGATCATCGACCGCGACCTGTATGCCACCGCCGTGCTCTCGGGCAACCGCAACTTCGACGGCCGTATCCACCCCTACGCCAAGCAGGCCTTCCTCGCCTCGCCGCCGCTGGTGGTCGCCTACGCCATCGCCGGCACCGTGCGCTTCGACATCGAGCAGGACCCGCTGGGCACCGACAAGAACGGCAACCCGGTCACCCTGAAGGACCTCTGGCCGTCCGACGAAGAGATCGACGCCATCGTCGCTTCCAGCGTGAAGCCCGAGCAGTTCAAGCAGGTCTACATCCCGATGTTCGACCTGGGCAGCGTGCAGGAAGCCGAGAGCCCGCTGTACGACTGGCGCCCGATGTCCACCTACATCCGCCGCCCACCGTACTGGGAAGGCGCGCTGGCCGGCGAGCGCACGCTCAAGGGCATGCTCCCGCTGGCAATCCTGCCGGACAACATCACCACCGATCACCTGTCGCCGTCCAACGCCATCCTGCTGGACAGCGCGGCCGGTGAATACCTGGCGAAAATGGGCCTGCCGGAGGAGGACTTCAACTCCTACGCCACCCACCGCGGCGACCACCTGACCGCCCAGCGCGCCACCTTCGCCAACCCACAACTGGTCAACGAGATGGCCGTGGTGAATGGTGAAGTGAAGAAAGGTTCGTTGGCCCGCGTCGAGCCCGAAGGCAAGGTCATGCGCATGTGGGAAGCCATCGAAACCTACATGAACCGCAAGCAGAACCTGATCATCGTCGCCGGCGCCGACTACGGCCAGGGCTCGTCCCGCGACTGGGCGGCCAAGGGCGTTCGCCTGGCAGGCGTGGAAGTGATCGTCGCCGAAGGCTTCGAGCGTATCCACCGCACCAACCTGGTGGGCATGGGCGTGCTGCCGGTGGAGTTCAAGCCGGGCACCACCCGCCTGACCCTGGGCCTGGACGGCACCGAGACCTACGACATCAAGGGCGACGTCTCGCCGCGCTGCGACCTGACCCTGGTGGTCAATCGCCGCAATGGTGACGTGGTCGAAGTCCCGGTCACCTGCCGCCTGGACACCGCCGCCGAAGTGAAGGTGTACAAGGCCGGTGGCGTGCTGCAACGCTTTGCCAAGGACTTCCTGGAAGGCGCGGTAGCGTGATGTAACAGCCGGCCCGCCTCACGGCAGGTCGGCACTAATCCTGTAGGAGCGAGCTTGCTCGCGAACCCAACTCCGCTGCGGGGCTGTTCGCGAGCAAGCTCGCTCCTACGAAAAGCAAACAGGATCGAGTCCCATGCCCCACGTACCCCAAGTGAAGATCCCCGCCACCTACATCCGCGGCGGCACCAGCAAGGGCGTGTTCTTCCGCCTGCAGGACCTGCCCGAACGCTGCCAGGTGCCCGGCGCGGCGCGCGACCAGCTGTTCATGCGCGTGATCGGCAGCCCCGACCCGTACAGCGCGCACATCGATGGCATGGGCGGCGCGACCTCCAGCACCAGCAAGTGCGTGATCCTGTCGAAAAGCACCCAGCCCGAGCACGACGTCGACTACCTCTACGGACAGATTTCCATCGACAAGGCCTTCGTCGACTGGAGCGGCAACTGCGGCAACCTCTCCACCGCCGCCGGCTCCTTCGCCATCCACGCCGGCCTGGTCGATCCCTCGCGCATTCCGGACAACGGCACCTGCGTGGTGCGCATCTGGCAGGCGAACATCCAGAAGACCATCATCGCCCACGTGCCGATCACCAACGGCCAGGTGCAGGAAACCGGCGACTTCGAACTGGACGGCGTGACCTTCCCCGCCGCCGAGATCGTGCTGGAGTTCCTCGACCCGTCCGACGATGGCGAGGAAGGCGGCTCGATGTTCCCCACCGGCAACCTGGTGGACGACCTGGAAGTCCCCGGCGTCGGCACCTTCAAGGCGACCATGATTACCGCCGGCATCCCGACCATCTTCGTCAACGCCCAGGACATCGGCTACACCGGTGCCGAGCTGCGCGAAGCGATCAATGGCGACCCGGAGCAGCTGGCGCGCTTCGAGCAATTCCGCATCGCCGGCGCCTTGCGCATGGGTCTGATCAAGACTCCGGAGGAAGCCGCGACCCGCCAGCACACGCCGAAGATTGCCTTCGTTGCACCGGCCAAGGACTACATCACTTCCAGTGGCAAGCAAGTGCAGGCCGGCGACGTCGACCTGCTGGTGCGCGCGCTGTCCATGGGCAAGCTGCACCACGCCATGATGGGCACCGCCGCCGTGGCAATCGGCACCGCCGCGGCCATTCCCGGCACCCTTGTGAACCTCGCCGCCGGTGGCGGAGAACGCAGCGCCGTACGCTTCGGTCACCCCTCCGGCACCCTGCGCGTGGGCGCCGAGGCGAAACAGGTGAACGGTGAGTGGACCGTGACCAAGGCCATCATGAGCCGTAGCTCGCGCATCCTCATGGAAGGCTGGGTACGGGTGCCGGGGGATTCGTTCTAACCCCAGCAGCCCCCAAAAACGACAAGGCCCGCATTCGCGGGCCTTGTGTTTTCACGGGGGTAACCGCATGGAAATGGGAACCGTGATGACTTCGTAGGATGGCGTGGAGCGAAGTGATACCCATCGATTTCGACACACGCAACGCTGATGGGTATCGCAAGCTCCACCCATCGTACAGGGCTCGAAGCATCGCAATCAGGCGACGAAATCACCCTGCAACTGCTCCAGCAATACCTGGATGCGCGCCAGGCGCACCGTCGGGTCGTCCATCTCCAGCAGCACCTGCTTCTGGTCGCGCTCGAAGGGCAACAGGTAAGCGAGCTGGCAGGCCAGCTCCTGTTGGCCATTCACTTCGCCGCCCATTTCCAGCGCCGAGACCATGGGGTGCATGGACAGCGCCTCGAGCAACGCGGCCAGGTCGTCGTGTTCCTTGGTCAGCGGCCGGTTTTGTTGCTCGTCCAGCCACTCCACTTCGGCCACCGTCAGCTGGTCCGTCTGCACGTTGGCGGAGAGCACGCGGAAGCGCCGCCCGCCTTCGACCCGGATGCCCAGCAAGCCGTTGGACTGCTGCTGCCAGTCGCAGATGCGCGCCTCGCAGCCGACCAGGCTGTAACGCTCCGGCGCATCGCCGACTTCCTCGCCCTCGACGATGGCCACCACACCGAATCCGCCGTTCTGCTTCATGCAGCGGCCGATCATGTCCAGGTAGCGCGCCTCGAAGATCTGCAGGTCGAGGCGGCAGCCGGGAAACAGCACGGTGTTGAGGGGGAACAGCGGGAAACTCATGGACACTCCGTCGATTCGTCAGGCGATCAGCGCTACCGCCAACGGTAGCAGCACAGCGGTGGCCACGCCCATCAGGCTCATGGCCAGGGCGGCGAAGGCGCCGCATTCCTCACCCTCCTGCAGGGCGCGGGAGGTGCCTACGGCGTGGGCGGTCATGCCCAGCGCCATGCCTTGCGCGGCCGGATGGTGGACGCCAAAACGGCGCAGCAGTTCCGGACCGAGGATGGCCCCGAGCACGCCGGTGATCAGCACGAACACCGCCGCCAGCGCCGCCACACCGCCAATCTGGCTGGCCACCAGCATGGCAATCGGCGAGGTCACCGACTTGGGTGCCAGGCTCATCAGCAGTTCATGGTCGACACCGAACAGCCAGCCCAGGCCAATGCCCAGCGCAGTGGCGAACAGGCCGCCAACCAGCAGGGTGATCAGCGTCGGCCAGAACAGCTGGCGGATGCGTTTCAGGTTGAGAAACAGCGGCACCGCCAGCGCGACGGTGGCGGGGCCGAGGAGGATGGTCAGCACCTTGGCGCTATTGCTGTACTCGCTGTAGTCGATGCCGCACGCCAGCAGCACCGCGATGACGATCAACATCGACACCAGCACCGGCTGCAGGAACACCCAGCGCGTGCGCTCGTAGCCGGCCAGCGCCAACTGATAAGCGCCCAAGGTGACGCCGACGCAGAACAGCGGATGGTGGATGACCGAGTCCAGCGCGCCTTGCCAGTCGAACATCACGCGCCCTCCTTCTGCTTGCGCTGGCGGTCGATGAGCTTCTGCATCAGCCAGCCGGCGAACACGAAGGACACCAGCAACGACAGCGCCAATGCCCCGGCGATGGCCCAGAAGTCCGCAGCGATCTGCTTCGCATAGGCCATCACGCCGACCGCTGCCGGCACCAGCAGCAACGGCAGGTAGCGCAGCAGCGAGGCGGCGGCTTCGTTCACCGGCTTGCTCACCTCGCCATTCCATACCAGGAAGGCGAACAGCAGCACCAGCCCAATGATGGGGCCGGGAATCATGTGCAGGATGAGAGCATTCAGGCCCGTGCCGAGCAGTTGGAACAGCACCAGCCAGGTCAGGCCGCGTAGCAACATCAGGAACATCTCCAGCGCAAGGAGTGGCCATTATGCCCGCCCGGCGCCCGCTATGGCTCGGCATTCGCCCAAAGCATGAATGCCGCTGCGGCTTGACCGGCCGCGGACCCCATGCTGATCTGTTGTCGGACTCTTACGCAGGCCGCACTAGAAGAACAACGATATCCCCGGAGGAAACATGGCATTCGTACCCGTAAGCGCACTGAAGGATTACATCGGCAAGGACCTGGGTCATTCGCAGTGGATCACCGTCGATCAACAGCGCATCAACCAGTTCGCCGAGTGCACCGAGGACCACCAGTTCATCCACGTCGACCCGGAGAAGGCGAAGAAGACGCCCTTCGGTGGCACCATCGCCCACGGCTTCCTGTCGCTGTCGCTGATCCCCAAGCTCTGCGAGGGCCTGCTGGTTCTGCCGGAAAACCCCAAGATGGTGGTCAACTACGGCCTGGACAGCGTGCGCTTCATCCAGCCGGTACCGGTGGATTCGCGCGTGCGCCTGCAGGTGACCATCACTGACATCACCGAGAAGAACCCCGGCCAGTGGCTGATCAAGGCCCGCTGCACCCTGGAGATCGAAGGCCTGCCCAAGCCGGCCTACATCGCCGAATCCCTGAGCCTGTGCTTCGTCTGACGGCTCTACCTCAGCGCTGAGAAAAAAGCCCGCGTCCGCGGGCTTTTTTACGTCACACTCAGCCTGCGCCCCACCGTCGATTCGAGAGCCCCAATGCCACGCCACCTCCTGCCCCTGAGCCTCGCCCTGCTCCTGACTGCCTGCGGCGACGGCGAACCGCTGACGCCCCCGGACGCCCGCCTGCCTGACGGCGCGCGCTACCGTGGCGAGCTGGTGAACGGCCAGCTGCAAGGTCCGGGGCGGCTGGATTACAGCAATGGCGCCTGGTACGAGGGCGGCTTCGACAAGGGCCTGCAGAGCGGCCAGGGCAAATGGAGCGACGGCAACGGCACGAGCTATGAAGGCGAGTTCCGCGACGGCCTGTTCGACGGTCGTGGCCGCCTGCAGTACGCCGACGGCAGCTTCTACGAGGGCCAGTTCAAGCGCGGCGAGTTCGACGGCGAGGGGCAGCTCTCCCAGGGCGGCACCACCTACAGCGGTGGTTTCCGCAAGGGCCGCTACGAAGGCCTGGGCAGCCTCGAACAGGCCGACGGCACCCGACACCAGGGAGCCTTCGCCAGGGGCGAGGCCAACGGCGAGGGCGCACGCCGGGACAGCCTGGGCAACCAGTACAGCGGCCCGTTCAAGAATGGCGTGCTCGAAGGCAAGGGCATCTTCCATGACGACGCGGGCGACCAGTACAGCGGCGAGTTCCGCAACGACCAGTTCGACGGCACCGGGCGCTTCCAGAACGCCGACGGCGACGTCTGGTTCGGCCGCTTCAAGGCCGGCGCGCTGAGCGGGCCGGGCGAGTTCATCGGCAGCGATGGCAGCCGCTACAAGGGCGACTTCCGCTTCTGGCGCTTCGACGGCCAGGGCACCCTGAGCAAGGCCGACGGGCAGACCTACAGCGGCGGCTTCGCCCGTGGCGAATATTCCGGAGAAGGCACCCTCACCCGCCGCGACGGCAGTGTGCAGAAAGGCACCTGGAGTGCCGGCCAGCTGCGCCAGGACGCCACCGGCAAGCGGCTGCCCAATCCCCTGGAGGTTGGTCTGCTGGAGCAAGGCGCGCTGCTGGACAAGGCGCTGGCGGCCGTCCCCGCGTCCACGCCTGCGATCGAGCTCTACGGCGTCAGCCTGGGTGGCGACGGCAAGCAGAGCGTGTTCCTGCGCGAGGCCGACTATGTCGCCAAGCTGCTCGGTGACCGCTTCGGCGCGCGCGGCGTGGTGCGCCTGGTGAACCACCGCGACCACCTCGCCGACCGCCCCATGGCCACCCGCGAAACGCTCGCCCGCACCCTGCGAACCATTGCCGAGCGCAGTGGCCCGGAGGACCTGGTGTTCATCTACCTGACCAGCCACGGCTCCCATGACCACCAGCTGGTGCTCGACATGCCAGGCTTGAAGCTCGACGACCTGCCGGCCAGCGAGTTGGCCACGCTGCTCGCCCCCCTCAAGGACCGCTACAAGGTACTGGTGATCTCCGCCTGCTACAGCGGCGGCTTCATCCCCGCGCTCAAGGACGACAAGACCCTGATCATGACTGCCGCGCGCAGCGACCGGGTGTCCTTCGGCTGCTCCGAGGAAGCCGATTTCACCTACTTCGGTGATGCACTGTTCGCCAAGGCATTCCAGCAGACCGATGACCTCAAGAAAGCTTTTTCGCTGGCCAGCGATACGGTCGCCAAACGCGAGAAGGAAGAAGAATTCGAACCGTCGGAGCCGCAACTCTGGGCGCCGGATGCGGTCATCAGCCGCTGGAAGGCTTTGCGCGCGCAGCCGTCGCAAGCCGCTTACGATGCTCAAAGTGTCGCCGCGCAGGCAAAACAATAAGGCGACAACTAAGCTGGACTGTGTGTCAGGGGAGAAACACAGATGCTCTCGAAACCGACCAATATTCTGCTTGCTGGCGCCACCGGCCTGACTGGTGAACATCTGCTCGACCGCATGCTCAATGAGCCCACGGTCAAGCGCGTCATTGCCCCGGCCCGAAGGAAGCTGGCGGAGCACCCACGCCTGGAAAACCCCATCGGCCCGCTGGCCGAACTCATCCCGCACCTGGTCCAGCCGGTGGACACGGTGTTCTGCTGCCTGGGCACCACGCTCAAGGAGGCCGGTTCCGAGGAGGCTTTCCGCAGTGTCGACTACGACCTGCCGCTGGCCCTGGGCGAGCGCGGCCTGGCCCTTGGCGCAAGGCACTACATCGTGGTCAGCGCGCTGGGCGCGGACAGCAAGTCATCGATCTTCTACAGCCGGACCAAGGGCGAACTGGAAGACGCCCTGCGCCAGCAAGGCTGGCAGCAACTGACCATCGCACGGCCGTCACTGCTGCTGGGCCAGCGCGAGGAGGTCCGCCTCGCCGAACTGCTCGCCGCGCCCTTCTCGCGCATCCTGCCGGGCAAGCTGCACGGCATCGAGGCTATCGCCCTGGCCCGCGCGCTCTGGCGTCTGGCACTGGAAACCGGCAAGGGCGTGCGCGTCGTCGAGTCGGACGAACTGCGCAAGCTCGGTAAATAGCTCCCGACGGATACCACCCGAATGCTCTTGTAGGATGGGTCTCCCTGAACGCCCTTCGGTGATCAGCAGAAGCGGTTCAGTTCCCGCCCCACACCTGCAAGCCGATGCCCAGCTCCGCCGCAATCGAGAGCGGCAGCAGCAGCGTATCGAGCAGCGCACTGCCCGGCAGGTCGAGGCCCGGGTAGGCCGGCGCATCGACACCGAAATGGTCCTTCGGGCAGCAGCCGCCATTGAGCGAATACCAGTCCAGCCGGGTACCGGCATAGATCAGCGGATCGCCGGGCCGGCTGTCGTTGAGCGTCTTCACGGTGGCGCAACCGCCCAGTTGCAACAGCAACAGGGCGGCGAGGAGCTTATTCGTCACTGACAAGATGGTGTTCGCCCCAGCGCGGCAGCATGTCCTGGGGAATGCCCAGCTGATTGAGGATGCGCGCCACGACGAAGTCGATCAGGTCATCGACCGTCTGCGGCTGATGATAGAAGCCCGGAGCAGCCGGCAGGATCACCGCTCCCAGGTTGGACAGCTTGAGCATGTTCTCCAGGTGGATACTGGAGAACGGCGCTTCGCGTGGTACCAGGATCAGTTGGCGGCGCTCTTTCAGGGCGACGTCGGCGGCGCGTTCGATCAGGTTGTTGCAGGCGCCTGTGGCGATGGCCGACAGCGTCCCCGTCGAGCAGGGCACCACCACCATCGCACTCGGCGCGCCGGAGCCGGAAGCCACCGGCGCCATCCAGTCTTCCTTGCCGTAGACGCGGATCTGCCCGGGGGCGGCGCCGGTGTATTCGCTGAGGAAGGCCTGCATCGCCTGCGGCTTGCTCGGCAGGGTCACGTCGGTCTCGGTGGCCACCACCAGTTGCGCAGCCTTGGAGATCAGGAAGTGCACCTCGCGGTCTTCCTGCACCAGGCAATCGAGCAGGCGCAGGCCATACTGGGCGCCGGAGGCGCCGGTCATGGCGAGGGTGACGCGTTCGGCTCCGGCCATGTTCAGCCCTCCAGCGCCTGGGCCAGCTTGCCGTGCAGGCCGCCGAATCCGCCGTTGCTCATGACCACGACCTGGGTACCCGGCGTGGCGATGGCTTTTACGCCCTCGATGATGGCTTCCAGCGAGTCGCACACTTGCGTGGGAACGGTGGAGCTGGCCACGGTGGCGGCCAGGTCCCAGCCGAGGTTCGGCGGTGCGTACCAGAACACGTTGTCAGCCTGCACCACGGACTCCGGCAGGCCGTCGCGGTGGGCGCCGAGCTTCATGGAGTTGGAGCGCGGCTCGACCACGGCGATCACCTTGGCATCGCCGACGCGCTTGCGCAGGCCGTCGAGGGTGGTGGCGATGGCGGTGGGGTGGTGGGCGAAGTCATCGTAGATGGTGATGCCCTTGACCTCGGCGACCTTCTCCATGCGCCGCTTGACGCTCTTGAAGGCCGACAACGCGGCGCAGCCCAGCTCCGGCACCAAGCCGACATGGCGGGCCGCCGCAAGGCAGGCCAGGGCGTTGGCGACGTTGTGCTGGCCGGTCAGTTCCCAGTCCACGGTGCCCTGGGGTTTGCCGTCGAACAGCACCTCGAAGTGCGAGCCGTCCTCGCTGAGCAGGCGCGCCTGCCACTGGCCGCCTTCGCCGGTGGTCTGCACCGGGGTCCAGCAACCCATGTCGATCACGCGCTTGAGGGCGGTTTCGGACGTGGGGTGGATGACCAGGCCTTCGCCGGGAATGGTCCGCACCAGGTGGTGGAACTGGCGCTCGATGGCGGCGAGGTCGGGGAAGATGTCCGCGTGGTCGAATTCCAGGTTGTTCAGGATCGCCGTGCGCGGGTGGTAGTGGACGAACTTGGAGCGCTTGTCGAAGAAGGCGCTGTCGTACTCGTCGGCTTCGACCACGAAGAACGGCGTGCCGCCCAGACGTGCGGACACGCCGAAGTTCTGCGGCACGCCGCCGATCAGGAAACCCGGGCTCATCCCGGCGTGCTCCAGCACCCAGGCCAGCATGCTGCTGGTGGTGGTCTTGCCGTGGGTGCCGGCCGCCGCCAGGACCCAGCGGCCCTGCAGCACGTGGTCGGCCAGCCACTGCGGGCCGGAGACATAGGGCAGACCCTTGTTCAGCACGTATTCCACGGCAGGATTGCCGCGCGACAGCGCGTTGCCGACTACCACCAGGTCCGGAGCCGGCTCCAGGTGGGCGGGATCATAGCCCTGCATCAGCTCGATGCCCTGGGCTTGCAGCTGGGTGCTCATGGGCGGGTAGACGTTGGCGTCGGAGCCGGTCACGCGGTGGCCCAGTTCCTTGGCCAGGACGGCCAGCGACCCCATGAAGGTGCCGCAGATGCCGAGGATGTGGATATGCATGCAGACTCCTGCAATCAAGCCTTTCCAGGCGCTTCGAATGGGCGGCAGAGTAGCACAGCGCGCCCCCGCGCGGCCCGCCGCCGGGGCATCAGACGACGAGGTGGGGAGGCGGTTCCCGGTGGCTTGAGAATGTTGTCACGAGGGGTGGCGCGTAGGATGGGTGGAGCGAAGCGATACCCATGCCGATCCGGCGCCCGGCATTGATGGGTATCGCTGCGCTCCACGCCATCCTACGAAAGGCTCTTGCGGCTCAGGCCGTGGCGATTGAGCTTGCGGTACAGCGTATTGCGGCTGATGCCCAGCTGCTGCGCCGCACGGCTGACATGCCAGCGCTGCGCTTCGAGCACCTCCAGCAGCGCGTTGCGCTCGGCAGCGCCAAGGGTGTCGCTACATTCCTCGCCCAGGGTGACCGCAGTCACAGCGGCAGCCGGTGTACGGCGAAGGTCCGGCGGCAGGTCGGCCATCTGGATCCGGCCGCCTTCGCACAGCGCACAGAGCGTGCGCAGCACGTTGCGCAGCTGGCGCACGTTGCCCGGCCAGGGGAAGTCCAGCAGGTGCCGGCGCACGTCGTCGTCCAGGCGCACGCTGCGGCCTTTGCTCTCCTCGGCCAGCAGATGATCGAGCAGCGCGCCACGATCCTCACGCTCGCGTAGCGGCGGCAGCGCAACCACCAGGCCGTTGAGGCGATAATAGAGGTCTTCGCGGAACTGTCCGGCGTCTACCAGCGCTTCCAGATCACGGTGGCTGGCGCTGATCAGGCGGATATCCACGTCCTGCGGCTCGCCGCCGATGGGCACCACCTGGCGCTCTTCCAGCACGCGCAGCAGACGCGTTTGCAGCGCCAGCGGCATGTCGCCGATCTCGTCGAGGAATAGCGTGCCGCCATCGGCCTGCTGCAGCTTGCCGCGCATGCCTTCCTTGCGCGCGCCGGTGAAGCTGCCACCGCGATAACCGAACAGCTCGCTCTCGATCAGGGTCTCGGGAATCGCCGCGCAGTTCAGTGCGACGAAGCTCTTGCCAGCGCGCTCGCCGCCCAGGTGCACGGCACGGGCGAAAGCCTCCTTGCCGGTGCCAGTCTCGCCCTGCAGCAGCAGCGGCACGTCGTGGGCGTAGACCTTCAGCGCGCGGCGGAAGTCATGGGCGAGTTGCGGGTCGTCGATGCACAACCCCTTGGCCAGTGGCGCACGCGGCAGCACCGGCGCGGCGACGATGGGACGCTTGCCGCGCAGCAACGCATAAAGAGTACGACCGGCGTGGGTGCGCAGAGGCCAGCTGGCACTCGGCTGCGGATCGGCGCGGCTGAACAGGTCATCCAGCCGGCAATCGAAGAACTGCTCCAGGGAGCGGCCGATCAGGCTGTCCCGGCGGCTGCCGAGCAGGTTGATAGCGCTCTGGTTCGCCGCGCGGATACGCCCGTCGCCGCCGAAGGCCAGCATGCCCTCGCTGAACAGCCCGAGGCCGTCCGGTTGCAGGTGGAAGCGCAGCAGCCACTGGTCCTCGAAATGGCGCAGGAAGTAACAGCTTTCGATGGCCTTGGCCGAGAGGTTGACCAGCGCCATGGTGTGGAACTGGCTCTGCCGCGACACGTCGCGGCGCGCGGAGGAAACGTCGAGCACCGCCAGCAGTTCGCCCTGCGGGTCGAACACCGGACTGGCCGAGCAGGTCAGCCCGGTGTGGCGGCTACGAAAATGTTCGTCCTGGTGAATGGTCAGCGCCTGGCGTTCCACCAGGCAGGTGCCGATACCGTTGGTGCCTTCGCGGGCTTCGCTCCAGTCGGCGCCGAGCCACAGCCCGGCCTGTTCGAAGGTGCGCCGCTCGGCAGCTTCGCTGACGCAGTTGAGGATCACCCCGCGAGAATCGGTGAGCAGCACCGCGTGGCCGGCGCCGGAGAGCTGCTGGTGCAGGCTGTTCATCTCGTCGCTGGCGATCTCCAGCACCTGGCGGTGCCGCTCGCGGACTTCGAGCATGCGCGCGTGCTCCAGCACCGCCGGCGCCATGGGCTGCGCCGGGTCGAGGTGGTACTGCTCCAGGCAGCGCATCCAGGAACGGGCGATCGACGGGTCCGCACCGGGAGCTCCGGCGCGGGCCTTGCCCTCGGCCACGGTCATGACCTGGCGGGCGTGGCGGCTCAAATCGTTGGCGCGCATTCTTGTTGTTCTCCGCTTGGGGGACGGGGAGGCAGCCCCGGGTTCCAGCGAATCCTTGTCAGACAATTCGTAGGAACGCAGGACAGCATCCCCCACGCGCCAGCTCAATGCAACGCCTGGCCGACCGTCAGGTCACGACTGTCACGAAGTCGGGACAAAGTGTCACGCAGCACTGTGCCAGGCGCGTGACAGCGCGCTTTCCGCCGCACCGCCGTGATCCCGTCCGGGCCACACACGGCGTGCCTTTCACTGGCATGGCCCGGCCCTTGCTCTACGCTGAATCAACATCCTCCCCAACAAGCACAAGACCCAGGAGATCCGACCATGCGTTATGCCCATCCCGGTAGCGAAGGCGCCATCGTTTCGTTCAAGGCGCGCTACGGCAACTACATCGGCGGCGAATTCGTCCCGCCGGTAAAGGGTCAGTACTTCACCAACACGTCGCCGGTGAATGGCCAGCCCATCGCCGAATTCCCCCGCTCCACCGCCGAGGACATCGACAAGGCGCTGGACGCCGCCCACGCCGCCGCCGATGCCTGGGGCCGCACCTCGGTGCAGGACCGCTCGCTGGTGTTGCTGAAGATTGCCGACCGCATCGAACAGAACCTGGAGCTGCTCGCCGTCACCGAAACCTGGGACAACGGCAAGCCGGTGCGTGAAACCCTCAACGCCGACATCCCGCTGGCCGCCGACCACTTCCGCTACTTCGCCGGCTGCATCCGCGCACAGGAAGGCAGCGCCGCCGAGATCAACGACAGCACCGTCGCATACCATATCCACGAGCCGCTGGGCGTGGTCGGGCAGATCATCCCGTGGAACTTCCCGCTGCTGATGGCCGCGTGGAAGCTGGCGCCGGCCCTGGCTGCCGGCAACTGCATCGTGCTCAAACCGGCCGAGCAGACCCCGCTGGGCATCTGCGTGCTGATGGAACTGATCGGCGACCTGCTGCCCAAGGGCGTGCTCAACGTCGTCCAGGGCTTCGGCAAGGAAGCCGGTGAAGCGCTGGCCACCAGCAAGCGCATCGCCAAGATCGCCTTCACCGGCTCGACTCCGGTGGGCTCGCACATCCTCAAGTGCGCCGCCGAGAACATCATTCCGTCCACCGTGGAGCTGGGCGGCAAGAGCCCGAACATCTACTTCGAGGACATCATGCAGGCCGAGCCGACCTTCATCGAGAAGGCTGCCGAAGGCCTGGTGCTGGCCTTCTTCAACCAGGGCGAGGTGTGCACCTGCCCGTCCCGCGCACTGGTGCAGGAGTCCATCTACCCGCAGTTCATGGACGTGGTGATGAAGAAGGTGAAAGCCATCAAGCGTGGCGACCCGCTGGACACCGACACCATGGTCGGCGCCCAGGCCTCGCAGCAGCAGTACGAGAAGATCCTTTCCTACCTCGACATTGCCCAGCAGGAAGGCGCGCAGATCCTTACCGGCGGCAAGGTCGAGAAGCTCGAGGGCAGTCTCTCCACCGGCTATTACATCCAGCCGACCCTGCTCAAGGGCAGCAACCAGATGCGCGTGTTCCAGGAGGAAATCTTCGGGCCGGTGGTGGGCGTCACCACCTTCAAGGACGAAGCCGAGGCACTGGCCATCGCCAACGACACCGAGTACGGCCTGGGCGCTGGCGTCTGGACCCGCGACATCAACCGTGCGTACCGCATGGGTCGCGGCATCAAGGCCGGTCGCGTGTGGACCAACTGCTACCACCTGTACCCGGCACACGCCGCCTTCGGTGGCTACAAGAAATCCGGCGTGGGCCGCGAGACCCACAAGATGATGCTCGACCACTACCAGCAGACCAAGAACCTGCTGGTGAGCTACGACATCAATCCGCTGGGCTTCTTCTGATGGCTGGCTGCTGATTGCCTCCGCCCGGTTCGCCGGGCGGTCTCCCCCGAATCGATCTTTGCGCGGCCTGCGGGCCGCGCTTTTTTATGCCCGGAATAAATGGCAAGCGGCGGAGGTTACGTAGGATGGCGTGGAGCGAAGCGATACCCATCGTTTATCGCGCGGGCCCGGTCGATGGGTATCGCAAGCTCCACCCATCCTACGTCGGCGGCACGAGTCGGTCCTACAAGGGAAGGATCAGCTTGCGTCGCTGCGCCACTGCCGCGGGCTCACACCGAACCAGCGTCGGAAGGCACGGGAAAAGGCGCTGGTCTCGGAATACCCCAACAGCGGCGCCAGCTCGGAGATCGGCCGCTGCGGCTGCCGCAGGTAGTGCAGCGCCAGCTCACGGCGGGTGTTTTCCACCAGTTGACTGAAGCTCAACCCGGCCTCGCGCAGGCGGCGCTGCAAGCCGGCGGTGGTGAGTTCCAGCTGCTCGGCGATGATCTCCAGCGACGGCTCGCCATCCGCCAGCGCCAGGCGAATCTGCGTGCCGGCGTCCTCCACCAGATTGGGCGCGCCGCCCTGCTCGCCCAGCCGACGGATCACATCCTGCACCAGGAACAACAGGTTGGCGTCACGCTCGGGCATCTGCCGGCCATACAGGTCGCGCTTGGGAATCAGCATCGAATTGCAGCCGCGCTGGAACAGCACCGGCGCGTCGAACACTCGCCCGTGCTCCTGCCAGCCCTCCGGCCGCGCGTGCTCGAAGCTCACCGCGCGCGGCGCCCATTCAGGGCCAAGGGCATGGCGCATCAGGTTCAGTGCCATCCCCAGGGTCAGCTCGGCGTCCTGGCGGCGGTCGAGGATGGCGCCGTGGCGGACCTGGTAGTCGAAGCGATAACACTCGCCGCAATCCACCAGGCGGATCAGGGTGTCGTGCTGGTGATAGGGGAAGGCGGCGGCGAAGTTCTTCAGCGCCTCTTCCAGCGTCTCCGAACAGAGCCCGACGTAGCCCAGCAGACCCAGCTCGCGAGGGCGGAACTGCTCGCCGTAGCGCAGCCCGAAGTTGTCGCAACCCGACTGCCGCGCGGCCTCTTCCAGCACCTGGCAGTAGTTGGTCAGCGCCAGACTCAGGGTCGGATGCAGCAGGCGCTCCGGGTCGATACCGGCGCGTCCGAAGACGCGGTCGATGTCACCGCCCTGGTCGCCGATGAAGCGGCCCAGGCCACTGGCGGCAGCGGACAGCACGCCGATGTTGCTGGCCAGGGGCAGGCTCAGGCCGGAGGGGGAGAACAGAGGCTGGCTCATGTCGGATACCGATCTTGTTATCAGGCACGCAAAACACGTCGTCCCCAAAGCAGGGGCCAATAAACAAAGCAAATCCCGTGCCTCGACTGCCCTTCAGCGACCCGCCGAACAGGGCGCCGCGCCTGGCCTGCAGCTGCCACAGCACGGGGCAGGCCGGCGATTTCCGGCACCAGAAGCGAGCACCGCGCGCACGGTGGGGCAATGGGTAACAACCAGTTGACCCTGCACGGCGAAAGCCGGTTCCAGCGGTCAAGTCTTGCGCGTCAGTGCGCCACTACCATCGGCTCTCAGGTATCCGTCCACGCCCTTGCGACCCGCCCCACTTGCGGCCTATCCCTTGCGGAGAGAGGAATAACAACAATGAGCGCATCACAACTCAAACCCACGCTTGGCACCCTGCACCTCTGGGGGCTCGCCGTAGGCCTGGTGATCTCCGGCGAGTACTTCGGCTGGAGCTACGGCTGGGCTGCGGCCGGCACCCTGGGCTTCCTCGTCACCACGCTGATCGTCGCGGTGATGTATACCTGCTTCATCTTCAGCTACACCGAGCTGACCACCGCCATCCCCCACGCCGGCGGGCCATTCGCCTACAGCCTGCGGGCCTTCGGCAAGACCGGCGGGATGATCGCCGGCATCGCCACGCTGATCGAATTCGTCTTCGCCCCGCCGGCCATCGCCATGGCCATCGGCGCCTACCTCAATGTGCAGTTTCCCGGCCTCGATCCGAAGTGGGCGGCCACCGGCGCCTATGTGATCTTCATGACGCTGAACATCCTCGGCGTGAGCATCGCCGCCACCTTCGAGCTGGTGGTGACCGTGCTGGCGGTGGCCGAGTTGCTTGTGTTCATGGGCGTGGTCGCACCGGGCTTCAGCTTCAGCAACTTCGTGCTCAACGGCTGGGCCGGCTCCGACGTGTTCGGCGCCCCGGCCATGGCCGGCATCTTCGCCGCCATTCCGTTCGCCATCTGGTTCTTCCTCGCCATCGAGGGCGCAGCCATGGCTGCCGAGGAGGCCAAGGACCCGAAGCGCACCATTCCGCGCGCGTACATCGCCGGCATCCTGACCCTGGTGACCCTGGCCATCGGCGTGATGATCTTCGCCGGCGGCGTGGGCGACTGGCGCGCCCTGTCGAACATCAACGACCCGCTGCCGCAGGCGATGAAGGCCGTGGTGGGCAACAACTCCACCTGGATGCACATGCTGGTGTGGATCGGCCTGTTCGGCCTGGTGGCGAGCTTCCACGGCATCATCCTGGGCTACTCGCGGCAGTTCTTCGCGCTGGCCCGCGCCGGCTTCCTGCCGCGCAGCCTGGCGAAACTCTCGCGCTTCCAGACGCCGCACCGCGCCATCCTTGCCGGTGGCGCCGTGGGGATCGCGGCGATCTTCAGCGACGGCCTGATCAGCCTGCAGGGCATGACCCTGACCGCAGCGATGATCACCATGAGCGTGTTCGGCGCCATCGTCATGTACATCATGAGCATGCTCAGCCTGTTCAAGCTGCGCCGCAGCGAGCCGGACCTGGAGCGCAGCTTCCGCGCGCCGGGCTATCCGGTGGTGCCGGCCATCGCGCTGGGCCTGGCGCTGGTCTGCCTGGCCGCGATGCTCTGGTTCAACAGCGTTATTGCCTCGGTGTTCCTGGTGCTGATGATCGGCGGCTGTTCCTGCTGCAGTATCGTCATCAGCCTCAATCGCGGCACCGACGCATCGTTCGCCAGCCAGGGCTGAGGAGTCGCGCCATGTCCGGATTCGTCCACAGCGTCGGTGGCCAGACCTGGCGCTTCGACAGCCTGCGCGAGGTGATGGCCAAGGCCAGCCCGGCGCGCTCCGGCGACCGCCTCGCCGGGGTCGCCGCTGGCAGCGATGCCGAGCGCGTTGCGGCGCAGATGGCGCTGGCGGACATCCCGCTCAAGCGTTTTCTCGACGAGGCGCTGATCCCCTACGAAAGCGACGAAGTCACCCGGCTGATCATCGACACCCATGATCGCGAAGCCTTTGCGCCGGTCAGCCACCTCACGGTGGGCGGCCTGCGCGACTGGCTGCTCGGCGATGCAGCCGACGAGACCAGCCTGCGCGCCCTGGCGCCGGGGCTGACGCCGGAAATGGCAGCCGCGGTATCGAAGATCATGCGCGTGCAGGACCTGGTGCTGGTGGCGCAGAAGATTCGCGTGGTCACCCGCTTCCGCAACACCCTGGGACTGCGCGGACGCATGTCCACCCGACTGCAACCCAACCACCCCACGGACGACCCGGCCGGGATCGCCGCCAGCGTGCTCGACGGCCTGCTCTATGGCAACGGCGACGCCATGCTCGGCATCAACCCGGCTACCGACAGCCTGCAGTCGATCTGCACCCTGTTGGAAATGCTCGACGCGATCATCCAGCGCTACGAGATTCCCACCCAGTCGTGCGTGCTCACCCACGTCACCAGCTCCATCGAGGCGATCAACCGCGGCGCGCCGCTGGACCTGGTGTTCCAGTCCATCGCCGGCACCCAAGCGGCCAACGCCAGCTTCGGCGTGAGTCTGTCGATCCTCCAGGAGGGCTACGACGCCGGTCTGTCGCAGAAGCGCGGCACCCTGGGCGACAACCTGATGTACTTCGAAACCGGCCAGGGCAGCGCGCTGTCGGCCAACGCCCACCACGGCGTCGACCAGCAGACCTGCGAGACCCGCGCCTACGCGGTGGCACGGCACTTCAAGCCGTTCCTGGTGAACACCGTGGTCGGCTTCATCGGCCCGGAATACCTGTACAACGGCAAGCAGATCATCCGCGCCGGGCTGGAAGACCACTTCTGCGCCAAGCTGCTCGGCGTGCCCATGGGCTGCGACATCTGCTACACCAACCACGCCGAGGCCGACCAGGACGACATGGACATGCTCCTGACCCTGCTGGGCGTGGCCGGCATCAACTTCATCATGGGCATCCCCGGCTCCGACGACGTGATGCTCAACTACCAGACCACCTCCTTCCACGACGCACTTTATGCGCGCCAGACGCTGGGGCTCAGGCCGGCGCCGGAATTCGAGGCGTGGCTGGAACGCATGGAAATCCTCCGCCAGCAGGACGGCCGTGTGCACATGGCCAGCCAGCTTCCCGGCGCCTTCCGCCAGGCGCTGGCGCAATTGTCCTGAGGGCCGCATGCATGAGGAGTGTTCGATGAGCGACAGCTTCATCCCCAACCCCTGGCAGGAACTGCGCCGCCTGACCTCCGCGCGCATCGCCCTGGGCCGCGCCGGCACCAGCCTGCCGACCGGGGCGCAGCTGGACTTCCAGTTCGCCCACGCCCAGGCGCGCGACGCCGTGCACCTGCCCTTCGACCGTGACGGCCTTGGCGCGCAATTGGCCGAGCGCGGTCGCGATGCTCTGTTGCTGCACAGTGCCGCCGCCGACCGTGACACCTACCTGCAACGCCCCGACCTGGGCCGGCGACTGAACGAGGAATCGGCGGAAATCCTGCGCCGCCACGCCGACCGCCATCCCCAGGGCTACGACCTGGCGGTGGTGATCGCCGACGGTCTCTCATCGCTTGCAGTGCAGCGCCACAGCCTGCCCTTCCTCGAACGCCTGGAAGAACAGGTGCGCAACGAAGGCTGGAGTCTGTCGCCGGTTGCGCTGGTGCAACAGGGACGTGTCGCCGTAGCCGACGAAGTCGCCGAGCTGCTGCGCGCAAAGATGGTGGTGATCCTGATCGGCGAGCGCCCCGGCCTGTCCTCGCCGGACAGCCTCGGGTTGTACTTCACCTGGGCGCCGAAGGTCGGCCTGAACGACGCCTACCGCAACTGCATCTCCAATGTTCGGCTCGAAGGCCTGAGCTACGGCCTCGCGGCGCACCGCCTGCTCTACCTGATGCGCGAAGCCTGTCGCCGGCAGCTGTCGGGAGTAAACCTGAAGGACGAAGCGCAACTGCCTGCACTGGAGGGAGACGGACCCTCTTCACGGGGCAACTTCCTGCTCGGTGGCTGAGCAGGCTTGGCGCGGCTGTGAACGCGACCACATGCCGCGCAGAAGATCGCCGTCTTTAAGAATCGTCTTAAATCGCCCCTCCCGTTCGTCGCGCTAAAAAACTCGCCATCAAGGACCGCGCACTGACACGAACGGCTGCGCGGTCCCGCGCGCTCCAGTCGATGGTGAGATCATGGATTCACCCAGTACCTCTACCTCCACCCTGCTGGCCAACCAACGCGGCATCACCCTGGTCGAGACCCTGGTGACCATCGCGATCCTGGCAATCCTGCTGGGCATCGCAGTGCCCTCCTTCGACCTGCTGATCAACCGCAACCGCGCCCAGAGCAGCGGCAAGCAACTGATCGCACTGCTGCAGTACGCCCGCGCGCAGGCGCAGATCAGCCATCAGGAAATCAGCGTCACCCCGCAAACAGCCGGCGATTGGACCTCAACACTGGTGGTGTCCCGACAACAGGGAGGAGACGGGCCGGACAGCCAGGCCGTCGAACTGCGCCGAAGCCGCCTGGATGACTCCGCCCAGGTTCAGGTCAAGACCAGCAGCAGCGCTGCACAGGTGGTCTTCGATAGCAACGGCATCGCCGAATCCGGCCCCGACTACCCACTGGTCTTCACCCTCGATTCCGGCAGCTACGGCAGCAAGGTCTGCCTGCAACGCAGCGGGGCGGTGTGGGCATGCGAATGAGGCCAAGGCACGACGAGCGAGGGTTCTACCTGATCGAAGTGATGGTGGCGGTGATGCTCACCAGCGTGGCGCTGCTGGGCATGGTGGCGCTGCAAGCGCGCAGCATCACCTATGCCCACGACAGCCAGCAGCGGCAGAACGCCATCCTCCTGGCCGCCGATCTCGCCCGTAGCATGCAGGCCAATCGCGAGGGACTGGTGCGCAACGGCAAGCTCAAGGGCGACGCGGCGTTCCTGGTGGCCGAGGGCAGTGCCTTCCCCAGCCTGGGCAGCGGCGAGTCCTGCGTCACCAGCGGGCTCGGGGTGAGCGATCGAATTCGTCGCGAACTGGCCTGCTGGACAACGCAGGTGCAGCGCCAACTCGCTACGGACGCGACACTGCTCAAGGATTCCACCTTCATTTGCGCCACCCGTGACGGCAAATCCTGCGCCAGTGGCTCCGAGCAACCCCTGCTGCTGATCCAACTCGCCTGGCACAGCCGCAACTGTCGCAGCGGCAGCCCGACCACTGCTGACGACGCCAGCGCCGCTTGCCTGACTGCGGACGCCGACGGTGGCGTCGAGCGCTATCGCCTGAGTTTCCAGCCATGAACGCCAGCGCGCAGAAAGGCCTTTCACTGATCGAACTCATGGTGGCGCTGGCCCTCGGCACCCTCGTGCTGTTCACCGTGCTGCAGATCTACCTGTCCGGCAGCGACCACGCCGCCTTCAACAATGCCCAGCAACAGAACCAGAGCCGGGCGCGCTTCATCCTCGACCTGCTGCAGAGCCAGGCCGGACAGGCCGGCTATGTCGCCTGGCAACGCCACGCCACGGCGCAGGATGCGGCGCTTTTCGACTTCGTCCTCGATCGCGAAGGCCCCTTTCCTTCGCTGACCGACAGTCGCACTGGCTGCAGCTTCGCCGATGGCAAGGTCAGCGCCGTCGACGCCGACGGCAAGGGGCTTTGCGTGCGCTACCAACGCTCACAACGGAGCGACGCGCAGTTTCACCAGGACTGCAGCGGCGGCGCCCTTTACAGCGACGCCGACAGCAGCACGCCACAGGTGCTGGTGAGCCACCTGTACGTCTCGGGCAGCGAACTGCACTGCAAGACGAACAACACGGCCTCCGCCGGCGAGGTCGTGCTCGCCACGGGCATCCATGACCTGCGTTTCGAATCCGCCTCGGTCAACCAGGTTCGCGTCGGCCTGGTCCTGACCTCTACCCGCCTTCTGCTGCCGGAGAACTGCACCTACCAGGACCCTCTCGGCGACCAGCAGAAAAACACCGGCACGCGCGGGTTGTGCAGCGCTTTCGCCCAGTCGCTCTACCTGAGGAACCAGCCATGAACCGGCAACGCGGCCAGACCTTGCTGATCGCCCTGCTCCTGCTGCTCGGCCTGAGCATCCTGACCCTGGGCAATCTGCGCAGCGGCCTGCTGCTGGACAACAGCCTTGCCGATGCGCGCGACTACCAGGCGGCATTGGGCGGCGCCACCTCGGCCGTCAACGAAGCGCTGTACCGCAGCCGTCACAGCCCTTACATGGCGGTGGGTACCCGCGACGATTGCATCGATACACCGCAGGACCAGCAGCAGGTACTGCTCTGCGACCGACTGTGGCTGAATCCATCCGACCCGACCAGCAGCGCCCTCATCAAGCAGGCGCGCACCTATCGCGGCAACGACCTGGCGACCCCCGGCGAGATGGACGAACTGAGCCGCGCGCCGCGCTGGTACGTCGCGGCACAATGCGAGAGCCGCTCCTCCAGCGCCATGGCCGATTGCCTGGCCGGCAGCGGCACCCTGCTGCTGCAGGTGAACACCCTCGCCACCGGCATCACCGACCAGGCCCAGGTACGCCTGCAGGAGTATGCCCGTGTGCAGCGCTGAAGCCCTCCTGCGCACCGCTCTGCTGGGCGCCACCCTGCTTGCCAGCGGCACCGCGGCAGCGGCCGCTCCAAGCCAGGCACCGCTGTTCCTGGTCGAGGGTGTCTCGCCGAACCTGATCGTCACCCTCGACGACTCCGGCAGCATGACCAGCGCCTATACACCCGATGGCATGAGCTCCTACACCATCGCCAACCGCTCCTCGGCGTACAACCCGATGTACTACAACCCGGCGATCACCTACGACGCGCCGTGGAAAGTCACCTTCAGCGGCGGGCGACTCAACAGCGAGCGCTACACCACCAGCTTCGACAAGGCCTACTACGACGGCTTTCTCACCATCCAGACCGGTACGCTGGATCTGAACAAGTACACCGGCAACGGCTACGGGCAGAACTCGATCCAGGCGGTCAACACCACCGACAGCTACAAGCAGTACGCCCACTACTACCAGTTCGACGCCGCCTGCCCGCATTCGCGCAACACTGCCACCGGCACACTCAGCGCGGTGCAGAACTGCGCATCCGACTACTCCTATACCAATGCAAACGCCTGCACCAAGAGCTGCTTTGCCCCGCAATGGGTCACCACTGACGCGGAAAAGCAGAACTATGCCAATTGGTTTTCCTTCTACCGCACGCGCCAACTCGCCACGCGCACCGCGGCGAACCTGGCGCTGTTCGATCTGCCCGACCATATCCGGGTGACCTGGCAGGGCCTGAACAACTGTTACAGCACCAACTTCAACCTGAGCTCCACGGCTTGCGGCAACCAGACCCTGTCAGCCTTCGCCAGCCAGCACAAGGCAGACTTCTTCACCTTCACCAGCCGCCTGGTCGCCAGCGGCGGGACACCGCTGGGCACCGCACAGAACCGGGTCAACAACTTCCTGAGCAACACCACTGCCTACAACCCCTATGCCCGAGCGCCAGGCAGTACGCGCGACGTGAAAACCGAATACGCCTGCCGACCGACCTACCACCTGCTGATGACCGATGGTTTCGGCGACGGCTCCGGCGGCAGCAATGCCGACGGCACCACACGCACCCTGCCCGACGGCAAAGCCTTCGCCGCGACCGCGCCTTACTACGACAAATGGTCCAATACCCTGGCCGATAACATCTTCCTCGGCTGGGCGACCGACGCGCGTACCGACCTGGAGAACAAGGTTCCGCCGCGCTACCGCGACGGCAACGACTACTGGAACCCGAAGAACGATCCCGCTACCTGGCAGCACGTCACCACCTACACCGTCGGCCTGGGGCTCGGCCCGACGCTGAAGTACCTGCAATGGGGTGGCGACACCTACTCGGGCTCCTATGCGCAATTGCTCGACGGCAGCAAGAGCTGGCCCAATCCCAGCGGCAGCACCAGCCTGGACGGCATGACCGTGACTGCCAACGAAGGCAAGGTAGCGGCGCTCTGGCACGGCGCGCTGAACTCCCGCGGCGAATTCTTCAGCGCCGACTCCACCAGCGAGCTGGTGCAGGCCTTCCAGTCCATCGTCAGCAGCATCTCCACCAGCCAGTTGGCGGTGGCTGCTGCCGGCGCCAGCTCGACCTCGCTGAGCACCGACACCTACCTCTACCGCGCCAGCTACCAGCCCACCGACTGGAGCGGCGATATCCTGCAGTACCGCCTCGACGCCGAGGGCAACGCCCAGGCCAACACGGCCCTGTCCTTCCGCAATCAGCTCGACCAGCGCTCCCCCGCCAGCCGCAGCCTCTACATCAATGCGCGGCCGGATCGCCCGAGCGGACATCTCCAGGCCTTCACCTGGAGCAACCTCGCGACCTCGCAGCAGGACCTGCTCGACAAGGCGCCCGGTACCCAGACCCGCGACAACCTCGGCGAGCGCCGTGTCGCCTGGCTGCGCGGCGACCGCAGTGACGAGGATTCGACCTTCCGCGCACGCAACCACCTGCTCGGCGACATCATCTACTCCTCGCCGGTGGTGGTCGGCCCGCCGTCCAGCGTGACTTACTACCTGGAGAAAGCCGCCCGCAGCACGGGCTACGAAGCCTTCCGCCAGGACCACGCAGACCGAGAACGGCGCATCTACGTCGGCGCCAACGACGGCATGCTGCACGCTTTCGACGAGACGGGCCGGGAGCGTTGGGCCTTCATTCCCGCCGCGGTGGTCGACAAGCTCAACTACCTGTCGGCGATGAACTACGCGGGGCGTTCGGAGGAAGAAAACACCAACAACCTGCACCGCTTCTTCGTCGACGGCAGCGCCGTCACCCAGGATGTCTACTTCGACGGCGCCTGGCGCAGCGTGCTGGTCATGGCGCCAGGGCGTGGCGGGCGCGGGCTGTTCGCCCTGGACATCACCGATCCGGACACCCCGCAGCTGCTCTGGGAGCACACCGCCAGCGCCAGCAGTCGCGACGGCAAGGACATCGACTTCGGCTACCTGCTGGAGCGCCCGGTCATCACCTTCTTCGAGGGTGAGCCCTACGTGCTCACCGGCAATGGCTACGACGCGGGCAAGGGTTATTCGCTATCGATTCGGCTGGCCGACGGCCGGATCGATGCCGCCAGCCACGCCACGTCCGGCGATGGTGAAGTCGGAAGCACGGTTGCCTGGACCCAGGCCGCCAGCCCAGGGGAACTCGCCCAGCGCTACTACGGCAACCTGCAGGGCAACCTGTACCGGCAAGGTGGCCTCGATGCCACCGCGAGTCTGCTGGCCAGCGTCGCCAGCGCGCGCGGCCAGGCGCTGAGCGCGGCACCGGAAGTCACCCAGCACCCCCGCGGAGGGCAGTTGGTCATGGCCGGTACCGGCAAGTATTTCGAAGGCAGCGACAAGGAGGGCCCCGCCACCCGGCAATCCTTGTACGGTTTCTGGGACCAGACCGACTACCTCGCCCACGTCGATGGCGCCGGCGACCCCGCCACCCTGAGCAAACTGGACAACCTGCAGAAGCAGACGCTCACCGAAGAAACCGTCACCCACAGCGGCGGCAGCACCCTCGTTCGGCAACTGAGCAGCGAGAGCGTGAGCTGGGACAGCAGCGGCAAGCGCGGTGTCGGCATCCGCGGCTGGTACTTCGACCTGGCGGAGACCGAGATGATCCTCGACCAGCCCTTCATGCTCGGCGACGTGCTCTTCGTCACCGTCAGCAAGCCCAACGCCGACCCGTGCAGCGCCGGTATCACTTACTGGCTGCTGGCGGTCAACCCCAAAACGGGCGGCGCGCTGAACTTCAACGTCTTCGACCTAGCAGGCGATGGCTCCTTCAGTGAAAGGGCCAGCGGCCTCCAGATCGACGGCCCGGTGACGCGCATCGGCGACAACCTCTACACCCCCGATGGCAACCGCCTGCCCGTGCAGCTCTTCGATCCGGTGAACCAGGGCCGCTTCAACTGGCAGATCATGAATTTCAACCTGCCCACGGGGTATCCCTGATGCTCAGGCACGCACTGTCCAGGCGAGTACAAGGCTTCACCCTGATCGAGATGATGGTGGTGGTGTGCATCCTCGCCCTGCTGGCCGGCATCGCCATCCCCAGCTACCGCCAATACGTCCTGCGCGCCAATCGCAGCGAGGCCCAGACGCTGCTGCGCGACGCCGCCGCCCAGCAGGAGCGCTACCTGGCGCAATACAGCAAGTACACCGATACCGCGACCCGGCTGGCCTTCGGTTATCCACTGGCCGACGGCAAACGCCTGTCGCCGCACCAGCTCTACGAACTGCAGGCCGAATTCATCGACGGCAATGCCCGCAGCTACCGCCTGACCGCCCTGCGCCGGGGCGCCCAGGCCAGCGACAGCGAATGCGGCGACTTCACCCTCGACCACCAGGGCAACCGTGGCACCAGCGCAGGCAGCGTGGAAAGCTGCTGGCGTTGATCAAACGCTCGCTTGGATTGCGCTTTCCACAAATTCTGGTGCAGCATCGGACCAACGGCTATCCGCTGGCATAGCCCCTGCATTGCCATACCAGCCCACTCACCTCCCGCCGAGGCCCGCTTATGCGCATCGTGCAAGCCACGCTCGACCACCTCGATCTGCTCGCTCCGCTGTTCGTCAAATACCGCGAGTTCTACGGCATGCTCCCCTACCCCGAATCCTCGCGAAAATTCCTCGAGAAGCGCCTGCGCCGCAAGGAATCGGTGATCTACCTGGCGCTGCCGGATGACGACGACAGCAAGCTGCTGGGCTTCTGCCAGCTCTACCCGAGCTACTCCTCGCTGTCGCTCAAGCGCGTGTGGATCCTCAATGACATCTACGTCGCCGAAGAGGCGCGCCGCCAGTTGGTCGCCGACCACCTGCTGCAGACCGCCCGACAGATGGCGCGCGAGACCCAGGCCGTGCGCATGCGGGTGTCCACCAGCGTCAACAACGAAGTGGCGCAGAAGGTCTACGAGTCCATCGGCTTCCGCGAGGACAGCGAGTTCAAGAACTACATCCTGCCGATCAGCGATGACCTGAACTGACGCTCCGGTACAGGCTGTAGACCGGCCCGCTGGCATCGGCGGGCCTGGCGCATTAAAGTGCCATCATCGGAATCGCCGCGGCCTCCGCATGAAGGGATCCCATGCGTACTTCCCTGCTCGTTCTGCGCACCGCCTGTCTCTGCTTCGCCGTCCTGGGCGCCACCACCCAGGCCCAGACCCTGCGCGTCGCCACGCTGGAGTGGGCGCCCTATGTCGGCAGCGACCTGCCAGGCAACGGGCTGGCCAGCCGCATCCTCAACGAGGCCCTGGCGCTCAACGGTGACAAGGCCGAACTGGTCTTCCTGCCCTGGCAACGGGCCCTCAACGAAACCCGCGAAGGCCGCTTCGACGCACTGATGCCCGCCTACCTGTCGGCGGACCGCAGCCAGGATTTCTACACCTCGATGCCGCTGCTGGACTCCCAGCTCGGCTTCTTCCGCCGCCGTGACCGCGCCCTGCCGATCAACCCGCGCGACCTCGATACGCTGCGCCCCTACCGCATCGGTGTAGTGCGCGGCTACGTCAACCAGGAGGGCTTCGACTCCGCCGACTTCCTCAACAAGGACGTGGTCAGCAGCGACTGGCAGAACCTGGAAAAACTCCTGCGCGGACGCATCGACCTGGCCGTGGTGGACCGTTACACCGGCTACCAGTTGCTCAGCCAGAATGCCCCGGCGCTGCGCGAGCAACTGGAGTTCGTCGACCCACCGCTGGAGGTCAAACCGCTCTACGTGCTGGTGCCGAAGAAGCGCGCCGAAGGCGAAGCCCTGGCCGCCAGCCTCGACCGCGGCCTGCGCACCCTGCGTCGCAGTGGGCGCCTGCAGCAGCTGATCGCCGAGGCGCGCCTCGACACGGCGATGAACAGCCGCGAGGTAGCTACCCATCCGCTGGCCGAACAGCTGCCAGCGACCAGCGATCAGCACGGGGCTGCCTTGACGCCCAGGACGCCGCCGGACCTGCTGAGCTGGCAGGCGAGCCTGCTCTGAGGCAACGCCCCGCGCTGCCCCGGGCATTTGTCACAAGGCGTTGCCGCGTTCACAGCGACAGGATTTTCACGCAGAAGCTGTAATATCCTCCCGCGGACTTCCGTCGCAGGATTCGACGGAGCGCGCCCCCGGCAGCCCGGCCGAGCCTTATAATGGGCGGCCCGGCCGTTCACCTTGTTGTCAGACAGGCTTCTCATGGAATTCAACCCGATCGACCTGATTCTCCACCTCGACACCTACCTGTCGTTGGCGGTGGCCAACTATGGCACCTGGATCTACGCCATCCTTTTCCTGGTGATCTTCTGCGAGACCGGCCTGGTGGTGACCCCCTTCCTGCCGGGCGACTCCCTCCTCTTCATTGCCGGCGCCATCTGCGCCGCAGGCGGCATGGACCCGTGGATGCTCGGCGGTCTGCTGCTGCTCGCGGCGATCAGCGGCGACAGCACCAACTACGTGATCGGCCGAACACTGGGCAAACGCCTGTTCAGCAATCCGAACTCGAAAGTCTTCCGCCGCGACTACCTGGACCAGACCCACGCCTTCTACGAACGCCACGGCGGCAAGACCGTGACCCTGGCACGCTTCCTGCCCATCGTGCGGACCTTCGCCCCCTTCGTCGCCGGCATGGCCTACATGCCCTACGCGCGCTTCCTGTTCTTCAGCGTGGCCGGCAGCATCGCCTGGGTCGGCGGCCTGGTGACCCTGGGCTACTTCTTCGGCAACGTGCCCTTCATCAAGCAGAACCTGTCGGTGATGATCGTCGCCATCATCGCCTTCTCGCTGGTGCCCATGCTGATCGGCTTCATCCGCCACAAGCTGCGCCCCTCGGCCAAGGCCCAGCCCGGCGAGCACTGATCCGCCCATGTGGTCGTTCAATGAATGGCGCCGCCGGCGCTTTCTCGCCCGCTATCCGCTCGATGCAGAGCTGTGGACGCAGGTGCGCCGGCACCTGCCGATCCTCGACGGCCTGAGCGAAGAGGAACTGCGCCGGCTCGGCGAGCGCGCGCTGCTGTTCCTGCGCGACAAACGCCTGTCGCCGCTGCCGGGCATCGAACTGGACGACTACCGCCGCCTGCTGCTGGCGACCCAGGCCGAACTGCCGCTGCTGCACCTGCCGGACCTGAACTGGTACGGCGGCTTCCATGAGCTGGTGCTCTACCCGGATGACTTCGTCAGCCCACAGAAGCACCGCGACCCGGCTGGCGTCATGCACGAATTCGACGACGAGCGCGCCGGCGAGACATCGCTGCAGGGCCCGGTGATCCTCGCCTGGCCTGGCGTGGAAAGCGGCGGTGGCTGGGATGCCTACAACCTGGTGATCCACGAGCTGGCGCACAAGCTCGACATGCTCAATGGCGATGCCAACGGCATGCCGCCGCTGCACCGCGACATGCGTGTTGCCGACTGGGCCGTCGCCATGCAGGCCGCCTACGACGACCTCAACCGCCAGCTCGACCACAACCCGCAGTCGCACACCGCCATCGATCCGTACGCGGCGGAGAATCCGGCGGAGTTCTTCGCCGTCACCAGCGAGTACTTCTTCACCGCTCCGGACCTCCTTCAGGCGGCCTATCCCAAAGTCTATGAACAGCTTTCGCTGTTCTACCGGCAAGATCCGCTCTCGCGCCTGCACAAGCTTCAGGCCGAACACCCCGAATATCAGGAAACTCAGGCCCACTAGGCGATGTCTGTGGCTTGGACACGGCAATCTGCCTATAATCCGCCGCACTTTTTCGGCCCGACCACTATCTGGAGTCGTCCATGAGCTACAGCAGCATCCCGGCTGGCAAAGACCTGCCGAACGACATTTACGTCGCCATCGAGATCCCGGCCAACCACGCGCCGATCAAGTACGAAATCGACAAGGACACCGACTGCCTGTTCGTCGACCGTTTCATGGCCACCCCGATGTTCTACCCGGCCAACTACGGTTTCATCCCGAACACCCTGGCCGACGACGGTGACCCCCTGGACGTGCTGGTCGTGACCCCGTACCCGGTCGCTCCGGGCTCCGTGATCCGCGCCCGTCCGGTTGGCGTGCTGAACATGAGCGACGAAGCCGGCGGCGACGCCAAGCTGATCGCCGTGCCGCACGACAAGCTGAGCGTCCTGTACCAGGACGTGAAGGAATACACCGACCTGCCGGCCCTGCTGCTGGAGCAGATCAAGCACTTCTTCGAGAACTACAAGGATCTCGAGAAGGGCAAATGGGTGAAAGTCGAAGGCTGGGGCGACACCGCCCAGGCTCACGACTACATCAACAAGGCCGTCGCTGCCTTCCAGGCCAAGTGATGGTCGCGCGGATTATCCGCGCACCGTGAAGAAGCCCCGTCCGTGCGGGGCTTTTTTATGACCGGGATTAGGCTTTTCGTCCCGACTTTGTTACCATCTGCGCCCCGCGCGCAGCCCGCTGCGACGCCACAGAATCAAGGCGGTCCGCCCTACCAGAAGTAAGGTTGGACCACCCCCTGAAAGCCGGCCACAAGCCGGCTTTTTTAATGCCCGCAGAAATCCCTCCGCCCCCATTGGCCCGTCTGCTCGAAGCGCAGGCAAGGGCGTGGGAACTGACGTCTCATACCGCAGCATCCCGACCAACGGCGTGGCCCCGCGCCCCGTCAGAGAGCTCGCACCTCCCCGAAACACCCTCCGGAAGTCGGCGGCGCTCGCTCAGCTCACCACATCCACTCGCAAGCCCGCGTCGTCGACACTGGCCCGCAGCCGTGTGGCCGTCGGTTGTTCCAGTAGCCGCTCAGCCAGGACCGGCTCCAGGCCCCGACGCAGGCGCCGAACCAGGTCGCGGGCACCGAAGCGCGGATCATGCCCGCTGCACAGAAGGGCCCTGGCGGCCTCATTCAACTCCAGGCTTCGCCCCCGTCTGCCCAGGCGCTGGTTGAGCTTGCCCAGTTCGATGTCCAGCAGACCTGGCAGCCAGTCGCCGTCGATACGATCGAACGCCAGGATGCGGTCGATGCGGTTGAGGAACTCCGGCTCGAAGTGTCCGTGCAAGGCGTCCTCCAGCACCTTGGGGTGATCATGGGGCAGCAGGTTGAGCCAGCGGCGCCAGCCGCGCTCGAAACGCGCACGGTACTCCCAGACGTTGCGCGCACCGATATTGCTGGTCATGAAGATCAGGCTGTTGCGGAAGTCGATGCGCCTGCTGCCAGCGCTGAGCACCAGCTGGCCACTGTCGAGGACGTTGAGCAACGTGCGGATCACCGTGCGATCGGCCTTCTCCAGTTCGTCGAACAGCACGATGCCCGGTCGCCCATAGCTTCCCGCGATAGCCTCGGCATCGAACAGCGTGGTGCCTTCCTTGCTGCCGACGTAACCGGGCGGCGCCCCGGCCAGCGAAGCGGCGTAGTGCTCCTGGGCCAGGGTGTTCATGTCGATCCGGCACAAGGCGTCCGCCCGGCCGTGGATGGCCTGGGCCAGCAGCCGCACCATCTCGGTCTTGCCGACGCCGGTAGGACCGATGAACAGGCTGACCCCCAACGGTCGCTCGGGGTCGCCGATATCGGCTTTCACCACCTTGAGCAGCGCCTCCACCTGATCGAGCGCCGCGTCCTGGCCGATGATGCGCGAACGCAGCAACGCCATCACCGCAGGCGGCTCGAAGAGAAAGCGCGAGGGCAGCAGCGCAGCCCCTTCGCGGGCGAGCTGCCCGCGGTTGTGCTCGAGCAGGTCGTTGACGAATGGCATGGACTTCTCCCTCGGGGCCGGGTTCAGCCCAGTTGCCGTTCCTTGCCCGGATGCGGCAACTCAGCCACCGGGCAATCGGCCACACCAATGGTCGAGCGGGTGAGCTGCTCGACGTTCTCCCGGGCCTTCTGCGCGTCCAGTACCCAGGTGCGGTAGAAGTCGAACGGACAGTCCGCCACCCCCTTGTCGCCGTCACCGGAGTTGTAGACCCCGGTGTAGCCGCGGTGCAGCAGCTTGAACAGGTGGTTCTGCGACTGGTCGTTGGCCCGTGCATCGCGGATCTGCGAGACCGACAGCTGGGCGTACTGAATGCCCATCTCCTCTTCCCCGCATTCGCCGAGGGTGCGGCCGTCGAAACCGATGATCGCCGAGTGGCCGAAGTAGCTGTAAACGCCATCGAAGCCGGCAGCGTTGGCCACCGCCACGTAGCAGTTGTTGGCCCAGGCCATGGTCTTGGACATCAGCACCTGCTGCTCCTTGGCCGGGTACATATAGCCCTGGCAACGCACGATCAGCTCGGCGCCCTTCATCGCACAGTCGCGCCAGATTTCCGGGTAGTTGCCGTCGTCGCAGATGATCAGGCTGATCTTCAGGCCCTTGGGGCCTTCGCTGACGTAGGTGCGGTCGCCCGGGTACCAGCCCTCGATGGGGCACCAGGGAATGCACTTGCGGTACTTCTGCACGATCTCGCCCTGGTCGTTGATCAGTACCAGGGTGTTGTAGGGCGCCTTGTGCGGGTGCTCTTCATGGCGCTCGCCGGTGAGCGAGAAGATGCCCCAGGTCTTCGCCTCGCGGCAGGCCGCGGAGAAGATCGCGGTTTCCTCGCCGGGGATGGTCGCGGCGGTCGCCATCATCTCCTCGGGGTCGTACATGATCCCCATGGTGCTGTACTCGGGGAATACCACCAGGTCCATGCCCGGCAGGCCGAGCTTCATGCCCTTGATCATCTCGGCGATCCTGCGGGCGTTGTCCAGCACCTCGGCCTTGCTGTGCAGGCGCGGCATCTTGTAGTTGACGACGGCGACGCCGACCGTATCGGGGCTGCTGGAAATATCGCCATGGCGCATCGGGTGACTCCTTGGGAAACGGGCTGACAGGCAGCGCTGCGCGCGCCCATCGGCAGAGGGGGATTAGTGGCTGATCATCCAGGGCCGGGCCGCCGGGCTGGCCTTCAGTCCATGGGGGTTGGCCTTGGTGCGCTGCACCGGCTTGCTTGGCGCGCAGCAACTGCAACCAGCGCCGTGCTTGCGGTTGGCCTTGTACTCTTCGAGGGTCTGCGGGGCATGGCGCGACCGCTCGTTGGCTTCGTTGGCGCGGCGCTGACTGCCGGGCAGGGTCGCCAGACCCGGGGCGCTGAAGATCGCCCGTGCACTCTGCGTCTCGCAGTAGGGGCAGACGCAGGGCTGGTCGCGCTCGGACATGGGCCGCAGCAGGGTGAAGTCACCGCAGTTCGGGCAGTCATATTCATAGATCGGCATGGCGTGCTCCTGGCGACGAGGCGCGACCGTGGGCGGTCGCGCCCTGGGCGTCACTTGTCGTAGGCGATGGGCATGTCGATGCTGCCGTCCAGGTAGCGGGTCGGACCGGCGGCGCTGGGGTTGATGTCGAACTCGAAGATGTCCGTCGGCAGCCAGAGGGTGGCGCAGGCGTTGGGGATGTCGACCACCCCGCTGATGTGTCCCTGCACCGGCGCCGAGCCCAGCAGCGAGTAGCCCTGGGCGCCGCTGTAGCCGAACTTCTTCAGGTACTCGATGGCATTCAGGCAGGCCTGCTTGTACGCCAGGTTGACGTCCAGGTAGTGCTGCTTGCCGTCATCGTCCACCGAGATGCCTTCGAAGATCAGGAAGTTGTTGTAGGTGGGCACGATGGGGCTGGGCTTGAAGATCGGGTTCTTGATCCCGTACTTGGCCATGCCGCCCTTGATCAGCTCGACCTTCATGTGGACCCAGCCGGCCATCTCGATGGCGCCGCAGAAGGTGATCTCGCCGTCGCCCTGGCTGAAGTGCAGGTCGCCCACCGAGAGGCCGGCGCCGTCAACGTAGACCGGGAAGAAGATCTTCGATCCGCGGGACAGGTCCTTGATGTCGCAATTGCCGCCATGTTCGCGCGGCGGCACGGTACGTGCGCCAGTGGCGGCCGCCATGTCTCGCGAGGCGCCGGTCATCTTGCCCATGTGTGCGGTGCTGGCGAACGGCGGGTTGGCCAGTGGCGGCACGCGGGTCGGGTTGGTATCGATCAGTTCCTGCTCGCGGCGGTTCCACTCGGCAAGCATCTTGTGGTCCGGCAGGCAGCCAATCAGGCCGGGGTGGATCAGGCCGGCGAAGCGCACGCCGGGAATGTGCCGGCTCCGGGTGAACATGCCCTCGAAGTCCCAGATCGACTTCTGCGCGGACGGGAAGTAGTCGGTCAGGAAGCCGCCGCCGTTCTGCTTCGAGAAGAAGCCGTTGAAGCCCCACTGCGAGTCGGCCTTGGCGCCGATGTCGAGCAGCTCGACCACCAGCAGGTCGCCGGGCTCGGCGCCTTTCACCCCGACCGGGCCGGACAGGTAGTGCACGGTGGACAGGTCGACATCGCGCACGTCGCTGGCGTCGTCGTCGTTCCTGATCGCGCCGCCGGTCCAGTCGTAGGTCTCGAGGATGAAATCGTCCCCCGGCTTGACCCAGCAGGCCATGGGAATGTCCGGGTGCCAGCGGTTGTGGACTTGCTCGTTCTCGGTGGCGGCCTGGTTGAGGTCGACCTGGATCAGGGTGTCGGTCATCGCGCGGCTCCTTGCTGTGCCGGTTGCGGGAAGGTTCCGGGCCAGTCTCGGGGCTTGTATCGGCGCTGCAAATACGTCGGATAACGTATGCCGGAAGCCAGTGGTTGCACGGTCTCCGGCCATTTCCGCCCGGCGTGCGGAAGCGGCCGCCACGCTGTTGCATGGCGGCCGCCAGGAAGCGCTGCTCAGACCGACAGGTAGCGGCTGATGGTGGCCTCGTCGACCTTGTCGCGGGTCTCCTCGACCACGAATCGACCCTTCTCGATCACCAGGAAGCGGTCGGCGATGTCGAGGGTGAAGGACAGCACCTGTTCGGAGACCACGATGGTCAGGTCGCGCATGTTGCGGATCTCCTTCAGGGTGCGGGCGATGTCCTTGATGATCGACGGCTGGATGCCTTCGGTCGGCTCGTCGAGCAGCAGCACCTTGGGGTTGGTCGCCAGCGCGCGGGCAATCGCCAGTTGCTGCTGCTGGCCGCCGGAGAGGTTACCGCCCTTGCGGCCGCGCATTTCGTGGAGCACCGGGAAGAGTGCGAAGAGATCGTCCGGCACCTGTCCCTTGGCCGAGGCCGGGAGGCCCGTCTGGATGTTCTCCAGCACCGTCATGCTGGGGAAGATCATCCGCCCCTGGGGCACGTAGGCGATGCCGCTGGCGACCCGCTGGTGGGTCTCCTGGGCGGAAACGTCGCGGCCATCGACGCTGATCGAGCCGGCCCAGGTCGGCAGAATGCCCATCAGGCTCTTGAACAGGGTGGTCTTGCCCATGCCATTACGGCCCATCACCGCGACGATCTCGCGCTTGGCCACGTCCAGGCTGAGCTCGTGGAGGATGCGGCTCTGGCCGTAGCCGGAGACCAGGTTGCTGATCTGGAACATGCGGAACTCCTTGTGCCCGAAGCCGCTTGGCGCGGGTGGGAAGCCGTGCCACCGGCGGCGGCACGGCAGGCGATGGCGTCAGTGGCCGAGGTACACCTCGATCACCTTCGGGTTGCTTTGCACCGCTTCCATGCTGCCCTCGGCCAGCACCTTGCCCTGGTGCAGCACGGTGACACGGTGGGCGATGCTCTTGACGAACTCCATGTCGTGCTCGATGACCAGCACCGAACGACCCTGGCTGATGCGCTTGAGCAGTTCGGCAGTGGCCTGGCGCTCGGCCACGCTCATGCCCGCCACCGGTTCGTCGAGCATCAGCAGCTGCGGGTCCTGCATCAGCAGCATGCCGATTTCCAGCCACTGCTTCTGCCCGTGGGACAGCAGGTCGGCCTGGCGCTGCAGGTGCTCGCCCAGGCCGATCTCGGTCGCCACCTGTTCGACCCGCTCGATCACCTCTGCAGTGCGCTTGAAGAAGAGCGCGCCGAACACCTTGCGCCCCGCCGGGTAGGACATCTCCAGGTTCTCGAACACCGTCAGGTTCTCGTAGATCGAGGGATTCTGGAATTTGCGCCCGACGCCGGCCCGGACGATGTCGTACTCGCGCATCTTCGTCAGCTCGCGCCCCTCGAACTGGATGCTGCCAGCGGTCGCGCGGGTCTTGCCGCAGATCAGATCGAGCACGGTGGTCTTGCCGGCGCCGTTGGGGCCGATCACCACCCGCACCTCGTTGCGGTCGACATACAGGTTGAGGTCGTTGACGGCCTTGAAACCGTCAAAGGAGACGGTCAGGCCCTCGATGGCCAGCACCGGCTTGGGACTTTCGAAACCCGTCGGGGTCATGGCGTGGTCTCCAGCTCAGGGGATTTGCGCTCGGCGGCGGCCGGCGCGACCGGCTGCACCGCAACGGTCATGGCTTTGGGCTTGCGCCGAGCGAAGCGCGCCAGCCACTGGCGCCCGTGGCTGTCCCAGAGCCCGGCGAGGCCGTTGGGGAAGTACATGACGACCACGATGAAGAGCCCGCCCATCAGGTACAGCCACAGCTCCGGGAAGGACTCGGAGAAGTAGGTCTTGCCGAAGTTCACCAGCAGTGCACCGTAAACCGCGCCGAGCAGCGACAGGCGCCCGCCGACGGCAGCGAAGATGACCATCTCGATGGAGGGCACGATGCCCACGAAGGACGGCGACATGAAGCCCACCTGCAGGGCGAACATGGCGCCACCGATGGCCGAGAAGGCCGCGGCGACGCAGAAGACGAAAATCTTGAAGCTGGCCACGTCGTAGCCGGAGAAACGCACCCGCTCCTCCTTGTCGCGCATGGCCACCAGCAGCCGGCCGAGCTTGGACGCCAGCACGAAGCGGGCGAGCAGAATGCAGCCCAGCAGCAGCGCGGCGTTGACGAAGTAGAGGATGACCTTGGCGCTGTCCGGGCGGATGTCCCAGCCCAGCACCGTCTTCAGGTCGGTGATGCCGTTGACCCCACCGGTCAGGCCCTGTTGGCCGATGATGAGGATCGTCAGGATGGCAGCGATGGCCTGGGTGACGATGGAGAAGTACACATCCCCCACCCGGCGCTTGAACATCGCCAGCCCGATCACGAACGCCAGCAGCGCCGGTACCGCGACCACCGCCACCAGGGTGAAGCCGAAGCTGTGGAACGGCTGCCAGAGCCAGGGCAGTTCGGTGATCTGGTTCCAGTCCATGAAGTCCGGGATACCGGGAGTGGACTGGATCCTGGTGCTCTCCGGGTCCGAGGCCTCCAGCTTGAGGAACATCGCCATGCAGTACCCGCCGAGGCCGAAGAAGATGCCCTGGCCGAGACTGAGGATGCCGCCGTAGCCCCAGCACAGCACCAGGCCGACGGCGACGAAGGCGTAGGTCAGGTACTTGCCGACCATGTTCAGGCGGAAGGTGTCCAGCGCCAGCGGGAACACCACCAGGATCAGCGCGGCCAGCAACAGCAGGCCGATGGCGCCCTGCCTGCCGCCGAGCAGGTTGTCGATTGCCTTGTTCATTGCGCGCTCCCTACTTGCGGACTTTTGCCGAGAACAGCCCCTGGGGCCGCATCATCAGGATGAGGATCACCGCCGACAGGGTCAGCACCTTGGCCATCGAACCGGAGAGGAAGAACTCCATGATCGATTGCGCCTGGGCGATGCCGAAGGCCGAGGCGATGGTGCCGAGCAGACTGGCCGCGCCGCCGAAGACCACCACCAGGAAGGTGTCGACGATGTACAGCGAGCCCGAGGTGGGGCCGATGGAGCCGATGGTGGTGAAGGCCGCGCCGGCCACGCCGGCCACGCCACAACCGAGGGCGAAGGTCATGCGGTCCACGCGCTTGGTGTTGATGCCCACCGCACGGGCCATCAGCCGGTTCTGCATGGTCGCGCGAACCTGCAGGCCCCAGCGCGAGCGATAGAGCATGAGGAACAGGGTGATGGTCAGCAGCACGGTCAGGGCCATGACGAACAGGCCGTTCTTGGGGATGTCGATACTGTTGGAGGGGCTCCAGGAGCCCATGACCCACTCCGGCATCTCGGCGCTGACCTCACGGGCGCCGAACACCGAACGAAACAGCTGCTGCAGGATCAGCGACAGCCCCCAGGTGGCCAGCAGGGTATCCAGCGGCCGCTGGTAGAGGCGGCTGATCATCGCCCACTCCACCACCCAGCCAATGGCGCCGGCGACGAAGAAGGCGAGAATGATCGCGAAGAAAAAGTAGTACGGCTGCAAGGCCGGGAAGTAGTGCAGGGTCAGCGAAGACATCACGTAGGTGGTATAGGCCCCCACGGCGAGGAACTCGCCATGGGCCATGTTGATCACCCCCATCTGCCCGAAGATGATCGCCAGCCCCAGTGCCATCAGCAGCAGCACGCAGAACACCGACAGGCCGTTGAAGCCCTGCATCACGGCGATCGCGCCGAACTCGGATAACCATTCCATGAGGGTCTCCCGCAAAGGTGATGGGGCCGCCACGCCAGCGGCGGGCGGCCCCGGTCAGGCAAGGCTTACTGGTAGCCCTTGGGGAAGGGGTTAGGTTCGATCAGGTCGGCAGACTCGTGGACCACCTTGAAGGTGCCATCCGGCTGGACCTGCCCGATGCGCGAGCGGCTCCACAGGTGATGGTTGTCGTGGACCTTCACGTAGCCTTCCGGGGCGGTCTTGAGCTCCAGGCCCGGCGAGGCCGCGACCACCTTGTCGACGTCGAAGCTGCCGGCCTTCTCCACCGCCATCTTCCACAGCAAGGGGCCGAGGTAGGCGGCCTGGGTCACGTCGCCGATCACCGCGTCCTTGCCGTACTTGGCCTTGAACGCCTCGACGAACTTCTTGTTGTTGTCGTTATCCAGGGTCTGGAAGTACTTCATCGAGGAGTAGAAGCCGGCCATGTTCTCGCCGCCGATGCCGAGCATTTCATCCTCGGTCACCGAGAGGGTCATCAGGGTCTGCTTGGACGAGTTGATGCCGGCAGCCTTGAGCTGTTTGTAGAAGGCCACGTTCGAGCCACCGACCACCGCGGCGAAGACCACATCGGGCTTCTTCAGCTTGATCTTGTTGGTCAGCGAACCGAACTGGGTACCACCCAGCGGGTAGTACTCCTCGCCCACCACCTCGCCATGCAGCACGTTCTCGATGTGCTTGCGCGCGATCTTCATCGAGGTGCGCGGCCAGATGTAGTCCGAGCCCACCAGGTAGAAGGTCTTGGCACCCTTCTCCTTGGCCAGCCAGTCCAGCGCCGAGAGGATCTGCTGGGTGGCCTCCTGGCCGGTGTAGAAGACGTTCTTCGACTGCTCCAGGCCCTCGTAGAAAGTCGGGTAGTAGAGCAGGCCGTTGTCCTTCTCGAAGATCGGCAACACCGCCTTGCGCGAGGCAGAGGTCCAGCAGCCGAACACCGCGGCGACCTTGTCCGCCTCCAGCAGCTTCTTGGCCTTCTCGGCGAAGGTCGGCCAATCGGAGGCGCCGTCTTCCTGGATGATCTTGATCTGCCGGCCGAGCACACCGCCCTCGGCGTTGATCTGCTCGATGGCCAGGCGCTCGGCCTGGATCGCGCCGGTCTCGGAGATCGCCATGGTGCCGGTCGCCGAGTGCAGTTGGCCGACGGTCACTTCCTTGTCGGTCACCGCCAGGCCGGTGGTGTTGGCGGCATCCGCCATCCCCCCCTGGCTGAACACGCTGGCCGCCAGCAGGGACAATGCCGCGGCCCCCAGCGCCAGGCGCCGGGGAAGGCTGGGTTTCACAGCCGATGGTCTGTGCATCTTCTCGCTCCTCTAGGTGATGTACCGGTCGCCCCTTGTGGCCGGGGCTGCGGGGGTTCGCTGCGGAGAAAGGATGCGTCGCGGGCCGGGCGGCAGAACATACGCAGGATGACGTAACGGCATACGTCATCTGACGTACAGCTCGCGGCAACGGACTGGGGCATGCTCTGCCCATCACGCGCCCGCGCGGAGCAAGGTTGACGGGGTAGCGCGCTTCGAGGTGTCTGGCCCGGCCCCCGTGTGGGGGCACGGAACTTGCCTGATGCCCTTTTCCGCCACACCGCCAGGAGCGCCACCGTGCAGCACACCGGGACGCAACGCATCGCCAAGATCCGCCGCGACTACAACAGCTGGGTCGCCGACGAGACACTGGAGGACTACGCCCTGCGCTACACGCCCAGGTCGTTCCGCAAGTGGTCGGAGTTCCGTATCGCCAATACCGCGCTGGGCGCCGTCTCCTTCCTGGCGCTGGAAGCCATCGGCGGCGCCCTGGCGATCAGCTACGGCTTCACCAACACCCTCTGGGCGGTGCTGGCGGTGAGCCTGGTGATCTTCCTCACCGGCCTGCCGATCAGCTACTACGCAGCGCGCTATGGCGTGGACATGGACCTGCTGACCCGCGGCGCTGGCTTCGGCTACATCGGCTCGACCATCACTTCGCTGATCTACGCCAGCTTCACCTTCCTGTTCTTCGCCCTGGAGGCGGCGATCATGGCGCTGGCCCTGGAGCTGTACTTCCGCATCCCGCTGGCGCTGGCCTACGTGATCTGCTCGATCATCGTCATCCCGCTGGTCACTTACGGCATCACCCTGATCAACCGCCTGCAGATGTGGACCCAGCCGATCTGGCTGATCCTGCTGGTGCTGCCCTACGTCTTCGTCGTCGCCAAGAACCCCGGCGCGCTGGCTGACTGGACCACCTTCGCCGGCCGCGAGGGCGAGGCCGGGGCTTTCAACCTGCTATCCTTCGGGGCCGCCTGCACCGTGGGCCTGGCCCTGGTGACCCAGGTCGGCGAGCAGGTCGACTATCTGCGTTTCCTGCCGGAAAAGACCGCCCGCAATAGCCGCCGCTGGTGGGCAGCGCTGCTGATGGCCGGCCCCGGATGGATCATCCCCGGCGCGCTGAAAATGCTCGCCGGCGCCTTCCTCGCATTCCTCGCCCTGCAGCACGAGATCCCCATGGAACGCGCCGCCGAACCGACCCAGATGTACCTGGTTGCTTTCGGCTACGTGTTCGCCTCCCCCGCCTGGGCCATGGGCGCCATGGTGCTGTTTGTCATCGTCAGCCAGGTGAAGATCAACCTGACCAACGCCTACGCCGGCTCCCTCGCCTGGTCGAACTTCTTTGCCCGCGTCACCCACAGCCACCCCGGACGCGTGGTGTGGCTGGTGTTCAACGTGATGATCGCGCTGATGCTGATGGAGCTGGGCGTATTCGAAGCCATCGAGGAAGTCCTCGGGCTCTATGCCAACATCGCCATCGCCTGGATAGGCGCCGTGGTCGCGGACCTGGTGATCAACAAACCCCTGGGCCTGTCGCCCAAACACATCGAGTTCAAGCGCGCCCACCTGTACGACATCAACCCGGTGGGCGTCGGCGCCATGCTGCTCGCCTCACTGCTCTCCGGCCTGGCCCACGCGGGGCTGTTCGGCGCACTGGCACAGGCCGCTTCACCGGTGGTGTCCCTGGGCTCCGCGCTGGTCTGCGCACCGCTGCTGGCGTGGCTCACCGGCGGCCGCTACTACATCGCCCGCACCAGTGTGCTCAAGCTGGAGCACCCGCAGCAGACTCACCTGGATTGCGTGCTCTGTGCCAATGCCTTCGAGCGCGAGGACATCGCCTTCTGCCCCGCCTACGGCGCGCCCATCTGCTCGTTGTGCTGTTCACTGGACGCCCGTTGTGGCGACCTGTGCAAACCCAAGGCGCGCCTCGCGGCGCAGTTCGACGCCCTGCTGCGCTGGCTGCTGCCCAACACCTCGGTGCCGCACTTGCACACCCGCCTGGCGCACTACCTGGGCGTCCTCATCGTCATGGTCGGCCTGATGTTCTGCGCCCTGGCGCTGATCTACAGCCAGGTCTCCCAGGGCCTCCAGGGTGACGAGCGCCACCTGCTGTACCAGGGTTTCTTCAAGGCCTTCATGGTCCTCACCCTGTTCGCCGCGGCGCTGGCCTGGTGGGTGGTGCTGACCCGCGAAAGCCGTCACGTGGCACTGGAGGAGTCGAACCGGCAGACCGCCCTGCTGATGCAGGAAATCCAGGCCCACCGCAAGACCGACGAAGCCCTGCAGAAGGCCAAGGAAGCCTCGGAAGCCGCCAACGCCGCGAAGAGTCGCTACGTCACCGGGCTGTCCCACGAGTTGCGCACGCCGCTCAACAGCATTCTCGGCTACACCCAGATACTGCAGCGCGACCCGGCCAGCAGCAGTCGCCAACAGGAGGCCCTGGCGACCATCTACCGCAGCGGCTCGCACCTGCTGTCGCTGATCGACGGCCTGCTCGACGTGGCCAAGATCGAGGCCGGCAAGCTCAACCTGGAACCCACGGAAATCCCCTTCCCGGAGTTCCTCGAGCAGTTGCAGCAGATGTTCGCTCCCCAGGCCGGGGAGAAAGGCCTGAGCTTCCGCTTCGAATCCCAGGGGCGTATCCCGGCGGTGGTGCGCGGCGACGAGAAGCGCATCCGCCAGATCCTCATCAACCTGCTCGGCAACGCGGTGCGCTACACCGACCGCGGCGGCGTCACCCTGCGGGTGACCTATGCCCGCGAGACCGCTGCCTTCGAAGTCATCGACAGCGGTATCGGTATCCCCGAGGAGCAGCTGGAGCGCCTGTTCCAGCCTTTCGAGCGCGGCGACCCGTTGCGCCAGGACAGCGGCCTGGGCCTGGGCCTGACCATCACCCGCATGCTGGTCGCGCTGATGGGCGGCGCCCTGGACGTCAGCAGCAGGCCGGGCCAGGGCACCAGCTTCGTGGTCCGCCTGTTCCTCTCGGAAGTCCGCGTGCCGCAGGCGCTGGTCCACGTCGACCACAATATCGTCGGCTACCAGGGTCCACGGCGCCGGGTGCTGCTGGTGGACGACCACATCGAGCACCGCCGCGTGCTCGCCGGCATGCTCGAACCGCTGGGGTTCGACCTGGCCGAGGCCGGCAACGGCCAGGAAGCCATCCGCCAGGTGGCGCTGCTGCAGCCGGACCTGATCCTCATGGACCTGTCCATGCCGCTGCTCGACGGCCTGGAGGCCAGCACCCTGATTCGCCGCAACGGCCTTTCCACAGCCCCCATCATCGTCATCTCCGCCAACGCCTTCGCCGACGACCGAGAACGCAGCGTTGCCGCCGCCTGTGACGACTACCTGGCCAAGCCGGTGCACGTTCCCCGACTGCTGGAGAAGATCAGGCAACAGCTGGACCTGGAATGGCTGGAGCGCCATGACGAGCCTCCCGCCCCGCCGCCCGCCCGGCTGCAGGCACCGAGCGCGGCCAGCCTCGCCGAACTCCACGAGCTGGGCGCGCTGGGCTACGTGAAAGGCATCCTCGAGCGCCTGGACCGCATCGAGGTCGAGGAGCCGGCGAGCGCTGCCTACGTGGATACGCTGCGCAAGCTGGTCAAGCGCTTCCAGCTCAATGAGTTCAACCGTCGCCTCAAGGACACCCAGCAGCCAGCCGACCTGCCCCTGGAAGGAGAAAAACCATGAACGCCGCCCTGCAACCCGCCTCGACCGGCGTCGTGCTGATCGTCGACGACACCCCGGACAACCTGGCCCTGCTCTCCGACGCCCTGGACGCCGCCGGTTACATGGTGCTGGTCGCCATGGACGGCGCCAGCGCCCTGGAGCGCATGCAACGCCGCCGTCCGGACGTGGTCCTGCTGGATGCGGTGATGCCTGGCCTGGACGGTTTCGAGACCTGCCGGCGGATCAAGGCCCAGGCCGAGATCGCCGACATCCCGGTCCTGTTCATGACCGCCCTGACCGACAGCGAACACGTCGTCGAAGCCTTCTCCGCCGGCGGCATCGACTATGTCACCAAGCCCCTGAAGACCGACGAAGTGCTCGCCCGCGTGGCCGCGCACCTGAGGACCGCCCGTGAGCTCCAGGCCGCCAGGAGAACCCCCGCCAGCCGCCCGCAACTCACCGGCGAGCAGAACCTCAAGGCCCTCAGCAACCGCTATCAGCTGACCAGTCGGGAAGTCGAAGTCCTCCACTGGGTGACCTGCGGCAAGACCAACCGGGATATCGGCGACATCCTCGGCATGTCACCCAGAACGGTGAACAAGCACCTGGAACACGTCTACGTGAAACTGGGCGTGGAGACCCGCTCCGCTGCCGCCGTGCTGGCTATCGGCGCCTGCCGGTGAGAGGGGCCGGCTCCTCCGGGGCATCAGCACGTGCTCAAGCGGCCGCTGCCCGCCCCCTTTCAGGCTCCCGTGTCAGGGCATGGCTGACTGGCGGCTCCATCCCCGCCAAGCGTCCCGCCAGACCGCTCGCCGGCCAATGCGCCGCTGTCACGGGCCAGGCATAAGATCGGACTATTCCTCCGCCGGACCGTCGCCATGAAATGCTCGTCGCTCCTCCTGCTCGCCTTGGTGCTTACAACGCCTGCGCTTGCCCACGCGCAAGCGGCGGACTGGAAGCTCGCCAAGGACGAGGACGGCGTGCGCGTCTACCTCAGCGAAGTGCCCGGCTCACGCTACAAGAGCTTCCGGGGTGTCACCCTGGTGAAGGCCGATGTCGCCACCCTCGGCCACCTGCAGGAGAATCTGCGCGTCTCCTGCGCCTGGCTCTATGCCTGCGCGCAGATGCGCCTGCTCAAGTACAGCGACGAAGCCATCTGGGTCTACCTCGATACCAAACTCCCCTGGCCCGCCGCCCCGCGCGACCTGGTGCTGAAGGTGAGCACCGAGGAAACTCCCGACGGCGGCATGATCCGCCACCTGCAGGCCGCTCCGGACTACGTCCCACCGGTCAAGGATCGCATCCGCGTACCCAGCGTCTCCGGCACCTGGCAGATGGTCCCCAAGGGCCCGAGGCTCACCGAAGTCACCTACGAGATGCGCGGCGAGCCGGGTGGCAGCGTACCGTCCTGGCTGGCGAACCAGTTCGTGGTGGACGCTCCCTTCGAGTCGCTGCGCATGCTGAAAGTGGTGGCGGAGCACCAGGGCGTCCGCGACGGCGGCTACTAGGGCAACCGGCCGGAAGGCGCCGACTGCGGCGCTTGCCCGGACACCCGTCAGATGACCGAAGATTTGCCCGCAAAGCCCGTCTCTGCTAGTGTCGCGAGGTTTCCGAATACCCCCGCCGAGATGTCCGCATGGCCCGCAAGAAAGCTTCCCTCGACTTCGAACAGTCCCTCGCCGAGCTGCAAACGCTGGTGGAGCGTCTGGAAAGCGGCGAGCTGTCGCTGGAGGACTCGCTGGGTGCCTTCGAGCAGGGTATCCGCCTGACCCGTGACTGCCAGGCGGCGCTGACCCAGGCGGAGCAGAAGGTGCAGATCCTGCTGGAACGCGACGGCGAGCTGAGCGAAGCGCCCTTCGACCCGGAAGGCGAAGACGCATGATCTCGGCCTACCAGGCGCGCTGCCAGGCGCGTGTCGATGCTGCGCTGGAAAAACTCTTCGTCGCCCCCCGTGAAGAACTCACCCGTATCTACGCTGCCATGCGCTACAGCGTGGTCAACGGTGGCAAGCGCGTGCGCCCGCTGCTGGCCTACGCGGCCTGCGAAGCCCTCGGTGGTGAAGTGGAGCGTGCCGATGGCGCAGCCTGCGCGGTGGAGCTGATCCACGCCTATTCCCTGGTGCACGACGACCTGCCCGCCATGGACGACGACGATCTGCGTCGCGGCCAGCCGACCACCCACATCGCCTACGACGAAGCCTGCGCGATTCTCGCCGGTGACGGCCTGCAGGCGCTGGCATTCGAGGTGATCGGTAACGCACAACTCAATCCGCAGGATGCCCAGACCCGTCTGGACATGCTGATGATCCTCACCCGTGCCGCCGGTTCTGCCGGGATGGTCGGCGGGCAGGCGATCGATCTGGAATCCGTGGGCCGCAAGATCGACCAGGCCGCGCTGGAAACCATGCACCGACACAAGACCGGCGCGCTGATCGAAGCCAGCGTTCAGCTGGGTGCCCTGGCCAGCGGTCGCGCCAACGCCGATGCGCTGGAAGCGCTGCGCCGTTATGCCGAGGCCGTGGGCCTGGCGTTCCAGGTGCAGGACGACATCCTCGACGTGGAAAGCGACACCGCCACCCTGGGCAAGACCCAGGGCAAGGACCAGGCCCACGACAAGCCGACCTACCCCGCCCTGCTCGGCCTCGATGAAGCCAAGGCCTACGCCGTGGCCCTGCGCGACCACGCGCTGGCTGCGCTGGAGGGTTTCAGCGATAACGCCGAGCCGCTTCGCGCCCTCGCCCGCTACATCGTCGAACGCCGCAACTGATCCCCCGGCACGCGCATTGCGTGTGCAAATCCCGTGAATCACCCATTGCGATGAGCGCTGGCCGGTGCTTCACTGCACAACAGGGATTTCGTATACCATATCCGACACTAGCCACCTGACCGGACTGCATCGTGCCGCTACGCAACGCCCCCAACCTGGGTATCGTCCCCTCCGCCTCGGAGACCATCGCCAAGCACCTGCGCGAGGCGATCATTTCCGGCCAGATGGCGGAACACGAGCCGATCCGCCAGGACGACATCGCGCAGATCTTCAACGTCAGCAAGATCCCGGTGCGCGAGGCGCTCAAGCGCCTGGAGGCCGAGGGCCTGGTGGAGTTCCAGCGCAACAAGGGCGCGCTGGTGACGAAGATTTCCGAGCCTGAGCTGGCGCAGATGTTCGAGGTGCGCGTGGTCCTGGAAGTCCAGGCGCTGCGCCTGGCAATCCCGAACATGAGCGACGCAACCTTCGCCCGCGCCGAGAGCATCTGTGCCGAGTTCGTCGGCGAGGACGACATCGGCCGCTGGGCTGAGCTGAACTGGGAACTGCACGCCTGCCTCTACGAACCGGCGCAGCGGCCGTACCTGGTCGGGCTGATCCGCTCGATCCACGACAAGGTAGAACGCTACCTGCGCCTGCAGATGAGCATGTCCGACGGCAAGGAACGCGCCGACCACGAGCACCACGACATCCTCGACGCCTGCCGCGCCGGCGATGCCGACCGTGCCGCGCGCCTGCTGGAGGAACACATCAACGGCGTCTGCCGCACGCTCTACGAGCACCTGCCGAACCGGCCCACGCCGAGCTGAGCAAAACCATCCGCTGTGCCGATTTCATCATCGGCCCGGCGGAAAACCCTCAAGCTCCAATCCCCGCCCCGCGCCACCCTAGGGTCAACAACAAGACACCCCAGGGGGCAGCATGAAACGCATCCAGGTTCTCGATTCCCACACCGGCGGCGAACCCACGCGCCTGGTGCTCGATGGCTTTCCCGATCTGGGCAGGGGCAGCATGGCCGAACGCCGCGCGCTACTGGCCGAGCAGCACGACAGCTGGCGCGCCGCGACCGTGCTGGAGCCACGCGGCAGCGACGTGCTGGTCGGCGCGCTGCTCTGCGAGCCGGTGGACCCGAGCGCCTGTGCCGGCGTGATCTTCTTCAACAACACCGGCTACCTGGGCATGTGCGGCCACGGCACCATCGGCCTGGTGGTCTCGCTGGCGCACCTGGGCCGCATCGGCCCGGGAACGCACAAGATCGAGACGCCGGTGGGCACCGTCGAAGCAACCCTGCACGACGACCGCTCGGTGAGCGTGCGCAACGTCCCCTCCTATCGCTACCGCAAACAGGTGCCTGTCGACGTGCCCGGCCAGGGCCGGGTGCACGGCGACATCGCCTGGGGCGGCAACTGGTTCTTCCTGATTTCCGATCACGGCCTGCGCGTCGCTGGTGACAACCTGGACGAGCTGACCGCCTATACCGTCGCCGTGCAGAAGGCGCTGGAGGACCAGGGCATCCGTGGCGAGGACGGCGGACTGATCGACCACATCGAACTGTTCGCCGACGATCCCGACGCAGACAGCCGCAACTACGTGCTCTGCCCCGGCAAGGCCTACGACCGTTCGCCCTGCGGCACCGGCACCAGCGCCAAGCTGGCGTGCCTGGCCGCCGACGGCAAGCTCGCCTCCGGCGACAGCTGGCGCCAGGCCAGCGTGATCGGCAGCCAGTTCGAGGGCCGCTTCGAGTGGATCGGCGAGCCGGCCGAAGGGCGCATCATCCCGACCATTCGTGGCCGTGCCAACATCAGCGCCGAAGCCACCCTGCTGCTGGAAGAGGACGATCCCTTCGCCTGGGGCATCCGCCCGTGAGCGATGCCGACATCATCGTCATCGGCGCCGGCATCGTCGGCGCCGCCTGCGCCAATGCCCTCGCCCGACGAGGGCTGGACGTGCTGGTTCTGGATGCGCGCCTGCCCGGCGCCACTGCCGTCGGCATGGGCCACCTGCTGGTGCTCGACGACAACGCCGCCGAACTGGCGCTGAGCGACTACTCGTTGAAGCGTTGGCGCGAGTGGGGGCGCGACATGCCCGCCGAGTGTGCTTACCGCAGCAACGGCACGATGTGGCTGGCGGCCAACGACGAAGAAATGGCCGAAGCCGAGCGCAAGTTCGCGGTGCTGCGTGCCCACGGTGTGGCCGCCAGGCTGCTGAACAGCGCCGAGCTGCTGCGCGAAGAACCCGAGCTGCGCAGTGACCTGCACGGCGGGCTGGAGATCACCGGCGATGGCATTCTCTACGCGCCGCGCGCCGCCGCCTGGCTGCTGGAATCGGCACCGAAACCGATCCGCCAGCATCAGGCGAAAGTGGTGGAAATCGATGAACCCCGCGTGCGCCTCGACGACGGCCAGTGGCTGAGCGCCAAGGCTATCGTCCTGGCCAACGGCATCCAGGCCACGCAGCTCTGCGCCGACCTGCCCATCGAACCGAAGAAGGGTCACCTGCTGATCACCGACCGTTACCCCGGCAAGGTGCGCCGCACCCTGGTCGAGCTCGGCTACGTGACCAGCGCGCACAACGCCAGCGGCCCCTCGGTGGCCTGCAACATCCAGCCACGCCCGACCGGGCAGCTGTTCATTGGCGCCTCGCGGCAGTTCGGCACCACCGACCCGCAGGTGGAAGGCTGGATGCTGGCGAAGATGCTGCGCCGCGCCGTGGACTACATGCCCGGCCTGGCCAACCTCAACGTCATCCGCAGCTGGGCGGGCTTCCGCGCGGCCAGCCCGGACGGCATGCCGCTGGTGGGGGAACACCCGCAGCGCCCCGGCCTGTGGTTGGCGGTCGGCCATGAAGGTCTGGGCGTGACCACCGCCCCCGGAACCGCCGACCTGCTCGCCGCGCAGCTGTGCGACGAGCCACTGCCGCTGCCGGCCGAACCCTATTCCCCACGCCGCTTCCTCGGAGCCACCGCCCATGCCTGAGCTGATCCTCGATGGCCTTCCGCTGCGCGTCGCCGCTGGCACCACGGTCGCCGCCGCGCTCGCCCTGGGTGGCGACGGCACCTCGCGCACCTCGGTCAGCGGCCAGCGCCGCGCACCGCTGTGCGGCATGGGTGTCTGCCAGGAATGCCGGGTGACCATCGACGGCCAGCGCCGCCTGGCCTGCCAGACCCTGTGCCGCGACGGCATGCAGGTGGAGACGCATCCATGAGCGAAACGGCCGATATCGTCATCATCGGTGCCGGGCCGGCGGGCCTGTCCGCCGCTCTCGCCGCCGCCCCCAGCGGCGCGAGCATCGTCATCCTCGACGACAACCCGCTGCCTGGCGGGCAGATCTGGCGCGATGGCCCCAATGCCCACCTGCCCCGCGCTGCCATCGAGCTGCGCGAACGTGTCGAAGCCTGCGCCAACGTCCAGATTCACAACGGCACGCGCGTGGTGGCCTTGGCCGGCGAGCGCGGTCTGTTGCTGGAAGACTTCGAATGCGGCTGGCGGCTGGACTACCGCAAACTGATTCTCTGCACCGGTGCCCGCGAGCTGTTGCTGCCGTTCCCCGGCTGGACGCTGCCCGGCGTCACCGGTGCAGGCGGCCTGCAGGCGCTGGTCAAAGGCGGCATGCCGGTGGATGGGCAGCACGTGGTGATCGCCGGCAGCGGCCCACTCCTGCTCGCGAGCGCCGCCACTGCCCGAGCCAACGGCGCAACGATCCTGCGCATTGCCGAGCAGGCATCCTGGCCGGCGCTCGCGCGTTTCGCCCTGAAGTTGCCGCGCTGGCCGAACAAGCTGTTGCAGTCGTTCGGCCTGTACGACCCGGCCTACCGTGCCGACAGCCATGTAGTTGCCGCGCTGGGGACCGATCACCTGGAAGGCGTACGAATCAACCAGGGTGGCAAACTGAAGGAAATCGCCTGCGACCGGCTGGCTTGCGGCTTCGGTCTGATTCCCAACGTGCAGCTCGGCCAGGCACTGGGTTGCACGCTGGACGACAGTGCGATCCGCGTCGACGCCTGGCAGGCAAGCAGCCGCGACGGTATCTATGCCGCGGGCGAATGCACCGGTTTCGGCGGCTCGGAGAAAGCGCTGGTGGAGGGTCGCATCGCCGGCCACGCCGCCGTGGGGGAACACGACCGCGCCCGCGAACTCTGGTCGCAGCGCCAACGCTGGCAGGGCTTCGCCGTCGCACTGAAGCGCGACTTCGCCCTCGACCCGCGCCTGAACCAGCTGGCGCAACCGGACACCCTGGTCTGCCGCTGCGAAGACGTGCCCTACTCGGCGCTGGCCGGCAAACCGGACTGGACTGCCGCCAAGCTCGCCAGCCGCTGCGGCATGGGTGCCTGCCAGGGCCGCGTTTGTGGCGCGGCGGCCAAGCAATTGTTCGGCTGGCAACCGCCAACGCCGCGACCGCCCTACAGTCCGGCGCGGGTGGAAACCCTGCTGCAGCTCGCCGAAGACTGAAAACACAGGCCACGGATGGCGGATAACGCTTACGGCGTTATCCGCCCTGCGTCTGCCTCACACATCGCACCGTAGGGCGCATAAAGCGGCACGCTTTATCCGCCACCATTGCCCCGCTGACTGATTCGCCAGAGGCGTTGCGCGCCCTACGAGTTGACAGCGCCCCGCCACCTCGCCACTTTGCACGCTACCTTCCGCCATGTTCCGACAGCCGACCCGCTTGCCGATGCACGACCTGATCCCCCAGGGCGCCCGCGACCTGGACAGCCTGCTGCAGACCCTCGCGCAGATTTCCCCGCTGCTCGATGCCATGCCCGGCGTGGTGTTCTTCATCAAGGACACCGCGGCGCGCTACGTATTGGTCAACCAGACCCTGGCGCGGCGCTGCGGCGTGAAGGATGCCTGCGAGTTGCTCGGACGCACGGCCGAGGAGGTCTTCCCCTCGCGCTTCGGGCCGATCTACACCGAGCAGGACCGCCGCGTGCTGGAGACCGGCGGGCAGCTCAGCGACCAATTGGAGCTGCACCTCTACCCAGGCCGCCAGCCGGGCTGGTGCCTGACCCACAAGCTGGCATTGCGTGATGCGGAAGGTAACGTCATCGGCATGGCGGGCATTTCCAGCGACCTGCAGGCGGCACAGTCCACGCATCCGGCGTACCAGCGCCTGGCGACGGTGGATGCCTACATCCGCGAGCACTTCGACAAGCCGATCAATCTCGCCGAACTGACCGAGCTGGCCGGGTTGTCCGTCGCCCAGCTGGAACGCCACTGCAAGCGCATCTTCCAGCTCACCCCACGGCAGATGATCCACAAGGCGCGCCTGGGCGCGGCCACCCGCCTGCTCGGTGAAGACCTGCCGATCACCGAGATCGCCCTGCGCTGCGGCTACACCGACCACAGCGCCTTCAGCCGGCAGTTCCGCGCGCTCACCGGGCTGTCACCGACGCAGTACCGCGAGTCGCAATCCGCGCCCAACTGACAAGCCCCTGCACGCGAACGCTGGCATGAGCCGGGCACATCCGCCTCTCCTGCCAGATCCCCTCTCCCTAACCCTCTCCCTGAAGGGAGAGGGGACTAGATCGGAGCAGGTTGATGCCTCGGTGTCAGTCGGCACGGACAGCTCCCTCTCCCTTCGGAGCGGGGCGCGCAGCCAGGGCGGGGGAGAGGGAAATCCCAGGCACAGGCTTTCAGGGGAAATCAGCCACACACGGCGTTTTCCGCCATTAGCCGAGGCACGAATACGTAACCGACGGATAAAGCGTGCCGCTTTTTGCGCCCTACGGGTCTCCACCATCCCCGCCAAGTGCTCCCATTCGGGGCAGCGAAACGCGTTCCTGCTTCATTTGGTAACAGCGTTCGGAACATGGCTACAGGCAGTTCGGAACGCCCTGTAGTCCCCATCCCCACAACAGCGGGGCTCGCGACCGATTGGTCATGTCCGGGCCATTTCTGGCACATGCCTTGCTCATGAAAATATCGTATACGAAATCCATAATACAAAAATCGCTGCACAACACTGACTCAGAGAGGCCCCCATGAAATTCTCCCGAATTGCGCTAGCCCTCACCGCTGTGTTCCTCGTCGGCCAGGCCCAGGCCGACAAGCTCGACGACATCATCGAATCCGGCAAGCTGCGCTGCGCCGTGACCCTGGACTTCCCGCCCATGGGCTCGCGCGATGCGCAGAACAACCCGGTCGGTTTCGACGTGGATTACTGCAACGACCTGGCGAAAGTGCTGGGTGTTACCGCCGAAGTCGTCGAGACGCCCTTCCCGGATCGTATTCCCGCGCTGGTCTCCGGCCGCGCCGACGTAATCGTCGCCTCCACCTCCGACACCCTGGAGCGTGCCAAGACGGTGGCCATGACCATCCCCTACTTCGCCTTCCAGATGGTGGTGCTGACCCGCGAGGACACTGGCATCACCAAGTACGAGGACATCAAGGACCGTCCGGTGGGCAACACCAGCGGTACCTATGAAGCCATCGCGCTGGAGAAGGACGTGAAGAAATGGGGCGGCAAGGGCAGCTTCCGCGCCTACCAGAGCCAGAACGACACCATCCTCGCCGTCGCCCAGGGCCACATCGACGCCACCGTGGTCACCAACACCGTCGCCGCTTCCACCCTCAAGTCCGGCAAGTACAAGGGCCTGAAGGTCGTGGGTAACGCGCCCTACGTGATCGACTACGTGTCGCTGGCCGCCGCGCGCAACGAGTACGGCCTGATCCATTACCTCAACCTCTTCGTCAACCAGCAGGTCCGCACCGGCCGCTACGCCGAGCTGTACGAGAAGTGGGTGGGCGGCACCCCGGTCGATCTCACCGTTCCCCACGTGTACTACTGACAGCGGGTGCGACATGTCTTCGATGCAGGCTTCAAGGGTGCAGGACTCACGCCTGACAGGGCGGGTCCTGATGGGGGGTAGCGCCGAAGGGGCGCTACTGCCCGCCGACACCGGGCTGAGCTTCTGGGGTGGCGTCGAGCCCTTCAGCGGCGAGGTCATCGACCGCCACCATCCGCTCTCCGGCAGCTTCCTGCCCGGACGGGTGCTGGCGATTCCCAGCGGACGCGGCTCCTGCACCGGCAGTAGCGTGATGCTGGAGATACTGCTCAACGGCCACGCGCCGGCAGCGCTGCTGCTGGCCGAGCCGGATGAAATCCTCACCCTCGGTGTGCTGGTGGCGCAGGCGCTGTTCGGCCGCTCCATCCCGGTGCTGTGCGTAGGACGCGAGGGCTTCGAGCAGTTGTCTGCGGGCGGCTGGGCCCGCATCGAAGGCGATACCGTGACACTTACGGCCCAGCGCCCTGCCGATGGCTGGCAGGGCGTGATGGCCAGCGACGCCGGCCCACTGCCGGAAGGCCTGGCGCTGAATGCGGGCGATCATGAGCTGCTCGACGGCAAGCACGGCAAGGCTGCACAGGCCGCCATGCAGATCGTCCTGCGCATGGCCGCGCTGCAAGGCGCGAAGGATTTGCTCGATGTCGCCCAGGCGCACATCGACGGCTGCATCTATACCGGCCCCGCGAGCCTGCGCTTCGCCCGCCAGCTGGCGGACTGGGGCGGCAAGGTGAAGGTGCCGACCACCCTCAACTCCATCTCCGTGGACCATCGCCGCTGGCGTGAGCTGGGCGTCGACAAGGCTTTCGGCGAACCCGCTGCCGCCCTGGGCGATGCCTACATGGAGATGGGTGCGCAGATGAGCTACACCTGCGCGCCCTACCTTCTGGACAGCAAGCCGAGCCTCGGCGAACAGGTGGTCTGGGCCGAGTCCAACGCCGTGGTGTACGCCAACAGCGTACTCGGCGCGCGCACCCTGAAATACCCGGATTATCTGGACATCTGCATCGCCCTCACCGGGCGCGCACCGAACGTCGGCAGCCACCGCGACGAAGGCCGGCTGGCGACGCTGCGGATCGATGTCGAGCTGCCGGCCGAGCACGACGAGTCGATCTTCCCGCTGCTCGGCTACCACATCGGCGAGCTGTGCGGCTCGCGCATCCCGGTGGTCGACGGCCTGCAGCCGCTGGCGCCGGACAGCGATGCGCTGAAAGCCTTCGGCGCGGCCTTCGCCACCACCTCCGCCGCGCCGATGTTCCACATTGCCGGGGTCACGCCGGAAGCGCCGGACACCAGCACCGCCCTGGGCGGCATGGCACCGCAGCAACACCTGCGCGTCACCCCGGCGGACCTCATCGCCTCCTGGCGCGAGCTGGACCACGCCAGCGAACCCGGCGTGCAACTGGTATCCCTGGGCAACCCGCATTTCTCCGCCAGCGAATGCGCCGACCTGGCGAAACTGCTGGCCGGGCGCCGCAAGCATCCGGACGTCGCGCTGGTCATCACCCTCGGCCGCGCCGTGCAGGAAAAGGCCCGCGCCGCCGGCGACGTGAAGGTGCTGGAAGACTTCGGCGCGCAACTGCTCAACGACACCTGCTGGTGCATGATCGGCGAGCCGGTGATCCCGCCGCAGTGCACCACGCTGATGACCAACTCGGCGAAGTACGCCCACTACGGTCCGGGCCTGGCCGGGCGCCAGGTGCATTTCGGCAGCCTCGCCGCCTGCGTCGAAGCAGCCTGCAGCGGACGGGGTGACGGTGGCGTACCGCGCTGGCTGAGCGAGGGGGTACGCTGATGTTCAACTACAGCTTCCACTGGCGCTCGGCGTTCAAGGCCCTGCCGGACATGCTCGGCGGCGCCTGGGTGACCCTGGAGACGGCCGCGCTGTCGATGATCCTCGGCGTGCTCATCGCGCTGCTGTTGACCGTCATGCGGCAGATGAAGAACCCGCTGCTCAAGGGCTTCGCCGACACCTGGGTGTCGATTGCGCGCAACACCCCGTCGCTGTTCCAGATCTACATCCTGTACTTCGGCCTGGGTTCCTTCGGTCTGCACGTCAGCTCCTGGGTGGCCCTGCTGGCGGGGATCACCTTCAACAACGCCGGCTACCTGGCGGAGAACTTCCGTGGCGGCCTCAAGGCCGTGCCGGACACCCAGATGCGCGCCGCGCGGTCACTGGGCATGAGCGCCTTTCAGGCGTACCGGATGATCATCGTTCCGCAGCTGCTGCGCATCGTCTATTACCCCCTGACGAACCAGATGGTCTGGGCGGTGCTGATGACCTCGCTGGGCGTGGTGGTGGGCCTGAACAACGACCTCACCGGCGTGACCCAGGACTTCAACGTGCGCACCTTCCGCACCTTCGAGTACTTCGCCCTGGCGGCGGTGCTCTATTACCTCATCGCCAAGGTCATCGTGGTGGTCGCCCGCCTGCTGAGCTGGCGACTGTTCCGCTACTAGGAGAAGCACGCATGTTTTCCACGAGCTTCACCGCAGGCGACCTGATGTTCCTGCTGCAAGGGGCCTGGGTCACCGTCAAGCTGACCGTCGGCGCGATGCTCATCGGCACCCTTGCCGGCATCGTGCTCGGCTGGCTGCGCGCCACCTTGCCGCGCGCCACGATGCCGGTCGGCTGGTTCCTCGACATCTTCAGAAGCGTGCCGCTGCTGATCCAGTTCGTGCTGTTCAACTCGCTGAAAAGCATCGTCGGCCTGAACTGGAGCGCCTTCACCGTCGGCTGCCTGGTACTGGGCGTCTACGCGGCAGCGTTCTGCACCGAGATCATCCGCAGCGGCATCCTCGCCGTCGGCCCGAACATCCGCCGCGCCAGCCGCTCCCTGGGCCTGACCTACTGGCAGGACCTGCGCTACATCGTGCTGCCGCTGGCGGCGCGGGTGGCCTTCCCCGGCTGGCTGAACCTGGTGCTGGGGGTGATGAAGGACACCGCGCTGGTCATGTGGATCGGCATCGTCGAACTGCTCCGCGCCTCGCAGACCATCGTCACGCGCATCCAGGAACCCCTGCTGGTGCTGTGCATCGCCGGGGTCATCTATTACCTCATGAGTTGGGTCGTGGCGCGCCTCGGTGCCCGGCTGGAACAAAGGTGGCAGGAAAATGATTGAAATCGACAACGTGCACAAAGCCTACGGCGATCTGGAAGTGGTCAAGGGCGTGAGCCTGACCGTGAAGAAGGGCGAGGTGGTCTCGATCATCGGCGGCTCGGGCTCGGGCAAGTCCACCCTGCTGATGTGCATCAACGGCCTGGAACCGATCCAGCGCGGCAAGATCCGCGTCGACGGCATCGAGGTCCACGCCAAGACCACCGACCTGAACAAGCTGCGGCAGAAGATCGGCATCGTCTTCCAGCAGTGGAACGCCTTCCCGCACCTCACCGTGCTGGAGAACGTCATGCTCGCCCCGCGCAAGGTGCTCGGCCTGTCCAGGGACGAGGCCGAGGCCATGGCAGTGAAGCAGCTCAAGCACGTCGGCCTGGGCGACAAGCTCAAGGTATTCCCGCAGAAGCTCTCCGGCGGGCAGCAGCAGCGCATGGCGATTGCCCGTGCGCTCGCCATGTCGCCGGACTACATGCTGTTCGACGAAGCCACCTCGGCGCTCGACCCGCAGCTGGTGGGCGAAGTGCTCGACACCATGCGCCTGCTCGCCGAAGAGGGCATGACCATGGTCCTGGTGACCCACGAGATCCGCTTCGCCCGTGACGTGTCCGACCGCGTGGCGTTCTTCCGCGACGGGCTGGTGCACGAGATCGGCACGCCGGACCAGGTGATCGTCAACCCGCAGCGGGCGGAGACGGCGGAGTTCCTCCGCTCGGTGAACTGACCGCGCATCCATTGGCCCATTCGCACAGGAGACAGACATGCGTTCGAGCAAGATCATCCACGTGGTCAGTTGCCACGCCGAAGGCGAGGTCGGCGACGTCATCGTCGGCGGCGTCGCCCCGCCGCCCGGCGACACCGTGTGGGCACAGTCGCGCTTCATCGCCAGCGACAACGTGCTGCGCAACTTCGTCCTCAACGAGCCGCGCGGCGGCGTGTTCCGCCATGTGAACCTGCTGGTACCGCCGAAGGACCCGCGCGCGCAGATGGCCTGGATCATCATGGAACCGGCCGACGTGCCGCCGATGTCCGGCTCCAACTCGCTGTGCGTCAGCACCGTGCTGCTCGACAGCGGCATCCTGCCGATGCAGGAACCGCAGACGCGCCTGACCCTGGAAGCACCGGGCGGTCTGATCGAAGCCGTGGCCGACTGCAAGGACGGCAAGGTGCAGCGCGTGGAAGTACGCAACCTGCCCTCCTTCGCCGACCAGCTCGACGCCTGGATCGAAGTGGAAGGCCTCGGTTCACTGCAGGTGGATACCGCTTACGGCGGCGACAGCTTCGTGCTCGCCGACGCCCATGCCTTGGGTTTCACCCTGCATGCCTCGGAAGCCGCCGACCTGGTCGCCACCGGCCTGAAGATCACCCAGGCGGCGAACCAGCAACTGGGCTTCAAGCACCCGGAAAACCACGACTGGGCGCACATCTCCTTCTGCCAGCTGACCGCTCCGGTGGAACGCATCGACGGCGTGCTGCACGGCCGCAACGCCGTGGTCATCCGCCCCGGCAAGATCGATCGTTCGCCCTGCGGCACCGGCTGCTCGGCGCGCATGGCAGTGCTGCATGCAAAGGGCCAGCTGAAGGACGGCGAGCGCTTCGTCGGCCATTCGATCATCGATTCCAAGTTCCACTGCCGCATCGACGGCCTCACCAGCGTCGGCGGCAAACCGGCGATCCACCCGTGCATTTCCGGCCGCGCCTGGATCACCGGCACCCACCAGCACCTGCTCGACCCATCCGACCCCTGGCCCGAAGGCTATCGGCTGTCGGACACCTGGCCGAACGGTTACTGACGCTTCCCAAATTCAACCCTGATTCGCCGCGTAGCGGCACCCGACGACGAATTTTCAGGGAAGCCTCCCGGAACTTTCGTATACGAAATACGACAATTGGAGAGAAACATGAGCAAGAAGGTCAATTGGAGCGGCGTGTTCCCCGCGGTCACCACCCAGTTCAACGACGATTTTTCGGTTAACCTGGAGGCCACCCACCAGGTGATCTCCAACCTGGTGCGCGACGGCGTGTCCGGCCTGGTGGTCTGCGGCAGCGTGGGCGAGAACACCTCGCTGTCCATCGAGGAGAAGATGGCCGTCACCGAGGTCGCCAAGGACGCCTCCGGTGGCCGCGTGCCGGTGATCTGCGGCATCGCCGAGTTCACCAGCCATGGCGCCTCGCAAGTGGCCAAGGCGGTACAGAAGGTCGGCGTCGACGGCATCATGGTGATGCCCGCGCTGGTCTACTCCTCCAAGCCGCACGAGACCGCCGCGCACTTCCGCAGCGTGGCCACCAGCACCGACCTGCCGGTGATGGTCTACAACAACCCGCCGATCTACAAGAACGACGTCACCCCGGACATCCTCATCTCCCTGGCCGACTGCGAGAACATCGTCTGCTTCAAGGACAGCTCCGGCGACACCCGCCGCTTCATCGACGTACGCAATGAAGTGGGCAACCGCTTCATCCTCTTCGCCGGCCTCGACGACGTCGTGCTGGAAAGCATCGCAGTGGGTGCCGAGGGCTGGATTTCCGGCATGTCCAACGTCTTCCCGCAGGAAGGCGAAACCATCTTCCGCCTGTGCAAGGCCGGCCGTTATGAAGAGGCCATGCCGATCTACGAATGGCTGATGCCGATCCTCCACCTCGACGCCCGTCCGGACCTGGTGCAGTGCATCAAGCTGTGTGAGGAGATCGCCGGCCGCGGCACCGCCCTCACCCGCCCGCCGCGCCTGGCGCTGCAAGGCGCCGACCGCAAGCACGTGGAGACCATCATGGCCAAGGCGCTGGCGAACCGGCCGAAGCTGCCGGATGTCGGGCTGTAATCGCGACTTCCGGAAAGAGGGGCAGTCGGCGCGAACCGAAACTCCAAGGTTCACCCGCGCGTTCGATGCCCTCTCCCTAACCCTAGCTGCGCGCCCCGCTCCGAAGGGAGAGGGGACTGGTTCGGCGTGAGGGGGCAGAACGTAGTCCTCCTGACACCTTTCCTTCAGGAGTACTCGACAGCTCGAGCCACTCGGACACTCCCTCTCCCTTCAGGGAGAGGGCTGGGGAGAGGGGCTCTTCGCCGTACCGAAATCCAGCACCAGAGAGCCCGCCCATGACCGCCCAGAACTTCATCGCCGGCCAGCGCGTCGGCGCCGGCAATGTCCGCCTGCAGAGCCTCGACGCCAGCACCGGCGAAGCCCTGCCCCGTGACTTCCTCCAGGCCACCGAAGCCGAAGTCGACGCCGCCGCCCGCGCCGCCGAAGCGGCCTTCCCGACCTACAACGCCTTGTCGCCGGAACGCCGCGCACAGTTCCTCGACGCCATCGCCACGGAGCTCGAAGCCCTCGGCGACGACTTCATCGCCACCGTCTGCCGCGAGACCGCGCTGCCCGCCGCACGTATCCAGGGCGAACGGGGCCGCACCGCGAACCAGATGCGCCTGTTCGCCAGGGTGTTGCGCCGCGGCGACTTCCTCGGCGCGCGCATCGACCGCGCCCTGCCGGATCGCCAGCCGCTGCCACGCCCGGACCTGCGCCAATATCGCACCGGCGTCGGCCCGGTGGCCGTGTTCGGCGCCAGCAACTTCCCGCTGGCCTTCTCCACCGCCGGTGGCGACACCGCCGCCGCCCTCGCTGCCGGTTGCCCGGTGGTGGTGAAAGCCCACAGCGGCCACATGGCCACGGCGGAATGGGTCGGCGAGGCCATCATCCGCGCCGCCGAATCCACCGGCATGCCGGCCGGCGTGTTCAACATGATCTATGGCGCCGGCGTCGGCGAACCGCTGGTGAAGCACCCGGCGATCCAGGCGGTCGGCTTCACTGGCTCGCTCAAGGGCGGTCGTGCACTGTGCGACCTGGCGGCCGCCCGTCCGCAGCCGATCCCGGTGTTTGCCGAAATGAGCAGCATCAACCCGGTCCTCGTGCTACCCGCTGCCCTGGAATCTCGCTGCGAAAAGATCGCCCGCGAACTGGCGGATTCGGTGGTGATGGGCTGCGGCCAGTTCTGCACGAATCCCGGCCTGGTGATCGGCGTCGCCTCGCCCGCGTTCAGCCTGTTCGTCGCCAACCTGATCGCCGAGATCGGCCAGCGCCCGGCGCAGACCATGCTCAACGCCGGCACGCTGAACAGTTATGAAAAGGGCGTCTCCCGCCTGCTGCCCCATCCCGGCCTGCGCCACCTCGCCGGGCATCCGCAGGAAGGCCGGCAGGCATTCCCGCAACTGTTCCAGGCCAAGGCCGAGCTGCTGCTGGAGGGCGAAGAGCTGTTGCAGGAGGAAGTCTTCGGCCCCACCACCCTCGTCGTCGAAGTGGCCGATGAAGCCGAACTGCGCCGCGCGCTGGACGGCCTGCACGGCCAGCTCACCGCCACGCTGATCGCCGAACCGGACGATCTCTCACGCTTCGCCGCCTTGGTGCCAGTACTGGAACGCAAGGCCGGACGCCTGCTGATCAATGGCTACCCCACCGGCGTGGAAGTCTGCGACGCCATGGTTCACGGCGGCCCCTATCCGGCGACCTCCGACGCGCGCGGCACATCCGTCGGCAGCCTGGCCATCGACCGCTTCCTGCGTCCGGTGTGCTACCAGAACTACCCGGATGCGCTGCTGCCCGAGGCGCTGAAGGACGCCAACCCACTGGGTATCGCGCGGCTGGTGGATGGCGAGACGACACGCAACGCGGTGACTCGCTGAAGGTTCGTCGGCGCGGGAGTGAACTGTCGGCCAGTCCCGCGCCGATGCTCAGCCCCGGCCTTGCGCCGGGGCTTTTTTATTCGCGAAACGCCGCGAGGCATGGCTTTTCGCAGGGCGCATAACGCGCCAGCGCTATCCGCTACGAAGCCAGCGGCGGATAACCTGTTCCAGGTTATTAGCCCTACGTCCTGCCTACTCCAGCAGCTTGCGCAGATCGGCATACAGCGAATCGCTGATCTCCACGCCCTCTTTCAAGCTGCGTTCGCGCGCCGCGAAACGCCGCTGAGACGGCAGGCGCGCGCCCATGTCGACGATGGATTCGAACAGGGTTTCCGCCCGCGCCAGGTGCTGCGCAGCATCCGCACCGAGGAAGCGCGCCGGGTCGATGGCGATCAGCAATTCACCATGATACGGCGAAGACTTCGTCCCGGCGTCGAAGACCGTGGACTCGGCACTGGTCAGGTCGCCAATCAGCGGGCCGGCGATCAACTCGACCATAGTCGCCAGCGCCGAGCCCTTGTGCCCACCGAAGGTCAGCATGGCGCCGTCGAGCACGGCGCTCGCATCCGTACTGGGCTGACCTTCTGCATCGATACCCCAGCCCAGCGGGATGGACTTGCCCTCGCGCTCGTGCAGCTGGATTTCCCCGCGCGCCACGACGGTGGTGGCGAAGTCGAAGACGTAGGGATTCTGCCCGGCACGCGGCCAGCCGAAAGCGATGGGGTTGGTACCGAACAAAGGCCGCGTCCCCCCTGCCGGTGCCACGTAGGCCTGGGCCGGAGTCACCGCCAGCGCCACCAGACCCTGGGCGACGATCCGTTCGATCTCCACCCACAGCGCCGAAAAGTGCACGCAATGGTTGACCGCCATTGCAGCAATGCCCTGGCTCCGCGCCTTCTCCACCAGTTTCGGCAGCCCGAGGTCAAAGGCGCACTGCGAGAAGCCACCCTTGGCGTCTACCCGTACCAGCGCCGGGGCAGGCTCCGACAGGTGCGGCACGGCATCCAGCGAAACCTTTCCGGCACGCGCCGTATGGATGCAACCCAACAGCCGCCACACGCCATGGGAAGTGCAGCCGTCGCGCTCGCCGGCCAGCACCGTCTCGGTCACGCCCTGTACATGGGGCTCGCTGAAACCGTGGCGACGCAGGATCGCTTCGGACAATTCGCGCAGTTCTTCCAGGCTCAGTCGGGTCACACCATCCTCCTCGATTGCTACAAAAGACTGCGGCAATCCGCCGCTGGTCATCATCCTGCCTACAGTGGCGGCTGCCTCCAAGGCTCGCTTGCGTGCAATCGTCGGAAGCAACGACGATTTCGGCACAGCCTGACGACCGCATCCCGACCATCCGGTCGTCCAAAGGATTGGCCCTACGTTGCTTGGGCCAATCCGGAGCTTCGGGTAAACTTCCGCATCTTTGCCTCTCATAACGATCAGCCTGATGCCCACGACGTTCCACGAGATTCCCCGCGAGCGCCCTGCCACGCCCTTGCTCGACCGCGCCAGCACGCCGGTCGAACTGCGCCGGCTCGGGGAAGCGGAGCTGCTGACCCTCGCTGACGAACTGCGCCAGTACCTCCTGTACAGCGTCGGCCAGACCGGCGGCCACTTCGGCGCAGGCCTGGGCGTCATCGAATTGACGGTCGCCCTGCACTACGTCTTCGACACCCCGGACGACCGGCTGGTGTGGGACGTCGGCCACCAGGCCTACCCGCACAAGATCCTCACCGGTCGCCGCGAGCGCATGGGCAGCCTGCGCCAGAAGGACGGCCTGGCCGCCTTCCCGCGTCGTTCGGAAAGCGAGTACGACACCTTCGGCGTCGGTCACTCCAGCACCTCCATCAGTGCCGCCCTCGGCATGGCCATCGCCGCTCGGATGCAAGGTTCCAACCGCAAGTCGGTGGCGGTGATCGGTGACGGCGCGCTGACCGCCGGCATGGCCTTCGAGGCGCTCAACCACGCGTCGGAAGTGAAGGCCGACATGCTGGTGATCCTCAACGACAACGACATGTCGATCTCCAACAACGTCGGCGGCCTGTCCAACTACCTGGCCAAGATCCTCTCCAGCCGCACCTATAGCAGCATGCGCGAAGGCAGCAAAAAGGTGCTCTCGCGCCTGCCCGGCGCCTGGGAGATCGCCCGCCGCACCGAAGAGTACGCCAAGGGCATGCTGGTCCCCGGCACACTCTTCGAAGAACTGGGCTGGAACTACATCGGCCCCATCGACGGCCACGACCTGCCGACCCTGATCGCCACCCTGCGCAACATGCGTGACCTCAAGGGCCCGCAGTTCCTCCACGTGGTGACCAAGAAGGGCAAGGGCTTCGGGCCGGCCGAGATCGACCCGATCGGCTACCACGCCATCACCAAGCTCGAACCCGAAGGCGCTCCCGCCCACGCCGTGCCGAAGAAGGCTGGCGGGCCGAAGTACTCCAGCGTGTTCGGCCAGTGGCTGTGCGACATGGCTGCCCAGGACCCGCGCCTGGTCGGCATCACCCCGGCGATGAAGGAAGGCTCCGACCTGGTGGCCTTTGCCGACCGGTTCCCGGACCGCTACTTCGACGTCGCCATCGCCGAGCAGCACGCCGTGACCCTGGCGGCCGGCATGGCCTGCGACGGCGCCAAGCCCGTGGTGGCGATCTACTCCACCTTCCTGCAACGCGGCTACGACCAGCTGATCCACGACGTCGCGGTGCAGAACCTCGACGTGCTGTTCGCCATCGACCGCGCCGGACTGGTGGGCGAAGACGGTCCGACCCACGCCGGCAGCTTCGACCTCTCCTACCTGCGCTGCATCCCCGGCATGCTGGTGATGACCCCCAGCGACGAGAACGAACTGCGCAAGCTGCTCACCACCGGCCATCACTTCGAGGGCCCGGCGGCGGTGCGTTACCCGCGCGGCACCGGCCCGAACGCCACCATCGAGGCCGAACTGGCTCCGGTGGAGATCGGCAAGGGCGTGGTGCGCCGCGAAGGCAAGGCCGGCAAGGTCGCCTTCCTGGTGTTCGGCGTGCAACTGGCCGAAGCGCTGAAAGTGGCCGAGCAGTTCGACGCCACGGTTGCCGACATGCGCTTCGTCAAGCCGCTGGATGAGGAACTGGTACGCCAGCTTGCCGCCAGCCACGAGCTGCTGGTGACCGTCGAGGAGAACTCGGTGATGGGTGGCGCCGGCGCCGCCGTCAGCGAATTCCTCGCCCGCGAGAACCTCCAGCAGCCGATCCTGCACCTGGGCCTGCCGGACTACTACGTCGAGCACGCCAAGCCGGCGCAGATGCTCGCGGAGTGCGGTCTTGACGCGGATGGCATTCAGCGCGCCGTCGAACAACGCCTGAACCTGCTGAACCTCAGCGCCAGCCAGCAGCGCTGAGAGTCAGCCTGACGCTCCTCAGCCGAGGAGCGTCAGGGTATCCACAGCGATCATCTCTTCCTCGGCAGTCGGTACGACCAATACCCGCGGACTGCCAACCGCCTGAATCGCTCGCCCCTGGTTGCCCCGAGTCTGGTTGGCGCTCTCGTCCAGAGCAAAACCCAGAACCCGCAGATGCCCCACGGTCAGGCTACGGATCAGCGCCGAGTTCTCACCGATCCCACCGGTGAAGATCAGGCCGTCGATACGAGGCAGCGCACAGCTCATCGCTGCCAGCGACTTCGCCAGCCGATAGCAGAACACCTCGATGGCCAGGGTCGCTCCCGGGTGCCCTTCGGCTCGAGCCTGCTCCAGCGTACGCATATCGTTGGACAACCCGGACATCCCCAGAAGGCCACTTTCCTGGTTGAGCAGGCGATCGATTCGCTCGATCGACCAGCCCAAGGTACGCATCAGATGAATGTGCAGGTTGGGGTCGACGTCTCCGCTGCGAGTCCCCATCGCCAATCCCTCCAGCGGTGTCATGCCCATGCTGGTGTCACGGCTGCGACCGTCGACGATGGCGCAGGTCGAACTGCCATTGCCCAGGTGCGCCGAGAGCCAGCAGCTGTCGTCGATGGGCAGGTCGCAGAGCGCGGCGGCGCGCTGGCTGACGCAGCGGTGGCTGGTGCCATGAAAACCGTAGCGCCTCACTCCGTGCTCGCGGTACAGCTCATCCGGCAATGCATAACGGTAAGCGTGCTCGGGCAACGTCTGATGGAATGCCGTGTCGAATACCGCCACCTGCGGCATCGAGGGAAACAGCTGCAGAACCGCCTCGATGCCTGCCAGAGCGCCGGGATTATGCAAGGGGGCGAGGCCAATGGTGGCGCGGATGGTATCCACTACCTGGGGGTCGATTCGGCACGCCTGGGTGAAGTGCTCGCCACCATGCACCACGCGATGCCCCACGCCATATAGCTCACCTCCTGCAGCCAGGCGTGCCAGCGGCAATAGCCGGGCGAGGGCTTGTGCATAACCGGCGTGGGGAATCGGCAGGCAGTCTTCACTTTCGCGGTCACGCACCCGCAACAGCGCCTCTGCCGAGCCCAGTCGCTCGGCAATCCCGGACAGCAGAAAGTGGCTGCGGCCCTCCCCGATCAGGGCGAACTTGATGGAGGAGCTTCCACAATTGATGACAAGGACGTTTCTCTGGGACATCGTTGATTCCTGGGTAAAAAGTGCCCGTCGCGCCTGCGCTGCAGGCACGAACGGAACGATGGAGTGATTGACGGGAAGGCTGGCGGCTACCAGGCCGTACTGAGCCGCGCGCGCTCGGCGAGGGTGTGCGAAGGCCGGGCGCCGAAATGCGTCAGGTAGTCGCGTGAAAACTGACCCATGTGCCAGAAGCCCCAGGCCATGGCTGCATCCTGGACGGTGTTGAACGTTGAATAGGGGCTGCCCAGCTCTCGGTGCACGGCATTCAGGCGCACGGCCTTGAGGTAGTTCATCGGGCTTCTGCCGATCACCTCGAGGAAGCAGTTCTGCAGTGTGCGCTGGCTGACGTGCAGGCGCTGGCAGAGATCCAGCACCGTCACGTGATCACTGGGATTGTCGAGCACGTACTCGCGCGCCCGCGAGACGATCTGCCGCTTGCGCAGTGAAGTCACGGAGCAGTCCAGATCGACTGTCTGGGCTCCCTGCAACGCTGCCAGCAGGACCAGCAGCAACTCATGGCTCAGTTGCTTGCCGACCGCCGGTGTACCCATGCTTGCCGGGGCCTTGGCGGCGACCTCCAGGGCCTCGTCGATGTACATGCACAAGCGTTGCTTGTGGGCGGCATCCAGGTGCAGCACGGTGTGTTCTTCCAGCAGGCACAACGTCTGCGCCTGCCCCTGGAATTCCAGTTGTTCCTGCAACAACCCTCTGTCGACTACCAGGCCGAGGATGCCGTAGTCGTCCGGGGTGCTCAGCTCGAACTCCCGACCACCGGGCCTTACCGCAATGGACTCGGTGTCGATCTGCCGACGACCAATGTAGCCCTGGGCCTGTGTCGCGAAAGGAATGCCAAACCAGAAGGCGCCCGGCCAAACCATGCAGGACTGGTGCAGGGCGTGGCTGGTGCGTTCACGGAAGAACTGCAGCCCCTTCAGCCAGACCTCGTCCAACTCCCCCTGGAATGCCCCCGGCCTCAACTGGTCGTAAAGCTGCTGCCAGGCGGTGATGTGACAGGCATGGGCATAGACGTCCTCCGTACGACGCAGGCGAACACACTCGCTACGCCCCAGTGGCTCCTGGGCCGGGCCCCCCGTTCCTTGCTCCTGCCACAAGTGATGCAGGTCGATCTCGCGCTTTTTACTGCTCATGCTTGCCTTGCCACACCCCGACGGGGTCCACGACCAAATCTGGCGCTGAACGCCAACTTCATCTGCAAGGCACAACATTTCTTACTTGGATCAGCGACTCTTCGGTCGCCTGACAAGACTGTTTCAGTCAGCTAGAGCAGGTGCTGCCACAGGTCAACGTGCGGCCTGGGAACCGTCATGCTGTGAACCAGCAGACCCTTCTCACCGGCACTTTGCGACGCGACCTTGACCGCGGTCTCCACGTCGGCGACGTCGCCGGTCACCACCAGGTAGCATTTGCCGCCAATGCCGAAGGCCATGTGTACGCGCACCAGTACCACGTTGGCCGCTTTCACCGCGGCGTCCGCCGCTTCGATGCAGGCTGCCACACTGAAGGTTTCCACCACGCCCAGCGCCTGGGTGCGCTCCACCCGGGTCACGCCGCTGATCGCCGGCAACACCGATTCGTGGATATTGGGCAGAACGAAGCGATCGACCACCATGTGGCCGCCCGCCTCTTCTCCCGTGGCAACGGCCTGCTGCACCGCAGCGATCTGTCCGCCGACCATGGCAATGTACTTGCCGGGACAGATGGTCTTGGCCGAGAGCAGTTGCACATCGGCACTCTTGAGCATCAGGTCGGCGACCTGGACGCCACGGGCAATGCTGGTCAGCTCGATCAGGCCGATGGCGTGATACATGGAGATTCTCCTTGGGAAAGTGTGTCCGCGGTGGAGGCTGCAATGCGGATATGGCTGATACCGACCTCGATGACCTGGCCATCGATACTCGCGTGCAGCGGAACACCCAGCTGCCCTTCAGGGATGCTGGCGATGCATTGGCCGGCAACCACCGTCTGGCCCACGCCAACGCAAGGCTCGGCTGCAACGCCGATGTGCTGGCGCAACGGCAGGCTGACCTCACGCGGGGCGTCGTCCGTGACCTGCATCGGCGCCTTGTGGTTGAAGGCTTGCAGCTCCAGGCGGGAAATCAGCCGGCTGACCGGCAGCAGGCGGTACTCGGCCATCGGGTCGGCCGCGCGCAGCTCGCCTTCGTAGCGGGCGCCCTCGGCGCGCAGACGGCCCTTGAGCGCCTGATTCAAGCGCATCGGCGATATCTCCACCGGGCAGGCATAGGCCTCGCAGATACCGCACTCGGAACAGGTCAGCGCCGACAGCAATACACTGGGCTGGGCAATGTGCTGGTAATTGGTGGCGCGCACGATCAGGTGCGGCGGCAGTTCGTGACCGATCATGTGCCGTGGGCAGAGTTCGGTGCACAGCGTGCACTGCTCGCACACCGAACGTGCCATGGCCAGCACCGTGTCCATGCTCTGCCGGCGACGGCGGATCAGCAGGTGATCCTCGGGCAGCACCAGCAGGCCGCCGGTGGTCTTGGTCACCGGCTCGTCGAGGTCATCCAGCAGGTGCCCCATCATCGGCCCGCCATTGATGAAGGCGGGATTGCTCACCGTGCAGCCGCCAGCCAACGCCAGCGCCTCGCGCAGCGGCGTACCCAGCGGCAGGCTGAGCGTCAGCGGCTGGCGCACCGCGCCGTTCACCGTCAGGGTGCGCTGGGTGACCGGCTGCTCGAGCTCGACCGCGCGGGCGACGTTGATCAGCGTCTGCACGTTGCTCACCACCACGCCGATGGACAGCGGAAGCTGCGCCGGCGGTACACGCCGGCCAGTGGCCAGCCAGATGGTGATCACCTCGTCGCCGGCCGGATAGATGTCCGGCAGGATGTGCAACCGCACGCGCTCGGGGAGCAACGGCGTCAGGCGATCGATGGCGGCCTGGTATTTGGCCTTGAGCGCAATGATGCCTTCAGCGGCGCCGGTCGCAGCCATGCCGTACAGCAGCCCCTTGATCAACCACTCGGCCTGCTCATCGGCCATCTGCTGGTCGACCTTCAGCAAAGGCTCGCACTCCGCGCCGTTGACCAGGTAGATCTCGGCGCTGGCATTGAGCTTGACGTGAGTCGGGAAGCCGGCGCCGCCGGCCCCGACCACACCTGCCGCCGCTACCCGGCGCCGGATCAGCCCGGCATCCAGGTCGAGGATGCGGGTCATGTCGCACTACCTCCCGCACGCCGGTAGCGGCTGCCGCGCTTGCGCAACTTGCCGCTGACGCAGAGTTGCTCCAGCCAATCGCGAGCCACCTCCACTGGCACCTCGAACGCCGCCGACACCTCACTGGCACTGCAGCCGTGCTTGTGCTGCGCCAACAACGGCAGAAGCCCTTCCGGCACCTCGATCGGTTCCTCGGCAACGACCGCCGGCGCGCTGGCGCAAGCGGTTGGCGGAGGCGGAGATGGCTCCGCCAGCAGAGTGTCCAGCAGGTAGGCCGTGTCGTCCTCCGGCCGGCCGATTTCCTTGCGGCTGACCAGCGCGTTGGCGCGCAAGGCTACAGCTGCGCCAGCATCCAGTGCAGCGCGGCAGGCTGCGAGATCGCCCTCCACCACCAGGCTGACCAGCGCAGGATTGGTGAGTGCCTGGCGTAGCAGGCGAACCGAGGCCGACTTGAGCATGGCGTCAGCGGCCTCGATCCCGACGACCAGGCCACGAACTTCCAGCAGACCGATGGCGTTGAGCATTCCGCGTTCCTCCTCAGCGCAACTGGACAGGCTGCCGCGCAACGTCCAGGACGGCTTCGCGGAAGGCGTTGCAAGCGGCCAGGCAGGCCGCCTGGCTGCCACTGAGGAACGCGGCCGAGTAGTTGGTCTCCGAAGGCGGCGGTACGTAGGTCACCAGTTGCACGTCGGCAGCCTTGAGCGCCGCGTCGATGCCAAAGGTCGCTTCCAGCGGAGGCGCCACCAGGTAGGCGATGGGATCGCCCTCGGTGATCCCCGCGGTCTGCGCCAGGTAGCTGCCGGTGCGCGATACCACATGGGCGAGGAAGGCGATGTTCTCGGCATCGTTGGCCCAGCGGAACGCCGGGCCGTTCTCGATGGTGGCGACCATCGCATCGAGGCCGGCGCGCACCTCGGCAGGGTTCGGCCCGCCGAGCATGATCAGTACTTCGCCGGCGGTGGACGACGGGCCGTTGGCCGCGCCAGCGTAGAGCGAGCGGCCATAGACCACCTGCACCAGCGCCTGCTTGGTGGCTTCGTCGGCGGCGATGTAGGCCACATCGTCGGAGTCGACGCTGATCAGTCCGAGGCTGCGGATGTCATCGGGGAGTTTCAGTTCGCGGCGGAAGTCATCCTGCAGCGAAGCGATCAGGCGCATGGCCGTGACGCTGGGTTTGATCGGATCGAGCATGCTCATCGAATGTCACTCCCTTAACGGTTCAGTGCGATACCGGAGGCTTTCTTCTCCAGCATCCGCTTGGCCAGATCGACAATGACCGCTGCCGCTTCCACCGGCGGGGTGCCGCCGCGGTGGATGTTGGAGATGCAGGTACGGTCGGCTTCCACGGTGCCGGCCTGGGTCGGCTTGTACACCGCATAGCAGGACAGGCTTTCCGACTGGCCCAGGCCCGGACGCTCACCCACCAGCAGGATCACTACCTGGGCGCCGAGCAGTTCGCCGATCTGGTCTTCGACCTTGACCCGGCCGTAGCGCACGAAGAACGGCGTGCCGACATCCAGCCCGGCGCTTTTCAGGCCCTGCAGCAAGGGCGGAAGAATCTCGTCGAAGTTCGCCGTCACCGCATCGGTGGACAAGCCATCGGAGATCACCACCTGCACCTGCGGGTTCTTCCTGCACTCGGCCAACAGTGTGGCGATGGCCTTTTCGTCAAGGCGACGGCCCATGTCCGGACGGGTCAGGTACTGGTCCTTGGTTTCCACTTCCGATTGCACTTCGAGCAGGCCCTGCTGCTTCACCCACTCGGCAGAGACCTCCTTGAGTACGGTGTCCTTGGAGCGCGAGTGGTCCGCCAGGAAACGCAGCAGTGCCTGGGTGCGCGGACGCACGCCGGCACGCCCGAGGCAGACGCGCGCGGCGGTGGATTTGCGGAATTCCTGGAGCACCTCCGGGCGCTGCGCGTTGTCGATACCGATCCATTGCCGGGCCTCGGCGGAGCCCAGGTCCCAGGAGCACAGGCCATCCTCGACGCCAGCCTGAACGGGGGCCGCCTCCATTCCCGGGGCACCGGCCGGACTTGCCTTGAGCTCGTTCAATACGGAGCGAACGATGTCCTCGATCTGCTGCTGATGCATGTCAGTTCACCTTTAAAAGAAAATGGAGGGATCGCCGGCGCGCGCCGTCAGCCGGCCGTTGTGCATCAGCCCCATGCGCTCGAGCCACTGCTCGAATTCCGGTGCCGGACGCAGGCCGAGCAACTGGCGAATGGTGGCGGTGTCGTGGAAGGCGCTGGTCTGGTAATTGAGCATGATGTCGTCGCCCATCGGCATGCCGATGATGAAGTTGCAGCCAGCGGCGGCCAGCAGGATCATCAGGTTCTCGTTGGAGTTCTGGTCGGCGTCGGCGTGGTTGGTGTAGCAGCAGTCCACGCCCATGGAGAGGCCACTGAGCTTGCCCATGAAGTGGTCTTCGAGACCGGCGCGGATAATCTGGCGGTCGTTGTAGAGGTACTCCGGGCCGATGAAGCCGACCACCGTGTTGACCATGAACGGGTCGTAGTGGCGGGCCAGGCCGTAGTTGCGCGCTTCCATGGTCAACTGGTCGGCGCCGAAGTGCGCCCCAGCGGACAGCGCCGAGCCCTGGCCGGTTTCGAAGTACAGGCAGTTGCTGCCGGCGATACGGTTGTACTCGGCGCCCACGGCTCGTGCTTCGTCGAGCATGGCCAGTTCCACACCGAACTCGCGCAGCCCCTTCTCGCTGCCGCAGATGCTCTGGAAGATCAGCCCGCCCGGTGCGCCCCGGCGAATGGCCTCGACCTGGGTGGTGACGTGCGCCAGCACGCAGCCCTGGGTCGGAATCTCGAACTTGTCGATGGCCTCGTAGAGGGTGCCCAGTACCCGGGTGGTGTTCTCCACGTTGTCGGTCACCGGGTTGACCCCGATCACCGCGTCGCCGATGCCGTAGGACAGCCCCTCGTACAGCTGCGCAGCGATGCTCTTCACATCGTCGCGGGTGTCGTTGGGCTGCAGGCGGGCGCTGAAGTGGCCGGGCAGGCCGATGGTGTTGTTGGCGCGCTTGACCACCGGGATCTTCTTCGCGCCGTAGATCAGGTCGGTGTTGGAGCAGATCTTCGCCACCGCCGCGACCACCTCGGAGCTCAACCCCTTGCGGAGGAAGGCAATGGCATCGGTGTCGGTGCTGTCGGCGAGGATGTACTCGCGCAGCTCGCCGATGCTCCAGTTCGCCACACGGGCATAGGACGTCTCGTTGATGCCGTCCTGGATCAACCGCGTGACGCAGTCCTCCTCATAAGGGATGACCGGGTTCATGCGGATGTCGGCGACGGTCAGTTCCGAAAGCACCTGCTTGGCCGCGACACGCTCCTGGGCAGTGCTCGCGGCAACTCCTGCGAGAATGTCGCCTGAGCGTGGCTCGTTGGCCTTGGCCAGGACTTCCTTGACGCTACCGAACTGGTAGATCTTGCCGAACAACTGAGTCTTGAGTTTCATCGTCACTGCCTTGGGAAAGAGAAAGCTCAGGAAGGAAAAGCCAGGGACTTGACGGTGACCGGGAGGATCTCGCCGTCGAAGATCGGGCTGCCGATATCGATGTAATCGCCATCGCCGGTCGCGACCTCGTCGATCACCGCCAGGGCCCGCCCGGCCAGGTGCGGCTGGAGCAACATGCCCAGCGCCTTGCCGAGGTCCTGGCTGGCGACAACCAGCAATGGATGGGGATTGGGATGCCGGCGCTGGAACTCGCTGAGTTCCGTCACGCAGCGTTGCAACGCCTGGTAGGCGATGGGCAGGTCGTCGGCCAGGGCCAGGGCATAGAGGTCCTCGCTGGCGCGCAGGTCCATCTGCGCCAGGCGGGCGCTCCAGGCCTCGACCGATGCCTGGCCGGGCACACCATGGATGACCGGGATGTTGCGCAACGGCAGGTGCAGGTCGCGCAACCAGATGGTGCTACCCGACAGCGACAGGCTGTGAGCGCCGGCGCCGATCACCGTGGCGCGCACGGTCTGTTTCGGCTCGCGGACCGGCAGGCTGGCGAGTCCCGCGTCCTCGCGCAGCGCGTTGGCCAGCAAAGGGCCGATATCGCCGTAGCGCAACGGCGCCTCGTCGCGATCATGGTAGTAACACTGCCCGACGCCGCCGGAGAGGGTCACCGCGTGCAGCGGCGCCGTGGCCGGCAGCGGAGCGGTCATCAGCAGTTCGTGCGCCAGCGGTGACAGCTCGCCGCTGATCACCTCATGAAGCAAATGGGCCATGCGCCGGGTCAGCGCGCGCAACTGCTCGGCGCTCAACCCACGGGCCTCGTCAAAGCCGGGAAACAGCTCACGGCAGATGGCGCGTGCAGGGGCGTGCAGGTGCCTGACCCGCCCCTGGCCATCGAGCTCCACCAGGTGCCCGCCGACGTTCAGGCAGGCCGAGGCGACCACCCGGCCGGCCTCGAACAGCGCATAGTTGGCGGTGCCGCCACCGATGTCGATGTTCAGAACGCGGCTGGCGCTTTGCGCCGACAGCTCGGCGGCACCGGCGCCGCGCCCGGCGATCACCGACTCCAGGTGCGGCCCGGCGCTGGCAACCACGAAGTCACCGAGCCGCTCGGCCAGCTTCAGCACGGCTGGACGGGCATTGCGCGCCTTGGAGGTTTCACCGGTGATGATGATCGCGCCGGATTCGATGTCCTCCGGCACCAGCCCTGCCGCTTGATATTGCGCAAGAATGAAGTCGAGCAGCTCGTCTTCGCGCAGATGCCCCTCGAAGTCGATCGGCGTGAAAGTCACCGGGCTGACGTAGGTGACCTCCCGCGAAGCGAACTCGTAGTGCGGCACCTGGGAAAGCGAGGCACGGTTGACCAGCACCAGCCGGGAGAAGATCACCTGGGTGGTGGTGGTGCCGATGTCGATGCCGACGCTGCGCAACTCCTTCCTGCTCATCGCCGCGCTCCTATTTGGCCGGCAGCGATGCGGGCGCATCGGCGTCGATGGCGAGCGGCTCGGACCTGGGCACGATCATCATCGCCACGATCACCGCAGTGACGCCGCCGATCAGCTTGCCGACGATCATCGGGAAGATCATCGCGGACATGTTCGCGGCGGTGAAACCGAGGTGGTCGCCCAGGGCGAAGCCAGCGGACACGGCGAAGGCGCAATTGATGACCTTGCCGCGGTTATCCATCTTGCCGAACATGCCGAACATCGGGATCACGTTGGCCAGGCTGGCGACCATGCCGGCGGCGGCATCCTTGTTCATCCCCAGCAGGCTGCCGACCTTCATCAGCGGTGTGCCGAACCAGCGGGTCAGCAACATCACCATGGGATAGGCGCCCAGCAATACGCAGGCGATCGAGCCGATCACCTCGATGGCGCGCATCACCTCGCCCGGCTTGTCACCGGCGCTCATGAAGATCGGATCGATACCGGGGATCAGCGTCCAGCCAACGGTGTACTGCACCACGGCGGCAGCCAGGCCGACGGTGATCACGCCGACGAGGATCTTGGCGAACACTTCGAAGCCGGCAATGATCTTTTCCGGGCAGAACTTCAGGCCCAGGGCGATCAGGCCGGCGACGATCAGCACCGGGATCATGTTGATCAGGATCATCGCCAGGGTGAACTCGACCGGCAGGCCGTTGACCTCGATGTTCGAGACCATCGCCACCAGCCCACCGGCGATGCAGCCCAGCGGAATGGTGACGATGCCAGCCAGCGTGCCAAGGGCCAGGTAGCGGCGGTCGCCCGGCTCGATGATGCCCAGCGCCACGGGAATGATGAACACCAGGGTCGGGCCCATCATCGCGCCGAGGATCAGGCCGGAGTACAGCCAGGCGGCGGTGTCGCCACCGGCCAGTTCCTTGGCCAGGAAGAACGCGCCCATGTCGTTGGCCAGCAGGGTGCCGGCAAACATGGCCGGGCTCGCCCCAACACTTTCATACAGCGGGATCACCAGCGGGCCGAGCAGGTGCGCCAGTACCGGCGCCAGCGCGGTGATACCGACCATCGCCAGGCCCAGGGCGCCCATGGCCATGAAGCCTTCTTCGAACTGCGAGCCGGCCCCCTCGATGCCCCGTCCGACCTTGCCCAGGCCGATGAAGCCGAGAATACGCTCCGACCCACCAAACTGACTGAATACCCTGTCCACCGCTGCGATCAGCAGGAAGACCATCATGATGACCATGATGATTTCGTTGATGCTCATGACTGCTACTGCTCCTGAACGTCTCTTGATTCCGTTGGGCAGCCGCCTCAGCGCTGCCAGGCATCCTGGTAGATGCCGATGATTTGTTGTGCCGTGGCAGTGCGCGGGTTTCCGGCCAGGCAGTTGTCCTGCAGCGCAACCTCGGCAAGGGCGGCGAAGTCCTCGCGCAGCACGCCGAACGACGCCAGTGGGCGACCCGCACCGACTTCGTCGATCAGCTGCTGCACGGCACCAATGCTGTCGCTGGCATCCAGCTCACGGCGGGTCAGCGCACAACCGATCTCGGCGTAGGCGCGCTTGCACACCAGTTGGTTGAAACGCATGACGGCCGGCAGCATCAGCGCGTTGGCCTGCCCGTGAGGGATGCCGTAGCGCGCGCCGAGCGGGTGGGCAGTGGCATGGCAGAGCCCCAGCCCGGAGTTGGAGAAGGCCATTCCGGCCATGTAGGAAGCGAGCATCATCGACTCGCGCGCAGCGACGTTGCCGCCCTGCCCCACTGCCAGCGGCAGCGCCTCGCCGATCAGCGTCACGGCGCGCAGGGCCAGGCCCTGGGTCAGAGGCGTGGCGGTCGGCGACACATAGGCCTCCACCGCATGGGTCAGCGCATCGATACCGGTAGTGGCGGTCACGGCCGGCGGCACGCCAACGGTCAGACAGGCATCGATGATCGCCAGGTCAGGAATCAGGTCGGTGTGCACCAACACCTGCTTCACCCGCCGAATGCTGTCGGTGATGACCGCCACATTGGTGGCTTCGGAGCCGGTGCCGGCGGTGGTCGGTACGGCGATCAGTGGCACTCGGCGGCGCAACGGCTGCCCTTCCTGTCCCAGGCCATTCAGCGCACAACCCAGGTTGGCTGCCAGCATCGCGGTGACCTTGGCGGCATCCAGCACCGAGCCGCCACCGAAGGCCAGCACGCCGTCACAGGCGGTGGCGAGCAATTGCCGGCCCGCCGCTTCCACGGTTTCGCTGTGTGGCTCACCGCCGGGATAGACCAGGCATTCGAAGGCCACGCCGGCATCGTCCAGCGAGCGGAACAGCCCTTCGTCGAGTCCCTGCTGGTGCAGCAGACCATCGACCATCACGAACACCCGGCCGATGCCGCAGGCCCTGATCGCTTCTCCAGCGCGCGCGATGGCACCGGCGCCGATGTAGGTGCTGGGTGGCACGCGGAACTCACGCACGGCCCGGGCGTTGAGCATGTCCAGGGCACGGTAGATCACCCGGCCGACATCCTGCTGCTTCATGGTGAAACTCCTGACGCGGCTTGCAGGCCACAACTGGCAATGGCCAGTGGGGTCGTGAAGAGAGGGGGCGCCGGCAGCAGCACCCGCTGCTGTGGAAACGCCTGGGCGAACAACGCCTGCACGCCGGGCAGGGTGCAGGAGCCGCCGGACAGGTAGATTTCGTCGACGTCGAAGCCGCGCAAGTGTTGGCGGACGATGTCGGTCATCTTCTCGAACACCGGGCGCACCAGCGGCCAGAGCGCTTCGCCTTCACGGCGTTTACGCTGCTCGGCCTCTTCCAGGGCAATGCCCAGGTGGCCGGCCAGCACCAGGCTGACGTGGTGACCACCAGTGGGCTCGTCGGCGGAATGAATGACCTGGCCGTCACGCACCACCGCTACGCCAGTGGTGCCACCACCGATGTCGACCACCGCGGCACTCTTCAGCCGGAGCATCCGTGCCACGGCTGAGGGCTCGTCGATCACGCAGGTGACATCCAGCCCGGCCGCTTCCAGCACGTTGATCGAGATGCGTGGCTCGGTGCCCGGAGGGAAGGAGGTCGCCGCCTGGGTGAAGCGCACGCCCAACTGCTCCTGCAGGCTGTCGAGTTGCCGGCGGACGAGCGTCACCGCACCGTAGAAATCCCAGACCACGCCATCACGCACCACATCCGCCCAGTCCAGGCGCACAGCAACCGGTATGCCCTGGGTGTCGAGTACCATCGACACCACGTCGCAAGTCCCCAGGTCGATGCCCAGGCTCAGCGGCCCCGCGACGATGTCCGTCACGGCGGGTTCAGCCTGGCAAGCGGCGGCGCGCCGCAAGCGGGGTGACAGCCAGTGCTGCAGATCGCGTTGCATGGCCGCCTCAGACGATTCGCAGTTGATCGACCATGACGCACCGACGCAGGCGCACGAAGGTGCGCGCCGAGGTCACGCCCTCGCCGGTGGGTGTGGTGATGGTCATGGTGGTCCAGCCCTCCCCACCAAAGCCCAGGCCCGCAATGCACGGCCCGTTCTTGACGAAGATGCTGGTGTCGATGGCGTTGGCCATGCGATCGAGGTTTTCCAGATTGCGCGAGTGCATGGCAGCGGTGTGGTGGCAGCCACCTTCGAGCGTCACGGCCAACTCGATGGCGCGCTCGACGCTGGCGACCCGCACCATAGGCAGCACTGGCATCATCAGTTCGGTGACCGCAAACGGGTGCTCGGCACTGGTTTCCACCAACAGCAGACGCGTGTCGGCAGGCACTTGCAGGCCGATGGCGGCGGCGATCTTCGCCGCGTCGCGGCCGACCCAGTCGCGGGACACAGCACCACGGCCCTGGGCGTCGATCTTCGGCAGCAGCACCGGTAGCAGCTGCGCTGCCTGGGCCGCTGTCAGCTCCACCGCCTGATGCTTGAGCATCTCGGCCTTGAGACGGTCGGCCACGCTTTCGACGACGATCAGCACCTTCTCGTCGGCGCAGATGATGTTGTTGTCGAACGAGGCGCCAAACACGATGTCGCGCCCGGCGCGCGCCAGGTCGGCGGATTCGTCCACCACCACCGGCGGGTTGCCGGCACCGGCGGCGATCAGGCGTTTGTCGGTGTGCTTGCGCGCCGCCTCGACCACGGCCTCGCCACCGGTGACCACCAGCAGCCCGATGCCCGGATAACGGAACAGACGCTGCGCAGTTTCGATGTCCGGACTCTGTACGGTGGTGATCAGATTGGCCGGCGCGCCCGCTTCGACCAACGCTTCATTGAGCAGGCTGACCGTGCGCTGGGATACCCGTTTGGCCGCCGGGTGCGGGGCGAACACCACCGAGTTGCCGGCGGCGATCATGCTGATGGCGTTGTTGATCACCGTGGCCGCCGGGTTGGTCGACGGCGTCACCGAGGCGATCACGCCCCAGGCGGCATTCTCGATCAGGGTCAAGCCGTGGTCGCCGGTCAGCACCTGCGCCTGCAGGCATTCGGTACCCGGGGTATGACGAGCCTGGGCGATGTTCTTGGCGATCTTGTCGTCCACCCGGCCCATGCCGGTTTCTTCCACCGCCAGCTCCGCCAGTTCACGGGCATGGCGTTCACCGGCGCCGCGAATGGCGGCAACCGCGGTGTTGCGCATGGCGACCGAATGCAGAGCCTTTTGTGCGTGGCGAGCGGCCGCCACGGCGTCGTCGAGTTCGATGAAGACGCCCGGTGCACAACTGGCACCGGGCGCGGAGGCTGCAGCGGCCGTGGAGGTCGCCCCTATCGAGGCGAGTACCGCCTTGACTACCTGTTCGATTTCCTTCGGGTTGATATCCACGTCGTGCCTCACTCAAATTCAGGATGAATCCGTCCGCTCCGGCTGGACGGGGCCAGCGGAGAAGCCGTTTCGAAATTCGGGGTGCGCCGTCTTGGCGCGCTTACTTGCGGTAGAACACTTCGCCGTCCAGCACCGCCTCATCGACGATGCCGACCACGCACAGATCTATGGGCGCGCGCCCGTCGCTGCTGGCCTGCCGTGCGGAGCTCCCGCTGGCCAGCAGGACCCATTCGCCGTTGCCGGCGCCGATGGCATCGCTGGCGACCAGGCGCTCGCCGTCGGGTCGGCCTTCACCGTCCAGTCCCTGGACCAGTAACAACCGATCGAGCCCCAGGCCCGGATGCTTGACGGTGCAAACCACCTGCCCCACCACCATTGCCAGTTTCATTCGTCATTCCTTGCCATGCCGCTGGCCGGCGCCGCCCTGTATCGCAGGGACGGCTCCGGGGCGGCGAGGTGCATTCACCGATGGCGGAGCACCAACACGTTGGTACACCGCACACTCGGATCATCAATCCAGCGAACCACCGGTCAGCTTGATCGGGAAGACTTCTTCCAGGTCCGAATGCGGACGCGGAATCACCTGCACCGAAACCACCTCACCGACGCGCTGTGCCGCGGCGGCACCGGCATCAGTGGCGGCCTTGCACGCGGCGACGTCGCCACGCACCATCGCGGTGACCAGGCCACCACCGATCTGCTTGACCCCGACCAGCTTGACCCGGGCGGCCTTGACCATGGCGTCGGACGCTTCGATCAGCGCCACCAGGCCCTTGGTTTCAATCATGCCTAACGCTTCCATCACACTCTCCTCGAACAATCACCCTTGCGGGACTGCATCCGAGTGGCTGACCACTCGACTCACCCCCGGGACGGCGGGGGCCACCGTATGGCTCGAACCGGCCGCTCAGGCGACTCGGTTCACAGCAGCGGCTCCACCGCCCATCTTTCCGGCGAGCAGAACCATCTGAATCATTTCTTCCGTACTACAGCCACGGGACAGGTCGTGCAGCGCGGCGCGCATGCCCTGAAGCATCGGCCCGATGGCGCGATAGCCGCCCAGGCGCTGAGCGATCTTGTAGCCAATGTTGCCGGCCTCCAGGCTGGGGAAGACGAACACATTGGCCGCCCCCTGCAGCGGGCTGGAGGGCACCTTCAGGGCGGCGACCTGGGGCACGAAAGCCGCGTCGAACTGCAGTTCGCCATCCACACACAATTGCGGCGCGCGTTCGCGTACCAACGCGCACGCCGCGCGCACGGCCTCGGCATCGGGATGGCGGGCGCTGCCATGACTGGAGAAGGAGAGCATCGCCACCTTCGCCGGCTGGCCGGTCACCCGCTCGAAGCTGGCAGCCGAGCTGAGGGTGATATCCGCCAGCTGCTCCACCGTCGGCCGCGGGATCACGCCGCAATCGGCGAACGCCAGCGGCTGTCCGCCATCGGGCGGCAGCATGAAGAACACCGAAGACAGTGTGCGGTTACCCGGTTCCAGACCCACCACTCGCAGACCTGCGCGCAGCACATCGGCGGTGGAACTGAGATTGCCGGCAATGCACAGGTCGACCAGACCGGCCTCGAGCATGGCCGCGCCGAACCCAAGCGGTGAACGCAGCGACTCACACGCCTGCTCCGGGGTCAGCTTCGACTGCCGCTGCAACAAGGACTCGACAAAGGCATCGATCCTGGGCGAGTGCTCGGGGTCGAGCACGGGTACCTCGCCCAGACGCACGCCCTGCTCCAGGCAATAGCTGCGCAGGGCGAAGGGGTTGCCCAGGAGCAGTGGCTGTGCCAGCCCTTCGCGCTTGAGATACTGCGCCGCCTCGATGGCGCGGCGATCCAGGCCATCAGGGAATACCACCCGCGGTGGATCAAGCCGGGCGGCCCGGCGGCACTCGTCGAGCAGGCTCATGAGCGATCTCCTTGCAGGCGTTGCAGCAGCACTTCTCGACTGGGCCAAGGCTGGCCGCGCTGGTGCAGGACACTGAGCAGCATCGCCACATAGAGCGCACTGGAAAGCCGATTGAGTGCGTGCAGCAGATCCTTGCGCTGCAGTTGGTAGCCGGGTCCGATGAACACCTCGGCGGCACAGACCTCGACTTCGCGCACCTTGGCGCGCAACAGGTTGAGTTGTGCGCAGGCACGCCCGTGCGCCAGCTCCGGCACCAGATGGTCATGCCCGAGGTACTTCAGCGGCGCATGGGACAATCGGTGCAGCTCGCCATCATCGAGCCCGCCGATACTGAAACCAGGCAACGACTCACCCAGCACATCAGCGCGCATCACCTGGCCCAGCACCGAGCGCAGGTCACCCAGCCAGGCGACCAGTTCCTGAGGTTCGCGCAGCTCCACCTGCAACCACACCGCGAGGGCGATGGCCGCATCGAGCTGGGCGCGCAAGCGCAGGCGCGGATCGTTCTTGGCCACCAGCTCGCGGGCGTTCAGGTGGGTCATGCCCTCGGGCTTGTGCTCGGCCGGCTGGTGACACAGCTGGCAGCAGGCAACGACGCTTTCCGCCTGACCGGTCAGCCCGTGCACCGGCTCCGGCTCGGCGCCATCGCCGGCCTGGTTGTCGCGGAACAGGCGCCCTTGCTCGTCGTGGTACTTCACTGTCAGCCGGCGCGCCTCGATCAGCGCACGCGCCGCCGGGGTCAAGCGGGCGTCGGCCGGCAGGTGCAACTCGGTACCTTCGCTCAGGCCATGTCGCTCACGCAGCCAGGTCTCGGTGATGAAGGTGCTCATCGCCTCACTGCTCCTGCCAGTTGGCCGGCCAGGCCACATAGAGGAAGCGCACACGGGTCGGCGTACCGAACTCGATGCGGCTGCCCTTGGGAATGAACAGCAGGTCGCCGGGCCGGCCAACCAGGGTCTCGCCGTACTGACGAATGTGCAGCTCACCCTCGAGTACCAGGTCCACCTCGTCGTAGTTCAGCGTCCACGGGAAGAAAGCGTTTTCCCACTGCATGAAGCCGGCGCCCATGCTGCTGCCATCCTCGGTACCGACCACGTCGGTGATGCCGATCTGGCAACCGCCCTCGACGCCGTCGAGCAGGCCGAAACGCACGCTGTCGCCCTTCACCAGCTTGATGCCGCCAGCACCGGTGCGCGACTCGAATCCCGACGGTTCCGGACTCGCTGTCATGCCACCCGCCCGAGCCGCCTTGCGCACCAGTTGTTCAACCAGTGCCGCATCGGCATCGGCAGGAAGACGCTCCAGCACGGCTGCGCGGATGGCCGCAATCTGGTCCTCGCTGGCAAGCGCGGAATCGTTGACCGCCTCGGTGTCTTTCATGGCCGTACCATCCCCAGGCTGCACGGCCTCACCGGCGATGCGCTCGATGATCTCCAGCCCTGCTTCCTCGGCGATCATCCGCGCCTCGGGCGTCAGAATGCAGCGCGGCAGCTCGACTTCGAGCGAACGCTGCCCGGCGGCAATCGCCTCGCGCACGGAGCCCGCGGTAATCAGCTTTTTCATGGATACTTTTCCTCAAGCGGAGCGCGTCCGTGCAACACCTGGCGCAGACGCTCGATACTGGTGGGGTCGTCCTGGGCGACGCGCAGGATCTCGCCATGGATGCCGTGCCGCCGCATCAGGGACTCGGCCGCATCCGGGTCCGCGTCGGCCAGGTCGCACTTGCTGATCACACCGACCAGGCGCTTGCCCGAGTGAATGTCGAGCAGTCCCGGCGGCAAACGACACTCCGGCTCATTGGCCGGATGCACGTAGACCAGGGTGTCCACGTTGTCGGTGCTGGTAATCAAGGCCCGGTACAGCCGTGGATGACTGATGAACTCGCCGGGGGTATCCATCGCACCGCACAGGTCGAAGTCCAGGGCCTGGGTCTTGCGCGGCGTTTCGCGGCGGCCGCGCAGGGCGTTGAACAAAGTGGTCTTGCCCGCTCCCACGCCGCCGACCAGGGCATATCGATGGGTCTGCATGCTCAACTCCGGGTCACCGGGCAAATGGTGTAGGCGAGCAGGCGGTCGAGGTTGGCGCAGGTACGCTCCAGCGCTTCTTCCACCGCACCGACGCTGCCATAGAGGACCAGTGCGCCGCTGAAGCGATCGAGGAAGCCGATCTGCACATTGGCGGCCTTGGTGGCGAAATCACCCGCGATCATCGCCGTCTCGCCGGGGGTGAGCGTCATGATGCCGATGGCCTCGGCGCCAGGGACGCCGATCTTGCTCGACAGGTCTTCCTGCGGATGCGCAATCAGGTGTGCCAGGGTCACCTGCTTGCCTGGCACAAACTCCTGAATGATTCGTTCTCTGCTCATCGGGCGCACCTCTTGTCCATGAACAAAAGGCTAACCAAGGGGGGCAGACCAGCCCTATCGAAAATCGGCAAACTTTTCAGCGGATCGACAGAGTTCGAGTGAGCCATCGCGCCCATGGGCACGACCTGGGCGATTTCGTCGCAGCCCGCAATAGGTCGGCAAAGCCCCTGCCAGATGGGCTGGCGGCGAGTCGTCGGAAAGCGTTGGCACAGCGCAGCACGAGCCGTCGATCGCCGCTGCCCTTGCTCATCGCAGACCTTGATCGTATGGTTCGCCCCGTTTTCGTTCGAGGTAACGGGAAGCAGGTGAAAGACCTGCGCTGCCCCCGCAACGGTAACCGACGCGATCCTTCATGGATTGCAGCATCGCCAGTAGCCACTGCACGACTGTGGGAAGGCGGCGATGTGACGTCGGCAGCCCGGAGACCGCCCTCGACACGCCCCGACAGGTGTTGCGGAGGGCCGCACCGTCAAGTGCGGCCTGCCGCCCTTGCCACGCCCTCCTCGAAAGTCATCCGACCGCTTTTGAGGACGTTCCATGAAACTGACCCGACTCGCCCTGGCCACCAGCCTGCTGCCCGGCATGGCCTTCGCCACTGGCGACATCTACACGCTCTCCGACCAGGTGATCACCTCCGCGCGCCAGGCCCAGCCGCGCGCCGAAGCCACCTCGGCCAACAGCGTATTCACCCGTGCCGACATCGAACGCCTGCAGGTGCGCAGCGTCCCCGCCCTGCTCGCCCGCGTGCCCGGCGTGCAGATGGGCAGCTCCGGCGGCGTGGTCTCGTACTCCGTGCGTGGCACCAGCACCGCGCAGACCCTGGTGCTGGTGGACGGCCAACGTGTCGCCTCGGCCAGCAGCGGCATCGCCCGCCTGGACTACCTGAGCATCGACAGCATCGAGCGTGTCGAAGTGACCCGTGGCCCGCGTTCCGCGCTGTACGGCGCCGATGCCATCGGCGGCGTCATCCAGATATTCACCCGCCGCGGCGAAGCCGGCCTGCACCCGGAAGTGCGCCTGGCCGCCGGCAGCCACGGCACCTTCGAGCGCAGCCTGAGCCTCTCCGGCGGCGACGAACAGACCCGCTACAACCTGGGTGGCAGCCTGGACGAGAGCCAGGGCTGGGACCGCACCAGCGACAACGTTGGCGCCGACAACGACCACGATGCCCAGCGCAACAAGGCCGTGCACCTGAACCTGGACCATCGCTTCAGCGAGGACTGGAAGGCCGGCCTGAACCTCAACGACCAGCGTGGCAAGAACGAATACGACGACGCCTACAACTTCGAGCCGGGCTCGCCCCGCGACGAATTCCGCGTCAGCAGCTACAGCGCCTACCTCGACGGCCAGATCACCTCGATGTGGAACAGCCGCCTGGAGCTGGGTCGCAGCTACGACCGCAACAAGGCCGTGGGCGCCGCCGACAGCTGGAACAACGGCACGCTGGAAACCACCCGCCACTCGGCGAGCTGGCTCAACCGCCTGCAACTGGACGAAGCCAACCAGCTGGCCCTGGGCGCCGACTGGTACGAAGACAAGGTCGACGGCACCACCGATTTCGCCGAGGACCAGCGCAGCAACCGCGCCTTCTTCGCCCAGCACAGTTTCAAGGGCGACAGCTTCGGCACCGAGCTGGGCATCCGTCACGACAACAACCAGGCCTATGGCAGCCAGAACAGCTGGAACGCCGCCTTCAGCCTGCCGGTGGGCGACAGCCAGACCTGGATTGCCAGCTACGGCGAAGGCTTCCGCGCGCCGACCTTCAGCGACCTCTACTACCCCGGCGCGAGCAACCCGGACCTGAAGGCCGAGACCTCGAAGACCTACGAGCTGCAATGGCGCGGAGACTTCTCCGGCACACACCTGGAAGCCTCGCTGTACCGCACCGAGATCGACGACCTGATCGCCTGGGACAGCAGCAGCAACCAGCCGGAGAACATCAACAAGGCACGTATCAATGGCTTCGAGGCCAGCGTCGCCCGCGAGGTACTGGGCTGGCAGGCCGCGCTCGGCCTGAGCCTGATCGACCCGCGCGACCGCGACACCGGCCACACCCTGCCCTACCGCGCGCGCCGCACCCTGAGCCTGGACCTCGACCGCCAGTTCGGCGCCTTCGGTGTCGGCGGCACCTGGCGCGCGGTCAGCCAGCGCTACGACGACGCCAACACCCGCGAGCTGTCCGGCTACGGCGTGCTCGACCTGCGCACCAGTTGGTTGGCCAGCAATGAAATTCGCTTCGACCTGAAGCTGGATAACGCCCTGGATCGCAACTACACCCTGGGCGACTACCTGCGCCCGACCAGCCCGAGCGACTACATGGGCGAAGCCCGCCCCTACCGCGAACCGGGCCGCACCGCGCTGCTGGCGGTGACCTGGACGCCGGAGCTGTAACTCACGTCCGAGCCACCTGGCTCTTCGTAGGATGGCGTGGAGCGCAGCGATACCCATCGTGCCTGGCACTGCCAGCATGGGTATCGCCTAGGCTCCACCCATCCTACGGATCGAGGTTCACACATATGCCAGGAGCGCGACCAAGGGGCGCTCCTACCGGGAACCTCGGTGCTGGCGGCTGTTCGCGAGCAAGCTCGCTCCTACAGGGTTGGCGTGCAGGGATATCCCTGAGCTCCCCGGTTTGCTCATCGTAGGAGCGAGCTTGCTCGCGAACCCGCAAGGCAGCGGACTCAGACCAGGACGCCCGCCATCCGCCCAAGCTCCGCGCAGTCCTGCGCGTGCCAGTCGGTCAGCTCGGGCCAGGGGTTCTCTTGTAGATGGTCGGCCAGATTGACCAGCGCGCTGTGCGCGCCGGCGGCACGGGCGCAATCGAGATCGAAGCGGTAATCGCCGACCATCAGCATCCGCTGCGGCGCCACATCCCAGCGCGCGGCCAGGCGCAGCAGGCCGTCCGGGCTGGGCTTGGGGTCCGCCTCGCCACGGCCGAGAACATCCTCGGTGAGGAAGCAATCGCCGATGCCGATGGCGTCCAGTGTGATCAGCGCCAGCTCATGGGCATTGCGAGTGAGGATGCCGAGCCGGTAACCCGCGCCGTGCAGCGCGCGCACCAGTTCCACCGCGCCCGGCGCGGCCTTGGACGCCACCGCCAGCTCGCGCTCATGCTCCAGCAGCCAGGCGTGCTTGGCTGCTGCCTCATCTTCCGGCAACGCGGCCAGGTGGGTGAGGATGTCGTGTTCCTGGGGAATCCCCAGCGCCCGCTTGATCGCCGGGAAGTCGTGCACCGCCAGGGTCAGGGTGCCGTCCATGTCGAACACCCAGTGGCGAATCTCTCCCAGCGACAGGGCGAGCGTCATGCCCAGTCCTCGCGGCGGCGGATCAGGCCTTCCTGGGTCGAGGATGCGACCAGCTGGCCGTCACGGTTGAAGATGCTGCCGCGCACAAAGCCACGGCCGTTGCCGGCCCAGGGGCTGTCGATGGCGTAGAGCAGCCATTCGTCCGCACGCAGGTCGCGGTGGAACCACACGGAGTGGTCGATGGTGGCGACCTGCATGTCCTTCTGCCAGACCGAGCGGCCGTGGGGCAGCAGCGAGGTGGTGAGGAAACCGAAGTCCGAGGCGTAGGCGAGGATGTACTTGTGCAGTGCCGGGATGTCCGGCAGCTTGCCGTCAGCGCGCAGCCAGAGGTACTTGATCGGCTCGCCGACGGTGGGTTCGTAAGGGTCGTTCTGGGTGACCGGACGGATCTCGATGGGCTTGGGATAGAGCAGCTTGTCGCGGATGCGTTCTGGGAATTTCTCCGCGCCGGCCTTCTTCAGTTCCAGGTCGGTAGGCAGGTTCTCCGGGCCGACCACGTCGGGCATGGTGATCTGGTGCTCGAAGCCTTCCTCGTCGGTCTGGAACGAGGTGCTCAGGGCGAAGATCGGCTGGCCCTTCTGGATCGCGGTGACGCGGCGGGTACTGAAGGTGCCGCCGTCACGCACGCGATCGACCTGGTAGACGACCGGCTTGCTGGCATCACCCGGACGCAGGAAGTAACCGTGCATCGAATGCACGTGGCGCTCCGCCTCGACGGTCTGGCTGGCCGCCGACAGCGCCTGGCCGAGTACCTGCCCGCCGTACAGCTGGCGGAACCCGAGGTCCTGGCTCGTGCCGCGGAACAGGTTCTCTTCGATCTGTTCCAGGCTCAGCAGAGCCACCAGGTTGTCCAGGATCTGGGTCATGCGCGTTGTTTCCTCAATTGCGGTCTTGCTGAAGTGGGAGTCGGCGCGGCGCGCTGTAGGCGGGAAGGCTGGTGAGCCGTTCATCCCAGACCGCGCAGCCGATGGTGAAATGATAGAGGCTGACCGGGCAGTCCGAACTCCCGCCCAGCAGTTCTTCCAGCGCCGGATCGAAATAGCAGCCGATGCCGGTGCCGGAAATTCCCGCAGCCTCGGCTTCCAGGTAGAGCATTTGGCCGATCTGGCCGGCCTCCCAGTACAGGCGCGGATAAGTCCATGCCCCCTCGGCCAGCGCAGCGTCGAGATCGGCGAGCATGGCAAAGGCGACGCAGCCGTCACTGGCGATGTCCTGCCCGCAGGAGAGGAAAGCCGACAGCCCGCGCGCATCGCCGGACAGCAGGCGGTACAGCGGCAGGCCGCTTTCCTCCACGCTCTGCCACAGGTAGTCCTCGCGCAGCCCACCGGCGTCGCGGCCACTGCGGCCCAGCCAGTACAAGCCGGGTTCCAGGCCCTGGACGCGGTGGATGAACAGCAGCAGGTCGATGCGCGCCGGTTCGCCGGTACAGGCGAAGGGCACGGGCGAGCGCTCCGGCATCAGGCGGCGCAGCCAGGCATACAGCAGCTCGGCGTGAATGCCGCTGCGGCCGTCCATGGACTGCGCGCTGCGGCGGCGGTGGAGGATCGGGCGCAGCGGCAGGCCGGGGTTATCCACAGCCGCTTCCAGCTGCGACGCGGCCCATTCGCCAGCCGGCAACGCAGGCGCGCGGCACAGCGCGTGCACGCGCTCCAGCTCCGGCCAGTGGCGATAGTCCCGCGACAGGCGATTGGGCGTTCCGGCCAGCGGCAGTTCGGCGAGGCCCTTGAGCAGGTTGTTGGGCAGCGGGAATTCGGCGGGTTGTGCCGGGCCGATCCACAGCAGTGCGTCGGCGAACTCGTGCTCGCTGAAACCATCACGGTCGAGACCGATCAGCGCATCCAACCGTGCCTCTGCAACACCGCGCAACAGGCGCACTTCCCAGCCCTGGATCGCCGCGGCGATGCTCAGGCAGGCCAGCGCGTGGCCGAGGTCGTGATTGCAGTAGCGATAGGCGCGCTCGCCGTACTTCCAGGCCTCGCGCCAGGGGATGCTCGCCAGCGCCAGCAGGAAACCGCCAGCGGGCAGAGCGTGGTTCAGCTGTTCGGCCAGCGGCGTGGGCAGCTCGGCACGCACCTCCAGCACATGCTCGTCGGCGCTGTAATGAGCCAGCAGCGCGGCGTTATCCACAGCCCCGGCAGGCAGCAGCAGATAGGCCTCGGTCGGGTGCAGGTTGCCACTGGACGGATTGACCCGCAGCGCCCAGCGGTTGCCGCCCGCTTCCTTCCACGCCGAGATAGCCAGGCTGTCGTAGAGCAATTGCGAAACGCTGGCCAGATCAAGCGGCGCTGGCTGGCCGATGGGGCCGGCAAATGCTTCGTCATACCCCGGCGACTCTTCCTGCGGCCGATGCAGCAGCTCGACGCAACGCGCGCCGGCATAACGGCGGAAGGCAGCCGGCTGAGTCGCCCAGTCGAGCTGGCCGGGGCCGGGGGCGAAGCGCTCGGGGCGGTGGCTACTCAGTTGGTGAAAGGCGCGCACGCCCTCTTCCGGCGTCATGGGCGGCGAATCCGGTACAGCACATGCGGGCGCAGGGCGTGGCCTTCGGGCAGGCGCGGATGCTCGAAATCACCAGCCTCGTCACGCTGCATGCCCAGGCGCTGCATCAATCCTTGCGAGGGCAAGTTGGCCGGCACGGTGAAGGCCACGACCTCGTCCAGCTTCAACTGGTCGAATGCAAAGTCCAGCGCCGCACGGGCCGCTTCCAGCGCATAGCCCTGGCGCCAGTAGGCAACATTGAAGCGCCAGCCGATCTCCACCGCCGGGGTGAACGCCGCTTCGAAGGAGACCCGAGCCAACCCGAGTACGCCAATGAATGCTCCGTCACTGCGGCGCTCGACGATCCACTGACCGAAGCCCTGCTCATCGAAATGCTGGAGGATTCGCGCGGCCAGCAAATCGCTTTCCTCACGGCTCATGCAGGCAGGGAAATGGCGCATCACCTCGGCGTCGGCATTCAGCGCGGCGAAGGGCACCAGGTCGTCGTGGCGCCAGGGACGTAGCAGCAGGCGCTCGGTGGTCAGGCTGGGAAAATCCATGGGCGGCATCGCGGTTCATCAGAGAAGACCATGATACCCGTCCCCACGGCTGTAGGGCGCAATCCGTCAGACCAGGCGCAATCGATTCAGCACAAAGCACCTTCATCTGGTATTTTTCTCCTACCTTCGCTGTCGGTCACTGCCTTGACCGTGCTCACGCAGACAGCCGCGCCGCCATGGCGCACCTCAAAAAAGACCAAGGAACTCCCATGACGACCTCCACCACCGGACTGCAACGCAGTACGGCCCTGGTGCTTTTCGCATTGGCTGTCGGCGGCTTCGCCATCGGCACCACCGAATTCGCCACCATGAGCCTGCTGCCCTACTTCGCCCCGGCACTGGGCATCGATGCCCCGACCGCCGGTCATGTGATCAGCGCCTACGCCCTGGGCGTAGTCGTCGGTGCACCACTGCTGGCGGTGCTCGGCGCGCGCCTCCCGCGGCGCACCCTGCTGGTGCTGCTGATGGCGCTGTTCGCTGTCGGCAACGGCCTGAGCGCCCTGGCGCCGACCTACCACTGGATGCTGCTGTTCCGCTTCATCAGCGGTCTGCCCCACGGCGCCTATTTCGGCATCGCCGCGCTGGTCGCCGCCTCCATCGTGCCGCCGCACCGGCGCACCGTGGCGGTCGGGCGGATGTTCCTCGGCCTCACCGTCGCCACCATCATCGGCGTGCCGCTGGCCAACTGGCTGAGCCAGGCCGCGGGCTGGCGCTGGAGCTTCGCTCTGGTTGCCGCGCTGGGCGTGCTGACCATGATCTGCGTGCGCCTGCTGGCCCCCTACTCGCCCGCCGAGCCGAACTCCAGCCCGCTGCGCGAGCTGGGTGCGCTCAAGCGCGGGCAGGTCTGGCTGACCCTGGGCATCGGCGCCATCGGCTTCGGCGGCCTGTTCGCGGTGTACACCTACCTGGCCGATATCCTCGGCGCGGTGACCCACGTCTCGCCGAGCATCGTGCCGCTGGTGATGGCGGTGTTCGGTATCGGCATGACCCTGGGCAACCTGTTCATTCCGGTGCTCGCCGACCGTGCCGTGATGCCCACCGCCGGTGGACTGCTGGTGTGGAGCGCGGTGGTGCTGGCGATCTTCCCGTTCACTGCCGGGAACATCTGGACCATCTCGATCTGCGTGTTCTTCGTCGGCTTCGGCGGCGCCCTCGGCACCGTCCTGCAGACCCGCCTGATGGACGTCGCCGAGGACGCCCAGGGCCTGGCCGCGGCACTGAACCACTCGGCGTTCAACTTCGCCAACGCGCTGGGCCCGTACCTCGGCGGCCTGGCCCTGGCGGCGGGCTACGGCTGGACCTCGCCAGGCTGGGTCGGCAGCCTGCTGGCCATCGGCGGCTTCGTGCTGTGGTCGGTGTCGGTGGCTACCAGCCGCGGCGAACAGCGCAACGCAGCAGCCTCCAACGAAGGCTGATACGCGAGCTCGAATGCGATGTGGCCGGCGCAATGCCGGCCCTTTCGCCTGTGCGCCACGACGACGTACCCTGTGCAGCACATTCCCGATCCGCCGACGCCATGCCGCTGCCCCTGGTCTACCACGACGACTACAGTCCGCCCTTTCCGGACAACCATCGTTTTCCCATGGAGAAGTTCCGCCTGCTGCGCGACCACCTAGTGGACAGCGCCCTGGTGCAGGACGAGCAGCTGCTGCGCCCGGAACTCTGCCCTGTGGATATCCTCGCCCTGGCCCACGACCGCAACTATATCGAGCGCTATTGCAGCGGCGCGATGGAGCGCGAGGAACTTCGCCGCCTTGGCCTGCCCTGGACTGAAGCGCTGGCGAGGCGCACGGTGCGCGCAGTGGGTGGCTCGCTGCTGACGGCCGAACTGGCACTGCAGAACGGCCTGGCCTGCCACCTCGCCGGCGGCACGCACCACGCACACCACGACCACGCCTCGGGCTTCTGCATCTTCAACGACCTGGCAGTGATCAGCCTCTACCTGCTGGAAAGCGGCAAGGCCAACCGGGTGCTGATCTTCGACTGCGACGTGCACCAGGGCGACGGCACCGCGCGCATCCTGGAGAACGTACCGGATGCCGTGACCGTGTCTCTGCACTGCGAGAAGAACTTCCCCGCGCGCAAGGCGCAGAGCGACTGGGACATTCCCCTGCCACTGCACCTGGGTGACGCGGAGTACCTGAAGGTGGTGCAGGAAGCGCTGGACTACCTGTTGCCGCTGTACCAGCCGGACATCGTGCTCTATGACGCCGGCGTGGATGTGCACAAGGACGACGCCCTGGGTTACCTGCAACTCACCGACGCGGGACTGGCGGCGCGGGACGAGCACGTCATCCGCCGCTGCCTGTCCAGCGATATCCCAGTGGTGGGCGTGATCGGCGGTGGCTACGACAAGGACCGCCAGGCGCTGGCCCGGCGCCATGGCATCCTGCACCACAGCGCCGCGCGGGTGGCGCGCGAGTTTCAGTTGGCCCGGTAACGCGAGTTGTTGGTGTCCATTCGCGTGGGCAGGCGCTGCTGCTCCCAGCGCGCCAGTTCATGGGCGGAGAACCCCAGCAGCGCGGCAGCCCGCGGGCGGCACTCGTCGCCGTAACTCCTCTCGCAAAAGCGCATCACCTGCTCGGGCACATGGTGCTGCAGCAGTTCCTGGGCGCGCAGCGGCCCCGCGAATTGCAGGTAACGCGGCAACAGGCGGCTCCAGTTGGTGAAGACATAGAGGTTGTGCAGGGCGATCTGTATCGACAGCAGCTCCAGTACCCGCTGTTCGAACTTGACCTTCGAACCCTGCAGGTTCTTGTTCAGGCGCACCACCATATGGGCCACCGCCTCGTTGAGGAGGGTGCGGATCTCCTCGCTGGGCAGGCTACGGATGACAATGTCGAGGCCATTCACCCGGACGCGGGTGTCGCTGCCCTCCACCCACAGGTGGGCCTCATGAGAGCGAAGGTAATCACGGACTTTCATCGACAGTCGGACCAAGGTTGCAAGAGGCCCGCATGCTGATGGATTCACAAAAGCGCCAACATCGGCGCAATCCCGATCCCCTGTAGGAATTCTCGTAACCCCTATCCATCATGGCTTGGAGCCCCGCTGTGCGGCTTTTCCACGATAACTGTGAGGCGGCCTGTGGATAAGCTGCGGAAAAACGCCTGCCGCGCCCAACGACACAGGCTCCGCGAGAACTGGACAAAAAATGAGCAACCGGCGCGCCGCACCGCTGCGCTAGAATTGCGGCCTTTCCCGCCCTCCTTCGCCTGGCCTCCTGCATGACCGATCTCCGCCCGCTCGCCTCCCGTACCACGATTGTCATCGGCGGCGGCCCCGCTGGCCTCATGGCGGCCGAAGTCCTGGCTGGCGCCGGCGTGCAGGTACAGCTGTTCGATGCCATGCCCTCGGTCGGGCGCAAGTTCCTGCTGGCTGGCGTGGGCGGCATGAACATCACCCACTCCGAGGAGCGCGAACCCTTCCTGTCGCGCTACGGCCAGCGCGCGCCGAGCCTCGCGCCGCTAATCGACGCCTTCGACAACCAGGCGCTGTGCGCGTGGATTCATGGCCTGGGGATCGAGACCTTCGTCGGCACCTCCGGCCGCGTCTTCCCCACCGACATGAAGGCCGCGCCGCTGCTGCGCGCCTGGCTCAAACGCCTGCGCGAAGCCGGCGTGGTTATCCACACCCGCCACCGCTGGCTGGGCTGGGACGCCGAGGGCGCGCTGCTGATCGACGGGCCGGAAGGCCAGCGTAGCCTGACGGCCGATGCCACTGTGCTGGCCCTCGGGGGCGGCAGCTGGCAGCGCCTGGGCTCGGACGGCGCCTGGGTGCCGCTGCTGGCCGAACGCGCGGTGGATATCTCGCCACTGCGCCCGGCCAACTGCGGCTTCGAGGTGGCCGGCTGGAGCGAGTTCTTCCGCGACAAGTTCGCTGGCGCGCCGGTCAAGCCGGTGGCGCTTTCGCTGCCCGGGGGAACGCCACGCCAGGGGGAGTTCGTGGTCACAGCCGGCGGCATCGAGGGCAGCCTGGTCTACGCGCTGTCCTCCGGCATCCGCGAGTCCATCGAGCAGACCGGCAGCGCCACCGTGCACCTGGACCTGCTGCCCAGCCGCAGCCTGGAGCAGGTCGCCAAGGCTGTCGCGCAGCCGCGCGGCTCCAAGTCCATGGCCAACCACCTGCGCGGCCGACTCGGCCTGGACGGCGTGCGCGCCGGACTGTTGCGCGAGTTGTCCACAGCCGCCGACTACGCTGATCCGCAGCGCCTCGCCGAACGGATCAAGGCACTCCCGCTGACCGTGGTGCGCACCCGCCCGCTGGATGAAGCCATCAGCAGCGCCGGCGGGGTGACCTTCGAGGCACTGGACGAGCACCTGATGCTCAAGGTGCTGCCGGGCGTGTTCTGCGCCGGCGAGATGCTCGACTGGGAAGCGCCCACCGGGGGCTATCTGCTCACCGCCTGCTTCGCCAGCGGCCGTACGTCCGGATTGGGCGCGCTGAAGTGGCTCGAAGCCCAAGGCTGAGCGCTGCACTTTATGGAACGACAGTGCTAGATTCTCGACTCCCACCCAGGAGTCGCCTGCATGCCGCTGACCTTTCGCCGCGCCCGCCCCGATGATGTCGACGCCGCCATCCCGCTGATCTACAGCTCCGGCCCCGACGCCTTCGACTACGCCTTCGCCCGCCCCGGCCGCAACAGCGCCCAGGACTTCCTGCGCTACGCCTTCGTCCAGGGTGGCGGCCAGTTCGGCTGGCGCCAGCACTGGGTCGGCGAACAGGACGGCCAGGTGGTGGCGGCCGGCACGGTGTTCGGCGGCGAGGCGAACCTGGGCTACCTACTGGCGGCTACGCGGCAGATCCTCGGCTACTTCGGACTGGGATCGGCGGGGGTGATACGCCGTGGCCTGCAACTGGAGAAGATCATCTGCCCGCCGCCGCGCCGGACGCTGTACCTCGCGCATCTGGGCGTCACGCCGACGCTGCGCGGCGAAGGCCTGGGCAGCCAGCTGATCGATCACTTCCTGCAAATGGGTCGCGACGCCAACCTGCCCATTGCGGCGCTGGACGTTTCGGTGGCCAACCCCAAGGCCCAGGCGCTCTATGAACGCCTGGGTTTCAGCGTGCAGGTAGAGCGCGTCTCGACCCTGCCGGGCGTTTCCAGCCACCGCTACATGCAGCGCCAGCTCTGAGGTAGACTCCCGGCCAGCCGCCCGCCAGAGGCGACCGGCCCGCGTTGAGGGCACCGTCGAAAAGCCTGCTCACGACTTACCAGGAAGGTTGCCCATGAGCACTGCCAGCGTTGAACTGAAAGTCTTCGTCCCCGCCCGCGATTTCACGCTCTCCCAACAGTTCTATAAGGAGCTGGGATTCCTCTCGCCGTGGAACTCCGAGGAACTCGCCTACTTCCACCATGGCGACCACTGCGCCTTCCTGCTGCAGAACTACTACGTCAAGGAATTCGCCGAGAACCTGATGCTGCACCTGCTGGTGGAGGATGCCGACGCCTGGTACGCGAAGGTCCGCGACTCCGGCCTCGCCGAGCGCTATGGCGTGCGCCTCGGTGCACTGGAAGACCAGCCGTGGAAGATGCGCGACTTCACCCTGCACGACCCGAGCGGCGTGCTCTGGCGGATCGGGCATAACCTCGACTGAGATGTGTCGCGGGTGGTGCTCGTCGGGTACTGCAGTGTACTGGGTTGACCCTCGATCCCTCTCCCCTGCCCTCTCCCTGAAGGGAGAGGGGGCTTGTCCGTGCCGAGCGAGATTAGATTTCAGCCGGCTACCCTATGCTAGCCGGCTGACTCCGGAACACCCGACTCTGCCCAACGGTTCCCTCTCCCTTCAGGGAGAGGGTTAGGGAGAGGGGCGAAGCCCGGCCGAACCCCCCGGGTGACTGGGAGTAAGCAAGATCGCTCCTACAGTGATGCCGCTACTTCAGGTACCAGCCCCAGGGCTGATCGGAGACATACTCGGTCACCTGCTTCACCTCCAGGTAGTTCTCCAGCCCCCACACGCCCAGCTCGCGGCCGATGCCACTCTGCTTCATGCCACCCCAGGGCGCCTGGGTGAAGGTGGGCTGCGAGCAGTTGACCCAGACGATCCCCGCGCGCAGCCCGTCGGCTACCCGCGCGGCGCGTTGCGGATCACCCGACATCACCGCGCCGGCCAGGCCGAAGCGGCTGTCGTTGGCCAGGCGCAGGGCCTCGGCCTCGGTCTTGAAGCGCTTCACACAGAGCACCGGGCCGAAGATTTCCTCGCGCCAGATCAGCGCGTCCTCGGCCGGTTCGTCGAAGATCGCCGGCTCGATGAACCAACCCTGCTCCAGCCCCGCCGGGCGCTTGCCACCGGTGAGCAACCGGGCGCCGCCCGCGCGGCCTTTTTCGACGAAGCCGAGTACCTTTTCGTGCTGTCCCTGGCTGACCAGCGGCCCCAGCAGCACGCCCGGCTGCAGGCCGTCACCGATGGTGATGGCGCGGGTCGCTTCCACCAGCCGCTCGATCAGGCGCGGGGCGATGCCCTCCTGCACCAGCAGGCGCGAGGTGGCGCTGCATACCTGCCCCTGGTTCCAGAAGATGCCGAACAGGATCCACTCCACCGCCGCCTCGACATCGCTGTCGTCGAAGACGATGAAGGCCGATTTGCCGCCCAGCTCCAGGCTGACGTTCTTGATGTCCTGGGCCGCCGCCGACATGATCCGTGAGCCGGTCGGCACGCTGCCAGTGAAGGCCAGCTTGTCCACGCCCGGATGCTGGCTCAGCGGCCTGCCGGCCTCTGCGCCGAGGCCGGGCAATACATTGAGTACGCCCGCTGGCAGGCCCACGGCGTCCGCCGCGGCGGCCAGTTCCAGGGCGCTCAGTGGTGTCAACTCGGATGGTTTGAGCACGCAGGTCGCACCCGCCGCCAGGGCTGGCGCGACCTTCCAGGCCGCCATCAGCAGCGGGTAGTTCCAGGGAATGATCTGCCCGGCCACACCCACCGGCTCCTGGCGGATGCGGCAGCGGAAGCGCTCGTCGGGCAGCGCCAGGACCTGGTCCTGGCGCTCGTCCAGTTCCCGCGCCAGGTCGGCGTAGTAGCGGAAGCAGCCGATAGCGTCAGCCACGTCCCACTGCGCCTCGGGCAGCGGCTTGCCGTTGTCGCGCACTTCCAGTTCGGCCAGGGTGTCCTGGTTGCGCGCAAGCTCCTCGGCCAGCGCCTCCAGCCATTCGGCGCGCTCGCTGCCGCGGCTCTGCCCCCAGCCGCGATTGAACGCGGTACGCGCCGCGCGCACGGCATGGTCGACGTCTTCCTCGGTCGCCGCCGGCACTTCGCGCAGCGGCTGGCCGGTGGCGGGGTCGAAGCTGGTGAAGCGACCGCCCAGGTCCGGCCTGACCCACTGCCCGTTGATGTAGAGCTGGTCACGCATGCTCGCGTCTCCTTGAAGTCGGCCCTCAGGCGGCCTGAACGCCGGTGCGGCGGTTCTGCAGGTAGCGGGAGGTGAACAGCAGCGCCAGCGAGGCGCAGATGATCACCGTGGAGATGGCGTTGATCTCCGGCGTGATGCCGCGACGGATCGACGAGAAGATGTAGATCGGCAGCGTGGTCTCGGAGCCGGCGACGAAGAAGGCGATGATGAAATCGTCGAAGCTGAAGGTGAACGCCAGCAGGAAGCCCGCCAGGATCGCCGGGGCAATCTGCGGCAGGGTCACGCGCCAGAAGGTGTCCAGCGGTGGCGCATAGAGGTCGGCGGAAGCTTCCAGCAGCGACTTGTCCATGGCTTCGACGCGGGTGCGGACGATCACCATCACCAGCGCCATGGTAAACAGCGAGTGCGCCGCCACCACGGTGCCGAAGCCCATGTTGAGTTTCGGCAGGCCGATGTCCAGCAGCGCCAGCAGCGGGTTCACCACGTCGAACAGGGTGATGAAGGCGATCAGCGTCGCAATGCCGATGACGATGCCCGGCACGATGATCGCGCAGTAGGTCAGCGCGTCGAACAGCAGGCGCACGCGCTTGCCCACGCGTTGCAGGCCGAACACCGCAAGGGTGCCGAACAGTGTGGCGATCAGCGCCGAGCAGAAGGCGATCAGCGCGCTGTTGCCCAGCGCTTCCATGATGAACGGGTTGCCGAAGGCACGACCGAACCACTGCACCGAGCAGCACTGGAAGCTCAGCCCGCTGCGCCCGGCGTTGAAGGCGAAGAGCATGATCAGCGCGATGGGCGCGTAGAGGAACAGGTAGACCGAGGTGGAGTAACTGCGCAGCCACATCTCAGAGCACTCCGTCGTTGCGTGAGCCGCCGTAGCGCGCCACGAGTTTCAGGTAGACGCCGATGATCACCAGCATCATCGCCACCAGGGTCATCGCCACCGCGCTGCCGAAGGGCCAGTTGCGCGATTGCAGGAACAGGTCGACCAGCGCGTTGCCGACGAAGAACACCTTGCCGCCGCCGAGGATCGCCGGGATCAGGAACTCGCCCATGAGCAGGATGAACACCAGCATCACCCCGGTGATCACCCCCGGCGCGGACAGCGGCAGGGTGATCCGGCGGAAGGTCTCGAAGGCACTCGCGCCGAGGTCACCGGAAGCTTCCAGCAGGCGCTTGTCGAGTTTTTCCAGGGTCACGTAGATGGGGAACACCATCAGCGGCAGGTAGCCGTAGACGATGCCGATCAGCACCGCGTACGGCGTGTTGATCAGGCGCACGTCGGCGATGCCGAAGCTCTCCAGCAGTGCCGGAATGCCTTTGCCGCTGAGGATGAAGATCCAGGCGTAGGTGCGGATCAGGAAGCTGGTCCAGAACGGCACGATCACCAGGGTCAGCAGCAGCGACTTGTTGCGCCGCACCTTCACCGCCAGGAAGTAGGCCAGCGGGTAGGCTGCCAGCAGGCACGCGAGAGTGCCCAGCGGCGCCAGGGTCAGGGTGTTCCAGAAGGCCTGGGCGCGGGAACCGAGGTTCAGGTAGTTCTCCAGCGTCAGCCCGCCGCCGTAGCCGCCCACGGCGCTGCGCTCGCCGAAGCTGAAGACCAGGATGATCACCAGCGGCATCAGCAGAAGCAGCAGGAACCACAGGGTGGACGGCAGGAGCAGCAGGAGCGTGACGCGCCGGCCGAGGCTTTTCGCACGCGAGACCGTGGGTGTCGCCTGGGTCTGCGGCAACGGGGCGCTGACAGCGATGTTCATGTTCGATTCCCTACGCATGGAATTACGCAGCTCCCCTGTAGGAGCGAGCTTGCTCGCGAACGCTTCTCCCGTCAGCTCGGAGGCTGGGCGGGTTCGCGAGCGAGCTCGCTCCTACAAAGAGGCCGTCAGGCGGCCTTGAACCGCGCCATCAGTTCGGCGCGCGCCGGGCTGGTGAGGGTCGCCGCGGCGCCGAACTCCAGCGGCGAAAGACGCTCGGCTGCCGGGTACATGATCGGGTCGTCGAGCATCTCCTTGGAGAGCAGCGCATCGACGCGCTTGTCCCCGCTCGGGTAGCCGTGGGAGAGCACCTCCAGCTTGTTGTGCTGCGGGTCGAGCAGGTAGTTGATGAAGGCGTAGGCGGCATCCTTGTGCTCGGCCCCCTTGGGAATGGCGAAGAAGTCGCTCCAGATCTCGCCGCCCTCCTTGCCCAGCACGAAGGTCATGTCCGGGTTGTCGCGATGCAGCTGCGAGGCATCGCCGGTCCAGGCCATGGCCATCCAGGCGTCGCCGTTGCGCATTGAAGGCTGGATGTCGGAGTTGATCGCGAACAGGTGCGGCTTGGCCTGGATCAGCAGCTTCTCGGCCTCGGCCAGTTCCTTCGGGTCCAGCGAGTTGAAGCTGTAGCCGTAATACTTCAGCGCGTTGCCGATGGCGGTGAGCTGGTAGTCGTGGACGATGGTGCGGCCCGAGGCGCTGGTCAGCGTCAGGTCCCAGAATTGTTTCCAGGAGTCCGGGCTGCCCTTCACGCGACTGGCGTCATAGACGATGCCGGTGGTGCCCCAGTTCTTCGGCACCGCGTAGACCTTGCCGTCCACCGTGCCCTGGGCCATGAAGCGCTCCTCGAAGGCCTTGGGGTCGAAGTTGGGAATGCGCGAGAGGTCCAGCGGCTCGATCAGCCCGAGCTGCACATAGGTACTGATGGTGTAGTTGGTCGGCACGAAGACGTCCCAGCCGCTGCCGCCGGCCTGCAGCTTGGCGAGCATCTCCTCGTTGGAGCCGAACACGTTCATCTGTACGCGCGCGCCCGTGGCCTTGGCGAAGGCGTCGAAGTTTTCCTGGCTGTGGTAGTTCGGCCAGGTGGCCAGCGCCAGGCGGTCACCGATGTTGCTGCCCTCGGCCGCGTAGGCCTTGCCGGTCAGCAGGCCGGGGGTATTGGCGGCGACCACCGCCATCGCCAGGCCGAGACCGGTCTTGCCAAGGAAATCGCGCCGCGTGATGGAGCCGTTTTCCCAGCTGCGCATCGTCTTGATGAAGCTCTTCTTGTCCATCGTCACTCCCCGCCTGTCTGCTGATTGTCGTTATGGTTGGATCGTCGAACTCAAAGGGCCATGGCCAGGCCGCTGGCCTGGTTCCAGCCGACCTGTACCGGCGCACCGTGCTCGAAGGCCTCGGACTCGCCTCCTGCCTTGCGCGGCACACGTACGCAGACGATGCCGAAGGCGTCGGTGCGCACGCGGTACTCGGTGAGGTTGCCCAGGTAGATACGGTCTTCGACGCGGCCCTTCAGGCGCACCTCGCGCTGCAGCTCCGAGTCGGCGGCGGCGATGCCGACCAGCTCGGGGCGCACGGCGATGCAACCCTCGGCCTGGGGCGCCAGCGCAGGGCCGGTGGGCGTCGGCGGGCTGCTCAGTTCCAGCCCGGCCGGGGTGCCCAGGACCACGCGGCCGGAATCAAGTCGGCGCACGGTGCCGGAGAAGAGGTTGGACTCGCCGATGAAGTCCGCCACGTAGCGGCTCGCCGGGGTCTCGTAGAGCGCCTCGGGGGTGGCGGTCTGGATGATCAGGCCGTCCTTCATGATGCTGATGCTGTCGCTCATCGACAGCGCTTCTTCCTGGTCATGGGTGACCAGCACGAAGGTGATGCCGACCTCGCGCTGCAGACGCAGCAACTCGGACTGCATCTCCTTACGCAGCTTGCGATCCAGCGCCGCCAGGGGCTCGTCGAGCAGCAGCACGGTGGGCTTGTTGACCAGCGCGCGGGCCAGCGCCACGCGCTGTTGCTGGCCACCGGAAAGCTCGTGGGGCTTGCGCGTGCCGAAGCCGGACAGGCGCACCATCTCCAGCGCCTCGTCGGCCATGCGGCGCTGCTGCGTACGGTCCGGGCGCGGCGTGCGGTAGCGCAGGCCGTAGGCGATGTTCTCGGTCACCGTCAGGTGCGGGAACAACGCGTAGTGCTGGAACACCATGTTCACTGCGCGCTGGTGCGCCGGCACCCCGGCGACGGCTTTACCGGCCAACAACACTTCGCCTTCGCTGGGCTGCTCGAAGCCGGCGATCATCCGCAGGGTGGTGGTCTTGCCGCAGCCCGAACTGCCGAGGAAGGAATGGAAGGCGCCGCGCTTCACCCGGAAGCTCAGCCCGTTGACCGCCGGCACGCTGCCGTAGCGCTTGACCACGTTGCGGAATTCGATATCGAAGTCCTGACCGCTCTCCATCACCGCGCGCTCCCACTTTGTTCTTGTTGGGGCTCAAGCTAGCAACGGGGCTTTCGGGGTGTATATATCCCTCGGGGGATAGATGCGTAGTCACCGTCACACCCTGTAGGAGCGAGCTTGCTCGCGAACGGGCTTTCCACTGACGCCGGCGTCGAACGGTTCGCGAGCAAGCTCGCTCCTACGAAGAGCCGCGTACGTAATCACGTAGGGCGCATAACGCCCCAAGCGTTATCCGCCGCGCGGATCGCAGCCAAAGACAACGGCGGATAACCGTGAACGGTTATTCGCCCTACGGGTTGCCAACACTCAACCCGCCGCGAGCATCCCACCCGCCGCATCGCGCCCCGCCAGTTCACGGATGAACAGCCCGAGCAGCTCCGACTGGCTGCCGATGCCGAGCTTGGCGTAGATGTTCTTGCGGTGGATCTTCACCGTACCGGGGCTGATATCCAGCTGCTCGGCCACCGAAGCGCTGGAGTGGCCACGCAGCAGAAGCTGGACGATCTCCTGCTCACGGGGCGTGAGCAGCTGGGCGCCGAACTGGTCGAAGGCCTCGCGGATCTGGTAGTCCAGGTCCTGTGCCGGGCGCGGTTGCGCACGGCGCAGCTCCCAGGCCTCGCGTACCACCTGCTCGACCACCGGCCGCGCGCACTCCAGCAGTTGCATCTCGTCACGGCTGTAGGCGGGACTGGAGGTCTTGCGCATCAGCGAGAGCACGGCGGTGGCGCCATCGGCAAGGTCGATGAAGAAGGCAATCTCCTCGGTCAGGCCGGTCTGCTGGTAATACGTCTGGTAGTACTCGCCCAGGTAGAAGTGGTCCGGCGCGAACTGCCGCAAACGCCACAGGCCGGGCGCCTGGTGGCGGGTGCAGGCGAGGTAGAAGGGATCGAGCAGGTACGGGCCGGCCTGGTAGTCCTCGACGTAGACATGCCGGATGTCCGCCGGGAAGCTGTCGAACAGGTCCAGTGGTCGGTGGTTGCCTTCGTAGACGAAGAGCACGAAGTTATCCACCGCGCAGACCTGCTGCAGCCATTGGCTGAGGCCGAGCAGGCTCGGGCGACCGGCGGCCAGCGGGAGCAGATGGGCGACTCCGCCGGTCCAGGCTTTGAGTTCCTTGTGGCGCATGGGCTGTCGTTCTTGTTGTGTGCGCAATGGGCACACTATAGGCGTTCGGGATTCCACACGGAAATGCAGCTTTTGCGCCACACCCCGCAAGGCCCCGCCGCGCCTGAAGACAACCCCGATTCAGCCCAAGGCCGCGCACCGCGATGGAGCAGGCGCGCGCCTTATCGGCTCAGGGGCGACGACCGCCCTTGCCGCCCGGCTTTGCAGCAGGCGATTTGCCGGCGGGAGACTTGCCGCCGGCCGGTTTACCACCGAGGCCAAAGCCCGGGGCCTTGCGCACCGCCTTGACCTGCGGCTTGTCATCCAGCAGCGAGCCGAGGTGAACCTTGCCCGGCTTGCCTTCGGGCACCTTGGGTTGCTTGGGCTTCTTCGGCTTCTTCAGTACCTGGCCGCCCAGCGTGGTCTGCGGCACCCGGTGTTCGGCTTCGAACCCATCCTCTTCACGACGCTGCAACAGTTGCCCGATCAGCGTCTCGATGGCCGCCAGCTGCTGCACTTCATCGGCGCAGACCAGCGAGATCGCCTGACCGCTGGCGCCAGCGCGACCGGTGCGGCCGATGCGGTGCACGTAATCCTCGGGGACGATGGGCAGGTCGAAGTTGACCACCAGCGGCATCTCCTCGATATCCAGGCCGCGCGCGGCGACGTCGGTGGCGACGAGGAAATCCACTTCGCCGGCCTTGAACCGCGCCAGCGCGCGCAGGCGTGTCGGCTGCGGCTTGTCGCCGTGGATCGAGTCCGCGCGAATGCCTTGCTTGTGCAGCACGTCGACCAGCTCGTCGACGCCCTTGCGGGTCTTGGCGAACACCAGCGCCTGGCGCCAGCCCTGCTCACGCAGCAGGTGCAGGAACAGCTCGGCCTTGCGCTTCTTGTCCACGGTGACCAGGTGCTGCTTCACCGTCTTTGCCGCCGTATTGCGCGGCGCCACGTCGATGGTCAGCGGGTCACGCAGCAGCTCGCGGGCCATCTGCCGAATGGCGTCGGAGAAGGTCGCGGAAAACAGCAGGGTCTGCCGGCGCCTTGGCAGCGCGGCGAAGACTTCGTCCAGCTCGCGGGCGAAGCCCAGGTCGAGCATGCGGTCGGCCTCGTCCAGCACCAGCACCTGCAGCTGGGTGAATTTCAGGGCGTTCTGCCGATACAGGTCGAGCAGGCGGCCGGGCGTCGCCACCAGTACATCGACACCCTTGCGCAGCTTCATCATCTGCGGGTTGATGCTGACCCCGCCGTACGCCACGGCGGTGCGCAGCGGCACATGCTGGCCGTAGGCGCGGACACTCTCATGGACCTGCTCGGCCAGCTCGCGGGTCGGCACCAGTACCAGGGCGCGGATCGAGTTGGCGGCCACCTGCGGGCCTTCCTGCAGCAGCCTCTGCAGCAGCGGCAGGGCGAAGCCGGCGGTCTTGCCGGTGCCGGTCTGGGCGGCGGCCAGCAGGTCGCGCCCCTTGAGCACCGCAGGGATGGCCTGGGCCTGCACCGCCGTCGGATTCTGGTAGCCGAGCCCGTCGAGGGCGTGCAGGAGGGGATCGATCAGGCCAAGGGAGGCGAAGGTCATGGAGCGCTCGCAAAAACGATTTGGAATGGGCGGCATTGTAGCCGCAAGGGTCAGGATCGCAGCAGCAGCGAGCCTTCGACGGGCACGTAGCGGCTGGCCGCGCGGATCAGCGCCTGGGCGGTAAGGCCCGGCACGCCGTAGGCAGTGGCATCGGTGCCGCCGGCACGGACGCGGTCGAGCAGCAGGTCGAAATCACCGTCGCCGGAAGCCAGGACGATCTCGTCCACGTTTGGCGCGGCGTCGAGGATGTCGATGGTGATGCCCACGTCCCAGTCACCCTTGGCCGAGCCGTCGGCGCGCTGGATGTAGGGCTTGAGCTTCACGGTGAAGCCAAGCTTGCGCAGGATCTGCTGGAACTGCTGCTGCCTGGCATCGCCACGGTCGATGGCATAGGCGTAGGCCTGGACGATAGTGCCCTGGGCACTCAGCTCGGCCCACAGCGCAGCGTAGTTGAAGTGGCAGCCGTAGGCCTGACGCACGGTGTAGTAGAGGTTCTGCACGTCGGCGAACAGGGCGATGGTCTTCAACGGTGACTCCGGGACTCGAACAGCGGGGGCGCATTATCGGCACAGCGACGCGCCCCCGCCAGTCCCGGCGGGCGGGTCAGCTTGAGCGTGCGCTCAGCTGAACATATCGCCGTCGTCACCGCCGAAGAAGCCGGAGTCGTCACCGAAGCTGCCGCCGTCGTCGTAATTGGCGTCACTGAAGTTGTTGTCGGCATAGCGGTCGCCACCCCCGAAGGAATCGTCGCCTCGGGAGTCATCGAAGCTCGAGGGCTCCGGCTGTACCGGCTGCTCCTGGATCACCTCGACGATCTCCTGGGGCTGGCTGCTGTGGAACAGGCTGGTCAGCGCATTCGCCACCATCACGCCACCGGCCACGCCCGCTGCGGTCTGCAGGGCACCGCGCAGGAAGCCGCCGCCCTGGGGCGCGGCTTGCGCAGGCTGAGCAGGTCTGAAGTCGTTCGGATTGCTGCTCGCAGGGGTATTGGCGTAAGCCGCATTGCCGCCGGGTTGCGAGAAGCGCGTCTGGCCCCAGCCATCCGGGCGTTGCTGCGGTTGCGCCGGGCGCGGATCCTGGCTCTGGCCGCCGCCGAACAGCCCAGCGAGGAAGCCGCCGCTGCTCGGGCGCTGTTCCTGCGCCCTGGCCTGCTGCGCTTCCAGCTCCTTGACGCGCTGGTCCAGGCGCTTGATCGCCGCTTCCTGGATCAGCATCGCCTGGGCCATGTAGTACGGCGCAGCCGGCTGTTGCACCAGGTGCCGGTTGATCTGTGCTTCGGCGTCGACGTCGCGCGGCGCGGTCTGCGCCTCGGCGTCACGCAGGCGGGTGAACAGACCATCGATCAGGGATTGCTCTTCGGAATTCATGGCAGACCTCGAGTGAGCGGGTGGTTCGGCAGAACATTGCCTTTCCAACATTGGATCGGCTCGCAAAAAAACAAGTTCCGATCGCAGAATTCTGGCGTCTTCAGCTGAGGGTTTGCTTAAGTTAGAGTCGAAGCCCTCGGACAGTATCGGGTTACTGATGAATCCCCTTTCCATCCTCCGCGACACCTGGTTCTTCTTCTCCCGTCACCTCGGCATCCTGGTGCCGCTGTGCCTGCCCTGGATCGTCATCGAGACGTTGGTCCAGCAGCAGATCAACGTCGCCGCCGGCCCGCAGAACTTCGCGCCCTGGGGCATGGCCGCGGGCCTGGTGTTCTACCCGATCTACACCGCCAGCCTGATCCTCTACATGATCGACGCCGGCGAAGGCGTCGAGCGGGGCGTACGCGAACTGTGGAGCGCAGCCCTGCGGCTGTGGCCGGCCTTCGCCCTGCTCTCGGCGATCACCTCGCTGCTGATCGTGATCGGCCTGTACCTGATGGTCCTGCCGGGCATCTTCGTCATGATCAAGCTGGCCTTCGCCGAATTCCTCCTGGTGCAGCGCGGCCGTTCGCCCATCGACGCGATGCGCGAGAGCTTCGCGCTGACCACCGGGCATTTCTTCCTGCTGCTGATGACCTCCCTGGCCATCCTCGCCCCGGTGTGGATCGCCGAGGGCTGGATCACCGAGGCCGGCAAGGACGCGCCGGTCCTGAGCGTGGTCCTGCACTCGCTGAGCGGGTTCTTCCAGCTGCTGCTGACGGTGGCCGCCTACCGCATCTTCATCCTGCTCGGCCGCGAAGCCGCCTGAGCGGCAGCAAGTCGCAACAAATCCCCCGGCACACAACGGGCCGGGGTTCTACGCTGGAGTCTCCTTTCCCCGAGTATGGAGACTCGCCGTGAGCGACTTCCCGCCCAGCTGCCTTTCGCACATTTCCATCGGCACCAACGACTATCCCCGCGCCAAGGCGTTCTACGACGCCGTGCTGCCGGCCCTGGGCTGCCAGCCGATCATGGAACACCCCGGCGCCGTGGCCTACGGCCGCGTGTTCCCCGAGTTCTGGCTGCAGACGCCCATCGACGGGCGCCCGGCCTCTGTCGGCAACGGCACGCATTTCGGCTTCATGGCCAATTCCCGCGAGGACGTGGACGCTTTCTACCGCGCCGCGATTGCCGCTGGCGCCACCGACGAGGGCGCCCCCGGTCCGCGTCCGCTCTACGGCGCCCCCTACTACGGCTGCTTCGTCCGTGACCTGGACGGGCACAAGATCGAGGCGTCGTTCTGGGACATGGCGCTGGCGGGTGGAGGTTTCGATACCCACTCCCACTGAGGGGTGGCAAGGGGCTTCATCTGTAGAAAAGCTAATGTCCCGGCCTGAGCCCCGACATCTTCGGCACCAGCAGCTTCTCGAACAGCCGGGGGAAAAACCGCGCCAGCAGGCGCGCACGCCAATTGACGTTGGACAGCACCAGCAGTCGCCGACGACGCAAGGCCCCCTGGTAGATCGCCTCGGCCACGTCGCGCGGCGAGGCCACTTCCGCGCCCAGCACCACGGCTGGCTGGCGAATCACCGAGCCGTCGCCCACCAGGGCGTTCTTGCGCAGATCGGTGGCGGTAAAGCCCGGGCAGGCCAGGGTGATCGCCACGCCGGTGCCGTCCAGCTCCATGCGCAGCGTGTCGAACAGCCCGTGCAGCGCGTGCTTGCTGGCGTTGTAGGCGCTGCGGTAGAGCAACGGGGCGAAGCCGGTCAGCGAACTGAGCACGACGATCTGCCCGTGCCGCGCCAGCAGGCTGGGCAGCGCCGCCTGGGTGCAGTGCAGCGCACCATAGAAGTTCACTGCCATCACCCGCCGGAACACCGCCAGCTCGGTCTCGATGAACAGGCTGCGGTGGGTGATGCCAGCGTTGTTCACCAGCACGTCGATGCCGCCGAAGCGCTCGACGGCAAGCGCCACTGCACGCTCCACCGCCTCAGCGTCGGCGATGTCGCAGCGCAGGCCGAGGGCTTCGACGTTCAGGTGCTCGCGCAAGTGCTGCACCAGGCTGTCCAGCGCCGCCTGATCGAGGTCGAGGATCACCGGGTGCGCGCCGGCCTGGGAAAAGCGCAGCACCAGCGCGCGGCCGATACCGGAACAGCCGCCGCTGACCAGCACCACCTTGCGCCGGTAGGTCGAATGGGAGAAGAGTGTGCGGGGCATGGCAGTCTCCCGAAGCCCGCAGGGCGCGATGTTGACGTCTTGCGAACTACATCTCACAAGGTTTCAGGATAATTCCCACATCAAACACGGAGGTGAAATACAAAGTCGCAACCACTATCCTCTGGACCCAACAAGCATAGCCCCTGGTCACCCATGAGCCTCTCGCTTCGCCACCGCTTCCTCTTCGTGCTGCTCATCGCCCTGCTGCTCGCCGTCACCGCCGCCGCCTGGCTGCTGGCCTGGCACCCCGCCGAGCGTGAAAGCGTCGCCGCGCAGTGCCGCGCACCCGCGCCGCAACTGCAGCCGGGGCAGGCGCTGAAGGTGATGACCTGGAACGTCCAGTACCTGGCCGGCAAGCGCTACATCTTCTGGGACGACCTGCCCGACACCACCGGTCCCGACGACAGCCCCAGCCCCGAGGACATCGCCTACAGCCTCGACGAAGTGGTGCGGGTGATTCGCGACGAGGCCCCGGACATCGTCCTGCTGCAGGAGGTAGACGACGGTGCCGCCGCCACCGGCAAGCAGGACCAGCAGGCGCTCATCGGCGATCGCCTGACCGACCTCTACCCCTGCTCCACCGCCGCCTTCGACTGGAAAGCGCGCTTCGATCCGAACCCCCATGTTTTCGGCAGCGCCGGGCGTAAGCTGGTGACCTTCAGTCGTTTCCAGATCACCGGCGGCGAGCGCATCGCCCTGCCGCAGCGCTCATCCATCCCGCTGCTGCACCTGTTCGCCCCGCAGCCGGCGATGCTTCAGAGCGACCTGCCGATTCGCGGCGGTGGCCAGCTCAGCGTGATCAACACGCGCCTGGAACGCCCCAACGGCGACAACACCCCACAGCGGCAGGTCGAGGCCGTCGAGGCCCACCTGAACACCCTGCAGGCCGCCGGCCGCCCCTGGCTGCTCGGCGGCGACCTCGGCCTGCTGCCGCTGGGCCAGTACCCCTACCTGCCGGAAGTGCTGCGCGAGCCCTACCGCGCCAACAGCGAACTGAACCTGCTGGCGGCGCGCTTCCCAGTGGTCCCGGCGGTCGAGGAATCCAGCGGCGCCGACCAGGAGAAGTGGTACACCCACTTCCCCAACGACCCGCGCGTGCACAAGCCCGATCGCACCCTCGACTACCTGTTCCACAGCACCAGCCTGAACCGCCTGGATGCCGGCGTACGCAGCCACGACACCCTGCGCATCTCCAACCACCTGCCGCTATCCGCGCGCTTCCTGCTACCTCACTGAGCGCTGCGGCACATCGCCGCCAGTGGAGGCTGGACAAGCGCGATGTGGCAGTCGCATGCTCGGCTCGCTTCGAACAAAAACGATAACGAGCATCCAGGCCATCCATGCATTTGCGCCGTCTCGCCGGGCTGATCCTCGCCCTCTTCTGCCTCAACGCCCTCGCCGTCGACAGGCCCACGCTGGCCGACCGCCTGCCGCACCCGCTGCCGGCCTTGACCGTGGGCTACTACGAATTCCCGCCCTATACCTACACTGCCCCGGATGGCAGCACCCGAGGCAGCGGCGCCGAGATGGTCCGGCGCATCCTGCTCAAGGCCGGTTACCGCGCCGACTTCCGTCCGCTGCCCAGCGCCCGCCTGTACCTCGGCCTGCAGGACGGCAGCGTGCAGCTGTGGGCCGGCGCACCGGGCAAGGTCGAGCTGGCCGACAGCACCCTGGAGTGCGAGCGCGTGCTCGGTCACGTTGAGCTGAACCTCTACCGCATGCCCTCGCAAAACTCTCCGAAAATACCGGATGGGCTGACCGGCAGCCGCGTCATCCTCATCAGCGGCTACAGCTATTGGCGCCCCATCACCGAGATGCTGGCCGACCCCAAGCTGCAACTGGAAATCCATCGCACCAGCACCCACGCTGCTGCCTTACAGATGCTCGAACGCGGCCGCGGCGATTACCTGATCGACTACCAGACCCCGGTGGAGCAGGCACGCCGGGAACTGAACATGGCGCCACTGGCCTTCGACAGCCTGTACAGCGTGCCGACCAAGCTCATCGTCTCCCGCCACGCTCCCGACGCCGAAGGTCTGCGCGCGCAGCTGGACCGCGCCTACGACGACCTGGTGGCGGCGGGCTACGAAATGAAATTGCCCTGAACGGCGTTTCGCACAGGCGCGACCGTCTTCCATTCGCGGGCGTAACCGCAGGGCGCATAACCTGGAGCAGGTTATCCGCCGGCCATCAAGCAGCGGATAACGCTGGCGCGTAATGCACTCTACGCTACGGGACTGGAATGCCGCGCCCACGAGCGATGGGTATCGCTTCGCTCCACGCCATCCTACGGAGCGAACGCTCCACGCCCGAGCTATCCCTTGCGCGGCTTCGCCCGTGCCGTTGGCTCGGCGATCAAGGGATCGTCCGGCCAATAGTGCTTGGGGTATCGGCCCTTCAGATCCTTCTTCACTTCCGCATAGGTGCTACGCCAGAAGTTGGCCAGGTCCTGGGTGACCTGCACCGGACGCTGCGCCGGGGATAGCAGGTGCAACTTGACCGCCACCCGGCCACCCGCGATGCGCGGCGTATCGGCCAGGCCGAACAGCTCCTGCAGGCGAACGGCGAGCACCGGCGGAAACTCGCTGTAGTCCAGACGGATATTCGAGCCAGACGGCACCTGCAGCGTGCGCGGCGCCAACTCGTCCAGCCTTGGCGGCAGCGGCCAGGGCAGCAGCGCATGAAGAATCCCGCTCAGCTCCAGGTTGGCGAAGTGCGATAGCCGCGAAACCTTGCCAAGGTAGGGCAGCAGCCAGTCTTCCAGCGAAGCCAGCAGCGCGGCGTCGCTGACGTCCGGCCACTCGCTCTCGCCCTTGCCGTCCAGATCGAGCCGGCGCAGCAAGGCAATGCGTGCCTGCCACTGGCGCAGCTCCGGCGTCCACGGCAGCAGCTCCAGTCCCTTGCGCCGCACCAGCCCAAGCAGCGCACGGCTGCGGGCCTCGGCGTCGAGGTTGGGCAGCGCCTCGGTGGACAGCACCAGCTCGCCGACCTTGCGCTGACGCTCGGCGCGCAGCACGCCTTCGCGCTCGTCCCACTCCAGCTCATCGTGGACGCTGACCTGTTCGGCGAGGATGGTCTCGAACAGTGCCGGCTCCAGCGCCGCTGCCAGGTAGATGCGCTCCTCGCGCTGGCCCTGGCGGCTGCCGAGGTCGGCGATCACCAGCCAGGCTTCTTTCATCAGCGCGTCCGGCTCGCCGAACAGCGCGGCGCGGCCGTTGGCCAGGCGGTACTCGCCACCGCCAGCGCGACGCTGCCGGGCGATGCGGTCCGGGTAGGCGAAGGCCAGCAGGCCGCCCAGCCAGCGCGGATGATCGGGGTCGGCCACCGGCTCGCGGGCCGGGCCGCGCAAGTAGCCCTTGAACTGCCGCGCCAGCTGGCGAACACGTTGCACCGCGCCACGGCTGGCGCGCGGGCCGCTCTGCTCGCCGGCCAGTAAAGCGATGCGATGATGCAGGTCGGCATCGTTGCCGCGCAGGATGTCACGCTCACCGAGCAAAGCCGCCAGATCACAGGCCAACTGCCCCAGCCCCAGCGCATGGCCGCGCAGCAGCAGATGGGCGATACGCGGGTGCGCCGGTACTTCGGCCATGGCCTGGCCGTGGGGCGTGAGGCTGCCGCCACCGACACGGGAAGCGAGCGCACCAAGGCGCTCCAGCAGATCCTGGGCCTGGGCATAAGCGGCGGCGGGCGGCAGGTCGAGCCAGGCCAGTTCCTGCGGAGCGACGCCCCAGCGCGCCAGTTGCAGGGCCAGGCCAGCCAGGTCGGCCTGGAGGATTTCCGCCGTGCCGTAAGCCGGCAGTTGATCGTGCTGTGCCTCGGACCACAGGCGATAGCAGGCGCCCGGTTCCAGGCGCCCGGCACGGCCGGCGCGCTGGGTGGCGGAGGCACGGGAGATACGCTGGGTGTCCAGTCGGGTCATGCCACTGCCCGGATCGAAGCGTGGCACCCGCGCCAGCCCGGCATCCACGACAACGCGCACGCCGTCGATGGTCAGGCTGGTCTCGGCAATGTTGGTCGCCAGCACCACCTTGCGCTTGCCCATCGGTGCGGGCTCGATGGCGGCGCGCTGGGCGTCGAGGTCGAGTTCGCCGTGCAGCGGGCAGATGAGGACTTCGGGACGACCGGCCAGTACCTCGCCCAGCTGTTCGGCGACGCGGCGAATCTCCGCCTGGCCGGGGAGGAACACCAGCAGGCTGCCGGGCTCATCCGCCAGCGCCTGTTGCACTGTCTGCACCACACGCGGCTCGATGAACTCGCCGGCCTGCCACGGGCGCCCCCAGCGGATGTCCACCGGGAACATGCGGCCTTCGCTGCGCACCACCTGCGCGTCGTCGAGCAGCACGGACAGGCGCTCGCCTTCCAGCGTGGCCGACATCACCAGCACCTTGAGTGGCGGCTCGTCGCGTAGCAGCGCGCGACCGTTGAGGGTCAGCGCCAGCGCGAGGTCGGCATCCAGCGAGCGCTCGTGGAACTCATCGAAGATCACCAGCCCCACGCCCTCCAGCGCCGGGTCGTCCTGCAGGCGGCGGGCGAGGATGCCTTCAGTGACCACCTCGATGCGCGTCTTCGATCCCACCCTGCTGTCCAGGCGAATGCGGTAGCCGACGGTCTCGCCGACCTTTTCACCCAGTTCCGTGGCCAGTCTTTCGGCGGCGGCGCGGGCAGCCAGGCGGCGCGGTTCCAGCATCAGGATCGACTGTCCGTCCAGCCACGCCTCGCCCAGCAGCGCCAGCGGCACGCGGGTGGTCTTGCCGGCACCGGGAGGCGCTTCCAGCACCACTTCGTGGCGCGCGGCCAGGGCCTGGCGCAGGGCGGGTAGGACGCTGTCGATGGGAAGGGCGTTCATGCCGGCTCCTGGAACTCGAATTTCATAAGGCGGTAACCCGGAATACGCGGGGGGCGGCGATTATAGCGGGCGAACCGCGGCGCCAACTCGGCAGTCAATAGAAGCAACGAGAACGCCGGCTAGTGCGAAACTGCCAGCAGCCGTTCAGGACTCGTTGTTATAGTTGTCCGCATCATCCTCCCGGAGGTTTTTTCATGCGTCTTGCCACCCGAGTCTCCTGTGCAGTTCTGAGCGCCGCCCTGTTCAGCCAGCTGACGGCCTGCGGCACCCTGTTCTACCCTGATCGTCGCGGCCAGATCGACGGCCGCATCGACCCGGCTGTCGCCGCCCTGGATGCCGTCGGCCTGTTGTTCTACGTCATCCCGGGCCTGATCGCCTTCGGCGTAGACTTCGCCACCGGCGCGATCTACCTGCCCGATGAGAAGTACTCGGTCGCCCCGGAGAAGCTCAAGGATGCCGTGAGTGAAGACGGCACCGTGGACAAGGCTAAACTCAAGGCGATCCTCGAGCGTGAAACCGGCCGCAGCCTGCCCCTGGACGACCCGCGTCTGCTCCAGCGCAGCGGCAGCCTCCAACAACTCGCCAGCCTGGGCCTGCGCCCGGAGGCCTGATATGCACGGCGCTCTCGCTTCACACCTGCAACAACTCCTGGCGTACCACCAGTGGGCCTACGAACGCATCCTGGAGGCCGTCGCGCCCCTGGATGAAGAGGCCTACCGCGCACCGCGCGGGCTGTTCTTCGGCAGCCTGCACGGCACCCTCAACCACCTCGCGGTGGTCGATCGCATCTGGTTCGCCCGCGTGCAGCGAGAGCCCTGGCAGTTCGAACGGCTCGACGCCGAGGCCGCGCCTGATCGGGCCGGTCTCGCCGATTTCCTCAATGACGGCGTCGGTGCCTGGCGCCTGTGGCTGAGCAAGCAGAGCGACGCCACCCTCGGTACCCAGCTGGACTATCGCAACATGGCCGGGCAGGAACACCGCCAGAGCCTGGCGAACATCGTCCAGCACCTGGTCAACCACGGCACCCACCACCGCGGCCAGATGAGCGCTGCGCTCACCACGCTGGGCCAGAAGGCGCCGCTGCTGGACTACATCTACTTCCTGCCCAACCGCCTGGACACCTGATGCTCAAGCACGCCAGCCACGCCCACCTGATGCGGCTGGCGACCTTTGCGTCGCTCGGCGTCGCCACCACCCTGATCGTCGCCAAGGCCATCGCCTGGTGGCTCAGCGGGTCGGTCAGTCTGCTCGCCGGCCTCACCGACTCGCTGCTCGACGGCGCCGCGTCCTTCCTCAACCTGCTGGCGGTGCACTACGCCATTCGCCCGGCGGACGACGACCACCGCTATGGCCACGGCAAGGCGGAATCGCTGTCGGGGCTGGCGCAGGCGCTGTTCATCGCGGTCAGTGCCGTACTGGTCGGCGCCCAGGCCATCGACCGCCTGCAGCACCCCGAACCGGTGGAAGCCGTCGGCTGGGGCATTGCGGTGATGGTCCTGTCGCTGGTGCTCACCGCTGGCCTGCTGATGGTGCAGGGCTACGTGGTGAAGATCACCGGCTCCAACGCCATCCGCGCCGACTCCCTGCACTACCGCTCGGATCTGCTGCTCAACAGCAGCATCCTGGTGGCGTTGCTCCTCGCGCAGTTCGGCTGGCAGCAGATGGACGCCATCTTCGGCCTGGGCATCGCGTTCTACATCCTCTGGAGCTCCTTCCAGATCGCCCGCGAATCGGTCGCGGTGCTGATGGACGAGGAGCTGCCGCCGGACGTCAGCACGCGCATGCTCGAACTGGTGCGCGAAGTGCCCGGCGTGCTCGGCGCCCATGACTTGCGCACGCGGATTTCCGGCACGCACTGGTTCGTCCAGTTGCACCTGGAGCTGCCCGGCGAGCTGTCACTGTCGAAAGCGCATCATCTGTGCGACGAGGCGGTGCTGGCGATCCACAAGGAGTTTCCGCGGGCCGAGGTGCTGGTGCACGCCGACCCGCAGGAAGTGGTAGGCAAGGAAACCATCAGCTAGAGGGCATCAGTTGACGCTGTAGCCGCGTCCGCTCAGGCAGGCGCCCAGCGCGCGGCGGTAGTTGTCGGCAACGTAGGCCGGGGGCGCATAGCTCGCCAGGGCCGGGTCGAAGCCACTCTGATCGGCGGCCCAGCGGTGGCATTCGTAGCGGTCGCGGGCCTGCTGGTCCGGGCCTTGGTTGTACATCGGGTAGGCGATCACGTCATAAGCCGACTGCGCCACGCTGGCCACCTGCTGCGGCGGCTCCACCACTTCGTAGTCCTGCGAGCTGGCCTGCCACAGGTAGTAGGTACCGGCGGCCAGGAAGTAGCCGATGCTGCCGATCCACACCTGCTCGGCGTAGGACGGCAGATAGCGTACGCGCACGCCATAAGGTGGCGTCACCACTACATAGCGTGAGCCGTAAGGGCGGTACCAGTAGCCATCGTTGAAGTAGTAGTCGCTGCCGCGATAAGGCACGCGGTAATGGCCGCTCGGCATGGAATTGACCACATAGCCCGGCCGCCAGTAGGACGGATGCGGGCCCCAGTTGCCGTGGGAGGGCGGCGGACGACCCTGCCAGCCGGCCGATGGCGGGCGATTGCCGCCCTGCCAGCCGGTGCTGCCGTGGTCGTTGCTCGGCGGGCGGCCTTGCCATTGCCCACCGTTGTTGCCTGGCGGACGACCCTGCCATTGGCCGCCGTTATTGCCCGGCGGACGATCGTGGTCCTGGCCACCACTGTTGCCCGGCGGATGGCCCTGCCACTGGCCGCCATTGTTGCCCTGTGGACGGCCATGGTCCTGGCCCCCACTGTTGCCCGGCGGACGCCCCTGCCACTGGCCGCCGGTATTGCCCTGCGGACGGCCGTGGTCCTGGCCACCATTATTGCCCTGCGGGCGCCCCTGCCACTGGCCACCGTTGTTGCCCTGCGGACGACCGTGCTCCTGGCCTCCATTGCCGCCCTGAGGACGGCCCTGCCACTGGCCGCCATTGTTGCCCTGTGGACGACCATGCTCCTGGCCTCCATTGCTGCCCTGCGGACGCCCCTGGGACGGCCCGCCGCCTGCCGCCGGACGGCCCTGCATATCGGGACCGTCGGCTGCCAGCGCCTGGGCCGCGACGGCCAGAGAAAGCACAGCGAACGAGGCGAACCGCCCGAGACCCGACTTCATGGATTCCTCACTTCGGCAATGGCCGAAACCGTGATGTGACATTGCCATAGACCACGGCGCGAAGCCGCCATTGCAGGGTGCTGGGTAAAGTCAGGGTAAAGATGGGGGGTAAATCGCGGGCAAGAAAAAAGGGAGACTCGTCAGCCTCCCTTCCGGAATCTCGTCCTGCTCGTCGCTGTTGGCGCCGGCTCACCTCGCTCCACCTTCTGGGCAGTGCGTAGCCCGGTGGCCGGCGCGATCCTGTGGGGTCGGCGGGCCGCGAAGCGCCTGATTGGGCGGATCGCAGGGGACGTGATGTCCGGGCTGTGAATCTGGGAGAAATAGTAAAGCGACAAGGCAAGGAAATGATTGCTAAGATTGCTCATACAGGCACCACCTGAGCAACAAATACCTAAAAATTACGCCACAAGCGCAATTCAATAGAATAACGAGGCTTTCATGGACAAGCTGGACCGCTACGACCTGCGCATTCTTGCCGAACTGCAACGCGACGCACGCATCTCCAACCAGGAGCTGGCCGAACGCATCGGCCTGTCGCCCTCGCCCTGCTCGCGGCGGGTGAAGCAGCTCGAGGACGACGGCTACATCGTCCGCCAGGTCGCCCTGCTCGACAGCAAGAAGCTCGGCCTGAGCCTCACCGCCTTCGTGCTGATCGGCATGGACCGTCATACGCCGGAGCGTTTCGAGCACTTCCAGCAGATCATCGGCAAGTGCCCCGAGGTACTGGAATGCAGCCTGGTGACCGGGATGGACGCAGACTACCAGCTCAAGGTCATGGTGCCGGACATGGAGCACTACCAGCACTTCCTGCTCGGCACCGTGACCCGTATCGAAGGGGTCACCAGCGTGCGCTCGAGCTTCGTGCTGCGCAATGTGCTGGCGAGCACCGAGTTGCCGCTGGATCACCTGCGGGCCTGATCGGCTTTCTGCAGGACCGAGGGGGGCGCCTAGCCCTTGCTCGCGAACGTGGCCTCCTGGCACGCCGGTGCGGTTCGCGAGCAAGCTCGCTCCTACAACCTGCGCCCCTGCGACACAGCGGCGCACCCTGCCTCCCGCCGAACGAAATCGATACCGCAGATTTCCCCGCCAGCCGTGCCGCGGCGCGAACTTTTGCGGCATTGCGCCCGCCGCGCAGGAGGAACTGTTCAATTTATGAACGGCTCTGAACGACAAAGCGCCGCATGCGTATAATGCGCGCCTTCTTCACCACCACCGCGCCCCGGCGTCCCTCGGATAACCTCCGTACCGGGCAGGAGCTGTAATGAACGAAAGTTTCGAAGACTGGATGATGTATGGCCTGGTGACCGGCCTGATCCTGTTCATGGCCTTCATCGTCTGGGACCTCGCCAAGAAGTCCAAGGCCGGCCGCATGGGCACCATGGTTCTGTTCTTTGCTCTGGGCCTGGGCGTGCTCGGCTTCCTGATCAAGTCCGTGGTCGTCGCCGGGCTCGAAGGCGGCTTCTGACCCGCACCCCCGCCCCGAGTTTCAGAGCTCGGGGCTGACTTCCCGCCACTGCCCCGGCTGCAGCCCATCCAGCTGCCACGGCCCGATGCGCACGCGCACCAGGCGCAGCGTGGGCAGGCCGACTGCCGCCGTCATCCGCCGCACCTGCCGGTTGCGCCCTTCGCGGATCACCAGCTCCAGCCAGGCCGTCGGGACCGACTTGCGAAAACGCACCGGCGGGTCGCGCTCCCACAGCCGCGGCTCCTCCAGCCGCCGGGCCTCCGCCGGCAGGGTCGGGCCATCATTGAGCTGCACGCCCTTGCGCAGCTGATCGAGCTGTTCTTCGCTCGGCTCGCCTTCCACCTGCACCCAATAGGTCTTCGGCAGCTTGTGCTTCGGGTCGGCAATGCGCGCCTGCAAGCGACCGTCATTGGTCAGCAGGAGCAAGCCTTCGCTGTCGCGGTCCAGGCGGCCCGCCGGATAGATGCCCGGCACATCGACGAAATCCTTCAACGTCGCGCGGCCCTCGCTGTCGTTGAATTGCGTCAGCACGTCGAACGGCTTGTTCAGCAGGATCAGCTTCGGTTGCGCCGGCGGCGCCTTGGCCACACGGCGAGGCGCGAGACGGCTGGCGGGACGACGATTGGCGGGACGCGGAGGACGAGACATGGCGAAAAGACTGGTAACCGAGGTTGGGGGTACGGCGAATGCCCGGCATGCTAGGTTGTGCCGAGTCCTCATCGCAAGAGCACGCACGAGCATGCCCATGAGCCACCCCACCTGGCTGATCACCTTGCAGAACCTCAGCGGTCGCCTCGGCGCCCGCTATCGCGGCCCGCAATCCGAACATTTCGACGGTAGCCGCTTCCACAACCTCGACCGCCAACCGCACAACGGCCTGCGCGCCTTTCTCAAGTGGCAGCGTGAACGCGGCCGCCAGCAAGAGTGGATTGCCCAACCCGGCCCGGATGCCCGCCCGGAGACACCAGCCCGCGTCGAGGGTGACGAACTGCGCGTCACCTACATCAACCACGCCACCCTGCTGATCCAGCACCGCGGCCTGAATATCCTCACCGACCCGCTCTGGTGCGAACGCACCAGCCCGTTCAGCTTCGTCGGTCCCAAGCGCGTGCACCCGCCGGGCCTGGCGCTGGACGAGCTGCCACCGATCAACCTGATCCTGGTCAGCCACAACCACTACGACCACCTGGATATCCACAGCCTGCGCGAGCTGGCCCGGCGCTTCCCGTCCGCGAAGGTGGTGACCGGCCTGGGCAATGGCGAGCTGATCCGCGCCTGCGGCTTCACTGATATCGCCGAGCTGGACTGGTGGCAGAGCCTGCCGATGCCCGAGGGCATGCTGCTCACCGGCGTGCCGGCGCAGCACTGGTCGGCGCGCTCGCGGCGCGACACCAACCGCACGCTGTGGATGGGCTTCGTGCTGGAGTCGCCGGATGGCCCGCTGCTGTTCCCCGGCGATACCGGGCTGGGCGAAGAGTTCGGCCTGATGCACGAGCGCTTCGGCCCCATGCGCTTCGCCGCCCTGCCCATCGGCGCCTACGAACCGCGCTGGTTCATGCGCCACCACCACATGAACCCGGACGATGCGGTGCAAGCGCACCAGCATCTCGACTCACAATGCAGCATGGCGATCCACTTCGGCACCTTCCGCCTGAGCGACGAAGGGCAGTTCACGCCGGTCAGCGACCTGGCGGCGGCGTTGCAGAAGCGAGGCGTGGCCGCGGAGCGTTTCCGCGCGCCGAAGCCGGGCGAACAATGGCTCGTCCCACCTATGCCAGACGCATCGCTGTAGGAGCGAGGGGGAGGCCATCGTTCTTGCTCGCGAACGTGCCTTCCGGCGGCTTGGGTGCTGGGCGGTTCGCGAGCAAGCTCGCTCCTATAGAAAACGTCAGATCGGTAGGCGCATAACCTGGAACAGGTTGTCCGCCGGCCCTTCTCGGCGGATAACGCTGGCGCGTTATTCGCCCTACGAAAAATCCCCTTGGGTCAGTGCTCGCGGACGCGCTTGCTGCAGCAATTGCGATAACGCTTGCCACTGTTGCACGGGCAAGGTTTATCACCCCGACCGCCCAGCTCCAGCCAGCTTTCCAGGCGCTGGCGCATGGACTCACGGACTTCCCGGCGCTCGTCGTCCAGCTGCGGTTTGCTCAGCTCGCGGCTGAGCCAGAGGTAGTCCTCCAGCAGTTCGTCACGCTCCAGCGCGTGCCACTGCTCGGCCAGCGGCACACCTTCGTAGCGACGTTTCGGGTCGGGCAAGAAGGCGATGGCTTCGCCACCCGGCAGCACATTCCACAGGCGGCCCTGAGCGTCGCGCCAGCAGGCGCTGAAACGGGCGCGCAAGGCCAGGCCGGGCCACTCATCCAGGCACCAGCCATCCACCCGTTCGCCGCCCAGCCCTGCCACTGCCTTGCCCACGGAGAACCAGGGCTCGCCGGCAATGCTGTCGGGCAGAGGGAGCGGCGCGGCAACTTCGGGCGTGCCGTTTTCCACCAGTCGGCGGGCAAAACGGCGCAGAGGGTTGGTGAGGTGAGAAGGAGCGCGAAACGGCATGGGATCACCAGCGGAAAAGGTCGGCGAAGGTCCGACCGGAGGGACGCGCCACGGTTCCCCGTGGCGCGGGAGGCGAGCATTCTAGGCTCGCCTCGGGTGGCGTCAACGCGCTCGGTTCAATAGCTGCGAGTGGAGATGGGCTTGGCCTCGGTGCTCAGCTCACGCAGTAGATCGTCGAGCAGTGCGGAGGCGCCGAAACGCAGGTGCTCCGGCGTGATCCACGCGGCACCCAAACGCTCCTCCACCAGCGTCCGGTATTGCAGTGCGTCGGCCAGGCTGCGCAGCCCACCGGAGACCTTCAGCCCGACCTTGCCGCCCTCTTCCTCGATGATTTCAAGCATCACTCGCACGGCTTCGGGCGTGGCATGCGTGGCCGCCTTGCCGGTACTGGTCTTGAGGAAATCCGCGCCGCCGGCGATGGATTCGCGGCAAGCCGTGCGGATCAGCTCCGCATCGTCCAGCTCGCCGGTTTCCAGGATGACCTTCAGGCGATGGTAGGGACCACAGAGTGTCTTGCAGGTACGAATCAGCTCCTCCGCACCGGTGGCCTCGCCCGCCTTGAGCTTGCGCCAGGGATAGACCAGATCGATTTCATCAGCGCCTTCGGCGAGGGTCTTGCGCACCTCCTCCACCACATCCGCCAGCGGCGCATTGCCGGCGGGGAAGTTGCACACGCTGACAACCTTCACCGAGCGCCCGCCCAGGGTGTTGAGCGTGCGCCGAGCGACGTGTACCAGCTTCGGCCACACGCACACCGCCGCCACTTCGCCATAAGGCGTCAGTGCACGGCGGCAGAGGTCCACGGTGCTTTGCAGGTCATCGCCGGTATTCAGCGAGGTCAGGTCCAGCAGAGCGAGCACACGGCCCGCCGGGGTCTTGCGAGGATCGGTCATCGGCAACACTCTCCTTCGGCTTTCTTCAGGCAGCCGGGGCAACCACCATCGCCCCGGCAGGCACTCCGCGCCCTGTCGCAGATCAGCGGAACGGCGGCTCGTCGAAGCTGCGCAGTTTGCGCGAGTGCAGCGAGTTGAGCTGGGTACGCAACAGGTCGACGGCGGCGATGCCGATGGACAGGTGCTGGCTCACTGCGCGCTGGTAGAACGCCGTGGCCGCGCCGGGCAGCTTGATCTCGCTGTGTAACGGCTTGTCCGAGACACACAGCAACGTGCCGTAGGGCACCCGCAGACGGTAGCCCTGGGCAGCGATGGTGCCGCTTTCCATGTCCACCGCAATCGCCCGCGCCAGGTTGATCAGCGGGCGCTCCTGGGCCCAGTGCAGCTCCCAGTTTCGGTCGTCGTAGGTGAGCACGGTGCCGGTGCGCAGGCGACGCTTGAGCTGATCGCCGCGCTCGCCGGTCACCAGCGCGGCCGCTTCCTGCAACGCCAGTTGTACCTCGGCCAGTGCCGGGATCGGAATGTGCGGCGGCAGCACGCGGTCGAGGATACCGTCGCGGCGCATGTAGGCGTGGGCCAGCACGTAATCGCCGATGGTCTGCGACTGCCGCAGGCCGCCACAGTGGCCGACCATCAACCAGCAGTGCGGGCGCAGAACGGCGAGGTGGTCGGTGATGTTCTTCGCATTGGACGGGCCGACGCCGATGTTCACCAGGGTCACGCCGTCGCCATCCTCGGCGATCAGGTGGTAGGCCGGCATCTGGAAGCGGTGCCATTCGACGCTGGCGACGATGGCGTTGGCTTCGCCCGCGTCGGTGCCGCGCTCGATGATCACATTGCCCGGCAACACCATGCGCACGAAGCGCGGGTCATCGCGCAGGCGCTCCAGGCCCAGGTGAATGAACTGATCGACGTAACGGTGGTAGTTGGTCAGCAGGATCCACGGCTGCACATGGCGCCAGTCGCTGCCGGTGTAATGCACCATGCGGCGCAGGGAGAAGTCGGTGCGCGCGGCGTCGAACAGCGCCAGCGGCATCGGGTCGGCGCCTTCCCATTCATACAGGCCATCCGCCACCCCATCGGAGGTGGCCGACAGATCGGTACTGGGGAACACCCGCGCCAGCTCGGCGGCCGTTACGCCGGAACCACCCAGTTCGTCGCCGCTTTCCACCACATAAGGGTAAGGAATGTTCTGCTGGCTGACGCCGACTTCCACGCGCACGGTGAAGTCCTCCATCAGCGGGCGCAGCTGTTCCAGCAGGTATTTGCGGAAGGCCTTGGGCTGGGTGATGGTCACCGCGTAGGTGCCGGGCACCTGGACCTTGGCGTAGGCGCGAGTAGTGGACGGCACTTCACCCTGGCACAGGTAGGTCACCCGCAGCAGCGGGTAGCGGAATTGCTCGCGCTGCTGCGCGTCGGGAACTTCACGGTCCTTCAGGTACCGCTTCAGCGCCTGGTTCAGGGCGCCGGTGGCGCGCTCGTGGAGCACGGCCAGTTGATCGACGGCCTCTTCGGCGGTCTGCGCGACGAAGAACTCGTCGCCAGTCGTATGACTCATGGTGGGCATCCTGTCTGAACGATCAGCTCCATCTTGCCTGCTTCCGTCACAGAAAGGGATGACAGATTCGGAACCGGCAGGACGAGCGGAAGCGTTGAAGAAAGCCTATGACAGAATCCGTGCCCGCGAGTGCGGATGACAGCCCGAATTACCGGGCGACCTTCCGTTTTCGTATATCGCGTGTCGGGGCATCTCAAGCTGCCGGAGGGGCCTTGTTTATCGAGGTGTCGCGGCTAGATTGACCGCGCTGCGGTCAATCCCGCAGTCGGGTTTGACGGCCTGATCAATTAGACGCGCTTGCGTCTTGCGACGCCTATGACGGTGGTGAACACCTTCGTATGCCTTGTCCGTCTGCATTATTGCAGTCACGTTCAATGGCAGGTCGCGCAGGGAGACCCTCCTCTGGATGGGATCTGCCGGTTTGTCTGATTGCCGGTCCGTCAACCCCGCGCGGTCTGCCACCCTTCGATTGACGGCGGAGGGAGGCAGGAACTTTTGATCCAATCAGATGAGTTCCTTTCATGAACATTGACGTTCACATTCCTTCAGTTTTCATGCGACACCAACGCCCGCTTCGGGCCCTGATAATTGAGGACCAGCCTTGGTTCGCCGCCCGCGACCTTGGCGGCCTGATCGGCCACGACGCCGAACAGTATGTCGCTCACCGTCTCGATACCGACCTGCGACAGAAAGTCCGCCTACAGACCCAGACAAGCGAGGAAGACGCTTGGATAGTCAGCGAGGGCGGCTTCTTCTTTCTGCTGACGCGCTACCGACACCCGGAAAACCGCAGCTTGCGCCAATGGATAACTCAGGAAGTCATCCCCGCCCTGCGCGGCCCCACCCTCCCCGTCCAGCAACCGCGCCGCTCCCTGCTGCGCTGGGAAAGCCGCGACATCGCCCTGCTGGAATGGAACGACCAACTCTGGGTGCGCTACAGCGACGTGCCGCAGTTGCTGCAACCCAAACCCGATACAACTTCACGCGCCGGCTGGTGGCGCGAGCTGCGTTCTCGAACGGGTATCTGAATGTGAAACATACCTCCAGGGTTATTTCATGACTTGAAATATACCCCTGGAGGTATTTAAATCATCAACAGGAAAGGATGAGACCGTGCAGAGCAGGGAACTGATCAAGGAACTGGAAACAGCAGGGTGGACGCTTCAACGGATTACCGGCAGCCATCATGTCTTCACCCACCCCGGCTGCCTTCACTCGGTCCCCGTTCCTCATCCGAAGAAGGACCTCCCCATCGGCACGGTACGCAGCATCAAGAAGCGAGCCGGCCTGATTTGATCCATCACCCTCAGGAGGCTGACATGCAATACCCAATCGCCATCGAGTGGGGCAACGACGACACGGCCATCGGCATCCACATTCCGGATATTCCCGGGGCAGTCACTGCCGGAGACACCTACGAAGAGGCCTATGCAGCGGCCGTCGAAGTTGCGCACCTGATGCTCGAAGAAATTGCTGGAGCCGGCGAGGACGTCCCGTTGCCGACCAGTGTCGCGGCTCACCGCAGCCATCCTGATTTCGAAGGAATGGGCTGGGGTCTGCTGGAGATCGATGTCACCCCGTACCTGGGCAAGACCGAGAAGGTCAACGTCACCCTGCCCGGCTACATCATCCAGCGCATCGACAACCATGTGCGCCTGCACGGCGTGAAGAGCCGCTCCTCCTTCCTGGCATCTGCAGCGCTGGAAAAGCTCACCCGCGGCACGTGACCGTGAACGGGCGGGGCAGGACTTCCCCGCCCTCCCGGGCTCACGCCAGATGCGGCGTCGAGCGCGCTACCAGCGCTTCCACATCCACCCCGCGCGGCAGGGTGCCGTAGACACGGCCGCCGTCGTCCAGGCGGCTGGCGATGAAGGCGTCGGAGACCACCGAATTGCCCGCTTCGAGCAGCAGCTTGGCCTGCAGCGCTACGGCGACATTCTCGGTGAGCTGGCGGGCGCGGTACTGGATGTCCTGGGTGTCGGCGAAGGAGGCCTTGAGGTTGCCGATGAACGAGGCCAGTCGCGCGTCGCCGTGGCCGTCGCCGAGTTCAGCGAACAGCGCGTCGAGCACGCCGGGCTCCTTCGACAGCGCGCGCAACACGTCCAGGCACTGCACGTTACCCGAGCCTTCCCAGGTGGAGTTGACCGGCGCTTCGCGGTACAGGCGCGGGAGGATGGTGTCCTCGACGTAGCCGGCGCCACCCAGGCATTCGGCGGCTTCGTTGATCATCGCGGGGGCGCGTTTGCAGATCCAGTATTTGCCCACGGCGGTGACCAGGCGGGCGAACTTGTCCTCCTGCTCGTCGTGCAGATGGTCCAGGGCACGGCCCATGCGCATGGTCAGCGCCAGCGCGGCTTCGCTTTCCAGGGCAAGGTCGGCCAGCACATTCTGCATCAGCGGCTGCTCGGCCAGCAGGCGGCCACCGACCTGGCGGTAGGCGCAGTGGTGCGCGGCCTGGGTCAACGCCTGGCGCATCAGGGAGCTGGAACCGATCATGCAATCGAAGCGGGTCATGGCGACCATCTCGATGATGGTCGGCACGCCACGGCCTTCCTCACCGACCATCCACGCCAGCGCGCCTCGGTACTCCACCTCGCTGGAGGCGTTGGACCAGTTGCCCAGCTTGTTCTTCAGGCGCTGGATGTAGAACTCGTTACGGCTGCCGTCCGGGCGGTGACGCGGCAGCAGGAAGCAGGTCAGCCCCTTGTCGGTATAGGCCAGGGTAAGGAAGGCATCGCACATGGGCGCCGAGCAGAACCACTTGTGGCCAACCAGTTCGTAGGCCTGGCCCGGGCCGGGAATGCCCACCGGATAGGCGCGGGTGGTGTTGGCGCGGACGTCGGTGCCGCCCTGCTTCTCGGTCATGGCCATGCCGATGGTGGCGCCGGCCTTCTGCTCGATGGGCAGGTTGCGCGGGTCGTATTCGGTGGAGAGGATCTTCGGTAGCCACTTCTCGGCGACGTCCGCTTGCAGGCGGATCGCCGGCACGCTGGCGAAGGTCATGGTCAGCGGGCAGCCGGTGCCGGCTTCGGCCTGGCTGTGCAGGTAGCTGAGGCCCGCGCGGGCAACCTGGGCACCGGCGCGCGGGTCGGTCCAGGGCATGGAGGGAATGCCGGCCTCGATGGAGGCACGCATCAGCTCGTGATAGGTCGGGTGGAATTCGATCAGGTCGACACGGTGACCATAGCGGTCGTGCGACTTGAACACCGGCTTGTTCTCGTTGGCCAGGAAACCCGCCGCCATCAATGGCCCGCCGGCCAGCGCACCGTAAGCGTCGAGCTTCTGCTCGGCGAAGCCGCCGTCATAGCGACGCACCCACTCCTGCAGCGGCAGGTCGATGCGATAAAGGTTGGCACCGTCCAGCGGCGGCACCTGGTTGGTCACTTCATGGGTTTCGGCGTACTGGTGCAGGCTCATGGCGGGTCCTCCGTGGCGGTTGTGGGCGAGGCAGGCTTTGGCAGAACAGATGGGCGCGCCCCGACGGCGCGCAGGCAGAAAGTCACGAGGGCGTCACTGACGTCCTCCAGGGAAACCCTGGATTGCCCGGCATCGCGCGCGGCTCGAGCCGGTGGCGAGAGCGGGCCGATCAGAGCCTCGGCGATGGCGCCGACCAGGCAGGCGGCGGTCAGTTGCACCGGCTGCGGCTGGAATTCGCCGGCGGCGATGCCCTGCTCCAGCAGGGTGACAAACAGCGCGGCGTAGGCTTCGCGGTAGATCAGGCGCTGCTCGTCCACTTCCGGGTCCACCGGCTCGGCGATCAGCGCAAAGGCCAGTTGGCGGCTACCCCAGGCACGGGCGGCGAACTGGTGCAGGCCTCGGCTCAGGCGTTCGGATGCGCTGCCGGAAGCTTTCAGCAAAGTGCCCAGGGTATCGACTTCATGCTGGCTGGCGCGGGCAAAGACTTCGGCGGCCAGTTCGCCCTTGCCGCTGAAATGCCGGTAGAGGCTGCCGGTGGCGATGCCGGCGTCATCGGCCAGGCCCTGCATGGTCAGCGCGGTGAAGCCGCCATCGGCAACCCGCGACAGCGCCAGCGCGAGGATGCGCTCACGCTGTTCGCCGTCCTTTTGCAGGCGGGCCGGGGTTTGCCGGTAAGCCATGATCTGAATCCTGATTCACTGCATGAAAAGCAGTGAATCACGGTTCAGACTTTGGCGGAAAGGGACATTCCCGCCACGGGCAGAGCGATTCTGGCCAAACCGCCACTGCCCGCCCTGCAGGTTAATAGAGAGGGGATTACCAGAGCGGCATCTGGTAGCTGACGATCACCCGCGTCTCGTCGATATCGTTGCCAAAGTCGCTGCGGAAGGCACCGTTGCGCACCTTGAAACCGAGGTTCTTGAACGGGCCGTTCTGCACCACGTAGCCGATGTCGGTGTCGCGCTCCCACTCCTTGCCGCGTCCCTGGCCGTTGAGCAGGTCGATGTGGTCGCCCTGCAGGTAACGGGTCATGAAGGTCAGGCCGGGCAGGCCGAGGCCGGCAAAGTCGTAGTCATAGCGCGCCTGCCAGGAGCGCTCGTCCTTGTTGGCGAAGTCGCCGATCTGCACGAAGTTGGTCAGGTACGGGTCGGTGCCGCTGAGGTAGGCGAAACCGGTGTCGCCGGACATACGCTGGTAGCCGACGCCGAAACCGCTGCCACCGATGCGGTAGGTGAACAGCGCGTTGAGCGCGCGGTTGTCGACATTGCTGCCGCCATCGTCAGTGGAGCGCGCCCAGCGGATGTCGGACTTGAGCGATTGGCCCTCGGTGATCGGCAGGGTGTGCACCACACTCAGGTAGTGCTGGCGGTAGAAGTTCTCCAGGCCGCCGTAGTGGTAGCTGGTGCTGAGGTTGTCGGTCCAGCGGTAGGTGCCGCCGGCGAGATTGAAGCGGTCGCTGCTGGTGTGGCTGCCCAGCACGATGTTGCGCTTGTTGCCACGGGTCATCGACAGGTCTTCCTCGTTGGTCGAATCGCGTTGCTTCACCTGGCGCAGCTGGCCGAGCTGCCCGGTGAGGCCGTCGATCTCGTTGATCTCGGCGAGGCCGCCCTGGAAGGTCTGCGGCGCCAGGCGGGTGTCGTTGTACTGCACTACCGGCAACTTCGGCAGCAACGTGCCGACCTTCAATGTGCTTTTCGAGGCGCGCAGCTTGGCGGTCAAGCCAAGGGAGCTGTAGTCGTCGGCGGCGCGCTTGTCGCTGGCCGAGTACGGCAGCAGGCCGGAACCGGTGCGGTCGGGGCTGGAGTCCAGCTTGATCCCCAGCAGGCCGAGCGCATCGACGCCCACGCCCACCGTGCCCTCGGTGTAGCCCGACTCGAAGCGCAGCAGGAAACCCTGCGCCCACTCCTCGGATTTCGACTGCGCGGCACCGCTCTGGCGGTAGTCGCGGTTGAAGTAGAAATTGCGCAGTTCCAGGTTGGCCTTGCTGTCCGCGATGAAGTCCGCGTGGGCGAACAGGGGCAGGCAGGCGAAGCTCGACACGAGCGCCCGTACGGGAAGATTTTTCATTGTTGTTGTCTCTTCGTCAGGTGAGGTGAAGGCGGCGCCGCTCCTGAAGGCGCCGCGCTTGGGATCAATCGGAGAGCAGGCCCTCCAGTCGTTTGCGGATCAGGCCCTGCGCCTGCTCGACGATGCCGCGTAGCAGTTCCTCGCAGGTCGGTTCGTCATCGATCAGGCCCTGGACCATGCCTGCCGACCAAATCCCCAGGTCGGTGTCGCCCTGCTCGTAGACCGTGCGCCCGCGCAGCCCGCTGACCAGCGTGGCGATGTCGGCGTAGGTGGCGCTGCCGCGTGCCTCGATGGCCAACACCTCCTGGCTGATGGCGTTGCGCGCGACCCGTGCGCTGTTGCGCAGCGAACGCATGATCACGTCGGTGGAACGCTCGTCGGCGGCACGGATCGCCGCCTTGACCTGCGGGTGGATCGGGCATTCGCGGGTGCTGAGGAAGCGCGTGCCCATGTTGATCGCGTCGGCCCCCAGCGCCAGCGCCGCCACCAGTCCCCGGCCGTCGGCGAAACCGCCGGAGGCGATGATCGGCACGCTCAGACGGTTGGCCGCCGCCGGCAGCAGGACCAGGCCGGGAATGTCGTCCTCCCCCGGATGGCCAGCGCACTCGAAGCCGTCGATGGATACCGCATCCACCCCCAGTTGCTCGGCCTTGAGCGCATGGCGCACGGCGGTGCATTTGTGGATCACCTTGATCCCGTGCTGGCGGAACTCGGCGATGTGTTCACCGGGGTTGTTGCCGGCGGTCTCGACCACGCGGATGCCGCCCTCGATGATCGCCGCGCGGTACTCGGCGTAGGGGATCGGCTTCTGCGTCGGCAACAGCGTGAGGTTGACGCCGAAAGGCTGGTCGGTGAGTTCACGGCAGCGCGCAATCTCGTCGGCCAGCGCCTGCGGGGTCGGCTGGGTCAGCGCCGACAGCGTCGCCAGCCCACCGGCGTTGGCCACCGCCGCCGCCATCTCGGCGCGCCCCACCCACTGCATGCCGCCCTGCATGATCGGGTGCCGCACGCCGAAGGTTTCGGTGAATCGGGTCTTGAACATGCGCCTGCCTCCGAAAGGTCAGATCGGGTCCCAGGAGAACACGTCCGGGCTGCGCGCCAGGTCCATGAAGCTGCCGCGCAATGCCGGCATGCCGTGCTCGGCGATGCTCTGCGGGGTCCAGCCGTTGTCGCTGTGCACGCTGCGCAGCGGGCGGCTCTGGCTCATCAGGAAGATCTCGTGGTTGCGCGCGGCGAACACCTGGCCGTTGACCGCGCTGGCAGCATCCGAGGCAAGGTAGACGGCCAGCGGCGCGTTCTTGTCCGGGGTCATGCGCTGGAGGTTTTCCACCCGCGCCTTCTGCTCCGGCGTCTCGGCCGGGATGGAGTCGGTCATGCGGCTCCAGGCGAAGGGTGCGATACAGTTGGAACGCACGTTGTAGCGCTGCATGTCGAGGGCGATGGACTTGCTCAGGGCAACGATGCCGAGCTTGGCTGCCGAGTAGTTGGCCTGGCCGAAGTTGCCGATCAGCCCCGAGGTGCTGGTCATGTGCACAAAGGCACCGCTGTTCTGCGCGCGGAAGTGCTCGGCGGCGGCGCGGCTGACGAAGAAGCTGCCGTTGAGGTGCACGTTGATCACCGACAACCAGTCCTCGGCGCTCATCTTGTGGAAGATGGTGTCGCGCAGGATGCCGGCGTTGTTCACCACGATGTCGACGCGGCCGAAGGCGTCGATGGCGCTGGAGACGATGCGTCGCGCGCTGTCCCAGTCCGACACGCTGTCGGTATTGATCGCACCGTCGCCGCCACGCTGGCGGATCAGCCCGAGGGTTTCCTCGGCCGGGGACGCCGAGCCGCCCTCGCCCTGCAGGGACACGCCGATATCGTTGATCAGTACCCGCGCGCCACTGTCGGCCAGGGCCAGGGCAATCTCGCGGCCGATGCCGCCACCGGCGCCGGTGACGATCGCTACCTTGCCTTCGTTGAGTCGTTGGGTCATCGCTAATTCCTTACTGTTCGGTTCGTTCAATCGGAGAATTCGTTGCGCGCAGATCAGCTCGGCAGGCCGAGCACGGCCTTGGCCAGGATGTTGCGCTGGATCTCGTTGGTGCCGCCGTAGATGGTGGTCGGCCGTGACTGGATGAAGATGCCCGCCGGGTGCAGCTCGGGATCGTCGGCGAAGGGGTTGAGCAGGGCGGAGTCCACGCCGGCGATCTCCAGTCCCAGCTCGCTGATGCGCTGGTACAGCTCGGACTGGTGGATCTTCAGCAGGGAAACGTCCGGGCCCAGCTCCTCGCCACGCCGCAGGCGTTCGGCGAAGCGTTCGTAGAGCGCTTTGTGGCAGTCCAGGTCCATGCTCAGTGCGGCGAAGCGCTGGGAGAACACCGGGTCGTCCCACAGACCCTGGTGACGCGCCAGGCGCACCAGGCGTTCGAGGGCGAAGGTGGCCTGCTTCGGCGAGCCGAGGAAGATGCGCTCGAAGCCCAGCAGCGCCTTGGCCATGCCCCAGCCGTGGTTGACCGCGCCGACGAGGTTCTCCTCCGGCACGCGCACGTCGTTGAAGAACACCTCGCAGAATTCGCCCTGCAGTTCGAGGTTGAGGATCGGCCGAACCTCGACGCCGGGGCTGTCCATCGGCACCAGCAGGAAGCTGATGCCCTGCTGCGCCTTGGCGCTACGCTCGGTGCGCGCCAGCACGAAGATCCAGTTGGCCTCGGTGCCCATGGTGGTCCAGGTCTTCTGGCCGTTGATCACCCATTCGCCGTCACGCAGCACCGCCTCGGTGCGCAGGCTGGCCAGGTCGGAGCCGGCGTTGGGTTCGCTGTAACCCTGGCACCAGATGTCTTCGCCACTGAGGATGCGCGGCAGGAAGCGCTCGCGCTGGGCGTCGGTGCCATAGCGGATCAGCAGCGGACCGAGCATGGTGATGCCGCTGTCGGGCAGGCGCGCGCAGCCGTAGTTTTCCATCTCCTCGATCATGATCAGCTGCTTGCCGGCGGACAGCCCCATGCCGCCGTGCTGCACGGGCCAGCCGGGGCACAGCCAGCCCTGCTGCGACAGCGCCTGGTACCACTCCCAGGTGTCGTCGCGGCCCAGGCGGTGGGCCGGATTGCGGATGCGTTGCGGGTAGTTGGCGGCGACCCAGTCGCGCACCAGTCGGCGGAATTCGTCATCGCCCAGGGCGTTGTAATCGGTCATGTCACTGCTCTCTTGATTACTGGCCCCGGAAATTCGGGGAACGTTTTTCGAGGAAAGCCGCCTTGCCTTCGGCATGGTCGGCGCTGAGGAACAGCTGGCTCTGGAAATCGCCCTCGCGTTCGAGCAGCAGTTCCAGGCCATCGGCGAGCAATGCCTTGGTCAGCGCCAGCGCCAGCGGTGCCTGCTGCTCGACCTTCGCGGCCAGCGCGAGCGCGGCATCCAGCGCGGCACCGGGTGCACAGAGCTGATCCACCAGGCCAATGCGCAGCGCTTCCTCGGCTTCGATCACCTGGCCGAACATCAGCACCTGCCGGGCGCGGCCGATGCCGATACGGGCCGGCAGGGTGTGCAGCTGGCCGAGGTCGGCGAGCAGCCCGACCTTGCCGAAGCCGGCGGCGAAGCGTGCCGTGCCGCCACATACCAGGCTGTCGCAGGCCAGCGCCACGGACAGCCCGGCACCCACCGCCCAACCTTCGATGGCGGCGATGATCGGCTTACCCATGCGCAGCATCTGGCGGATCAGGTCGGCGTTCTTCTGCATGCGCACGCGGCCGGCGTTGAGGTCGGTGACGTGCATGTCGCTGAGGTCACCGCCGGCGCTGAAGACTTCCGCCGAGCCAGTGAGCACCACGCTGCGCACGGCGGGATCGGCATCCGCCTCACGCAGTGCTTCGAGCAACTCGGCACGCAGCGCGGGGGACAACGCATTGCGCCGCGCCGGATTGTTGAAGCGCAGCAGGCGCACCGAGCCATGGCTTTCCTGCAGCAGCATCTCGCTCATCACGCCACCTCCGCATGCAGCAAGGCGATGTAGCGCGCCCGGTGGAAGGCCAGCGAGCCCTGGCTGTTGAGCAACACCATGGCGCGGCGCAGGAACAGGCCGATGTCGGCCTCGTCGGTGTAGCCGATGCCGCCGTGCAGCTGAATCGCCTGGCGGGTGACCAGCATGGCGGCCTCGGCTGCACGTACCTTGGCGGTGGACACCAGGCGCTGCACCTGCGCGGTCGGTGCGCCGTCGTCCAGCGCGGCGGCCGCTTCGCCGACGATGGCGCGGGCCAGTTCGATCTGCAGTTTCAGGTCGACCATGCGGTGCTGCAGCGACTGGAAGCTGCCGATCTCACGGCCGAACTGGCGGCGTACACCGAGGTAGTCGCGGGTCTGTTCGAAGGTCGCATCCATCAGGCCCACCAGGTAGGCGGCGCAGGCCAGTGCCGACTCATCGAGCGCCGCGGGCGTGGCTTCGACAAGCTTCGCCGGCGTGCCGTCGAAGCGCAGACGCGCGAGGTGGCCGCCGTCCTGGGTCGGTTCCTGGTGAACACTCAATCCCTCGGCATTGCGCTGCACCAACGCGAGACCGGTGTTGCAGGCGACCAGCCACGCGTCGGCGGCAGCCCCCAGCGCCACATGGGCGATCTCGCCGCGCAACTGGCCGTCGCGCAGTACCGGTAACGCAGCGCCCGCTTCGTAGCCGATACCGGCGGGCAGGATCAACCGCTCGCCAGCCAGCAGCGCGTCGCGCTCGTCAGCCGGCAGTAATGGCGCCACCAGGCTCGCCTCGATCAGCGGCTCGGGCAGCAGGCCGCGCCCGAGCTCTTCCAGCAGCGCGGTGTACTCGGCCATGCCCAGGCCGCTGCCGCCCAGCTCTTCGGCGAGGCGCAGGCCCGGCCAGCCCATGGCGCAGACTTCACCCCAGGCGTCGCGGTCCACGCCCGCCGACTGGAAGCGCAGGCGGCGCACCCGCCCCAGGTCGCCGCCGCGCGGGACCAGGGAGGCGGCGCTGTCACGGATCAGCCGCAGGCGCTCTTCGCGTTCCTCGGCCATCGCGGTGTGGTCGGTCATTTCATCATTCCCGTGTCGGTTGAACAGCTCCGGCCGCTACGGGCCGGTACTTGAAACTGCCGGTGGCGCTGGCGATCAGCTCGCCGGCCTCGTCGTAGATATCCGCCGCGCAGAAGCACAGCGTGCGGGTGCGCTTGAGCAACCGGCCGACGGCGTTGATCTCGCCGCGGGTGCTGCCCATGAAGTGGGTGGCCATGTCGATGGTGACCATCGAGCAACCCGGCATCTGCGCGCGGATGGCCCCGGCCATGGCGGCGTCGAGCACGCTCATCAGCACGCCGCCGTGGAAGCTGTCGATGTAGTTCATCAGCTCCGGACGGTGGCGCAGGCGCACCCGCACCACCTCGCCATCGACCCAGCGCTCCAGGCCGAGGAACTCCTGGAAGGTGTATCGATCGCGGGGGAACATGTCCGGCCCGGGCGCATTGGCAGCGCAGGTGAGATCGGTCATCGCAGGCTTTCCTCCGTGACGGGTTGGCCCAGCGGGCGGGCAGTGCTGTGCGTCGACGCAGGCGCAGGCGCGCTGGGCTGCGCCGTGCGCGCCTCGCGGTTCGGGTCATACAGCCGGTTGGGGATCAGCAGCGCGGGGATCAGGCCGGTGATGACGTAGGTGATACCCATCACCAGGAAGCCCGCGCCGATGGACACGTGGGAGGCCAGCAGGCCGATGGCCGCCGGGGCCACCGCCGCGCCGATGCGGCCGAGGTTGTAGGAAGTGCCCACGGCAGCGCCGCGTACCTGGGTGGAGAAGCTCTCGGTCATGTAGGTGGCCAGCACGCCCACCGGCACGCCGTAGATGAAGCCGAACAGCGCGAGGATCCAGACGATGTTGTCCGGCGTGTGCCAGAACACGATCACCGGCATGAAGATGGCGGTGCCGATGGCGCCGGCGGCGAAGGTGGCGCGGCGGCCGAAGCGGTCCGAGGCGATGCCGGCGAGCACCTTGCCGAGGATCATCGCGGTGTAGGTGCCGACCATGTAGCCGGTCATGGACTTGAAGTTCATGCCCAGCTCGCTCTCCAGGTACGAGGGCATCCAGTTGTTGGTGCCGTAGTAGCCGAACAGCAGGAAGCACGAGGTGAGGCTCCAGAGCACGAACATCCGTCGGGTGGACGGGTCGACCAGCAACTGGCGCATGCCGCCGCTGCTGGCCGCCTGGCGGGCGGCGCCGGCAGCACGCTGTTGCACCCGTTGCGCACGAGCGGCCAGCCACGACGGCGACTCCGGCACCCAGGGCCGCAGCGCCAGGCAGATCAGCGCCGCGCCGATGGCGGTGAAGAACAGCGCACGCCAGCCGTAATCCGGGATGATCTGTCCGGCGAGTACGGTCGCCACCAGGTAGCCCACGGTCCAGCCGGCCTGCATGGTCGCCAGGATGGTGGTGCGGTACTTGGCGGTGACGAACTCGGACATCAGGATGTTGCAGGCCACGAACAGCGAGCCCAGGCCCAGCGAGGAGACGAAGCGGATCAGCGCGAAGGCCCAGTAGTTGTGCGCCAGGCCCAGCAACGCGGTGCCGACGGAGAACACCAGGATGGTCCAGGTCACCACGCGCACCCGACCGAAGCGGTCGCACGCCCAGCCACCATAGATGCCGCCGATGGCCATGCCGGCCAGGGTGATGCTGCCCAGCGACCCGGCCTCGAAGTTGGACAGGCCGAACTCAGCCTTGAGGCTGTTCAGGCTGTAGGCGAGGAACATCAGGTCCGCGCCGTCGGCGAGCAGACCCAGGAAGCAGAAGAAGAAGGCGATCACCAGGGTCCGCCGCGGTATCGCGGAGCCCTGGGCCAAGCTGTCGGATGCGTTCATTGTTGTTGTTCTCGCAGGTGAGTTGAGGTCGTCTTCGCGCTAGGCCATCCCGGCTGTTTCTCCGCTGTCCGGGGTTAGGCGTACGCGGCCGTTGTCGAGCACCACCACGTCGCGTTCGACGACGCGGGTGCGGAAGGAGCCGTCGTTCCAGATTTCGGTACGCAGGGTTTCGCCGGGGAACACCGGTGCGGAGAAGCGCACCTGCAGGTGGGCGAAGCGCTCCGCGCGGTAGTCGGCGTAACCGCGCAGCAGCGCGTGGAAGGCCACGCCGAGGGTGCACAGGCCATGCAGGATCGGCCGCGGAAAACCACCGCGGGCGGCCGCTGCAGGGCTGGCGTGGATCGGGTTGTCGTCGCCGTTGAGGCGGTAATGCAGCGCCTGTTCGGGGCGTGTCGGCAGGTCGATGACCAGGTCCGGCGCCTGTTCGGGCAAACGGTGCGGCTGGCTCAGCGACTGGCTGTCGCCACCGAAGCCGCCGTCCCCGCGCAGGAAGGTGGTGCCACGGGCGATCGCCAGCACCTCGCCGCTCTGCGCATCGCTGACGACCTTCTCGCTGTAGAGCAGCGCGCCCTTGCCGGCGCCCTTGTCCACAAGCCCCGTGACACGGGTGCGGCCAATCACTTCACCTTCCACCGGCAGCGGCTTGCGCCATTCGATGCTCTGCTCGCCGTGGACCAGGCGCAGGGCATCGACGCCGGTGTCCGGGTTGCCCAGCCAGAAGCCGGGATGGCCGAGCACCACGGCCATGCAGGGCAGCGCCTGGAGCTCACGATTGGCATCGACGAAGGTCAGCTGGTGCTCGTCCAGCGGGTCAGCCCCCAGCCCCACCGACAGCGCGTAGAAAGCACTGTCGTGACGGCTGAAGCGCTGCCGCACCTCGGGAATCGGGTAGTTCAGCAGGTGCTCAGGATTCAGCGCCATGGGCCACCTCCTCCACTTCCAGCACCGCATCGGCGGCCCAGGCGCCCTGCCCCTCGGGCATGGCGAAGACCGGGTTGAGGTCCACCGAGCGCAGGCGCGGGCCAGCCTCGGCGGCGAACTGCGAGAGCTGCGCGAGCACCCGTGACAGCGCCTTGATGTCGGTCACCGGACGACCCCGTGCGCCCAGCAGCAGCGGCGCGCCCTTGATGCTGCGGATCATCTGTTCGGCCTCATCGACGCCGAACGGGCAGCGACGGAACACCACGTCCTTGAGCACTTCGACGAAGATGCCGCCAAGGCCGAACACGGCCACCGGACCGAACTGCGGGTCGCGCTGGATGCCCATGAAACACTCCACGCCGCCCTGCAGCTGACGGGCCACCAGCACGCCGTCCAGGCGAGCACTCGGCGCATGTTCGGCAGCGCGTTGCAGCAACAGCTCATAGCCCTCACGCACAGCCTGGGCGCTGTTCACATTGAGTAGCACGCCGCCGATTTCCGATTTGTGCAGGATGTCCGCCGAGGCGATTTTCAGCACCACCGGGAAGCCGATCTGCTCGGCGAAAGCAGCAGCTTCCGCCGCACTTTTCAGCACCCGCTCGGGCGCCGATTCGATGCCGGCGCGCGCCAACAGTTGCTTGGCTTCGGCCTCACCGGGCGTGCTGGCCGGCAGCTCCACGCCACCGGGTACGGGAATCCTGCGCAGCGGTCGGGCGAAGGCTTCGCCCAGCTGGCCCATGGCCTGGATGGCGCGCACCGCACGGGTCGGGTCTTCGAACAGGGCGAAGCCGGCCTTCTGGTACGGCGCCAGCTCCTCGCCCTCGCCCATCACCGACACCACGAACAGGCGGTCCGGGTGATCGACCTTGATCCGCGCGAACTGCTCGGCCAGGCGAGGGCCGATGGAGGCGGCGGTACCGGCCTGAGTGAAGAAGGCGATCAGCGAGCGGTAGCCGCCGTCCACCACCATGGACTCGGTAAAGTCGTGGACCAGGCTCAGGTCGTTGAGCGCCTGGGCGGTGCAGTCCACCGGGTTGAGCGGCGAGGCATAGTGCAGGCGCTGTTTCAGGCGCGCCTGGGCCGCTTCCGGCATCGGCGGCATGGGCAGGCCGACGTCCTCGGCGGCGTCGCTGACGATGATGCCGGCGCCGCCGCTGACGGTGATCATCCCCAGGCTGTTGTTCACCGGGTAGATACGCTGGGTGGCGAGGTAGGCGATGTCCACCAGCTCCTCGGTGGTGCGCGCGCGGACCACAGCGTAGTCGGCCAGCACCGCGTCGAGCACCTTGTCGTCGCCCGCCAGGGAGGCGGTGTGGGACATCGCCGCGCGGCCGCCCAGCTCGCTGCGCCCGACCTTGTGCAGGATCACCGGTTTGCCGGCGCGATGGGCCGCTTCCAGGGCGGCAAGGAAGCTGTCGACGTTGCGGATGGATTCGGCATAGGCCATCACCACGTCGATCTCCGGCGACTCCACCAGCCAGCCGATGGCGTCGCCCAGGGTGACGTCGGCCTCGTTGCCGGTGGCGACGCAGATCGGCGTGCCCAGCCCACGCTGCCGTGACAGGCCGAGCAGATGCGCGCCGTAGGCACCGGACTGGGTGGCGATGCCAACGCGCCCAGCCAGCGGGATGCCGCGCTCCAGGCTGGTGGAAAAGAAGGCGTAGTAGCCCAGGTTGGCGTTGAACACGCCCAGCGCGTTCGGCCCCAGCAGGCGCATGTTGGCTGCGCGTGCAGCCTCGACGATGGCGTCCTGCATGGCCACACCTTCCTCACCCACTTCGCTGAAGCCGGAAGAGAACACGATGGCGCTGCGCGCACCCTTTCGGCCCAGCGCCTGGACGGTCTCCAGCACTTGTGGCGCGGGCACCGCGATGATCGCCACGTCCGGCGCTTCGGGCAGCGCATCGACGCTGGCGTAAGCCGGAAGGCCCTGGATCTCGGTGCGGTTGGGGTTCACCGGGAGGATGCGACCGCTGAAGCCGTTGCGCAGCATGTAGGCGATGGGGCGACCGCCGATGCGGTGCGGGTCGCTGGAGGCGCCGACCACCGCGACCGAGCGCGGCTGCACCAGAGGGGTGAGACTGGAGAAACCGGAGTGTTGCAAGTGACTCACTGACATGACGTTCCACCTGAACAAGTAGCGGGTGCCGGCCGTTTGTGGGCCGGCGCGAGGGCGAGCGCGTCCACGGTGGGCCGTCTGTAACGGCCACCGGGAGCGTCGAACCCGAATCTCAGAGCACGTTCTGGGTGCCGAGCAGCGCGGTGACCTGGCTGGACAGCGTGCCGCCGTTGCCGTGCAGCAGCGCCACGTCGGCTTTCTTCAGCTGGCGTTCACCGGCCTGACGGCGCAGCTGGGTGACTGCCTCGATGATCAGGAACATGCCGTACATGCCCGGATGCACACAGGACAGCCCGCCGCCGTTGGTGTTCACCGCCAGCTCGCCGCCGGGGGCAATGCGCCCACCCTGGACGAAGCGGCCGCCCTCGCCCTTCGGGCAGAAGCCGAGGTCTTCTAGGAACAGAATCGTGTTGATGGTGAAGGCGTCGTAAGCCATCACCAGATCGATGTCCGAGTGCTTCACCCCGGCCATCTGCATTGCGCGCGGCCCACTCTCGGATGCGGCGGTGACAGTGAGGTCGGGCATGGCAACGATGGAGCGGTGCCATTGCGCACCGGCCGCGCCGAGGAAGTAGATCGGCGCCTTGGGCAGGTCCCGCGCGCGGTCAGCACGCACCATCACGCAGGCGCCGCCGCCATCGGTGACCAGGCAGCAGTCGGCCTTGCTCAGCGGATCGCTGACCATCCGCGCGGCGAGCACGTCATCGATGCTCAGCGGGCCACGGGCGAAGGCTTCGGGGTTGAGGTTGGCCCAGCCACGCGCCGCCACGGCCACTTCGGCCAGGTGCTCGCGGGTGGTGCCGTATTGATGCATGTGCCGGCTGGCGGCCAGCGCATAGGCGGTGATCGGGTGGCGCGGCTGGTAAGGCGTCTCGTGCCACTGCGGCTCGCTCATCGACACCAGCTTGCCGCCAGCCGTGCGCTGGTTGGAGCCGTAGCAGATCAGCGCCGCGTCACACAGGCCGGCCTCCAGGGCCAGTGTCGCCTGCAGCAGGTGCAACTCGAAGCTGGAGCCGCCGACGTTGGTGCCGTCGACGAATTTCGGCTTGATACCCAGGTATTCGCAGACCGAGAGGGTCGGGAAGGCGTGGGAGCTGGTGGCCGAGAATACGGCGTCGATGTCCGAGAGCTTCAGTCCGGCATCGGCGATGGCCTTCATCGAGGCCTGGCCGAGCAGTTCCATGGCGCTGTAGCCGTGGGCTTCGCCGATACCGGCGCTGCCGATGCCGACGATGGCGGTCTTGCCGCGCAGGACCTGGCTCATGGCTGCACCTCCGCCAGGGGCTCGAAGACAACGACGGCACCACTCTCCTGCTGGGCGATACGCGCCTTGACGCGGGTGCCGATGGGCAGGCTGAGGTGTCCTTCGATGCGCGACATCATGCGCACGCCTTCGTCGAGGTCGACCAGGGCGACGTTGTAATCACCGCTGCGGGCGCGGTTGACGGTCAGGGCATAAAGGGTGCCCAGGCCACTGGCGGGGACCCATTCAAGGTCCGTTTCGCCGCTGCCGGGCACCTGGGTGCGCGGGTAGAACACGTGCCGGCCGGTGGAGGCGCTGCGCTGCAACATGAAGCGACCCTGGGCAAGGAAGGCGAGGTACTGCGCCTCGGGCCCTGGCATGTTGCGGTCGGGGAAATCCACCATTGAGGTTTCTCCTTTGTTCTTGTTCTGCCTTTGTTGCAAAGTGCGTTACCGCCCATGCCAAGCCAGCTTCACGGAAGCCGTTGCAGGCGTCGCAGGGTCAGAATACATTCACAATACTGAATGTCAATCAGAATACAGAATATGACAACTGAAAAAACCGTCGAAGAAGCCAGCAACAAACGCACCGGCAACGCCAAGGATGTCGGCGCCGTGGTGAATGCCATCCAGATCCTGCGCCACCTGGCCAATGCCGAAGGCCCCGAAGGCGCGACCGCCATCGCCCGCGCCACCGGCATCAGCCCGAGCACCACCTTCAATATCCTGCGCACGCTGAGCAACGAGGCACTGACTTCGTTCGACAACGAAACCAAGACCTATCGCCTGGGCCTGGGCCTGTCGGAGCTGGCGGTGAGCTTCATCGGCCGCAGCTACGCCGACCTGATCCAGCCGGAGCTGGAGCGCCTGAGCACCAGCCACAGCATCCTGATCACCCTGTGGCAGGTCACCGACGATGCGCACATCCGCGTGATCGCCGTGTCTGCCCCGGCCGTAGCGCACGTCAACGTTGCCGTCGGCTCGCGCCTGCCGGAACTGGTGGGCGCCGCCGGACGCTGCATCGCCAGCCTGCGCAATCTTCCCGAGGATGAACTGCGCCGCCGCCTGACTCGCGTGCGCTGGGAGACTCCGCCCAGCTTCGAGGAGTACCAGCGCGACGCCCGCGACGCCCTGGAGCAGGGCTGGGCCATCGACCAGGACCACCTGTACCGCGGCGTCAGCATGGTCGCCAGCGCGATCACCGATCACGACCGGCAGCCACGCTTCGTGATCTCCGGCATCGGCATCAGTGCCCAGCACGACCGCGAGAAGCTGGAGCAGATTGGCGCCAGCCTGCACGAGACGGCTCGCTTCATCAGCCGCTCGCTGTTCCCGCAGACCGGCCCCACGGAATAAGCCAACAACCATTCATCATATGAAATGACATTCATGTGAATGGATGATTTCAACGAAACCAGCGGAGCTGACGCAAAACCGCACAACGAAACCTCGCGCGCCAGCTCCCGCGTCGCGACATTCCCGATGCGACTGATGGCAGCGATATTCGCCGCCAGGGGCCCACAGCCGCGACTATCGCCGGTATCATGGCAAGTCTTGATGGAGTCCTGGCGGTGACCATCCCGCGGAGAACACCGTTCCCGCCGCAAGCCCGAATCCCTGTGCGATCCGGGCAGCCCGCCGCCAGAGCCCGCCAAACCCTCTGCCCGGATGCTCGCCGGCCTTGCATGGCTCGCGGCAGCCGCAGGTAATCCCATTGAATGAGGCAACCATGGAACAGAAAGACATCGATTGGGGCACGCTCGGATTCGATTACATCAAGACCGACTTCCGCTACATCTCCCACTGGCGCGATGGTCTGTGGGACGACGGCAAGCTGACCGAAGACAACACCCTGCACATCAGCGAGGGCTCCTCCGCCCTGCACTACGGCCAGCAGTGCTTCGAAGGCCTGAAGGCCTACCGCTGCAAGGACGGCTCGATCAACCTGTTCCGCCCGGACCAGAACGCCGCGCGCATGGCTCGCAGCTGCGCCCGCGTACTGATGCCGCAAGTGTCCGAAGCGCAGTTCATCGAAGCCTGCAAGCAGGTCGTGCGCGCGAACGAGCGCTTCATTCCCCCCTACGGTTCCGGCGGCGCGCTGTACCTGCGCCCGTTCGTGATCGGCGTTGGCGACAACATCGGCGTGCGCCCGGCTCCGGAATTCATCTTCTCGGTGTTCTGCATCCCGGTCGGCGCCTACTTCAAAGGCGGCATGAAGCCCCATGACTTCGTGATTTCCACCTACGACCGCGCCGCGCCCAACGGCACCGGCGCCGCCAAGGTCGGCGGCAACTACGCCGCCAGCCTGATGCCAGGCGCCCAGGCCAAGAAAGACGGCTTCGCCGACTGCATCTACCTCGACCCGGCCACCCATAGCCGCATCGAGGAAGTGGGCTCGGCCAACTTCTTCGCCATTACCCACGACAACGAGTTCGTCACCCCGCGCTCCAGCTCGGTACTGCCGGGCATCACCCGCCTGTCGCTGATGCAGCTGGCCGAGCAGCGCCTGGGCCTGAAAGTGGTCGAAGGCGACGTGCAGATCGACGACCTGGCCCGCTTCAAGGAAGCCGGCGCCTGCGGTACCGCGGCCGTGATCACCCCGATCGGCGGCATCCAGTACAAGGACAACCTGCACGTATTCTTCAGCCGCGAAGACGTCGGCCCGGTGACCCGCCGCCTCTACGAAGAGCTGACCGGCATCCAGAAGGGTGACGTGGAAGGCCCGGAAGGCTGGGTCGTCAAGGTCTGAACCTGACCGCTCGCTGAAACAGAAACGCCGCGGTGCCGAAAGGGATCGCGGCGTTTTTCATCAGGGAGCGCACGAGCACAATGGCTCCACACCATAGAGACAGCTTGCTCGCGAACAGATACCGCGCGAAAGACAGTTGCTCCCGCGCAGCCCCCGGCATCAGGCAGGACTCGACAGCGCCGGCTGGCACAGCAGCCAGTCGTGCAGTAGCGCCTGCAGCTCCTCGAACTTCACCGGTTTGGCCATGTAGTCGCTCATCCCAGCAGCCAGGCAGCGCTCGCGGTCGCCGCTATGGCTGTGGGCGGTGATCGCCAGCACCGGCAGGTCGGCGCAGCGCGGCAGTGTACGGATCGCCCGGCAGGTAGCGAAGCCATCCATCACCGGCATCTGGCAATCCAGCAGCACGGTGTCGACGGCCTCTCGCCGCAGCAGCTCGATGGCTTCGGCACCGTTGTCGGCCGTACGGACTCGATAACCGAGCTTGAGCAACATGCCGCGGATCACCAGCTGGTTGATGGCGTTGTCTTCCACCACCAGCACGGTGCACTGGTCCGGGCTGCGCAGCACCTGGCCGCCCGCGCGACGCGGCGGCGGGGCAATGCTCTGCACCGGCTGACCGACCTGCAGCTCCAGGGCAAAGCGACTGCCCTGCCCCGGCACGGATTCGTGGCTCAGCGTGCCGCCCAGCAGCGCGACCAGCTTGCGGGTCAGCGCCAGGCCAATACCGAGGCCGCCGTATTCGCGAGTCAGCGATCCGTCGAGTTGGAAGAAGCGCTGGTAGAGCGCGCCATCCGGCGGAGTGGAGAAGCCGATACCGCTGTCCTGCACTTCAACGCGCAGCGCCAGCCCTTCATTGTTCGGGACACCGCCAACCCGCAGGTGCACGCCACCCTGATGGGTGAACTTGATGGCATTGTCGATCAGGTAACCCAGCGCCTGGGTCAGCTTGCCGGCATCGCCTTCGAGGGTGTCGGGCAGACTCTCGTCCAGCTGCAGGACGAAGCGCAGCCCGCGCTCTTCGGCACGCGGCGCGTACTGAGCACGCAATCCGTCGCACAAGCCGCGCAGACTGAACGGCTCGCGACGCGGGTAAAGCTTGCCGGCCTGCAGTTCGATCAGCGCGAGGATGTCGTTGACCATGCGCATCATGTCGCGCGCCGATCCGGTGGCGGTCTTGTGGTACTGGGCAAGCTCGATGTCCATGGGCACCGTCTGCATCAGCTCCAGCGAACCGATCACCCCGCTCATGGGCGTACGCAACTCGTGGGTGACGGTCGCGAGGAATTCGTCCTTCAGGCGGTTGCTGCTGGCCAGTTCCAGGTTCAGCTGCTCCAGCTTGCGGCTGGTTTCCTGGAGGATACGCGTGCGCTCTTCCTTCATGGCGTTGATGCGATCCGCCAGCGCCAGGGACAACAGGCCAACCTCCAGCGCCGAACCGATCTGGCTGGCGTACATGGTGAGGAAGATGTTCGGCAGGAACCCCAGCACCATCAGTGTGTTGATGACCCCGCCGAGCAGGAAGGCGCTCCAGGCGAAGATGAAGTAGCGCGCCACGCGCATGCCACGCAGCCAGGCGACGATGCCGGCGGTGAAGATGACCACGGTGAACGCCAGCGCCAGGTAGGTAGCCAGCCGCAGGGCGATGGCGTAGCTGACGGTCAGCGCCAGCACCATTACCAGCGCGCCGATGCCCATCAGCACGCGCAGGATGCGGTCGATCCACAGGCTGTGCTCGCGGGTATGCAGGAAGCTGCGGGCGAACTGGCAGCCGAACAGACCGGCCGAGCCGATCAGGAACGGCGTGGCAGCGTTGGCCCACCAGGGATTGCTGGGCCAGAAATACTCGATGCCCGCGCCATTGACCGAGATCTGGTAGAAGCCGAACGAGGCTATATAAAGGATGTAATAGAGGTAGCTGGTGTCGCGGACGCTGAGGAAGATGAACAGGTTGTAGATCAGCATCACCAGCAGCACGCCATAGATGATGCCCAGCACATAGATGCGCTGCGGCTGCTCCTCCAGGTAGGCCTTGGACGACCAGAGCGTCAGCGGCGCCTGGATCGAGCCCTGGCTTTCCAGGCGCAGGTAGACGCGCAGCGGCTTGCCCGGCTCCAGCTTGAGGTCGAACAGGTAGTTGTTCTGGCGGATCGGCCGGCTGTCGAACGGCAGGGTATCGCCGGTGCGCTGGGCCAGCTTGAAGCCGCCCTGGCCGTCGGGCAGGTACAGATCGAGCTTGTCCAGTGGCGGGTAGGCAAGCTCCAGCAACCAGTTGGCCGGATCGCTCGAGGCCTTGGGCTGGTAGTCCAGGTCCAGGCGCAGCCAGAACACCGAGCGCGAATAGCCGGCATTGAGCACGTCACGTTCATGGTGGCGGAAGCTGGCGGCCAGCGCCGGCGAGCTGATCTCGGCGATATCGGCCGTGCCGCGCACGTCCTCGAAGACATCCATCGCCCGCCCCAGGGGCAATTGCCCGACGTGCTCGTCGAAGCTGATGGCGCTCGCCACTGGCGAGAGGATGAGAAGGATCAGGAAGATCAGCCAGTGCCGCATGGTGCCCCGCAGTGCCACCGACAGCTGCGCCGGAGATCCCCATCCCCTGCTTTGGCGCGCCGTGGAGGCGTTGTGTTGGAATCGGCGAACTCTAGCACAGGCCTTGTGCCACGTGGCATTCGACCATCCGGGCAGGACTCGGCCGGGCGATGCGCATCGGACCGCTCGGTCAGCTCAGCGCCGCGATTTGGTGATAAGCTCCCGCGCCATGAAAACACCTGCCTCCCGTCCCGTAGTGCTCTGCCTGTCCGGCCACGACCCCAGTGGCGGTGCCGGCCTGCAGGCCGATATCGAAGCCCTGATCGCCCAAGGCTGCCACGCGGCGCCGACCGTCACCGCGCTGACCGTTCAGGATACCGTCAACGTTTCCGACTTCCGCGTGCTCGACCGCGAGTGGGTGCTGGCCCAGGCCAACGCCGTGATCGCCGACCTGCCGGTGGCTGCGGTCAAGCTGGGCATGCTTGGCTCGGTGCAGATGGTCGACACAGTCGTCGAGATCATGCAGTCCCTGCCGGGCATCCCGCTGGTCTGCGACCCGGTGCTGCGCGCCGGCGGCGGGGGCTCGCTGGGCAAGGACGACGTCGGCTACGCCATGCGCGAACGCCTGCTGCCGATTGCCGCAGTGGCTACCCCCAACCTGCCTGAAGCGCGCATCCTCGCCGAACTGCCCGAGGGCACGGCGGACGAGTGCGCCGACAAGCTGCTGCCTTATATCCAGACCCTGCTGATCACCGGCGGCCATGGCGACGAGTCCGAGGTGCACAATCGCCTGTACACCCGCGACGGACAGCGCCACACCTTCACCTGCCAGCGCCTGCCCGGGAGCTACCACGGCTCGGGCTGCACCCTGGCGAGCACCCTCGCCGGCCGCCTGGCCCTGGGCGAGGAACTGGTGAGCGCAGTGCGCAGCGCCCTGGACTACACCTGGCGCACCCTGCGCGATGCGGAAGCGCCCGGCCACGGCCAGTACGTGCCACGCCGCCTGCCGCTGGACTATTGCAACTGATTCACTGATCAATCGCACGAAGATCGAGGCACTGATGAAACTGCGCGGACTCTACGCCATCACCGACAGCCAGCTGCTCGACGGCGGCCGCCTGCTGCCCTACGTCGAAGCCGCCCTGAAGGGCGGCGCCAAACTGCTGCAGTACCGCGACAAGTCCGACGACGCCTCGCGCCGCCTGCGCGAGGCCGAGGCCCTGCGCGACCTCTGCGCGCGCTACGGCGCCACGCTGCTGATCAACGATGACGCCGAACTGGCGGCGCGCCTGGGCGTCAGCGTACATCTGGGGCAGACCGACGGCTCGCTGGCCGCCGCCCGCGCCCTGCTCGGCCGCGATGCCGTCATCGGCGGCACCTGCCACGCCAGCCTCGACCTGGCCGAGAAGGCCATCGCCGAAGGCGCCAGCTACGTCGCCTTCGGCCGCTTCTTCGCCTCCCAGACCAAACCCGGCGCCTCCGCCGCCAGCCTCGAACTGCTGGAGCAGGCCAGGGCCCGCTTCAACGTGCCGCTGGTGGCCATCGGCGGTGTGACCCTGGATAACGCACCCGAGCTGATTGCCCGTGGCGCCGACATGATTGCCGTGATCCACGCCCTGTTCGCCGCCGACACCCCGGCCGAAGTCGAACAGCGCGCCCGCGCCTTCAGCCAACTCTTCGAAACCCGCTGAGCGCCAAGCGCCCAGCCCTTCACAGCTTCGCGAGGTACACCATGTCCCGTTCCGAAACGCTTTTCGCCAATGCCCAGAAACACATCCCCGGTGGCGTGAACTCGCCGGTACGCGCGTTCAAGAGCGTTGGCGGCACTCCGCTGTTCTTCAAGCACGCGGAAGGCGCCTACGTGGTGGACGAGGATGACAAGCGCTACGTCGACTACGTCGGCTCCTGGGGCCCGATGATCCTCGGCCACAGCCACCCGGAAGTCCTCGACGCCGTGCGCAAGCAGCTCGACCACGGCCTGTCCTACGGCGCGCCGACCGCGCTGGAAGTGGAAATGGCCGACCTGGTCTGCTCCCTGGTGCCGTCCATGGACATGGTTCGCATGGTCAGCTCCGGTACCGAAGCCACCATGAGCGCCATCCGCCTGGCCCGTGGCTACACCGGCCGCGATAGCATCATCAAGTTCGAGGGCTGCTACCACGGTCACTCCGACAGCCTGCTGGTGAAAGCCGGCTCCGGCGCCCTGACCTTCGGCGTACCGAACTCCCCCGGCGTGCCGGCAGCCTTCGCCAAGCACACCCTGACCCTGCCCTACAACGACATCGCCGCCGTCGAGAAGACCCTGGCTGAAGTCGGCAAGGACGTGGCCTGCATCATCGTCGAGCCGGTCGCCGGCAACATGAACTGCGTCCCGCCGGCTCCAGGCTTCCTGGAAGGCCTGCGCAGCCTGTGTGACCAACACGGTGTAGTGCTGATCTTCGACGAAGTGATGACCGGCTTCCGCGTCGCCCTGGGCGGCGCTCAGGCGCACTACGGCATCACCCCGGACCTGTCGACCTTCGGCAAGATCATCGGCGGTGGCATGCCGGTGGGCGCCTTCGGGGGCAAGCGCCAGATCATGGAGCAGATTTCCCCGCTCGGCCCGGTCTACCAGGCCGGCACCCTGTCGGGCAACCCGCTGGCCATGGCCGCTGGCCTGACCACCCTGCGCCTGATCAGCCGCCCCGGCTTCCACGACGAGCTGACCACCTACACCACCCGCATGCTGCAGGGCCTGCAGGAGCGCGCCGACGCCGCCGGCATCCCCTTCGTGACCACCCAGGCGGGTGCCGCGATGTTCGGCCTGTACTTCACCGGCGCCGATGACATCGTGACCTTCGACGACGTGATGACCAGTGATGCAGAACGCTTCAAGCGCTTCTTCCACCTGATGCTGGACGCCGGCATCTACCTGGCCCCTAGCGCCTTCGAGGCCGGCTTCACCTCCATCGCCCACGGCGAAACCGAGCTGAAACTGACCCTGGACGCCGCCGAGCGCGCTTTCGCCGCCCTCAAGTAAGCCGCCCCTCGCGAAGGCGCCCGTCCGGGCGCCTTCCGCTCTGCCCCGACGCTTTCGGGGCTTTATACCCGCGTTATACCCACCCCACCGCCGCAGCCGTTTCCAGCAAAAAAACAGAAAAGAAGGTAAAGACTTTGTAAGGAAGCGCCCGCTTATTTCATAATGTGAAGGCTGGCGCATTTCGCTGGCCGGGTTTTACCCGCCCCGATCCTGGAGGCCGCTTCTCCCCATGTACCGTTCCGGTCGCACCCTGCTGGGCTGCCTGTTGCTCGCACTGCCCCTGTTCACTCAGGCGGGCGGCAACTCGCTGCTGATTCCAGCCACCGGACGCTGCACCTTGAACACCGTGCCCGAACAGCTGCAACAGGCCCTGGCCAGCTGCCAGCAGGCCGCCAATGCCGGCGACGCCCAGGCACAGTTCGAACTGGGGGAATTCTTCTACACCGGCGAGCGCGCCCCACGCGACTTCCAGGCCGCCCTGCACTGGTACGAGAAGGCTTCGCTGCAAGGCCACGCCGACGCGCAGCTGCGCCTGGGCACCATGTTCTTCCGTGGCGAAGGCGTGAAGGCCAACAATGTGCAGGCCTACATCGTGCTGAAGATGGCCGCGGTCAACGGCGCCGAAGACGCCATGGACAGCGCCGACCTGGTCGCCGAGCAGATGAACAAGGACGAGCTGGACATCGCCACCAAGGTCCTCGGACAGATTTTCCGCAACTACCTGATCGAACTGCAGACCGCCGGCAACTCACCGTTCTCGCCACTGCCTTAAGACGGCGTCGAACCCTCGTACTGGCGCCACGCACGGTCCAGCAAATACAACCCCGCCACCAGACAGATCAGCCCCAGCGGCATCGCAAGGTAATTGTCCCGCTGGCGTTGCTGCGCAATCTCATCGAACGAGCGAATGCTGACGTTGCTCGCGAGCAGCCCCCAGACGGCAGCCCTGTCACCACCTGACGCGGGCCTCGCATAGCGCACAGTGATCGGCAGTGCCGAGTGTAGATGGCTCAGCACGCGGGTTACGTCACCCGCACTCTTGGGATAGAAGAATCGCAGATCGTGTCCTTCGAGGCCGAAAGACAGAGAGTTTCGCGAGGACTCAACCCAGGAGACGGTCCCCGTCAGCGACTCCAGGGACGCCCGATCGGGAAATCCTCGTTGCGGGGAGAAGCCAAAGACCAGCCAGCAACTGAGCGCCAGCAGGAGAGCGGCCGACGCAGCAGATGGAAGCCAGACTCGAACCCGGGCCCACCCGAAGAGCGTCAGTTGTCCTTGCTCGGCATCGGCATGGGGAACGGCATCACATTGCCGCTGGGCTTGGCCTCGCTGATCTTCGCGGTGCCCAGACGCTCCACTTCGTCGATGCGGATGATCGAGTGCAGCGGCACGAAGCTGCGGATGACGCCGTCGAACTGCGCCTTGAGCTTCTCCTCGCTGGGGTCCACCACTACCTGGGTGCGCTCGCCAAAGACGAACTCCTCGATCTCCAGGAAGCCCCACAGATCGCTCTGATAGATCTGCTTGGCGTACATCTCGTACACCTGGCCCTGGTTGAGGAAGACCACCTTGTAGATCGGGTTCTCGCGCTTGCTCATGAACGAAGGATGACAGCTTTGCAAAAAGGGCACGCAGCATAGCACAGACAGCCGCCCCTCAAGCCCGCCGCTGGTAGATGCCCGCCCCGGGGCTTATAATAGGCGGTCATTTTTTAACCAACCCAAGACAGGTTCCATGGCCAAGAAGCTTTTCATCCAGACCCACGGTTGCCAGATGAACGAGTACGACAGCTCGCGCATGGCCGACCTGCTGGGTGAGCACCAGGCCCTGGAGATCACCGAAAAGGCCGAAGAAGCCGACGTCATCCTGCTCAATACCTGCTCGATCCGCGAGAAGGCCCAGGAGAAGGTGTTCTCCGAGCTGGGCGCCTGGCGCACGCTGAAGCAGCAGAACCCCAACCTGGTGATCGGCGTCGGCGGCTGCGTGGCCAGCCAGGAAGGCGCCGCGATCCGCGAGCGCGCGCCCTACGTTGACGTAGTGTTTGGCCCGCAGACGCTGCACCGCCTGCCGGAAATGATCGACGCCGCCCGCACCACCCGCAAACCGCAGGTGGATGTGTCCTTCCCGGAAATCGAGAAGTTCGATCGCCTGCCCGAGCCCCGTGTCGACGGCCCCACCGCCTTCGTCTCGGTGATGGAAGGCTGCAGCAAGTACTGCACCTTCTGCGTGGTGCCCTATACCCGTGGCGAGGAAGTCAGCCGCCCATTCGACGACGTGCTGGCCGAAGTGATCCACCTGGCCGAGAACGGCGTGAAGGAGGTCACCCTGCTCGGCCAGAACGTCAACGGCTACCGCGGCCCTACCCATGACGGCCGCATCGCCGACTTCGCCGAGCTGATCCGCGTGGTCGCCGAGGTCGATGGCATCGAGCGCATCCGCTACACCACCTCGCACCCACTGGAGTTCTCCGACTCGCTGATTGCCGCCCACGCCGAAGTGCCGCAACTGGTGAAGTTCGTCCACCTGCCGGTGCAGGCCGGTTCCGACCGCATCCTCGCAGCGATGAAGCGCAACCACACCGCGCTGGAGTTCAAGTCGCGCATCCGCAAGCTTAAGGCCGCGGTGCCGGACATCTGCATCAGCTCGGACTTCATCATCGGCTTCCCCGGAGAAACCGAGAAAGATTTCGAACAGACCCTGAAGCTGGTGGAAGACGTCGGCTTCGACTACTCGTTCTCCTTCATCTACAGCTCACGCCCGGGTACCCCGGCCGCCGACCTGGCCGACGACACCCCGGACGATGTAAAGAAGCAGCGCCTGCTGATCCTCAACAGCCGCCTCAACCAGCAGGGCTTCGAGATCAGCCGACGGATGGTCGGCACTATCCAGCGCATCCTCGTCACCGACTACGCCAAGCGCGACCCCGGCCAGTTGCAGGGGCGCACCGAGAACAACCGCGTGGTCAACTTCCGCTGCGACAATCCACGCCTGATCGGCCAGTTCGTCGACGTGGAAATCTACGAGGCGCTGCCCAACTCCCTGCGCGCGACGCTTGTGGAAGCAAGTCACTGACAACCGACCGTTGATTGACCTGTTGGCGACTGAACTTTCGTACTCGGTCGCGTGGGGTTATTCTTCGACCATCTCCCTTTGAAGCACGGCGACTTAGACAACACCTTGAACGCCCCCCTGGATATTCATCGTTTCATGCTCGAGCCCTTCGAGGCCCGCAGCTTCGCCAACCTGTGCGGCCAGTTCGACGAACACCTGCACCAGATCGAGAAGCGCCTCGGCATCGAGATCCGCAACCGCGGCAACCAGTTCGAACTGGTCGGTGACCCCGAGCGCACCCAAGCGGCCGAAAACCTCCTGCAGCGCCTCTACCGCGAAGTGCAGAACGGTACCGAGATGACGCCCGACCTGGTTCACCTGTTCCTGCAGGAGTCAGGGCTGGAAGAACTCGCCGTGGAGCCCGTCGCCCCACTGGTCACGCTCAAGACTCGCCAGGCGCACATCCGCCCGCGCGGTGCCAACCAGCAGCGCTACGTGAAGGCCATCCTCGACCACGACATCAACTTCGGCATCGGCCCGGCCGGCACCGGCAAGACCTATCTCGCCGTGGCCTGCGCCGTGGACGCCCTGGAGCGCGAGCAGATCCGCCGCATCCTGCTGGTACGCCCAGCGGTCGAGGCCGGCGAGAAGCTCGGTTTCCTGCCTGGCGACCTGTCCCAGAAGATCGACCCCTACCTGCGCCCGCTGTACGACGCGCTGTACGAAATGCTCGGCTTCGAGACCGTGGCCAAGCTGATCGAACGCCAGGTGATCGAAGTCGCACCGCTGGCCTACATGCGCGGCCGCACGCTGAGCAACAGCTTCATCATCCTCGACGAAAGCCAGAACACCACGATGGAACAGATGAAGATGTTCCTCACCCGGATCGGCTTCGGCTCCACCGCGGTGATCACCGGCGACGTCACCCAGGTCGACCTGCCGAAAGGCACGCGCTCCGGCCTGAAGCACGTGATGGAAGTGCTGCGCGACGTTCCCGGCATCAGCTTCACCCACTTCAAGTCCAAGGACGTGGTGCGCCATCCGCTGGTGCAGCGCATCGTCGACGCCTACGATGCTTACGAGAATCGCCTGACCGGCGTAGAAGGCCAGGGCAACAAGCATGCTTGAACTGGACCTGCAGGTCGCTTCCGAAGCGACCGACCTGCCGAGCGAAGCTGACTTCAGAAAATGGTGCGAGCTGGCCTTGCGCCAGCGCTCGAATGATTCTGAACTCACCATCCGCGTGGTGGACGAAGCCGAAGGGCGCGAACTGAACAAGACCTGGCGACACAAGGACTACGCCACCAATGTATTGTCCTTCCCCGCCGATGTTCCCGATGAGTTGCTGGACATCCCGCTGCTCGGCGACCTGGTGATCTGCGCCCCCGTAGTCACCCGCGAGGCCGCCGAACAGGGCAAGTCCGCCGAGGCCCACTGGGCCCACCTCGTCATCCATGGTTGCCTCCACCTGCTCGGCTACGATCACATCGATGATGCCGAAGCCGAGGAAATGGAAGGCCTGGAACGGGAATTGCTGGCCGAACTGGGTCACCCGGACCCGTACGCGGCCGATGAAGAATAAAAGCCACCGAGCAAGGAAAAGATGAGCGAAGATCGATCGAGCAATGGGCACAAGTCGTGGTTGGACAAGATCACCCAGGCTTTTGCCCATGAGCCGAGAAACCGCCAGGAGCTGCTGGAGCTGCTGCGCGAAGCCCACGTCAACAAGCTGCTCGACAGCGAAGCGCTGTCCATCGTCGAGGGGGCGATCCAGGTCGCCGACCTGCAGGTGCGCGACATCATGGTGCCGCGCTCGCAGATGATCAGCATCAAGGCCACCCAGACGCCGCGTGAGTTCCTGCCGGCGATCATCGAGGCGGCGCACTCGCGCTACCCGGTCGTGGGTGAGAGCCTCGACGACGTCATGGGCGTCCTGCTGGCCAAGGACCTGCTGCCGCTGATCCTTCACGACGACACGCATGCGTTCAATATCAAGGACCTGCTGCGGCCGGCCACCTTCGTGCCGGAATCCAAGCGTCTGAACGTGCTGCTGCGCGAGTTCCGCGCCAACCACAACCACATGGCCATCGTCATCGACGAGTACGGCGGCGTGGCGGGGCTGGTGACCATCGAGGACGTGCTGGAGCAGATCGTCGGCGACATCGAGGACGAGCACGACGTCGAGGAAGACAGCTACATCAAGCCGCTGCCCAGCGGTGACTTCATCGTCAAGGCGCTGACCCCGGTGGAAGCCTTCAACGATTTCTTCGGCGCGGAATTCTCCGACGAGGAATTCGACACCGTCGGCGGCGTGGTGATGAGCGCCTTTGGCCACCTGCCCAAGCGCAACGAAACCACCGAACTGGGTGGCTTCCGCTTCCGCGTGCTCAACGCGGACAGCCGCCGGCTGCACCTGCTGCGCCTCACCCCGCTGCAGGATTGAGCCACTGCGCACCCTGTAGGAGCGGGCCACGCCTGCGATCGCGGACAAAGTCCGCTCCTACGGGAACGCGCTACACGCTCCTCGCTTACCTCCTACAGAAAGACCTGCAACATACCGCCGCACTCAGCTCATGGCTTTTGGCTTTCATCCCCATAGCCTACCGTTCGTCTCTCCATTACTCTTGCGCATCGCTTAACCGCAACAAGGATTTCCGATGCGCTGGATCACCCGCCCCGGCCTGCCAGGCCATCTGCTCGCCCTGGCCGCTGGCGCGCTCACGCCGCTGACCCTGGCCCCGTTCGGCTACTGGCCGCTGGCGGTGCTCTCGCTGGCCCTGTTCTACCTCGGCCTGCGCGGTACGACCGCAGGCTCGGCGCTCTGGCGTGGCTGGTGGTACGGCTTCGGCGCCTTCATCGCCGGCACCAGCTGGATCTACTTCAGCATCCACAACTTCGGCGGCGCGTCCGGGCCGCTGGCTGGCTTCCTGGTCGGCGGTTTCAGCGCTGGCGTGGCCTTCTTCTTTGCTCTGCCGGCCTGGGTCTGGGCGAAATTCTTCCGTCGCAACAACGCGCCGGTCAGTGACGCGCTGGCCTTCGCCGCCTTGTGGGTGGTGCTTGAACTGTTCCGCAGCTGGTTCCTCACCGGCTTCCCCTGGCTCTATGCCGGCTACAGCCAGCTGGAAGGCCCGCTGGCCGGCCTCGCCCCGCTGGGCGGCGTCTGGCTGGTGTCCTTCGCCATCGCCCTGAGCGGCGCGCTGATCGTCAACATCCCGGCCCTGACCCGGCGCCCCGCGCGCCTGCTCACCGGCCTGATCCTGCTGATCGCCCCCTGGGCCGTGGGCCTGGGCTACAAGGGCCACGCCTGGACCACCCCGGCCGGCGCACCGCTGAAGGTCGCCGCGCTGCAGGGCAACATCGCCCAGGAAATGAAGTGGGACCCGAAGGCCATCACTCACCAGCTGGAGCTGTACCGCGACCTCACCGCCGAGCAGCACGACGTCGACCTGATCGTCTGGCCGGAAACCGCCGTGCCGATCCTCAAGGACCAGGCCACCGGCTACCTGGAGATGATCAATGGTGTCGCCACCGCCAAGAAGGCCGCGCTCATTACCGGCGTGCCGGTGCGCGAGAAGACGGCAGAGGGCATCCGTTACTACAACGGCATCACCGTAGTTGGCGACGGCAGCGGCAACTACCTCAAGCAGAAGCTGGTGCCCTTCGGTGAATACGTCCCACTGCAGGACCTGCTGCGCGGCCTGATCGCCTTCTTCGACCTGCCCATGTCCGACTTCGCCCGCGGTCCGGCCGACCAGCCGCTGCTCAAGGCCAAGGGCTACTCCGTGGCGCCGTACATCTGCTACGAAGTGGTCTACCCGGAGTTCGCCGCCGAGCTCGCGGCGCAGAGCCAGCTGCTGCTGACCATCAGCAATGACGCGTGGTTCGGCACCTCCATCGGCCCGCTGCAGCACCTGCAGATGGCGCAGATGCGCGCCCTGGAAGCCGGTCGCTGGATGGTGCGCGGCACCAACAACGGCGTTACCGCGCTGATCGACCCGTTCGGCAAGCTGGCGGTGCAGATTCCGCAATTCCAGCAAGGCGTGCTGCGTGGCGAAGTCGTACCGATGCAGGGCCTGACACCCTACCTGCAATGGCGCGTCTGGCCACTGGCGATCCTCAGCGCCGTGCTGCTGGTATGGGCGCTGGTCCGGCGCCGTACGCATCCGGAAGAACGCCGGCTGTTCGGCTGACTCCCACGAAAGGGGCCTCATCGCGAGGCCCTTTTTCATCATGGGAGCCAGGTTCGCGAGCAAGCTCGCTCCTACAAAAGCGAGCTCGGACCTGTAGGAGCGAGCTTGCTCGCGAACAGCCCAAATCCGGGTCTATCGGTAGAACAACCGATACCCCACCAGCCCAATCGCCTCGTTCAGCAGCTGCCCGCTCTGCCAGATCGCCCGCCCCTCCGGCAGCCAGCCGCCCCCGGGCACGGCATCGTCCGTACCGATATAGCCCGAGGGTGCCGCTACCACTTCCAGCCCGGCCTTCTCGAAGCTCCAGATCGAGCGCGGCATATGAATGGCACTGGTGACCAGCACCACCCGCTTGATCCCCGCTTCGCGCAGCATGTCGGCGCTGAATCGCGCATTCTCCCAAGTCGTGCGGCTGCGTCCCTCCTCCCAATGCACCGGCACGCCATAATCGTCCAGCAGGCTCTGCGCCATGATTCGCGCCTCGCTGGGCGGTGTGCCGTAATGCAGGCCGCCGGAGGTCAATACCGGCAAGCCACTGGCCTTGGCCAGGCGCGCCGCATAGCGAATGCGCTCGCGGGCCATCAGGCCGGGCTGGTCCGCATCCCAGGCGCGATCCCCGCGCACCCTGCCGGCACCCAGCACCACAATGGCGTCGGCGCGTTGTGCCAAAGCCGCCCAGTCCGCCTGCTTCAGAGCATCCTGCTGCTCCAGCTGGCGCGCGCCCCACTCCACCGTCACCGGCAGGCTCATCACCAGCAGGCCGAGGAAGCCGGAAAAGAAGCAGAACACCGATAAGCGCGGACAACGCCGGCGCAGCACGAAACCCAGGAACAGCAATAGCAGCAGCAATCCCGGCGGCATGAAAATCTGTTTGAGGATGAAGCGGATAGGCATTGGCGACTCCTTGTCGAGGCGCCAAGCCTAACGGATCGGGGAAATGTCAGCGTGCCTTCGCGTTACGGAACAGCTGCGAGCCGCAGGATGTGCAGGGCAACACGCCCTGGTTGCGACTCCAGGCCACCGGCGAACCACACAGCGCGCACTGCAGTTGCTGAGGCCGCGGCACCAGGCGCAGACGGCTGGGAGGTGCGGATTGACGCACATGGCGCGCGGCGCGGGCCGGTGCGCGCTCCAGCATGGCGAGTTCTTCCGCCGCGGCATGCCAGCCGCGCAGCCAGTTCACATCCTGGTCCAGATAAGCCCTGATCAACGCCATCTCGGCACTGCTCAAACCGCGCAACTCCAGTTCCACGGGGCACTCGTCACGTAATCGCTCAGCGGTGTCGGCCTCATCCAGGGCCAGCGCGAGCCGTTGCAACAACCGTTCATACAGACCGGAACCCGAAGCACTTGCGCGATGCAGCTCAGCCATCAGTCACCTCAAGACAGGCGGAAACCTCCCGCCCTCAGGCAAAGCTTAGCGGCCCACCCCGTGCCACACCGAGCGCGCGACAAACGGCGCGGGCTACCGGCTCGGGTGGGGGTCATGTATGCTACGAGGCTTTCTGTAGCCGCCCGACCCTTGTTTTCTCAGGGGCTGGTGAAGCGGAGGGCCACTCGACCTCCCCGGCCGCACAATTCTCTTCCGTACAGGTTCAAATCGCGCCATGCACGAGCAATATCAGCCTCTCGAGATCGAATCCCAGGCCCAGAACTTCTGGAACGAACACAACTCTTTCCGCGTCGACGAAGTCGCCGGCAAGGAGAAGTTCTACTGCCTGTCGATGTTCCCGTATCCGAGCGGCAAGCTACACATGGGGCATGTGCGCAACTACACCATCGGTGACGTGATCAGCCGCTACCACCGCATGCAGGGCAAGAACGTCCTGCAGCCGATGGGCTGGGACGCGTTCGGCATGCCGGCGGAAAACGCCGCGATGAAGAACAACGTCGCACCGGCGGCCTGGACCTACGACAACATCGCCTACATGAAGTCCCAGCTCAACAGCCTGGGCCTGGCGATCGACTGGTCCCGCGAAGTCACCACCTGCAAGCCGGACTACTACCGCTGGGAGCAGTGGCTGTTCACCCGCCTGTTCGAGAAGGGCGTGATCTACCGCAAGAACGGTACCGTGAACTGGGACCCGGCAGACCAGACCGTACTGGCCAACGAGCAGGTCATCGACGGCCGTGGCTGGCGTTCGGGCGCGCTGATCGAAAAGCGCGAAATCCCGATGTACTACTTCAAGATCACCGCCTATGCCGAAGAGCTGCTGTCCAGCCTCGACGACCTGCCGGGCTGGCCGGAACAGGTCAAGACCATGCAGCGCAACTGGATCGGCAAGTCCCGCGGCATGGAGATCGCCTTCCCCTATGACCAGGCTTCCATCGGCGAAGCCGGCCAACTGAAGGTCTTCACCACCCGCCCGGACACCCTGATGGGCGCCACCTACGTCGCCGTGGCCGCCGAGCATCCGCTGGCCACCCTGGCCGCCGAGCGCGATCCATCGCTGCAGGCGTTCATCGACGAGTGCAAGCGCGGTGGCGTCGCCGAAGCCGACATCGCCACCCAGGAGAAGAAAGGCGTTGCCACTTCCCTGTTCGTCGAGCACCCACTGACCGGCGACAAGCTGCCAGTGTGGATCGCCAACTACGTCCTGATGACCTACGGCGAAGGCGCCGTGATGGCCGTGCCGGGTCACGACGAGCGCGACTTCGAGTTCTCCAACAAGTACGGCCTGCCCATCGTCCAGGTCATCGCCAAGGTAGAAGGCGACAACGACTTCGAAGCCGGCACCTGGAAAGAGTGGTACGGCCTTAAGGACGAGAGCGTCGTCACCGTCAACTCCGGCAAGTACGACGGCCTGGGTTACCAGGCTGCGTTCGATGCCATTGGTGCCGACCTCGCCGCCAAGAGCCTCGGCCAGCAACGCACCCAGTTCCGCCTGCGCGACTGGGGCATCAGCCGCCAGCGCTACTGGGGCTGCCCGATCCCGATCATCCACTGCGACAGCTGTGGCGACGTGCCGGTACCGGCCGACCAGCTGCCGGTGGTCCTGCCCGAAGACGTGGTGCCGGACGGCGCTGGTTCGCCGCTGGCCAAACTGCCCTCGTTCTACGAGTGCAGCTGCCCGAAATGCGGCCAGCCGGCCAAGCGCGAAACCGACACCATGGACACCTTTGTCGAGTCCTCCTGGTACTTCGCCCGCTACGCCTGCCCGCAGTTCGAAGACGGCATGCTGGACAAGAAGGCCGCCAACTACTGGCTGCCGGTCGACCAGTACATCGGCGGTATCGAACACGCGATCCTTCACCTGCTCTACGCGCGCTTCTTCCACAAGCTGATGCGCGACGAAGGCCTGATCGACTCCGACGAACCGTTCAAGAACCTGCTGACCCAGGGCATGGTGGTCGCCGAGACGTACTATCGCGTCGCCGCCAACGGTGGCAAGGAATGGTTCAACCCGGCGGACGTGGAAGTCGAGCGTGACGCCAAGGCCAAGGTCATCGGCGCACGCCTGAAGACCGACGGCCTGCCGGTGGAAATCGGCGGCACCGAGAAGATGTCCAAGTCCAAGAACAACGGCGTGGACCCGCAGGCCATGATCGACGCCTACGGCGCCGACACCTGCCGCCTGTTCATGATGTTTGCCTCGCCGCCGGACATGAGCTGCGAATGGTCCGACTCCGGCATTGAAGGCGCCAACCGCTTCCTGCGCCGCGTCTGGCGTCTGGCCCAGGCCCACGTCAATGCAGGCCCCGCCGGCGCCGTGGACAAGTCCGCGCTGGACGACGCGCAGAAGGCCATTCACCGCGCCATCCACCTGGCCATCCGTCAGGCCAGCCAGGACGTCGGCCAGCACCACAAGTTCAACACCGCCATCGCCGCCGTGATGACCCTGATGAACGTACTGGAAAAGGCTCCGACCGAATCCGCCGCCGACCGCGCCCTGCTGCAGGAAGGCCTGGAAACCGTCACCCTGCTGCTCGCCCCGATCACCCCGCACATCTGCCACGTGGTCTGGGAAGAGCTGGGCAAGGACGGCGCCGTCATCGACGCCAGCTGGCCGCAGGTCGACGAAGCCGCCCTGGTGCAGGACAGCCTGCAACTGGTGGTTCAGGTCAACGGCAAGCTGCGCGGCCACATCGAAATGCCCGCCAGCGCCAGCCGCGAGGAAGTCGAAACCGCCGCACGCGCCAACGAAAACGTGCTGCGCTTCACCGACGGCCTGACCATCCGCAAGGTCATCGTGGTGCCCGGCAAGCTGGTCAATATCGTCGCCAACTAAAAGCAACGCTGGAAAAGACCCATTCGCCCGTGGCACCTTCGCCACGGGCATACCGGATCAACAGGAGTGAGGGAAGCTTGATGAAACGTATCCTGACCAGCCTCGCGCTGATCGGCCTGGCCAGCGTGCTGAGCGCCTGCGGTTTCCAACTGCGTGGCCTGGGCGATACGAACTTTGCGCTCAAGGAGATCGACGTGAGCGCGCGCAACGCCTATGGCGACACCGTCACGCAGCTCAAGCAGGTGCTTGAAGGCAGCGGCGTGAAAGTCGTCTCCCGTGCGCCGTACCACCTGATCCTCGCCCGCGAAGACGTGACCCAGCGTAGCGTCAGCTACACCAGCTCGGCGCGCAGCGCAGAAAACGAACTGACCAACACCCTGAGCTACGAGATTCGCGGCAGCGACAACCTGCTGCTGCTCGCCAATCAGGTGCAGGTCCGCAAGGTCTACGTGCAGGACGAGAACAACCTGATCGGTTCCGACCAGGAAGCCCAGCAGATCCGTGCCGAAATGCGCCGCGACCTGGTCCAGCAGATGGTTACCCGCCTGCAGCTGATCACCCCGGCCCAGCTCGACGACCTGCAAGCCAAGGCGGAAGCCAAGGCCAAGGCCGAAGCGGACGCGATGAAGGCCGCGGACGAGGCTGCCAAGTCTCAGCCGCAGCAGTCGCCGATCGAATTTCCGAAGCAGTAAGCGACAAGGGGCCGGCCAACCGGCCCCTTTCTCATCATGAAGCTCAATCCCGGACAACTCGCCAAGCACCTGCAAGGCAACCTCGCGCCCGTCTACGTGGTCAGCGGCGACGAACCGTTGCTCTGCCAGGAAGCCTGCGACGCCATCCGTGCCGCCTGCCGCCAGCGTGATTTCGGTGAGCGCCAGGTGTTCAACGCCGAAGCCAACTTCGATTGGGGCCAGCTGCTTGAGGCCGGCGCCAGCCTTTCGCTGTTCGCCGAGAAGCGCCTGATCGAACTGCGCCTTCCCTCCGGCAAGCCTGGCGACAAGGGCGCGGCAATTCTCCAGGAATACCTGCAGCGTCCGCCGGAAGACACCGTCCTGCTGGTCAGCCTGCCCAAACTCGACGGCAGCACGCAGAAGACCAAATGGGCCAAGGCCCTGATCGACGGCGACGCCGCCCAGTTCATCCAGATCTGGCCCATCGACGCACACCAGTTGCCGCAGTGGATCCGTCAGCGCCTGTCCCAGGCCGGCCTCGCCGCCAGCCAGGAAGCGGTTGACCTGATCGCCGCGCGCGTCGAAGGCAACCTGCTGGCCGCCGCCCAGGAAATCGAAAAGCTCAAGCTGCTTGCCGATGGCCAGCAGATCGACGCCGACACCGTGCAGGCTGCCGTGGCCGACAGCGCGCGCTTCGACGTCTTCGGCCTGATCGATGCTGCCCTCAACGGCGAAGCCGCCCACTGCCTGCGCATGCTCGAAGGCCTGCGCGGCGAAGGGGTGGAACCCCCGGTCATCCTCTGGGCCCTGGCCCGGGAAATCCGCGTGCTCGCCAGCCTCGCCCAGCAGTTCAGCCAGGGCGTCCCGCTCGACAAGGCCTTCAGCCAGGCCCGCCCGCCCATCTGGGACAAACGTCGCCCGCTGATGAGCAAGGCCCTGCAACGGCACACCACGCAGCGCTGGAACCAGATGCTGCAGGACGCCCAGCTGATCGACGCACAGATCAAGGGCCAGGCCCCCGGCAACGTCTGGAACAGCCTCGCCCGCCTCGCCCTGCTGGTCGCCGGCCAGCGCATCAGCCTGCCTTCGGCCTGATTGCAACGCCTCACGACCAGAGTGGCCGAGAGGCCATCGCGGACAAAGTCCGTGTCTACGCCGCGCCCGGTAGGATCGAACTTGCTCGCGAACCCGCCCAGCGCCCGGAATTTCAGGACCGCGCCGGCACTGCCCGGTGCTCCTGGCCTTCCGCCCTATCCAGCGCCACACCGCGAGTATCGCGCCCGGTACTGATCAGCACGCAGATGAGCACCGCCACGACCCCGGCAACCACGGCCATCGCCGTCCCAAAGCTGTAGCTCCTGGCGATCTCCGCCTGCAGTGGCGCATTGACCGAAGCGATCAGGTTGCCCAGTTGATAGACGAACCCCGGCAGCACCGCGCGAGTGCCCACCGGCGCCAATTCGTTCAGATAGGCGGGAATCACACCCCAGGCGCCCTGCACCATGAACTGCATCAGGAAGGCGCCGACGCCCAGCGCCACCGCGCCGTGGCTGAATGCCCACAATGGCAGCACCGGTAGCGCCAGCAGCGAGCCGCAGATGATGGCCTTCTTCCGCCCGATACGCTCGGACAGACTGCCGAACAGAATGCCTCCCAGGATCGCCGCGATGTTATAGACCACCGCGATCAGGCTGACCGTCTGCGTATCAAACCCGTGCTGCACCTTCAGGAAAGTCGGGTAAAGGTCCTGCGTGCCATGGCTGAAGAAGTTGAAGCAAGCCATCAACAGGACCGCGTACAGGCACAACTTCCACTGGCTGCGCAGCACCGGCCACAGCGGCGTCGACTCCTTGCGCTCGCGTGCCGCCTGCCAGATCGGCGATTCCGGCACCTTGAACCAGATGAACACCACCAGCACCACCGGCAGGCAACCGACGATGAACATCCCACGCCAGCCCAGCGCTTCAAAGAACAGGCCATAGATGATCGAAGCGATCAGGTAGCCCGCCGGGTAACCCGCCTGGAACAACCCCGACACCATCCCCCGCGAACGCTCGGGAATGGTCTCCATCGCCAGCGAGGAAGCCACGCCCCAGATGCCTCCCATCGCCACGCCGTAGACCACGCGCAGGATCAGGAAGGTCTCGAGGTTCGGCGAAAAGGCCGAGGCCAGTTCCAGCACCGAGTAGATCAGGATGTTGACCATCAGGACCGGTCGCCGGCCATAACGCTCGGCAGCGCGTCCGAACAGCAGCGCGCCGATGGGCCGCACCGCCAGGGTCAGCAGGATCGCCAGCGACACCTGCGGCAGGTCCACCTGGAAGGTCTGCGCGATATCGGTGAGGACGAAGACCAGGAGGAAGAAGTCAAAGGCATCCAGCGTCCAGGCGAGCACCGAAGCGATCACCACATTGCGCTGGGTCGGGGACCATTGCTGCATGACACATCTCCAGCCGGGGGCGTCGCGGTCCCTGCACACCGAGGCAATAGTTAGTCAGCTACCAAGCTAACCGAGCCAGCGAACCAGCCACAGTCGCGCCTCTGAAAAAATCTGTTACAGAAATAGCGACAATCCGCCACAGGCCAGGGTTCGATGAATCCGTGAGGCGCCTCCCCCCGGCTCCAGAACGGATCAGCGCAACGCCGCTCCTGACTCCTGCGACGCGAGACGCGCCTTTCCCCGCTCCTCGGTCGGCCGATCCAGCGCCAGTTCGTAAAGCTGCCGAGCTTCGCTGACCAGCGGCGAGAGTGCCGATGCCAGACGCGACGTCGCGCGGATCAGGCCAGGATCGGAGTCGTCCTCCAGCAGGCAAAGCAGGTCTTCCACCGCCGTCAGGCGCCGCAACGCGGCGTCGCGCAACTGCTCGACCGACGCCAGGGCATTGATGAACATCACGTCTTCGTAGGGGCGGGATTCCAGCGGAACGGGAAGGAACTCAGTCATGGCGCACCTCCGGGGACGGTGCAGTAGGACAGAAAGAACCAGGGTGGGGCGCGAGAGTAAAAGGGGGATAGTGCATGCTGCGACACCTTTCTAGATTAAGGAGCCGCCACCGCTCATTGCGACATGAGTTGGGGTGGCGGACCGTGCTCGGGTCGCAATCCGGCGGAAAGGCGCACAACACCGGTCGGGCAAAGGCCCACCTCACACGGCCCGCCATAGAACACCAACGCAGCAGGATACGAACTCATCGTGCTACAGGTGATTTGGCGTTACACGTGCGCCAGACTCCTATCGGGTTGCGACACCCGGCCACGGGATTGACCGTGGCAGGCGGAATCTAGCGAGCACGCACGTAGGCCCTCAAGGCTAAAAGAAGGTAGGAGATTTCACTGTTCCGACAGCTCAAATCCGGACGTTTCGCCGCATAGCGTGGCCCGGTTCACCTCTTAGGAAACTGCCCACAGACATTCTGAAGGCCAAGCTCCCCTGTAGGAGCGGGCCACGCCCGCGATCGCGCCCATGGGGCGCTCCTACAAGCCAGCCCCGAAGTCTCTCATCACGTGAAAGCGGGCTTGGTTCGAGAGGGATTCCGCCTCATTCCCACTCCCGCACCTGACGCACCTCCACGCAACCCAGCCGCCCCGGCGGAATTTTCGCAGCAATGCGTTCGGCCTCTTCCATGCTCTGCGCCTCGATCAGGTAGAAGCCGCCCAACTGTTCCCGCGTCTCGGCAAACGGCCCATCGGTGACCGCAAGCTTTTCACCTTGCCCGCGCAACGTGCGCCCGGTCGGCGTCGGCAACAGCGCATTGGCCGCAATGTAGTTGCCGCTGCGGCGCAGTTGCTCGCTGTAGGTCATGCAGTCATCGACGATGCCACGCAGTTCGGCTTCCGGCAGCTCAGAGGCCTTGCGCTCGTCGAAGTAGATCATGCAGAGAAACTTCATCACCCTTGCCCTCGTTCTTGTCTGTCATATCAGAAAGGTCCGTCGTCCCAGCGTAGCCCCGAACGCCAACCGCTCGCCTTGGCCTGCCGGCCGATAGACCAGCGGCATGGACAAGCGTCCCAGATAGGCGGAAGATGCGCGCGCCGGCAACGGCGCCGGCTTCAACGAGGAAAGACCCATGGCGAAGAAATCCAAACGGCCAAACAAGGCCAAGTCCCTGATTGCGCAACCGCTGTTCCGCAGCCGCCAGGAACAACCGCTCAAAGGCAAAGGCAGCTACCGCCGCGAAGCCACCCGTAACTGGGAGGCTTCTTCGCTTCTGGCGGCCTGAAATCCTCAGAAAACCTGAACCACCCCCGCTCTTTCGCTTTCAACCGGACAGCCAAGCCCTGGAGGTCTGCACATGAAAGCACCCCTGATAGTCGCCATCCTCGCCCTTCCCTTCAGCCTGTCCGCCCATGCGTTCTGCTCCGACCAGGAAGCCGAAGCCAAGGGCAAGCAGGTCGCCGCCAAGGTCACCGAAGTCACCCGCAGCGATCCCCAGCGCGCGCAGAAGCTCAACGAAAAACTCGCGGAAATGAAGAAGTCCCGCTCCAGTGAGCAGCGCCCCGACGACTGCGCCGCCTATGACGACATGCTCAAGGAACTGAACCAGAGCGCACCCAATGTCGATCAGGAAAGCGGTGGCAGCCCAGGCAATAAATGATGCCCTTGTAGCGGCGGGCCAAGCCCTCGACTGAGCCCCCAAAGCCCCCGCACAAGACTTAAAAGTGCACCGCCCGACGACCGCCCCGGCGCCGGAGGGAATTTTGCCGCCGCTGCAACATCGAATCTGCTGACCCGCCGCCTCTGTCGAACGCAGACGCGTCAAAAACGCCATGTTAAGGTGGCCCCTCCCCTGCCAGTTCCCGAGGAGAGCAATGCGCAAGCCTGTTTCACCTGTTGTCGGCCAACGTTGCCTGCTCATCGCCGCACTGTCCCTGGCCAGCTTCGGCCTGTTGACCTCCTGCACCGAGCCGCCGCCCAAAGGCGCCGCCGTCGAGCATGCTCAACCCACGCAGAGCTTCGCCCAATGGCGCGACGGCTTCCGCGCGCAAGCGCTGGCCGCCGGCATCAGCCCGCAGACCTTCGATCAGGCGTTCGAAGGCATCGAGCCGGATGACTCGGTGGTGACCGCCGACCGCAGTCAACCCGAGTTCACTCGCCCCGTCTGGCAGTACCTGGAAAGCGCCGTCTCCCCGGCGCGAGTGCGCAATGGTCAGGACCGCCTACTGCAGAACGCGGAGGTGCTGCAACGCATCGACACGGCTTACGGTGTGGACCGCGAAGCAGTGGTAGCGATCTGGGGCATGGAAAGCAATTTCGGCCAGCAGATGGGCAGCAAGAACGTCATCCGCTCCCTCGCCACCCTCGCCTATGAAGGTCGCCGCCCAGACTTCGGTCGCGACCAGTTGATCGCGGCGCTTCGGATCATCCAGCACGGTGACGTGCCAGCCGGCAACATGATCGGCTCCTGGGCCGGCGCCATGGGGCAGACGCAATTCATTCCCACCACTTACAACCAGTACGCGGTGGACTTCGACGGCGACGGCCGACGCGATATCTGGGGCTCGTCCCCGGACGCCCTTGCCTCCACCGCCAATTACCTGAAGACCTCCGGCTGGCAGCGCGGCCAGTCCTGGGGCTTCGAAGTGCGCCTGCCGCCAGGCTTCGACTACTCCCAGGCGGACATGGACATCCGAAAACCGATGAGCGAATGGCTGCGTCAGGGCATAAAGGTGGCCGGCGGCAATCTGCCGAGCGACCCACAAGCCAATGTCTCGCTACTCCTGCCCGCCGGTTACCGCGGCCCTGCGTTTCTGGTGACAGACAATTTCCGCGCCATCCTCAAGTACAACAACTCGACATCCTATGCCCTCGCCGTCGGCCTGCTGGCAGACAGCTTCAAGGGCGGCGGAAAACTGGTGGCGAACTGGCCGGAGGAGGACATTCCGTTGAGCCGCTCTGAGCGCATCGAACTGCAACAATTGTTGGTACAGCGGGGGTATCAACCGGGAACTGCCGACGGCATCATCGGTGCCAACACACGCAAGGCGATCCGTGCCTTCCAGCAATCGATCGGATCACCGGCGGACGGCTATCCGACCCCGTTCCTGCTGGAGTTGCTCCGACAGAAAAGCTGAATGAAAAAGGTGCCCTCGGGCGCCTTTTTCATTCAGGAGTTGGCCATTCAGCCGATCTTGGTACCGTGCGCCTGCTGATCGGCGTGGTACGAGGAACGCACCAGAGGGCCGGAAGCAACGTTCTTGAAGCCCATCTTCTCGCCTTCCTCGGCGAACCAGGCGAAGGTGTCCGGGTGGACGAAGCGCTGCACCGGCAGGTGGTTGCGCGAGGGCTGCAGGTACTGACCGAGGGTCAGCATGTCGATGTCGTGCTCGCGCATGCGGTGCATGACTTCGATGACTTCCTCGTCGGTCTCGCCCAGGCCGAGCATCAGGCCGGACTTGGTCGGTACGTGCGGAACCATCTGCTTGAACTTCTGCAGCAGGTCCAGCGACCACTCGAAATCGGAGCCCGGACGGGACGACTTGTACAGGCGCGGTACGGTTTCCAGGTTGTGGTTGAAGACGTCCGGCGGCTCGTTGGCGGTGATTTCCAGGGCGATGTCCATACGGCCGCGGTAGTCCGGGACCAGGGTCTCCAGCTGCACGCCGGGGGACAGCTTGCGGATTTCACGCAGGCAGTCGGCGAAGTGCTGGGCGCCGCCGTCACGCAGGTCGTCGCGGTCCACCGAGGTGATCACCACGTACTTCAGGCGCAGGTCGGCGATGGCGATGGCGAGGTTGGTCGGCTCATCGACGTCCAGCGGCTTCGGACGACCATGGCCGACGTCGCAGAACGGGCAGCGGCGGGTGCAGATGTCGCCCATGATCATGAAGGTCGCGGTGCCACCGGAGAAGCACTCGCCCAGGTTCGGGCAGGAAGCTTCCTCGCAAACGCTGTGCAGCTTGTGCTTGCGCAGCAGTTGCTTGATACGGTCGACCTCGGGAGAAACAGGGATGCGCACGCGAATCCAGTCGGGCTTCTTCGGCAGTTCGTCGGTGGGGATGATCTTCACCGGAATACGCGCGACCTTCTCTGCGCCGCGCAGCTTGACGCCAACTTCCACCTTGCCCGGCTTGGCGGCCGGGGCAGCCTGGCCGGAACTCTCCACAACAGTGCTCATCTAGGTTGGATCCCGCCCATTAGGGTCTTCTGTGCCGCGTAGCCAAGGCGTTCGACGAGTTCGCCACGCAGGCGCTCGCGCACATCGGCCAATGCGATGGGGCCGGCCAGCTGACTCAGCTGGGTCATGGCCATACCTGCGTAACCGCAGGGATTGATGCGTCGAAAGGGTTCCAGGTCCATGTCCACGTTAAGGGCCAGGCCATGGAAGGAGCGGCCATTGCGGATGCGCAGGCCAAGGGATGCGATCTTCGCGCCGTCCACATAGACGCCCGGTGCGTCGGGTTTGGACACAGCCGTGACGCCGTAGCTGTCGAGCAGGCCGATGAGACTCTGCTCGATGCGCGAGACAAGGTCACGCACGCCAATGCCGGAGCGACGCACGTCGAGCATCAGGTAGGCGACCAGTTGGCCGGGGCCGTGGTAGGTCACCTGGCCGCCGCGGTCGACCTGGACGACCGGGATATCACCGGGGAACAGCACGTGCTCGGCCTTGCCGGCCTGGCCCTGGGTGAATACCCGCTCGTGCTCGAGCAGCCAGACTTCATCGGGCGTGACGGCTTCGCGCTCGGCGGTGAAGCGCTGCATGGCGTGCCAGGTCGGCTCGTAAGGGAGGATACCCAGCTCACGAAAGCCCAGCGTTTCGCCCATCAGAGCACCATGTGGACGCGGCCGGTGGCGCGCAGGTCTTTATGGATGTTCTGCAGTTGGTCGACGCCGGTGGCAGTGATCAGCACCTGCACGGACAGGAAGCGGCCGTTGCGGCTGTCACGGGTGACCAGGGTGGTGATGTCGAGCTCCGGCGCATGGCGCTGGATGACTTCGATGACCAGATCGGAGAAACCTTCGCCGGCATCGCCGATGACCTTGATCGGATAGCGTTCGCAGGGGAACTCGATCTTCGGCGCGGGTTGTTCTGTGGTATCGACAGAATCAGGGGTATCAGTCATGGCTCTCGCGGGCGTGTGGCCCGCCTCCGCATGAGCGTCCGGGATGGGGGCGCTCCGGGTGGATCGGACGACGGCCGCCGGGCCACGGGGGGACCAGGCAGTCGCAGGCGGGCATTTTACCCGAGTTTGCGACTGCGCGGGCGGGTCAATCCCGGTCTTGTATACAAAAGTGCAAGACCGGGACGGGCGGTCAGTTGAACAGGCCGAAGAAGAACAGGCGGATGCTGTCCCAGATACGGCGGAAGAAGCCGCCTTCTTCAACGGCGTTCAGCGCGACCAGGTCGGAGGTGCGGACCACCTTGTCACCCAGCTTGACCTCGACCTTGCCGATCACCTGACCCTGCTGGATCGGCGCCATCAGGTTCGGCTCGACGACCATGTTGGCCTGCAGCTGCTTGAGCTGACCGCGCGGCACGGTCATGGTCAGGTCCTCGGACAGGCCGGCTTTGACTTCATGCTCGGAGCCTTTCCAGACCATGGCCTTGGTCAGCTCGGCGCCCTTCTTGTAGAAGGTCTGCGATTCGAAGAAGCGGAAGCCGTAGGTCAGCAGCTTCTGGGTTTCGGCGGCGCGAGCCTGTTCGCTGTTGGTGCCGAACACCACGGCGATCATGCGCTGACCGTCACGCACGGCGGAAGCCACCAGGCAGTAGCCGGCTTCGTCGGTGTGGCCGGTCTTCAGGCCGTCGACGGTCTTGTCGCGCCACAGCAGCAGGTTGCGGTTGGGCTGCTTGATGTTGTTCCAGAAGAACTCTTTCTGCGCGTAGATGGCGTAGTGGGTCGGCTCGCCGTAGATGATGGCGCGAGCCAGCGTGGCCATGTCCTTGGCGGACGAATAGTGGTCCGGGTTGGGCAGGCCGGTGGCGTCCATGAAGTGGGAATTGGTCATGCCCAACTTCTGCGCGGTGGTGTTCATCATGTCGGCAAAAGCGTCTTCGCTGCCGGCGATGTGCTCGGCCAGGGCGACCGAGGCGTCGTTGCCCGACTGGATGATGATGCCGTGCAGCAGGTCGCTCACCGAGACCTGGGAGCCGACCTTGATGAACATGCGCGAGCCGCCGGTGCGCCAGGCGTGTTCGCTGACGGTGACCAGGTCGGATTCGGCGATGCGGCCGCCTTCAATTTCCTTGGTGGCAATGTAGGCGGTCATCAGCTTGGTCAGGCTGGCGGGCGGCAGGCGCTCGTCGCCGGCGTTTTCAACCAGGATGTTGCCGCTGGCGCCGTCCATCAGCACCCAGGCCTTGGCCGCGAGCTGCGGGGCGGCGGGAACGACTTCAGCTGCCCAGCTGGCCACGGGGGCGCTGAACAGCACGAGCAAGGACAGGCGTTTGGCGAAGTTGAAGATGTTCATCCGTCTCTCTGGGGTTTACTAATGGTCAAACACTCCCCCGCGGGGGAACTCGTGAGGCGGCCTCTACGTGCCGCTATTGCACGTGCGGTGGAAACTCAGTCCAGGCGCACGAGCTTGGGTTGGCCAAGGTTGGCCACGCGGATGCTGTCCTGCATCCGACTTGCTTCATCCTGCGTTCCGATCGGTCCCAGGCGTACCCGGTACAAGGTCTGCTGGTTGACCACGACCGAGCTGATAAAGGATTTCGCCCCCGTCAGGCCGCCGACCTTCTCCTTGAGAAGCTCCGCAGCGTCCGGGTTGGCGAAGGCACCCACCTGGAGATACAGGCCATCGGCTGGTAATGAAGCGTTTTTTTTTGAGTCGATCTGGACCGGCGCCACTGGCGCGGCGTGTTGCGCTGGCGGAGGCGTGTAGGTTTCGATGGGCTGGGCCATGGCGACCGCCTGCGGCTGCGCGACGGCAGGCTGCGAGGCCATCTTCGGCAGGGCCATGATCATCGGCGGCTGCTTGCCCTGGGAGGCCCACCAGCGGTCGGGGTCGATGCCTTCGACCTTGACGTGGGCGGTGCCGGTCTCGGCGTAGCCCAGCTTCTTGGCGGCGGCGAAGGACAGGTCGATCACCCGGTCGGAATAGAACGGGCCACGGTCGTTGACGCGGACGATGACGCTCTTGCCGTTGTCCAGGTTGGTCACGCGCACATAGCTGGGCAGCGGCAGGGTCTTGTGCGCGGCGGTCATGCCGTACAGGTCGTACTGCTCGCCGTTGGCGGTGGCCTGGCCATGGAACTTGGTGCCGTACCAGGAGGCCGTACCGACCACGTTGTAGGTGTTCGCGTTGTTGAGCGGGTAGTAGGTCTTGCCCAGCACGGTGTAGGGGTTGTTCTTGAACGGCCCGTTGTGCGGCATCGGCACGGCATCGGGGATGCGCGAGACGTCCACGTCCCACCAGGGCGCTCCATCGCGGTGCGGCCGGTTGTAGTCGTACGGGCCGGAGATACCGCTGCTGACCTGCGGCTGCGGTTGCGGCGCGCGGTTACCGGTGCAACTGGCGAGGAACACGGTGCTCAGGCCAACGCAGGCGGCCAGCGACCAGAGGCCGGGACTTGCGATTCGCTTGCTCAATGGACACCTCGTGCCTTGGCGATCTCGCCGGCCAGCTGATGGACCGCCATGGCATACATGGCGCTACGGTTGTAACGGGTGATCACGTAGAAGTTCGGCAGGCCGACCCAGTACTCGGTGCCCTGTGCGCCTTCCAGGCGCATGGCGGTCACCATCAGGTCGTCGCGGATCACGTCATGGGTGCGCCAGCCCTGGGAGCGTAGCTGACCAAGGTTCAGCTGCGGCTCCAGGCCCTGGGTGAGCGCGTCTTCGGCGGTGGAGGTGCCGATTTCCGCCTGCGTCACCACCGGCTCGCCGGTATGCCAGCCATGCTGTTTGAAGTAGTTGGCGACGCTGCCGATGGCATCGGTGGGGTCGCTCCAGATATTGATGTGGCCGTCGCCGTCGAAGTCCACGGCGTAGGCGCGGAAGCTGCTCGGCATGAACTGCGGCAGCCCCATGGCGCCGGCGTAGGAGCCGGTCAGGCTGAGCGGGTCGACCTGCTGTTCGCGGGCCAGCAGCAGGAACTGCTTGAGCTCCTTGCGGAAGAAGTCGGCGCGCGGCGGGTAGTCGAAGCCCAGGGTGGACAGTGCGTCCATCACCTTGAAGTTGCCGGTGTTGCGGCCGAAGAAGGTCTCCACGCCAATGATGGAAACGATGTACTGGGCCGGCACGCCGTATTCCTGTTCGGCGCGAGCCAGGGCCTCGGCGTTCTGGTTCCAGAAGTCCACGCCGCGGTTGATACGCGCGTCGGTGACGAAGATCGGGCGGTATTCCTTCCAGGTCTTCACCCGTTCGGCCGGGCGAGAGATAGCGTCGAGGATGGACTGCTTGCGCTCCACGTCGTGGAAGACGCCCATGAGCTGTTCGCCGGCGAAGCCGTAGTCGCGGGTCATCTCGCTGACGAACTCGGCGACCTGGGGCGAACCATCGTAGTCGCCCGCGTGGGTTGCGCCGGACATGCCGATCGCCCCCGCGATTCCGACCCAATGCACCCCCCTGGCAGCCCAGGCGCGCAGTACTTGCATTCCTTTCTTCACTCTTGTCATCAAACCTGGGCGATCCACTTCCGGTGGGTGTGGATCGACATCAAAACGCCGAACCCTGACATCAGGGTCACCAGCGAAGTTCCGCCGTAACTAATGAAGGGCAGCGGCACCCCCACCACTGGCAACAATCCGCTGACCATACCAATGTTGACGAACACATACACGAAGAAGGTCATGGTGATACTGCCGGCGAGCAACTTGCCGAACAGCGTCTGCGCCTGCGCCGTGATCACCAACCCCCGGTAGATCACCAGCAGGTACAGCACCAGCAGGAGGCACACCCCGACCAGGCCGAACTCTTCGCCGAGCACGGCAATGATAAAGTCCGTATGGCTTTCGGGCAAAAAATCCAGATGGGACTGCGTGCCCAGCAGCCAGCCCTTGCCGAAGACGCCGCCCGAACCGATGGCCGCTTTTGACTGGATGATGTTCCAGCCGGTGCCCAGCGGGTCGCTTTCCGGGTCAAGGAAAGTCAGTACGCGCTGCTTCTGGTAATCGTGCATGACGAAGTACCACATACCCACGGCGACCGGCACCGCAGCCGATACGGCCATGATGATCCAGCGCCAGCGCAGGCCGCCAACGAACAGCACGAAGGAGCCGGAAGCCAGTACCAGCATGGCCGTTCCCAGGTCCGGCTGCTTGAGGATCAGCACGAAGGGCACGACGATCAGCGCAAGCCCCACCACGCTGTGCTTGAAGCCCGGTGGCAGTGAACGCTTGGACAGGTACCAGGCAATCGTCATCGGCATCAGCAGCTTCATGAACTCCGCCGGCTGGAAGCGGATCACCCCGGGAATGTTGATCCAGCGGGTTGCGCCCATGGCGTTGTGGCCCATCACGTCCACCACCACCAGCAGCGCCACGCCGATCAGGTAGCCCAGCGGCACCCAGCGGGCGAGGAAGCGCGGCTCGATCTGCGCCAGCACGAACATCGCGCCCAGGCCCAGGCCGAACGACGAAGCCTGCTTGATCAGCAGGTCCCAGCTCTTGCCGCTGGCGGAGTACAGGACGAACAGGCCGACCGAACCGAGGGTGACCAGCAGCAGGAGCAGCAGGCCGTCGATGTGCAGGCGCTGCAGCAGGCTGGAGCGCCGCTTCATGACGTCTTCGCTGGACAGCGTGCGGTCGAAGTTTCCGTTCATGGTCATGGTTTGGGCGCCTCCGCCGTGGCCTGCGGTGCGTATTCGGGTTTGAGCTTGCCGGTCTCGTCGAGCAACCAGGCGTCGGTCACGGCCTTGAGCACGGGGGCGGCGACGCCGGAGCCGGACTCGCCGTTCTCGACCATTACCGCCACGGCGATCTGTGGGTTGTCCGCCGGAGCGAAGCCGACGAACAGGGCGTGGTCGCGGTGGCGCTCGAGCAGCTTGGAGCGGTTGTACTTCTCGCCCTGCTTGATCGCGACGACCTGTGCGGTACCGGACTTGCCGGCGATGCGGTAGACGGAAGTGGCTCCGACCTTGTGCGCAGTGCCGCGTGGCCCGTGGACCACCTGCTGCATGCCGTAGTCCACCAGGTTCCAGTTGTTCGGGTCCTTGAGCTTGATATCCGGCATCGGGTCCTCGTCGACCGGCGGCTTGCCGTCGATGGTCTTGGCCAGGTGCGGACGAATCCACTTGCCCTTGTTGGCCAGCAGCGCGGTCATCTGCGCCAGCTGCAGCGGCGTGGCCTGCATGTAGCCCTGGCCGATGCCGAGAATCAGGGTTTCGCCGGGGAACCAGGCCTGGCGGCGCAGGGCACGCTTCCACTGGCGCGATGGCATCAGGCCTTCGGCTTCGCCGAACATGTCCAGGGCGACCCGCTGGCCGAAGCCGAATTCGCTCATGTAGTCGTGCAGACGGTCGATCCCCAGCTTATGGGCCAGATCGTAGAAATAGGTGTCGTTGGAGCGCATGATCGCCGTTTCCAGGTTCACCCAGCCGTCGCCCGTGCGGTTCCAGTTGCGGTACTTGTGGTCGTAGTTCGGCAGTTGGTAGTAGCCGGGGTCGAACACGCGGCTGGCCGGGGTCACGACACCCGCATCGAGGCCGGCGATAGCCACGGCCGGCTTCACCGTCGAGCCGGGCGGGTACAGGCCGCGCAGCACACGGTTATACAGCGGGCGGTCCTCGGAATCGCGCAGGGCCGCATAGTCCTTGAAGCTGATGCCGGTGACGAACAGGTTGGGGTCGTAGGCGGGCTGGCTGACCATTGCCAGCACTTCGCCAGTGGACGGCTGGATCGCCACGATGGCACCACGTCGGCCGGCCAGTGCGGTTTCCGCGGCAGCCTGCAGCTTGCTGTCGATGCTCAGTACGATGTCGCGGCCGGAGACCGGCTCGGTGCGTTTGAGCACGCGCAGGACGCGGCCGCGGGCGTTGGTCTCGACTTCTTCGTAGCCAACCGTGCCGTGCAGCGCGTCCTCGTAGAATTTTTCCACGCCGGTCTTGCCGATGTGGTGGGTGCCCGAATAGGCCACCGGGTCGAGCTTCTTCAGTTCCGCCTCGTTGATCCGCCCGACATAGCCGACCGAGTGGGCGAAGTGTTCGCCCAGCGGATAATGGCGGACGAATTGCGCGGCCACGTCGACGCCGTTCAGGCGGTACTGGTTCACCGCGATACGGGCGATCTGCTCCTCGGACAGCTCGAACATGATCGGCACTGGCTCGAACGGCCGGCGCCCCTGTTTCATGCGTTTCTCGAAGATCGCCTTGTCTTCCTCGGTGAGGCCGAGGATGTCCACCAGGGTCTTGAGCGTGTCCTGCAGGTTCTCGGTGCGCTCGCGGGTAATGGTCAGGCTGAAGCTGGGACGGTTATCGGCGATGATCACCCCGTTGCGGTCGAAGATCAGCCCGCGATTGGGCGGAATCGGCTGCACGTGGACGCGGTTGTTCTCCGACAGCGTCGAGTGGTAGTCGTACTGCGTCACCTGCAGGTGATACATGCGCGCCACCAGCACCAGGGCGAGCAGGAAGATCGCCACCCCGCCGACGATGACGCGGGCGCGGACCAGACGGGCGTCCTTCTCGTGGTCCTTGAGCTGTATCGGCTGCGGCATCGAAAACGGCTACGACTACTTGTGGTAGGGGTGCCCGGACAGAACCGTCCAGGCGCGGTAGATCTGCTCGCCGACCAGGATCCGCACCAGCGGGTGCGGCAGGGTCAGCGGCGACAGCGACCAGCGCTGCTCGCTGCGCGCGCAGACCTCTGGCGCCAGGCCTTCCGGCCCGCCGACCATGAGGTTGACGGTGCGCGCGTCCAGGCGCCAGCGATCGAGCTCCTGCGCCAGCTGGGGGGTGCTCCAGGGCTTGCCTTCGACTTCCAGGGTGACGATGCGTTCCCCAGGCTGGACCTTGCTCAGCATGGCCTCGCCTTCCTGGCGGATCAGCCGCGCCACGTCGGCATTCTTGCCGCGCGTGTTGAGCGGGATCTCCACCAGTTCCAGGGACAGCTCCGAGGGCAGGCGCTTGACGTACTCCGCCCAGCCCTCTTCCACCCAGCGCGGCATGCGCGAGCCGACCGCGATCAGACGCAGACGCACGGCAGGCTTACTCGGCGCTGTGCGAAGCGCGGCTCTGCTCGGCGCCCTGCCACAGGCGCTCCAGGTCGTAGAACTGGCGAGTGGCCGGCTGCATGACGTGGACCACGACGTTGGCCAGGTCGATCAGGACCCATTCGCCGCCTTCCTGGCCTTCGCTGCCGATCGGGCGCACGCCCTGTTCCTTGACCTTTTCCAGGACGTTGTCGGCCAGCGACTTGACCTGACGGCTGGAGGCGCCGGTGGCGATGACCATGGCGTCGGTGATGCTGGTTTTCTCACGCACGTCGATGACGACGATGTCCTGCGCCTTGAGATCTTCCAGAGCGGCGATGGCCAGCTCGACCAGTTGTTCGGTTTGCATTGAATGACTCTCTAACTTGATCAGTGAGACGCCTGGTACAGGCCGTGCGCCTCGATATAGTTCAATACCGCATCCGGCACCAGGTAGCGCACGGAGCGCCCCTGCGACAGGAGTTGGCGGATCTGGGTGGCGGATACTGCCAGCGGCGTCTGCCAGACGAAGGTGATCTGCCCGGCGGGGCCGGTCATCGCCTTCGGGTCGGCAACACTGCGCGCCGCCAGCAGGTCGCGCAGGTCTTCCGGCGGCTCGCTGTCGGCATCCGGGCGCTGCAGCACGACGATATGACAGTGCTCCAGCAACTCTTCCCAGCGATGCCAGGCCGGCAGGCCGCAGAATGCGTCCCAGCCGACCAGCAGGAACAACTGGTCCTGCACCTCCAGCTCCCCACGCAGCGACTCCAGGGTGTCGATGGTGTAGGAGGGTTTGTCACGCTTCAGCTCGCGGTCGTCGACCACCAGCGGGTCTACGCCGGCAGCCGCCAGCTCGACCATCGCCAGCCGCTGTTCCGGTTTCACCTGGGGGGTGTCGCGGTGCGGCGGGCGGAAGTTGGGGATCAGGCGCAATTCGTCGAACTCGAACTGCTCGGCCATCTCCAGCGCACTGCGCAAGTGGCCGATGTGCACCGGGTCGAAGGTGCCGCCGAACAGACCGACCCGTCGGGAACGCGCCTTGTTCATCAGGTCCGCACGTGTCCGTCGCCGAACACCACGTATTTCTCGCTGGTCAGACCTTCCAGGCCGACCGGACCGCGGGCGTGCAGCTTGTCGGTGGAAATACCGATCTCGGCGCCCAGGCCGTACTCGAAGCCGTCGGCGAAGCGGGTCGAGGCGTTGACCATGACCGAGGCCGAGTCCACTTCGGTGAGGAAGCGGCGGGCATCGGTGAAGTTCTCGGTGATGATGGCGTCGGTGTGCTGCGAGCCATAGGTGTTGATGTGCTCGATCGCCGCGTCGAGGCCGTCGACGATACGGATCGACAGGATCGGCGCGTTGTACTCGGTGCGCCAGTCTTCCTCGGTGGCTTCCAGCACGTCGGCGCCCAGCAGCGCGCGGGTGGCGGCGTCGCCACGCAGTTCCACGCCCTTGTCGCGGTAGATGGCAGCCAGCGGCGGCAGCACGCGGTCGGCGATGCCGGCGTGCACCAGCAGCGTCTCCATGGTGTTGCACGGTGCGTAGCGCTGGGTCTTGGCGTTGTCGGCGACACGGATCGCCTTGTCCAGGTCGGCGGCAACGTCGATGTAGACATGGCAGATGCCGTCCAGGTGCTTGATCACCGGCACCTTGGCATCGCGGCTGATGCGCTCGATCAGGCCCTTGCCACCGCGCGGAACGATGACGTCCACATACTCGGGCATGGTGATCAGCGCGCCGACGGCGGCGCGGTCGGTGGTTTCCACGACCTGCACGACGCTGGCGGGCAGGCCTGCTGCGGCCAGGCCCGTCTGGATGCACGCGGCAATCGCCTGGTTGGAGTGGATCGCCTCGGAACCACCGCGCAGGATGGTCGCGTTGCCCGACTTCAGGCACAGGCTGGCGGCGTCGATGGTCACGTTCGGACGCGATTCGTAGATGATGCCGACCACACCCAGGGGCACGCGCATCTTGCCCAGCTGGATGCCGGACGGCACGTAACGCATGTCGCGGATCTCGCCGATGGGATCCGGCAGCGTGGCGACCTGGCGCAGACCTTCGATCATGTCGTCGATGCGCGCCGGGGTCAGGGCCAGGCGATCGAGCATGGCTGGCTCCAGACCATTGGCACGGCCATTGGCCAGATCCTGTTCGTTGGCTTCGGTCAGCTGGGCGCGGGCGGCGTCCAGGGCATCGGCTGCGGCCAGCAGGGCTTGGTTCTTCTGCGCGGTCGTGGCGCGCGCGACAACGCGCGACGCTTCACGGGCGGCGCGGCCCAGGCGGCTCATATAGTCGAGAACGGACTCGGTCATGATCAAACGCGTCTGCGTGAGGGAAATGCGCAAGTATAGCGGGAGCGCCCCCTCAGCGGCCAGCCACAGCAGCCGGCCGGTCAGCGACGCGCCGCACGTAACGCTTACCCGCCTCAACACCCCGCCCCATCGGTGAAACGGTGACATCCGCAGGCTCCCTGGCCCCTTACGCCGCCCGAAGGTTGGGTAACCAAATTCGTATCGGCTGGTTACTTTGCAAGCATGGCTAGTTGCCCCCGCAGTGCTCGCATGCCAGGGACTCAGGCCAGGGAAGAACAACAAGAGGCGGTCCACCGCCGGAGAACTGCCATGCGCTATCGCACCGATTACAGCGCCCAGTCCCTGACCGCCGCCCCGGCGGTGCTGGAACTGGACGGTTGGCAACTGCACTACCAGGCCTTCTCCTCCAGGGAAGATGACACTCGCCCGCCAGTCCTGCTGCTGGGCGGCGCGTTCCAGAGCTTCCGCTCTTTCGCCAGCGAGGTTTCCGAGCTGCTCGCCGGGCACCCGGTGATCCTGCTGGACCTGCCCAGCCAGGGCGGCAACCTGCAACTGGCGCCGCAGCTGAGCCTGGAGGACCTGGCCGACCTGATCGCCGCCTTCGCCGAAACGTTGCAACTGCCACCGCTGATGCCCATCGGGCTGTCCTACGGCTCGGCCCTGGCCGCGCTGTTCGCGGCCCGCCACCCGGCGCGCTGCGGACGCCTGCTGCTGGCCGGTATCACCGCCTTCGGCCGCCCCGGCGCCCGCGCCTTGCTGGTGGAAGCCCTGGCGCGCCTGGAACTGGGCGAGCAGACGCCCTTCGCCCACGGCGTGCTGACCGGCCTGATCAACCCGCTACGGCTGGCCGACACCGGTGTTTCCCCGGTATTCCGCAAGGCCCTGCTGCGCCAATTGCAGCGCCTGACCCCGGCGGAGATCGAACGCTACCGGCAGAACAGCCAGCGCCTGCTGGCCTTCGGCGGCTTCGACCGCCACCCGCAATGCCCGACCCTGGTGCTGGCGGGCGAGTACGATCACTTCACCCAGCCCTGGGAGCACGCCGAGTTCGCCCATGCCTGCACGGACGCCGAATTTGCGCTGATCCACAACGCCGACCACCTGGCCCAGTTCGAACGCCGCGACGCCTGCGCCCGGCTGTACAACCCCTTCCTGCGTGGCGAACCGCTGCCGCGCAGCGCCGCCGGCAGCACGCGCTTCCAGCGCCAGCAGTTGCTGCATCTGGAACGCCGCTTCGAGCCGCGCCTGGCGCCGGCCGACACCCACGCCGTGTTGCGCAACGATGCAGGCGGCGAATGGCGCTGCGAGCTGGCGGAGCTGGGGTATTTCGGCGGACTGATCCGCGTCGCGCTGCCGCTGGATCGCCCGGCGCGCGGCTGGAAGATGGTTGCCGCCGGGCTGCCGGAGCTGGATATCCTGCCGCTGCGCTACAGCGGCGACGGCCTGGCCTTCATCTTCGCCCACGGCGACCCGCAGGCCAGCGCGGCGCTGGCGGCGATGGTGGTGCCGATGCAGCAGGGGGCGTTTGCGGCCTGAGCAGAAACTCTCATGATCCAGATTTCGGCTCCCGGCGCATGCCCTCACCCTCTCCCGGAGGGAGAGGGGACTGTTCGGCATGAGGCGAAACTACAGTATCAGCCGGCACAATCGGCCCCCTCTCCCTAAGGGAGAGGGCTGGGGTGAGGGGGATACCCCGGCACAGACCTCTGGCATCGGCACTGTTCGCGATCAAACTCGCTCCTACAAAGAGCGACCCCGGTGCATCCGGAAACTTGTAGGAGCGAGCTTGCTCGCGAACCGCCCCACCCGCAGCACTTACACCTGCGCCTCAATCACCCGCACCAGGCTCGGCATCCGCCCTTTCGGCAGGCCCAACCCCGCGCCGTCCACCTGTGGGTCGAGCACGTTTACCCGGCCGAATCCGCATCCAACGAATGCTTCCTCGATTTCAGCGGCACTGCGGTAATGCAGCGGATAGCCACCACGGGTCAGTTTGCCGATCAGCCCGACACCCCAGCGGATCTGCCGGTAGCGCGGGTGCTCGCGCAGATCGGGGTAGAGTTCGGTCAAGTAGGTCGCTTCCGGGAACACCCGCAGCGCTGAGCTCAGCCGACGCCAGAAGTTCTCGATCACCGGGCGCTGGAAGTAATTCACCAGCCCCTCGGTGATTACCGCCACCGGGCGGTCCGGGTCCAGTTCGCAAAGCAGCGCGGCGAGGGTCTGCTCGCCCTGTTCGGCAAGGATATCCACAGCCCGCACGCGATGCTTGCCGTCCAGCCAGCCCTGCTCCTGGAGCAGCGCGGATTTGCGCGCCGCCATCGGTGGCAGGTCGGCCTCGAGATAAGTCAGCTGGGGATAGCGCTCGCGGAAGCGCCGCCCGCGGGGAGAAAGTCCGCAAGCAATCTCCACCACCTGGGTAACACCGCGCAATTCGATGGACTGGGTCAGCCGGGCATCGATCAGCAGGTGACGTTGTAACAGGAAATCTTCGATATTCAGCCCGAAGCCGATCCGCGCGCCCCAGTTGATCGGTGCCACGCAGCTGTGCACCCAGCGGCCGAACGCCGTGGCGAAGGCTGGGTCGGCCAACTGGTGGCGATACCAGACGTAACCGGTGTAGTGCGCGCTGGGGGTGATATGGGCGCTGTCGGCCCGGATCCGTTCAGCCATGCTTAAGAATCTTGTTGTTATGATTCCCCAGCCTAAGACCGGCCCGAGAACCGCGACAATCCGATGCCCGCCGAACCCAACCTAAGTTTGCCCTGGCCAGAGGCCAACCCGCTGCCGGACGCCTTCTTCAACCGCGACGCCCTCACCGTCGCCCGCGACCTGCTGGGCAAGGTGGTCCGCCACCGGGTCGGCGACCTGTGGCTGTCAGCACGGATCATCGAGACCGAGGCCTATTACCTCGATGAGAAAGGCAGCCACGCCTCCCTGGGCTACACCGAAAAGCGCAAGGCGCTGTTCCTCGATGGCGGGCACATCTACATGTATTACGCCCGCGGCGGCGACTCCCTGAATTTCAGTGCCGGCGGGCCCGGCAATGCGGTACTGATCAAGTCCGGCCACCCCTGGATGGACCGCATTTCCGGCGATGACTCGCTGGCCCGCATGCGCCAGCTCAACCCCGCCGCCGACGGCAGCGAACGCCCGCTGGGCAAGCTGTGCAACGGCCAGACCCTGCTCTGCCGCTCGATGGGCCTGAAGGTCCCGGACTGGGACGCCCAGCGCTTCGACCCGCAGCGCCTGTTCGTCGACGACATCGCCGAGCAGCCCTCGCTGGTCATCCAGGCTGCGCGTCTGGGCATTCCCCACGGCCGCGACGAACACCTGCAATACCGCTTCGTCGATGCCGCCTTCGCCAACTTCTGCACACGCAACCCTTTGCGCCGCGGACAGGTCGAAGGCCTCGACTACCACCTGCTCGGAACCCAGGACGACTCCCGCCGATGATCGATCTCGCCGCCTTCAACGCCTGGATGGCGACCCACCCGCAATGGCTCGCCCTGGTCCTGTTCCTGGTTGCCTTCCTCGAATGTGCCGCCGTCATCGGCATCATCCTGCCCGGCGTGGTCATGCTCTTCGCCATCGCCGTACTGGCCGGCAGCGGCGCCCTGGGCCTGGGGGAAACCCTGGCGCTGGCGTTCTTCGGCGGCTTGCTGGGCGACCTGTCGTCCTACTGGATCGGCCGCCACTTCCACCAGGACATCCGACGCTTGCCGGTGCTGCGCCACCACCCGGAATGGATGGCCGCGGCCGAAGGCTTCTTCCACCGCTATGGAGTCGCCAGCCTGCTGGTGGGCCGCTTCATCGGCGCATTGCGGCCGTTCCTGCCAATGATCGCCGGCATGCTCGACATGCCCTTCGGACGCTTCCTGGCAGTCTCCATCGTGGCTGCCGCCGGCTGGTCCATCGCCTACCTGGTGCCCGGCTGGGCGACCGGCGCGGCCATGCGTCTGCCGCTGCCCGAAGGATTCTGGCCGGAAGCCGGGGTGGTCGCCGCCTGCGTCGCCGCGGTGCTGGCCCTGATCATCCACGCTGAGCTGCGCAAGGAGCGCAACGCCCCGCTGATCGGCGCCATTGGCTGTTTCGCGCTGCTGATCGGCATGCTGATCGGCTGGCCGCACCTCGATGCCCTGGACAAGGGCCTCATGGCTCTAGTGCAGGAACACCGCCATGCATGGCTGGATCACATCATGGTGGCTGTCACCCGTGTCGGCGACTTCCGTACCCAGTTCATAGCCGGCGCGCTGCTCGCCCTCCTGCTGGCCGCCCTGCGGCTGTGGCGGCACGCTTTCTTCGCCGCTGGCACCATGGTCGGTACGGCGCTGCTCAATACCACGCTCAAGCACTTCTTCGGCCGCGCGCGCCCGGAAGTGATCGCCGACCCGCTGTCCGCCTTCAGCATGCCCAGCGGGCACAGCTCGGCGTCCTTCGCCTTCTTCCTGGTACTCGGCGTGCTGGCCAGCCGGGAGAAATCCCCGCGCGTGCGCCTGACCTGGATGCTGCTGGCGGTGATTCCCGCCGCCAGCATCGCCCTGTCGCGCGTGTACCTGGGCGCCCACTGGCCCAGCGACATCATCGCCGGCGCCCTGCTCGGCGCCTCGGTGTGCGCCGCCAGCCTGTGGATAAGCCAGCGCCGCAGCGAGCTGCCGGCCCTGACGCCGCGCATCTGGTGGAGCCTGCTGCCGACCGCCATGGTCCTGCTGGCGGTCGCCAGCGCCTGGGGCCTGTCGGCAGCCATCCACCGCTACACGCCGCTCTGACCCGGCATCAGGCCCAGGGGCGCTCGCGCATCAGGTCGGCGCAGCGCAACTGCACGAACTCGCGCAACTGGGTCACCGCCCGGCTGAGCTGGGCGCGGTGGGTGCAGAACAGGTTCATCGGCGTGGCTTCGCCCAGGTAGTCGGCCAACGCCACTTCCAGCCGGCCGGCACACACATCGGCCGCCACGTCCAGCCAGGACTTGTAGACCAGCCCCTGCCCCGCCACCGCCCAGCGCCGAACCACATCGGCATCGTCGCAAAGGCGATCGCCGCGCACCGTCACTTCGTGCTGCCTGCGGCTGTCGCTGAAACGCCAGCGCTCGTGGGCACGTCCGCCCAGCATGTACAGCAGGCAGTTGTGTTTCTGTAGCTCGTCCGGGTGCGCCGGCTTGCCATGGCGCGCGAAGTACTCCGGCGCGGCGCAGAGCACCCGACGATTTTCCGGAGCCAGCGGCAGCGCCACCAGGTTCGAATCGCCCGGCAGGCCCAAGCGGAAAGCCACGTCCACCGGCTGCCGGTAGAGGTCGGCCTGGCGGTCGCTGATCAGCAGGCGCAGGTTCATCCGCGGGTGCAGCGCCTGGAATTCGTCGAGCCAGGGCAACAGCACGTTGCGACCGAAATCCGACGCTGCCGAAACCTGGAAGTTGCCGGCGATCTCGCTCTTGCCGCCGGCCAGCAGCTGGCGGCCGTCGTCCAGGCTCTGCAACGCCGCACGGGCGTGGGCCAGATACAGCTCACCCTCGGCGGTCAGGCGCAGGCTGCGGGTGGAGCGGGCGAACAGGCGCACGTCCAACTCGTTTTCCAGGCGTTTGAGCGCCGCGCTGGCCACCGCCGGTGACAGCTCCAGCTCACGAGCGGCGGCGGAAAGGCTGCCGCGCTCGGCGGTGCGGACGAAGATCTGCAGGTCGTCGAAACGCAGCATTTTCAAAAATCCTTTGAAAGAGACTCTCTACTTACGCGGTTTTTCTTCCCGAAGAAAGAGAGCAGCATGCCTTCACTTTCAACGCACCTGCCCCACCAATCTGGAGATACCCGGATGAGCCTGACCCTGATCGCCATCATTCGCGCCAAGCCCGGCCATGCCGACAGCCTGCAGGAGCGCCTGCACGGCATGCTCGCGCCGTCCCGCGCCGAGGCGGGCTGCCTGCAGTACGACCTGCACCGCGATATCAAGGACGCCGAGCTGATCTACATGATCGAGCAATGGCAGAGCGAAGAAGCCCTGGCCGAGCACGAGGCCAGCCCGCACTTCCAGGCCTTCGTGAAGGCCGCCGAAGCCGACCTGGCGGAGCTCGACATCCGCCTGATGAACCGCATCGACTGATCGTTCAAAACGAATAGGAATTCCCATGAAAGCCATCGGCTACACCCAGAGTCTGCCCAGCAACGATGCCAATTCCCTGCTCGACATCCAGCTGCCCGACCCAACGCCCGGCCCGCGTGACCTGCTGGTGGAAGTGCGCGCCATCTCCGTCAACCCGGTGGACACCAAGGTGCGCCAACGCGCTCAACCTGCCGAAGGCCAGTACAAGGTGCTCGGCTGGGATGCCGCCGGCGTGGTCCGCGCGGTGGGCAACGAGGTCAGCCTGTTCAAGCCGGGCGACAAGGTCTGGTATGCCGGCGACCTGACTCGCCCCGGCAGCAATGCCGAACTGCAGCTGGTGGACGAGCGTATCGTCGGCGCGATGCCGACCAGCCTGGATTTCGCCCACGCCGCCGCCCTGCCACTGACGACCATTACTGCCTGGGAACTGCTGTTCGACCGCCTGCAGGTGGCCGAGGGCAATGCGAGCAAAGGCCAGAGCCTGCTGATCGTCGGCGCCGCCGGCGGTGTGGGCTCGATCCTCACCCAGCTGGCACGCCAACTCACCGGCATGACCGTGATCGGCACCGCCTCGCGCCCGGAAACCCAGGAATGGGTACGCAACCTTGGCGCGCACCACGTGATCGATCACCGCAAGCCGCTGAGCGAAGAGCTCAAACGCATCGGCGTCGGCGAAGTCACCCACGTGGCCAGCCTCAACCAGACCGGGGAGCACCTCGCCGAGATCGTCGCCAGCCTGCGCCCGCAGGGTCGCCTGGCACTGATCGACGACCCGCTGAACCTCGACGTGCGCCTGCTCAAGCAGAAGAGCCTGTCGCTGCACTGGGAGTTCATGTACACCCGCTCGATGTTCCAGACCGACGACATGATCGAGCAGCACAAGCTGCTGCAGCGCGTGGCCGGGCTGATCGACAGTGGCGTGCTGAAGACCACCCTGGGCGAGCACTTCGGCAAGATCGACGCCGCCAACCTGCGTCGCGCCCATGCGCTGCTGGAAAGCAACACGGCCAAGGGCAAGATCGTGCTGGAAGGGTTCTGATCGCCGTAAAGGCGGCCCTACGAAACCGTTAAGCACAGGACGTAGGGCGAATAACGCCTATGGCGTTATCCGCCATCCTGGCGGATAACCCGTTCCGGGTTATGCGCCCTACGGTCTGCTCTTTGTCGCTGGGCACAAAGGTTCGCGAGCAAGCTCGCTCCTACAAAGAGCGCACTAGTGCTTCCGACTACCTATAGGAGCGAGCTTGCTCGCGAAACCCAGCCAACTCAGTCGTCCGCCTTGGCGCCAGCGAGCAACCGGCAGAGCTTCTCGGTGGCGTCGAGCATCGCGAAGCTCGGCTTCTCCAGATCGCGATCCGGCACCACCCAGAGCTGCTTGAGCCTCGTGGCGCTGAGCTGCTGCATGCGGGTCCAATCACGCAGCTGATCCTCGCTGGCCGCCAGGATCACTTGCGGATCGCGCGCCAGCACGGCTTCCTGACCAACCTGCGGTGCCGGCAGGTCGAGGTCGGCGAACAGGTTGCGCCCGCCACAGACTTCCAGCGCCTCGCTGATGATCTGCCGGCCACCGACGGTATAGAGCGGGCGGTCCCACACCTGATAGAACACCCTGAGCGGCTGCTCGCGGCGGTACTGCGCCCGCAGCTGCACCAAGCGCGCATCGAAGGCTTCCGCCAGCTCACGCCCCTGCTCCGCCCGCCCCAGGTGCTCGCCCAGCTCGCGGAACTGCTGGGAGATATCCTCCAGACGGTGCGGATCGGCCACATAGACCGGGATACCTGCGGACTTCAGGCGTTGCAGCTGTGCTTCGGGCACGGCGCCGGGCCAGACCAGCAGCAGGTCCGGCTGCAGGGCGAGAATCTGTTCGAGGTTGACCTGGCCGTAGCGGCCGACGGACGGCAGACTTTTCAGAGATTCCGGACGCGGCCCACCATCGAGCAGGCCGGCCAGCCGGTCGGCGGCACCCAGTTCGAGGACCATGTCGGTGAGCGAGGGCGCCAGGCTGACCACCCGCTCCGCTGCGGCAACGGGCAGGCCGGCGAACAACAGGAGCAGGCAGAGGAAGTGGCGCATCAGGCCAGTTGGCGCGGCAGGCGGTAGAGCCAGAGGATAACCAGACTGGCGAAGCCCAGCAGCAGGACCGGCACGCCGTGCAGGTCGACCAGCACCGCCAGGGCACCGATCCAGGCCGGCAGGCTGCCCACCAGCGCGCCACGGCGCTGTGCGGCGCCCAGCGCTTGCCAGGCAGCCGGCTCGTCGGCGTTATCTCGCGCCTTGCCGGTGGCAATCAGCGCGTGCTTGTAGCGACGGAACAGCGGCAGGGTAAGGAACATCGACAGCAGTCCGACGACGAACACCGGTGTCGCCAGCGTATCGCCGAAGGGCGCCTCGCCCACCAGCGCCAGCATCAGGTGCTGCGGCGCCAGCGCAAGCGCCAGCAATAGCCACCAGAGCAGATTCAGCCGGCGCCGGGCAGCGGCGCGATTCACGAAGCGGATGCCTCGGCCTCGGCTTCGCCCTGATGCATGTTGCCCAGCATGTGGCCCAGCTTGCCTGCCTTGGTCTGCAGGTAGCGCTTGTTATGCGGGTTCAGGCCCTTCTGCAGCGGCACGCGCTCGGCAACGGTCAGGCCATAGCCTTCGAGCGCCTTCACCTTGCGCGGGTTGTTGGTCATCAGCTTCAGCGAGCAGATGCCCAGGTGCTTGAGCATCGGCAGGCACATGGCGTAGTCACGCTGGTCGGCGCCAAAGCCCAGGGCCAGGTTGGCTTCCACGGTATCGGCACCTTCGTCCTGCAGGGCGTAGGCGCGGATCTTGTTGAGCAAGCCGATGCCACGACCTTCCTGACGCAGGTACAGCAGGACACCGCGGCCTTCCTTGGCGATGGCCGACAGTGCGCCCTCGAGCTGGAAACCGCAGTCGCAGCGCAGGCTGAACAGCGCATCGCCGGTGAGGCATTCGGAATGCAGACGCCCCAGCACCGGCTGGCCGTCATCGAGCTTGCCCATGGTCAGGGCGACGTGTTCCTTGCCGGTTTCCTCGTCGAGGAAGCCATGCATGGTGAATTCGCCGAAAGGAGTGGGCAGCTTGGAGGCGGCGACGAAAACGACAGACACCGGAAACTCCTGAAAGATTTATCTAAGGAAAGAAGGCCGGCATTGTAACAGCTGCGTCGTCCGCACCGTCATTGCGAATTCTGCAAGATAAGCATCGATGCGGTTGATAGAAGCCGCGCGATCAGTGCTTGGCCTGGATGTACATCATGCCCTGGTCTTCGCGCCAACCGACGCGGTTGAGATAACTCATGCCCAGCAGAATATCGGTGGGGAAATCGCCTTCGAGCACCACCGCCTCAACCCCTAGCACCTCGACACCGCCGAGCTTCACGCTGTTGAGGGTCACCCGCCAGCCCTTGGCCGTACCGCTGGCGGTGGAGGCCATCATGGGCGTACCGCCGGCGCGGTAATCCAGCCCCAGGCGCCGGGCCTGACCTTCGTTCATGGCGATCGAGGTCGCGCCGGTATCCACCAGGAACTGCGCATTCTGGTTGTTGATCGTGCCGGCCACCCAGTAATGGCCACCGGTACCGCGGGCGATACTCGTCTCGGCGTTCGCGGCCGGCGTGGCGTAACCTGCACTGTTGTACTCGCGGCTCAGTTCGTAGGTCTGCTCGACCCCGCCGACGCGGAGCACCGCCTTGTGGCTGTCGGCGCTGACCACCTGGACGCCTTCCGGACCGGTCTGGCCCACCTTCAGCAGCTTGCGCTGGCCGTCGATATTGAGCACTGCGGCACCAGGGAACAGACCCACTACCTGCACCTGAGGCGCCGCCACGGCGGCGAGGGAGCAGATGGACAGGCAGATCAGGGCAGACAGGCGCATGGCGATCACTCCTTGGGCGGCAGCAGGGGTTTCAGCGGGGCATAGGGCCAGTGCCAGCGGGCGAAGATGCGCTCCAGTTCGCCGCTGTGGTAGAGCGCCTGCATGCGGGAATCATAGAGCTTCGCCAATGCCCGCCCACGGTCGTTGTTGGCGAAGCCAAGATACAGCGGAATCGAACCCACATCGGTGATGTGGTAGACGCTGGCGTCGACACCCTTGGCCTCGATCATCTCTTCCAGCTCGGGCCGTGCGTCGATGAAGTAGTCGATGCGGTGGCCGTCGAGCATCGGCAGGGCGGAGCTGCGCCGCTGCAGCTCGTTGCGCTGCTTGAGGTGATCCAGGTAGCGGTCGAACGCATAGCCACGCATCCATGCCAGGCGATAGCGGTCGAGCGTGGCCAGGGTTGGCTGGGGCGAACTCTTCAGGCCCAGCGCGCCGATGGGGTCGACGTCATAGGGCCAGTGCGGATAGATGATGTGGTCGATTTCGTTGCGGTAGGAGCCAACCCACGCGTCCGCCTCGCCGCGTTGCACCAGCCCGACCGAGCGCACGTAGGGCTCGCTGCGCAGGCTCAGGCGGACGCCTTCGGGCTCATAGATGGCCCGCAGCAGGTCCCAGGCCAGACCACGGCCGTCGGCCTGGCTGTAGTTGACCCAGACCTCGCTGACCACTCGGACCTCGGCAGGCAGCCCGGCAGGTGCTTCGGCGGCCAGGGCCGACGTCAGGGAAATCGCCGGCAGCCAGCACAGGCAGAGGAGCAGGCACAGCAGTCGGCGCATCGATCTTCCTCAGATCAGCCAGTGGGCCCAACCCCATGTCAGGCCTTGCATCACCAGCCAGGCGAAAACGCCGGCCAGCACATCGTCCAGCATGATGCCGACGCCACCATGGACGTTGCGGTCGATCCAGCTGATCGGCCAGGGCTTGGCAATGTCGACGATGCGGAACACCACGAAACCGACCAGCAGCCACCACCAGCCCTCCGGCACCAGCCAGAGGGTGATCCACATGCCGACCATCTCGTCCCAGACGATGCCTTCGTGATCGTGTACACGCAGGTCGTCGGCCACCTTGCCGCACAGCCAGAAGCCGAACAGCATGGTGATGCCCAGCATCAGCCAGTAACCCCAGTCCGGCAGCATCTGCCAGAGTGGTATGAAGGGTAGCGCAACCAGCGAACCCCAGGTGCCCGGCGCCTTGGGCAGGGTGCCCGAGCCGAAGCCGAAGGCCAGGAAGTGCCAGGGATTGCTCCATACCGAATGGGGTACGGGTTGGGCCGGGGCCTGGTTGGGGTGTTCTGTCACGGTCACTCCATGAAATGCAGGTAGCCGCCCTGACGCGGCGTGATGTCGGCGCCGGCGCCATCGAGCACACGGACGCCGGAACCGGCTTCCACCCTACCGACCACACGCAGGGCCGGCCAGTTCGCCGAAAGTGCCGGCAGATGCTCGGCAGGCAGAGTGAAGGCGAGCACATAGTCGTCACCGGCGCCCAGCTTGAGCTGCTGAGCGCGCTCGGCGCCCAGCAGGGCTTCCAGCGCGGGGCTTTCGGGCAGTTTGTCGGCTTCGACGATGAGCGCCACGCCCGAGGCGCGGGCGATGTGTCCGCAGTCGGCAAGCAGCCCGTCGGAAATATCCAGCGCCGCCGAGGCCTTGCCACGCAGCGCCTGCCCGAAGTCCAGTTGTGGCTGCGGCGACCAGTAGCGCGCCAGCAGCGGCTCGGCGACGGACGGTTCAGCGGTCATCTCGCCCAGCACCAGCGGCAACGCCCCGCCCGCCTCGCCCAACGGACCACCGACACACAGCAGATCGCCCGGGCGTGCTCCAGCGCGAGTCAGCGCCTGTCCGGCCGGCACGCCGCCGAACACGGTGACGGTCATCGCCAGCGGACCGCGGGTGGTGTCGCCGCCGATCAGCGCCAGCGCGCATTCCTGCGCCTTCTGGTTCAAGCCACGGGCGAAACCTTCCAGCCAGGCCGGATCGGCCTCGGGCAGGGTCAGGGCAAGGGTGAAGCCGATGGGTGATGCGCCCATGGCCGCCAGGTCGCTGGCGGACACCGCCAGGGCACGCTGGCCGAGCAGGAAGGGATCGCAGACGGTGGGGAAATGCACACCGACGACGAGCGTGTCGGTGGAAATCGCCAGCTGTTCGCCGGCCTTGGGAGCGAGGAGCGCGCAGTCGTCGCCGATCCCCAATGCCACTGCCTCGCCGCCGGCCGCACAGGCGGCCGAGGCGAAGTAGCGACGGATCAGCTCGAACTCACCCATGCCTCAGCGCTTGGCGCCACGCAGTTCGGCGGCGCGCAGGCGCGGAGCGAGCTTGTCCAGCACGCCGTTGACGAACTTGTGTCCGTCGGTGGCGCCGAAGGTCTTGGCCAGCTCGATGCCTTCGTTGATGACGACCTTGTAGGGCACGTCCAGGCGGTTGCGCAGCTCGTAGGTGGCCAGGCGCAGGATCGCCAGTTCGACCGGGTCGACCTCTTCCAGGGCGCGGTCCAGGCAGGGAGTGAACTCCTCGTCCAGATCGGTCTTCAGGCGCGGTACGCCGTGCAGGATCTCGTGGAAGTAGGCACCGTCCACATCGCTGAAATCGTTCTCGGTGCGGAAGGACGCCTCGATCTCGTTGAGCGGCTGGCCAGCCATCTGCCAGGAGTACAGGGCCTGCACCGCGAGGCTGCGGGCCTTGCGACGCATGGCGATCTTGTTCGGCTTGGCGGGCTTGGCCGGCTTGCTGTCCGGAGTAGTGCTGTCCTGGCTCACTTGGCCTCCAGCTGCGACAGCAGGCTCACCATTTCCAGGGCGGACAGGGCAGCTTCGGCGCCTTTGTTGCCGGCCTTGGTGCCGGAGCGCTCGATGGCTTGTTCGATGGAGTCGACAGTCAGCACGCCGAAGGCGACCGGCACGCCGAACTGCAGGGAAACCTGCGCCAGACCCTTGGTGCACTCACCGGCCACGTATTCGAAGTGCGGGGTGCCGCCACGGATCACCGCGCCGAGGGCGATGATGGCGTCGAACTCGCCGCGCTGGGCGACTTTCTGCGCGACCAGCGGGATTTCGAAGGCGCCCGGAGCACGGATCACGGTGATGTCGCTCTGGGCGACGCCGTGGCGCACCAGCGCGTCGATGGCGCCTTCCACCAGGCTTTCCACCACGAAGCTGTTGAAGCGGCCAACCACCAGGGCAAAGCGGCCTTTGGGGGCGATGAAGGTACCTTCGATGGTCTTCAGGGTCATGGGCAAGTCTCACTGTTAAAGAGCCGGAGCGTCCGATGACGCTCCGCAAATAGGGTAGAAGAACGGCACCGCCGTGCCAGGGCACGGCGGCGAGGTTCATTCAGCGGGCAGGTATTCTACTACTTCGAGGTCGAAACCGGATATCGCATTGAAGCGCATCGGTGCCGACATCAGGCGCATCTTGCGCACACCCAGGTCGCGCAGGATCTGCGACCCGGCACCCACGGTGCTGTAGGTAGTGGTCGGTTTCTGCGCCGGCGCCGGGGTGTTGGTGATCTCGCGGACGTGCGCCAGCAGATCATCACCGCCGACCTGGTGGCCCAGCAGCAGGACCACGCCGGTGCCGGCCTCGGCCACCTTGGCCATGGCCGCGCGCAGGCTCCAGCGGCCCGCCTGGTTGACCATCAGCAGGTCGCGCAGCGGGTCGGGGTTGTGCACGCGCACCAGGGTCGGCTCTTCCGGGCAGACCTTGCCCAGGGTCAGCGCCAGGTGCACGTCGCCTTCCACGGAGTCGCGGTAGGTGATCAGGTTGAACTGGCCCAGCTCGGTATCCAGCGGCTGCTCAGCGAGGCGCTCGACGGTGCGCTCGTGGATCAGGCGGTAGTGGATCAGGTCGGCGATGGTGCCGATCTTGATGCCGTGCTGCTGGGCGAACTCTTCCAGTTCCGGGCGACGGGCCATGGTGCCGTCGTCGTTCATGATCTCGCAGATCACGCCGGACGGCTCGAAACCGGCCATGCGCGCCAGGTCGCAGGCCGCTTCGGTGTGGCCGGCGCGAGCCAGCACGCCGCCGGGCTGCGACATCAGCGGGAAGATGTGGCCGGGGCTGACAATGTCGGCGGCGACGGCGTTCTTCGCGGCGGCGGCCTGCACGGTGCGCGCGCGGTCAGCGGCGGAGATGCCAGTGGTGACGCCTTCGGCGGCCTCGATGGAAACGGTGAACTTGGTGCCGAAGCCGGAACCATTGCGCTGCACCATCAGCGGGATGCCGAGGCGCTCGCAGCGCTCGCGGGTCATCGGCATGCAGATCAGGCCACGGGCGAAGCGGGCCATGAAGTTGATGTCTTCGGTGCGGACACACTCGGAGGCGATGATCAGGTCGCCTTCGTTCTCGCGGTCCTCGTCATCCATGAGGATGACCATCTTGCCCTGACGCATGTCGTCGAGCAGTTCTTCAATGCTGTTGAGTGCCATACGGGGAAGAGCCTTATCAGTGTTTCATGAAGCCGTTTTCGGCCAGGAATGCTTCGGTGATGCCGCCAGCGCCGGCCGCGGGGTCCGCCGCCTTGTCGCCGAGCAGCAGGCGCTCCAGGTAACGCGCCAGCAGGTCGACTTCGAGGTTGACCAGGCGACCACCACGGTAGTCGGCCATGATGGTCTCCTGCACGGTGTGCGGGACGATGGTCAGCTCGAACTCGGCGCCGTTGACCGCGTTCACCGTCAGGCTGGTGCCGTCCACGGTGATCGAGCCCTTGAGCGCGATGTACTTGGCCAACTCGCGCGGTGCGCGCACGGTGAACTGGATGGCGCGGGCGTTTTCCTCACGCTTGACGATCTCGCCGACGCCGTCGACGTGGCCGCTGACCAGGTGGCCGCCCAGGCGGGTGGTCGGGGTCAGGGCCTTTTCCAGGTTCACCCGGCTGCCGATCTTGAGCTGCGCGAAGGCGGTGCGGGCCAGGGTCTCGCGACTGACATCGGCCCAGAAGCCGTCGCCGGGCAGCTCCACCGCCGTCAGGCAGATGCCGTTGACCGCGATGCTGTCGCCGAGCTTGACGTCGGCGAGGTCGAGCTTGCCGGTCTTCACGTACAGGCGCACGTCACCGCCTTTCGGGGTGATGGATGCGATGGTGCCGATGGATTCGATTATGCCGGTGAACATGAGGCCTCCCGCACGGTAAGAGCGGTTGGCTGGCATGCCGGCGAAGTAACGCAATGGTGCATACAAGCGAACTCCTGTTTTTCGTTAAAAAACAGGGCGTATCGGATCGAAGGGACTTCTCGGACGCGTGCAGGCACGCTCCGATGGCTCATCCCGTTCTCTCTTCATCCGGACTATGACCGTCGGCCCCGGAATCACACCGGGTCTGCTGACCTTGCCCATCCGGCGAACCGGTCTGGACAAGCGCTCGCGGGCTAGACGCATTGCGCGCCATTACCGCCGGTGGGGACTTGCACCCCGCCCTGAGAACGTCAATCGCGGTCGTTACAGCGTCGACCGCGTGTGGCGTTTTACCACAGGTGGCCGCGAGTCGGAAGTTTCGGCTTGACCCCGAGCGCTCCTCGCGGGCTCAGCGGCAAGCCGGGAAAGGCGGAATCAGACGGGCCTGGCGGTGACCAGCCAGTCGTCACCCACAGCGCGGATATCGACGATCTTCAGCTCACGGGATTCGCTCATGCGCTCCAGCGGCAGCTCCAGCAAGGGGCGTGCGGAAGAGCCGAGCAGCTTGGGCGCCATGAAGATGCTGTACTCGTCCACCAGACCGAGGCGGGCGAAGGCACCGGCCAGGCGCGGGCCGGCCTCCACCAGCACCTCGTTGACGCCACGGCGGCCGAGCTCGCTCAGCAGCGCCAGCAGGTCGACCTGGCCATCGAGGCCGGCGAGGTTCAGCAGTTCGTGGCCGACCACGGCGTAGTTCGGGTCGTCCTGGGTGCTCACCACCAGCGCGGGGCCGGCCTGGAAGAAGGTCGCGGTCAACGGCACGCGCAGGCGTCCATCGATCAGCACGCGCATCGGCTGGCGCCGGGAGGCCAGTTCGGTCTGGTCGGCATCCAGGCCCAGCTCGTCCGGGCGCACGGTCAGGCGGGCGTCATCGGTCATCACGGTATCGGCGCCGGACAGCACCACACTGGATTGCGCACGCAAGCGCTGCACGGCGCGGCGCGCGGCCGGGCCGGTGATCCACTGGCTCTCGCCGCTGGCCATGGCGGTACGGCCATCCAGGCTCATCGCCAGCTTCACGCGGACAAACGGTAAACCGGTTTCCATGCGCTTGAGGAAGCCCTGGTTCAATGCGCGGGCTTCGTTTTCCAGCACACCGGAGCGCACGTCGATGCCGGCTTCGGCGATGCGCCGCATGCCACTGCCGGCAACCTGCGGGTTCGGGTCCTGCATGGCCGCGACGACGCGAGCGAGGCCGGCACCGATCAGTGCATCGGCGCACGGCGGCGTGCGACCGAAGTGGCTGCAGGGCTCCAGGGTGACGTAGGCGGTGGCACCACGGGCCTTGTCGCCAGCCTGGCGCAGGGCGTGGACTTCCGCATGGGGCTCGCCGGCGCGCACGTGCCAGCCTTCACCGACTACCTCGCCATCGCGGACGATGACGCAGCCGACGCGCGGATTGGGATGGGTCGTGTACCAGCCCTTGCGGGCCAGCTCGATGGCGCGGGCCATCCAGAGTTCGTCCAGGCTTTCCATGGGGTCCATGGCACTCATTCCTTCGACGGTTCGCGGGCCAGGCGCTCGATTTCCTCGCGGAATTCGTTGAGGTCCTGGAAGCGGCGATAGACCGAGGCGAAACGGATGTAGGCGACTTCGTCGAGCTTCTGCAACTCGGCCATCACCAGCTCGCCCAGCACCCGCGACTTGATCTCGCGCTCGCCGGTGGCGCGCAGCTTGTGCTTGATATGCGCCATCGCCTCTTCCAGCCGCTCGATGCTCACCGGGCGCTTCTCCAGCGCGCGCTGCATGCCGGCGCGCAGCTTGTCCTCGTCGAAGGGCTGGCGGCTGCCGTCCTGCTTGATCAGGCGCGGCATGACCAGTTCGGCGGTCTCGAAGGTGGTGAAACGCTCGCCGCAGGCCAGGCACTCGCGGCGCCGGCGGACCTGGTCGCCCTCGGCGACCAGGCGCGAATCGATGACTTTGGTGTCGTGGGCGCCGCAGAAAGGACAATGCATGGCGAGTCTTGGGCAGTCTTGTCGGAGGAATAGGTAAGAGGCTCATGGTAGCGCATCGACTGGCCGAATAAACCCCGCTCCCACGAGACAGGCCGCAGGCATTAGGCTATACAGGCGCCCGCCTGGAATCTGTTGCGATGGAGCCCGCCATGTTCGCCCGCCTGCTCTGCCTGTCCCTTACCGTCCTGCTGGCCGCCTGCGCCAGCGAGAAACCCGCGCCGGTCACCCAGCCGGTCGCCGTCACGAAAAAGCCCTCTTCCCCGCTGGACGAGCCCGTGCCGGCCAACCTGCGCGCCCTCAGCGGCCAGCTCAGCAGCTCCCAGGGCTTCCTGCCGGCCGGCAGCGAAGTGGAGCTGGCGCTGCTGGTGATCGACCAGCGCGACCGCCCGCAGCAACTGCTCTCCAGCGAGAAGATGATCGCCACCGGTCAGGCGCTGCCGTTCCGCGTGGTATTCAACCCGCAATCCTTCCCGGCCGGCGCCCGCGTCGAACTGCACGGCCGCGTCTCGCAGTCCGGCCAGCTGGCCTGGCGCCTGCCGCCGGTGCGCATCACCCAGCCGGAAACCCGTGCCCTCGGTGAACTGCGCCTGGAGCGCGCGCCGTGACACCGCCGCTTTCCCTGCAGAACGCCCTGGGCGAACTGCTCGGCGACGCACGCCTGTCCGCTGAAACATTGCCCGGCACCGACATCCGCCTCTGGCTGATCGACGCGCAGAACATGGACCGCGAGTTCAGCCCCGACGAAACCCGGCGCATCCTCGAAGAGCCGCCCTACTGGTGCTTCTGCTGGTCCAGCGGGCTGGTGCTGGCGCATTGGCTGGCGGAAAAGCCCGAATGGGTACGCGGCAAGCGCGTGCTGGATTTCGGCGCGGGCTCCGGAATAGCCGCCATCGCCGCGGCCAAGGCCGGCGCTGCCGAAGTGGTGGCCTGCGACCTCGACCCGCTGGCGCTGGACGCCTGCCGCGCCAATGCCGAGCTGAACGGCGTGGAGCTGAGCTACTCGACGGACTTTTTCCAGGAAGAGGACCGCTTTGACCTGATCATCGTTGCCGACGTGCTCTACGACCGCGCCAACCTGCCGCTGCTGGACGAATTCCTCGGCCGTGGCCGCGAAGCCCTGGTGGCCGACTCGCGCGTCCGCGACTTCAGCCATCCGCTGTACCAGCGCCTGGGGATTCTCGACGGCTGCACCTGGCCGGACCTGGCCGAGCCGGCCGAATTCCGCCACGTCAGCCTGTATCACGCGCAACGAGACTGAGCCGGACTGGCATTCGCAGGATGGTGTGGAGCGAAGCGATACCCATCACTCGCCGCTCCAACAGCATGGGGCTCGCCTAGGCCCCATCCAGCCTGCGGGCAAGCGCCTTTTCCTGCCGGGCAGCAACCGCGGGTTGTTTCCGTCAGGCAGCGCCCCCACTTATAGTGGCAATCACCTTCATCGCCCCACTCGATTCGAGATTCCCCATGAGCGATACGCCCTACATCTTCGACGCCAGCATCGCCAACTTCGATCAGGTCGTCATCGAGAACTCCTTCCACAAGCCGGTCCTGGTGGACTTCTGGGCCGACTGGTGCGCCCCGTGCAAGGCGCTGATGCCGCTGCTGGCGCAGATCACCGAGTCCTACCAGGGCGAGCTGCTGCTGGCCAAGGTCAACTGCGACGTCGAGCAGGACATCGTGATGCGCTTCGGCATCCGCAGCCTGCCCACCGTGGTGCTGTTCAAGGACGGCCAGCCGGTGGACGGCTTCGCCGGCGCACAGCCCGAATCGGCAATCCGCCAGATGCTCGAACAGCACGTGCAGCCGCCCGCCCCGGCTGCCGGCAATCCGCTGGAACTGGCGCAGGCCGCCTTCAACGAAGGCCGCTTCGCCGAAGCCGAGGCGCAACTCAAGACGCTGCTGGGCGAGGACAACACCAACGCCGCCGCGCTGATCCTCTACGCCCGCTGCCTCGCCGAGCGCGGCGAGCTGGGTGAAGCCGAGACCGTGCTCGAGGCGGTGAAGAGCGACGACCACAAGCAGGCACTGGCCGCCGCCAAGGCCCAGCTGACCTTCCTGCGCCAGGCGGCCGACCTGCCCGACGCCGCCACGCTGAAGACCCGCCTGGCCGCCGACGCCAACGACGACGAGGCGACCTACCAGCTGGCCGTCCAGCAACTGGCCCGCCAGCAGTACGAGGCGGCGCTGGACGCCCTGCTCAAGCTGTTCGTGCGCAACCGCAGCTATGGCGAGGACCTGCCGCGCAAGACGCTGGTGCAGGTGTTCGACCTGCTGGGCAACGACCACCCGCTGGTGATCGCCTACCGCCGCAAGTTGGCGAACGTACTGTACTGACCGCCGCGCCGCTGGCAGGCATAACCGTGTAGGAGCGAGCTTGCTCGCGAACCGAACCCCGCTGCAGGGCTGTTCGCGAGCAAGCTCGCTCCTACAGATATCCGGCGACGCGTTACCGTAGGGCGGATAACGCTGGCGCGTTGTTCGCCCTACCAGATCGCTTCTACTCCTCGATCCAGTTGAAGACCTGCACGCCCTCGCGCACCTCGATCTTCACCTTCGGGTTGTGCCGCAGCCGCACCAGCAATCCCTTCGCCGCCGCCGCACTGCCGGCCAGCGCCTCCAGCTCGTCCATCAACTGCGGCCCTTCGCAGCTGCCACTGCGCTGCAACAGGTCCTGCGCGGCCAGCCACAGCCTGTCTGCCGGAGCCGGGGCGGCCACTGGCGCCGCCGGGGCGGCCGGCGCCACCACCGCCTTCGGCAGGTTCTGCGCCAGCTTCGCCCAGTCGGCGTCATCCATTTCCACGGTCAGGTCCACCGGCCAGTCACCGATGGTGCCCTTGATTCTGAGCATCGCCTTCTCCTCGCACTGTTTCGCGCATGCTCCCACGGCATCGGCGCTACGCCAAACACACGCTAAGCTGGCCTTAATTTTTCATCTGTTATAACGTAACAAAATCATTCATCAGACTGGAGTCTCCCATGCGCCCCCTGCTGCTCGCTGTCGCCCTGCTGCCCCTCGCCGCCCAAGCCCACGACGAACATGAACACGGCAGCCTCGGCAAGCACGAGCATGGCGTCGCCCAGCTCAACGTCGCCCTCGACGGCAAGACCCTGGAACTGGAGATGGACAGCCCGGCGATGAACTTCGTCGGCTTCGAGCACGCCGCCACCAGCGACGCCGACAAGGCCACGGTCGTCGCCGTGCAGGCCCAGCTCAAGCAGCCGCTGCAACTGCTTGCCCTCCCCGCCTCGGCCAAGTGCAGCGTGCAATCGGTGGAGCTGTCCAGCCCGCTGTTCGGCGATGCGCCCAAGGCTGAAGAGGATCACGACCACGCGGATGGCGACCACGACGAGCACGAAGGCCATCATCACGCCGACATCGACGCCCACTACCTGCTGACTTGCGCCCAGCCGCAGGACCTCGCCAGCCTCGACTTCTCTCCGCTGTTCAAGCGTTTCCCGGCCACCCAGAAGATTCAGGTACAACTGATCGGCCCGAGCGGCCAGCAAGGTGCAGAATTGACTGCCGCCAACCCCACCCTGAACTTCTGATCACGACGCGCTGAAATGACTGCACTGCTCGAACTCGACAACCTCGGCTTCGCCTGGCCTGGCCAGGCGGAGCTGCTGGACATCCCCGCCTTCGCGCTGGCCGCTGGCGAAACCCTGTTCCTCAAGGGCCCGTCCGGCAGCGGCAAGACCACCCTGCTCGGCCTGCTCGGCGGCGTACAGCGCCCCCAGCGCGGCAGCGTGAAGCTGCTTGGCGAGGACATCGCGCAGATGAAATCGGCACGCCGCGACCACTATCGCGTCGATCACACCGGCTACATCTTCCAGCAGTTCAACCTGCTGCCGTTCCTCTCGGTGCGGGAGAACGTCGAGCTGCCCTGTCATTTCTCCCACAGTCGCGCCGAGCGAGCGACCCTGCGCCACGGCAGTGTGACCAAGGCCGCCGAGGCATTGCTGAAACACCTGGGGCTGGGTGACGCGGCACTGATCGAACGCCGCGCCGACAGCCTGTCCATCGGCCAGCAGCAACGGGTCGCTGCGGCCCGCGCGCTGATCGGCCAGCCGGAACTGGTGATCGCCGACGAACCCACCTCGGCACTGGACGCTGACGCCCGCGAGGCCTTCCTCCAACTGCTGTTCGCCGAGTGCCGCGAGGCCGGTGCCAGCCTGCTGTTCGTCAGCCACGACCAGAGTCTGGCGCCGCTGTTCGACCGCAGCGTCTCCCTCGCCGACCTCAACCGCGCCGCCCGCGCTCCGGGAATCTGAGCATGTACCTGTTGCGCCTGGCGCTCGCCAGCCTGTCCAACCGCCGCTTCACCGCCCTGCTGACCATCTTCGCCATCGCCCTCTCCGCCTGCCTGCTGCTGGCGGTGGAGCGCGTACGCACCGAGGCCAAGGCCAGCTTCGCCAGCACCATCTCCGGCACCGACCTGATCGTCGGCGCCCGCTCGGGCTCGGTGAACCTGTTGCTCTACTCGGTGTTCCGCATCGGCAACGCCACCAACAACATCCGCTGGGAAAGCTACGAGACGGTGACCCACAGCCCGCTGGTGAAGTGGGCGATCCCGATTTCCCTGGGCGACTCGCACCGTGGCTACCGCGTCATGGGGACCGACACCGGCTACTTCGAGCATTACCGCTTTGGCCGCGGGCAGATGCTGGAACTCGCCGAGGGCCGGCCGTTCGGCCAGGACCTCTTCGACGTAGTACTGGGTGCGGAAGTCGCCGAAGCGCTGCACTACAAACTCGGCGACAAGATCGTCCTCGCCCACGGCGTCAGCACCATCAGCCTGGTTCAGCACGACGACAAACCCTTCACCGTGGTCGGCATCCTCAAGCGCACCGGTACGCCGGTGGACCGCACCCTGCACATCTCGCTGCAGGGCATGGAGGCGCTGCACGTCGACTGGAAGAACGGCGTCCCCGCACGCGGCACCGACCGCGTCAGCGAGGACCAGGCGCGCACCATGGATCTGCAACCCAAGGCGATCACCGCCTTCCTGCTGGGCCTGAAGAGCAAGGTGGCGACCTTCACCCTGCAGCGGCAGATCAACGAATACGACGGCGAGCCGCTGATGGCGATCCTGCCGGGCGTGGCGCTGCAGGAGCTATGGGGACTGATGGGCACGGCGGAAAAGGCGCTGTTCGTGGTCTCGCTGTTCGTGGTGCTGACCGGCCTGATCGGCATGCTCACGGCGATCCTCACCAGCCTCAACGAGCGCCGCCGCGAGATGGCCATCCTGCGCTCGGTGGGCGCGCGGCCCTGGCACATCTTCAGCCTGCTGGTGGCGGAGGCCTTCGCCCTGGCGCTGGCGGGCGTGGCATTGGGCGTCGGGCTGCTCTATGCGGGCATCGCCGGCAGTCAGGCCTTCGTGCAGGCGAACTACGGTATCTTCCTGCCATTGGCGCTGCCCAGCGCCTATGAATGGTCACTGCTGGGCGGCATACTCCTGGCCGCGCTGCTGATCGGCTGTGTGCCGGCGTGGCGTGCCTATCGGCAATCGCTCGCCGATGGCTTGTCGATCCGGCTCTGAACCAGCCCCGTGCAAGCCATCCCCGTACAGAGAAGTCCCATGCGCCGTCTGCTGTTCCTCCTGCTGCTCGCCACCAGCGCCGCCGTCTGGGCGGCGCCGCGTGAGCTGACCTGGCCCGAGCTGATCCCCGAGGGCGCCCCACCGCCCCCGCCGCCGGTGCCGCTGCACGATATGTCCAAGCTTTCCGATGTACTCAATTCGGAGAGTGGCCCGGCAGTGAAGCAGCAGATACCCAACGCACCCGTGGTAGCGCAGTTGGACGGCCAGGAAGTGAAGATGCCGGGCTACATCGTGCCCCTGGAAGTGGAGGAAGACGGCCAGACCGTGCGCGACTTCCTGTTGGTGCCCTATTACGGCGCCTGCATCCACGTACCAGCACCGCCATCCAACCAGATCGTCTATGTTCGAGGCGGCAAGGGCGTAAAAGTCGACGAGCTTTATCAACCCTTCTGGATCATCGGCAAGATGAGCGTGAAGGCGATGGAAAGCGATCTTGCCGAGGCCGGCTACCAGATGCAGGCCAGCAGCATCGAACCCTACGAGTACACCGGCCAGTAATGGTGCGGCGCTTTGCCGCACGCCTTGACCCTCTGCGGTCTGGGGTCTTTATTGAGCCAGGTCAAAAGTGTGCTTTTAGCGCTCTCTACTATTCTGAGCACCAACACTTATACCAAAGAGATATTGGAGCTCATCATGCGTAAGTCCTGGCTCACCGCCTCGCTTCTCTCCCTCGCCGTCGCAGCGCCGATCGCAGCCCAGGCCGCCGACATTCGCGGCCACCAGGCTGGCGACTTCCTGGTACGCGGCGGTTTCGCCACCGTAGCGCCGAATGACAGCAGCTCCGACATCAAGCTCGATGGCGGCAAGGTCAGCGGCACCAAGGCGACCGTCGACAGCGACACCCAACTGGGCCTGACTTTCGCCTACCTGCTCACCGACAAGATCGGTATCGAGCTGGTTGCCGCCACCCCGTTCAACCACCAGGTCGACGTGAAAGGCCTGAACCGCGCCACCGGCCTGACCGGCCTGGACGGCAAACTGGCCGATATCAAGCAGCTGCCGCCGACCGTGCTGCTGCAGTACTACCCCATGGGTGGTACCAACTCCGCCTTCCAGCCCTACGGCGGCCTGGGTATCAACTACACCACCTTCTTCGACGAAGACCTGGCGAGCAACCGCAAGGACCAGGGCTTCAGCAACCTGAAACTGCAGGACTCCTGGGGCCTGGCCGCCGAACTGGGCATGGACTACATGCTCAACGAACACGCCTTCGTCAACGCCGCGGTCTGGTACATGGACATCGACACCAAGGCCAGCGTCGACGGCCCGTCCGCTCTGGGCGTACAGAAAACCAAGGTTGATGTCGACGTCGACCCCTGGGTTTACATGGTCGGTTTCGGCTACCGTTTCTGACGGAGCAAACATGAAAAAGGCGCCCAAGGGCGCCTTTTTCACTTTCAGGAAACCGGTATGTACCTCGAACTCAAAGCTTTGCACGTCAGCCTGGCGATCATCAGCACCCTGCTCTTTCTCCTGCGCCTGGGACTGAGCTGGTGGGGCAAGCGCCCTTCGGGCTGGCAGCGCGGACTGCCCCATCTGATCGACACCCTGCTGCTGCTCAGCGCCCTGGGCCTGGTGCACCTGGCGATGCCCTGGCCGCTGCCGGTATGGTTGCAGGCGAAGATCGGCCTGCTGGTGCTCTACATCGTGCTGGCGGCCTTTGCCCTGCGCAGCGCATCGAAACCGCGCAAGGCGCTGCTCAGCGTGCTCGCCCTGAGTTCGCTGGCCAGCATCTTCTACCTGGCCGTCAACAAGCCCTGGTGGTGATCAGCTGGGCCAGGCCCTCTGCCAACGGCGTGGGGGTATCCAGGCTGTAGCGCTCCAGCAGGCGGCGGTTGTCCGCGCGGGAGTGGCGGATATCACCGTGGCGCGCCGGCTGGTAGGTAACCGGCGGCAGCCCGCCGGTGAGCTTGCCGATCTCGGCCAGCAACTGGTTGAGGCTGGTGGACTGGTCGAGGCCGACGTTGATCGCCGACTCGGCCACGTCATTCGCCAGCAGCGCCGTCATCAGCAGCTTCACCAGATCACCGACATAGATGAAGTCGCGAGTCTGCTCGCCGTCGCCGAACACGGTGATCGGCAGGCCCTGCTCGGCGCGCCGGGCGAAGATGCTGATCACCCCGGAATAGGGCGAGGACGGGTCCTGGCGCGGGCCATAGACGTTGAAGAAACGAAAGATCGCCGGCTCCAGGCCGTGTTCGCGACGGTAGAAGTCCAGGTAGTACTCGCTGGCCAGCTTGTCCGAGGCATAGGGCGTCAGCGGCGCCTTCACCACGTCCTCGTCGATGGCGGAGCCTTCGCCGTTCTGCCCGTAGACGGCTGCGCTGGAAGCGAACAGCACTCGATGGATGCCTTCCTGGCGCATCGCCTCGCAGAGATTCAGGGTGCCGATGAAGTTGGCGCGGTGGGTGCCCACCGGGTCTTCCACCGAAGCCTGCACCGAAGCGATGGCCGCCAGGTGCACGACGCCCTGGCAACCGCTCACCGCACCGCGCAAAGCGGCTTCATCGGCGACGTTACCGACTATCAGTTCGACGCGGCTGTCGAGGTTCTCGCGCTTGCCGGTGGACAGGTCGTCCAGCACGCGTACGGCAAACCCCTGCGCCAGCAGGGCGTCGGCCAGGTGGGAACCGATGAACCCCGCGCCGCCGGTGATGAGGATGGGCTGCGCGGAGGGAATGAGGCGATCAGACATGGCGGTAGTAACGGTCCAGCAGGGCGGGCAGGCCGGCGCGCCAGGCGCGCGGCTTGATACCGAAGGTATGGAGGATCTTCTTGCAGGCGAGCACCGCATGCTGCGGTTCGTCACCGGCGTCCGGGCGCGCGGCGTGGGCCTGCGGGCTCGGTTCCTGGACGGCCAGGGTATGGAAGGCGCGGGCCTCGCCGAGCACCACCTGACCCAGGGACAGGGTGGTCGTGGCCTCCAGGCCGCCGTAGTGGTAGGTACCCCACAGCGGCGACTGGCAGTCGAGTTGCTTGAGCACGGAGAGGATCACCCGCGCGGCGTCATCCACCGGGGTCGGGTTGCCGCGCCGGTCGTCGGCGAGGAACAGCACCTGCTCCTTCTCGGCTCTCCCGAGGAAGCGGCCAAGCACGCCGTCGGCGCTGTCATCCAGCAGCCAGCCGAAGCGCAGCAGCACATGGCGCGGGCAGGTCGCCCGCACCCACTGTTCCATACGCCACAACGCCTGGCCGCGCGGGCCCAGGGGCAGCGGCTCGTCCTTCTCGCTGTAGGCGGTGGCGCGGGCGCCATCGAACACGCGGTAGCTGGACGGCTGGATCAGCAGGATCTCGTGGTGCTGGCAGAGTTCCGACAGACGCTCCACCGCGCGCTCCTGGCTGGCCAGGCGAGCGGCGTCGACGGCCTCGGCCTGGAACCAGTCGAAGTAGTAGGCGAGGTTGATTACCGCGTCGGGGCGGGTCTCGTCCAGCAGGACGGTGAGGCTGGAGGCGTCCCAGCCCTGTTCGGGCGGCCGGGGGGCGAGGAAGCCGATGTCTTCCTCGGCACCAAGGCGGATCAGCGCCTGTCCAAGGGCATTACCGCCACCCAACAGCATCAGGCGCATGCGCATATTCTGGGGGTCACTCGAATCCGTGGGTTACCCCGGCGCACGCGGCGTCGGGGATGATGCCCGCATTTTTCCTGCCCCCCGGCACAGCGTCAAGCTTGGCCGACCCGCTGCAGCCTTGGCCGCGAGCGGCGGTGACGCGCTAAGTGCGACGACGGAACAGCGGACGCGGCTCGATCACCGAGCGGCCATAGAGCACGCTCAGGCCCGCCAGCCCCTTCAGCGCGTCTTCCACGGACTTGTCCTCACGCACGGCAAAGGCATCGAAACCACACTGGCGCAGGTGTGCCAGCTGGTCGCGCAGCACATCGCCCACCGCGCGCAACTCCCCGCGCCAGCCCAGACGGCTGCGCAGCAGGTAGGCCAGGCTGTAGCCGCGACCGTCGCGGAAGCTGGGGAAGTCGATGGCGATCAAGGCGGGCTCCTTCAGGCGCCAGATCAGGTCTTCGGGATCGTCCTCCGGCGCCAGCCACACCCCCGCATTCTGTAGGAGCGAGCTTGCTCGCGAACCGACCAGCTCCGGCGTCTCGGGAGCACTCTGTTCGCGAGCAAGCTCGCTCCTACCAGAGCTGAGCGCGAGCCAGTCCTTCAGCGGCAGGATCAGGTTGCCTTCGGGTAACTCGTCCGGTACTTCGCGCAGCAGAGTCCAGGGGTCATGCGGCGCTATTTCGGCCACACCGTCACGCAAGCGAATCAGATTCTTCATGCCGGCACCTCCGCCTGGCGGTAAACCCGTGCCTTGAAAGGCTCCAGGCCGATGCGTTCGACCGTTTCGACGAAGCGCTCGCCCGCGCCACGCTGCTCCACGTAGGTCTGCACCAGCGCCTCGATCACGTCCGGCACCTCGGCGGCGCTGAACGACGGGCCGATCACCTTGCCCAGCGCGCTTTTCGTACCCTGCGCGCCACCCAGGGTGATCTGGTACCACTCGCTGCCGTTCTTATCGACGCCGAGGATGCCGATGTTGCCGATGTGGTGGTGACCGCAGGCGTTCATGCAGCCGGAGATATTCAGGCTCAGGTCGCCCAGGTCGTGCAGGTAGTCCAGGTCTTCGAAGCGCTGCTGGATGCCCTGGGCGATGGGGATCGACTTGGCATTGGCCAGCGCACAGAAATCGCCGCCGGGGCACGCGATGATGTCGGTCAGCAGCCCCTGGTTCGGCGTGCCCAGGCCAGCCGCGCAGGCTTCCCGCCAGAGCGCATGGAGATCGGCCTTGCGTACGTCCGGCAGTACCAGGTTCTGTTCATGGGCGACGCGGATTTCGCCGAAGCCGAAGCGCTCGGCCCAGTCGGCCACCCGCTCCATCTGCTCGGCCGTCGCATCCCCCGGCGGCGCCTCGGCACCCGGCTTGGTGGAGAGCACCACGCTGGCATAGCCCGGTACGCGGTGCGGGCGCACGTTGCGCGACACCCAGCGAGCGAATGCCGCATCAGTGGCCAACGCCGTCCCGAAAGCAAGATCGTCAGAAGGCGCGTAGACCGGCGGATCGAATGCCGCCGCGACGCGCTGGTACTCATCGAGCGTCAGCTGCGCCTCGCCATCGCGCAGGTGCTGCCACTCTTCCTCTACCTCGCGGGAGAACGCCTCGATGCCCAGCGCCTTCACCAGGATCTTGATCCGCGCCTTGTACTTGTTGTCGCGCCGGCCATGGCGGTTGTACACGCGCAGGATGGCCTCGACGTAGGACAGCAGGTGCCACCAGGGCAGGTCGTCGCGAATCACCTGGCCGAGCATCGGCGTGCGCCCCAGCCCGCCGCCGACCAGCACTTTCAGTCGCAGCTCGCCATCCTCGGCGCGGCGCAGGTAGAGGCCGATGTCGTGCATCATCACTGCCGCACGGTCTTCTTCGGCGGCGCAGAGGGCGATCTTGAACTTGCGCGGCAGGAACAGGAATTCGGGGGTCACCGTCGACCACTGGCGGAGGATTTCCGCCAGCGGGCGCGGATCGAGAAACTCGTCGGCGGCGACACCGGCGAAGGCCTCGGTGGTGATGTTGCGCACGCAGTTGCCGGAAGTCTGGATGGCATGCATCTCGACATCTGCCAGGCGTTCGAGAATGTCCGGCACGCGTGCCAATTCGACCCAGTTGAACTGGATGTTCTGCCGCGTGGTGAAGTGACCGTAGCCGCGGTCGTGCTCGCGGGCGATCCAGGCCAGGATGCGCATCTGCCCGCTGGACAGGGTGCCGTAGGGAATCGCCACGCGCAGCATGTAGGCGTGCTTCTGCAGATACAGGCCGTTCTGCAGACGCAACGGCAGGAACTCCTCTTCGCTCAGCTCATCGCTCAGGCGGCGCTGCACCTGGTCACGGAACTGCGCCACCCGCTCGCGCACCAGGGCGCGGTCGTAATCATCGTATCGGTACATCGCCAGGCCACCTTCGGGACGTTGCGTAGCGGCCTGCTTCTGTCGTCGAGCGCGCTACTTTGCGGTTGACCGAATAGTGGCCGGCGCCTGCTGCGCAAAACAGCGGCAGATCGCGCGGGAAAAACCGGATCAGATGCGCCCCGCGCCTGTCCCGGCGGGCCTGCGACCGGTTGCCGCAACAGGCCCGATCAGCCGCCCCATCGCCCAGCACGCCGAGCCCGTGGCGCCGCGGGGCGGAGCGATCTTCGTCATCTGATATGGTTTTTTCCGGCGGACCTGAATCTGTTTCGGGTGCAGACCGATTCGTACAGTCGCGGCGCCTCTTCTGCCTGATGGGCCACGATAATGAGCGAAAGAATCCCCGCGAAGGTCATCGAGATCGACGCACCGCAACGCTTCACCCCGCCACCGAAACCGCTGTCGGCGGTGACCCCGACGGTTTACACCAAGCGCTTCGCCGGGCGTTTCCGCGACCTGCGCCGGCTCGGCGGCGGCCTGCTGTTCCTGCTGTTCTTCGGCACCCTGTGGCTGCAGTGGAACGGCCGCCAGGCGGTGCTCTGGGACCTGCCCGAGCGCAAGTTCTACATCTTCGGCGCGACCTTCTGGCCGCAGGATTTCATCCTGCTCTCGGCGATTCTGATCATCGCCGCCTTTGGCCTGTTCTTCATTACGGTGTTCGCCGGCCGCGTCTGGTGCGGCTACACCTGCCCGCAGAGCGTGTGGACCTGGATCTTCATGTGGGCCGAGCAGGTCACCGAGGGCGACCGCAACCAGCGCATGAAACTCGACAAGGGCCCGGCCAGCGCCGAGAAAGTCCTGCGCAAAAGTGCCAAGCACGGTCTCTGGCTGCTGATCAGCCTGGCCACGGCGATCACCTTCATCGGCTACTTCACGCCGGTGCGGCCGCTGGTGATGGACCTGCTCACCTTCAAGCTCGACCTGGAAAGCACCTTCTGGGTCGCCTTCTTCGCCGCCGCCACCTACGCCAACGCCGGCTGGCTGCGCGAGCAGGTATGCATCCACATGTGCCCGTACTCGCGCTTCCAGAGCGTGATGTTCGACAAGGACACCCTGATCATTTCCTACGACGCGGTGCGCGGCGAATCCCGTGGCGCACGCAAGAAGGACGCCGATCCCAAGGCCCTGGGCCTGGGCGACTGCATCGACTGCCACCAGTGCGTGCAGGTCTGCCCCACCGGCATCGACATCCGCGACGGCCTGCAGATTGCCTGCATCGGCTGCGCGGCCTGCATCGACGCCTGCGACTCGGTGATGGACAAGATGGGCTACGACCGCGGGCTGGTGCGCTACACCTCCGAGCGTGCGCTCGAAGGCGGCAAGACCCACCTGCTGCGCCCGCGCCTGATCGGCTATGCGGCGGTCCTGCTGGTGATGATCGGCGCCTTCGTCTGGGCATTGGAGGCGAGGCCGCTGATCAACCTCGACGTGGCCCGCGACCGTGGCCTGTTCCGCGAGAACGCCGCCGGCGAGATCGAGAACATCTACAACCTCAAGCTGATCAACAAGACCCAGCAGCCGCAGCATTACCACCTGAGCCTCGCCGACGGCGCCGGCTACCGCCTGCAGGGCGTGCCGGAGCTGATGCTGCAACCAGGCGAGATTCGCGACTTCGCCGTCTCGGTGGCCAGTGAGGCGCAGAGCAGCGCGGGTGGTTCGGTGCCGCTGCACTTCCGCGTCAGTGACGGTAATGAGGAGATCGACGCCGCCAGCACCTTCGTCTCGCCGAGGCGCTGAGCATGGCCAGGGAGCTTGGCGTGACCTCGGCGCAGCGCCTAGAGTGGGCGGACTCTTCCGCCCCCCAGGCCGCCGTGCAGGACAAGATGAAGCGCTACGAGAAATTCGCCGACGAGATTGCCGGCCTGATCCGCAGCGGCGTGCTCGCCCCCGGCCAGAAGGTCCCCTCGGTGCGGCACGCCAGCCGCACCTACGGGGTCAGCGCTTCCACGGTGTTCCAGGCTTATTACCTGCTGGAGGATCGCGGGTTGATCGTCGCCCGCGCGCGCTCGGGCTACTTCGTCCGCGAGCACGTGCAACGGGCCCTGGCCGAACCGGAGATCGCCCGCCACGACGCGCAGACCACCGAAGTGGACGTCAGCGAACTGGTGTTCTCGGTGCTCAGTTCGATCAAGGACCCGGACACCGTGCCCTTTGGCTCGGCCTTCCCGGCGCCGGAACTCTTCCCCCTTCCACGCCTGGCCCGCTCCATGGCCCACGCCGTGCGTGACATGGACCCGCGCTCGGTGGTCGCTGACCTCGCCCCCGGCAGCCACGCGCTGCGCCGGCAGATCGCCCTGCGCTACATGGTCGGCGGCATGCCGCTGCCGGTGGAGGAACTGGTGGTCACCAACGGCGCGCTGGAAGCGCTCAACCTGTGCCTGCAGGTGGTCACCCAGCCGGGCGACCTGGTCGCCATCGAAGCACCGGCCTTCTACGCCAGCCTGCAGGTACTGGAGCGGTTGAAGCTCAAGGCTGTGGAAATCCCTGTACACCCGCGCGAAGGCATCGACCTCGACGTGCTTGCCGACAGCCTGGCGCGCTTGCCGATCAAGGCCTGCTGGTTCATGAGCAACTTCCAGAACCCGCTGGGCGCGAGCATGAGCGAAGACAAGAAACGCGCCCTCGCCGCCCTGCTGAGCCAGCACCAGGTGCCGCTGATCGAGGACGACGTCTACGCCGAACTGTACTTCGCCGCCCAGGCGCCCAAACCGGTGAAGGCGTTCGACAGCGAAGGGCTGGTGATGCACTGCAGTTCCTTCTCCAAGAGCCTGGCGCCAGGCTATCGGGTCGGCTGGGTGGCCGGCGGACGCTACGCCGAGCAGATCGAGCGGCTCAAGCTGATGACCAGCCTGTCAGCCTCGGTGCCGGCCCAGGCGGCCATCGCCGATTACCTGCAGCACGGCGGTTACGACCGCCACCTGCGCAAGCTGCGCCACGCGCTGGAAAGCCAGCAGCACGCGATGCTCGCCGCCGTGGCCCGGCACTTCCCCGCCGCTACCCGCGTCACCCGGCCCAGCGGCGGCTACTTCCTGTGGCTGGAGCTGCCCGAGCAGATCGACGCGCTCAAGCTGTTCCAGCTCGCCCACGCCCAGGGCATCAGCCTGGCGCCGGGGCCGATCTTCTCGGCGACGCGGCGCTTCGGCCACTGCCTGCGGCTGAACTATGGGCACCCCTGGACGACTGCCAGCGAACAGGCCATGGAAACCCTCGGACGGATCATTCATTCGCTGCAGGGCTGACGAGCGCCGCAGGACTGATCCGCACATTCGGACACGATCTGTATCTGTGCGGCACTTTGTCGCAGGCCTACCCTGTCAGGCAGGAAACCCGGACGAGGGAAGCTGCCATGGATGCCGAAGACCTGATGATCCTGCTCACGGTGTGCGCCGCACTCGGCGTGCACCTGTGGATACGCTGGTACCTGCGGCGCGGCATGGCGCCGCGCGGGGAGCAGTGGCTGGCGTGAGAACACCGACATGCTGAAGATGAACGCCCTGGTGCCGGAACTGATCGTCGCAGACCTGACGAGAAGCCTGCACTTCTACTGCGAGGTGCTCGGTTTCGCCATCGAGTACCAGCGCCGCGAAGACGACTTCGCCTTTCTTTCCTTTGGCGACAGCCAGCTCATGCTGGAGCAGGACTGGCATTCCGACTCGCCATGGAGCGTGCGCCCACTGGACCCTCCACTGGGACGAGGCGTCAACTTCTCCATTCGCTGCCCCGATATTCAGGCGCTGGTGAGTTCGCTGAACGAGGCGCGCATCTCGCTACGCAAACCCGTCGAGGAGCGCTGGTACCGGCAGGACGAACAGTTGTACGGCGAGCGCAATTTCCTCGTCCAGGACCCGGACGGCTACCTGTTGCGCTTCGCCCAGAGTCTTGGATCGCGGCCCCTGCCAGCCGAGTGATTTCGCTACGGCCGATACAGGTGCGCATGCTCCGCGCTGTACAGCGACGAATCGGCAAACCCTTCCGCCCCCAGCACCCTGCCCACCAGGATCAGCGCCGTACGCCGGAAACCCTTGGCTTCTGCCTTGGGCAGGATGTCGCCGAGGGTGCCGGTGACCTGGTCCTGGTCCGGCCAGCTGGCGCGGTGGATCACCGCAATGGGGCAATCCGCGCCGTAGTACGGCAGCAACTCTGCAACGATATTGGCCAACTGGCCGACGCCCAGGTGAATGGCCAGGGTCGCGCGGTGCTGCGCCAGTTCGGCGAGGGATTCGCCTTCCGGCATGCGCGTCCGGCTGGCGTAGCGGGTGAGGATCAGCGTCTGCGAGATATCCGGCAGGGTCAGCTCACAACCCAGGATCGCCGCGCAGGCGGAAGTCGCGGTAACACCGGGGATGATCTCGTAGGCGATGCCCAGGTCGCGCAGGTGGCGGATCTGCTCGCCGATGGCGCCGTACAGCGAGGGATCACCGGAGTGCACCCGTGCCACGTCCTTGCCCTCGGCATGGGCCTGCGCCAGCAGCGCGACGATCTCGTCCAGGTTCAGTTCGGCAGTATTCACCACGCGTTCGGCGCTGTGCCCTTCCAGCACCGCAGGCGGCACCAGTGAGCCGGCGTAGAGGATCACCGGGCAAGTGCGGATCAACCGCTGTCCCTTGACCGTGATGAGTTCGGGATCGCCGGGGCCGGCGCCGATGAAGTAGACCGTCATGACAGCTCCTGTGCGGATTCGACGGGGATGAAGGCCAACGCGCAGGTGGCTTGGTCGCTGCGCCGTTTTCCCACCAGCAGGCGTGCCGGCGCGCTGCCCTGGGCCTCGGCCTGCAGCAGCGCGGCAGCCTCGGCGACGCTGGCGCTGCCAGTGGCCGCGCGCACGGTTTCGGAGGGATCGCTCAGGCGCTTCTCGCACGCTGCCAGCTGTTGGGGCGTGAACAGCCCCAGTGGCAGATCGAGTGCGGCGGCCAGCGCCAGCAGCCCTTCCTCGTCGGCCTTCAGCGTGGCACTGGCCAGCGCGGTGAGGTGCGACTCGTCGAGCCCGGACTCGGCCAACGTCGCGCGCAGCAACTCGCGCAGTTCATCGAGCGAGCAGCCACGGCGGCAACCCAGGCCGGCAACCAGCGTCATTCCCTACCTCCACAAAACAAAACCCCGCAGGCGGCGGTGCCGGCTGCGGGGGCGAGCATAACGCGCGAATCAGGCCGACGGCGCGAAGCGACGGAACAGCCAGGCCGCGACCAGGCCCAGGGCTGCCCAGAACACCGCGTTGGTGACCAGCGAGGCGATGATGAACTCGTGGGCCAGGCTTTCCGGTGCAAGGCTGGAATGCACTTCCGGCTGCGGCGCACCGATCACATGCGGTACCACCAGCAACGCGACACCGACGGCCTTCAGTGCCCAGTGACGGCCGAACACCAGCAGCGCGAGGCCAACGGCAGTGGCGGCGGCGGTGCCGATCCACCAGGTCTGCCGCAGGGTCAGATCGGCGGCGGCGGTACCAGGGACTTCCGGCGGCAGGCCCAGCGAAGGTGCCAGGGTGAACACGGCGAAACCGGCCAGCCCCCAGAGCAGGCCTTCGGAAGTCTTGCCCGGCTCACGCAGGGTGAACAGGCCGGCCAGCATCAGCGCGAAACCCACGGCGACCACCAGGTTGCCACCGGTGGTGGAGAGGATGCGCTGCCAGCCGTCTTCTGGCTCCCAGGCTTCGTCATCATGGTGGTGGCCGGCGGCGGCGCCCTCGGCATGCTCGTGGGCATGTTCTTCGACCAGCGCGGCGGCCGGCTCGGCTTTCTCGAAAGTCTCCGCCTTGAGGATCAGCGGGGATACCCACAGCAACTGGACCACGGTGAGTACCAGCGCCGCGATCAGACCGGCGAAACCGGCGGTCTGGGCGATACGTTTGATCATTGCAATTCTCCAGGCGAGACGAGGCCTCGAACGCTGCAAAAGCGCGACCGAGAGTGCCTCGAATTCGCTGCGCTTACGCGCAGGCGGTGCACATTAGTGGCAGGGGAAACCGGCGCTATGGCGGGTGTCGTGCGCGGCGTTGTGGACCGCATCCAGATGCGAGAAGCCGGCGAAGTACACCAGCAGCGCGCCCAGCAGGCTGGCGCCAACGGCCAGGCTGATGCGCTTGGAAAGGGGGATGGAAGTGCTCGACGCGTGCGTCAGGGTGCTGCTGGACATGAACGTTCCCTCTGAAGATCAAAGTAAGAGAACGCAGAGGTTGAACGCATTCGAACGCGCCGGAACGGTCGCGCCACGGCCTGCGCCCGCCCACCGCGGGTTTGCCAAAAAACGAAAGCTCCAGGCCGGTCTCCGGGCTTGCGACGTTGGCCGGTGGCCAAGCGGGTCAGTCTTCCCATGCGTCAGCACAGTGACTACTGATGACCCTACGATCGCTTACCGTTGCGGGGGCAGCGCCGGACTGGTCCTTGCGGACGCACCGGCTTCCCGTTTCACCTCGCGCGCGTGGCGCGAGACACCTGGAACCGCGCTAGCTGACCACGGCAGTCGACAGGCGTCAACCGATCCCCGGCGATTGACCGTCCCGCCTGCGCTGCGTAGCCTTCCCTGCTTCGAGGTTCTCCGGCGCTGGCCGGAGCTAAGAGGGAACGTGGAAATCTTCGGATGCGCCACGGCTGCCCCCGCAACTGTGAACAGCCTGTCTCTTCACGCGCCACTGCCGATTCGGGCGGGAAGGCGAGGAGACGCCAAAGGGCTGTGAGCCAGGAGACCTGCCTCGTGCAGCATCAAGACAACCGGGCGGGGTGATCCGGTGGCGACCTTCGTTGCGCGGCGAACCCGCGCGCGCGCCCTTCATCCGCCCGCCAACTTCCGCTTGCGAGGCGCGCATGAAAACCCTGGCCAAACTTCCCGTCACCATCGTCACCGGCTTCCTCGGCGCCGGTAAGACCACCCTGCTCCGCCACATGCTGGACAACGCCGAAGGCCGCCGCATCGCGGTGATCGTCAACGAATTCGGCGAGCTGGGCATCGACGGCGACATCCTCAAGCAGTGCTCCATCGGCTGCAGCGAAGAAGAGGCGGTCGGCCGCGTCTTCGAACTGGCCAACGGCTGCCTGTGCTGCACCGTGCAGGAAGAATTCTTCCCGGTGATGCGCGAGCTGGTGGCACGTCGTGGCGACCTCGACCAGATCCTCATCGAGACCTCCGGCCTGGCCCTGCCCAAGCCGCTGGTGCAAGCCTTCCAGTGGCCGGAAATCCGCAACGCCTGCACCGTGGATGCGGTGATCACCGTGGTCGACAGCCCGGCCGTGGCCGCCGGCACCTTCGCTGCCCACCCCGAGCAGGTCGACGAGCAGCGCCAGCAGGACCCGAACCTGGACCACGAATCGCCGCTGCACGAACTCTTCGAAGACCAGCTGGCCAGCGCCGACCTGGTGGTGCTGAACAAGGCCGACCTGCTCGACGCCGAAGCACTGGCACGCGTGCGCGCCGAAGTCGCCGAGGAGCTGCCGCCGGCGGTGAAGATCGTCGAAGCCAGCTCCGGCCAGCTGCCGCTCTCGGTGCTGCTGGGGCTGAACGCCGAGGCCGAGCTGCACATCGACAGCCGCCCGACACACCACGACCACGAAGGCCATGAAGATCATGACCACGACGAGTTCGACTCCTTCCATGTCGACCTGCCGGAAGTGGAAGAACGCGCCCTGCTCGAGGCGTTGAACGCGCTGGTCGAGCGCCACGCCGTGCTGCGCATCAAGGGCTTCGTCGCCATCCCCGGCAAGCCCATGCGCCTGCTGGTGCAGGGTGTCGGCAAGCGCTTCGACAAGCACTTCGACCGCGCCTGGCGCAGCGACGAAACCCGTGGCACGCGCCTGGTGGTGATCGGCCAGGAACTGGACCAGGTGGCCATCAGCAACGAGCTGCGTACCGCCCTTTCCTGATATCGGCGTAGGGTGGCGTGGAGCGCAGCGATACCCACCGCCAATGATGGGTATCGCTGCGCTCCACCCATCCTACGCAGAGCTAACCTCGCACGCCGAACCGCCCCTCTCCCGTCAAGGAGAGGGCTGAGGAGAGGGTGTTACCACCGAGCGAAAAGGCCTGATCCATGCACCTGCTGCGCACCCAACCCGGCGGTTTCGTCCCCGACGACGGCATCGCCCACCTGGCCCAGACGCCCGCCGATCTGGTGATTCTCTGCAGCGGCGACTCGCACCTGGCACTGCTCGCCGAGGCCGCCCGCGAGCTGCCGGAGGACTACCCGAGCCTGCGGCTGGCCAACCCGATGCAGCTGCAGAACCACGCCTCGGTGGACCTTTACGTCGACGAAGTGCTGCAGCACGCCAAGGTCATCCTGATCTCGGTACACGGCGGCATCGGCTACTGGCGCTACGGCATGGAGCAGTTGGTGGCGTTGGCCGAGCGCGGCGTCACGCTGATCGCGGTACCCGGCGACGACAAGCCCGACCCCGAACTCAGCGCGCTGTGCAGCGTCCCGCCGCAGGATGCAGAGCGCCTCTGGCAGTACCTGCGCCAGGGCGGGATGGACAACGCCCGGCACCTCTTCGCCAGCCTCGCCACGCGCCATCTGCAACGCGACTATCCGTGGAGCGAGCCGCAAACGCTGCCCCGCGTCGCGCTCTACCATCCACAGACCGGCCGCTGCGACCTCGCCCGCTGGCAGGCCGACTGGAATCCCGAGTGCCCAGTCGCCGCGCTGCTGTTCTACCGCACGCATCTGCAAGCGGCGAACACCGGCTTCATCGACACCTTCTGCGATCGCCTGCTGGCCCAGGGCATCAACCCGCTGCCCATTGCCGTGGCCAGCCTCAAGGAAGCCGCCTGCCTAGAAGCAGTGGAAAACCTGCTCGATAGCGCCGACGCCGAACTGATCATCAACACCACCGGTTTCGCCCAGTCGAACCCGGAGGCGCCACAGGACCGGCCGTTCCGCCGCGACGTGCCGGTGCTGCAAGCGATCTGCTCGCTGGACAACCTCGACCTCTGGCGCGCCAACCCGCAAGGCCTCGGCCCGCGCGATCTGGCCATGCACATCGCACTGCCGGAGCTGGACGGCCGCCTCATCACCCGGCCAATCAGCTTCAAGGGCCTGGCCTGGCGCAGCGAGCGCAGCCAGAGCGACGTGGTCTGCTACCTGCCGCACCGGCCGGGCATGGACTTCGTCGCCGAACTGGCGCGGCGCTGGATGCTGCTGGCGCGCAAGGCCAACGCCGACAAGCGCGTGGCGCTGATCCTCGCCAACTATCCAACCCGCGATGGGCGCATCGGCAATGGCGTCGGCCTCGACACGCCGGCCGCCGCCTTGAACATCCTGCGTGCGCTGGAGGCCCAGGGTTATCCGGTCGCCGGCCTGCCCGCTTCCGGCACGGCGCTGATCCAGCAACTGCTCGGTGGTGTCAGCAACGACCTCGACAGCCTCGACCTGCGCCCCTGCGCGCAGAGCCTGGCGCTGGACGACTACCTCGCCTGCTTCGCGCGCCTGCCCGAAGCCAACCAGCAAGCCGTGCGCGAGCGCTGGGGAGAGCCGCAACAGGATCCGATGTTCCGCAGCGGCCGGATGATGGTCGCTGGCCTGCGCTTCGGCCTGGGCTTTGTCGGCATCCAGCCAGCACGTGGCTACCAGCTCGACGCAGCAGCGATCTACCACGATCCGTCATTGGTGCCGCCCCACGGCTACCTCGCCTTCTACTTCTGGCTGCGCGAAGTGTTCGGCGCCGATGCGGTAATCCACGTCGGCAAGCACGGCAACCTCGAATGGCTGCCCGGCAAGGGCGTCGGGCTCTCGGAGGAATGCTGGCCCGACGCGATCCTCGGCCCGCTACCCAACCTCTACCCGTTCATCGTCAACGACCCCGGCGAAGGCGCACAGGCCAAGCGCCGCGCCCAGGCGGTGATCATCGACCACCTGATGCCGCCGCTGACCCGCGCGGAAAACTACGGCCCGCTGCGCGACCTCGAACGCCTGGCCGACGAGTACTACGACGCCTCGCTGCTCGACCCGCGCCGCGCCAGCGAACTGCGTGGCGACATCCTCACGCTGGTGCGTGAGACCGCGCTGGACCGCGAGCTGGGCTTGCAGTTGAGTGACGATCCGGAAAGCTGGCTGCCGCAGCTGGACGCCTACCTGTGCGACCTCAAGGAATCGCAGATTCGCGACGGCCTGCACGTGTTCGGCGAGTCGCCCGTGGGCGAGTTGCGCCGCGACACGTTGCTGTCGCTGGTGCGCATCCCGCGCGGCGATGGGCGTGGCGGCAACGCCAGCCTGCTGCGCGCGCTGAGCGAAGACCTGAAGCTCGGCCGCGACCCGCTGGACGCCGCTTTCGCCGAGCCGTGGGAAGGTCCGCGCCCTGATTCGCTGACCGCCGTCAGCGACGAACCCTGGCGCAGCAACGGCGACACCCGCGAACGCCTGGAGCTGTTCGCCCTGCGCTTGATCGACGGCTCGGTCAGCGCACCCGGCAGCGCCAGCGCGGCGGTGCTCGCGCAGCTTCAGCAGCAGATCGCGCCGACGCTCGACGCCTGCGGCGCCAGTGAAATCGGCCACCTGCTCGCCGGCCTCGGCGGCCGCTTCGTTCCGCCCGGCCCCAGCGGTGCGCCCAGCCGCGGGCGGGTCGATGTGCTGCCCACCGGGCGCAACTTCTTCACCGTGGACGTGCGCAACCTGCCCACGCCCACCGCCTTCCGCCTCGGCTTCCAGTCGGCCAGCCGACTGCTCGAGCGCCACCTGCAGGACCACGGTGACCACCTGCGCCAGCTCGGCCTGTCGGTGTGGGGCACCGCGACCATGCGCACCGGCGGCGACGACATCGCCCAGGCGCTGGCACTGCTCGGCGTGCGCCCGGTGTGGCAGGCCGGCAGCCAGCGCGTGGAAGACTTCGAGATCCTGCCGATCACCCTGCTCGACCGCCCGCGGGTCGACGTGACGCTGCGGGTCTCGGGCTTCTTCCGCGATGCCTTCGCCAACCTGATCCGCCTGTTCGATGCCGCTGTGCAGGCTGTCGCCGCGCTGGACGAGCCGGATGATCTGAACCCGCTGGCGGCTCGCGTGCGTGCTGATCAATCGCGCCTGCTGAGCGAAGGTCTGGACGTCGACGAAGCCCGACGCCAGGCAGGCTGGCGCATCTTCGGCGCACAGCCCGGCGCTTACGGTGCCGGCGTGCAGGGCGTAATCGAATCACGCCAGTGGGACAGCCGCGCCGACCTCGCCGAGGCCTACCTCAACTGGGGCGGCTACGCCTACGGCGCCGGCGACGACGGTACCCCGGCGCGCGAGCGCTTCGCCCAGCGCCTGTCCGGCCTGCAGGCGGTGCTGCACAACCAGGACAACCGCGAGCACGACATCCTCGATTCCAACGACTACTACCAGTTCCAGGGCGGCATGCTCGCCGCCGCCGAGGTCATCCAGGGCCAGGCGCTGGCCAGCTACCACGGCGACCACAGCCAGCCGGACAACCCGCGCGTCCGCACCCTCAAGGAAGAACTGGGCCGCGTGGTGCGCTCGCGCGCGGTGAACCCGAAATGGATCGCCGGCATGAAGCGCCACGGCTACAAGGGCGCCTTCGAACTGGCCGCCACGGTGGATTACCTGTTTGCCTTCGACGCCACCAGCGAACTGGTCGACGACCACCAGTACCGCCTGCTGGCCGACGCCTACCTGCTGGACGACGACACCCGCGAGTTCATCCGCCAGCACAACCCCGAAGCCCTGCGCGACATCGCCGAACGCCTGGTGGAAGCGCAGCAGCGCGGGTTGTGGGAAGAGCCGGGGGACTATCGGGAGACGCTGGAGAACCTGCTGGTGGACAGCGAGGAACAGTGAGGAATTTCCAGTTTTCGTAGGATGGCGTGGAGCGAAGTGATACCCATCAATTCCTGCGCCAGCAGCATGGGTATCGCTTAGGCTCCACCCATCCTACAAACTGAAGAAGCCAGTTGCCCCCACACAAAACGCACCTCCAGTGCGGTATGGCGCATTGACGTGTAGGAGCGAGCTTGCTCGCGAACCCGCCCAGCCTCGGAGCCGCCGGGAAAATCGTTCGCGAGCAAGCTCGCTCGTACAGAAAAACCTCAGCCCCGACGCAGGCGCTGCGCCGCATTCAGCAACAGCACCTCGGTGCCGCTCCAGCCCAGGCAGCCGTCGGTGATCGATACACCGTAGCGCAGCTCACCGGACAGCGGTTGGCAGCCGTCGAACAGGTGGCTCTCCAGCATCACGCCGCGCAGCGATGCGTCGCCAGCCAGGCGCTGGTCGAGCACGCTGTCCAGTACCGCCGGTTGGCGCAGCGGGTCCTTGCCGCTATTGGCGTGGCTGCAATCGACCATGATGTTCGGCTCGAGGCCGAGCTTCTCCAGGCCCTGGCGAATCTGCTGCACGTTGGCCGCGTCGAAGTTCGGACCGGCGTGGCCGCCACGCAGGACCAGATGGGTGTCCGGGTTGCCCTGGGTCTGTACCAGCGACGGTCGGCCCTGCGCATCGATGCCGAAGTGCTGGTGCGGATGCGCTGCCGAGCGCATGGCGTCGGTGGCGATGCCGATGCTACCGTCGGTGCCGTTCTTGAAACCCACCGGCAGGTCGAGGCCGCTGACCATCTCGCGATGCACCTGGGATTCGCTGGTGCGTGCGCCGATGGCGGCCCAGCCCAGCAGGTCGTCGAAGTAGCCGGCCACCAGCGGTTGCAACAGTTCGGTGGCGATCGGCAGGCCGCGTTCGAGCATGCCCAGCATCAGCCGGCGCGACAGTTCGAGGCCGCCGGCCATGTCGCCAGTGCCGTCCAGCTGCGGATCGTAAACCAGGCCTTTCCAGCCGATGGTGGTACGCGGTTTCTCGACGTAGGCGCGCATCACCAGCAGCAGCTGGTCGCTCACCTGCGGCGCCAGTTCGGCGAGGCGGTCGGCGTATTCGAGGGCGGAGACGGGGTCGTGCAGCGAGCAGGGACCGATCACCACCAGCAGGCGCGGGTCACGGCCATCGAGGACGGCGCGAATCGCTTCTCGGCCTTCGCGGACGCGGTGGGCCATGGCGGCGGACAGCGGCAGACGCTGGCGCAGTTCGGCGGGGCTCGGCAGCGGCTGTTCGCGGCGGCGAGCGGAAGGCAGCGGCAGGTCGAGGACTTCGGCGGTAGCTGCGTGTTCTGGGCGGATCAGGGTGGAGGTGGAGGCGTTCATCTGACTGACATCCTTGGCCGGCGCGGCGGTCTTTCCGCGCTCGGCGCTCTATCTAAGTGTTCGTGGCAAGGCTCGTTGGGTGGCACGCAGCGCGCTGCTAAATCGCCAGTCGGAGTTGCGGTAATAGCGGTAATCAGTGGTGTAGGCGGTCATGTCTCGATCCTCTGTCTGAGCGTGTTGGCTCGGTTCAATGCGTTGGGCCTTGTGGGCCGGAAAAACAAAAACCCCGGTCGGGTTGCCGACCGGGGTTTTGGGAAACTGTCTGGTTGGCGACCCTGCTTGCTAGGGCGCCTGTGGGGTATCAGGCGCGCCTTTGGCTAAACCAATACCCATAGAAGAAATAGCCGGCAGCCGCGGCCAGAACCTGCGCGCGAGCAACCACGGAGCCGATGGCACCGAGGCGGGCGAGGGACTGGATGGACAGGCTGGACGGCATGATGTTCTCCGTGGAAGTGGAGTCAAGTTACTGCATCGCGACGCATCGTTCAATGACTTGGCTCTATCGTTCTGATGGACATTGGTCGCACCTCCTACTCTCGGTTCGCTACCATGCACGGACGAAATCCGCAGGAAATCCCCATGAGCGCCCTTCCCCATTTCCCACTGGCTGCCGTCGTTGGCGCCGATGAGCTGAAGCTGGCCCTGTGCCTGGCGGCCATCGATCCGGCCATCGGCGGCGTGCTGATCGAAGGGCCGCGCGGCATGGCCAAGTCCACCCTGGCGCGCGGCGTGGCCGACCTGCTGGATGGCGGGCGCTTCGTCACCCTGCCGCTGGGCGCCAGCGAGGAGCGCATTGTCGGTACCCTCGACCTGGATGCGGCGCTGGGTGAAGGCCGCGTGCAGTTCTCCCCCGGCGTGCTGGCGCATGCCCACGGCGGCGTGCTCTATGTGGATGAAGTGAACCTGCTGCCCGACCACCTCGTCGACCTCCTGCTCGATGTGGCCGCCAGCGGGGTCAACCTGATCGAGCGCGACGGCCTGTCCCACAGCCATCCGGCGCGCTTCGTACTGATCGGCACGATGAACCCCGAAGAAGGCGAACTGCGCCCGCAACTGCTGGATCGCTTCGGTCTCAAGGTGCAACTGGAAGGTACGCCCGCGCCGACCGAGCGAGCCGAAATCGTCCGCCGGCGGCTGGCTTTCGATGCCGACCCGCAGGCGTTCCTCATTCAGTGGCAAGGCGCACAGCAAGCGCTGCAACAGCGCTGTGTCGATGCGCGCCAGCGGCTGGCGTCGATTGCGCTGGATGACGTGGCGCTGAATGACATCGCCCAGCGCTGCCACGCCGCCGGCGTAGACGGCCTGCGCGCTGACCTTGTCTGGCTGCGCGCTGCCCGCGCTCATGCGGCATGGCGCGGTGCGAACGCTATCGAGGCGCAGGACATCGATGCCGTCGAGCACTTCGCCCTCGCCCATCGCCGTCGTCACACACCGCCCCAACCAAGCACGCCACCGCAGTCCTCTTCCAGCCAATCCGAGGCCCCCGCCAACACCTCGAACGGCGAAGGCCAGTGGGGCGAGCTGCCCGCCCAGAACGTGGCCATGGGCGAACGCCGGCAACTGACGGGCTGGCCAAAAAAGCCCTGAGCATCCGCCCGCGCCCGGCCCCAGGCGCGGATGCCAACCCCAGACCCGGCCAGCTTGCCGGCGGCCGCAGCGGCGCCCGCCAGCCGGGCGCGCACGGCCGTATCGACTGGCCCGCCACCCTGCGCAACGGCCGCCCGCAACACCGCGCCGACCTCGTGCTGCGCGCCCGCAGTCGCAAGCCCGGCGAACTCTGGCTGGTGATAGTCGATGCCTCCGCCAGCACCCGCCGCCATGGCGCGCTCGCACAGGCCAAGGGGCTGCTCGCCGACACCTTCGAGCAGGCCTACCGGCAACGCGCACGCCTCGCCCTACTACACGCCACTGGCACACAAGCGCGCTGGTTATGGCAGGGCCAGAAGGCCTCGAGTCAATTGCAGGAGTGGCTGGAGCAGCTCGGCGCGGGCGGCGGTACCCCGCTGATCGAGGCGCTGCAACAAGCCCGCGAATGGCTGGACAAACGCCAGCGGCAGCAGTCAGGTGAGCGCCAGCGCCTGCTGGTGCTGACCGATGGCCGCCTGCGCGACTGGCCGGAGCTGCAACCGTTGAACTGCCCGACGCTGCTGGTGGATATCGAGGGGGGAGCCGTCAGGCTCGGACGGGCGCGGAAACTGGCGCAAGAACTTGACGCCGAGTATCGGCCGATCAGCGACCTGGCAAGCAAAGCTCGCTGATTTGACCGCTGCATTGCATGGCCCGGATCAAGGCTCGCCGTTGCGCCCATGCAACAGGAACCCCGGCCGCTCGCTCAGCCGCTCGTAGTACGACGCCACGGCTGGCAACTCCGGACGTTGCAGGGGCGTCAGGTACCAGCGATTCACCGACAGGCCGAGCACGACATCGGCGAGGCTGAAACAGGCGCCGCTGACGAACGCGCCGGTACGCTCCAGCTGGCGGTCCAGCAGGGCCATGCAATGGTTCCACTGCGCCTCGCTCAGGGCGATGGCGGACTCGTCGGCATGGCTGGGGCTGTTACGCACACGGGCCATGAACACATAGCGCCAGGCAGTGTTCAGTTCGGTGGCCTGCCAGCCCATCCACTGCTCCACTAGCGCGCGCTCGTGCGGTGAGGTGGGCAGCAATTCGCCCTGGGGATACTGGGTGGCGAGGTAGCTGCAAATGGCATTGGATTCCCAGAGCACGAAGTCGCCGTCGACGAGGACCGGCACCATGGCGTTGGGGTTGAGCGCAATGAACTCCGCCGAAGCAGTGGAGCGAAAGCCCGTGCCCCAGTCTTCCCGTTCGTAGGCCAGGTTCAGTTCGGCGCAGGTCCACAGCACCTTGCGCACGTTGATCGATGAAGCGCGGCCGAGGATTCGCAGCATGGGGTCACTCCCTGTGATAACCGGGGCTCAGCATAGGGGCTGGCGGGGCGGCGGAGAAGCGCGGTCTTGACGCAACCGCGAGCTTGCCCTCGAATCGCTACGAAGCTGTGAACACCCGCGGCGCAGGACGTTCCGTCAATCGGCGGCGAGGGGCTCCAGCGCCTGCCAGAGCGCCTCGATGCTGTCGAACTCGCGATCCACTTCCGGCAACCCCGGCCGCGCCAGGATCAGCACCGGCACACCACGCTCGCGGGCGACCTGCAGCTTCGGCTCGGTGGCCTGGCTGCCGCTGTTCTTGCTGACCAGCACGTCGGTGCCCAGGCGGGTGAGCAGCTCGCGCTCGCCCTCCAGAGTGAACGGCCCGCGCGCGCCGAGCACGTCGGCGCGAGCGTTGCCAGGCAGGCTTTGCAGGCAGCGCACGGTCCAGTGCTGATGGGCGGGGATCTCGTCCAGGTGCGCCAGCGGCTCACGGCCCATCGTGAATAGCGGTCGGCGGAACGCTTGCAGTGCAGCGATCAGCGACGACCAATCAGCAACGTCACACCAGTCATCCAGAGGCCCTGCCTGCCAGCCGGGACGCCGCAGCGCCCAGCACGGCACGTCGGCCAGTTGCGCGGCGCGGGCGGCGTTGGCGCTGATCTGCGCGGCGTAGGGATGGGTGGCGTCGAGCAGCAGGTCAAAACCTCGCTCGCGGATGAACCCGGCAAGCCCTTCGGCGCCACCGTAGCCACCGACACGCACTTCGCAGGCCAGATCGTCCGGCACCTTGCCCAGGCCGGCAAGGCTGTACAGATGCTGTGGCCCCAGACGGCGCGCAATGGCCAGCGCCTCACCAATGCCGCCCAGCAGCAGGACGCGCTTCATCGTACCTCCAGCGCTTCGCCCACCAGGTTGCCCTGGCGGTCGATGGCGAAGACTTCCAGCGTGACTTCCAGGGGCACGATGCGCCGGGCAAAGGCCAGCGCGCGGGCGCAAACGGCATCCCCCAGGGCGATGCCTTCGGCGCGACAAAGCGCCAGCGCCTGCTGGCTGGTGTTGGCTTCGCGCATGCGTTGTTGCAGCTCCGCCGAGGCGCCTATGGCCGCCGCCCACTCGGCCAGCTGCGGCAGGTCGATGCTGGAGTGACGACTGTGCAGGTCCATGTGGCCGGCGGCGAGCTTGCTGATCTTGCCGAAACCGCCGCAGACACTGAAACGTTCCACCGGCACCTTGCGCAGGTGCTTGAGCGCGGCACCGGCGAAGTCGCCCATCTCGATCAGCGCAGTGTCGTCGAAGCCGTAGCGACGGCGCATGGCATCTTCGCTGGCATTGCCGGTGCAGGCGGCGAGGTGGCGGAAGCCGTTGGCGCGGGCAACATCGATGCCCTGCTGGATCGAGGCGATGTAGGCCGAGCAGGAGAACGGCCGGACAATGCCGGTGGTACCGAGGATCGACAGGCCGCCGAGGATGCCCAGGCGCGGATTCATGGTCTTGAGCGCCAGCTCGGCGCCGCCCTCGATGTTGATCGTGACGTCGAAGCCGCCGGCATAGCCGCACTCAGCCGCCAACGCAGCGAGGTTGCCTTGCATCATCTGCCGCGGCACCGGGTTGATCGCCGGCTCGCCCACCGCCAGCACCAGCCCCGGCTTGGTGACGGTGCCGACGCCTTCTCCAGCGTAAAAGCGCACGCCCGGCTCATCGCTCAAGGCGACGCGCGCGAAGACCAGCGCACCGTGGGTCACGTCCGGATCGTCGCCGGCATCCTTCAGCGTACCGGCTTCGGCGCCGCCAGCGATGAGGCGGCAGAACTCCAGGCGCAGGGTCGCGCTGCGCTCTTTCGGCAAGGCGATCTGCGCGGCGTCCAGCGCCTCACCGGTGAGCAGCAGACGCGCCGCCGCCAGGCTGGTGGCGGTGGCGCAGCTGCCGGTGGTGTAGCCGCTACGTAGCGGGCGGGGTTCTTCCGGGGTTTCGTCACGCATGACTACGCGCACCGCAGGATGGGTGGAGCGAAGCGATACCCATGCAGTCGTGGTACGAAAAACGCTTCATTCCTTCCAGACTTCCAGCAGGGTGATCGGCAACGCCGCGCGCCAGGTATCGAAGCCGCCGAGCGGCTGGGCCTGGGACACCGACAGGCGGGTCAGCTCGCCGCCGATGCGCGCGCGCCAGCTCAGCAGCATGGACTCGCTCTGCAGGGTGACGGCGTTGGCCACCAGTCGACCACCCGGCTTGAGCTGCTCCCAGCAGTGTTCGAACACACCCGGCAGGGTCACACCACCGCCGATGAAGATCGCGTCGGGGCGCTCCAGCCCCTGCAAGGCTTCCGGCGCGGCGCCGCAGACCAGTTGCAACGCCGGCACGCCGAGGCTGTCGCGGTTGAAGCGAATGTGTTCCTGGCGCCCGTCGTTGGCTTCGATGGCCAGCGTGCGGCAGCTCGGATGCGCGCGCATCCATTCGATGCCGATGGAGCCGCAGCCGGCGCCGACGTCCCAGAGCAGCTCGCCGGGCCTGGGCGCCAACCGCGCCAGGGTCACGGCGCGCACGTCACGCTTGGTCAGTTGGCCGTCATGGCGGTAGGCATCGTCCGGCAAACCGCTGGTCAGCGGCAGGCGAACCGCATCGACACCCGCGACGCAGTGCACAGCCACCAGGTTCAGCGCAGCGGTCTCGCTCTGCGACCAGTCGCTGGCAAGCCCGTCGATGCGTCGCTCCGCCTCACCGCCGAGGTGTTCCAGCACACTGAGGCGACTCGCGCCGAAACCTCGTTCGCGCAGCAGAGCGGCAATGGCGGTCGGGCTGCCGCCATCGTTGCTGAGGATCAGCAGCCTGGCGCCGTCATGGATCTGCGCGTTGAGTGCGGCCAATGGGCGCGCCACCAACGACAGCAGCGTGCAGTCCTGCAATGCCCAGCCCATTCGTGCCGCCGCGAGAGAAGCGGAGGATGGCGCGGAAAGCACGAGCATTTCCTCGGACGGAATCTGACGGGCAAGGCTGGCACCGACGCCGAACAGCATCGGGTCGCCGCTGGCCAGTACGCAGGTTGGTTCGCCACGCCGGCGCAGCACCGGTTCCAGGCTGAACGGGCTCGGCCAGGCCTGGCGACGGGCGCCCAGGCAATGCGGCAGCAACTCCAGCTGGCGGGGCGCGCCAATCACTTCACTGGCGGCGAGCAGGGCGCGGCGCGCGGCCTTGCCGAGGCCGGCATAACCGTCCTCGCCGATGCCGACGATGGTCAGCCAGGGCGTCATGAAAATTCCTCGGGGTGCGACGATTGATCCGACGGGCAGGCTTTTCCTGACATCGGGCAAAGCAGGCATAATACCCGCTTCGTCGGTGCTCGTAGGACGCTTCGCCTTTGTGGCGAGGTTTCTCAGAGCCGAAGAGGGAACACGGTTAAGCCGTGGCTGCCCCCGCAACTGTAAGCAGCGAGTCCGCGCAATGCGGCGACACGAGAACGAGGTTCCGTGCCGCCGGCCAGGCCACTGGGAAACCGGGAAGGCCGCGCTGGATGAGGACCTGCCAGCCAGGAGACCTGCCGACGAAACCAGTCGCGCGTGCAGACATCGAGCGGGGTGTATCGGTGTCGTGAAATCCCCCTGGGGGGATTCGCAGGTCACCGCGACCCAGCCCTGGTGACCTCCGTGCAAGACTCCTCAGCCCTGCCCGTCCGTCCGCACCCATGCCCCGGCCTGCTGCGCATCGTGGCCTCCCGCGATGGCGGCATCTGCCGTATCAAGCTGCCCTGTGGGCAACTCGACGCCCGCGCCGCGCGCGCCATCGCCCAGGCCGCCGAACGCCATGCCGACGGCGTGCTGGAAGCGACCAACCGCGCCAACCTGCAGATTCGCGGCGTGCAGGCTGGCGCCGAACATGCGCTGAGCCAAGAGCTGCTGGCCGCCGGCCTCGGCCCTCGTGAGCTGGCCTCGGACGATGTGCGCAACCTGCTGGTCAGCCCGGCGCTGGGCCTGGATGCCTCGGCGATGTTCGACCCTGCGCCACTGGCCGGGCAGTTGCTCGACCTGCTGGAGCGCACCCCGCGCTTCCACGGTCTGTCTCCCAAGTTCGGCATTCAGCTGGACGCCGGTGAAGCGCTGGCAATGCTGGAGCACCCCAACGACCTCTGGCTGTCGGCCATGTCCGACGACGCGGCACCGCTGTTCGCCTTCGGTCTCGCCGGCTGTCCGCCGCAGCGCGAGACGGATCGTCCCGCCCTCGCCGCCGTTTCTGCCGAGCAAGTACCGCTACTGGTGGAAAGCCTGCTGCACCTGTTCCTCGATCTCGCCGGCGACGGCCAGACGCGCATGCGCCACCTGCGCGAGATGCTCCGCGACGAAGTGCTGCTGGAGCGCCTGCAGCAACGCCTGCCTTTCCAGTTGCACCTCGGGCCGGCTGTGGATAACTGGCGACGTCCTGCACCGCGAGCATTCGGCCATCTCGGGATTCAGCTACAGCGCCAGCCGGACCGCGCCATGGTCGGTGCGGGATTCGTCCTCGGACGCCTGGACAGCACCACGCTGTTCGGCCTGGCCGACCTCGCCGAGCGCTTCAGCGGCGGACAGCTGCGTCTGACGCCCTGGCAAAGTCTGATCCTCCCTGGCGTGGCACCCACCGATGTCGCCGTCGTCCTCGGCGCGCTGGCCAACCTCGGCCTGGTGATCGACGCCGCTCAACCGCTCTCGCGCATCGTCGCGTGCAGCGGCTCCACGGGTTGCGCACGCGGGCTGGCCGACACCAAGGCCGACGCCCTGCGCCTGGCCACACGCCTGCGCCACGCAGCCCAGGCCGGCGTGCACCTGTGCGGCTGCCCGCGTTCCTGCGCCGCCGCCCACGTTGCCCCCTACACCCTGCTGGCCGTCGCCGACGGCCGCTATGACCTGTTCCGCCGCGCCGATGGCGTGGCCGGCTTCGGCCTGCCGCTGGCGCGCAACCTTTCCCTCGATGCCGCGGGCGATCTGCTCGCCGCACCTGGAGCTTCCACCGATGCTTGATTACATCCGCGACGGCCAGGCGATCTACCGCCAATCCTTCGCCACCATCCGCGCCGAGGCCGACCTCAGCGCCGTCCCCGCCGACCTCGAGAAACTCGCCGTGCGGGTGATCCACGCCTGCGGCATGGTCGACGTCGTGCAGGATCTGCGTTTCTCCGCCGGCGCCGGGGCCATCGGCCGTGCGGCGCTGGCCGCTGGCGCGCCGATTCTCTGCGATGCGCGAATGGTCGCCGAGGGCATCACCCGCGCCCGCCTGCCGGCACACAACGGGGTGATCTGCACCCTCAATGATCCGGACGTTCCGGAACTCGCCCGCGAGCTGGGCAACACCCGCTCGGCGGTGGCGCTGGAACACTGGCGCGAGCACCTGGAAGGCAGCGTGGTGGTGATCGGCAACGCGCCGACCGCCCTCTTCTACCTGCTGGAAATGCTCGATGCCGGCGCCCCGAAACCGGCGCTGATCCTCGGTTTCCCGGTGGGCTTCGTCGGCGCCATGGAGTCCAAGGATGCCCTCGCCGCCGACAGCCGTGGCGTGCCCTACGTGATCGTGCGCGGACGCCGTGGCGGCAGCGCGATGGCCGCTGCGGCGGTGAACGCCCTGGCCACGGAGGTGGAGTGATGACCGGCCGCCTCATCGGCCTGGGCGTCGGCCCGGGCGACCCGGAACTGCTGACCCTCAAGGCCCTGCGCCTGCTGCGCGCCGCCCCGGTGATCGGCTACTTCGTGGCCAAGGCCAAGCACCACGCAGGTCTTGGCGGCAACGCCTTCGCCATCATCGAACAGCACCTGCTCGATGAGCAGCAGCGCCTGCCGCTGGTCTACCCGGTGACCACCGAGAAGCTGGAGCCGCCACTGACCTACGAAGGCGTGATCAGCGACTTCTACGACACCGCCGCCGAGCAGGTGGCGATGCATCTGAACGCCGGCCGCGACGTGGCCGTGATCTGCGAGGGCGACCCGTTCTTCTACGGCTCGTACATGTACCTGCATGACCGTCTTTCGGAACGCTATGACACCGAAGTCGTACCCGGCGTCTGCTCGATGCTCGGTAGCGCGGCGGTGCTCGGCGTGCCGCTGGTGTATCGCAACCAGAGCCTGTCGGTACTCTCCGGCGTGCTCCCAGAAGACGAGCTCAAGCGCCGCCTGGCCGACGCCGATGCGGCGGTGGTGATGAAGCTCGGCCGAAACTTCGACAAGGTCCGCCGCGTGCTGCGCGAGCTGGGCCGTGACGGCGGAGCCCATTACGTCGAGCGCGCGACCATGCGCGAGCAGCGCATCGTCGCGCTGGACGACGTCGATCCGATGGCTTCGCCGTACTTCTCGATGATCGTCATCCCCGGCCAGCGGTGGAACGGCTGATGCGCGCCGCCATCGTCATTCTCGGCCAGGGCGCCCTGGCCACGGCCCGACGCCTGCAGGGCGCTTATCCACAGGCGCGCGTGATGGGTCTGAAGGATCGCGTCGAAGGCGCCGATGAGTCCTACGCTAACTTCGGCGAGACCTTGCGCCGCCTGTACCGTGATGACACCCCGATCATCGCCCTGTGCGCTGCCGGTATCGTCATCCGCACCCTCGCTCCGTTGCTGGTAGAGAAAGGCGCAGAGCCGCCGGTCCTGGCCGTGGCCGAAGACGGCAGCGCCGTGGTGCCGCTGCTCGGTGGGCTCGGCGGGGTAAACCGCATGGCCCGCGAGATCGCCGCCAAGCTGAACGTGGCGCCCGCCATCACCACCAGCGGCGAGTTGCGCTTCGGCGCCTGCCTGCTCGACCCGCCGCCGGGCTATGCGCTGGCGGACATCGAGCAGGGCAAACGCTTCGTCTCCGACCTGCTGGGCGGTGACACCCTGCGCATCGAGGGCAACGCACCCTGGCTGGACGAGCTGGACCTGCCGCTGGCCGAAGATGCCGCACACACCCTGCGCATCGACGCCCGTGCCGAGGGCATCGGGCAGCATGAGCTGCGCATCCATCCGCGTATCGTCCTCGCCCATGTCACGCTGGTGGACTCGCAACTGCCCGAGCGCATCCGCCAGGGCCTGGCGCAGGCCGGCCTGGCCGAGGCGTCGCTGGCAGCACTGATCGCCCCGCGCTGTCGGATGGCCGATCCAGCACTGTCCATGGCTGCCGCAGAGTTGAATGTTCCGCTGCGCTTCGTCGAGCAGGACGCGACGCTGCCAGCGGAAGTGCTGCACGGCGATTCCTTCCATCTGCACCGCGCCGCCACTCCGCTGGAAGCCCAGAGCATCGGCCAGCCGCGCGGACGTCTTAGCGTGATCGGTCTCGGCCCCGGCGCCAGCGACTTCATGATTCCCGCCGTACGCCGCGCGCTGGACGAAGCCCAGGACCTCCTCGGCTACGAAACCTACGTGAAGATGGCCGAGCCGCTGCGCGACGACCAGGTGCGCCACTGCACCGACAATCGCGAGGAAATGCAGCGCGCCCGTCACGCCTTCGAACTGGCTGCCAGCGGCCGGCGCGTGGCGGTGATTTCCTCCGGTGACCCCGGCGTGTTCGCCATGGCCGCCGCCGTGATGGAAGCCCTGCACGAGAGCAGCGATCCGCACTGGCATGGCGTGGAGCTGGAGATACTGCCAGGTGTGTCCGCTGCGCTGGCCGCCGCGGCCAAGGCCGGGGCACCGCTGGGACATGACTTCTGCCTGATTTCTCTGTCGGACAACCTCAAGCCCTGGGAGACCATCGAGACGCGCCTGGACCATGCCGGTGCCGCCGACCTGGCCATGGCTTTCTACAACCCGATCTCCAAAGCGCGCCCCTGGCAGCTGGGGCGCGCGCTGGAAATCGTCCGCCACCACCGCACGCCGGAAACCCTGGTGGTGCTTGGCCGTGACATCGGCCGCCCGGCGGAGGCGCTGCGCGTCGTCACCCTGGGCGAACTGGTACCGGAGATGGTGGACATGCGCACCCTGGTGATCATCGGCTCGTCCCTGACCCGGCGCTTCCCCCGTGCCGGCGGTGGCGACTGGGTGTACACGCCGCGCTGGTACCGCTGAACCCGGGCGTTTCACGCCAATTCTGCCTATTGGCGCCCGCGTAGGATGGCGTGGAGCGAAGCGATACCCATCGATAGCCTGGCTGTCAGGCTGATGGGTATCGCAAGCTCCACCCATCCTACGAACTGGTATCACTGAACCCGGGCGCCGAACCCTGTAGGAGCGGGCCATGGGGCGCTCCTACAGGGAATCGCCCACGGCTCAGACACATCTTGCAAATGGCCAGCGCCTTGTTGAAAATGCGATAAATTATCATTTACAAGCTCTGCGCACCCATGTCCTCGACCTTCGACGTCCAGTCGCTCTACAGCGACCATCACGGCTGGCTGCACAACTGGCTTCGCGGCCGATTGGGCAATGCCGCCGATGCCGCCGACCTGGCCCAGGACACGTTCCTGCGCGTATTGCTCAGACCCGAGCGCGTCGAACTGCACACACCACGCGCGTTCCTACGCACCGTCGCCCGCGGCCTGGTCATCGACCACTGGCGACGCCAGGAGCTGGAGCGCGCCTACCTCGACTCCATCGCCCATCTGCCGGAAGCGCAGGTGCCCTCAGCGGAAGACCGGCACAACATCCTGCAATTGCTGGAAAACATCGCCCGTCTGCTCGACGGCCTCAAGCCGAAGGTGCGCAAAGCCTTCCTGCTGGCTCAGTGCGAAGGCATGCCCCACGCGCGAATCGCGGAGGAACTGGGCGTCTCGGTACGCTCGGTGGAGCGCTACATCGCCGAAGCGCTGTTCCACTGCTACCAGCTGCGGTACGCCGAGTGAGCGGCGCCAGCGCAACGCCCGATCCACGGGTGGTGAAACAGGCCATCCAATGGACCCTGCGCCTGAACGGCACGGCCGATCCCGAACTGCTCAGCGCCTGCGAACATTGGCGCCAGGCCAACCCCGAACACGAAACCGCCTGGCTGCGGGTGCAGGCGCTGAACAGCGAACTGGCCAGCGGTTACCAAGCCGTGCCCGGCGCCCGTGTGGCGCTGGAGACGCTGGAAAACACCACCCAGCGCCTGCAACGGCGCCAGGCGCTCAAGCTGCTCTCGACCTTCGCCATCGGCGCCTCCGCGCTGTGGCTGGCCCGCGATGTCACGCCCTGGCAGCGCTGGATGGCGGACTTCAGCACGGGGATCGGCGAACGCCAGCGCTTCACCCTGGCGGACGGCAGCATCCTGCAACTGAACACCGACAGTGCGGTGAACGTGCGCTTCGATCCGAGCCAGCGACTGCTGATTCTGGAGCGCGGTGAAATCCTCCTGAGCACGGCCAAGGATGCCGCGCGACCGCTGCGGGTGAGCAACCGCGACGGCCTGTTCGAGGCGCTGGGCACGCGCTTCGTGTTGCGCCAGGACGAACGCTCTACGCGCCTGAGCGTGGAGGACGGCTCGGTGGCGATCGCCCCACGTGTTCGCGGCCAGACCACCGCCATCGCCGAAGCCGGGCAGACCTACGAGATCAACGGCGACAGCGCACTGCTGGCCGAGCGGAGCAACATGGACAGCGCCGCCTGGACCGACGGGCTGATCGTCACCCGCGACATGCGCCTGGCCGATTTCCTTGCGGAAATTGGCCGCTATCGCCACGGGCATCTGCAGTGCGATGCGAGCGTGGCCGACCTGCGCCTGTCCGGGGTATTCCGCCTGGACGACACCAACCAACTGCTCGCCCTGCTGCCGCAGACCCTGCCAGTACGGATAGAGAAACGCACGGACTGGTGGGTGACGGTCACCGCGCGGGGCTGAATGGGAAGATCGGCGCTCGGCCCAGCCCCCTCTCCCCCGCCCTGGCTGCGCGCCCCGCTCCGAAGGGAGAGGGAGTTATCCGTGCGAACGGAAAGCACTGCGCCCACCGGCGAGCAAAGGCGTATCACCCCACTCCGATCAGTCCCCTCTCCCTTCAGGGAGAGGGAGAGGGGCCCTTGCCCGAGCCTCAAACCAAGCCACCGACAAGATCGCCGCCAAATAATATTTCTTCGCAATCGCGAATTATTTCTGTCGGGTTTCGCCGCCTCGGCCGGCAAGGAGGAATAACCCGATCATTTCCCTTGTCCACGGAAGCCCCTCCATGCGAGCCGTCCACGTCCCGACCAACTCTCCCGCCCTGCCCCGCGCCAGCCGGCTGGCCCACGCCGTGCGCGGCGCCCTGCTCTGTGCAAGCCTGGGCGCCAGCCTGCCGCTGAACGCCGTTGCTGCGGACGCCAGCGCCATCACCAGCAGCCGCGGCTATGCCATTCCGGCCGGCCCGCTGGGCGAGGTGCTGAACGCTTTCGCCCGCGAAGCGGGAATCACCCTGTCGGCTACCCCGGAGCAGACCCGCGGCCTGAACTCGGCTGGGCTGAACGGCACCTACTCGGTGGACCAGGGCCTGGGCCGTCTGCTGGTGGACACCCCGCTGGAAGCAGTGGATCAGGGCAACGGCAACTACGTACTGCGCCCGGCCGCGCCGACCGACGTACTGGCCATGCCGGCCAGCGACGTATTCGCCCTCGGTAATGCGCTGGGCGAGGAAGACGGCTACCTGGCAACCCACAGCCAGATCGCCACCAAGACCTCCAAGTCCCTGCTGGAAACCAGCCAGAGCGTCTCGGTCATCACCCGCGAGCAGATCGACGACACCGCCTCGAAGACCGTGCAGCAAGCCATGCGCTACACCCCCGGTATCTTCACCGGCCAGGTCGGCGCGTCGAACCGCTACGACTATGTGGTGATGCGCGGCTTCGCCGACAACAGCGTGGACAACATCTACCTCGACGGCCTGAAGGCCATGGGCGATAGCGGCACCTTCAGTTCGATGCAGATCGACCCGTACTTCCTCGAGCGCATCGACGTGCTCAAGGGCCCGTCCTCGGTGCTCTACGGCCGCAGCCTGCCCGGCGGCCTGGTGGCGCTGACCAGCAAGAAGCCGCTGTACGAGGACTACCACCAGATCACCGGCACCGTCGGCAACATGGGCCAAAAGGAAATGGGCTTCGACTTCAGCGGCCCGCTGGATGAGGAAAAGCGCATCGCCTACCGTCTGGTCGGCCTGGGCAAGGGCTCGGACACCCAGTTCGACCACGTCAAGGAAGAGCGCTACGCCATCGCCCCAACCCTGGCCATCGACTTCACCGACGACACCACGCTGACCCTGCAGGGCTACCTGCAACACGACCCGAACGGCGGCTACCACGGCGGCGTGCCGGCGGACGGCGCGCTGTACCACCACAACGGCCAGAAGATCTCCCGCGAGTTCTTCGACGGCGAGCCGAGCCAGGACGACTTCGACCGCACCCAGCGCATGTTCGGCTACCAGCTGGAGCACCGCTTCGACGACGTGTGGACCGCGCGGCAGAACTTCCGCTACCTGGATTCCGACGTCGACCTCTCGCAGGTCTACGCCTACGGCTGGACCGCACCGGACCAGAACACCCTGAACCGCTACTACTCCGGCGCCAGCGAGCACCTGCAGGCGTACATCATCGATAACATGGCCCAGGCCGAGTTCAACACCGGCGCCGCCAAGCACACCCTGCTGATGGGCCTGGACTACCAGAAGCGCCGCACCACCGTGGACTGGCGTTCCGGCTCGGTGGCGCCGCTGGATGCCTTCGACCCGCACTACGGCAACGACGCCATCAGCTACTACCCCGACGACAACCACACCCGTCGCCTGGAACAGACCGGCGTCTACCTGCAGGACCTGATCGACATCGACCACTGGCGCTTCTCCCTGGGCATGCGCGAGGACTGGGTGACCGTCGAGGACAAGAACCGCAGCAGCGGCAGCAAAGCCGACGACGACTGGAAGAAATTCACCGGACGCATCGGTGCGCTGTACCTGTTCGACAACGGCATCGCGCCGTACATCAGCTACTCCGAGTCGTTCAACCCCAACGCCTACTCCGACCAGTCCGGCACGCCGCTGGAGCCGACCGAGGGCAAGCAATGGGAAGCCGGCCTGAAGTTCCAGCCCGAGGGCAGCCGCAGCCTGTACACCGCGTCGATCTTCCACATCACCCAGGAGAACGTCGCCTCGAAGGAGCCGCAGGACAACTTCTACACCTCCGTGGGTGAAGTGCGTTCCCAGGGCTTCGAGCTGGAAGCCCACACCCAGGTCACCGACAACCTCAAGGTACTCGGCAGCTACACCTACACCGACATCACCTACACCAAGTCGCTCGACGGCAACCAGGGTCACACCCCTAACCAGGCGCCCAAGCACATGGCCTCGCTGTGGGCTGACTATGGCTTCAACGCCGGCCCGCTGGACGGCCTGACACTCGGTGGCGGCGCCCGCTATGTCGGCGAGACCTGGGCGGACAAGGAAAATACCCTGCGCGTACCGGACTACACCCTGGTGGATGCACGCATCGGCTACGACCTGTCTCGCGTTGGTCTGAAGGGTCTGGATGTCAGCCTCAACGCCAACAACCTGCTGGACAAGGACTACGTGGCGTCCTGCTACAGCCTGGATTTCTGCTACTTCGGCGAGAAGCGCAACGTCACCGCGACGGTGAACTATCAGTTCTGATCGCCCGTCACCCGGCGCTTTTTGTAGGAGCGAGCTTGCTCGCGAACGGGGTTTCCGGCGGCACCGATGCTGGGCGGTTCGCGAGCAAGCTCGCTCCTAAAGGGATTTCGGACTCATAAGCCCCGTGGCGCGGCCGTCGCCACGGGGCTTTTTTGCTTTTTAGAACTCCGCCGCGTGGCGGTAACGCGCTTCCAGCTCCAGGGAAATGCGATAGGCCTGCGCCTCGCCTTCGGTGTGGAAGATGCCGACCAGCAGGCCTTCCTGGTGCACATCCCAGCAACGCCCACCGATGGCGCGGAACTCGCGGGATTTGTGGTCGTCGTCACGCTCGGTCACTGTAATGCTCATGTCTTTTCTTCTCCGGTTTTGCCGTACATCAAGGCAATTCCAGAATCATTTAATTAGCTAGCTAATTAAATAGATACTTTCGAGAAAGACCTTTACGAAGATTCGCCAAAACGAGCGTCCCAGAAACGCAAAAGCGCAGCTCGAAGGCTGCGCTCTTGGTGACGGAACCGTACGACTCAGAACGGAATGTCGTCGTCGAAGCTGTCGTAGTCCGGAGCCGGTTGCGGCGCGGGCTGGGACTGTTGCTGCGGCGCAGGACGCTGGGCCTGCTGCGGACGCTGCTGCGGCTCGCGGGGAGCGCGCGGAGCATCGTCACCACCGGCGCCCGGACGGCCACCCAGCAGCTGCATGTTGCCGTTGATGTCGACCACGATCTCGGTGGTGTACTTGTCCTGACCGTCCTGACCCTGCCACTTGCGGGTACGCAGGCTGCCTTCGACATAGATCTGCGAGCCCTTGCGCACGTACTCGGCGACGATTTCCGCCAGGCGACCGAAGAACACCACGCGGTGCCACTCGGTACGCTCCTGCTGCTGACCGGTCTGCTTGTCCTTCCAGCTCTCGCTGGTGGCCAGGGTGACGTTGGTCACCGCGTTGCCGTTGGGCATGTAACGGGTTTCCGGATCGCCACCGACGTTACCCACCAGAATGACTTTGTTAACCCCACGGGCCATGACGCTCTCCTAAAGGCTTCAGCACGTCGCCTGCTCGGCGCCGGCAAGGCGCTCGAGGGACGTGCGATCAACTTGTTGGGAATCCACTTTGACATAAGCGGCCGCTTCTTCAGCGACCACCATCACATCGCTCACACCGGGCAATGCCTTGAAACGCTCAGCCAACGAAGCATCGCGCAGCGCCTCATCGGACAGAGGCAGGCGAATACTCGTTACATAAGGCGGTTCACGCATGGTAACAGCAATCGCCAGCCAGATGGCAGCCAGCACCGCGCAGCCGATGAACACCCCGTCGAGCCCGCCATGCTGGTACATCCAGCCACCCAGGATGCCGCCTACGGCAGCGCCGAGGAACTGGCTGGTGGAGTACACGCCCATCGCCGTGCCCTTGCCGCCGGCCGGCGACACCTTGCTCACCAGCGACGGCAGCGAGGCCTCCAGCAGGTTGAACGCGGTGAAGTAGACGATGATGCCGAATACCAGTTCCTTGAGGCTGTTGCCGAACTCCCAGAAGAACAGCTCGCAGAGCATCAGGGTCGCCACGGCGCCGGCCAGCACGCGCTTCATCTGGCGCTTTTTCTCGGCGTAGATGATGAACGGGACCATGCCGAAGAAACCCACCAGCAGCGCGGTCAGGTAGACCCACCAGTGTTCTTCCTTGGGCAGCCCGGCGCGCTCCACCAGGGCCAGCGGCAAGGCGACGAAGCTGGCCATGAGGATCGCGTGCAGGACCAGGATGCCGGCGTCCAGGCGCAGCAGCTCGCCGTTCTTCAGGGTCGGCAGTAGCGACTGCTTGGCCACGCTGGACTCGCGGTGCTGCATGCGGTGGTCGGGCGTGGGCACGAAGAACAGAATGATCAGCATGCCCACCAGGGCCATGCCGGCGGTGAACCAGAACAGACCGTGCAGGCCGAACCAGTGGGTCAGCACGGGGCCGGCGACCATCGCCACGGCGAAGGACACACCGATGCTCATGCCGATCATCGCCATGGCCTTGGTGCGGTGCTGCTCGCGGGTGAGGTCGGAGAGCATCGCCATCACGGCCGCGGAAATCGCCCCGGCGCCCTGCAGGACACGGCCGGCGATGATGCCCCAGATGGAATCGGCATTGGCCGCCAGCGCGGCGCCAGCGGCGAACACCAGCAGGCCGACGATGATGATCGGGCGACGGCCGATGCGGTCGGACAGCGTGCCCAGCGGAATCTGCAGGATCGCCTGGGTCAGGCCGTAGGCGCCAATGGCCAGGCCGATCAGTGCCGGGGTGGCGCCGGCCAGGTCCTGGCCATAGGTCGCCAGGACCGGCAGGACCATGAACATGCCGAGCATGCGGAACGCGAAGACCAGCGACAGGCCGGCGGCCGCACGGGTTTCGGTGCCACTCATGCGCTCAGTGTGGGAATCTTGCATAAGCCCCTCATGAAAAGAAAAAACGGGAATGCGCTGGATTGCCCCCGTGGCATCGCGCCCCCGGGCCCTGCAGGGCCGGTTGTCGCCAACGCCGAAAAATAGCCGCGCATTCTACCAGCCCAACGGTCCAAGGGCACACACGCGCTACTTTGCCGCGTGCCGGAAACGCCCCGTATAATCGATAGTTTTCGCCCGCCATGCGAGGCCGCAGTGGACAAGATCCTCATCCGTGGGGCACGTACCCACAACCTGAAGAACATCGACCTGACCCTGCCGCGCGACAAGCTGATCGTGATCACCGGCCTGTCGGGTTCCGGCAAATCTTCCCTGGCCTTCGACACCCTCTACGCCGAGGGCCAGCGCCGTTACGTGGAATCCCTGTCGGCCTATGCCCGGCAGTTCCTCTCGATGATGGAAAAACCCGACGTCGACACCATCGAAGGCCTGTCGCCGGCGATTTCCATCGAGCAGAAATCCACGTCCCACAACCCGCGCTCCACCGTGGGCACCATCACCGAGATCTACGACTACCTGCGCCTGCTCTATGCGCGTGTCGGTATCCCGCGCTGCCCGGACCACGACATCCCGCTGGAGGCGCAGACCGTCAGCCAGATGGTCGATCAGGTGCTGGCGCTGCCCGAAGGCCGCAAGCTGATGCTGCTGGCTCCGGTGATCCGCGAGCGCAAGGGCGAGCACCTGGCGGTGTTCGAAGAGATGCGCGCCCAGGGCTTCGTTCGCGCCCGCGTCGACGGCAAGCTCTACGAGCTGGATGAAGTGCCCAAGCTGGACAAGAAGCTCAAGCACTCCATCGATATCGTGGTCGACCGCTTCAAGGTTCGTGGCGACCTGCAGCAGCGCCTGGCAGAGTCCTTCGAGACGGCGATCAACCTGGCCGACGGCATCGCACTCGTAGCCCCGATGGACGACGAGGAAGGCGAAGAGATGATCTTCTCCGCCCGCTTCGCCTGCCCGATCTGCGGGCATTCCATCAGCGAGCTGGAACCCAAGCTGTTCTCCTTCAACAACCCGGCCGGCGCCTGCCCGACCTGCGACGGCCTGGGCGTGAAGCAGTTCTTCGACGCGCGGCGGGTGGTCAATGGCGAGCTGACCCTGGCCGAAGGCGCAATCCGCGGCTGGGACCGGCGCAACGTCTACTACTTCCAGATGCTCGGCTCGCTGGCCGGGCACTTCGGCTTCAGCCTGGAAGAGCCCTTCCAGGACCTCGACCCGGACCACCAGAAGTTCATCCTCAACGGCTCGGGCCGCGAGAACGTCGAGTTCCGCTACCTCAACGACCGGGGCGACATCGTCAAGCGCGCGCACCCGTTCGAAGGCATCCTGCCGAACCTGGAGCGCCGCTACCGCGAGACCGAGTCGGCCACCGTGCGCGAGGAACTGGCCAAGTTCCTCAGCACCCAGCCCTGCCCGGACTGCCACGGCACCCGCCTGCGCCGCGAGGCGCGCCACGTGTGGGTGGGCGACAAGACGCTGCCGGCGATCACCTCGATGCCGGTGGGCACCGCCTGTGAGTACGCCGAGAGCCTGACCCTCACCGGTCGCCGCGGCGAGATCGCCTCGAAGATCCTCAAGGAAATCCGCGAGCGCCTGCAGTTCCTGGTCAACGTTGGCCTCGACTACCTGACCCTGGACCGCAGCGCCGACACCCTGTCCGGCGGCGAAGCCCAGCGCATCCGTCTGGCCAGCCAGATCGGCGCCGGCCTGGTGGGCGTCATGTACATCCTCGACGAACCCTCCATCGGCCTGCACCAGCGCGACAACGAGCGCCTGCTGGGCACCCTGACCCACCTGCGCAACCTGGGCAACACGGTAATCGTGGTCGAGCACGACGAGGACGCCATCCGCCTCGCCGACTACGTCGTGGACATCGGTCCCGGTGCCGGCGTGCACGGCGGCCAGATCGTCGCCGAGGGCACGCCGCAGCAGGTGATGGACCATCCGGACTCGGTCACCGGCGCCTACCTGTCCGGGCGTACCAAGATCGTCGTGCCGGCCGAGCGTACCCCGCGCAACAAGAAGCAGTTGCTCAAGCTCAAGGGCGCGCGCGGCAACAACCTGCAGAACGTCAACCTGGAGATCCCGGTCGGCCTGTTCACCTGCATCACCGGGGTGTCCGGCTCGGGCAAGTCGACGCTGATCAACAACACCCTGTTCCCGATCACCGCCACTGCGCTCAACGGCGCCACCACGCTGGAAGTCGCGCCTCACGATTCGTTCGACGGCCTGCAGCATCTGGACAAGGTGGTGGACATCGACCAGAGCCCCATCGGCCGCACGCCACGCTCCAACCCCGCGACCTACACCGGGCTGTTCACACCGATCCGCGAGCTGTTCGCCGGCGTGCCGGAAGCCCGTTCGCGCGGCTACGGCCCGGGGCGCTTCTCGTTCAACGTCAAGGGCGGCCGCTGCGAAGCCTGCCAGGGCGACGGCGTGATCAAGGTGGAGATGCACTTCCTGCCGGACATCTACGTCCCCTGCGACGTGTGCAAGGGCAAGCGCTATAACCGCGAGACCCTGGAAGTCCGCTACAAGGGCAAGAGCATCACCGAGGTGCTGGACATGACCATCGAGGATGCGCGCGCGTTCTTCGATGCCGTACCGGCCATCGCCCGCAAGCTGCAGACGCTGATGGATGTCGGCCTGTCCTACATCAAGCTGGGACAGAGTGCGACGACACTGTCCGGCGGTGAGGCGCAGCGGGTGAAGCTGTCTCGCGAGCTGTCCAAGCGCGATACCGGCAAGACCCTGTACATCCTTGACGAGCCGACCACCGGCCTGCACTTTGCGGATATCCAGCAATTGCTCGACGTGCTCCATCGCCTGCGCGACCACGGCAACACCGTGGTGGTCATCGAGCACAACCTGGACGTGATCAAGACCGCCGACTGGCTGGTCGACCTTGGCCCCGAGGGCGGCTCCAAGGGCGGCCAGATCATCGCCACCGGCACGCCGGAGCAGGTCGCGGAGCTGGCGGCATCGCACACCGGGCACTTCCTCAAACCGCTGCTGGAGCGTGATCGGGCCTGATCCGCAGCCGCATGAAAAAGCCCCTGTCGCCTTCCGGCGCAGGGGCTTTTTCTTGAGCCTTTGTAGGAGCGGGCCATGCCCGCGACACGCGCGAATAGCGCGCGCCTGAATCAGAGCTGCGACTGCAGGTAATTCTCCAGACCCATCTTGGCGATCAGGCCGAGTTGCTGCTCCAGCCAGTAGGCGTGGTCTTCCTCGGTGTCGGTGAGCTGCACGCGCAGGATATCGCGGGTGACGAAGTCCTTGTGCTTCTCGCACAGGGCGATGCCCTTGGCCAGCGCGGCGCGTACGTGGCGCTCCAGCTTGAGGTCGGCCTCCAGCATCTCCGGCACGGTCTTGCCCGGATGGATGTCGTCCGGACGCATGCGCGGGGTGCCTTCGAGCAGCAGGATGCGGCGCAGCAGGGCGTCGGCGTGCTGGGTTTCCTCTTCCATCTCGTGGTTGAGACGCTCGTAGAGCTTGGTAAAGCCCCAGTCCTCGTACATGCGCGAGTGGATGAAGTACTGGTCGCGAGCGGCCAGCTCACCGGTCAGCAGCGTGTTGAGATAATCGATAACCTCGGCGTGGCCTTGCATCAGCCTTCTCCCTGGGACGTGACAGCGAATTAAACGGCGCTATGGTCGCGACTGGCCATGACCGGGGTCAAGTCCGCAATGCCCCACAAACGCGACCGCCCTCCGAAGAGGGCGGCCGTTTACAGGCTGAAGTTTAGTCCAGCTTCAGGCCCAGTGCCTTGGCGACACCTTCGCCGTAGGCCGGATCGATCTTGAAGAACAGCGCCAGTTGGCGACGCTGGATCGCCTCCGGCACACCAGCCATGTCACCGGCGATGTTCTCGTACAGACGCTCCCGCTGAGCTTCGTCGAACAGGCGGAACAGCGCGGCCGGCTGGCTGTAGTAGTCATCGTCCACGCGGTGGTTCCAGTGATCAGCGCTGCCTTCCAGGGTCAGCGGCGGCTCGGAATAGTCCGGCTGCTCCTGCCACTGGTTGAAGCTGTTCGGCTCGTAGGTGACGGTCATGTCAGCGTTATTGCCGTCCACCCGCATGGCCCCGTCGCGGTGATAGATGCGCGGGTTGTTGCGCGCAGCGTTCACCGGGATCTGGTGGTGGTTCACCCCCAGGCGGTAGCGGTGCGCATCACCGTAGGAGAACAGGCGGCCCTGAAGCATCTTGTCCGGCGAGAAACCGATGCCGGGGACGATGTTCGCCGGACTGAACGCGGATTGTTCGACCTCGGCAAAGTAGTTCGCCGGATTGCGATTGAGCTCGAAGTAGCCGACCTCGATCAGCGGGTAGTCGCCGTGCGGCCAGACCTTGGTCAGGTCGAACGGGTTGTAGCGGTAGGTCGCTGCTTCCTTCTCCGGCATCACCTGCACATACATCTTCCAGCGCGGGAAGTCGCCGCGGTCGATAGCGTCATACAGGTCACGCTGCGAGCTTTCGCGATCGGCGCCAACCAGCTTGGCGGCTTCCTCATTGCTCAGGTTCTCGATGCCCTGCTGAGTCTTGAAGTGGAACTTGACCCAGAAGCGCTCGTTGCCGGCGTTGATGAAGCTGAAGGTATGGCTGCCGAAACCATGAACGTGGCGGTAGCTGCGCGGCAGGCCACGGTCGCTGAAGTCGATGGTCAGTTGATGCAGCGCTTCGGGCAGGTGCGAGAAGAAGTCCCACTTCAGCGTGGCATTGCGCAGGTTGGTGCGCGGGTCGCGTTTCACCACGTGGTTCAGGTCGGGAAACTTCAGCGGGTCGCGGAAATAGAAGACCGGGGTGTTGTTGCCGACCAGGTCCCAGTTGCCTTCCTCGGTGTAGAACTTCAGGGCGAAGCCGCGGATATCGCGCTCGGCGTCGGCAGCCCCACGCTCGCCGGCAACCGTGGAGAAGCGCAGGAACAGGGGAGTCTGCTTGCCGACCTCGGCAAACAGCTTCGCGCGGCTGTAGCGGGTGATGTCGTGGGTGACGGTGAAAGTGCCGTAGGCGGCGGAGCCCTTGGCGTGCATGCGACGCTCGGGGATCACCTCACGATCGAAGTGCGCAAGCTTCTCCAGGAACCAGACGTCCTGCAGCAGCATCGGGCCCCGCGGGCCGGCGGTCTGGACGTTCTGGTTATCAGCGACCGGCGCTCCGGCAGCAGTCGTCAGGCGGGTGTTGTCACTCATCGTTACTCTCCTCAACGGCGGGGTGTTGGAAGTCCGACACTGCACATGGACGGTGAGTGCGGCCCAACATCCCAATCGGACAATTAAGCGCTTCCATCGGCTATGCGGCTGTTGATCCAGCTCAGCTAGCAGTAGAAGTCGACGCCGTTAAGGATCGGTGACAATGGGATGGATCAGCCAATTCATTGATTCGAGCTGATCGATAGATAAAAACTTTTCGATAGGCGATAAAAAACCGGGCACAAGGCCCGGTTTCTTATAAGGCGTAAACCTTACTCTGCAGCTTCTACTGCTTGGCCGCCAACAGCGCGGTCAATCAGTTCGACGTATGCCATGGGGGCATTGTCGCCGGCGCGGAAGCCGCACTTCAGGATGCGCAGGTAGCCGCCCGGACGGTTGGCATAGCGCTTGCCCAGTTCGTTGAACAGCTTGCCTACGGCTTCTTTCGAACGGGTACGGTCGAAAGCGAGACGACGGTTGGCAACGCTATCCACTTTAGCCAGGGTGATCAGCGGCTCGGCAACGCGACGCAGTTCCTTGGCCTTGGGCAGGGTGGTTTTGATCAGTTCGTGTTCGAAGAGCGACACAGCCATGTTCTGGAACATAGCCTTGCGGTGCGCGCTGGTGCGGCTCAGGTGACGACCACTTTTACGATGGCGCATGGTTCAATTCCTTTCCAAACTTTACGTTCGGTAGCTACGACGATCAGGCAGTAGCCTTGTCGTCTTTCTTGAGACTTGCCGGCGGCCAGTTGTCGAGGCGCATACCGAGGGACAGACCGCGAGAGGCCAGAACGTCCTTGATTTCGGTCAGGGACTTCTTACCCAGGTTCGGCGTTTTGAGCAGCTCTACTTCGGTGCGCTGAATCAGGTCACCGATGTAGTAGATGTTCTCTGCCTTCAGGCAGTTGGCCGAACGGACGGTCAGCTCAAGGTCATCGACCGGACGCAGCAGGATCGGATCGATCTCGTCTTCCTGCTCTTCAACAACAGGCTCGCTGTCGCCTTTGAGGTCCACGAACGCTGCCAGCTGCTGTTGCAGGATGGTAGCGGCGCGACGGATAGCCTCTTCAGGGTCCAGGGTGCCGTTGGTTTCCAGATCGAGGACCAGCTTGTCCAGGTTGGTACGCTGTTCGACACGGGCGTTTTCGACCACGTAGGCAACACGACGTACGGGGCTGAACGAGGCATCGAGCTGAAGACGGCCAATGCTACGGCTTTCGTCTTCATCGCTCGAGCGGGCATCAGCCGGCTCGTAGCCACGGCCACGAGCGACTTTCAGCTTCATGTTCAGCGCGCCGTTATCGGCCAGGTGGGCGATAACATGGTCACCGTTGACGATCTCGACATCATGATCCAGCTGAATATCGGCAGCGGTCACCACACCCGAGCCCTTTTTCGCCAGGGTCAGCGTCACTTCGTCACGACCGTGCAGCTTGATAGCCAGGCCTTTCAGGTTGAGCAGGATCTCGATGACGTCTTCCTGCACACCTTCGATGGCGGAGTACTCGTGGAGCACGCCGTCGATCTCGGCCTCGACTACTGCACAGCCAGGCATGGAGGACAACAGGATGCGACGCAGCGCGTTGCCCAGGGTATGGCCGAAACCACGCTCGAGAGGCTCGAGAGTGATCTTGGCGCGGGTTTGGCTGACCACCTGCACATCGATGTGGCGGGGGGTCAGGAACTCATTTACCGAACTCTGCATGGATGCACCTATTTTCTAGCCCTTACTTGGAGTAGAGCTCGACAATCAGGTTTTCGTTGATGTCGGCGGACAGATCGGCACGAGCCGGGACACTTTTGAAGGTGCCAGCTTTCTTGTCGGAGTCCACTTCGACCCACTCAACGCGACCGCGCTGGGCGCACAGGTCCAGAGCTTGGGCGATACGCAGCTGGTTCTTCGATTTCTCGCGAACAGCAACTACGTCACCGGCTTTGACCTGGTAGGACGGTACGTTTACGGTCTGACCGTTGACGCTGATGGTCTTGTGGGACACCAGCTGACGGGATTCGGAACGGGTGGAACCGAAGCCCATACGGTAGACGACGTTGTCCAGACGGCACTCAAGCAGCTGCAGCAGGTTTTCACCCGTGGAGCCCTTGCGGCGGGACGCTTCCTGATAGTAGCCACGGAATTGACGTTCCAGAACGCCGTAGATGCGGCGAACTTTTTGTTTCTCGCGCAGCTGCAGACCGTAGTCGGACAGGCGACCACGACGCTGGCCATGCTGGCCGGGAACTTGTTCTGCCTTGCACTTCGAGTCGAGGGCACGAACGCCGCTCTTCAGGAAGAGGTCAGTGCCTTCGCGGCGGGACAGTTTGCACTTGGGACCAATGTAACGAGCCATTTCTCACTGTCTCCTATTACACGCGACGCTTTTTCGGCGGACGGCAGCCGTTATGCGGGATCGGGGTTACGTCGGTGATGCTGGCGATCTTGTAACCGCAGGCATTCAGCGCACGAACAGCCGACTCGCGACCCGGGCCCGGGCCCTTGACGTTGACGTCAAGGTTCTTCAGACCGTATTCCAGAGCAGCCTGGCCGGCACGCTCGGCCGCTACCTGGGCAGCGAACGGGGTGCTCTTACGCGAGCCACGGAAACCCGAACCACCAGAGGTAGCCCAGGACAGAGCGTTGCCCTGACGGTCGGTAATGGTAACGATGGTGTTATTGAAGGACGCGTGGATGTGCGCGATCCCGTCGACCACCGTCTTTTTGACTTTCTTGCGAGGACGAGCAGCAGGTTTTGCCATGACTAGATTCCTAAGCGATTACTTGCGGATCGGCTTACGCGGGCCCTTACGGGTGCGCGCGTTGGTCTTGGTGCGCTGACCGCGAACCGGCAGACCACGACGATGACGCAGACCGCGGTAGCAACCGAGGTCCATCAGACGCTTGATGTTCATGTTGATTTCGCGACGCAGGTCACCTTCGGTGGTCAGCTTGGCCACCTCGGTACGCAGCGAATCAATCTGCTCTTCGCTCAGCTCTTTGATCTTTACAGCCGGGCTGATGCCGGTGGCTGCACAGATGCTCTGTGCGGTAGTGCGACCAACACCATAGATGTAGGTCAGCGAGATAACAGTGTGCTTGTTATCCGGAATGTTTACGCCTGCAATACGGGCCATTCAGAAAAACTCCAATTGACAGCTACCCGGCGCCCAGGGAGCCAAGAAAGGGCGCGGATATTAGCGCTGTAAAAACAAATAATCAACCCGGCAGCACACTAGCTGCCGGGTTATAACGCGTGGTTCACACTCAGCCTTGGCGCTGCTTGTGACGCGGCTCCGCGCTGCAGATCACACGAACGACGCCTTCGCGACGGACGATCTTGCAGTTACGGCACAGCTTCTTAACCGATGCACGAACTTTCATCAGTGACTCCTCGAACCTTACGGATTAGCGCAGCAGACCGCTGCCATAGCCCTTCAGGTTGGCTTTCTTCATGAGGGATTCGTACTGGTGAGAAACGAGGTGCGATTGTACTTGAGCCATAAAGTCCATCACAACCACGACCACGATCAGCAACGAGGTCCCGCCAAGGTAGAACGGTACGTGGGCAGCTACGACCAGGAACTGGGGCAGCAGGCACACAGCCGTCATGTACAGGGCACCGAACATGGTCAAACGGGTCAGCACGCCATCGATGTAGCGAGCCGACTGTTCACCCGGACGAATACCCGGAATAAATGCACCGGACTTCTTGAGGTTTTCCGCCACGTCCTTCGGGTTGAACATCAGCGCTGTATAGAAGAAGCAGAAGAAAACGATCCCTGCACTAAACAGCAGAATGTTCAGCGGCTGACCAGGAGCGATCGCTTGCGCGACGTCCTGCAGCCAACCCAGGCCTTCCGACTGACCGAACCAGGCACCCAGGGATGCCGGGAACAGCAGGATGCTGCTGGCGAAAATCGCGGGAATGACACCCGCCATGTTCACTTTCAGCGGCAGATGGCTCGTTTGGGCGGCAAACACCTTGCGACCTTGCTGGCGCTTGGCGTAGTGCACGGCGATACGACGCTGACCCCGCTCGATGAACACCACGAACGCGATGATTGCAACGGCCAGCAGGCCGATGGCGATCAGGGCGAAGATGTTGATGTCACCTTGACGCGCGGACTCGAAGGACTGACCGATTGCTCGGGGCAGGCCTGCGACGATACCGGAGAAGATCAGCATGGAGATGCCGTTGCCGACACCCCGCTCGGTGATCTGCTCACCCAGCCACATCATGAACAGTGCACCCGCCACGAAGGTGGTGACCGACACGAAGTAGAAGCCGAAGTCGTTGGAGAAGGCCACGCCCTGGCTACCCAGACCAATGGACATGCCAATGGCCTGGACGAGTGCCAGGACGAGAGTTGCGTAGCGGGTGTACTGGCTGATCTTGCGACGCCCAGACTCACCCTCTTTCTTCAACTGCTCCAGCTGCGGGCTGATAGCGGTCATGAGCTGCATGATGATCGATGCCGAGATGTACGGCATGATCCCCAGTGCAAAGATACTCATGCGCTCCAGCGCGCCGCCGGAAAACATGTTGAAGAGGCTAAGAATGGTCCCCTCGTTCTGCCGGAACAGTGCCGCCAAGCGATCGGGGTTGATGCCCGGGACTGGGATATGCGCGCCGATCCGATAGACGATGATCGCCAGGAACAGGAAACGCAGACGTGCCCAGAGCTCGGACAAACCACCACCGTTGCTCAGCGCAGAGAGAGCACCTTGCTTAGCCATTTAGTCCTCGATTTTGCCGCCAGCTGCTTCGATAGCCGCACGAGCGCCCTTGGTGGCGCCGATGCCTTTCAGGGTGACTGCGCGAGTAACTTCGCCCGACAGCATGACTTTCACACGCTGTACGTTCTGGTTAATCACGTTGGCATCCTTCAGGGACTGCACGGTTACGACATCACCCTCGACCTTGGCCAGTTCGGAAGTGCGCACTTCTGCACGATCCATGGCTTTCAGCGAGTTGAAGCCGAACTTCGGCAGACGACGGTGCAGCGGTTGCTGACCACCCTCGAAGCCCGGAGCGATGGAGCCACCGGAGCGGGAGGTTTGACCTTTGTGACCACGGCCACCGGTCTTGCCCAGACCGCTACCGATGCCACGGCCCGGACGGTGCTTTTCGCGACGGGCACCCGGCGCGGAACGCAGATCGTTCAGTTGCATGGATTAACCCTCCACACGCAGCAGGTAGTAAGCCTTATTAATCATGCCGCGGTTTTCAGGAGTGTCCTGAACTTCGACGGTGTGATTAATGCGACGCAGGCCGAGGCCTTTGACGCAAGCCTTGTGATTGGCCAGACGGCCGTTCAGGCTCTTGATCAGGGTAACTTTGACAGTTGCCATGGTTAGAGAATCTCCTCGACGCTCTTGCCACGCTTGGCCGCTACCGACTCAGGGGACTGCATGTTCTTCAGGCCCTTGAAGGTTGCGTAGACCACGTTCACCGGGTTGGTGGAGCCGTAGCACTTCGCCAGAACGTTCTGCACACCGGCCACTTCCAGGACAGCACGCATGGCGCCGCCGGCGATGATGCCGGTACCTTCCGAAGCCGGCTGCATGTACACCTTGGAGGCGCCATGGGCGGACTTGGTCGGGTACTGCAGGGTGGTGCCGTTCAGATCAACCTGGATCATGTTGCGGCGAGCAGCTTCCATTGCCTTCTGGATAGCGGCCGGCACTTCACGCGCCTTGCCACGACCGAAGCCAACACGGCCCTTGCCATCGCCAACCACGGTCAGCGCGGTGAAGGCGAAGATACGGCCACCTTTTACGGTTTTGGCGACGCGGTTCACTTGAACCAGCTTCTCGATGTAGCCTTCGTCGCGCTTTTGATCGTTGTTTGCCATAACTTAGAACTCCAGACCGCCTTCACGAGCGGCATCAGCCAGGGCCTTGATACGACCGTGGTACTTGAAGCCAGAACGGTCGAACGCCACCTGAGTGACGCCGGCAGCCTTGGCGCGTTCCGCGACCAGTTGACCAACTTTCTTGGCTGCGTCGACGTTGCCGGTGGCAGCTTCGCGCAGTTCTTTGTCCAGGGTCGAGGCGCTGGCCAGGACCTTGCCGCCGTCGGCTGCAATGACCTGGGCGTAGATGTGCTGGGAGGAGCGGTACACGCAGAGGCGTACGGCTTCCAGTTCGCGCATCTTCAGGCGAGCCTTGCGAGCGCGGCGCAGACGGGTTTCTTTCTTGACGCTCATTTGCTATGCCCTACTTCTTCTTGGCTTCTTTACGAAGGACGACTTCGTCGGCGTAACGCACGCCCTTGCCTTTGTACGGCTCCGGCGGACGGAAGTCGCGGATTTCCGCGGCAACCTGGCCAACCAGCTGCTTGTCGATACCCTTGATCAGGATGTCGGTCTGGCTGGGGGTTTCCGCGACGATGCCGGCAGGCAGTTCGTAATCAACCGGGTGGGAGAAGCCGAGAGCCAGGGACAGCACTTGGCCTTTGGCCTGCGCCTTGTAACCAACACCAACCAGCTGGAGCTTGCGCTCGAAGCCCTGGCTGACGCCGATTACCATGTTGTTGACCAGAGCGCGGGTGGTACCGGCCATGGCACGGGTCTGCTGGTCGCCGTTACGCGCAGCGAAACGCAGCTCACCGTTGTCCTGAATGACTTCGACGGACGGATGTACTTTCAGCTCGAGAGCGCCTTTGGCACCCTTGATCGAAAGTTCCTGACCAGCCAGCTTGATTTCAACGCCGGCAGGCAGAATGACGGGGTTCTTAGCAACGCGAGACATGCTGATTCCCCTTAGAACACAGTGCAGAGCACTTCGCCACCGACGCCAGCGGCACGGGCAGCACGATCAGTCATCACACCTTTGTTGGTGGAGACGATCGAAACGCCCAGGCCGCCACGAACTTTCGGCAGCTGGTCTACGGATTTGTACTGGCGCAGGCCAGGACGGCTGATTCGCTTCACTTCCTCGATGACAGGCTTGCCTTCGAAGTACTTCAGCTCGATCGACAGCAGAGGCTTGGCCTCGGCGGTGACTTGGAAATCCGCAATGTAGCCTTCGTCCTTGAGGACTTTGGCGACTGCCGCTTTCAGCTTGGAAGACGGCATGCTCACGACGGTCTTCTCAGCCATCTGGGCATTACGGATGCGAGTTAGCATGTCTGCTAACGGGTCCTGCATACTCATGGGCTTAATGCTCCTGATACAAAAGATAAGCCTTCAACTTCATAACTCGCCCTCAAAACGCCGGACGAACTAAAACCCGGACTCGGGGGAGCCGGGTATTCTAGAGATCGCTTAAAAACGAATCAAGCCCCACGAAGGGGCTTGATTCGCAAAGCGATCAACGGAACCGTTGCCAGCTCCGTCTAACACTTACCAGCTGGCTTTCACCAGGCCCGGTACGTCACCGCGCATTGCTGCTTCACGCAGCTTGTTACGGCTCAGGCCGAACTTGCGGTAGTAACCGTGCGGACGACCGGTCAGGCGGCAACGGTTACGCAGGCGGCTGGCGCTCGCGTCACGCGGCTGCTTCTGCAGGGCGACCTGGGCATTCCAGCGATCTTCAGCCGAAGTGCTCGGATTAGCGATGATCGCTTTCAGCTCAGCACGCTTTTTGGCGTACTTGGCTACCGTTTGCTGACGCTTCAGCTCACGGTTCTTCATGCTCTCTTTAGCCATGGTCCTACTCCAATCAGTTGCGGAACGGGAATTTGAAGGCGCGCAGCAGGGCACGACCTTCATCATCCGAACGCGCGGTGGTGGTCAGAGTGATATCCATACCGCGGAGGGCATCGATCTTGTCGTAATCGATTTCCGGGAAGATGATCTGCTCTTTGACGCCCATGCTGTAGTTGCCACGGCCGTCGAAGGACTTGGCGTTCAGACCGCGGAAGTCACGAACGCGCGGCAGGGAGATCGACAGCAGACGGTCCAGGAACTCGTACATGCGATCGCCACGCAGGGTGACTTTCACGCCGATCGGCCAGCCTTCACGAATCTTGAAGCCAGCGATGGACTTACGAGCGTAAGTCACGACCGGCTTCTGACCCGCGATCTTTTCCAGATCAGCTACGGCGCTCTCGATGACTTTCTTGTCGCCGACAGCTTCGCCAAGACCCATGTTCAGGGTGATTTTGGTAACGCGCGGAACTTCCATCACGTTCGCCAGCTGAAGCTCTTGCTTCAGCTTGGGAGCGATTTCCTTCCGATAAATTTCTTTCAATCGTGCCATGGTGATCTACCTAGCTCCCTCAAGCCTGAACCGGTTTCTGGGTCGACTTGAAGACACGAATCTTCTTACCGTCTTCGACTTTGAAACCAACGCGGTCAGCCTTGTTGGTTTCAGCGTTGAAGATGGCGACGTTGGAGACGTGCAGAGGCGCCTCCTTCTCGACGATCCCGCCTTGCTGGTTGAGCATGGGGTTGGGCTTGGTGTGGCGCTTGACCAGGTTCACACCGCCAACGACCAGACGGTCGTCAGCCAGAACCTTGATCACTTTGCCACGCTTGCCCTTGTCCTTGCCGGCAATGACGATGACTTCGTCGTCACGACGAATTTTTTGCATGACGGCTACTCCTTACAGCACTTCTGGGGCAAGGGAGACGATCTTCATGAACTTCTCAGTACGAAGTTCACGAGTCACGGGCCCGAAGATACGGGTGCCGATCGGCTCCTGCTTGTTGTTCAGCAGGACGGCGGCGTTGCCGTCGAAGCGAATGATGGAACCGTCGGTACGACGTACGCCGTGCTTGGTGCGAACGACCACGGCAGTCATTACCTGGCCCTTCTTCACCTTGCCACGCGGAATTGCTTCCTTGACGGTGACCTTGATGATGTCGCCAATGCCGGCGTAACGGCGGTGGGAACCGCCGAGCACCTTGATGCACATTACGCGACGCGCGCCGCTGTTATCAGCGACTTCGAGCATGGATTGAGTCTGAATCATCTTCTATCTCCGACCCTTAGACTTCAACCGCGCGCTCGACGATGTCAACCAGAGTCCAGGCCTTGGTCTTCGCCAGAGGACGGGTCTCGCGGATGGTGACCAGGTCACCAATGCGGCACTGGTTGGTTTCGTCGTGGGCGTGCAGTTTGGTCGAACGCTTCACGTATTTGCCGTAGATCGGGTGCTTAACGCGGCGCTCGATCAGAACGGTGACGGTCTTGTCCATCTTGTCGCTGACGACGCGGCCAGTCAGCGTACGGACGGTTTTCTGAGCTTCAGCCATGATTACTTACCTGCTTGCTGGTTGAGCACAGTTTTCACGCGAGCGATGTCGCGCTTAACCTGCGAGAGCAGGTGAGACTGCCCCAACTGGCCAGTTGCTTTCTGCATGCGCAGATTGAACTGGTCGCGCAGCAGGCCGAGCAGTTGCTCGTTCAGCTGCTCAACGGATTTTTCACGAAGTTCATTCGCTTTCATCACATCACCGTCCGCTTAACAAAGGAGGTGGCGAGCGGCAGCTTTGCAGCAGCCAGGGCGAATGCCTCACGCGCCAGCTCTTCGGATACACCCTCGATCTCGTACAGGACCTTGCCCGGTTGAATCTGGGCAACCCAGTACTCGACGCCGCCCTTACCTTTACCCATACGTACTTCCAGGGGCTTCTTGGTAACAGGCTTGTCGGGGAATACGCGAATCCAGATCTTGCCGCCACGTTTTACGTGACGGGTCAGCGCACGACGTGCGGACTCGATCTGACGCGCGGTGAGACGGCCGCGGCTGGTTGCCTTGAGGGCGAACTCGCCGAAGCTGACTTTGGAACCGCGATGAGCCAGGCCACGGTTGTGACCGGTCATTTGCTTGCGGAACTTCGTACGCTTAGGTTGCAGCATTTGCGTACTCCTTACTTAGCAGCTTTTTTACGAGGAGCGGGCGCTTGGGGCTTGAGCTCTTCCTGGCGGCCACCGATGACCTCACCTTTGAAGATCCAAACCTTCACACCGATCACACCGTAGGTGGTGTGCGCTTCGTAGGTTGCGTAGTCGATGTCGGCACGCAGGGTGTGCAGGGGCACACGACCTTCGCGATACCACTCGGTACGAGCGATTTCAGCGCCGCCCAGACGACCGCTTACCTGGATCTTGATGCCTTTGGCACCAATGCGCATGGCGTTCTGTACAGCGCGCTTCATGGCGCGACGGAACATAACGCGACGCTCCAGCTGCTGAGCTACGCTTTGCGCAACCAGCATACCGTCGAGTTCCGGCTTGCGGATCTCTTCGATGTTGATGTGCACCGGCACACCCATTTGCTTGGTCAGGTCCTGACGCAGCTTCTCAACATCTTCACCTTTCTTGCCGATCACGATGCCGGGACGAGCGGTGTGGATGGTGATGCGTGCGGTTTGAGCCGGACGATGGATATCGATACGGCTTACGGACGCGCTTTTTAGTTTGTCTTGGAGATACTCACGTACCTTCAGGTCGGCGAACAGATAATCGGCGTAAGTGCGCTTATCTGCGTACCAAACGGAGGTGTGCTCCTTGACGATACCCAGGCGGATGCCATTGGGATGTACTTTCTGACCCATCTGATCGACTCCGTTACTTGTCCGCAACCTTGACAGTGATATGGCAAGACCGCTTGACGATGCGATCAGCACGGCCTTTGGCACGCGGCATGATGCGCTTGAGCGAACGACCTTCGTTGACGAAGACGGTGGAGACTTTGAGATCGTCTACATCGGCGCCTTCGTTGTGCTCGGCGTTGGCAACGGCCGACTCCAGCACTTTCTTCATGATCTCGGCGGCTTTCTTGTTGCTGAAAGCCAGGAGGTTGAGCGCGTCGCCCACCTTCTTCCCGCGGATCTGGTCGGCGACCAAGCGGGCTTTCTGGGCGGAGATACGAGCGCCCGAGAGCTTAGCGGCTACTTCCATCTTCCTTACCCCTTAACGCTTGGCTTTCTTGTCCGCAGCGTGCCCACGATAAGTGCGGGTAGCAGCGAACTCGCCGAGTTTGTGACCGACCATGTCTTCGTTGACCAGAACCGGCACGTGTTGACGGCCGTTGTGGACAGCGATGGTCAGACCAACCATGTGCGGCATGATCATAGAACGGCGCGACCAGGTCTTGATCGGCTTGCGGTCGTTCTTTTCTACCGCCACTTCGATCTTCTTCAGCAGGTGAAGATCGATAAAAGGACCTTTTTTCAGAGAACGTGGCACTGTCGTATCCCTCTATTTACTTGCGGCGACGGACGATCATGTTGTCGGTACGCTTGTTCGCGCGAGTCTTCTTACCCTTGGTCTGAAGACCCCACGGCGATACCGGATGACGACCAGCAGAGGTACGACCTTCACCACCACCGTGCGGGTGGTCGACCGGGTTCATGGCAACACCACGAACGGTCGGGCGAACGCCACGCCAGCGTTTGGCACCGGCTTTACCCAGCGAACGCAGGCTGTGCTCGGAGTTCGAGACTTCACCCAGGGTCGCACGGCAGTCAGCCAGGACTTTGCGCATCTCACCGGAACGCAGACGTACGGTTACGTATGCACCTTCACGGGCAACCAGCTGAGCCGAAGCGCCAGCGGAGCGAGCGATCTGAGCGCCTTTGCCAGGCTTCAGTTCGATACCGTGGATGGTGCTACCAACCGGGATGTTGCGCAGCGGCATGTTGTTGCCAGCCTTGATCGGAGCGCCGATACCGGAGATCAGTTGATCGCCAGCCACCACGCCTTTGGGGGCGATGATGTAACGACGCTCGCCGTCCGCATATTTCAGCAGAGCGATGTGAGCAGTACGGTTCGGATCGTATTCGACGCGTTCAACGATGGCAGGAATGCCATCCTTGTTGCGACGGAAGTCGACCAGACGATAGTGCTGCTTGTGGCCACCACCGATATGACGGGTGGTGATACGACCGTTGTTGTTACGGCCGCCCGACTTGGACTTCTTCTCGAGCAGGGGAGCGAACGGAGCACCTTTGTGCAGGTCCTGGTTCACTACCTTGACGACGAAACGACGACCAGCGGAAGTCGGTTTGCATTTAACGATTGCCATGATGCACCCCTTTACTCAGCGCCAGCTGCGAAATCGAGATCCTGGCCCGGCTGGAGAGCGATGTACGCTTTTTTCCAGTCGTTACGCTTGCCCAGGCCGCGAACGGTACGCTTGGTCTTGCCCTGAACGTTCAGGGTGGTGACGCGACGTACTTTCACGCCGAACAGGCTTTCTACGGCCTTCTTGATTTCCAGCTTGGTTGCATCAGTGGCAACCTTGAAAACGAATTGGCTGTTGCCGTCCGCCAGGCCAGTGGCCTTCTCGGAGATATGCGGGCCCAGCAGCACTTTGAATACGCGTTCCTGGTTCATGCCAGCAGCTCCTCGAACTTCTTCACGGCGGACACGGTGACCAGCACCTTGTCGTAGGCGATGAGGCTGACCGGATCGGAAGCCTGGACGTCACGCACATCGACGTGGGCCAGGTTGCGAGCTGCCAGGTACAGGTTCTCATCGACGCCTTCGGTGACGATCAGTACATCTTTCAGGCCCAGGCCTTCCAGCTTGCTGACCAGACCTTTGGTCTTCGGTGCATCGACAGCGAAGTCGGCAACGACAACCAGACGATCCAGACGAACCAGCTCGGAGAGGATGGAGCGCAGAGCCGCGCGGTACATCTTCTTGTTGAGCTTCTGGGAGTGATCCTGGGGCTTGGCCGCGAAGGTCGCGCCGCCGCCACGCCAGATGGGGCTACGGATGGTGCCAGCACGAGCACGACCAGTGCCCTTCTGACGCCACGGCTTCTTGCCACCACCGGAGACTTCGGAACGAGTTTTCTGAGCCTTGGTGCCCTGACGGCCGCCAGCCATGTAGGCTACGACTGCCTGGTGAACCAGGGTCTCGTTGAATTCGCTACCAAAAGTACGCTCGGAAACCTCGATCGCCTGAGCGCCATTTACATTCAGTTGCATCTCAGCTTCCTCTCTTAACCGCGAGCCTTGGCTGCCGGACGCACCAGCACATCACCACCGGTAGCGCCGGGAACGGCACCTTTGACCAGCAGCAGATTGCGCTCTGCATCGACACGCACGACCTCAAGGGATTGAACGGTTACACGCTCAGCACCCATGTGGCCCGACATTTTTTTGCCCTTGAACACTCGACCAGGAGTCTGGCACTGGCCGATGGAACCCGGGACGCGGTGGGAAACGGAGTTACCGTGGGTGTTATCTTGACCACGGAAGTTCCAGCGCTTGATGGTACCGGCGAAGCCTTTACCCTTGGACTCACCGGTAACGTCTACCAGCTGGCCTGCCTGGAACAGATCGACAGAGATGGAATCGCCTGCCTTGAACTCCTCTTCGCCCAGACGGAATTCCCACACGCCGCGACCGGCGGCGACATTCGCCTTGGCAAAGTGACCGGCTTGCGCCTTGGTCACGCGAGAAGCACGACGCTCGCCAGCAGTGACCTGCACAGCGCGATAGCCATCGCTTTCTTCGTTTTTGAACTGGGTGACGCGATTCGGCTCGACCTCAATGACCGTGACCGGAATAGAGACACCATCTTCGGTGAAGATGCGGGTCATGCCGCACTTACGACCGACAACACCAATTGTCATCTTTAGAACCTCTTTAGTGTACGGGGCTTTCACCCGCTATGGCCGCCCATTTCAGAGCGTTACACGACCAATGCCGAAGGCATTAGCCGAGGCTGATCTGTACTTCGACGCCAGCAGCAAGGTCGAGCTTCATCAGCGCGTCGACGGTTTTGTCGGTCGGCTGAACGATGTCGAGAACACGCTTGTGGGTACGAATTTCGTACTGGTCACGAGCGTCCTTGTTGACGTGCGGGGAAATCAGCACGGTGTAACGTTCCTTGCGGGTCGGCAGAGGAATCGGACCACGCACCTGAGCGCCAGTACGTTTCGCGGTTTCCACGATTTCCTGGGTAGATTGGTCGATCAGGCGGTGATCAAAAGCCTTCAACCGAATACGGATTTGTTGATTTTGCATTTGACCTCAGACTCCAAGTTGCCATTCCCAACGGACGGACTCCGCCCGTTAAAAGGAGGCGCAATTGTACGGATGCTCCTGGGGGGTGTCAATATTTAACCAACTCAACGAAAAAGGGACCCCGAAGGGTCCCTTTTTCTGGAGCGGATCAGCGATTACTCGATGATCTTGGCAACCACGCCGGCGCCAACGGTACGGCCGCCTTCGCGAATCGCGAAGCGCAGGCCATCTTCCATGGCGATCGGAGCGATCAGGGTGACAACCATTTTCACGTTGTC
>NZ_SWDV01000001.1 GCF_005877905.1 Pseudomonas nicosulfuronedens | reverse complement strand
CAGGTGTTGTTAACCTAGCTGTACGCGACTTTTCCACAGGGTTCAAGAATGCCTGTGGAGCCTCTGATTAATGGCCTGTAGGCCGCGTATATTGGGAATCTTGTGTAAATTCTGGCTGTGGATAGTTGTACAGAGCAAAGAATGCCGGACAGCAGGCGGCGCGGTGACGAGACAGACCCGTCACCGGTAGGGGAAAGCAGTGTTGTGGATTACTTGCCGATGCAGAAGCTGGAGAAGATGCGTCCCAGTAGGTCGTCCGGCGTGAAGGCCCCGGTAATCTCGCCCAAGGCTTGCTGGGCCTGCCGCAGGTCTTCGGCGAGCAGCTCGCCCGCGCCGCTCAGGGTGAGCTGTGCGCGTCCGTGCTCGAGGCTGTCTCCCGCCAGGCGCAGGGCCTCCAGATGACGCCGGCGGGCGCTGAAGCTGCTCTCGGAGGTCTGTTCGAAGCCCATGCAGGCCTTGAGGTGTTCGCGCAGCAGGTCCAGGCCATTGCCGGAACGGGCGGACAGAGTGATCGTGACGTGGCCGTCAGCGCTTTCTTCCAGCCCGATGTTCTCTGTGGATAAATCCGCTTTGTTGCGAATCAGCGTCACGTGTGCCGGGTCGGGTCGGCTGTCGAGGAATTCAGGCCACAGCGCGAAGGGATCGCTGGCCTCCGGCGCAGTGGAGTCGACTACCAGGAGGACTCGATCCGCCTCGTTGATGGCTTTCAGCGCGCGCTCCACGCCTATCTTTTCCACATGGTCATCGGTACTGCGCAGGCCGGCGGTATCGATGATATGCAGTGGCATTCCGTCGATGTGGATATGTTCGCGCAGTACATCACGGGTGGTGCCGGCGATGTCGGTGACGATGGCGGCTTCACGCCCCGCGAGGGCGTTCAGCAGGCTGGATTTGCCGGCGTTGGGACGCCCGGCAATGACCACGGTCATACCGTCGCGTAGCAGCGCGCCCTGACCAGCTTCGCGCAGTACGGAAGCGAGTTCCTCGCGTACCGCATCAAGCTGCGAAAGGACATGGCCATCGGCGAGGAAGTCAATTTCCTCTTCGGGGAAGTCGATGGCAGCCTCGACGTACATGCGCAGCCCGATCAACTGGTCAGTCAGGCTATGTACACGACGCGAGAACTCGCCCTGCAGCGAGCGGACTGCGTTGCGAGCGGCCTGGGCCGAGCTGGCTTCGATGAGGTCGGCAATGGCTTCGGCCTGGGCCAGGTCGAGCTTGTCGTTGAGGAAGGCGCGTTCGCTGAACTCGCCAGGGCGAGCCTGGCGTGCGCCAAGCTCCAGGCAACGCTGCAGCAGCATGTCCATGACCACGGGCCCACCATGCCCCTGCAGTTCGAGCACATCTTCGCCGGTGAAGGAGTTCGGGCCGGGGAAGTACAGCAGCAGGCCTTCGTCGATGACATCACCGTCGTCGGCGTGGAACGGCCCGTAGTGGGCGTAACGCGGTTGTGGCTCGCGGCCGCTGAGGGTGATGGCCATGGCGCGAGCACGGGGACCGGAGACGCGGACGATGCCTACACCGCCACGACCCTGGGCGGTGGCGACGGCGGCGATGGTTTCACGGGCTGCATTCATGGCGACGGTCTCGCGGTGGTTGTCGTGGCTCGCGGGGAAGCAAGGTTATCCACATAGCAAAACGCCCCACGAGGGGGCGTCTTGTCGATCGTCTGCGGGGACGGTATCAGGCAGAAGCCTTCTTCGTCGCCGCTTCGATCCGGCGGGTAATGTACCACTGCTGCGCGATGGACAGGCAGTTGTTCACAACCCAGTAGAGGACCAGGCCAGCCGGGAACCACAGGAAGAAGAAGGTGAAGATGATCGGCATCAGCTTCATCACCTTGGCCTGCATGGGGTCCGGCGGAGTCGGGTTGAGCATCTGCTGAACCAGCATGGTAGCGCCCATGATGATCGGCAGGATGAAGAACGGATCCTTCACCGAGAGGTCGACGATCCAGCCCAGCCACGGAGCCTGGCGCATCTCGACGCTTTCCAGCAGTACCCAGTACAGCGAAAGGAAGACCGGCATCTGCACCAGGATCGGCAGGCAGCCGCCCAGCGGATTGATCTTCTCCTTCTTGTACAGCTCCATCATCGCCTGGGACATCTTCTGGCGATCGTCGCCATGCTGTTCCTTCAGTGCTGCCAGTTTCGGCGACACGGCGCGCATGCGGGCCATGGAACGGTAGCTGGCGGCGGACAGCGGGAAGAAGGCCAGTTTGATGACGATGGTCAGGAAGATGATCGACCAGCCCCAGTTACCCACCAGGTTGTGGATATGTTGCAACAGCCAGAAGATCGGCTGGGCGATGAACCACAGCGGACCGTAGTCGACGGTCAGTTCCAGGCCCGGAGACAGCTCCTTCAAGTACGCCTGCAGTTTCGGGCCGGCGTACAGGGTCATGCTGGTTTCGCCCTTGGCACCCGGTGCAACGGTCAGGTTGGGACCGGTGTAGCCGACGATGTAGTTGCCCTGGGCGTCCTTGCGGGTCATCACGCTGTGGGTATCGCCCTTGGCGGGAACCCAGGCGGTGACGAAGTAGTGCTGCAGCCAGGCTACCCAGCCACCCTGGACGGTTTCCTTGAACTGCTCCTTGTCCATGTCCTTCATGGACACTTTCACGTAGGGCTTTTCAGGGGTCCAGACCGCAGCGCCGAGGTAGGTCGATACGCCGGTAGCGGTGGTGGAGGACGGGTCGACGCTGGCATCACGCTTGAGCTGGGCGAACAGCGAGGCGTTCCACGGTTTGTCGCTCTGGTTGTCGATCAGGTAGGTCACGCCGACCTGATAGGCATTGGGGTTGATGCACTCGAGCTTCTTCTGCGCCTTTTCCTTCTCGGTGCAGTCGTTTTTCAGACCGCGGTGGAAGGTGAAGCGTTTGATGTAGCTCACGCCATCCTGTGCATAAGTCAGGTCGACGACCATCTGGTCCTGGCCGTCGGCCAGTTCGTAGACGGGTTTGGCCGAGGCGTAGAGCGGGCGACCACTGGCAGCGGCATCCGGACCATTGGCGCCGGTCAGGCCGCTCTGGGCCAGATAGGTGCGCTGGTTGTCACGCTCGAACAGCGGGAACGGCACGTCCGGGCGGTCCTGGCGCAGCGGGTACTGGGTCAGGCCGAGCTTGATCACGTCGCCGCCGCGCGGGTCGATGGTCAGGTCCAGGACATCGGTCTTCACGCGGATCAGCTGGTCGCTGGTTGCCGCCGGCTTCTGCTCATTGGGCAGGCTGGCCTGGGCGTTCTGCGTGGTGGGTACGTCGGCATTGGCCGCATTGCCGGCAGGCACGGAAGTGTCCGGCAGGCCTTCAGTCTGATTGAAGGTCGCGGTCTGCGCCGGCAGTTCGGGCTGGCCGTAGTCCTTGTTCCACTGGAGAACCAGCGCGTAGGACACGATTGCCAGGGCGACGAATAGGATTGAACGTTTGATGTCCATGGTTACTCGGCCGTCGAGGAAGGGGCGGGCTTGGAAGGATCTGGCGGTACCGGATCGTAGCCACCGGGATGCCAGGGGTGGCAGCGGCCTAGGCGACGAGCGGCCAGCCAGCCACCACGCAGGAAACCATGGGTTTCAATGGCTTCCTGCGCGTAGCAGGAACAGCTGGGGTAGAAACGACAGTGCCTGCCCATCATGGGACTGATGGCGTAGCGGTAAAACTGGATCAGTAACAGCGCCAGTCTACGCATGGGAACTGTCGGCCACTCCCGGAGATTCTGTCGAAGGTTCCGGGCTGGGCCGGTTGCGCAACAGGCGTTTCCAGAGCTTGCCGAACTGCTGGTGCAGTTCTTCATTCTCCAGATCACCAAGGCCTTTGCGCGCAATCACCACGATATCCAGGCCAGCCAGCTTTTGCTGGTGATGGCGGAAGGATTCACGGAGAAGGCGTTTGAGGCGGTTGCGCTCGACGGCGAGCTTGACGTTCTTCTTGCCGATCACCAGGCCCAGACGGGGGTGATCGAGACCGTTTTCGCGCGCCAGCAGCAGGATGTGCTTGCCGGGAACCTTGGAGGTGGGGGAGTCGAAGACTGCTGTGAATTGCCGGGCTGTCAGAAGACGCTTATCCCGGCTGAAATCTCGACTCACCACCTGTGTCAGACAAATCAGACGGTCAGACGCTTGCGGCCCTTGGCGCGACGACGCGACAGAACCTGACGACCGTTCTTGGTGGCCATGCGAGCGCGGAAGCCGTGCACGCGAGCGCGCTTGAGGGTGCTGGGTTGGAAAGTACGTTTCATGATTCGGTACCTGGGTTTGACGACATGAGGTCGCAGTGACCCCGTTTAAAGAGACCGGCGATTCTAGTGAAATCGGGCGGTCAGGTCAATTTCCAACCAGGCCCGGATACAAAATCTATAGAAAGAAGGGAAATCTCTTTTTTAAAGATTGAAGCGATGATTATGTTTATGCAGGCGGATGCCTGTGCATAAGTCGTCAGGCGCCTTTGAATGAGCGGGTCAGGGGAAATGATAACCCTGTCGGGAAGGCGTGGGCTGCTTGTGGGGGGCCAGTTGGAAAGCTGGGTATGGAATGGGGATTTTTCCACAGGGATTTTTTCCACAGAACGATCACCAGGGTCTTCCCCTGCCCCATCAAGCTGTTATCCACAAGGTTCAAGACACTATTACCCGACCGCCGGTAAAATCATTAACACCTTGATTTTGCTTACATCCCTGCGTGCTTAACTGTGGATAAGTTGGTCCGGCGAGGCTACAATAGCGGCCTGTTTCGCTTTGCGACTTCTTTTGGGGGATATCCGTGTCCGTGGAACTTTGGCAGCAGTGCGTGGAGCTTCTGCGTGACGAGCTGCCGTCCCAGCAATTCAACACCTGGATCAGACCTCTACAGGTCGAGGCAGAAGGTGAGGAGTTGCGCGTCTACGCACCTAACCGCTTCGTACTCGACTGGGTCAATGAGAAGTACATGGGGCGTCTGCTCGAATTGCTGGGCGAACGTGGCAATGGCCAGATTCCGGCGATTTCGCTGTTGATTGGCAGCCGCCGTAGCCGCGCTCCGCGCCCGGCCCTGGTCCCGACACCGCAGGTGAGCGTGCAGGCGGCTCCCGTTGCCACTGCAGCTGCGCCGGTGGTTGCGCCAGCGCCGGTGGCTCTCTCCATGCCTGAGCCGCAGCCCGTCCAGACAGCGCCGGTGCAGACCATCGCCGATCTCGACGAGTCCAGCCCGGGGATCGATCCGCTGGCGGCGGCTATGCCGGCCGCGGCTGTGCGTACTGAGCGCAACGTGCAGGTAGAAGGTGCGCTCAAGCACACCAGCTATCTCAACCGCACCTTCACCTTCGAGAACTTCGTTGAAGGTAAATCCAACCAGCTGGCCCGCGCGGCCGCCTGGCAGGTGGCGGACAACCTCAAGCACGGCTACAACCCGCTCTTCCTTTATGGTGGCGTCGGCTTGGGCAAGACCCACCTGATGCACGCTGTGGGTAACCATCTGCTGAAGAAAAATCCCAATGCGAAGGTCGTGTACCTGCATTCGGAGCGCTTCGTCGCCGACATGGTGAAGGCGCTGCAGCTGAACGCCATCAACGAGTTCAAGCGTTTCTACCGTTCGGTGGATGCGCTGCTGATCGACGATATCCAGTTCTTCGCCCGCAAGGAGCGTTCCCAGGAAGAGTTCTTCCACACCTTCAACGCCCTTCTCGAAGGCGGTCAGCAGGTCATCCTGACCAGCGACCGCTACCCGAAGGAAATCGAAGGCCTCGAAGAGCGCCTGAAATCGCGCTTCGGCTGGGGTTTGACGGTGGCCGTGGAGCCGCCCGAGCTGGAAACCCGTGTGGCGATCCTGATGAAAAAGGCCGAGCAGGCCAAGGTCGAACTGCCGCACGACGCCGCGTTCTTCATTGCCCAGCGCATTCGCTCCAACGTGCGTGAGCTTGAAGGTGCGCTCAAGCGCGTGATCGCCCACTCCCACTTCATGGGCCGGCCGATCACCATCGAGCTGATCCGCGAGTCGTTGAAGGATCTGCTGGCCCTGCAGGACAAGCTGGTCAGCATCGACAACATCCAGCGTACCGTCGCTGAGTACTACAAGATCAAGATTGCCGACCTGTTGTCCAAGCGCCGCTCGCGCTCGGTGGCACGTCCGCGTCAGGTTGCCATGGCACTCTCCAAGGAACTGACCAACCACAGCCTGCCGGAGATCGGCGTGGCCTTCGGCGGTCGGGATCACACCACGGTGCTGCACGCCTGTCGTAAGATCGCTCAACTCAAGGAATCCGACGCGGATATCCGCGAGGACTACAAGAACCTGCTGCGTACTCTGACCACCTGACGCAGCCTCACGAGGCAAGGGACTAGACCATGCATTTCACTATTCAACGCGAAGCTCTGTTGAAACCCCTGCAACTGGTCGCTGGCGTTGTCGAGCGCCGCCAGACGCTGCCGGTTCTTTCCAACGTCCTGCTGGTCGTCGAAGGCCAGCAACTGTCGCTGACCGGCACCGACCTGGAAGTCGAGCTGGTAGGTCGCGTCACTCTGGAAGATGCCGCTGAGCCGGGTGAAATCACCGTGCCGGCGCGCAAGCTGATGGATATCTGCAAGAGCCTGCCCAGCGATGCCGTGATTGACATCCGCGTCGACGAGCAGAAGCTCCTGGTGAAGGCCGGCCGCAGTCGCTTCACTCTTTCCACCCTGCCGGCCAATGACTTCCCCACCGTGGAAGAAGGGCCGGGCTCGCTGACCTTCAGCCTGGTGCAGAGCAAGCTGCGTCGACTGATCGATCGCACCAGCTTCGCCATGGCGCAGCAGGATGTTCGCTACTACCTGAACGGCATGCTGCTGGAAGTGGGTGGCGGCACCCTGCGTGCCGTGGCCACCGATGGCCACCGCCTGGCCATGTGCTCGCTGAGCAACGGCGTGCCGGAAGCCCAGGATCGCCACCAGGTGATCGTGCCGCGTAAAGGCATTCTCGAGCTGGCTCGCCTGCTCACCGAGCAGGACGGCGAAGTGTCCATCGTCCTCGGCCAGCATCACATCCGTGCGACCACTGGGGAGTTCACCTTCACCTCCAAGCTGGTGGACGGCAAGTTCCCGGATTACGAGCGCGTACTGCCCAAGGGCGGTGACAAGCTGGTGTTGGGTGACCGACAGGTACTGCGCGAAGCCTTCAGCCGTACCGCAATCCTGTCCAACGAAAAGTACCGCGGTATTCGTCTGCAGCTCTCCAACGGTCTCCTGAAAATCCAGGCGAACAACCCGGAACAGGAAGAGGCGGAAGAAGAAGTGCAGGTCGACTACAACGGCGGCAGCCTGGAGATCGGCTTCAACGTCAGCTATCTGCTGGACGTCCTGGGTGTCATGGGTACCGAGCAGGTGCGCATGATCCTCTCCGACTCCAACAGCAGTGCGCTGCTGCAGGAAGCGGACAACGACGATTCTGCCTACGTCGTCATGCCGATGCGCCTCTGACGCGTATCGATGTCCCTTAGCCGCCTTTCGGTCACCGCGGTGCGTAATCTGCACCCGGTGACCTTCTCCCCCTCCCCCCGCATCAACATCCTCTACGGCGAAAACGGCAGCGGCAAGACCAGCGTGCTGGAAGCCATCTACCTGCTCGGCCTTGCTCGCTCCTTCCGCAGCATGCGCCTGCAACCTGTCATCCAGTACGAAGAGCCGGCTTGCACGGTTTTCGGACAGGTACGCCTGGGTAATGGCTTTGATAGCAGCCTGGGGGTATCACGTGATCGCCAAGGCGAGTTCCAGATTCGTATCGATGGTCAGAATGCACGCAGCGCTGCTCAGTTGGCCGAGACCTTGCCGCTTCAGTTGATCAACCCGGATAGTTTTCGCTTGCTGGAAGGTGCGCCGAAGATTCGCCGGCAGTTCCTCGACTGGGGAGTGTTCCACGTGGAACAACGCTTCATGGTCGCTTGGCAAAGACTGCAGAAGGCCCTGAGGCAGCGGAACTCGTGGCTCCGACATGGTAAACTGGACGGTGCTTCGCAGGCTGCTTGGGACCGCGAATTGTGCGCGGCGAGCGACGAAATCGACGCGTATCGGAGGTCCTATATCCAGGCTCTCAAGCCCCAGTTTGAGAAGACTCTGGCCGAGCTGATTCAGATCGATGATCTGACGCTCAGCTACTACCGGGGATGGGACAAGGAGCGCGACCTGAGCGAAGTGCTGTCATCCAGCTTGCTGCGCGATCAGCAGATGGGACACACCCAGGCGGGACCGCAACGGGCGGACCTGAGAATCCGTCTGGGGGGACACAATGCCGCGGAGATTCTTTCACGTGGCCAACAGAAGCTGGTGGTCTGCGCGTTGCGGATCGCCCAGGGGCACTTGATCAACCAGGCCAAGCGCGGGCAATGCGTCTACCTGGTGGATGACCTCCCCTCCGAACTGGATGAGAAGCATCGGTTGTCTTTGTGCCGACTTCTCGAAGATCTGGGTTGCCAGGTATTCATCACCTGCGTCGACCCGCACTTATTGAAAGACGGCTGGCAAACGGAAACGCCGGTGTCGATGTTCCACGTGGAACATGGGCGCGTCTCTCAGGACACTACCATCGGGAGTGAAGAATGAGCGAGAACACCTACGACTCTTCCAGTATCAAGGTACTGAAGGGGCTGGACGCCGTACGTAAGCGTCCGGGCATGTACATCGGTGATACCGACGACGGCACTGGCCTGCACCACATGGTCTTCGAGGTCGTGGACAACTCGATCGACGAAGCGCTGGCGGGCTACTGCAGCGAGATCAGCATCACCATTCACACCGATGAATCCATCACCGTGCGCGACAACGGTCGCGGCATCCCAGTGGATATCCACAAGGAAGAAGGGGTCTCCGCGGCCGAGGTCATCATGACCGTCCTCCACGCCGGCGGTAAGTTCGACGACAACAGCTACAAGGTCTCCGGCGGTCTGCACGGCGTGGGTGTGTCGGTGGTGAACGCCCTCTCCCACGAGCTGCGCCTGACCATTCGCCGCGAAGGCAAAGTCTGGGAGCAGGTCTACCATCACGGCGTCCCGCAGTTCCCGCTGCGACCGGTAGGCGATACCGAAGGCTCGGGAACCGAGGTGCACTTCAAACCGTCCCCGGAAACCTTCCATAACATCCATTTCAGCTGGGACATCCTGGCCAAGCGGATCCGCGAGCTGTCGTTCCTGAACTCCGGCGTCGGCATCGTCCTGCGTGACGAGCGTGCTGGCAAGGAAGAGCTGTTCAAATACGAGGGTGGCCTGCGTGCCTTCGTCGAGTACCTGAACACCAACAAGACCGCGGTGAACCAGGTCTTCCACTTCAACTGCCAGCGCGAAGAAGATGGCGTCGGTGTAGAAGTCGCCCTGCAGTGGAACGACAGCTTCAACGAGAATATCCTCTGCTTCACCAACAACATTCCCCAGCGCGACGGGGGCACCCACCTGGCGGGCTTCCGCTCCGCCCTCACCCGCCACCTGAACAACTACATCGAACAGGAAGGCCTGGCGAAGAAGTTCAAGATCGCTACCACCGGCGACGACGCCCGTGAAGGTCTGACCGCGATCATTTCGGTCAAGGTGCCGGATCCGAAGTTCAGCTCGCAGACCAAGGACAAGCTGGTTTCCTCGGAGGTGAAGACCGCCGTGGAACAGGAGATGGGCAAGTACTTCGCCGACTTCCTGCTGGAGAACCCGAACGAGGCCAAGGCCGTGGTCGGCAAGATGATCGACGCCGCTCGTGCTCGTGAGGCTGCGCGCAAGGCTCGCGAGATGACCCGCCGCAAGGGCGCGCTGGACATCGCTGGCCTGCCGGGCAAGCTTGCCGACTGCCAGGAGAAGGACCCCGCCCTCTCCGAACTGTACATCGTGGAAGGTGACTCCGCGGGCGGTTCTGCGAAGCAGGGCCGTAACCGCAAGACCCAGGCGATCCTGCCGCTCAAGGGCAAGATCCTCAACGTCGAGAAAGCTCGCTTCGACAAGATGCTGTCCTCCCAGGAGGTTGGCACGCTGATCACCGCGCTGGGCTGCGGTATCGGGCGCGAGGAGTACAACATCGACAAGCTGCGTTACCACAACATCATCATCATGACCGATGCTGACGTCGACGGTTCGCACATCCGCACCCTGCTGCTGACCTTCTTCTTCCGTCAGCTGCCGGAGCTGGTCGAGCGCGGCTACATCTACATCGCTCAGCCGCCGCTGTACAAGGTGAAGCGTGGCAAGCAGGAGCAGTACATCAAGGACGACGTGGCCATGGAGGAATACATGACCCAGTCTGCCCTTGAGGAAGCCAGCGTCCACGTCAATGAAAGTGCCCCGGGCCTGTCCGGTGAGGCGCTGGAGAAGCTGGTCAACGAGTACCGCGGTGTCATGCGCACCCTCTCCCGCCTGTCCCGTCTGTACCCGCAGGACCTGACTGAGCACTTCATCTATCTGCCGCGCATCGAGGCGGAAAAGCTGGGTGACGAGGCCACCATGCAGGCCTGGATCGAGCAGTTCCAGGCGCGCCTGAAGGCTGTCGAGAAGTCCGGCCTGACCTACAAGGTCAGCCTGCGCGAGGACCGCGAGCGTCACCTGTGGCTGCCGGAAGTCGAGATGGTGGCCCACGGTCTGTCGAACTACGTCACCTTCAACCGTGATTTCTTCGCCAGCAACGATTACCGCGCGGTGACCGAGCTGGGCAGCAAGCTGAACAGCCTGCTGGAAGAGGGCGCCTACGTGCAGAAGGGCGAGCGCAAGAAGAACGTCAGCAGCTTCAAGGAAGCCCTGGACTGGCTGATGACCGAAGGCACCAAGCGCCACAGCATCCAGCGATACAAGGGGCTGGGCGAGATGAACCCGGATCAGCTGTGGGAAACCACCATGGACCCGAACGTGCGCCGCATGCTGAAGGTTACCATCGAGGATGCCATCGCTGCCGACCAGCTGTTCAACACCCTGATGGGCGATGCCGTGGAGCCGCGCCGCGACTTCATCGAAAGCAACGCCCTGGCGGTGTCCAACCTGGACGTCTGATGCTTTTCAGGTTTAGCCAGGCAAAAAGAAAGGGCCCTTCGGGGCCCTTTTCTTTTGCTCGAGGAAAGTATCAGGAGGCTTCGGCCACCGCCTGAGGCGCCGAATCTGCCGACAGCTCACCCATATCGCGCAGGGTCTGGATGACCCAGTTCTCGGCTCGCTGGTTGAGCTCGGTGATGGCGCGTGCGCCCTCCCCTTCAGCGTACATCGCCGGGCCAATCACCACCTGGATGGTACCGGGGTACTTCGCCCAGCCGTTCTTCGGCCAGCAGTGCCCGGCGTTGTGGGCGATCGGCAGCACCGGGAGGTTGGCGTTGACCGCCAGAGAGGCGCCGCCGCGGGAGAACTTGCCGATCTGGCCGGTGGGAACGCGGGTGCCTTCCGGGAAGATCAGTACCCAGGCGCCCTTCTTGAGACACTCATCGCCCTGCTTGGCGATCTGCTTGAGGGCCACCTTGGGCTGCTCGCGGTTGATGGCGATGGGCTTGAGCAGCGCCATGGCCCAGCCGAAAAAGGGCACGAACAGCAGCTCGCGTTTGAGTACCAGCGCCAGCGGCTCGAAGTAGCCGGTGAGGAAGAAGGTCTCCCAGGTGCTCTGGTGTTTGGCGAGGATCACGCAGGGCTGGTCGGGGATGTTCTCCACGCCTTTGAGTTCGTAGCGCACGCCAACCATCCAGCTGGCGAGCCAGACGGCGAATTTGCACCAGGCCTGGGCAATGAAACGGTAGCGCGCGCGGTAGGGCAGGAAGGGGGCAATGAGCAGGCTGAGGGTACCCCAGACGAAGGCGCTGGACGACAGCAGCAGGTAGAAAAGTACGGTTCTGATGGCCTGCACTATCGACATGGGGGATGGGTCCTCAGGAAAGAAGTTGGTCGGCTACTGCCGCCAGGTCGTCGAATACCAGCGTGCCTTCGGGCAACGGCTTGGTCAGGGTTCGCTCGCCTTTGCCGGTCTTTACCAACACTGGCTGACAATCGACGGCCAGCGCGGCGTCCAGGTCACCCCGGCTGTCACCCACGAACCAGATGCCGCGTAAATCCGCGCTGTAGTGGTGGGCAATCTGCAGCAGCATACCGGGTTTCGGCTTGCGGCAGTCGCAGCCCTCGTCGGGACCATGGGGGCAGTACACGACCAGGCCGAGTTCACCGCCCTGCTCTTCCACCAGCTCGCGCAGGCGCTGGTGCATGCTCTCCAGGGTGGCCAGGTCGTAATAGCCGCGGGCAATGCCCGACTGGTTGGTGGCCACGGCCACGGTCCAGCCGGCCTTGCTCAGGCGAGCGATGGCAGTGATCGCGCTGGGGATCGGAATCCACTCGTCGAGGGATTTAATGTAGGCGTCGGAGTCCTGGTTGATGACACCGTCGCGGTCGAGGATCAGTAGCTTCATGCTGGGATAGGTCACGCGCTTCGAAAGTCGGAAATGAAAAAGCCGGGAGTTCGTCACGGCGAACCGTTGCGAACTCCCGGCTTTCAGGCGGGCATCAACCCAGCAGCGAGATGTCGGCGACGCCGAGGAACAGCCCACGCAGCTTCGCCAGCAGCGCGTAGCGATTGGCCTTCACGGCGTTGTCGTCGGCATTCACCAGGACTTCCTCGAAGAAGGCATCCACCGGCGCACGCAGGGCCGCCAGGCGGGCCAGGGCGGATCGATAGTCGCGAGCCGCGGCCAGCGGAGCCACTTCGCCTTCGGCTGCCGCTACGGCGCTGCCAAGGGCCTTCTCGGCGGTCTCGGCGAACAGGCTGGCATTGACGCTCGCGGGCACTTCGCCCTCGGCCTTGGCCAGGATGTTCGACACGCGCTTGTTGGCGGCGGCCAGGGCTTCGGCTTCCGGCAGCTGACGGAAGGCCTGGACGGCCTGCACGCGCTGATCGAAGTCCAGCGGCGCGGTCGGCTTGAGCGCACGTACGGCCTGGTACACGGCGACGTTGACGCCCTCGTCCTCATAGCGGGCGCGCAGGCGGTCGAAGACGAAGTCCTGCACCTGTTCGGACAGACCTTCGGCCTTCACCTTGTCGCCGTACTGGGCCACGGCCACGCCGATGGCGTCGACCAGGTCCAGGTCCAGCTGCTTCTCGATGAGGATACGCAGCACACCCAGGGCGGCACGGCGCAGGGCGTACGGGTCCTTGCTGCCCGTGGGGAGCATGCCGATGCCGAAGATGCCGACCAGGGTGTCGAGCTTGTCGGCCACGGCCACCGCCGCACCGGTCAGGGTGCTCGGCAGTTCGGCGCCAGCGCCGCGTGGCATGTACTGCTCGTTCAGCGCCAGGGCGACGTCCTTGGCCTCGCCACCCGCGGTGGCGTAGTAGTAACCGGCGATGCCCTGCATCTCCGGGAACTCGCCGACCATCTCGGTGGCCAGGTCGCACTTGGAGAGGATGCCGGCACGGGCCGCGTTGGTCGCATCACCACCGATGCGTTCGGCGATGTAGGCGGCCAGTTTGGAGACGCGTTCGGCTTTCTCGTAGACAGTGCCGAGCTGGGCCTGGAACACCACGTTCTTCAGGCGGGCGTTGAAGGCTTCCAGCGGCTGCTTCTGGTCCTGCTTGAAGAAGAACTCGGCGTCGGTCAGGCGCGGACGTACGACCTTCTCGTTACCGGAGACGATGTGTTCCGGTGCCTTGCTCTCGACGTTGGCCACGGTGATGAAACGCGGCAGCAGTTTGCCGTTGGCGTCCAGCAGGCAGAAGTACTTCTGGTTGTCCTGCATGGTGGTGATCAGGGCTTCCTGTGGCACGGCGAGGAAACGCTCCTCGAAGGAGCACACCAGCGGTACCGGCCATTCGACCAGCGCGGTCACTTCGTCCAGTAGGTCGGCCGGGACAATGGCACTGCCCTTCTGCTCGGCAGCCAGTTCGGCGACGCGCTTGGAGATGATCTCCCGGCGCTCGGCGAAGTCGGCCAGCACGTGGGCGCTGCGCAGGTCTTCCAGGTAGTTGGCCGGTGCCGAGATGCGCACGTTGGCCGGGTTGTGGAAGCGGTGGCCACGGGATTCGCGACCGGCCTTCTTGGTGAGAATCTCGCAGTCGACGACGTCGTCGCCGAACAGCATCACCAGCCACTGGGTCGGACGCACGAACTCTTCGCGGCGTGCCGCCCAGCGCATGCGCTTGGGAATCGGCAGCTCGTTCAGCGAGGCCTCGACGATCCCTGGCAGCAGGCCTACGGCCGGCTGGCCGGCGATGCTCTGGCTGAACTTGAGTTTCGGGCCGCTCTTGTCGATCTGCTCCAGGTCCACGCCGCATTTCTTGGCGAAGCCCAGGGCGGCCTGGGTCGGGTTACCGCTGGCGTCGAAGGCAGCCTGCAGCGGCGGGCCGTCGAGGTTCACGGTGCGGTCCGGCTGTTGCACGGCGAGCTGGTCGATCTGCACGGCCAGGCGGCGCGGCGCGGCGTAGCAGCGTGCGGCGGCGTAGGTCAGGCCAGCGGCTTTGAGGCCCTTCTCGATGCCGGCCAGGAAGGCTTCACCGAGGCTTTTCAGCGCCTTGGGAGGCAGCTCTTCGGTGCCCAGTTCGACGAGGAAATCCTTCGCGCTCATTATTCGGCCTCCTTCAGCTTGGCCAGTACTTCGTCACGCAGTGCGGGGGTGGCCATCGGGAAGCCGAGGCGGGCGCGGGCCTGCAGGTAGCTCTGCGCCACCGCGCGGGCCAGGGTGCGTACGCGCAGGATGTAGCGCTGACGCTCGGTCACCGAGATGGCGCGGCGGGCGTCCAGCAGGTTGAAGGTGTGCGAGGCCTTGAGGACCATCTCGTAGGTCGGCAGCGGCAGTTGCAGCTCGATCAGACGATTGGCTTCGCTTTCGTAGAAGTCGAACAGCTCGAAGAGTTTCTCGACGTTGGCGTGTTCGAAGTTGTAGGTCGACTGCTCCACTTCGTTCTGGTGGAACACATCGCCATAGGTGACCTTGCCGAACGGGCCGTCAGCCCAGACCAGGTCGTACACCGAGTCGACACCCTGGATGTACATGGCCAGGCGTTCCAGGCCGTAGGTGATCTCACCGGTGACCGGGTAGCACTCGATGCCGCCGACCTGCTGGAAGTAGGTGAACTGGGTGACTTCCATGCCGTTCAGCCAGATTTCCCAGCCCAGGCCCCAGGCGCCGAGGGTCGGCGATTCCCAGTTGTCCTCGACGAAACGAATGTCGTGCACCAGCGGGTCGATGCCGATGGCCTGCAGCGAGCCCAGGTACAGTTCCTGGAAGTTTTCCGGATTGGGCTTCAAGACCACCTGGAACTGGTAGTAGTGCTGCAGGCGGTTGGGGTTCTCGCCGTAGCGACCGTCGGTGGGACGGCGGCTCGGTTGCACGTACGCCGCGTTCCAGGTTTCCGGGCCCACGGCGCGGAGGAAGGTGGCGGTGTGGAAGGTGCCTGCGCCTACTTCCATGTCGTAGGGCTGCAGCACCACACAGCCCTGATCGGCCCAGTATTTTTGCAGGGCGAGGATCAGGTCCTGGAAGGTGGGCACGGCGGGCGTAGTCTGGCTCACGAATTTCACCTGTGCTGGATATGCGACTAAAACCCGGCAGTATACCCCAAGACGCTTGCAGCTTGGGCCTCACAGCGCTGCAGAGGCGCCCGGCGGGAGATCACGAATGTGTCGGAAATCATGTGAATGGCTGTATCTTCATACAGTGTTTTGGCTATAGTCGGACTTTCCCTGTCAGGACGACCGCCATGCCCCGCTGCTTCTGGTGTAACGACGACCCGCTGTACATCGCCTACCACGATGCCGAATGGGGCGTGCCGCAGCGTGACGCCCGCGCCCTGTTCGAGATGATCATCCTCGAAGGTGCCCAGGCTGGCCTGTCGTGGATCACCGTGCTGAAGAAGCGCGAACGCTACCGTGAGGTGCTGTTCGGCTTCGACCCGGAACGCCTGGCACGCATGACCGACGAGGAAATCGAGGAGCGCATGCAGGACCCGGGCATCATCCGCAACCTCGCCAAGCTCAAGGCGGCGCGGCAGAACGCCCAGGCCTGGCTGAAGCTTGAGGACCCGGTGACGTTCCTCTGGTCCTTTGTCGGCGGTCAGCCCAAGGTCAACCACTTCAGTGGCCGCGGCGATGTTCCGGCGGTGACACCCGAGGCCGAGGCCATGAGCAAGGCCCTGCGCAAGGCCGGCTTCAACTTCGTCGGCCCGACTATCTGCTACGCCTTCATGCAGGCCACCGGCATGGTCATGGACCACACGACCGACTGTGACCGCTACGCCCAGCTGGCCCGCGCCTAAGGCAGGGGGCTGGCCAGGGTGACCGACAGCCATGGTCCGGCGGAGCGGCCGGACAGCGCCGACCAGTACCAGGCCGAGGTATCGGAGAAGGACTGGCCGGCGGCGTCCTCGATGTAGTCGCAGACCTGCAGTCGCATGCCCTCGCGTGTCACCACGAAGCAGCGTTGCAGGCCCTGTGCTCCGACGCGCTGACGCAATTGCGTCTGCTCGATGCGATACCCCAGTGCGCGGAAGCAATCCTCCGCCGGGTGCAACTTGCGGGTTGGCCGCAGCACCTGGCGCAGCACGATGCTGCGCTGGCCATCGGTGAAGCGGCCGAGTTGGCCGGGGAAGTCCTCGGCGAAACGCTGCTCCACCGACGAAAGCGCCAGCGGCCGCAAGGTTCGACCTTCGAACTGCCGCGGCCATTCATGGGCGACCCGAGCGGCCTCCGACACGGTGGTCACCGGCGCCACGAAAGGCCAGAGCGTCGCCATCAGCAGGGCGCCAAGCAGGCCGCCGGTGAAGCGCATCGAAGCGTCAGGCCGCACAGCTTCGACCGAAGCTGACAGCGCAAAAGCGCGCCGCCCTATCACCCAGAAAATTATCCCGCAGACGCCGACGAATACCAGCAGCCCGACTGTCTCGTGGGCCCAGCCGGGAAAGCCGCTCGCCCCGCTCTCGCCCCACACCAGCAGCGTGTTGCGCAGGATGTTGCCGCCCAGCACCAGCAGTCCCACCAGCGGCAGGCGGCGTGCCAGCGCGCGGTCCGGCAAGCGCAGCCAGGCCGCCAGCGCGCAGGCGGTGAAGTAGCCGACCCAGGCCATCTGGATACCCGAGCACGGCGCATCGACCATCACCCACTGGCCGTCCACCAGCAGTGCACTGCCCTGCCGTTCCACCGACCAGCTGCCCAGGCGCAACAGCCAGGCGCTGACCTCGGCGGTGACAACTCGTAGCGGATATCCGACGAAGAACTGCAGCGAAGACAGCAGTGGCAGCGACAGCACGCCTAGCCCCAGCCAGCCCAACCAGGGCTGGCCGGGGGCGCGCAGGCTGAGGATTACCAGCAGCAGTGCCAGTACCGAGATCAGTCCACGTAGTAGCGGAGGGAGGATCGATTGGGATAACGCCCCGGCGATCAACAGAAGCGCTGCAACGCACAGCCAACGCAGACGAGGTTGCGCGCGCAGGCTGGAGCGATCGCGCCAGAGCAACAGGCCGAGTGCTGCCAAAGCGATGATCCCCAGCGGGTCATCCGAGCCATCACCGAGGCGCCGCGCCGCCCACAGCCAGCTGGGCCAGGCCGCCAGTGCGGCAAACAGCACCCAGCTCCAGCCGGGTAGACGGCGGATCATGCGGCCTTCCTCCGCCAGAACCAGCCACTCAGTGCGGCCAACAGCAACATGGCCCATACCCCCGGTTCCGGAGTGCCCGGCACGGTACTGCCGATGGCGCTGTTGCTCACGCCCTGGGGCATAGGCAGTGGCTGATCGACCGTCCTGTTCGCCTGGGGATCGGGATTGCGCACCTGCTGGTCGACGGCGATGAACGAGGTATAGGGCGTGAGCAGCTGATATTTCAGCCCGAGGTCGAGGATCTGCGAGCTGAACTCGAAGCCACCGTCGAGAGCTTCCTGGTCCATCAGGGTGGCGAGGCGTTGGCGTGCCCACAGGTGAGCGAGCGCACCATTGTTGTCGGTGAGGTTGCCGGCGCTGATTGGCAGTCGTACCTGGAACGGGCCTTCGGCGGCGTGGGCGTCGAGTCGCAGCTCACCGCGTGGCTCGCCCTTCCACTTGCCGAACAGCACCAGCGGGCGATTGGCAAACAGGTCGGGCAGTTGCAGCGGCTCCACGTCGTACACATCGAGGCCTTCGAAGCGGGCGTGGATGCCCTTGAGCAGGGGGCTGTCGATCATCCGGCGGAAACGCTGCGCCGCCTGGCCTGCCGCCTCGTCGTCGGTCACCACGAAGGGCTCGCCCTGCCCCGCCCGCGCCAGGCCTTCGATCAGGCTGCGGTTCACCGCACTGCCGATGCCGAAGGCGAACAGGTTGGCCTTGCTCAGGTTTTCGCGCACCAGTTTGTAGGCGCTGCTCTCGATGGTGACATAGCCGTCGGTGACCACCACGAAGCTGCGCGAGCGCTCCGGGTCGGTCGGCATCGCCAGCGCCTCGCGCAGGGCGGGCATCAGCTCGGTGCCACCGGCGCCGACCTGGCTGTCCAGCAGGTCGATGGCAAGGCGGGTGTTCTCCGGGGTAGCAGCCAGCGAACGGTCGGCCAGCTTGCGATTGTCGCCGGCGAACAGCAGCAGGTTGAAAGTATCGCTGGGGCGCAGCCGGCCGATCAGGTCGCGCAGTAAGGTCTTGGTGGTGTCCAGGGGGAAGCCATTCATGGAGCCGGAGACGTCCACCACGAAGACGTAGTCGCGCGGGACGATGAGTCGGGCATCCGGTGCCCGTGGGGGCGCGACCATGGCGAGGAAGAAGTTCTCCTGCACGCCGCGTGACAGCAGCAGGCCGCTTTGAACGGCCTCTCCACCGAGTTGGTAGTCGAGAATGAAATCGCGGTTGCTGGCGGTGTCATCGTCGGCCGCTACGCGAGCGGTGGCGCGCTGGCCATCTCGCTGGATAACCAGGCGATGGGAGGGCGAGGTGATCTCGCCGATTTGCACCGGCGCCAGCAGTTCGACCTGCAGGGCGAACTTCGTGGCTGAAGGCTGCCCTGTCGGCAGGTACGGCGACTCGATCCACTGCTGCTGGCCGCTGCCGGATTCATCGCGACCGTTGTAGCGCGGCCCGACCACCGTGGGGAAGACAAACTGAAAGTGACCGTCGGTGGGCACCAGTAGCTCGCTGTAGCGCAGCTCCACCTGCACCACGTCGCCGGGGAGGATGTTGGCGACGTTCATCTGGAACACGTTCTCGCGCTCCTGCTCCAGCAGCGCGGCGGTCTTGCCGTCCTGCCTGGCCTGCTGGTACTCGGCCTTGGCCTTCTGCTTCTCGCGGATCTGCGCCTGGATCACCCTGTCTCCCAGGTGCACGGTCATGCCGTGGACGGCGGCACGGGTCGAAGCGGGGAAAACGTAGCGCGCCTCCAGCGGCGTCTTGCCCTGGTTGCGGTATTCCTGGGTCACCGTGACTTCGGCGATGTTGCCCAGCACACGGGCATCCACACGGGTTGCCTTGAGCGGCAGCGCATCGACGGCCGGATCGGCGTTTTCGACGAAGAAATACGGGCTGGAGCTGCTGTCGCTGGAAGAGCTGTTGTCGGCGGCCAGCGCCGCCAGGCTGGCACTCATCGCCATCAGCAGCCAGCACAGCCGTGCAAGGAAGGTTGGGGTACGCATCGCGGGCCTCCGGGCCAGTGGATCGAATGGCCGCAGGTTGCGCGCGCGCCGTGGGCGCAATGTGCTCGCTGGGTGGAGATTGTGTGGAGCCTCGATGGCGTCCGAAATATCGGCGCGAGCGGCTACAATGGCCGCCATCTGCTTGAAGGAGTTTTCCGTGGAGAAATTCAAGGGCGCACTGGTGGTGGGCTTCCTGCGCTTGTTCGCCATGCTGCCGTGGCGTGCGGTGGGCGCTTTGGGCGCCGGTATCGGCTGGTTGATGTGGAAGCTGCCCAACCGCTCTCGCGAGATCGTGCGGATCAACCTGTCGCACTGCTTCCCCGAGCTGTCCGAAGCCGAGTTGGAGAAACTCGTCGGCCAGAGCCTGATGGACATCGGCCGTACACTGACCGAGAGCGCCTGCGCCTGGATGTGGTCACCGCAGAAGTCGCTGCAGTACATCCGTGAAGTCGAAGGCATGGAGGTGCTGGAAGAAGCGCTGGCCTCCGGCGACGGCCTGGTCGGCATCACCAGTCACCTGGGCAACTGGGAAGTGCTCAACCACTTCTACTGCTCCTACGCCAAGCCGATCATTTTCTACCGCCCGCCGAAGCTGAAAGCGGTGGATGACCTGCTGAAGAAGCAGCGCGTGCAGCTGGGCAACCGTGTCGCACCCTCGACGCCCGAAGGCATCAAGAGCGTGATCAAGGAAGTGAAGAACGGCGGCTGCGTCGGCATCCCCTGCGACCCGGAACCGGACCTGGGCTCGGGCCTGTTCGTGCCCTACCTGGGCACCACCGCGCTGACCAGCAAGTTCGTGCCCTCGCTGCTGTCGCGCGGCAAGGCCCGTGGCGTGTTCTTCCATGCCGTGCGCCTGCCCGATGGCAGTGGCTACAAGGTGATCCTCGAAGCCGCGCCGGCGGACATGTACGACAAGGACATGGAAGTGTCGGTAGCCGCACTCAGCCGCGAGCTGGCCAAGTACGTGCGTGCCTACCCCAGCCAGTACATGTGGACCATGAAGCGCTTCAAGAAGCGTCCCGAAGGCGAGGCTCGTTGGTACTGATCCGCCCCGCTCAATCGACGCGATAGATACGGCGCCCCTGGATTGTTGATGCCAGGGGCGTCAGGCTGAATCTCCCTCGCTCTCCGGAATCACCCACATGCTCGGCCTGCCGACCACCGCTACTGCGCCGTTCTGTCCCTCGGAAGTCAAAGGCAGCATCCAGGTCGCGGCCGGCGCGCCGTTGTGGAAACGCATCCTCCAGTTCGCCGGCCCCGGCCTGCTGGTCTCCATCGGCTACATGGACCCGGGCAACTGGGCCACCGCCATCGAAGCCGGCTCGGGATTCGGCTACCAGCTGCTGTTCGTGGTACTGCTCTCAAGTCTTGCCGGGATGGTCCTGCAGTGCCTGGCAATGCGCCTGGGGATCGTCACCGGCCAGGACCTGGCACAGCTCTCGCGCAGCCGCTACAGCCTCGGCACGGCGCGTCTGCAGTGGCTGCTGGCGGAGCTGTCGATCGTCGCCACGGACCTCGCCGAAGTGCTCGGCTGCGCCCTGGCCTTCCACCTCCTGCTGGGCGTCGACCTGGTCACCGGCGTCATCCTCACCGCCTTCGACACACTCATCGTGCTCGGCCTCAAGGGCCAGCGCTTCCGCCACCTGGAAGCGATCATGCTCGGCCTGATCGTGACCATCAGCGGCTGCTACCTGGTCGAGCTGATCCTCATCAAACCCTACTGGCCCGACGTCGCCGCCGGCTTCTTGCCCAGCTGGGACGCGGTGACCCAGCGCGAGCCGCTGTACCTGGCGATTGGCATCCTCGGTGCCACGGTGATGCCGCACAACCTCTACCTGCACTCGTCCATCGTGCAGACGCGGCAGGTCAGCGGCAGCAACGGCAAAGCTGCGGCGATCCGCCTGACGCGTATCGACACCGTGGTGTCGCTGAGCCTGGCGCTGCTGGTCAACGCGGCGATCCTGATCCTCGCCGCCGCGGCCTTCCACGAGACCGGCCACACCGGCGTCACCGAAATCCAGGACGCCTACCGCCTGCTCGAACCGCTGGTGGGCACCGGCCTGGCGGCGATCCTCTTCGGCGTCGCCCTGCTCGCCTCCGGGCAGAGCTCCACCTTCACCGGTACCATCGCCGGGCAGGTGATCATGGACGGCTTCCTGCAAATGAAGATCCCCTGCTGGCAGCGACGCCTGATCACCCGTGCCCTGGCGTTGATCCCGGCACTGATCGGCGTGGTGATGCTCGGCGACAAGGCCGTGGGCAAGCTGCTGGTGATGAGCCAGGTGGTGCTCAGCCTGCAATTGCCCTTCGCGCTCTGGCCTTTGATCCGCTTCACCAGCGATCGCGCGCTGATGGGCGAGTTCGCCAACTCCCTGCTCACCCGCCTCCTGGCCTGGGGCTTGTTCTGCGTCATCAGCGCGGCCAATCTCTGGCTGCTCGTGCAACTGCTGGCTTGACCTGACCCTCGGGTTTGAGGCCCATTAGTGCGCTGACATTCAGGACGGATGCCATTTCATGTCGAACCAAAGGCAGTACCCGCGTACCCCGATGAAGTGCCGGATTAAGATCAGCCATCCCAGCTTCGGTGATGTGTTCGGCCATACCCGTGATCTGTCCGACGGCGGCGTCTACGTTCGCCACGAAGTGCTCGCCGCCTTGCCTGCCGGTACGCGGGTCACCGGCCAGGTGCAGGACATGCCCTTCGATGCACCCATCCTGGAGATGGAAGTGATGCGTACCGACGCCGAGGGCGCGGGTTTCCGCTTCGTCGGCAACGCCTGACGTCTGTCCTCCGCATGGGGCTGTTCGTGGTGGCAGGCGCCGGTCGCCGCTGAACAAAAAACGTCCAGAAAAACCTGACTTCCAGGTCCGGATCGTATACAATGCGCGCCGCTCGGCATGGTGCCGGGCATGGGTTCCCTCACCCCATCGACGAAAAAGGCCCAAAGCATGTCGGCATCCCTTCCGGCGGCAAGGCGCGGCGCACTCGCCGGTCTGGTCGCGTTCCACATCCTGATCATCATTGCCAGCAACTATCTGGTGCAGCTGCCAATGACCCTCTTTGGCTGGCATACCACCTGGGGCGCATTCAGCTTCCCGTTCATCTTCCTGGCCACCGACCTTACTGTCCGCCTGCTCGGCAAGCGCCCGGCACGGCTGGTCATCGCGCGGGTGATGGTTCCGGCGCTGCTGGCTTCCTACGTGATCTCGGTGATCTTCCAGGAAGGTGCCTTCCGAGGCTTCGCCTCCCTGGGCGAATTCAACACCTTCGTCGCGCGGATTTCCCTGGCCAGCTTCCTGGCCTACGTATTCGGCCAGATCCTCGACATCCAGGTCTTCGATCGCCTGCGCCGCATGCGCCAGTGGTGGATCGCCCCGGTGGTTTCGACCCTGTTCGGCAACCTGCTGGACACTTTCACCTTCTTCTCCATCGCCTTCTGGCACAGCGACAACCCCTTCATGGCGGAGCACTGGGTGGAGATCGCCTGGGTCGACTACGGCGTGAAGCTGGCGGTGATGCTGATGCTGTTCGTGCCGCTCTACGGCATGCTGCTGAGCGCCATCACCCGCAACCTGCGCCGGCAACCCTCGGTGGCCTGAGGCCGCAAGAGAGGCATCGGCACTGAACGGCCGAGCATGACAAAGGGCGCCTAGGCGCCCTTTGTCTTGTCCAGCTTGCGCAGGAACACCGTCATTTCCTTCTCCGCCTGCTTGTCGCCGTGGGCTTGTGCGGCGGCGAGGCCGTCGGTCCAGGCGGTGCGCGCGCCGTCCAGGTCGCCCTGGGCCTGCAGCGCTTTGCCCAGCAGCTTCCAGGCAGCAGAATACTTGGGGTCCTGCTCCACGCAGCGGCGCAGGTGTTCGCTGGCCCTGGCGGCATCACCGGCGTCCAGGTAGCCCTTGCCCAGGCCGAAGCGCAGCAGCGAATTGTCCACGCCCTTGGCGAGCATCTTTTCCAGCGAGTCGATCATGGCGAGCCTCCGTCAGCAGGCCGCCATTCTGCCTCAAGATCAGTGCCTCAAGTGCGCCAGAAGGCGGGCGTGAGCAGGATCAGCAAGGAGAACACCTCCAGCCGCCCGAGCACCATCGCCAGGCTCAGCACCAGTTTGGCGCTGGCTGGCAGGCTGCCATAGTGCACGGCGGCTTCGCCCAGCGCCGGGCCCAGGTTGTTCAGGCAGGAGGCGAGCGTGGAGAACGCGGTGAGCTGATCCACGCCCAGCGCCAGCAGCACCAGCATCAGGCTGACGAAGGTCAGCAGGTAGATCGAGAAGAACGCCCACACCGACTCCACCACACGGTCGGGTACCGTGCGCCGCCCGAGTTTCACCAGGAACACCCCGTTCGGGTGCAGCAGGCGGAGGAATTCGCGCATGCCCTGGCGGTAGACCAGCAGCATGCGCATCACTTTCATGCCGCCTCCGGTGGAGCCGGCGCAGGCGCCGATGAAGGTGCTGTACAGGAGCAGGTAGGGCAACAGGGTCGGCCAGCTGCTGAAGTCGGCGAGGCCGAAGCCGGTGGTGGTCGCCACCGAGATCACCATGAACGCGGCGTAGCGGATCGACTGCAGCGGCGAGTCGTAGTGGTGCTTGAGGATCAGCGTCGCCGCGGTGATCAGGAACAGCACCAGCAGGATACCGAGGTAGGCCCGGCACTCGGTGTCCTTCAGGTAGTGCCGCAGGCTGCGTTGGCGCCAGGCGAGGAAGTGCAGGCTGAAGTTGATCCCGGAAATCACCAGGAAGGTCATGCAGATCAGCTCGATCAGCGGGCTGCCGAAGTAGCCGATGCTGGCGTCATGGGTGGAAAAGCCGCCGATGGCGATGGTGGAGAAACTGTGTCCTACGGCGTCGAACAGCTTCATGCCGGCCGCCCAGTAGGCCAGCGCGCAGGCCAGGGTCAGGCCGCAGTAGAGGAACCAGAGCGTCTTGGCGGTATCGGCGATGCGCGGCGAGAGCTTGTGCTCCTTCAGCGGGCCGGGCATTTCCGCGCGATACAGCTGCATGCCGCCGATGCCGAGCATCGGCATCACTGCCACTGCCAGCACCACGATGCCCATGCCGCCCAGCCATTGCAGCTGCTGGCGGTAGTAGAGGATGGCGTGGGGCAGCGAATCCAGGCCGGTGAGCACGGTGGCGCCGGTGGTGCTGAGTCCGGAGAAAGACTCGAACAGCGCATCGACCACGCCCATGTGCGGCGCGTCCGATAGCGCGAACGGCAAGGCGCCGAAGGAACCCAGCACGATCCAGAACAGCGCCGTCACCAGGTAGCCGTCGCGGATGCGCAGGTCCTGCTTGTGTCGCCGGCACGGCCACCAGATGGCGAAGCCGGTCAGCAGTGTGACCAGAAACGACAGTGCGAAGGGCTGCCAGGAGCGTTCGGCGTAATGAAGGTCCACGAGCAGGGGCGGCAGGTGCGTGGCGCTGAACAGCATCAGCAGCACGCCGAGGATTCGACCGATGGAGGAGTAGCGCATGACCGGAGGCTGGCTAGCAGGAACAGGCCGCGCAGGGTGACAAGAGACGTGAAGTGGCGCAGTAGGACCTGTCTGAATCCGTCTGGGATTGATCTGGCGGGCCGCTAAATGGCGGCCCGCCCGTCGATCAGAAGAAGGTCAGGCCGGCCTGGAACAGTCGCTCGACGTCGCGGATGCGCTTCTTGTCCACCACGAAGAGGATCACGTGGTCGCCAGATTCGATCTTCGTCTCGCCGTGGGCGATCAGCACGTCGTCGTCGCGGATCACCGCGCCGATGGTGGTGCCCGGCGGCAGCTGCACTTCGTTGATCTTGCGGCCGATCACCTTGCTCGACTTGGCGTCGCCGTGGGCGACCACCTCGATGGCCTCGGCGGCGCCGCGGCGCAGGGAGTGCACGCTCTCGATGTCGCCCCGGCGTACGTGGGTGAGCAACGTGCCGATGGTGGCCAGCTGGGGGCTGATGGCGATGTCGATCTCACCGCCCTGCACCAGGTCGACGTAGGCGGGGTTGTTGATCAGCGTCATCACCTTGCGCGCGCCCAGGCGCTTGGCCAGCAGCGAGGACATGATGTTGGCCTCGTCGTCGTTGGTCAGGGCGAGGAACAGGTCGGTGTCGCCGATGTTCTCTTCCAGCAGCAGGTCGCGGTCCGAGGCGCTGCCCTGCAGCACGATGGAGCTGTCCAGGCTGTCGGAGAGGTGTCGGCAGCGCGCCGGGTTCATCTCGATGATCTTCACCTGGTAGCGGCTCTCGATGGCCTCGGCCAGGCGCTCGCCGATGTTGCCGCCGCCGGCGATGATGATCCGCTTGTAGCTGTCCTCCAGCCGGCGCATCTCGCCCATCACCGCGCGGATGTGGGCCTTGGCGGCGATGAAGAACACCTCGTCGTCGGCCTCGATCACCGTGTCGCCCTGGGGAATGATCGGCCGGTTGCGCCGGTAGATCGCCGCCACGCGGGTATCGGCGTTGGGCATGTGCTCGCGCAGCTGGCGCAGTTCCTGCCCCACCAGCGGGCCGCCGTAGTAGGCGCGGATGCCCACCAGCTGGGCCTTGCCTTCGGCGAAGTCGATCACCTGCAGGGCGCCGGGATACTCCACCAGGCGCTTGATGTAGTTGGTCACCACCTGCTCGGGGCTGATCAGCACATCGACCGGGATCGCCTCGTTGTCGAACAGCCCCGCGCGGGTCAGGTACGCCGCCTCGCGGACGCGGGCGATCCGCGTTGGGGTATTGAACAGGGTGTAGGCGACCTGGCAGGCCACCATGTTCACCTCGTCGCTGTTGGTCACCGCCACCAGCATGTCGGCGTCGTCGGCGCCGGCCTGGCGCAGCACGGTGGGGAACGAGGCCTTGCCGTGGACGGTACGGATGTCCAGGCGGTCGTTGAGGTCGCGCAGGCGTTCGCCGTCGGTGTCGACCACGGTGATGTCGTTGGCTTCGCTGGCCAGGTGCTCGGCCAGAGTGCCGCCGACCTGGCCGGCACCGAGGATGATGATCTTCATGGAGCAGGGTGCTTTCCGTTTCGATCCGTTGGGAGTCGGCGGCTGTTACTTCGCCGAAATCTTGATCAGCTTGGCATAGTAGAAACCGTCATGCCCGCCTTGCTGCGGCAACAGCTGGCGGCCGTGAGGCTGCTTGAGGCCCCAGGGACCGGGCAGGTCCAGCTCGCGGGCGCCGGGAGTGCGACCGAGGAACGCGGCGATCTGCTCGCTGTTCTCCTGCGGCATCACCGAGCACGTCGCATAGACCATCACGCCGCCGACCTCGAGGGTCGCCCACAGCGCGTCGAGCAGCTCGCCTTGCAGCTTTGCCAGCGCCTCGATGTCCTCGGCGGTGCGGGTCAGCTTGATGTCCGGGTGACGACGGATCACGCCCGTGGCGGAGCACGGCGCGTCCAGCAGGATGCGCTGGAAGGGTTTGCCGTCCCACCAGGCCGCGGTGTCGCGGGCATCGGCGGCGAACAGCTGGGCGTCGAGTTGCAGGCGCGCGAGGTTTTCGCGTACGCGCACCAGGCGGCTTTCTTCCAGGTCCACGGCGACCACGCCGGCCAGCGCGGGCTCGGCTTCCATCAGGTGGCAGGTCTTGCCGCCGGGGGCGCAGCAGGCGTCCAGCACGCGCTGGTTCGGCGCCAGTTCCAGCAGGTCGGCGGCCAGCTGCGCAGCTTCGTCCTGCACGCTGACGCGGCCTTCGGCGAAGCCAGGCAGCTCGCGTACATCGCATGGCTGCACGAGGTTGATGCCATCGCGGCTGAACTCGCAGGCGGTCGCTTCGAAGCCGACGCGGTTCAGCTCTTCCAGATAGGCATCGCGGCTGCCGTGGCGGCGGTTCACCCGCAGGGTCATCGGCGGGTGGGCGTTGTTGGCGGCGCAAATGGCCTCGAACTGCTCCGGCCAGGACTTCTTCAGGGCCTTCTGCAGCCAGCGCGGGTGTGCCAGGCGCGCGGCCGGGTCCTTGTCGACCTCGGCCAGCAGGGTTTCGCTCTCGCGCTGGGCGCGGCGCAGCACGGCGTTGAGCAGGCCCTTGGCCCAGGGCTTCTTCAGCTTGTCCGCGCAGCCGACGGTCTCGCCGATGGCCGCGTGCGGGGGAATACGGGTGTAGAGCAGCTGGTAGAGGCCGACCAGCAGTAGCGCCTCGACGTCACGGTCGCCGGCCTTGAACGGCTTCTGCAGCAGGCGAGCGGCGAGGGTGGACAGACGCGGTTGCCAGCGGGCGGCGCCAAAGGCCAGCTCCTGCACCAGGCCACGGTCACGCGGCTCGACGTTCTCCAGCTGGGTCGGCAGCGAGCTGCCCAGCGAGGCGCGGCCGGCGAGGACTGCGGCCAGCGCTCGGGCGGCCGCCAGGCGAGGATTGGTACTCATGCGCCCTGCCCTTGTTGTCCCAGCACCTGTCCAGGTGCGAACTGCTCGCGGCGGCTGTTGAACAGGTCGGCGAAGGCCAGCGGCTTGCCGCCGGGCAGTTGCAGGCGGGTCAGCAGCAGCGCGCCCTCACCGCAGGCGACCAGCAGGCCGTCGCGGCTGGCACCGAGGATCTTGCCCGGCTCGCCCTTGCCCTCTGCCGGCTTGGCGCCGAGCACTTTCAGCGCGGCTTCGCCGAGGGTGGTATGGCACACCGGCCAGGGCGTGAAGGCGCGGATGCGGCGCTCCAGTTCGTCGGCCGGGTGGGTCCAGTCGATGCGCGCCTCTTCCTTGTTCAGCTTGTGCGCGTAGGTGGCCAGGGCGTCATCCTGCACCTCGCCTTTGAGCGTGCCCACGGCGAGGCCGGAGATGGCTTCGACGACGGCTTTCGGGCCGAGCTCAGCCAAACGGTCGTGGAGGCTGCCGCCGGTGTCGTCAGCGGTAATCGCTGTGCTGACCTTGAGCAGCATCGGCCCGGTGTCCAGGCCCGCTTCCATCTGCATCACGGTGACGCCGCTTTCGGCATCGCCCGTCTCCACCGCGCGCTGGATCGGCGCGGCGCCGCGCCAGCGCGGCAGCAGCGAGGCGTGGCTGTTGATGCAGCCCAGGCGCGGGATATCCAGCACCAGCTGCGGCAGGATCAGGCCGTAGGCGACCACCACCATCAGGTCCGGCTTGAGCGCGGCCAGCTCGGCCTGGGCGTCAGCGTCGCGCAGGGTCGGCGGCTGCAGCACCGGCAGGCCGTTCTCCACGGCGAGCTGTTTGACCGGGCTGGGCATCAGCTTCTGGCCACGGCCCGCCGGGCGGTCCGGCTGGGTGTAGACGGCGACGATCTCGTGCGGCGTATCCAGCAGGGCCTTGAGGTGTTCGGCGGCGAATTCCGGGGTGCCGGCGAAGACGATGCGCAGTGCTTGGCTCATATCGGGCTCACAAAAAACAAAAGGCTTGCCGGGGCAAGCCTTTGGGGGATGGGGTCACGCCTGTTGCCGGTGCTGCTTTTCCAGCTTCTTGCGGATGCGGTCGCGCTTGAGGTTGGACAGGTAGTCGACGAACAGCTTGCCGTTGAGGTGATCGCACTCGTGCTGGATGCACACGGCGAGCAGGCCCTCGGCCACTTCCTCGAACGGATTGCCATCGCGGTCCTGGGCCTTGATCCGCACTTTCTGCGGACGGTCTACATTTTCGTAGAAGCCGGGTACCGACAGGCAGCCTTCCTGGTACTGGTCCATTTCCTCGGTGAGGAATTCGAACTCCGGGTTGATGTAGACCCGGGGTTCGGACTTGTCCTCGGACAGGTCCATCACCACGACGCGCTTGTGCACGTTGATCTGCGTCGCCGCAAGACCGATGCCCGGCGCCTCGTACATGGTCTCGAACATGTCGTCGATCAGCGTACGCAGGGCGTCATCGAAGACCGTGACCGGCTTGGCGATGGTCCGCAGGCGCGGATCGGGGAATTCGAGAATGTTCAGAATGGCCATATACGTTTGTGATGCACTTGTGGAATAAAGTCAAAATCGGCTGCTAATATGCTGAGCAGCATCGAAAAACGGCTGGAAAGCGCGGTAGGGGCGGCTTCCAGGCGTTTCATGTGTACACATAATAAAGGGATTCACCGCATGAGGAAAACACTACTCGCCCTGCTGCTGCTCGCCGCAGGCGGGGTGGCGCAGGCTGCCGTGCAGCTCAAGGAAGGCCATCCGGATCGCTACACCGTAGTGAAGGGCGACACCCTCTGGGACATCTCCGGCAAGTTCCTCAGCAAGCCGTGGAAGTGGCCGGAAATCTGGCAGGTGAATCCGCAGATTCAGAACCCGCACCTGATCTACCCGGGTGACGTGCTGAGCCTTACCTATATCGACGGCCAGCCACGCCTGATGCTCAACCGCGGCGAATCGCGCGGGACCATCAAGCTGTCGCCGCGGGTGCGCAGCACCCCGATCGCCGAGGCGATCCCGACCATCCCGCTGGACAAGATCAACGCCTTCCTGCTGTCCAACCGTATCGTCGACAGTGACGCCGACTTCTCCAACGCCCCCTATGTGGTCGCGGGCGACCAGGAAAGCGTGATCAGCGGCGCCGGCGACCGTGCCTACGCTCGTGGCAACGCACTGTCCGAAGAGGGCAGCTACGGCATCTTCCGCCAGGCGAAGGTCTACCGCGACCCGGAAACCAACGAAGTCCTGGGCATCGACGCCATGGACGTCGGCAGCAGCAATGTCACGGCGAAGGAAGGCGATATCGCTACCCTGAACCTGACCCGCACGACCCAGGAAGTCCGTCCGGGCGACCGCCTGTTCCCCACCGAGGAACGTGCGATCACCTCGACCTTCATGCCCAGCGAACCGAGCACTCCGATCAAGGGCATCATCATCGACGTGCCGCGTGGCGTGACCCAGATCGGCAAGTACGACGTGGTGACCATCGACAAGGGTACTCGCGATGGCCTGGCCGAAGGCAACGTGCTGGCGATCTACAAGCTGGGCGAAACCGTGCGCGACCGCGTTACCGAAGAGATGGTGAAGATCCCGGACGAGCGCTCTGGCCTGGTGATGATCTTCCGCACCTACAACCGTCTGAGCTACGGCCTGGTGCTGAGCGCCACCCGTTCGCTGGAAGTCAACGATCGCGTCCTGAACCCCTGATCGACGCATGAGTTGAAGAAAACCCCGCTTCGGCGGGGTTTTTTGTGGGCGCGATCCGGAAGGGTCCGACAGCGGGGGCGCCACCCGGCGCGGCATAGTCCGGGCGTCTTCCCCACGCCAAGGACTGCGCCATGCCCCTCGATCCGACCCTTTCTCCGTCCGAACTCGAAGCGCGGCTGCGCCTGCATGGATTGCCCGAACTGGGGCCCCGGCGCTTTCGCCGTTTGCTGGGGGCCTTCGGCTCGGCTTCCGCCGCCTTGAGCGCGCCGGCGGCGGCCTGGCGCTCCCTGGGATTGCCCGCCGTTTGCGCGGAACCACGCCGCGATGCCGCCATCCGCGAGCAGGCGGCCAAGGCGCTGCACTGGCTGGAGGCGCCCGAGCATCATCTGGTCATGTGGGACGCGCCAGCTTACCCCGCCCTGCTCGCCGAACTGGATGATGCGCCGCCGCTTCTGTTCCTGGCCGGCGATCCTCGCCTGCTGGAGCGGCCGCAGCTGGCGATGGTCGGCAGTCGCCGGGCCAGCAAACCGGGGTTGGATACCGCACGGGCCTTCGCCCGCAGCTTGGCCGGCGGTGGCTTCGTGATCACCAGCGGGCTGGCGCTGGGCATCGACGGCGCGGCCCATGAAGGGGCACTGGAGGCCGATGGCAAGACCGTTGCCGTACTGGGCACAGGCCTGGAGCATCTCTATCCGCGTCGTCACCTCGGGCTGGCGAAACGCATCGTCGAGCAGGGCGGAGCGGTGATCTCGGAGCTGCCGCTGAACTGCGCGCCCCAGGCTTCGAACTTCCCACGGCGCAACCGGATCATCAGCGGCCTCTCCCTGGGCACGCTGGTGGTGGAAGCCAGCCCGTCCAGCGGGTCGCTGATCACCGCGCGACTGGCTGCCGAGCAGGGCCGCGAGGTCTATGCAATTCCCGGCTCCATCCACCACCCCGGCGCGCGTGGATGCCACGAGCTGATCCGCCAGGGAGCGATGCTGGTGGAGACGGTCGAGCACATCCTCGAAGGGCTGCAGGGATGGACGCAAGGCGTTCCGACGGTTGAGGTCGCGCCAGCGTTGCCGCCGCACCCTCTGGTCGATCTGCTGCGCGCCGCGCCGCAAAGCAGTGAGCATCTGGCCTTGCGTAGCGGTCTGGAACTACCGCAGGTGCTGGTGGAGCTCACCGAGCTGGAGCTGGACGGGCGGGTGGCCTGCGAGGCCGGCGTCTGGGTGCATCGCGCCCCCTGAGCACGTAAACTGCCGCGCATCGCAGACCTGAGGAATTCATGATGTACAGCAACTGGCGTACCCAGCGCATGGCCCAGGTCGTGCGCGATGGCGGTGTGATCGCTTACCCGACCGAAGCCGTCTGGGGCCTGGGCTGCGACCCGTGGAGCGCCGATGCCGTGTACCGCCTGCTGGCGATCAAGGCGCGCCCGGTGGAAAAGGGCATGATCGTGGTGGCCGGCGACATCCGCCAGTTCGACTTTCTCCTGGAGGACCTGCCCGAAGCCTGGCAGGAGAAACTTGCCGCCAGTTGGCCGGGCCCGAACACCTGGTTGGTACCGCATCAGGGCCGCCTGCCAGAGTGGGTGACCGGCGAGCACGATACCGTCGCCCTGCGCGTCACCGACCATCCGCTGGTGCGCGAGCTGTGCCGCTTCACCGGCCCGCTGATCTCGACCTCCGCCAACCCTGCCGGCCGCCCCGCTGCGCGCAGTCGCCTGCGCGTCGAGCAGTACTTCCGTGGCGAACTGGATGGCGTGCTCGGTGGCGCCCTGGGCGGGCGCCGTAATCCGAGCCTTATTCGTGACCTGCGCACTGGCGAGACGGTTCGCCCGTCATAGGCTGGAGAGCCGGGCGTCCTCCTCGCTCCTACAGGTTGCTTCCGCTCTTGTAGGAGCGAGCTTGCTCGCGAACGCTCTTCAGATCAGGGCAGCAGGATGGTCGACCCGGTGGTACGCCGCGCCGCCAGCTCGGTCTGCGCCTTGGCCGCTTCCGCCAGGGCGAAGCGCTGGTTGATCTCCACCTTCACCTTGCCGCTGGTGATCATGCCGAACAGGTCGTCGGCCATGGCCTGCAGGCGCTCCGGCGTGCTGGCGTAACCGAACAGCGTCGGGCGGGTGACATAGAGCGAACCCTTCTGCGAGAGGATGCCCAGGTTCACCCCTTCCACCGGGCCGGAGGCGTTGCCGAAGCTCACCACCAGACCGCGCTGCGCGGTGCAGTCCAGCGAGGTCAGCCAGGTGTCCTTGCCTACCGAGTCATAGACCACCGGGCACTTCTTGCCGTCGGTCAGCGCCAGTACGCGTTCCACCACGTTCTCGTGGCTGTAGTCGATGGTTGCCCAGGCGCCGTGGGCTTTCGCGAGCTCCGCCTTGGCAGTCGAACTCACGGTGCCGATGAGGTGTGCGCCGATGGCCTTCGCCCACTGGCAGGCGATCAGCCCGACACCGCCGGCGGCCGCGTGCCAGAGAATGGTCTGGCCCGGCTGCACGTTGTAGGTCTGGCGCAGCAGATACTGCACGGTCAGGCCCTTGAGCATGACGGCGGCGGCCTGCTCGAAGGTGATCGCATCCGGCAGCTTCACCACGCTGGCCGCCGGCAGCACATGCTGCTCGCTGTACGCGCCCAGTGGGCCAGTGGCGTAGCCGACGCGGTCGCCGACCTTCACGTTGATCACCGCGCTGCCCACCGCTTCCACCTCGCCTGCGCCCTCGGTGCCGACACCGGACGGCATGCTCGGCGCGGGGTACAGGCCGCTGCGGTAGTAGGTGTCGATGAAGTTCAGGCCGATGGCGCGGTTGCGCACCCGCACCTCGTTCGGGCCGGGCTCGGCCGGGGTGTAGTCGACTATCTCGAGGACTTCCGGGCCGCCGGTCTTGGCGAATTGAACACGCTTGGCCATGTCGCTCTCCTGATGGCGCGAGGCCCTGCCTCGCCGGGGAAAAGACTTTCATCCAAGCCGGACGTCGGACGGGCGTCAAGACCAGCTTTGCCAGCGACGATGGTATGCTGGCGCCCGTTTTCGACCCTGAACCCCGCTCCGGCCCGCGCCACGCGTGGCTTTCCCGCTCCAAGGTGATTCTCGTGACCGACCGCATCGAGGCCGTGAAGGCCTACCTGCTCGACCTGCAAGACCGCATCTGCGCCGCACTCGAAGCCGAGGACGGCAGTGCCCGTTTCGTCGAGGACGCCTGGCAGCGTCCGGCGGGCGGCGGTGGTCGGACGCGGGTGATCGGTGACGGCGCGCTGATCGAGAAGGGCGGTGTGAACTTCTCCCACGTCTTCGGTGCCGGCTTGCCGCCGAGCGCCAGCGCGCACCGCCCGGAACTGGCAGGTCGTGGCTTCCAGGCGCTGGGCGTGTCGCTGGTGATCCACCCGACCAACCCCCACGTGCCGACCTCCCACGCCAATGTGCGCTTCTTCATCGCCGAGAAGGAAGGTGAAGAGGCTGTGTGGTGGTTCGGTGGCGGCTTCGACCTGACGCCCTACTACGCCCACGAAGAAGACTGCGTGCTCTGGCACCAGGTCGCCCGCGATGCCTGCGCGCCCTTCGGCGAGGACGTCTACCCGCGCTACAAGGAGTGGTGCGACCGCTACTTCCACATCAAGCATCGCAACGAGCCACGCGGTGTCGGCGGCCTGTTCTTCGACGACCTGAACCAGTGGGACTTCGACACCAGCTTCGCCTTCCTGCGCGCCATCGGCGATGCCTACATCGACGCCTACCTGCCCATCGTGCGCAAGCGCAAGGACACTCCTTATACCGAGCAGCAGCGCGAGTTCCAGGCTTTCCGCCGTGGCCGCTACGTCGAGTTCAACCTGGTCTACGACCGCGGCACCCTGTTCGGCCTGCAGTCGGGCGGGCGCACCGAGTCGATCCTCATGTCGCTGCCGCCGCAGGTGCGCTGGGGTTACGACTGGAAACCCGAGCCGGGCAGCGAGGAAGCACGCCTGACCGAGTACTTCCTCACCGACCGGGACTGGCTGGCTGGCGCCTGATGGGTATCGCCTAGGGTCCATCCATCCTACGGGGCTGATCGGTATGCGTAGGATGGCGTGGAGCGCAGCGATACCCATCACCTCCCCCTCGAATCTTCCACGACCAGAAAATCTCCAGGACTTCCCATGGACCGCTACTGCGTCTTCGGCAATCCCATCGGCCACAGCAAGTCGCCGCAGATCCACCGCCTGTTCGCCGAGCAGACCGGCCAGGCGTTGAGTTATGACGCGAGGCTGGCACCGCTGGATGATTTCGCCGGGAACGCCCGCGAATTCTTTGTCGAGGGCCTGGGCGGCAACGTTACCGTACCGTTCAAGGAAGACGCCTACCGACTGGCCACCGAGCTGAGCGAACGTGCGCGTCGGGCTGGCGCGGTAAATACCCTGAAGAAGCTCGAAGGCGGCGGACTGCTGGGCGACAACACCGACGGCGCCGGGCTGACCCGAGACCTCAGGGTGAACCATGGCGTCGTCCTGCGCGGTGCGCGCATCCTGGTGCTGGGCGCGGGCGGTGCCGTGCGCGGCATCCTCGAACCCTTCCTCGGCCAGCAGCCGGCCTGCATCGTCATTGCCAACCGCACGGCGTCGAAGGCCGAGCAACTGGCCGGGGAGTTCAAGGATCTAGGCGATGTGCGTGGCGGCGGGTTTGACCTGCGCGACGAGCCGTTCGACCTGATCGTCAACGGCACCTCGGCTTCCCTGGCCGGCGAGCTGCCGCCCATCGATCCCGCGCTGATCAAACCGGGGCATACCGTCTGCTACGACATGATGTACGGCAAGGACGTGACGGCCTTCAACCGCTGGGCCGCCGAGCATGGCGCGGCGCGCTGCATCGACGGGCTGGGCATGCTGGTGGAGCAGGCGGCGGAAGCCTTCTTGCTGTGGCGCGGTGTGCGGCCGGATTCGGCACCGGTCCTCGAGGAGTTGCGTCGTCAGCTCAAGGGCTGACACCCGCGGTACGGACCGGCTTCCTGTAGGAGCGAGCTTGCTCGCGAACCAGCGCCCAGCAGCGGAGCAGCCTGGAAACTCTGTTCGCGAGCAAGCTCGCTCCTACAACTGCCCCCGGTTCTATTCCTCGACCTGCAACACGCCGCCCTGCCCCATCTGCTTCACCAGCTCCGCCTTCACTCGCGGCCGCGCATTGCGCAGCACCAGGCAACGCCCTTCGCTGGCCAGGCGGTGGGCTTCCTGCTGCAGCATCTGCGCGCCGGCGAAGTCGATGAAGTTCACGTGGTGTGCGTCCAGTACCAGGCGTTCGCCCCGACTGTGCTGCATCAGTTTCTGCAGGTAGTCGCAGGCGCCGAAGAAGATCGAGCCTTCGATGCGCAGGACTTCCTCGTCCTCGCGCGCCCATTGCTGCACGCGCGGTTGCGAGGTGCGCTTGAGGTAGAAGAACAGCGAAGCCAGCACGCCGGCGTAGATGGCGTTCTGCAGCGGCAGCAGCAAGGTGGCGGCGAGGGTCAGCAGCATCACCAGGGATTCCGCGCGGCTGCCTTTCCATAGCGCGCGCAAGGACGGGCGATCGACCAGGTTCCAGCAGATCAGCAGGATGCCGGCGGCCATGGCCGGCAGCGGGATGTGGGTGATCAGGCTGGCGCCGGCCACGGCCAGCAGCGCCACCCACAGCGCGGAGAACACCCCGGCCAGCGGCGTGCGTGCGCCAGCATCCTGGTTCAACCCGGAGCGGGTGAAGGAGCCAGCGGACAGCGTGCCGGACAGCCACGGCCCGATCAGGTTGGACAACCCCTGCGCGCGTACCTCCTGGTTCGCGTCCAGCGGCTGGTGCGAGCGCGCGGCCAGCGCGCGGGCAATCGACAGGCTGGTGACCAGCCCGAGCATGCCGCAGGCCACGGCGGCAGGGAGCAACTGGGCAATGGCGGACAGATCGAACCTCAGCAGACTCAGTGGCGGTAGCGCGCTGCGGAACGCAGCCACCTTGGCGACTCCGGCGAATGTGGCCGGCATCGCCCAGACCAGTGCGCTGGCGCCGATCAGGCCGACCAGCAACGCCGGTCCGCGCCGCCACAGCCGCTTCACGACCAGGCTCAGCACCAGGCTGAACAGTCCTACCAGCAGTGACGGCACATGAAACTGCGGCAGCTTCCACCAGAGCGCGGCAGCGCTGCTCAGTGCCGTGCCCTGCCCTCCTGCGGCGATGCCGAGCAGGTACGGCAACTGGCCGATCACGATCACCAGCGCGGCGCCGCAGGTGAAGCCGAGCAGCACCGAGTGCGAAACGAAGTTCACCAGCACGCCGAAGCGCAGCAGGCCCAGCAGCCACTGGAACAGCCCGGCGAGGAAAGTCAGCAGCAGCGCGTACTGGATGAACTGAGTGCTGCCCGGTGGTGCCAGCGGGGCGATGGCGGTGAACAGCACCACCGAGATCGCCGCCGTCGGCCCGCCGACCATGTGCTTCGACGAACCCCACAGGCAGGCAATCAGCACCGGCAGTATCGCCGCGTAGAGCCCGTACTCCGCCGGCAACCCGGCGATCAGTGCGTAGGCCATGGACTGCGGCAATGCCAGCACCGCGCCGGAGAGGCCGACGCCCAGATCACGGCGCAGGTCGCGACCGCTGACCTGGGGCAGCCAGGCGAGGAACGGCAGCAGGCGGATCAGACGCTCCATCGATGGCCTACAGCTTCGCCTTCACGGCCGCCAGCGCGTCGCCGCCGTCGCGGGTCTTCACGCCCTGCAGCCAGGTGTCGAGGCTCTGTGGGTTGGCCTTGATCCAGGCTTTCACCGCGTCGGGGTTCTTCACATTCTTCTCCAGCACCTCGGCCATGATGGCGTTCTCCATCTTCAGGTCGAAGGACAGGTTGGCCAGCAGCTTGCCGCTGTTCGGGCATTGCTCGGCGTAGCCGTTGCGGGTCACGGTGAAGACGCTGCCGGTGCTGCCGAAGTACTTCTCGCCACCGGTGAGGTATTTCATGTCGTATTTGACGTTCATCGGGTGCGGCGTCCAGCCGAGGAATACCACCCAGCGCTGGCGCTTCACCGCGCGACCCACTTCGGCGAGCATCGCCTGTTCGCTGGACTCCACCAGCTTCCAGTCGCCCAGGCCGAATTCGTCGCCGCTGATCATCTTCTGGATCGACTGGTTGGCCGGCGCGCCGGAGCCGATGCCGTAGACCTTCCTGTTGAACTGCTCGGCGTGCGGGTCCAGGTCGGCGAATGTCTTCACGCCGGCGTTCCAGACATAGGTCGGAACGGCCAGGGTGAACTCGGTGCCCTGGAGGTTCTTCGCCAGCTGGGTGACCTGCTTGCTGGCGATGAACTGGTCGTAGAAGCCCTGTTGCGCCGGCATCCAGTTGCCGAGGAAGGCGTCCACCTGGCCGTCGCGCAGGCCGCCGTAGGTGATGGGCACCGACAGGGTGTCGATCTTCACCTGGTAGCCCAGGCCTTCGAGGAGGAAGGCGGCGATGCCGTTGGTGACCGCGATGTCGGTCCAGCCCGGATCGGCCAGCTTCACCGTACCGCAGGCTTCATCCTCGGCCCTGGCCAGCGGGCCGCCCAGCGCGAGTGCGCCGGCCAGCAACAACGTCGATGCGTGTCGTACGGTGAATAGCTGGGTCATGCTCCCTTCCCCTTCGGCTTGTTGTGGTTGTTGTCACGGTTGCGGATAGCGGGCGCGGCGCTCCAGATCGTCAAGGTCGATGTGGTTGCGCATGTACTGCTGGCTGGCGTCGACCATGGGTTGGTGGTCCCAGCTTTTCAGCGTGCCGTGGGTCAGTGCGTCGGCCACCAGCCGGCGGCGGCGCTGGCTGGCGAGGACCTGTCTGGTGATGGCGGAGATATCCCAGCGCGCGCGGGCTTCGCCCAGCAGGTCGCGTACCAGGTTGGCGTGGGCGGGCGAGCCCATGAGGTTCTCCAGCTCGCGCGGGTCGTGCTTCACGTCGAACAGCAGGCAAGGGTCCTGCTCGGAATAGACGAATTTGAAGTCGCCGCGGCGGATCATCATCAGCGGGCTGACGGTGCCTTCGGCGGTGTATTCGCCGATCACCTCGTCGTGGCCGCCCACGCCTTGCAGGTGCGGCAGCAGCGAGCGGCCATCGAGGTTGATGCCGGGTTCGACCTGTCCGCCGGCCAGTTCGACGAGGGTTGGCAGCAGGTCCACGGTGGACACCGATTGGCTGACTCGATGCGGGGCGAAACGCCTGGGTGCGTGCACCAGCAGCGGGACGCGGGCGGCCATCTCGAACCAGTGCATCTTGTACCAGAGGCCGCGCTCGCCCAGCATGTCGCCGTGGTCGCCGGAGAACACGATCAGCGTGTCTTCACTCAGGCCGCAATCTTCCAGGGTGCGCAGCAGCGCGCCGATCTGCGCGTCGACATAGCTGCAGGCGCCGAAGTAGGCGCGGCGCGCGGCGCGGATTTTCTCCTCGGGCATTTCCTGGCCCCACAGATCGATCACCTTCAGAAGTCGCTGCGAGTGCGGGTCCTGCTCGTTCTGGGCGATCTGTACCGAAGGCAGCGGGATGTCCTCGTCGCGGTACAGGTCCCAGTACTCGCGCGGGATGGTGTAGGGATCGTGCGGGTGGGTCATGGAGACGGTGAGGCAGAACGGCTGCTCGGGGTGCTCGCGGACGTGGTCATAGAGGTACTGGCGCGCCTTGAACACCACTTCCTCGTCGAAATCGAGCTGGTTGGTGCGCACGCACGGGCCGGCCTGCAGCACCGAAGACATGTTGTGGTACCAGCTCGGGCGCACGTCCGGCTCGTCCCAGTTCACCGCCCAGCCGTAGTCGGCGGGGTAGATGTCGCTGGTCAGGCGTTCCTCGTAGCCGTGCAACTGGTCCGGGCCGCAGAAGTGCATCTTGCCCGACAGCGCGGTGCGGTAGCCCAGGCGCCGCAGGTAGTGCGCGTAGGTGGGGATGTCGGCGGCGAAGTCGGCGGCGTTGTCCCAGGCGCCGATCCTGGTCGGCAGCTGGCCGCTCACCAGGGTGAAGCGCGAGGGCGCGCAGAGCGGGCTGTTGCAGTAGGCCGAGTCGAACACCACGCCCTCGCCGGCGAGGCGCGAGAGGTTGGGCAGCTTGATCGGCGACTGGGCGTCGTAGAAGGGCAGGAGCGGCGCGGCCATCTGGTCGGCCATGATGAAGAGGATGTTCGGGCGCTGGCGCTTCATGGCGTTGGGCTTATCCTGTTGGCGCTGTTATGGGATGCTGTGCGGTATGAGTCTGTTGGCTACTGGATAGGGGGTAAAGCGCATGGCGCCGCATGCTTCGGATAACACCTGCTTATGCGAGAGCCAGCCTTGAGCGTGCCGCTGGAACTGCTGCGGGTATTCGAGTCCGCCGCCCGGCTGCTCAGCTTCACCGCCGCCGCCGGAGAGCTGGGCACCACCCAGCCGGCGGTCAGCCAGCAGATCAAGCGGCTGGAGAAACTCCTCGCCGTGCGCCTGTTCGACCGCATCCACCGGGGCATCGCCCTCACCGAAAGTGGACAGGTGCTGCAGCAGCACGTGCAGGCCGGGTTGGAGAGCATCGACGCCGGCATCGCTGCGGTGACTGCACAACATCCTCACGAAGTGCTGCAGGTCGCCACTGACTTCGCCTTTGCCGCCTACTGGCTGATGCCGCGCCTGCCGCGTTTTCGCCAGGCGCACCCGGAACTGGATGTCGGCCTGATCAGCAGCGACCGCAGCCCGATTTCCCTGCGCAGCGACATCGACGTGGCCATCGCTTTCGGCGATGGGCGCTTCAAGCACGGCGAGGCGCTGCGCCTGTTCAGCGAGGAAGTCTTCCCGGTGTGCAGCCCGCGTCTGCTGGAAGGACGCAAGCTGCCGTTGGCGCCTCAGGCGCTCACCGAATTGCCGCTGCTGCACCTCAAGCCCGAAGCGTCCAGTCGCTGGTTCGACTGGGGCGGTGTCTATCGCGTGCTGGGCATCGACGGCTCCCCAGCGCCCGCCGGGCTACGCTTCGACAACTACACCCTGCTGATCCAGGCGGCCATCGCCGGGCAGGGCGTGGCCATTGGCTGGCGGCATCTGGTCGACGAACTGCTGGAGCAGGGGTTACTGTGCCGGCCCGTTGCCGAAGCCGTGGAATCGCGGTTCGGCTATTACGCCGTGTTGCCCGAGCGCAAACGGCGCATGCGCCTGGTGCAGCGTTTCGTCGACTGGCTGCAGGCGGAACTGGAGCAGGACCGATGACCGAGATTCAAGACTTCCACGCCCACGTCTATTTCGACGCGACCACCCTCGAACGCGCCCGTGCGCTGTGCGAGGAAGCAGCGCGCCGTTTCGGCGCGAAGATGGGCCGCGTCCACGAACGCCCGGTCGGCCCGCACCCGGACTGGAGCTGCCAACTGGCCTTCGACAACGCCACCTTCGCGACCCTGGTGCCCTGGCTGGCGCTGAACCGCGACGGCCTGGTGGTCTTCGTCCATCCCAACACCGGCGATGACCTGCGCGATCATCGCGACCATGGCATCTGGATGGGCGAAGTGCGGCCGCTGGACCTCTCGCAATTCACGAGCTGACACTTTTTTGCATTCGATAATAATTCTCGATTCGGTGTATGCTGCCGACCCTTCGCTCCGGCCTGACAGACGTTGGCCGGTTTTTCAGGGTATTTCGGCCATCATGCGGCGCTTCGCTTCCTCCTCCCTGCTGCAGAGCTTCCAGGCGCACTACGCGGACCTGATGCGCTTCCTCGCCCGCAGGCTGGGGGACAACCAGCGCGCCGCCGACGTTGCCCAGGACACCTGGCTGCGCCTGGCCGACCACCCTGCCGAAGCCGAAGTGCAGGACCCGCGCGCCTACCTGTTCCGCGTCGCCGGCAACATCGCCATCGACAACCTGCGCCGCGAAGGCCGGCTGGCCGAGCTGCATGCCGATGAAACCGCCGCCAATGATCTGAGCGATCCCGCTTCCGGGCTGGAGCACCGCCTGCTCGCCCATGAGGCGCTGGAACATCTGGACGCCGCCCTCGACCAGTTGCCGTCGAACGCCCGCGAGGCGCTGCTGATGAACCGCCTCGACGGCCTCACCCATGCGCAGATCGCCCAGCGCCTGGGCGTATCCGAGAGCATGGTGGGCAAATACATCGTCCAGGCCATGCGCCATTGCCGCGACTGGGCGCAGCGCCAGGAAGGCACGCCATGAACCGCGCGGAGCTGTCGCTTTCCGATGAGGCCATCGAGCGCCTGGTGCGGCTGCATTCAGGCGGTGCCGGCGCGGCTGAGCGCATGGACTTCCTGCGCTGGCGCGGCCTGAGCATGGATCATGAGCGTGCCGCCCGCGAGGCTGAGGCGCTGTGGGGCGCGTTGCCGGAAACCCGCCATGCCGAAGATTACCGCCGTCGCGTGCGCCGCCCACGTCGCTGGTTGGCGCTGGCCGCGGCGGCCTGTGTCGCGGCGATTGCCATCACCATCGCCCTGCCCGAGCCGCTGGCCGGCCTGTATTCCGATTACGCCACCCGCACTGGCGAGCGGCGGATGCTGGAGCTGGCCGATGGCAGCCGCGTCTGGCTGAACAGCGACAGCGCGCTTTCCGTGGACTTCAGCCCGCAGCAGCGGCGCTTGCGCCTGCACAGCGGCGAAGCCCTGTTCGAAGTGGCCAAGGATGCGGCACGGCCCTTCATCGTCGAGGCCAGGGGCGGCGAGGTGCGCGCGGTGGGCACGCGCTTCGATGTCGACAGCCGTGGGCCGCAGGTGCGCGTCGACGTGACCGAGGGCGTGGTGCAGGTGAACAGCGCCGGCAGCGAGCCGGTTCGCTTGTCCGCCGGCGAGCGCCTGAGCTACCGCGAGGCCGCTGCGCCCGAACCGGTGCAGCCGCTGGACCTGTCCAGCGCCAGCGCCTGGCAGCGCGGCAAGCTGATCTTCAACCAGCGCCCGCTGGGCGAGGTGCTCGATGAGCTGGAGCGCTACGTGCCCGGCCGCATCGTGCTGACCGACAACGCGCTGCGCCAGCATAAGGTCAGCGGCGTGTTCGACCTCAAGGACCCGGACGCGCTGCTCAAGACCCTGGAGCGACTGCAGCCGGTGAAGGTTACCCATATGCCCTGGCTGGTGCTGATCCGTCCCGCGCCCAAAGCCTGATAGAAGCCGCTTTGTAGGATGGATGGAGCTTGCGATACCCATGCTGCGGGCAGGATGGAGTTGATGGGTATCGCTGCGCTCCACACCATCCTGCGACGTTACTGACGGCACAGGGTCCGGAGCGGCAGCGCAAGAAAATGAAAATATTTTTCATTCAGCACTGCAAGGTTTGCATGACCGTTTCGTCGTAGGCAGGAACGCGAAAAATTCTCACTACGCGACCCTGACCCCACAAGAACGGATTTCACCCGCATGCATTACCGTCCTTCCCCGCTGCACCGCGCGATCCTGCTCGCTTCCCTGCTCGGCGCCGTCGCGCCCGCCGCCCACGCCGCCAACGCGGCCACCGTCGAGCTGCACATCGCCCCACGCAGCCTGGACAGCGCGCTGACCCAGTTCGCCGACCAGGCCGGGTTGCACCTGCTATTCAACTCCGAGGACATCCAGGGCCTTCAGAGCGAGGGGTTGGACGGCACCTACAGCACCGAAGAGGCGCTCAACCAGCTGCTCTCCGGCAGTGGCGTGAGCTGGCGCTTCACCGACGAGCGCACCGTGCTGCTCAAGCGCGAGAAGGACGATTCCGCCGCCCTGAGCCTGGCGCCGATGCAGATCAGCGTGGCGGCGCGGACGCCCACCGACATCAGCTCGATTCCCGGTACCGTCTGGGTCGTGGACCAGACCCAGTTGCGCGAGCAGCTGGACACCGGCGTGAGCCTGAAGGAGGCCGTGGGAAAGCTGGTTCCCGGTCTTGACCTGGCACCCGAGGGCCGCACCAACTACGGCCAGAACATGCGCGGGCGCAACGTGCTGGTAATGATCGACGGCGTCAGCCAGAACAGCTCGCGCGGCCTGTCGCGCCAGTTCGACAGCATCTCGCCGTTCAACGTCGAGCGCATCGAAGTGCTCTCCGGCGCCAGCGCCATCTACGGCGGCGGCGCCACCGGCGGCATCATCAACATCATCACCAAGAAGGGCGCGGCCGGTGATGCGCGCTTCGAGACGCAGCTGGGCGCCACCAGCGGCTTCAACAACAGCGACGACCTCTCTACCCGCGCCGCACAGTCCATCAGCGGCGGCAACGACCGCGTGGCCGGGCGCCTGGGCATCTCGGCGGAGAAGAACGAAGCCTTCTACGACGGCGGCGGCAACCAGATCTTCATCGACAACACCCAGACCGACCTGCAGTACAACCGCACCGTCGACGTGATGGGCAACCTCACCGCGCAGTTCACCGACGAGCAGAGCCTCGACCTGCTGGCGCAGTACTACGACTCGGGCAACGACGGCAGCACCGGCATCTACTTTCCCAACCTGAAGTACCAGGGCCCGTCGAACCTGGAAGATGCGGAAATCCGCAGCGGCCTGGACACCGACCTGGAACCGCGCTCGCGCCGCGTACTGCTCAACGCCAATTACCACCACAGCAATCTGCTGGAGCAGGACTTCTACCTGCAGGCGTACTACCGCAAGGAAGACGACAACTTCTATCCCTTCCCCTACTACAACACCGGCAAGCCCACGGGCTCCAAGGGCGTGTACTTCGCAGGGTCCCAGCAGAACTTCGAGGTCAGTGGCCTGAAGGGCCTGTTCAGCAAGCAGTGGGATGCGTTCAAGTTCACCTACGGCGTGGATTTCGACCACGAGCGCTTCAACGCCGAGCAGAAGGTCTTCGACCAGCGCCTGTCTTCCGAGAGCGGCGGGCTGGACCTGGAAACCGCCAGCAGCGCACCGCGCTACCCCAGCTACATCGTCGACGGGCTGTCGTTCTACGGTCAGCTGGACTGGAAGGCCACCGACAACCTGACTATCTCCGGCGGCGCGCGCCACCAGAAGATGGACGTCGAGGTGGACGACTTCAAAGGCGTGCCCGGCGGCAGCAACGACTACCAGGTCAACTTGTTCAACCTCGGCGCGATCTACGACTTCAAGAACGGCCATCAGGTCTGGACCAACTACAGCGAAGGCTTCGACCTGCCTGACCCGGCCAAGTACTACGGCAAGGCTGGGCTGTCGGTGGACGACAATCCGTTGGCCGGCATCAAGAGCCGCCAGGTCGAGACCGGCTGGCGCTACAGCGACATGCAGTGGCAGGCGCAGGCGGCGGTGTACTACATCTGGTCGGACAAGATCATCACCACCGACGCCGCGACCCTGACCATCGACGTGGAAGACCAGAAGAGCCGCGATTTCGGTTTCGAGGGCGCGGTCACCCGCTACTTCGACAACGGCTGGCAGGGCGGCACCACGCTGCACCTGGTGCGCTCGGAAGAGGAAGATGCCGACGGCGACTGGATCAAGCGTGATGCGCGTTATGCGTCGCTGTCCAAGTCCACCGCCTTCGTTGGCTGGGGCGATGGCGAGCGTAGTGCCCGCCTGCAGGCCCAGCATGCGTTCAACCTGAAGGACGACGCGGATCATGAGATCGACGGCTACACCACCTTCGACCTGATGGGCGAGCAGAAGACCGGTTTCGGTACCTTCAGCGCCGGTATCCAGAACCTGCTGGACAAGCAGTACAGCACCGTCTGGGGCCAGCGCGCCGCGCTGTTCTATTCGCCGGCTTACGGGCCGGCCTACCTGTACGACTACCAGGGCCGTGGCCGCACCTTCACGCTGGGCTGGAGCCTGGAATACTGAGAGCCTGAAAAGCTCTCTACCGGAAAACTCTCTTCCTGAAAAACTCAGGCCACCTTTCCGGTGGCCTGATCGAGAGTTTCCACTATGCCGCCGCTGAGGCTTCGGCAGTGGCATAAAAGCACTTCGCCGAGCAGCTGCAACGAGGGCGTGGCGAAGTAGTCCAGCAGCGCTTCCTCGTCCTTCCAGCTCCCCTGCAGCAGCCACGGCTCGCCGTTCTCGCGGGCGACCAACTGGCAGCGCAGGCATCCCGGCGCGCGGCGTGCGCCGTCGACCAGGTTGTCGATCAATGCGCCCAGTTCCGCCTCGTGCCCCAGCCGGGGATGGATCTGCAATTCATGTTCGATGGGTGTTTGCCAGTGCATGTCCTGTCCTCCGCATTACAGGAAGAAGTCCGAAGTGGCTCCTCGGACGACTGACAGGAAGATTACGGCGCGGCCAGCCCCGGGCGTTATCCGGATGCTGTCGGCTTCTTGCCTGATCCTGCGTTGCGCTCGCCCACCCTTGTAACAGACCGTTTCCAGGCCCTGCACTGCAACGGTGCGCGCTGGAATACCACGCTGGCTTGTCCATTCCTGCCGATTGCTTGCCTGATCCTCCAGCGGCTGCCTTACTGTCACACTCGCGCACGCGTCGCGGGCGTAAGCTGCGTGCGCCGCCACTGGAGGTCCCGCATGTCCCAGTCCGTTCCCGCCTACGATCCCATTGCCGCCGGCCGCCAGGAGCTGGCCGACATCATCCAGCGCCACTGCCAGGGTGAAGGTGTCTTCGAAACCGCTATCGACTCCCTGCTGGTCGGCCGCAGCGATTGCCCCCACGAAGGCCGCATGCCGACCCTCTACCGCCCCGCCCTGTGCGTGATTGCCCAGGGCTGCAAGGAGGTGCGCCTGGGCAGCGAGGTGTATCGCTACGACGAGCTCAACCTGCTGGTGGTGTCGGTGACGCTGCCGGTGTCCGGCCAGGTGATCGAGGCCTCGCCGGAGAAGCCCTACCTGTCCATCCGCCTGGACATCGACCCGGGCGAACTGACCCGGCTGATCGCCGAAGCGGGCCTAGCCGGCAGCGCGCCGCGCCCGGCCAGCCGTGGCATCTACCTGCAGCGCCTGGACTGCACCGTGCTCGACGCCCTGCTGCGGCTGATGCGCCTGCTGGACACCCCGCGGGACATCGAGATGCTCGCGCCGCTGTTCGTCCGCGAAATCCTCTACCGCCTGTTGCGCGGCCCGCAGGGGCATCTGCTGCACGACCTGGCGATGACCGACAGCCAGACCCACCGCGTCACCCGTGCCATCGAGTGGCTCAACCGCAACTACGACAAATCCCTGCGCATCGAGGACCTGGCCCGCGAGGTGAACCTCAGCGTGTCCACCCTGCACCACCGCTTCAAGGAAGTGACTGCGCTGAGCCCGCTGCAATACCAGAAGCAGTTGCGCCTGCAGGAAGCCCGGCGATTGATGCTCTCGGAAGGATTGGAGGTGGCGGTGGCCGGGCATCGCGTTGGTTATGAGAGCCCGTCGCAGTTCAGCCGCGAATACAGCCGCCTGTTCGGTGCGCCGCCGCTACGCGATCTGGCGAGCCTGCGTGGGGCGTTGGACAGCGAGGCCGTGCCGGCCTGAGCGGATTCAGGAGCACTTTCGTAGGATGGGTGGAGCGCAGCGATACCCATGCTGTCGGCGCACCGGATTGATGGGTATCGCTGCGCTCCACGCCATCCTACTAAGGCGTTGGCCGAGGGGACTTAGCGCTCGTAAAGCTCCAGCGGGAGGTCGTCCGGATCGGCGAAGAAGGTGAAGCGCTTGCCGGTCAGTTCGTCCTCGCGGATCGGTTCGCAGGCCACACCGTGGCTCTGCAGATGGGCCACGGCACTCTCCAGTTCATCCACGGCGAACGCCAGGTGGCGCAGCCCCTGCGCCTCGGGATAGGACGGCCGCGCCGGCGCACCGGGGAACGAGAACAGCTCCAGCCGCGCATCGCCCAGTTCCAGGTCGAGCTTCCAGGAGTCGCGGGCGGTGCGGTAGGTCTCGGCGACGACCTTCAGGCCCAGCACCTGGGTGTAGAAGTGCTTGGAGCGCGGGTAGTCCGAACAGATCAGGGCAACATGATGGAGGCTGTGCAGCAGGGCCATGGGCGGTTCTTCCCGGTGGGTCGGAGCGCTCTATCCTGACAGCCGTGCCCCAACGGTCAATGCTGGCGCTGTGAAGTCTGTCGCCAACGGCGCTGGAGTGATGGCAGTGCGCCTGCTAGCATCCCGCCGCCCACTCCCATAAACGGTCGACAGGATGTCCCCCGTACGGCCTCATTGAAAGGACTCAGCATGAAGAAGACCGCCCTGGCCATCGCCATTCCCGTTGCCATCGTTGGCGCCGCCGTTGCCGGCGCCTGGTACACCGGCAGCCGTGTCGAGCAGGAAGTGAACCGTGGCATCACCGAAGCCAACCAACTGTTCGAGCAGGAAGCCCCCGGCCTGGGCGCTCACCTGACGCTGGTGGACATCCAGCGTGGCGTGCTCTCCAGCACCGCGCGCTACAACCTGTCCTTCACCGGCAAGGAAGGCGAAGAGCCGCAGGTCCTGGTCTTCACCGACCGCCTGGAACATGGTCCCTTCCCGGCCTCACGCCTGGCAGCCGGCAAGCTGGCGCCGGTCATGGCGCAGAGCCATTTTGCCCTCGAGCAGAACGAACTCACTGCCCCGCTGTTCACCGCCTCCGGTGGCAAGGCCCCGCTGTCCGGCGAGCTGACCATCCACTACGACCAGAAGCAGGAAGGCCGCGTCGAAACCGCCGCCCTGGAGTTCGCCAAGGACAGCGACAAGCTGCGCCTGTCTCCGGCCAAGGTGACTTTCAGCGTTTCCGCCGACAAGAAGGACGTGAGCGCTGTGGGCAACCTCGCCGAGGTTGACCTGGACTTCACCGACGAGAACACCGGCCAGCCGGCTCGCGTGCAGCTGCGTGATCTGGGCATGCAGGGCGACAAGAAGGAAAACGCCAATGGCTTCGCCCTGGGCCCCAGCTCCGCCACCATCAAGAGCCTGAACATCAAGTCGCCGGGCGCGCCGGAAGTCGAGCTGCGCGAAGCCGTGGTCGAGGAAACCCTCAAGCAGGGCGGCAAGGGCCTGGACCAGAGCGTTTCCTACCGTATCGGCAAGGTCGTGGTGCAGGGCCAGGAAATCGGCGGCATGAAGCTGGACCTGAGCCTGCGCAACCTCGACGAAGGCGTGCTCAAGACCTTCAAGGAGTCCTACAACAAGATGGCGCTGGACAGCCTGGAAAGCACCGAGCTGACTCCGGCGCAGGAAGAAGAGCTCAAACGCCTGGGCCTGGCCCTGCTGGAAGGCTCGCCGGTGCTGTCGCTGGACGAGCTGTCCCTGCAGACCAGCCATGGTGTGGCCAAGGCTTCCCTGTCGGTCGACCTGCGCAAGCCCAATGCTGCCGCTGCGACTCCTGACGAGATGGCCCGCAGCATCCTGGCTGCGCTCAAGGCCGACCTGAAGGTGGACAAGGCCGTGATCGGCGACATCGTCGCCCTGCAGGGTTCGCTGGGTGGCGAGGCTGCCGGGAGCGTCGACCCGGTAGCGCTCAAGCAGCAGTCCGATGCCATGACTGACCTGTTCAGCGGCATGGCGCTGAACTCGCAGTGGGCCGTTCTGGACGGCAATGCGCTGTCCAGCTCGCTGGCCTACGCCAACGACCAGGTGAAGTTCAACGGCAAGGACATGAGCGTGCCCGAATTCATGGCCTTCGCCATGGGCTCCGCGCAAGGCCTGGGCCTGGGTGGTCCGGCGGCTGGCGCCGAAGAAGAGCCGCAGGAAGAAAGCGTGCAGTAAGTTTCGCCTGAAACGAAAAAGCCCGGCATTCGCCGGGCTTTTTTGCTTTTCGTAGGAGCGAGCTTGCTCGCGAACCCGTCCGGCATCAGAGCTGCCGGCAAGAACTGTTCGCGAGCCAGCTCGCTCCTACAGAGGCATACGTAGGATGGGTGGAGCGGAGCGATACCCATGCTGTCGGTGCACGGAATCGATGGGTATCGCTTCGCTCCACGCCATCCTACGCAGAGCGAGTCGCGGCCATCAGCGGGCGGTGCGCACGCCCTCGGCCAGCTGACGGCACAGGCCGAGCACGCTCTGCACTGCGTCGGCGGAGCTGGTGGCTTCGGCGATCTTGTCGATCAGCGCCGAGCCCACCACCACGCCATCGGCCAGGCGGGCGATGCTCGCCGCGTGCTCCGGGGTGCGGATGCCGAAGCCGATGGATACCGGCAGGTCGGTGTGGCGACGCAGGCGCGCCACGGCTTCCTCGACGTGGTCCAGGGTAGCGGCACCCGCGCCGGTCACGCCGGCTACCGAGACGTAGTAGACGAAGCCGGAGCTGCCCTCGAGCACGGTGGGCAGGCGTTTGTCGTCGGTGGTCGGAGTGGTCAGGCGGATGAAGTCGATGCCCGCGGCCTGGGCCGGGTGGCAGAGGTCTTCGTTGTGCTCGGGCGGCAGGTCCACCACGATCAGGCCGTCGACGCCGGCCTCTTTCGCATCGGCGATGAACTTGTCCACACCGTAGTAGTGGATCGGGTTGAAGTAGCCCATCAGTACCAGCGGCGTGGTGGTGTTGCCGGCGCGGAATTCGCGGACCATCTTCAGCGTCTTGGCCAGGTTCTGGCCGTTGCCCAGGGCGCGGATGTTGGCCAGCTGGATCGCCGGGCCGTCGGCCATCGGGTCGGTGAAGGGCATGCCCAGCTCGATCACGTCGGCTCCGGCTTCGGGCAGGCCCTTGAGGATGTCCAGCGAGGTCGAGTAGCCCGGATCGCCAGCGGTGATGAAGGTCACCAGGGCGGCGCGGTTCTGCTCTTTGAGTTCGGCGAAGCGGGTCTGCAGGCGGCTCATGCTTGCGGCTCCTGTTGCATGTGGTGCATGACGGTCTGCATGTCCTTGTCGCCACGACCGGACAGGTTCACCACCATGATGTGGTCCTTGGGCAAGTTCGGCGCGCGCTTGAAGACTTCGGCCAGCGCGTGGGAGGACTCCAGCGCGGGGATGATGCCCTCCAGGCGGCAGCACTGGTGGAACGCGTCGAGGGCTTCGTGATCGGTGATCGAGGTGTACTCGACGCGACCGATGTCATGCAGCCACGCGTGTTCCGGACCGATGCCGGGGTAGTCCAGGCCGGCGGAGATGGAGTGCGCGTCGATGATCTGGCCGTCTTCGTCCTGCAGCAGGAAGGTGCGGTTGCCGTGCAGCACGCCCGGCACGCCACCGTTCAGGCTGGCTGCGTGCTTGCCGGTCTCGATGCCGTGACCGGCGGCTTCGACGCCGATGATCTTGACGCTGGCGTCATCGAGGAACGGGTGGAACAGGCCCATGGCGTTGGAGCCGCCGCCGATGCAGGCGACCAGCGAGTCGGGCAGGCGCCCTTCCTTCTCGGCCAGCTGCTCGCGGGTCTCCTTGCCGATCACCGCCTGGAAGTCGCGGACCATCGCCGGGTACGGGTGCGGGCCGGCCACGGTGCCGATCAGGTAGAAGGTGCTGTCGACGTTGGTCACCCAGTCGCGCAGGGCTTCGTTCATCGCATCCTTCAGGGTGCCGGTGCCGGCGGTGACCGGGATCACCTCGGCGCCCAGCAGCTTCATGCGGAACACGTTGGCCTGCTGGCGATCGATGTCGGTGGTGCCCATGTAGATCACGCATTGCAGGCCGAAGCGTGCGGCCACGGTGGCGGTGGCCACGCCGTGCATGCCGGCGCCGGTCTCGGCGATGATGCGTTTCTTGCCCATGCGCCGGGCCAGCAGGATCTGGCCGATGCAGTTGTTGATCTTGTGTGCGCCGGTGTGGTTCAGCTCTTCGCGCTTCAAGTAGATCTTCGCGCCGCCGCAATGCTCGGTCAGGCGCTCGGCGAAGTACAGCGGGCTCGGGCGACCGACGTAGTCGCGCTGGAAGTAGGCGAGTTCCTTCTGGAACTCCGGATCGTCCTTGGCCTTCTCGTACTCGCGGGCCAGGTCGTGGATCAGCGGCATCAGGGTCTCGGCGACGTACTGGCCGCCGAAGCTGCCGAACAGGCCCTTGGCGTCTGGACCGGTGCGCAGTGTGGACATGGGATCACTCCTGGTTGGAACCTGTCTCTCTCCGAGACATTGGGCCTGGGCTTACCCTCTCCCCAGCCCTCTCCCTGAAGGGAGAGGGAGCCGAATGTGCCGGCTGATACCAAGGTTTCAACCTGCACCGAACGGTCCCCTCTCCCGCTTGCGGGAGAGGGTCAGGGAGAGGGGCTCTGATCGTGTAGGGGCGGGGCACCTACGAATGGGGCTCAGGATACGGCTGTGTGAGGCCGGGGAAAAGCGATAAGATCGCCAGGATACGTCAGAAAAACTCACGGATAGACTGCCATGAGCCGAGACCTTCCACCGCTCAATGCCCTGCGCGCCTTCGAAGCTGCTGCCCGCCTGCGCGGTGTGAGCGCAGCGGCAGATGAGCTGAGCGTCACCCACGGAGCGATCAGCCGACAGGTTCGTCTGCTCGAAGAGGAGCTGGGCGTGACCCTGTTCGTCAAGGAAGGGCGCGGCGTAAAACTCACCGATGCCGGCATGCGTCTGAGCGAGGTGGCCAGCGATTCCTTCGAGCGCCTGCGCAGCGTCTGTGCCGAATTGCGCCGCCAGGCCGGCGGCGATGCGCCTTTCGTGCTCGGCTGTCCCGGCAGCCTGCTGGCGCGCTGGTTCATCCCGCGCCTGGACCGCCTGAATCGCGACCTCCCCGACCTGCGCCTGCAGCTCTCCGCCAGTGATGGCGACCTCGACCCGCGTCGTGGTGGCCTCGACGCCACCCTGTGCTTTGCCGCGCCGCCCTGGCCGGCAGACATGCGCGTGCTGGAGCTGGCGGTGGAGAGCATCGGCCCGGTCCTCAGCCCACGCTCTCCGCGCTTCGATCAGTTGCGTGCGGCGCCAGCCGAAGCGCTGCTGGGCGAATCCCTGCTGCACACCGTCTCGCGCCCGCAGGCCTGGCCCGAATGGGCCGCGCGCCATGGCCTGGACCCGACGAGGCTGAAGCTCGGCCAGGGCTTCGAGCACCTCTACTACCTGCTGGAAGCCGCCGTGGCCGGCCTGGGCGTGGCAATCGCGCCGCAACAGCTGGTGGCCGATGACCTCGCCGCCGGCCGCCTCGCTGCGCCCTGGGGCTTTGTCGACACCACCGCGCGGCTGGCGCTGTGGGTGCCCGAGCGCCGCGCCGATCCTCGCGCCGAGCGTCTGGCGCAGTGGCTGCGCCAGGAACTGGGCTGAACGTGCCTCAGAACTCCGGTGTGTACTTCACGCTGAACATCAGGTTGCGCGGGTCGCCGAAGTTGTTGGCACCGTCGGCCGCTGCGTAACCGGGCAGGTAGTAGCGCTTGTCGAACAGGTTGTTGGCGTTCACCGCCAGGTCGATCTCGCGGCTCAGGCGGTAGCCCAGGCGCGCGCTCCAGACGGTGAAGCCGGGGACGTCGAACTCGCGGTCGAAGCTCACGGTGTGGCTCTGGGTCACGAAGCCCAGGCCGGTGCTGACGCGATTCCAGTCGCCCGGCAGCTGGTAGTCGGCCCACATCCGCAGCATGTGCTTGGGTGTCCATTGGCTGAACACGCGGCCCTTGTTCTCCGGGTCGTCGAGGAACTTGGTGGTGTTGTAGGTGTAGCCGGCGAACAGTTGCAGGTCGTGCACGACCTCGCCGCTGACCTCGGCCTCGATGCCCTGGCTGCGCACCTTGCCGGAGGCGGTGGAGCAGTACCAGCCGTCGCAGGCGTAGCCGGCGGATTCATCGAGTACCGCGCGGTTCTTCTGGTCATAGCGGAACACGGCCAGCGAGGTATTCACCCGGCCATCGAGCAGCTCGCCCTTGAGGCCCACCTCGTAGTTGCTGCCGATCACCGGCTCGAGCATCTTCTGCTGCGCATCGCGTGCACTCTGCGGTTCGAACACATCGGTGTAGCTGGCGTAGGCCGACCAATCCGGCGTCAGCGCATAGACCAGGCCGAAGTACGGGGTGACCTCGCCGGTCTCGGTCATGCTGTCGGTGTAGTCGTCGTCCGGCAGGTTGTAGGCATAGTCGTACCAACTCACCCGGCCACCGAGCACGGCGGTCAGTGGCTCGGCCAGCTTCACCCGCCAGCTGCTGTACAGGCCCTTCTGGCGGATGTCGTAGTCGGCGTTGGTGGAGCGGCCGCCCGGCGAGGAGAGGATGTCGTCCAGGCTCGGTTTGGGGCGGTGGTGGTCGATATCGAAGATGTTGCCGCCGGAGACGAAGCGCCGCGCGTAGAAGTCATCCGTGGTGTACTTGGAATAGTTGCCGCCGAGGATCAGTTCCTGCTCCAGCGAGAACGCCTCGAATTTCCCGTCGAGGTACAGGTCCAGGCCGATCTTGGTGGACTCGAAGTTGGTGATCCAGTCGGCGAAATCCAGGCCGCTGCCATCGGGCTGCACATCCCCGTGCATGCGCTGGTGGATCGAATCGTTGTGCTCGCGCATGCGCACGGCGGCAGCCTTCAAGCTCCAGTTGTCATCGAAGCGGTGCGTCAGGTCGGCGTAGACCGTGGTCTGTTCGATGTCGTTGCTGTTCCAGGTCGCGCCGCTGTAGGTGGAGCGCGAAAAGCCGATGTCGCTGCCGTCGGGATAGCGCGGCAGACCGCGCATCATCGGGCGCGAGTCGAGGTCGGAATCGCTGAAGCCGATGCCGACCGTGGTGTCCGGGCTCAGGTCGAAGTCCAGCGCGCCATACAGCGAGGTGGTCTTGCTCCAGACGTAGTCGGTGAAGGAGTGCGTGTCGTCCTGATCGGCCACCATGCGCCCGCGGATCGTGCCGGCCTCGTTCAACGGGCCGCCGACGTCAGCCTGCAGGCCATAGTGGTCCCACGAGCCGGCCTTGCCGGTGAAGGTGGCGGTGGGCGTGCTCTGCCCGCGCTTGCGCACCAGGTTGATGGCGCCGCCGGGGCTACCGGCGCCTTGCAGCAGGCCGGAGGCGCCGCGGAGGATTTCCACGCGGTCGAAGAACACCAGGTCCTGGTTCGCCCAGTTGCCCAGCACGTAGGTGTTGCGCGGGATCGGCACGCCGTCGTACTGCCAGTCGTCGATCTGGAAGCCGCGCGAGGAAATCACCATGCCCGGGCCGATACCGGTGGCGCCTACCAGGCCGGTGGTGTGGTTGACCGCGTCACGCAGGTCGGTGATGTCCTGATCGTCGAGCTGCTTGCGGGTGATGACGCTGACCGACTGGGGAATGTCCTTGAGCTTGTGCTCACCCTTGCCAATGGTGGTGGCGCGGGCGGCGTAGGAGCCGCTGCCTTCGGTGGTGGCATCCAGCCCCTGGCCGGTCACCGTGGTGCTGTCCAGTTCCAGGGCGCCGTCGCGCGGCGCGGCCTCCACGCTGTAGGCACCGCTGGCGGTGACTTTCAGGCGCAGGTTGCTGCCGGACAGGGCTTTCTCCAGCGCCTGCTCGATGCTCAGTTCACCCTGGATCGCCGGGGCGCGCTGGTCGCGCACCAGTGCCGGGTCCAGCGAGATCACCTCGCCGCTCTGCCGGGCGATGGCGTTCAGCGTGGTGGCCAGGCTCGCGGCGGGCAGCTCGAAGTGCAGCAGCGCGGGGTCGGCGGCGAACAGTTGGGGAGCGTTGGCCACCAGCACGAAGGCGGTGGCAAGGGCGCGGGGCCAGGGTGAGGACACAGCAATCTCCTGAGAATTATTCGTATTCAGGAGCTAGGTGCGATGAAGTGAAAAATCCGGACAGGCACTTCTGAAAATTTTTCCATGCGCCGTGACATCAAGGCCCCCGCAGGCTGATCAGGGTCAGCCAGGGGCCGAAGCGGCGCACCTCCAGCGGCAACGTTTCGCCCAGCGCGGCCAGCGCGCGATTAGGCTCATCGAGCGGGAAGACGCCCTGCACCCGCAGGTTGCGTGCACGCGGCTCGACGCGGACGTAGCCCGGCAGGTAAGGACGCAGCGAATCGATCACCGCTTCCAGCGGCTCATCGGTGACGCTCAGCCGGCCATTCAGCCAGTCCGCACGGGCGGCCTGCTCGCGCAGCGGATGGATGCCGTCCGCGGCCAGCAATGCCGCCTCCCCTTCGCCCAGCTCGCGCCACTCGGCTTGCCCGACGAGGCTGGCGCGGACGCGATGTTCCAGCACCACCACGCGGGTGGCGTGGTCCTCCTGGCTGACCAGGAAGCGTGTGCCCAGGGCGCGAACTTCGCCCTGGGCGCTCCGGACGATCAGCGGACGCTGTGGGTCAGGTGCCACCTGGATTACCAGTTCGCCGTGGCGCAGCAGGATCAGACGCTGGCGCGAGTCGAAGGCCAGGTCAACCGAGCTTCCGGCATTCAGGCTCAGGCGGCTGCCGTCTTCGAGGGTGAAGTGTCGGCGCTCACCGGTACCGGTGCGCAGGTCGGCCAACAGGTCGCGTACCGGCGTGCTGCTGGCGGTCAGCCAGAGCCCGCCACCGAGCACGCCGAGGCCGGCCAGCCCGCGTAGCAGCTGGCGCCGCGAGCCCTGCTGGTGCAGCAGCAGATCGGCGGCGCCGGGCATGCGCCGCAGGTTGTCGTAGGGCGCCCCGAGGCCGCGTTGCAAGCGAGCCCAGGCGTCGGCGTGGGCTGGGTCGCTGCTCAGCCAGGCTTGCAGCTGGCGTTGCAGTCGAACATCGGCGTGCCCCGAACGCAGCCGCACCATCCAGTCGATGGCCTGCTCTGCGGCCGCGTCCAGCTGTACTTCGCTCATGGCACCAGCTCATTGAGGTAGATCTGCCGCAGCGCCTGCTTCATGTAGCGCCCCACGGTGCGTTCGCTGACAGCCAGGAGCCGGCCGATCTCGGCGTAGCCCAGGCCGTCGAGCTGGCTGAGCAGGAAGGCACGGCGCACCACCTGCGGCAGGCCATCCAGGGTGCGGTCGACCAGCAGCAGTGCTTCGAGCAGCAGCGCACGGTCTTCCGGCGAAGGCTCCAGGGCTTCGGGCTGGAGGCTGAGGTAGTCCAGGTAGGCGCGTTCCAGCCGGCGGCGGCGGTGACGGTCGTAGATGAGCCGGCGGGTAATGGTGGAGAGATAGGCGCGTGGCTGCTCGATGGTCTGTGGATCGACCTGGGCGGCGAGAATCTGGCAGAACGTCTCGGCCGCCGTGTCTTCGCCGTCGGCGCGGTTATCCAGGTAGCGCTGCACGTGCTGCAGCAGCCAGCGGTGGTGGTCGCTGAAGAAGAACCCCAGCTTGCTGGAGAGTGAGCCGGCCACGCGGACCATCCCTGGACTATTAAATAAGAATGCTTCGCATTATACATTTCCCGGGAGAGACGGCAATTCGCCGCTACCGGCAATTTGCTGCACTTGTGCCCATCGACTAGGGTCCAACTGGGACACTCACTCACCGCGCGCCCTTGAGCGCGCCTGGGAGCACGCGATGTCGAATCACCACACCTACAAGAAGATCGAGCTGGTCGGCTCCTCGCGCACCAGCATCGAGGATGCGATCAACAACGCCCTGGCCGAGGCGGCCAAGAGCATCGACTTCCTGGAATGGTTCGAGGTGGTGGACACCCGCGGGCATATCGAGAACGGTGCGGTAGGGCACTACCAGGTGACCATCAAGGTTGGCTTCCGCATCGCCAACAGCTAGATCGCCTGCGGCTCGATCCTGTTTGTCGAGGGCCTTCTGCACGTGGCTCTTTTGTCACGCGCTGCTGCCATGTTGGCGAGGCGCGTGGTCGTGCGTACCGGGGTAGCCCGGTTTTCCGGCCCGTTCGGGCCTTTTCTGTGAACGACGAGGGAGCGTTACCGATGAAGAAGTTCCTGATCGCTGTGGGGGTCTTCGCCCTGGCTGGCAACGTCTTTGCCGCCGGCAAGCCGTGCGAAGAGCTGAAGTCGGAAATCGAGGCGAAGATCAAGGCCAAGGGCGTCGCCTCTTTCAACCTGGAGGTCGTCGACAAGGGCAGCGCGGGCGGCAAGCAAGTCGTCGGCACCTGCGAAGGCGGCACCAAGGAAATCGTTTACTCCAAGTAAACGCCTGGACGTGAATCGAGGCCGGGCTCCGTGAGGGGCCCGGCCTTTTTCATCGCACCTGCTGCCTGTAGGAGCGAGCTTGCTCGCGAACGGTGCTCGCCGGCAGCTACTCGGCTGGGCGGGTTCGCGAGCAAGCTCGCTCCTACGAAAAGCTGAACCCCGCAAACCTTCCCGGCCTCGAAAGTCCTGACTGCAACCCACGCGGAGGACGCGACATGAAGAAATCGGCATCGGCCCACTGGCAGGGTGGCCTGAAGGACGGCAAGGGCACGATCTCCACCGAAAGCGGCGCGCTCAAGGAGCAGCCCTACGGCTTCAACACCCGCTTCGAGGGCGCACCGGGCACCAATCCGGAAGAACTGATCGGCGCGGCTCACGCTGGTTGCTTCTCCATGGCGCTGTCGATGATGCTCGGCGAGGCCGGCCTGACGGCCGAAAGTATCGACACCCAAGCCGAGGTCAGCCTGGAAAAGCTCACTGATGGTTTCACCATCACCGCCGTGCACCTGACGTTGAAGGCGAAGGTGCCGGGCACCGATGCGCAGACCTTCCAGGCCATCGCCGACAAGGCCAAGGCCGGCTGCCCGGTCTCGCGGGTGCTCAACGCGCGCATCACCCTCGACGCCAGCCTCGAATGAGCCAGCGGGGCACTCTGTTGCGCGGCGGAGGTCCACCGTTAGGATAGGGTGCCCCACCGAGGGGTTCTGACGAGGGACTGTGATGACGACGATGAAGTGGGCTGTGGCGACAGGCGTGGCGATGCTGCTGGCGAGCGGCGTGAGCTGGGCGGCGGTGAAGCCCTGCGAGGAGCTCAAGGCCGAAATCGAGACCAAGATCCAGGCCGCCGGGGTGACCTCCTACACCCTGGAGATCGTGGACAAGTCCGAGGTAAAGGATCCGAACATGGTGGTCGGCACCTGCGACAACGGGAAGCGGCGGATCATCTACCAGAAGAACGACGGCTGAGCGCGGCGTTCGATCGGGCCAGCACGCCTTGCGCGCGACTAAAGATCCAGCAGGTAACCCACCGCGGCTGCACTCAGGGCTAGCGCTGAGAACACCAGCGCCGGTTTGGATGTCAGCAGCCCGAGCAACATCTGGCGGCCCTTGCGACGAGCCTCCCAACGGATCTTGCGTAGTTCATCGGCAGCCTCGGGGTGGATGTCGCGGATGAAGTACGTGCTGGAGTAGATCAGGTAGCGCGCCTGATTCATCTCACTCACATTGGGGCATGCGATGGAGAACAGCGGACTGCCGTCAGGGGCAACGCCGACATTGAAGACGTAAGAGTCCAGCCCGTGCCGGCGCAGGGCCGAATTCAGGTATTCGGCCAGCGCTTCTTCCTTGAAATCGAGCAGCGTATGCATTTGTTCGCGAGGCTCCGCTCACTGGGAGCGCGACTGTACGACAGGATGCTGCGCGGGAGGAACTCATCGACTACAGGAGCGCACCAGCGCGCGCGTCGGCCAGGCGTTCCGCCGCTCCTGCAGGTTGCGGCTCAGAACGGCCCGCAGCGCACCGCACCCTGGAAGTCCGTCTTCGCCACCAGCTTGCCGTTGGCGTCCGTCAGCAGCGCCAGCGCGCTGCGCAATTGCGGGCGCAGCTCCAGGCGGTAGCGTTCACCGGCGGCGAAGTCGTCGTAGGCCACCTTGACCCGGCAGGTCAGCTCCGAGGGATCGGTCATCTGGCCCATGCCGCCGCCGCTGGAGACTTCGTACTGGAAGCGCACCACCAGCTCGTGGCGCCCCGGCGTCACCTGGTAGAAGCGGCCGTCGTTCACCGATTGGCCATCCAGGCGCTCGGCCATCAGGGTCTTGCCCGGCGTGGTGTAGAGGTCGATCCAGGCCATCTGCGGATCGTGGGCCGGCAGCGGGCTGGCGCAGCCGGCGAGCAGGGCGAAGCCCAGGGAAAGGAGGCCGGGGAGATGACACGGGCGCATGGAAGTTCACCGTGGAATGGGCTTATCCCACAGCATACCCCGCTCAGGCCTTGGCGCAGCCCCGTTCGCGGCCGCGGGCGATTTCGCCACCCTGGGCATCGTAGAGCTTGGCCCAGGGGCGGAAGCCGATGCTGCCGGTTTCCAGGCGGTAGCGCTGACCGGCGCTGAACTCCTTGTATTGCACGGTCATTTCGCAGTCGCGCCACAGCGCCTCGTCCACCGGGCCGATGTCCACCGGCTCGACCTGGAACTGGAAGCGCACACGCAATTCGTGGGAGCCCGGGTCGACCTCGAAGTAGCGGGTGCTGGACCACTCCTTGTTGTCCACTTCCATGGCCGCCAGATCGCTCTGGCTGTTGGTGTCCAGGTCGACCCAGGCGCGGTTCGGGTCCGGCTGGGGCATCAGCATCGAACAGCCGCTCAGGGCGAGCAGGCCGGCAGGTATGAGAAGGGCGCGCATCGGGTGGGGCTCCTGGTCGAAAGGGTCGGCAGCGGGCGGAACAGGCGCTGTGCTATGTTCCGCGCATGCCCTTCCGCCTTCTTATCCCGACACTCGACCGCCGCCTGTGCCGCTGGGTTCCCTGCCTGGCCATCTGGGCGCTGAGCGGTTGTTCCACGGTGAGCTACTACAGCCAGTTGGCGGACGGCCAGTTGCGCCTGCTCGCCGCCCGCGAACCGGTGGCCGAAGTGGTCGCCGATCCGACCCGCGACCCCGCGTTGCGCCAGCGCCTGGAGCTGTCCCAGGAGGCGCGCGCCTTCGCCAGCGCCGAGCTGGGCCTGCCGGACAACCAGAGCTACCGTCTCTACGCCGACATCCATCGGCCCAACGTGGTGTGGAACGTCTTCGCCACGCCCGAGCTGTCGCTGCAGCCGCTGACCCATTGCTTCCCCATCGCCGGCTGCGTGGCCTACCGCGGCTATTACGGCGACAAGGGCGCGCAGGCCGAGGCGAGGCGTTTGAAGGAGCAGGGGCTGGATGTCTATGTCGGTGGCGTGGAGGCCTATTCGACCCTCGGCTGGTTCGATGACCCGATCCTCAGCAGCATGCTGCGCTGGGGCGACCAGCGCCTGGCCGAGACGATCTTCCACGAGCTGGCGCACCAGAAGTTCTATCTGCCGGGTGATACGGCGTTCAACGAATCGTACGCTTCGTTCGTCGAGGCCGAGGGCGGCCGTCGCTGGCGCGAGGCACGCCATCTGCCGGACGAATCGCCGCTGCTGGCCGAGCAACGCCAGCGCTTCACCCAACTGGTACTCGATACCCGCGAGCGCCTGCAGGCGCTCTATGCCAGCCCGCGCAGCGAGGCGCAGAAGCGTGCCGGCAAGCAGGCCGAATTCGAGCGCTTGCGCCACGACTACGCACGGATGCGCGATGAGGACTGGGGCGGCAAGGCGCCATTCGACGCTTGGGTCGACGGCCCGCTGAACAACGCCAAGCTGCTGCCCTTCGGTCTCTACGACCAGTGGGTACCCTCGTTCGCCGCGCTGTTTGCCCAGGTCGGCGGCAACTGGCCGGCGTTCTATGCGCGGGTGGAAAAGCTTGGAGCACTGCCGCCTGCTGAGCGCAAGGTCGCGCTGGAGAAGCTGAAGGCTGGGGAGTTCGTCAGCTTCCGCTGAAGTCTGCACCGCTGCCGGTTGAGCCTCACTCCGGCCTGTCCGGGCTGTGCAGCGGCAAATCCAGCTGCACACGGCGTCGCAGCCAGGGGCTGGGCCGGTAGCGCGCCTCGCCGTAGCAGACCTGCAGGCCCTGGAGGATGGTGAGGATGCGCGCAGCCCCGTAGTGCTCGCCGAAGGCCAGCGGGCCCAGGGGATAACCCAGTGCCAGTTGCACCGCGCGGTCCAGCGTTACCGGGCTGGCAATGCCGCGCTGGGCGATCTCGCCGCCGAGGTTGACGATGCCCGCGACCACCCGCTGGCTGATGAAGCCAGGCGAATCGTTGATCACTTCCACCGGCACGCCGTCGCTGCCCAGCGCCTGGCGCGCCTGGGCTTCGAGCTTGGGGTCGAGCGCCGGCTGGCGCATCAGCACCCGTCGACGGTCCAGTTCGGTGAAGGTCTCCAGCGCCAGGCTGCGCTCCGGCGGCAGACCGAGGGCGTCGATGCGCGTGCTGGCGTCCACCCCCAGCGGCGTAACCAGGCAGATGGCGCGGGACGACGGCGCTTCGCCGGTCTCCAGCACCACGCCGCCGAGGGTGAGGATCGCAGCCACGCGATGGCGTAGCTCGGGGTCCTGGCTGTCGAGCCAGTAAGGGCGATTGAGCAGCACGGTTTCGTGCTGCTCCTCGGGCTCACGCACCGCCTGACCGTCGCGGTAGCGATAGAAGCCTTCGCCGCTCTTGCGCCCCAGCAAGCCGCCGGCGACACGTTGCGCGGCCAGCGGCGACGGGGTGTAGCGCGGGTCCTGGTAGAACTGCTGGTAGAGCGATTCCATCACCGCGTGGGAAACATCCAGCCCGGTCAGGTCGAGCAGCTCGAACGGCCCCATGCGGAAGCCCACGCCGTCGCGCAGGATGCGGTCGATCTGTGCCGGGCTGGCGATGCCTTCGCCGAGGATGCGCAGCGCTTCGGTGCTGAAGGCACGGCCAGCGTGGTTGACAATGAAGCCGGGGCTGTCCGGCGACACCGCTGGGTAATGCCCGGCTTGCTCGGCCAGTCGGCTCAGGCGGCGCACGACCGACTCGCTGGTGCGCTGCCCGCGTACCACCTCGACAATGCGCATCAGCGTCACCGGGTTGAAGAAGTGGAAGCCGGCGACCCGCTCCGGGTGCAGGCAGCGCGCGGCGATGCGGGTCACCGAGAGCGAAGAGGTATTGCTCGCCAGCACGGCGTCCGGCGCCACGCGTTTTTCCAGCTCGGCGAGCAGCGCCTGCTTGGCGCCGAGGTCTTCGATGATGGCTTCGATCAGCAGGTCGCAGTCGGCCAGTTCATCCAGGTTGTGGCTCGGCAGCAGGCGCTGCATCGTCGCATCGAGGGCGTCCGGGGCGAGCTTGCCCTTGGCCACCGCGCGCTCCAGCAGCTCGCGGTTGAAGGCCAGCGCCTGCTCCACGGTCTGCGGGTTGCTGTCGTACAACCGCACCGGCAACCCGGCACTGGCGAACAGTTGGGCGATGCCGCGGCCCATGGCCCCGGCGCCGATCACGCCGATACGGTGGAAGGACTCGGTCATGCTGCGGGTCTCGTCGTGCGCACCTGCTTCAACCATAGACGCTGTGCTCACGCGGTGGTCCTTTTGGCCAGTTCCAGGTCGCGCAATTGCCGGCGCAGCAGCTTGCCGACGCTGGTCTTGGGCAGCTCGTCGAGCACCTCGACGAAGCTCGGCACCTTGTAGCCGGTGAGGTGCTCGCGGCAGTGGGCGATGATCTGTGCCGGCGCCAGCGTCTCGTCCCTGAGGCTGACGAACAGCTTCACCGACTCGCCCTTGCGCTCGTCCGGCACGCCGATGGCCACGCACTCGCGCACGCCGGGGTGGCGCATCACCGCGTCTTCCACTTCGTTGGGGAACACGTTGAAGCCGGAGACCAGGATCATGTCCTTCTTGCGGTCGACGATCTTCAGCATGCCGTCGGCGTCCAGCTCGGCGATGTCGCCGGTCTTCAGCCAGCCGTCGGCAGTCAGCACCTGGGCGCTCTCCTCCGGCCGCTGCCAGTACCCCTGCATCACCTGCGGGCCACGCAGCCACAGCTCGCCGGGCTGGTCGGGGCCAGTGTCGTTGCCCTCCTCGTCCACCGTACGCAGCTCGGTGTCCACCAGCGCCTGTCCGACGTAGCCCTCACGGTACGGGCTCAGCAGCGTGCCGGTGGAAACCACGGGCGATGCCTCGGTGAGGCCGAAGCCCTCGCGCACCGGCGCACCGGTCAGTGCTTCCCAGCGGCGGCCCACTTCGCGGTTCAGCGGTGCGCCGCCGGAGGTCACCCACTTCAGGTGGCTGAAGTCGATGGCGGGGAAGTCCGGGTGGTTCATCAGGCCGACGAACAGGGTGTTGATCCCGCTCATCAGGGTGAAGGGATAGCGGCGCATGGCGCCGAGGATCTCGTCGAGGTTGCGGCCGTCGCGGATGAAGACGGTGTGCAGGCCCATGCCCACCGAACTCAGCAGGTTCGTCGAGAACGCCATGATGTGGTACAGCGGCAGCGGCGCGATACGCACGTCGGTGGCCGGCTCCAGCAAGCCGGGGCGCAGGAACAGCTCCAGGGTCTGCACGACGTTGGCGATCAGGCTGCGGTGACTGAGCATCGCGCCCTTGGACACCCCCGTGGTGCCGCCGGTGTACTGCAGCAGCGCGAGGCGATCCAGGCCCGGCTCGGCATCCACCGGCGGTGCCTCGGCGCCCAGGCGCAGGGCCTGCTGGAAGCGCGTGCAGTCGGCCTCGACGCTGTCGAACTGCGGACGCTCGATGTCGTCGATCGAGGTCAGCAGCACCTGCCGGACTTCGCTGTGCGCCTGTACGCCGCGCAGCAATGGCAGCAGGCGGTCGAGCAGCAGCACGGCGCTGGCGCCGGAGTCGGCCAGTTGGTGGCGCAGCTCGCTGGCGGTGTACTGCGGGTTGGTATTCACCAGCACCACGCCGGCCTTCAACGCGCCGAAGGTGGCGATGGGGTACTGCAGGGAATTGGGCAGCATCAGCGCCAGGCGCTCGCCCGGTTGCAGGCCGGCGTGGTGGCGCAGGTAACGGGCGAAGGCGTCGGCCTGGCGCTCCAGCTCGGCGAAGCTCAGGTGGCTGTCGCCACAGGAGAACGCGAGGCGTTCGGGGAATGCGCGACAGGCATCGCGCAGCAGGTCGTGGAGGTTCTGGTAGTCGTGACGGGTGATCTCGCGGGCCACGTGACCGGAGGGTTGAGCAGACATCGACTTCTCCGTTTCTTTTTCGAGCCTGACTTGGCTCTGGATTCGAATTGTTGTTCTGCACAGCGAAACATCGTGTCGAAATCGATGGTATGCGATAGGCTAGCCTGGCGCAACGAGCACACGCGGACCGCTGCGTGGCGACTGGGCTATCTGCTATCGTTCGCCCGCGCCGCGCGTGGCGCCGCAACAGCAATCCCCCGCCGAGGCCCCATGAGCGACGACGTCGAAGACAGCAGCAACCCCAAGGACCGCAAGTACGTCGAGGCGCTCGCCCGCGGACTGGACGTGCTGCGCGCCTTCACCCACGGCTCGGTGGTGCTCGGCAACCAGGAAATCTCGCGGATCACCGGCCTGCCCAAGGCGACGGTGTCGCGCATGACCTACACCCTCACCCAGCTCGGTTACCTCTGCTACTCGCAGCAGCATGAGAAGTACCAGCTGGATTCCGGCGTGCTGGCGCTGGGTTACGCCTACGTTTCCAACCTGCGCGTCCGCCAACTGGCCAAGCCGTACATGGATGCCTTTGCCCGTCGCACCAACACCACGGTCGGCCTGACCTGCCGTGACTGGCTGTCGATGATCTACGTGGAAAACTGCCGTCCGCCGGAAGCCACTTCGCTGCGCATGGACGCCGGTGTGCGCCTGCCGCTGGCGACCACCGCTGCCGGCCGTGCCTACCTCGCTGCGACCCCGCAGCAGGAGCGCGAGCATCTGCTGTCGGCGCTTCAGGAGCGTCATGAGGGCGACTGGGCGGTGATGCGCGCTTCGCTGGATGCGTCCTTCGAGGAGTACTACGAGCACGGCTTCTGCCTGTCGCTGGGCGACTGGGACCGCAACGTGCGCGCTGCCGGCGTACCGCTGCGCCTGGCTGACGGCGGGCTGATGGCGCTGACTTGCGGGGCGCCGTCGTTCCAGTTGAGCGAGGAGACGCTGCGTGGGTCGCTGGCCCATGAGCTGGAGATTCTGGCGCGGGATATCGAGAGCCTCGGGGCCTGATTTTCTCTGGGCTTTCGTAGGGGCTGGGCTTTTTATCCAGTTGTTTCTGCGCCGCATCTGTGTGCGCTGAGACTTCTTGTTTCGCCTCTCGGCGAGTCCCTTTTGTCAAACGCCACAAAAGGAACCAAAAGGTCTTGCCCCTCCATCCGGTTTTTCGCCTAGGCGAAAAATTCCCTCGTTGAAAGGGGCGGTTCGGAGTGCGCGGCGGTTTCTCTGGAAGTCTTCAGGAGCCAGAGCCAGAGCCAGAACTGAGCCGGGGTGTAGCGGGCGGCTGTAGGAGCTAGCTTGCTCGCGAACCGCCCAGCGCCGGAGCTGCCGGTGAAGTCTTTCGCGAGCAAGAGCTAGGCGCCCCCTCGCTCCTACATGGGCAACACCCCGCTACGCCACTTCCATCAGGCTCACATAGGCCTTCAGATGATGATCGTCGTCACCCAACTGGTGGCTGAGCATCACCAGGCGCTTGGCGTGGTGTGCCAGCACGTATTCCCAGGTCATGCCGATGCCGCCGTGCAGCTGGATCGCCTGTTCCGCCACATAGCGCGCGGCGCGGGTGACGATGAACTTGGCGGCGGCCAGGGTTCGGCTGCGCTCGGCGCTGTCGGGCTGGTCGGCGACGCAGGCGGCGAGGATCGCCATGCTGGTGGCCTGTTCCAGCTCGCTGCGCATGTCCACCATGCGGTGTTGCAGCACCTGAAACTTGCCGATCGGGATGCCGAACTGCTTGCGCGTCTTCAGGTAGTCCAGGGTCAGCGCGCAGGCTTCCTGCAGGCTGCCGAGGGCTTCGGCGCACTGCGCGGCGATGGCGCGGCCGTGTTGGTAACGCAGGGCCGGAAGGGCTTCGCCCGGCACGCCAAGGGCTTCGCCAGGAGCACCATCGAGGAACAGCTCGCAGGCGCGCTGGCCGTCCACCGTCGGGTACTCGCGGCGGCTGACGCCCGCTTGCTGCGGATCGATGAGGAACAGGCCGATGCCCTCCTCGTCCCGCGCATTGCCGCTTACGCGAGCCGAAACCAGGATCGCTGTGGCGCTCTGTCCGCCGATCACCACCGCCTTGCGTCCGCTCAGCTTCCAGCCGTCGCCGGCCTGTTCCGCGCGGGTCTGCACGTCGTGCAACTGGTAGTGGCTCTGCGGTTCTTCCAGTGCGACCGACAGCTGCGCTTCGCCGCTGGCAATGCGTGGCAGCCAGTGGTCCTTCTGCGCCTCGCTGCCCAGCTGGGCGATCAGCCCGCCGCCGTGCACCACCGATTGCAGGTACGGCTCCAGGCACAGGCCACGGCCCAGTTCGGTGAGTACCAGCATACTCTCGACACCGCCGCCGAAGCCGCCGTACGCCTCGGGCAGCGACACCGAAGTCAGCCCCAGTTCGCCGAGCTGGCGCCAGAAGTCAGCACTGTAGCCCAGTTCGGAGCGGCTGAAGCCTTCGCGCTTGTCGAACGGGTAGGCGTCGCGCACCAGGCGTGCCGCGGTGTCCTGCAGCATTTGCTGCTCTTCGCTCAGTTTGAAGTCCATGGTCAGGCCCTCACAGCTCGAGAATCATCTTGGAGACGATGTTCTTCTGGATTTCGTTGGAGCCGCCGAAGATCGACAGCTTGCGCAGGTTGAAGTACTGGCTGGCCGGCGCCGCCGAGTAATCCGCGTGCAGCGGCTCGGTGCCCAGCTCGAATTCGTCTTCGATGAAGGGCAGCGCGTAGGGGCCGAGGACCTTGCGCAACAGGTGGCTGATCGCCTGGCGGATTTCCGTGCCCTTCACCTTCAGGATCGAGCTTTCCGCGCCCGGCACGCCGCCTTCGCGGGCGGCGGCGAGGATGCGCAGGGTGCTCATCTCGATGGCCATCAGCTGCATTTCCACTTCCGCTACCTGGGCGCGGAACAGCGGGTCTTCGAGCATCGGCTTGCCGTCGCAAAGCTCACGACTGGCCACGCGCTTGAGGTGCGCGAGCACCGCCTTGGACGCGCCGATGCCGGCCAGGCCGGTGCGCTCGTAAGTGAGCAGGTACTTGGCGCAGGTCCAACCTTCGTTCTCGCGGCCCACCAGGTTCTCCACCGGTACGCGGACGTTGTCGAAGAACACCTCGTTGACCTCGTGCTCTCCGTCCAGGGTGATGATCGGGCGCACGGTGATGCCCGGCGTCTGCATGTCGATCAGCAGGAAGCTGATGCCACGCTGCTGCTGCGCCTCGGGGTCGGTGCGGACCAGGCAGAAGATCCAGTCGGCGTGCTGGCCGAGGGTGGTCCAGGTCTTCTGACCGTTCACCACGTAGTGATCGCCATCGCGCACGGCGCGGGTCTTCAGCGAAGCGAGGTCGGAACCGGCGCCCGGCTCGGAGTAGCCCTGGCACCACCAGTCGGTGCCGTCGAGGATGCGCGGCAGGTAGTGTGCCTGCTGCTCGGGGGTGCCGAACTTGATGATCACCGGGGCGACCATGTTGACGCCGAACGGTACGGTGCGCGGCGCGCCGAAAGCGGCGCATTCCTCTTCGAAGATGTGCTTCTGCACGGCGTTCCAGCCGGTGCCGCCGAAGGCCTCGGGCCAATGCGTGGCGTACCAGCCCTGTTCGGTGAGCACGCGCTGCCAGCGCTGGTGGTCGCCCTTGTTCAGGTGTTTGCCCAGGCGCACCTTGGTGGCGATGTCCTTGGGCAGTCTGGTTTCCAGGAAATGGCGGACTTCGTCGCGGAACGCCAGCTCGTCGGGGGTGAAATGGATGTCCATGGCAGGTCCTCTACAGATCGGCGAAGCGGCGGCCTTCGGCCACCAGGCGTTCAAGCAGTGGCGCGGGTTGCCACCACGCGCCGAGGCGCTGGTGGAACTCGCGGATGCGTTCGAGCACGCGGGCAAGCCCCACGCTGTCGGCATAGAACAGCGGGCCACCACGCCAGGCGGGGAAGCCATAGCCGTTGAGGAAGATCACGTCGACATCGCTGGCGCGCTGGGCGATGCCTTCGTCGAGGATATTGGCGGCCTCGTTGATCAGCGCGTAGATGCAGCGCTCGACGATCTCTTCATCCTCTACCGGCGCGCGGGTGATGCCGCGCTCGGCGGCAGCCTGCTCCAGCATGGCCGGCAGCGCCGGGTTGTCCTGTGCGGTGCGGCCTTCGCCGTAGTGGTAGAAGCCAGTGCCGCTCTTCTGCCCGAGCATGCCGGCGGCGATCAGGTGGTCGAGCACGGTCGGCAGCGTCTGGCCGGGTTTCAGGTTTGGCCGCTGGCGCGAACGGATCGCGTGGCTGATGTCCAGGCCGGACATATCGCGCACCGCCAGCGGTCCCATGGCCATGCCGAAGGCGCGCAGCGCGCGGTCCACCTGCGCGGGTGTGGCGCCCTCCTCCAGCAGGAACTCGGCCTGACGGCCGTACTGGAAGATCATGCGGTTGCCGACGAAACCATCGCACACGCCGACCACCACCGAGACCTTCTTCAGGCGCTTGCCCAGCTGCATGGCGCTAGCGAGCACGGCGTCCGAGGTGGCCTTGCCGCGCACCACTTCGAGCAGGCGCATGACGTTGGCCGGGCTGAAGAAATGCAGGCCGACCACGTCCTGTGGGCGTTGGGTAAAGGCGGCGATTTCATCGAGGTCCAGTGAGGACGTATTGCTGGCGAGGATCGCGCCGGGTTTGCACGTGGCGTCCAGCCGCTCGAAGACCTGGCGCTTCACGTCCAGGCTTTCGAACACCGCTTCGACCACCACGTCGGCATCGCCCAGCGCGGCGTAGTCGAGCACGCCGCTGATCAGGCCCATGCGCCGCTCCATCTCCTCGGCGCTCAGGCTGCCGCGCGCCACGCTGGCGGCGTAGGTGCTGCGGGCGCGGTCGAGGCCGCGTTGCAGGGCTTCGTCGCTCACCTCCAGCAGCTTGACCGGAATGCCGGCGTTGGCGAAGCACAGGACGATGCCGACACCCATGGTGCCGCCACCGATCACCGCGGCGCTACGTACCTCGCGCGGCAGCACGTCGGCCGCCAGGCCTTCGACCTTGGCTGCTTCGCGCTCGGCGAAGAAGGCATGGATTTGCGCGGCGCGTTGCGGCGACTCCATGCACTGCATGAACAACTCGCGCTCGCGCACCAGGCCGTCGCGCAGTGGCAGCTGGGTGGCGGCTTCCACGGCGTCGATGCAGCGTTGTGGGGAGAACTGGCCGGGCAGGCGCTTCTGCACCTCGCCGCGCTTGTGGGCGATCAGCTCGGCGAGGCCGGCTTGCTGTACGCGCTCGTTGCGCTCGCCTGTGCGGCGCGGACCCTTGCCGTCCGCCAGCAGGCGTTGGGCGAAGGCGAGGCCGGCTTCGACCAGGTCGCCGTCGATGAACTCGTCGACGACATTGAATTCGAGGGCTTCCGGCGCGCGGATCGGCGTGCCGGAGACGATCATGTCCAGGGCCTTTTCCACACCGGCCAGACGCGGCAGGCGCTGGGTGCCGCCGGCGCCGGGCAGCAGGCCGAGCTTCACTTCCGGAAGGCCGACCTGGGCGTCGCGGCGGGCGATGCGGTAATGGCAGGACAGCGCCACCTCCAGTCCACCGCCCAGGGCGGTGCCGTGGATCACGGCGACGCTGGGCTTGGTAGCGTTTTCGATGGCTTCCACCACTTCGGGCAGCGACGGCGCCTGCGGCGGTTTGCCGAATTCGCGGATATCGGCGCCAGCCATGAAGGTGCGCCCGGCGCAGACCAGCACCACCGCTCGTACTTGCGGATCGGCCTCGGCCTGCTGGAAGGCGGCGAGCAGGCCTGCGCGGACGGATTGTCCGAGGGCGTTCACCGGTGGGTTGTCGACCGTCACCAGGGCAATCTCGCCCCGGCGTTCGAGCAGTACCGCATCTGACATGCTGAACTCCGTTTTAGCGTTGTTTTAACGGAATGATGTTTCGCTGTGCAGAATACGATGCTGTTTTTTGTGGATTGATTGCAAGTCCTTTCGGCGGCCGGCCGGGAATCCTCCGGCGCGCCAGCGCGGAAACATCAGGGCCTCTGCGTGCTTCCGGCAACCAGCAGGTCGCCGTGCAACTCGCAGTAGCATTCGTCGTTCCAGCCATAGTGAGGATCGCGGCAGATCGAATGCCGAACGGAGCCGGCATCGCCGGGTTTGCGAGTTTTCAGGCTGTCGCGCAAGGCCGCGTAGATCGAGCCGGGCTGCGGCCAGTCGGTACGTACGGGGCCTTCGCCGAGCTGGTTGCCGGCGCGCAGTTCGGCCCTCAGGATGGCGTCGAGTTCCGGGCAGAGCTGGGTGCTGGGCTGGCGTCTCATGGGTGTCTTTCCTGGCGAGGATCGAGGGTGGCGCCGGGCATTATCCGCAGCTTTGCCGCATTGCTTCGCCGAGCGGCCCGCATTGCCGAGCGGATAGATCCCTTTATTCGCCTGGTGAATGGGGTTCGGCCAGCGCGCCGGGCTTGGCATAGTGAAGCTCACCATCTGCAGGAGCGTGCGCCATGAACGAGTTCGAACACCAGTTGCTGGCGGTCAACGGCATCCAGCTCAGCCTTTACAGCTGCGGGCCGGCGGACGGCAAGCCGGTGTGGATGCTGCACGGTTTTCCCGAGTGCTGGCACTCCTGGCAGCACCAGATGCGCGCCCTCGCCGCTTCCGGCTACCGCGTGTTTGTCCCGGAAATGCGGGGCTATGGCCAGAGTAGCGCGCCGCAGGAGGTCGACGCCTATGACGTGCTGACGCTCTGTGCGGACATTCAGGGCGCCATGGACGCGCTGGGACATGAGCGCGTGGCGATGGTCGGGCATGACTGGGGCGCACCGGTGGCGTGGCACCTGGCGCTGCTGGAGCCACAGCGCGTGGAGGTGCTGGCGACGCTGTCGGTGCCCTTTGCCGGCCGCGCAAAACGCCCGCCGGTGGAGATCATGCGCGAAGTGTTCGCCGGCAAATTCTTCTACATCCTTTACTTCCAGCAGCCCGGCCGCGCCGAGGCCGAGCTGGATGCCGACATCGCAGTGAGTCTGCGCCACTTCCTCGGCGACAACGTGCGCCTGGCGCCGGATCAGTCCCCCGACGGTCGCCTGTTCGACGGCCTGCCGCAACCGCCGGCGCACCCGGACTGGTGCAGCGCCGAGGACTTCCAGTGGTATGTGCGGACCTTCGAGGGGCGTGGTTTCCACGGCGCGCTGAACTGGTACCGCAACTTCGAGCGCAGTTGGCAGCGCACCGAGCCGCTGGCCGGGCGCAAGGTCGAGCAACCGACGCTGTTCCTGATCGGCGACCGCGACCCGGTCGGCCGTTTCGAGGCCTACACCGTGCAGCGCATGCCCGAGCACGTGCCCAACCTTGAACAGCATGTGCTGGAGAACTGCGGCCACTGGATCCAGAGCCAGCAACCGGAGCGGGTCAACGCGCTGCTGGGGGATTTCCTCGGCCGGCATTACCCGGCCTGAGTCAGGCCTCGCGGCGCATCCCGATGTGCGGGATGTCGTCTTCCAGATAAACCTCGGTCACCGGCGAGAAGCCATATCGACCGTAATAGCCCTGCAGGTGCGCCTGCGCCGAGAGGTACACCGGCAGTCCTGGCCAGCGCTGGGCGATGGCCCGCAGCGCCTGCTCCATGAGCTGGTGCCCGAGGCCGGTGCCGCGGCCTTGCGGGGCGATCACCACGCGGCCGATCACCACGTCGCCGTCGTGGCGCTGCGGGTCCAGCAGGCGCAGGTAGCCGAGCAGCTGGCCGTCTTCTTCCACCATCAGGTGGCAGGTGTCGCCGACCAGGTCCAGGCCATCGACTTCCTGGTAGGGGCATTTCTGTTCCACCACGAAGACTTCGGTGCGCAGCTGCAGGATGGCGTAGAGCTCTTCCTTGCTCAGCTCGCGATGGTGCTTGCAGGTCCAGTTCAGGGCCATGTCGTGTTCACTCCGATCATCAGAACGACCATGGTAGCGCGCCTCAGACCGGTGCGTGGAAGCGCAGCGTAGTGGAGCCGCCCAGGTGCCGGCGCAGTGCCTCGATGGCGACCTTCACCTTGGCCGGCTGGGCGTCGCGGCGCGGGGTGACGGCATAGATGCCGAACGGCGGCAGCGTCCATTCCGGCAGCAGGCGCACCAGCCTGCCCTCCTCCAGCGCCTCGCGCACTTCCGGCTCCGGCTGGCAGGACACGCCCAGGCCGTCGAGGGTGAACTGGCGCAGAGCGATCATGCTGTTGGCCGCCACCCGTGCTTCCAGCCGCAGCTTGCAGCCCTCCCCACCCGGCCCGCTGAAATTCAGGTAGGCCTGGTGTGCCACGGTGTTCAGTGCCAGCCAGTCGACGTTCTGCAGCTGTTGCGGATGGTCGATCGGCGCGATGCGCCGCAGGTAGGCCGGTGCCGCGCAGACTACGTTGTTCCACTCGGCCAGATGGCGCGCCACCAGGCTGGAGTCGGACAGGCTGCCGACGCGAATGGCGAGGTCGATGCGCTGCTCGATCAGGTCGATCTGCTCGTCGTGGAAGAACAGTTGCAGGCGCAGCTGGCGGTGGTTCTCCAGCAGCGGGCGCAGCGCCTCGGTGATCAGCTTGCCGGAAAAGCCCACCGGCGCGGCCAGGCGCAACTCTCCCACGGGTGCCTCGCGCCATTCGCCCAGGCGTTGCTCGGCCTCCTCGGCGATCGCCAGCATCTGTGCGCAACTACGGTAGAAGGCTTCGCCGGCCTCGGTCAGCGTCAGCTTGCGGGTGGTCCGATGCAGCAGCGTGACCTGGGCATGCGCTTCGAGCTTGCGGATCTGCTGGCTGACCGCCGAGGGCGTCATGCCCAGCGCTTCGGCCGCAGCGGCCATGGAGCCGCGGGCGACCACGGTGGCGAACACCGCCATGCCGCGAAGATTGTCCATTGTGAAGCTCCGCTAAAGAGTGAAAGGCAAAATAGCGGGTTTTTCCCTTGATTGCCGGCGCCTAGGATGTCATCTCCCAAAATGGAGAAGAGAAAAGATGCCTTCGAGCCGAGCCACCGTCCCTACCCCCGATGCCGCGCGCTACCTCAAGCGCCTGTGCAACCACTTCGCCCACAAGCTGCCGGTCGAACTGACCGACGACCGTGGCGTACTGCCCTTCGATTTTGGCACCTGCCGTCTGCAGGCGATGCCCGACGCGCTGCTGATGGATGCCGAGTCCGCCGACGCGGAAGGCCTGGAGCGCCTGCAGAACGTGGTGGTCAGCCACCTTGACCGTTTCGCCTGGAAAGAAGGCCAACTGCCGGTGAACTGGCAAGCCGCCTGATAACGCTGGCGTAAAAGCGCAAAAACGGAAAAACCCGGCCAAGGCCGGGTTTTTTGTTGCCTGGAAAAAGCCAGGCGTCGTTGAGATTTTGTGACCATGCTTGTTATTAGCGGTCACCAATAAATCGTCTATTCAAGATCAGTCGATAAACAGACCGATAATCACAATGTCGCGCATTTGGATGCTTTTTTAATCAAACGACAAAGTCAATACTTTGAAACATCTTGTAACCGTGTGGCTACTTTTACCCCGAGTTATCCACACGGTCGATGCGCAAAACTTGTACAGAACGCCCCTTCACCCGGAAAGCAGCCTGGTACGGCCAGCGCTCGACCGGTAGTTCGCGCACGCCGGGCACCTCGCTCGGCACGCCGCTACTGCTCTGCTCCAGGTTTGCCAGCGGGCTGACCTGCTCGACGATGTCCTGGATGGCCCGCAGCGCCTTTTCCGGGCCGATCAGCACGACGTAGTGGTCGTAGATGGCATCCAGATCAGCCGCGGCCTTGTGCGTCCACTGCAGGCTCATGCCAGGCCCCACTTGGCTTCAATGGCGGCGTGCTCCAGCAGGTGGCCGGCATCGGCGTCCGCCACCCCTTCATCGATGGCCGCTACGTGCCAGCTCTGGCGCTCCAGGTACTGCGCCAGCGCCTGGCGCAGGTGATACGGCCGGTCCCGATGGGTGGCGCGGGCCAGCTGGTCCAGTGCCGCCACGAGGGCATCATCGGCACGGAACGAAACAACAGTGGTCACTTTTTGAACAGCTCCGTTTACGCTGTATACACAGTATACAACGATAACATGCGTATACGAATCAAGCACTTGGAGAGGTGGAAGTTTTTCCATCAAGGCGCCTGGGAGTTCGGCTGAAACCCGGCTGGCGTGGACTGGGAGGACACTTTCGTGGTGGCGAAAGTTGGCTTCCGGCTTCGGGGATTTGTTGGCGGGGCGAGGCGCATCAGGCTGGCGGGACGAAGGCCTGATTCCCACACAACAACAACAGGAGCCCCCCGCGATGCTGCTCGATTACCTGATCATGCTGGTCTACGCCCTGGGCATGCTTGCCCTGGGCTGGTACGGAATGCGCAAGGCGCGCAACCAGAACGACTTTCTCGTGGCCGGGCGCCGCCTCGGCCCGGGGCTCTACCTGGGTACCATGGCTGCCGTGGTGCTCGGTGGCGCCTCCACCATCGGCACGGTGAAGCTCGGCTACCTCTACGGGCTGTCCGGGCTGTGGCTGGTGTTCATGCTGGGCCTGGGGATCATCGTCCTCAGCCTGGTGTTCTCGCGGCAGATCGCGCGGCTGAAGGTCTACACCGTCACGCAGATCCTCGAGCAGCGCTACCAGGCGTCCTCGCGATTGATCGGCGGCATCGTGATGGTCGCCTACGACCTGATGGTGGCGGTCACCGCGACCATTGCCATCGGCTCGGTGACCGAGGTGGTCTTCGAGATACCGCGCATCCCGGCGATCCTCTGCGGAGGCGGCATCGTCATCGTCTATTCGGTGATCGGCGGCATGTGGTCGCTGACCCTCACCGACATCATCCAGTTCGTGATCAAGACCCTGGGCATCTTCGCCGTGCTGTTGCCGCTGTCGATCCACCAGGCAGGCGGCCTGTCGCGCATGCAGGAGGTGCTGCCGGCGGGCTTCTTCGACCTTGGCCACATCGGCCTGGACACCATCCTCACCTACTTCCTGCTGTACTTCTTCGGTGCACTGATAGGCCAGGACATCTGGCAGCGCGTATTCACTGCGCGCAGCGAGAAGGTGGTGCGCTATGCCGGTCTTGGCGCTGGTGTCTACTGCATGCTCTATGGCCTGGCCTGTGCGCTGATCGGCGCCGCCGCCCATGTGCTGCTGCCCAACCTGGCGGTGCCGGAAAACGCCTATGCGGAGGTCACCCGCCAGGTGCTCCAGCCGGGCCTGCGCGGCCTGGTCGTGGCGGCGGCGCTGTCGGCCATCATGTCCACCGCCTCGGGCTGCCTGCTGGCGGCCGCCACGGTGTTCCAGGAGGACATCTATGCACGCTTCCTGCGCCCCGGCGCGCCCAACGGCCTGCGCGAAAGCCGCCTGTTCACGCTGCTGATGGGGGTGGTGATGCTGGCCCTGGCGTGCCTGGTGAACGACGTCATCGGCGCCCTGAGCATCGCTTACAACCTGCTGGTCGGCGGGCTGCTGGTGCCGATCTTCGGCGCCCTGCTGTGGCGCCGCGCCTCCGCTCGCGGAGCCATGACCAGCATCGTGGTCGGCTGCCTGGTGGTGGTCACCTTCATGGCCATCGACGGCGTGCTCGCCAATACCCCTATCGCCTACGGCCTGCTCGCCAGCCTGATTACCTTCGTGGTGGTCAGCCTCGCCGACGCGCCGGCTGCCAGCCTGCAGGCGCAGGCCGACTGAACCCCAACTCGACAGGAGACGCCCCATGCCCCACGACTTCCCGCAGCCTCTGGACGCCGCGCAGGTACCGCGCTTCGCCGGTATCCCCAGCTTCATGCGCCTGCCCATCTTCGAGGACCCGGCGCAGGTGGATATCGCCCTGCTTGGCGTGCCCTGGGACGGCGGCACCACCAATCGCGCCGGCGCCCGTCACGGCCCGCGCGAGGTGCGCAACCAGTCGAGCCTGATGCGCAAGGTGCACCACGTCAGCCACATCGCGCCCTATGACCTGCTGCGCATCGGCGACATCGGCGACGCCCCGGTGAACCCCATCGACCTGCTCGATTCGCTCAAGCAGATCGAAGGCTTCTACCGGCGCATTCACGCCGCCGGCACCATCCCGTTGTCGGTGGGCGGCGATCACCTGGTGACCCTGCCGATCTTCCGCGCACTAGCCGCCGAGCGGCCCGTCGGCATGGTGCATTTCGATGCCCATTCCGACACCAATGACCGCTACTTCGGCGACAACCCTTACACCCATGGCACGCCGTTCCGCCGCGCTATCGAGGAAGGCTTGCTGGATCCCAGGCGCACGGTGCAGATCGGCATTCGTGGCTCGATCTATGACGCCGACGACGAGGCCTTTGCCAACGAGCAGGGCATCCGCGTGATCCACATGGAAGAGTTCGCCGACCTCGGCGTCGCGGCGACGCTCGCCGAGGTACGCCGGGTGGTGGGACAGGAGCCAACCTACGTCACCTTCGACGTCGACGTACTCGACCCGGCCTTCGCCCCGGGCACCGGCACGCCGGAGATCGGCGGCATGACGACGCTGGAGGCGCAGCACATGATCCGCGGGCTGCAGGGGCTGAACCTGATCGGCGCCGACGTGGTGGAAGTCTCGCCGCCATTCGACCAGGGCGGGGCAACCGCGCTGGTGGGCGCTACCATGATGTTCGAGCTCCTCTGCGTCCTCGCCGACTCGGTCGCCGCGCGCCGTTGACCGTCCTGGGGGTTCACGGGGCGGCGCGCTCGGCGCTATAACGAAAGGCCTGCGCCCGCCGCCACGAGAACTCCCATGCTGGGCAATCTTTCCGATATCGACCTGCGCCTGCTGCGCACCTTTTGCACCATCGTCGAGGCGGGCGGCTTCACTGCTGCCCAGGTGCGCCTGAATACCAGCCTGTCGAGGCTGAGCGTGCTGGTCCGCGACCTCGAGTTGCGCCTGGGCTATTCGCTCTGCCGGCGCGGCAGCAGCGGTTTCCAGCTCACCGAGGAAGGGCAGCAGCTTTACGAAGCGGCGCTCGGGTTGTTCGTCGACATCGAGCGCTTCCGCGAGCAGGTGACGGGCCTGGGCGGCCGCGACCGCGAGGTGCTGCACCTGGGCTGCGTCGACGGCGTGCTCGGCCAGCACTGCTGGCCGATGCCGCTGGCCATCCGGCTATTCCGCGAAGGCCACCCACGGGTGCGCCTGAACCTGCATACCCAGCGTCCGGACGAGTTGGAGAACGCCGTGCTGGAGGAGCGCCTGCAACTGGCCATCGGTGCCTTCCACCATCGCTTGTCGGGTCTGCGCTACCAGCTGCTGTTCCGCGAGGAGCAGAACCTCTATTGCGCTCCGGGGCATCCGTTCTTCGACGCTATCGAAAACGAGCCTTCGCTGGAGCAGATCTGCGCGGCCGAGTATGTCGGTCGCGGCTACATGACCGAGAGCCGTCGCCCGCACGGGCTGGTCTTCAGCCGCGCGACCAACGCCTACACCATGGAAGCCATCGCCAACCTGGTGTTCAGCGGTGCCTTCATCGGCTACCTGCCGACGCACTATGCGGCGCAATGGGTTGCACAGGATCGCTTGCGGGCGATCCGCCCGGCGCAGCTCGCCTACGTCTCGGAGTTTCATTGCGTCACCCGGCAGGGTGCCGAGCCGGGTGAAGTGCTGGGGGCCTTCCTGGGCGCCCTGGAGCGCGCCCAGGCCGAGCTGGGTAGTGGGGAGCCGGCGTGAGGGAAGGCCTGCGGGCCCTTCGCGAGGACGGTTTCGTCCTGCTGCGCGGCCTGCTGGACAGCGAACAGGTTGCCGAATTGCACTCGCTGATCGATGGCCTGCGACCGCTCCACTGGGACTACCAGGGGTTGGTGGATCATTACAAGTGCGTGTTCAACCGCTCCCCGCGCTGGTTGCCCTACCTGGATCCGCCGGGATTGATCGAGCTGGCGGAAGCTGCGCTGGGCGCGGACTGCCATGTGATCGGCCAGACGGCCTGGCGCTGCCATCCCGGCTTCATCGGCGCCGACATGCACCAGGACTACCTGCCGGTCGCGCTGCCGGGAACAGGCTTCGATCTTCCGATGTTCATCTGTACCGCGCAGGTCTATCTGGATGACATCGACGAGGCGCTGTGCCCCACCTGGGTGATCCCCGGCAGCCATCGCGCAGGCCGCGCGCCTACACCGGACGAGCGCGAATGGGCGGGCAGGGTGGCCGAACCGGTGCTGTGCAGCGCGGGCGATTGCCTGCTGTTTCGCAGCGACCTGTGGCATTCCGGCAGCCGCAACCTCAGCGAGCGCACGCGCTACCTGCTCCAGGTGCACTACGGGCGCAGAATGGTGGCGCAGAAGTTCTCGCCCTACCTGAACTGGAACTTCAACCCCGAGGTGCTCGCCGCCTGCACACCTCGCCAGCGGCGTCTGCTGGGTGACCATGAGGCGGCCGAGTACGACTGAAAGGGAGGATCAACGATGAGTGCCGTACATACCGGCGGCTGCCATTGCGGCCAACTGCGTTACGAATGCGATGCCGAACTGACGGACGTCGCCCATTGCCATTGCTCGATCTGCCGGCGTACCACCGGCGGCATCGTCACGACCTGGACGACAGTGCCGCTGAAGAGTTTTCGCTGGACTCACGGCAAGCCTGCCGAGTACCGCTCTTCGCCGCCCTGTGTGCGTTACTTCTGCCGCAACTGCGGTGCCCAGTTGGCCCTGTTCACGGACCAGGCTCCGGAGACGCTGGATATCACCACCGCGACGCTGGAGGAGGTCGCCACGGTGCTGCCGAACCGGCATATCTGGGTGAACAGCCGGCTGCCGTGGATTCACCTGGACGAGCAGCTGGAAGAGGAGTGGGAGGAGAGGCTCTAGTTCTGGTGGCCTGACCAGGAAGGTTCGCGAGCAAGCTCGCTCCTACGAAGGGCGGCACGGTTTTCAGCCTGTAGGAGCGAGCTTGCTCGCAAACCGTCCAGCCAGTGGGCCTCAGGGCAGCTCCAGCCCGCCCGAAGCCTTGTGCAGCTCGCGCAGGTGCGCGCCGATCTGCTTGGTGTTGGCTTCCAGCGCAGCCAGCTCGTCACGACGCTCCGGAGTGAGCAGGGCGCGCACTTCGCGGTCGAGGTTGTCGCTGAGCTGGCGCAGGCGCTGCTGGCGCTGCTGCGTCTGCTTCTCCAGGGTCGCCGTCTCCGGCGCCTGGGGCAGGCCATAGCCGCCGTCGAGCAGCTCGGCCGGGCGGCTGAGGAAGCCGCTGTCGTCGAGGATCTGCTGCAACGTCTTGCCGGCTGCCGCGAGGTCCGGCTTGCTCTTCATGGCGTCCGGGTTGCTCAGGTAGAGGCGCTTGAGCTCGTCCTGGGCCAGCAGCAGCTGACGGCGTAGCGAGGCCTGCTCAAGCAGCAGCAGGGCGGCGCTGGAGCGCAGGTCGGCCTTGTCGAACCACGGGCGGCGGTCGACAGCGGGGAGGGCGAGCCAGTCCTCGACCTTCTCCTGCGGGACGTTCATGCGCTGCTTCAGCACGTCGAACATGGCCTGGTAGCGGTCGCGGAAGGAGTCGAAGCGATAGCCCAGGCGCAGGGCTTCCTTGGGGTTGTCGAGCACGCTAGCGTCGGCGATACCCTTGTTCTCCAGCAGGCCGAGAACACCGTAGGGCGTGATGCTGTCCATGGTCTGCAGGCTCTGGCGCTGGATGCCGCTGCGCAGCAGCTTGAGCGTTTCCACCGCGCAGTTGTTGGACAGGAAGTAGTAATTGCCGTCGTAGCTCCAGTGGCTCTGCGCCGAGCGCTCCACCAGGCTGGCGACTTCGTCGCGGCTGAGCTTGAGCGGGATCGAAGCAAGGCTGCGCAGCTCGACCTTGGTGTACTCCTCGATCACCTGGGACAGTGGCAGCACGAACAGGCGCGAGGGATAGGCGCCGGTCAGTCCGTCCCAGCTGGAGAGCTGTAGGTCGCCGACGAAGGCGCGGTAGGACAGCACCAGGTGCTGGTCCAGGTCCAGCCGACAGGCCGGGCCACGCGGGCGCCCGGGTGCGCAGACCACCAGGCGCAGCATGGTGTGGCCCCAGCGGCTGGCGATCTCGTTGTTGGCCTCGGCGATCAGGTAGTCGACCTCGTAGACACGCTCAGGGTCCAGGTAACCCAGTGGCTGGCGACCGAAGTCGCGGCCGGCGTTGAGGTAGGCGTATTGCGTCGAGCATGGGTCATGCGGGCGCTCGCCGAAGCGCTCCGCGTAGTAGCGGTACAGCGCCGGGCGACGGCAGGCGAAGCTGCGGTCGAGGAGGAAGTACTCCATGTTCACCGCGACGTACTCGCGCGGGTTGGTCAGTTCGTACTTGTCCGGGCTGCGCAGCAGGAAACGGTTGTGCTGCTCGCGCTCGCCGTGTTTACCGGCGTACTGCGGCCAGCCAGCAAGGTCGAGCAGGCGTGGATCGTCCGAGAGGCTGAAGCGGCGGCCGGTCTGGCCACGGCAATCGTCCGGTGCGCCGACGCGACCGAGGCTCTTGTCGCGCATCGTGCAGCGGCGGATCACCCGGCCTTCCTCGGTATCCCAGAGGCGTGCGCGGTCGTAGAGGTGGGTCAGCTCATGGAGCAGCGTGGCCAGCAGCTCACGGCGCAGGGTGCCGTGGGTGCGGCCGGTCTGCTCGGTGGCGGCGCTGCCGTCGGTGAGCGGGCCGAGATAGCGGGTATTCAGGGCAATGGCGCCGGGACGCAGGGTGCGGCCCATGCCATTGCTGGGCAGGTCGTCGCGCCATTGCACCTGGACGCTGCGGTCCAGGCGCTGCACGAAGCTGTCCGGCAGGGTGTGCAGGGCTTCGTCCAGCAGTTGCTGGCTAGCCTGGCGCTGGGCGGCGCTCAGGCCGTCGGTGTCCAGCTCCAGGCGGAGCGCGGCGTGGCTGCTGGCGGCGACGATCAGTGCCAGGGCCGCCAGCCAGCGGCCAGCCCGGAGTCTCACAGAGCGAGGATGGCTTCGGCCAGGTCCTGGTCGGAGGCTTCGCGCGCCTGCGGCACCTGCTCGCGCAGTACCTTGAACGCGGCTTCCAGCTGCGCACCACGGATCGCGCCGTCGCTGCCGACATAGCTGGCGGCATCGTCACGGGCTTCGCGGACGACCTTCATATCACGCACGGAGGTGGTGGTGTCCGAGGTGAAGTCGATGCTGCGGGCGAAGGCGTTGGTGGTGATGTTGAACACGCGGACCACCGATTGGGCCTGGGCGGTGGACGCGCAGGCGGCGAGCAGCAGGCCGAGGATCAGGGGGCTCTTGGAAAGCGAGCTGAGGCGCATGGATGTCTCCGAAAGGGCAGCGGGAGCTGCTCACGACTTATTTGGCAAGAATGGCTTCGGCCAGTTCCCGATCATTCGCCGCCAGCTCCGGATGTCGCTGGCGCAGCCAGTGCAGTGCAGCCTCCAGGCGCGCACCGCGCAGGGCTCCATCGGTGGCAACGAACTGCGCCGCGTCGTCGCGGGCGCCGCGCAGCAGTTTGTTGTCGAAGGGCGCGCTGGTGACCTGGCTGGTGGCATAGCTGGTCGCTACCGGGAACTGGGTGGTCTGGTCGAATGCCCAGGCGGGCAGCGAACAGGTCAGCAACGGCAGCAGGAACAGCAAGGTACGCATGGGCTCGGACGATCGGAAAAGCACGGCCCACAAGGCTAACGGAATGCGCGGTGGAGAGCCAGCGCAGAGCGCCGGGCGGGAGCGCCCGGCGCGGCGGGATTCAGTGATGAATCACTCAGATGGTCAGGATGGCCTGGGCCAGTTGCTGGTCATTGGCGGCCAGGGTCGGCAGCTTGCTGCGGATGTGGGCGAGGGCGGCTTCCAGGTGCGCGCCGCGGATCTGGCCCTGGCTGGCGACGAAGGTCGCTGCGTCGTCACGGGCTTCCAGCACGATCTTGTCATCCTTGAAGGAGTTGCTCAGGTCCGAGGTGCCGTCGGAGGTGGCGCCGGTGGCGCGTACCGACAGGTCGGTGGTGTAGACGAAGCTGGTGGCGTAGGCGCCGGTGGCGCAACCGATCAAAGCGGCGGCGGCGATCAGGCGAAGACTTTTGTTCATGGAGTGGCTCCGGAGTAAGACCAGGCAAAGGTGGCCGGGTCGGCCACTCTAACTGTGCTCAGACTAGCCAAGACTGACCGGGGTCACCAGCATTCAGCGCCAGAATGGTTTCGAGATTTCTCTCACGCGTTCGCTGGGGCTGATGCCCAAGTCGGCCAGCTGCAAGCTGGTCAGCTCGGCGAGCTGGCGGCGGGTTCGTGCGTTGCGAAGCCATTCCCTGAATACAGCGGGCAGACGACGCAGCAGCGGGGCAGGGCGCAGCGTGGGCAGATCGGATGACAGTGCGCGTTCCATGGCGGGCCTCCTTGTGACCGTGGTGGACGGTCAATACAGGCTCGCACTGGTCGAGAGGGTGCGTCAGAGGCAGCGAAGGGTTATTGCGGGGGTACAGCGAGGTGAAATTCAGAACTGTACTGCCACGGTTGCAGCTGGCTGTTCTGTGATCAGCGAGGGGAGAGGGTGCGGAAAAGCGGACTTCCAGAATGCCAAGGGCCGCTCCAGATGAGCGGCCTCAGGCGAACTACCAGTACAGTCAGAGTGAGCCTGGAGAGAGTGGCTCAGTTGTACTGTTGAATCAGCGCCAGAACGGCTTGTTCAGTTCGGCGTAACGCTGGGCTTCGCTGATGCCGGCGTCGGCCAGCAGACGGGAGTCCAGGCGGGCCAGCTGACGGCGGCTTTCCATGCGGCGCTGCCACAGGCGAACGGTGCCGACGAGGCCACGGTGGGCGCTGGAGGTGCTACGGGTGGTGCTCAGAGCTGCGGAACCGAGGGTACGTTCCATGGTGGTCATCCTTCTCGCTTGTGGCGAGTAGTCAGTTGCTGAATGGATTGAGCATATGATCTGACTTTTTGGTCAGGGATGACAGGTACAGTTGCACGGTATTGCGCCTGGTCAGGCGATTGTAATTTTGAACTGTAATGGTCTTTTTCGGGGCGAACTGTACCGTTGCGCTCCATTCTGGTGCACAAAGGGCGGGCGTCTGAGGTTTTTCGAGGGTGCCGGCCAAGCTGGCGGCGGGGGAAGCTGAACAGTTGGAGCGGGATAAAAATCTGTTCAGGAGTGTTTTTACGTGGTTTTTTTCCGGCTGTAAACCCTTGCGGGCCATTCATTGCTGAATGACCCGCAAAGCGTCTGGAATCAGCTCGCCGCCAGCATGTGGCCGCGTTCTTCCAGATTGATATGCCACTCCAGGGCCTCGCGCAGGATGTGCGGGGTATGGCCGCCGCGCTCGCAGGCGGCGTCAAAGTAACTGTTCAGGGCGTCGCGGTAGGACGGATGGACACAGTTGTCGATGATCACCCGGGCGCGCTCACGCGGCGCCAGGCCACGCAGGTCGGCCAGGCCGACTTCGGTGACGAGGATGTCCACGTCGTGCTCGGTGTGGTCGACGTGGCTGACCATCGGCACCACGCTGGAGATGTTGCCGCCCTTGGCGATGGACTTGGTGACAAAGATGGCCAGGTGAGCGTTGCGGGCGAAGTCGCCCGAGCCGCCGATGCCGTTCATCATCTTGGTGCCGCCCACGTGGGTGGAGTTCACGTTGCCGTAGATGTCGAACTCCAGCGCGGTGTTGATGCCGATGATGCCCAGGCGACGGACCACTTCGGGGTGGTTGGAGATCTCCTGCGGGCGCAGCACCAGCTTGTCCTTGTAGCGCTCCAGGTTGCCGAACACGTCGGCATTGCGGCGGCTCGACAGGGTGATGGAGCTGCCCGAGGCGAAGCGCAGCTTGCCGGCGTCGATCAGGTCGAAGGTCGAGTCCTGCAGTACTTCGGAGTACATGGTCAGGTTCTCGAAGGGCGACTCGATCAGGCCGCACATCACCGCGTTGGCGATGCTGCCGATACCGGCCTGCAGCGGGCCGAGGCTGTTGCTCATGCGGCCGGCGTCCACTTCACGCTTGAAGAAGTCGATCAGGTGGTTGGCGATGCCCTGGGTCTCGTCGTCCGGCGGCAGCACGGTGGACGGGGAGTCTGGCTGGTCGTTGACGACGATGGCGACGATCTTTTCCGGCGGGATCGGGATGGCGGTGCTGCCGATGCGGTCGTCGACCTTGGTCAGCGGGATCGGCGTACGAGTAGGACGGTAGGTCGGGATGTAGATGTCGTGCAGGCCTTCCAGGTTGGTGTTGTGCGCGACGTTGATCTCGACGATCACCTGCTTGGCGAAGATCGCGAAGCTGGCCGAGTTGCCCACCGAGGTGGTCGGCACGATGTGGCCTTCCTCGGTGATGGCGACGGCTTCGATGACGGCGATGTCCGGCAGCTTGAGCTGGTGGTTGCGCAGCTGCTCGACGGTTTCGGAGAGGTGCTGGTCGATGAACATCACCTCGCCGGCGTTGATCGCCTTGCGCAGAGTGCTGTCGACCTGGAAGGGCATGCGACGGGCCAGCACGCCGGCTTCGGTGAGCTGCTTGTCGAGGTCGTTGCCCAGGCTGGCGCCGGTCATCAGGCTGATGCGCAGCGGCTCCTGCTTGGCGCGCTCGGCGAGGGCCTTGGGTACGGCTTTGGCTTCGCCGGCGCGGGTGAAACCGCTCATGCCGACGGTCATGCCGTCCTTGATAAGGGCCGCGGCCTGGTCGGCAGTCATCACCTTGTCCAACAGGGAGGACATACGCACGCGATCACGGAACATGGGAAAACCTCGGGCAGTAGGAAGTGCGAGGCCGCCAGTCTAGGGACTCGGCGATTTTTGGCTCTTATACCAAGGTCGAAAAATCGCCCGGCCGGGGTCTTCTTACTACCAATGTCCAGCGATTTTCGTGTTGCCCGAAAGCAAGACACCGGCGCGAGGCCGGTGTCTTGTGGATCGACGGTCGTCTTATTCGACGGCCTTGACCATGTCTTCGATGACTTTCTTGGCGTCGCCGAAGACCATCATGGTCTTGTCCAGGTAGAACAGTTCGTTGTCCAGGCCGGCGTAGCCGCTTGCCATCGAGCGCTTGTTGACGATCACGGTCTTGGCTTTGTAGGCCTCGAGGATCGGCATGCCGGCGATCGGCGACTTCGGATCGTTCTTCGCAGCCGGGTTCACCACGTCGTTGGCGCCCAGTACCAGCACCACGTCGGTCTGGCCGAACTCGGAGTTGATGTCTTCCATCTCGAACACCTGCTCGTAGGGCACTTCGGCCTCGGCCAGCAGGACGTTCATGTGGCCCGGCATACGGCCGGCAACCGGGTGGATGGCGAACTTCACATTGACGCCGCGATGGGTCAGCTTCTCCGCCAGCTCCATCAGCGCGTGCTGGGCACGGGCCACCGCCAGGCCGTAGCCGGGAACGATGATCACGCTGTCGGCGTTGGTGAGCAGGAAGGAGGCGTCGTCGGCCGAACCGGATTTCACCGGGCGGGCTTCTTTCGCACCCGCCGGGCCGCCAGCGTCCGCTTCGGCGCCGAAACCACCAAGGATGACGTTGAAGAACGAGCGGTTCATCGCCTTGCACATGATGTAGGAGAGGATCGCGCCCGAGGAGCCCACCAGGGAGCCGGCGATGATCAGCATCGAGTTGTTCAGCGAGAAGCCGATACCTGCCGCGGCCCAGCCGGAGTAGGAGTTCAGCATCGACACGACCACGGGCATGTCGGCACCGCCGATCGGGATGATGATCAGCACGCCGAGGACGAACGCCAGGGCCAGCATCACCACGAAGGCGGTCAGGTTGCCGGTGAACATGAACAGCAGGCCCAGGCCCAGGGTGGTCAGGCCCAGCACCAGGTTGAGCATGTGCTGGCCGGCGAACTGCACCGGAGCGCCCTGGAACAGGCGGAACTTGTACTTGCCCGACAGCTTGCCGAAGGCGATCACCGAACCGGAGAAGGTGATGGCGCCGATGGCCGCGCCGAGGAACAGCTCCAGGCGGTTACCGGTCGGGATGGTGTCGCCCAGGTTCTGCACGATGCCCAGCGACTGCGGCTCGACCACGGCAGCGATGGCGATGAACACGGCAGCCAGGCCGATCATGCTGTGCATGAAGGCGACCAGTTCCGGCATCTTGGTCATCTCGACGCGCTTGGCCATGATCGAGCCGGCGGTGCCGCCGACCAGCAGGCCGATGATCACGTAGACGATGCCGGTGGTGGCGATCTCGCTGCTGATCTTGAACACCAGGGCGACGGTGGTCAGCGCGGCGATGGCCATGCCGATCATGCCGAACAGGTTGCCGCGGCGCGAGGTGGTTGGGTGCGACAGGCCTTTCAGCGCCTGGATGAAGCACACCGAGGCGATGAGGTAGAGGAGGGTGACGAGGTTCATGCTCATGTCAGTGCTTCTCCGCCTTCGGCGCTTTCTTCTTGAACATTTCCAGCATGCGGCGGGTGACCAGGAAGCCACCGAACACATTCACTGCAGCCAGGGCCACGGCCAGGGTGCCCATGGCCTTGCCCAGCGGAGTGACGGTCAGGGCGGCGGCCAGCATGGCGCCGACGATCACGATCGCCGAGATGGCGTTGGTCACCGCCATCAGCGGGGTGTGCAGGGCAGGGGTGACGTTCCAGACCACGTGGTAGCCGACGTAGATCGCCAGCACGAAGATGATCAGGTTGTAGATGCCGTGGGAGATCAGCATGTCTTCCATAGTTTCTCACCGGTCTTCAGGGCCGGACGCGGGGTCCGGCGCGTTCTTATATAAGAAGGGCTCAGCCGTTCTTGCGCACGATCTGGCCGTCACGGCACATCAGGCACGCGGCGACGATGTCGTCCTCCAGGTTCACCGTGAAGCCTTCGGCGTTCAGGGTGAGTTTGAGGAAGTCGAGCAGGTTGCGTGCGTAGAGTGCGGAGGCGTCCGCCGGCACCAGCGCGGCCAGGTTGCTCAGGCCGACGATGGTGACGCCGTGCTTGACCACGACCTGGTCTGCTTCGGTCAGCGGGCAGTTGCCGCCTTGCGAGGCGGCGAGGTCGATGACCACCGAGCCCGGCTTCATTTCGGCGACAGTCGCTTCATGCAGCAGGGTCGGCGCCTTGCGGCCCGGAATCAGTGCGGTGGTGATGACGATGTCCGACTGCTTGGCGCGCTCGTGCACGGCCTTGGCCTGGCGCTCCATCCACGAGGCCGGCATCGGGCGGGCGTAACCGCCAACACCTTCGGCGCACTCGCGCTCTTCATCGGTCTCGTAGGGTACGTCGACGAACTTGGCACCCAGGGATTCGATCTGCTCCTTCACCGCCGGGCGGACGTCCGAAGCCTCGATCACCGCACCCAGGCGCTTGGCCGTGGCGATGGCCTGCAGGCCGGCAACGCCAGCGCCGAGGATCAGCACGCGGGCGGCCTTAACGGTGCCGGCGGCGGTCATCAGCATGGGCATGAAGCGCGGGTAGTGGTGGGCAGCGAGCAACACGGCCTTGTAGCCGGCGATGTTGGCCTGGGAAGAGAGCACGTCCAGGCTCTGCGCGCGGGAAGTACGCGGCGCGGCCTCGAGGGCGAAGGCGGTGATGCCGCGTTCGGCCATGCGGGCGATGTTCTCGTTGTTGAACGGGTTGAGCATGCCAATCAGCACGGTGCCCGGCTTCATCTGCGCCAGCTCGCTTTCGCTGGGCGCGACAACCTTCAGCACAAGCTCCGAACCGTAGGCATCGGCGGCAGTGCCGATCTTCGCGCCAACGGCCTCAAAAGCGGCATCCGGCAGGCTGGCGCTGACGCCCGCACCGCTCTGGATGACGACCTGATGGCCCTGCCCGATCAGTTTCTTGACCGTCTCCGGCGTTGCTGCGACCCGCGTCTCACCGGCTTGGGTCTCGAGGGGTACACCGATCTGCACTCGCAAATCTCCTGCGTGATCCTGGGATTGTCCGGGCTACTACGTTGGCGACCCGGGTTATCGAACTGGCAACGGTCTAGTTCTTATTGTGGACCGGGCTGTGACCCGGTGGCCGCGGCATTGTGCAATCGAACCTGGAGGGCATCAAGAAGTTCTGGAGTGGTACGAAGCGATAACTACAAGTCACGTTTGGACCCGTGGTTTTCCGGTCGCCACCGAGGCCGCGTGGACCCTGGCGTTTAGCCTAATTGCCTATTGTGACCGGACGGAAATGTCATCCTCGCCGTGAATGACCACCCATCAGAGGCTCCCCATGCCCACCGAAAGGCCCGGTAATCCTGCAACAGGCTCAGGCATAGGTGTTAATTAATGTTTCTAATATGGAGTATGAGTCATTCCTGATGCCTGGCTTCCTGTAGCAGATTTTTTACATTGACTACGGGGTCAGGAATTTCACAGGAAAGCTTCAAGGCCGCGTGTTACACCGCGCCAGAGCCCTGAGAGGAGGTTTAGCAGAAACTTCGGATTTGTCCGGGTAAAGCGCGAATGACACGGAAAAAACAACGGCCACCGCTATCGGGTGGCCGTTAGGGGTGAGACACGGTGTCGCGGTTCAGTGGTTCGCGCTGACCACGCCGGGTAGCTGGGCGACCAGCTTGTCGTTATGCAGCGGGGCGCGGATGAAGCCGTGCTGGGTATTGTCCGGGCCGATGATGACCAGGTTGCCGCTGTGGTCGACGGTGTAGTTGGGCTTGCTGGTGTCCGCCGGGATGTAGGGGATGCTCATGGCGTTGGCCAGCTTCTGTACGTTTTCTTCCGAACCGGTGATGCCCTTGAAGCCGGCATTGAAGAAGCCGAGGTATTCCTTGATGCGCGGCGCGGTATCGCGGTGCGGGTCGACGCTGACGAACACCACCTGCAGGTTCTTCGCCACTTCCGGCGGCAGCTTGGTCTGCAGCTCGCGCAGTTGCGCCAGGGTGGTGGGGCAGACGTCCGGGCAGAAGGTGTAGCCGAAGAACAGCAGGGACCACTTGTCCTTCAGGCTGGCGGTCTGGAACGGCTGGCCGTCCTGGTCGGTGAAGGCGAGGTCGGGGACGCTGCGGGTCTGCGGCAGGATCACGATGCCGGCGTCGAGCAGTACGGTCGGGTCGAGTTGGTGGCGCTGGTTGAGCACCTTCTGGACGGTGAGGCCGAGGATCAGGGCGACGATGGCAACGAGGATGAAGACGGTCTTGTTGACTCGGGACATGGGGTTCTCGTGGGTCGGGACGTCTGGGCTTTGTGTTGCTGTTCGTGCCGTTGGCAGTGGGCGGTGATGTTCGCGAGCAAGCTCGCTCCTACAAACGGAGTTCCCCTGTAGGAGCGAGCTTGCTCGCGAACCCTCAATAGTTCAGGTGCAGCGGCAGGTAGTGGTCCACCAGCAGCGCGATGAACAGCAGGAACAGGTAGGCAATAGAGTACTTGAAGGTCTTGATCGCCGCATGGGGTCGGCTGCCGCAGTACAGCGCCCAGGCCCAGTCGAGGAAGCGCGCGCCCAGGGCCAGCGCGGCGAACAGGTAGACCAGCCCGGCCATGTGGATGGCGAAGGGCATCAGCGTCACGGCGAACAGCACCAGGGTGTAGAACAGGATGTGCAGCTTGGTGTAGTGCTCGCCGTGGGTCACCGGCAGCATCGGGATGTCGGCCTTGGCGTATTCGTCCTTGCGGTGCAGGCACAGGGCCCAGAAGTGCGGCGGGGTCCAGGCGAAGATGATCAGCACCAGCAGCAGCGGTTCGGCGGAAACCTGCCCGGTCACTGCGACCCAGCCCAGCAGCGGCGGGGCGGCGCCGGCGAGGCCGCCAATGACGATGTTCTGCGGCGTGGCACGCTTGAGGAAACCGGTGTAAAGCGCCGCATAGCCCAGCAGTGAAGCCAGCGTCAGCCAGGCCGTCAGCTCATTGGTGAACACCAGCAGCACCGCCATTCCAGCGACCGACAGCAGCATGGCGAAGCCCAGCGCGAGGGGCGGCGAGACGCGTCCTTCGGCCAGCGGGCGCTTGTGGGTGCGCGCCATGATCGAGTCGATGCGCCGGTCCACCACATGGTTCACCGCTGCCGCGCCGCCGGCGCACAGGCCGATGCCGAGGTTGCCGAAGACCAGTACCTGCCAGGGCACGCCGGCCTTGGTGGCGAGCAGCATGCCGATCAGCGAGGTGATCAGCATGAGCAGCACGACCTTGGGTTTGGTCAGTTCGAGCAGGTCGCGCCAGCTGGCTTGGCTGGAAGTGCTGATGACGCTGGCCATGGTCATTTCTCCATCGGGTGAATGGGGCCGGCGCGCCCTGGCGCCGGCTGTCCGTCTTGCTCAACGGTGCAAAGTCATCCCTGCGAGGGGTAGGCCACCGGGCGCTCCATCGCGTCCAGGCCGATCGGGCTACTGGCGGGCAGCTCGACGCGCTTAGCCGCAGGCGCGCGCACCCGGTAGTTCACCAGCGCCAGCATCAGCAGCAGGAAGGCGCCGCCGCCGTTATGCGCCACTGCCACCGGTAGCGGCAGGTGCAGCAGCACGTTGCTGATGCCCAGGCCGATCTGCAGGGAAAGCCCTAGCAGCATCAGCGCAGTAATGCCGATCAGGCCATGGCGCTGGAGGTTCCAGGCCAGCAGCAGGATCACGGCGGTCACGCACAGCGCGCCCATGCGGTGGGTCATATGGATGGCCGTACGGGCGTCGCTGTCGAGTTGGCCACCGAGGTAGTTCGGGCCGATGTGCTGGGTAAGGTGGAAGCCGTTGGCGAAGTCCATGTTCGGCCACCACTCGCCGTGGCACATCGGCAGGTCGATGCAGGCTACCGCCGCGTAGTTGCTGCTGACCCAGCCGCCCAGGGCGATCTGCCCGATCACCATCAGCAAGGCCAGCGCCGCGAGTGCCCGCAGCTTCGAAGGCAGTTGCAGTGGGGCGAAGGCGCCGGACAGGCGCAGGCTGAGCAGGAACAGCAGCGACAGCGTGGTGAAGCCACCAAGCAGATGCGCGGTGACCACCTGCGGCCATAGCTTGAGGGTGACGGTCCACATGCCGAACGCCGCCTGGGCGATCACCACCGCGAGTAGAACCAGCGGCAGGCGCATGGGCTGGCCGTCGCGGCCGCGACGCACCAGTGCGTGCACCGCCAGCCCGAGGATCAGCAGGCCGAGGCTGCCAGCGAAGTAGCGGTGGATCATCTCGTTCCAGCCCTTCTGCGCCTCCACCGGCGAGTCGGGGAAGTGCATCTCGGCGTGGGCCAGTTGTGCTTCGTTCAGCGGCACGTGGACGAAGCCGTAGCAGCCGGGCCAGTCCGGACAGCCGAGACCGGCGTGGGTCAGGCGGGTGTAGGCACCCAGCAGGATGACCACGAAGGCCAGCGCCGTGGCCAGCACGGCGAGGTAGAAGGCGGGTTTGCGTCTTGCCTGGATCATGCGTCGCTCCCGATCTTGTTGTTGTCGTGGGGCTGGCGATGTCTCAACCGGCTTAACCGATGTTCGAAAGCTTCAGCAGCAGCTGCAGGTCCTTGAGGATCGACTTGCCGTTGGCCTTGGCGTCGTAGCGCAGCACCAGGTTGCCGTGGGGGTCGACGATCCACAGTTGCGGCTGGGCGCCGGTGTGCTGGTTGGGTGTCAGGCCCAGGCGCTGCAGGCGCGGATAGTCCTTGTCGAGCAGGCCGGTGAACTGGGCCGGCAGCGGTTTGGCGAAGGCGAGGGCGTGTTCGGCGCGGCTGGCCTCGCGGCCCAGGCCGATGTTGATCTGGCGCGCCAGGTAGACCAGTTGCTGGCAGTCGCTGGTGCAGGTTTCCGGCGCGGTCACCAGCAGTTGCCACTGGTCGCTGGCCTTGTCGTCCTGCACGCCGAGGTCGGCCGGAGTCTGTCCGGTGGCGATCAGGTCGCCGTGGTAGCTGCGGCCATCCGGCACCCAGAACTGCAGCTTGTACATGGCGGTGGCAAGCAGCATCGGTCCCAGCACCATGCCGAGGATCAGCAGCAGTTGCACGCGCCCGCGGCGGCGGGCAGAGGAGTCAGGCAGAGTCATGGCGGTCATGGTCGAAGGTCTCCCGTGCGCGACGGATGCCGAGGTAGAGGTAGAGGGCGGAGAGTGCGATGGCCAGGGCGAACCACTGCACGGCGTAGCCGACGTGACGCTCCGGCGGCATGGCGACGATCGGCCAGTCGGTGTCGAAGGCGGCGTCGCCCGGCTCCAGGCGGATTTCCAGCGGGCTGCCTTCGCGGCCCAGCTGATCCCACAGGAACGGGGCGTCCACCTGGGTGATCAGGCGCGGCCAACCGGCGAGCGGAGCGCTCGGGCCGGCGGACAGCGGGACGTAGGTCCAGGCGTCCAGCAACAGGTCGTGACTGGGCGTATCGATCTTTGGCGGCACGCGCCGGTCGGGCCAGGGCACCCAGCCGCGGTTGACCAGCAGCCACTGGTGGCCGACGCGGTCGAAGAAGGGTTGCAGCACCTCGACGCCGGCCTGGCCGTTGCGGGTGCGGTTGTCGAGCAGGGCGGTATGCTCGGCATCAAGCTGGCCTTGCAGGCGTACACGAACGTAGCTGCGCGGCGGTTGGCGTTCGAGCTCGGCAATGCTGATCGGGTCCTGCTGGCGTTGCACTTCGGCGGCGGCGAGGAGGGTGCGTTTTTCGGCGGCGCGGGACAGTTGCCAGAAGCCCAGGCCGATCAGCACCGGCAGCAGTGCGAGGACCACCAGGGTCGGCGCGATGCCGGGCCGGAAGGCGCGCGTGGCGCGGCCTTGACGGTGCTCAGATGCGTGCTGGCTATACTGCAAGACATCCCCCTCAACCCCAGTCCCCTGCGGACAGGAGGCCGGTAGTGCTCAAAGCTGCGATCGTTCTGTTGTTGCTGGCGACCGTCGTCAGTCTGTTCAGTGGTCTGTTCTTTCTGGTCAAGGACGAGGGTCACGGTTCGCGGGTGGTCAACGCGCTGACCGTGCGTGTCACCCTGACTGCCCTGACCGTCGCTCTCATCGCCTGGGGGTTCTTCAGCGGCCAACTCGGCAGTTCCGCCCCCTGGCATTTCTGATCTGAAAAAGGCGCGGGCCGCAGCCCGCGCCACCGCGCCTCACAGCACGTAAACGAAGATGAACAGCCCGATCCACACCACGTCGACGAAGTGCCAGTACCAGCTGGCCGCCTCGAAGCCGAAGTGTTTGTCGGCGTCGAAGTGCCCCCGGATGATGCGGATCAGCATGATGCTCAGCATGATCGCGCCGATGGTCACGTGGGCGCCGTGGAAGCCGGTGAGCATGAAGAAGGTCGCGCCATAGATGCCCGAGCCCAGGGTCAGGCCCAGCTCGGTGTAGGCCTCGTGGTACTCGTAGGCCTGCAGCACGATGAAGCACGCGCCCAACGCCACCGTCGCGGCCAGCCACATCTTCAGCGGGCCGCGGTGGTTCTTCTTCAGCGCGTGGTGGGCGAAGGTCACGGTGAAGCTGGAGGTGACCAGCAGCAGGGTGTTGATCAGCGGCAGCTTCCACGGATCGATCACTTCCTTGGGCGGCGGGAAGAGCTTGTTGTCCGGGTTGCTGAGCTGCGGCCAGCCGGTTTCGAACTGCGGCCAGAGCATGTGCGAGATGCCGTGGTGACCTTCGCCACCCAGCCACGGGTTGACGAAGTGGCGCACGTAGAACAGCGCGCCGAAGAAGGCGGCGAAGAACATCACCTCGGAGAAGATGAACCAGCTCATGCCCCAGCGGAACGAGCGGTCCATCTGCGGGCTGTAGAGACCGCCGCGGCTTTCCTTGATGACGTTGCCGAACCAGCCGAACAGCATGTACGCCAGGATCAGCCCGCCGGCGAAGAAGATCCACGGGCCGTGGGAGTGTTCCTTGCCGGCGCTCATGTCGTTCATCCAGGTGCCGACGCCAAACATCGTCACCAGCATGCCGAGGGTGGCGATGATCGGCCACTTGCTCTGCGCGGGGACGTAATAGGGATCGTGGGTTGCCATCTCTCTTGTTCTCCTTTGCCCTTCAGCGCTCGTTACTGGCCACGGGTGGCTTGCGGGCAGTGATGTCGAACAGCGTGTAAGCAAGCGTCAGGTGACGCACATCCTTGGGCAGGTCGCGGTCGACGATGAAGCGCACCGGCATTTCGATGCGCTCGCCCGGCTGCAGCACCTGCTGGGTGAAGCAGAAGCATTCGGTCTTGTGGAAGTAGGTGGCCGCCACCGACGGCGCGATGCTCGGGATCGCCTGGGCGGTCATCGGCTTGTCGGTGGGGTTGTAGGCTACGAACAGCATCTGGTTCACCGCGCCCGGATGCACCACCAGTTGCTCGGCCTCGGGGTGGAACTCCCAGACCATGTCGATGTTGTTGTTGGCGACGAACTGGATCTTCACCTCGCGCGACTGATCGACTACCTGGCCGTCGCCCTGGTAGGCGCTGCCGGAGGTCTTGCCGTTGATGCCCAGTGCCTTGCACATCACGTCGTACAGCGGCACCAGGGCGAAGCCGAAGGCGAACATGGCGACCACGGCAATGACCAGCCGGGTCACCAGCTTGCGCGTTTCGATGTTGCCGTCGCTCATGGGTTAATCCTCTGTCTGTAGGAGCGTGGGGGGCGCCTAGCCCTTGCTCGCGAACCGCTTGATGCCTTGTCCTTTCGGGGACATTCGCGAGCAAGCTCGCTCCTACAAGAGCCAGAACGTCACTTCACTTCCGGGGGCGTGCTGAAGGTGTGGTAAGGCGCCGGCGACGGGATCGTCCACTCCAGGCCTTCCGCGCCATCCCACGGCTTGGCCGGTGCCGGCTTGCCGCCCTTGATGCACTTGATGACGATGAACAGGAACAGCAGCTGCGTGGTGCCGAACATGAAGGCGCCGATGGACGAGACCATGTTGAAGTCGGCGAACTGCAGGTTGTAGTCCGGAATCCGTCGCGGCATGCCGGCCAGGCCGACGAAGTGCATCGGGAAGAACGCCAGGTTCATGCCGATGAAGCTCATCCAGAAGTGCAGCTTGCCCAGGGTCTCGTCGTACATGTGGCCGGTCCACTTCGGCAGCCAGTAGTAGGCCGAGGCGAAGATGCCGAAGATCGCGCCGGGCACCAGCACGTAGTGGAAGTGCGCCACCACGAAGTAGGTGTCCTGGTACTGGAAGTCCGCCGGGGCGATGGCCAGCATCAGCCCGGAGAAGCCGCCGATGGTGAACAGGATGACGAAGGCCACGGCGAACAGCATCGGCGTCTCGAAGGTCAGCGAACCCTGCCACATGGTCGACGCCCAGTTGAACACCTTCACCCCAGTGGGCACGGCGATCAGCATGGTCGCGTACATGAAGAACAGCTCGCCCACCAGCGGAATGCCCACCACGAACATGTGGTGCGCCCACACGACGAAGGACAGGAAGGCGATCGAGGCGGTGGCGTAGACCATCGAGGTGTAGCCGAACAGCGGCTTGCGGCTGAAGGCCGGGATGATCGAGCTGACGGCGCCGAACGCCGGCAGGATCATGATGTACACCTCGGGGTGGCCGAAGAACCAGAACACGTGCTGGAACAGCACCGGGTCGCCGCCGCCGGCCGCGCTGAAGAAGCTGGTGCCGAAGTGGATGTCCATCAGCATCATCGTCACGCAACCGGCCAGCACCGGCATCACCGCGATCAGCAGGAAGGCGGTGATCAGCCAGGTCCAGACGAACAGCGGCATCTTCATCAGCGTCATGCCCGGGGCACGCAGGTTGAGGATGGTGGCGATCACGTTGATCGCGCCCATGATCGAACTCATGCCCATCAGGTGGATGGCGAAGATGAAGAAGGTCACGCTGTGCGGCGCGAAGGTCGTCGACAGCGGTGCGTAGAAGGTCCAGCCGAAGTTCGGTCCGCCGCCGGGCATGAACAGGGTGCTCACCAGCAGGCCGAAGGCCGCCGGTAGCAGCCAGAAGCTGAAGTTGTTCATGCGTGGCAGGGCCATGTCCGGCGCACCGATCATCAGCGGCACCATCCAGTTGGCCAGGCCGACGAAGGCCGGCATCACCGCACCGAAGACCATCACCAGGCCGTGCATGGTGGTCATCTGGTTGAAGAACGCCGGCTCGACGATCTGCAGGCCTGGCTGGAACAGCTCGGCGCGGATCACCATGGCGAAGGAGCCGCCGAGCAGGAAGGCGCAGAAGCTGAACCACAGGTACAGCGTGCCGATGTCCTTGTGGTTGGTGGTGAGAACCCAGCGCATCAGGCCCTTGGCGGGGCCGTGGTGGTGGTCGCCGGCGTGAGAATGGTCGGGGTGATCGATCACGGTACTCATCGCGGCCTCCTTATTGTTGTTTCTGCTTGTAGGCGACCACTTCCTGCGGGGTCACCATGTCGCCGTCGTTGTTGCCCCAGGCGTTGCGCTCGTAAGTGATCACCGAAGCGATATCCACTTCCGAGAGCTGCTTGCCGAAGGCCGCCATCGCGGTGCCGCTGACGCCGTTGAAGACGGTCTCCAGGTGGTGCTCCTTGGGTCCGGTGACGATCTTCGAACCCTTGAGCGCCGGGAACATCGGCGGCATGCCCTGGCCTTCGGGCTGGTGACAGGCGGCGCAGACGGTGTGGTAGATCTTGTCGCCACGGGCGACCAGCTCTTCCTTCGTCCACTCCTTGCTGGTCAGCTCCTTCATCTTGGCGGCCTCTTCCTTGCGTTCGGCCAGCCACTTGTCGAAGTCGGGCTTGGATTTGACGTCGACCACGATGGGCATGAAGCCGTGGTCCTTGCCGCACAGCTCGGCGCACTGGCCGCGGTAGACGCCGGGCTGGTCGACCTTGGTCCAGGCCTCGTTGACGAAGCCGGGAATGGCGTCGCGCTTGACCGCGAACGCCGGCACCCACCAGGAGTGGATCACATCGCTGGAGGTGACCAGGAAACGGACCTTGACCCCGGCCGGCAGCACCAGCGGGTTGTCCACCTCGAGCAGGTAGTGCTCGTCCTTGTCGGCCTTGTTGTGGATCTGGTCCTGGGGGGTGGCGAGGTTGGAGAAGAACTCCACGTCCTGGCCCAGGTACTTGTACTGCCACTTCCACTGGTAGCCGGTGACCTGCACGTCCAGCTCGGGCTCCGAGGTGTCGTACATGTGGATCAGCGTCTTGGTGGCCGGAACGGCCATCACTACGAGGATCAGGAAGGGAATGACGGTCCAGAGGATTTCCACCGTGGTGCTCTCGTGGAAATGCGCGGGCTGCTGCCCGGTGGACCGACGGTGGACGATCATCGACCAGAACATCGCGCCGAAGACGACGATGCCAATGACCACGCAGATCCAGAAGATCGTCATGTGAAGATCGAAAACGTTACGGCTGACTTCTGTCGCACCGGGGGTCATGTTGACCGTCCAGGCGGCGTTTGCCTGACTGAAAGCCAAGAGCAAAAGGAAGCCCATCCAGACTCGTGGATGTCGCAGCATTCGGGTTCCCCTTATCGTTGTTTTTATCCCGCCGGCATAGCGCCCTGGCTGCGATCCCCATTCCAGAGGGATCGAGCCTGAACAAGCCAACGGCCAAGGGAGTGACCGCCAAGACAACTTACTTTGACGTCGTACCTCGGCAGCACGCAGGGCAGGCCGGGTCCATCAGGTTTTCGGTGTGTCGAAGCGGAGTATAGCCACGGGTTGCGACATAACAACGCAGAGTAAAAACTGTATTTGAAAGACCGAAGTGCGATCTCAAAGCCACGGACGACGAGGGTTTGGAGTACCATGCTGGCCGTCTGATATGCCGTGCCGGCATAACCAGTTCATGAATATGACAATCGCGTCTTAGCTACGGCCGGGGTGCGGCTAAGGTCTTTCTTCACTTTCCAAACCCGTTGTCTTGGAGCTGTCATGAACACCGCTGCACTGCGTGAGCTGATCCGGAATGCCCACCTGCTCGAATCCCGCCATGGCCATCTCGCCCGCCTGATCCAGAGCCAACTGCAAAGCCTGCACAAGAGCATCGCCCTGACGGGAGAGGACCCCAACGGCACGCTGACACGTTTCGTCCACGCCTACATCGAGCAGGTGCCGGACTTTCTCGACGCCGCCAACTCGGTAGCCCGCGCGGCCGGCATCGAGGACCGCATCAAGCCGGTGCTCAAGCTCGCCGAACAGTTCTTCCTCACCCCGCCCGCGCTGCTCGATGGCCACGATGGCCTGGATGCGCTGCTGGACGAGGCTTACCTCGCCCACCGCCTGGTGGAAGAGGTGAACGACCGCTACATCGCCCACTTCAACCAGCCGCTGATCCCGCTGGACACCACGGTGGCCAACCTGGTGGCGCACCAGCTGATCGGCGAACCTTTCGCCAACCAGCTGGATGAAGCAGTGCACCACGCGGTCAACGGCATGCTCGACGACAGTACCTTCAGTGCCGAGTCCGCCGTCAGCTACCGTGCCCGCCTCAATGATCCGCAGGTGGTCATGGCGTGGCAGCAGTGGCCGTGCCTGTCGCGGCAATTCGGGGTCGAGCTGGAGTTGGGGCGCGACTGAGCCTCAGCCCGCACTCTGCAGCGCACGCACCCGGCCCTCCACGCGGCGACGCAGGCCGTTACCTTCGATGGACAGCCGGCAGCCGCTGGCCGCAGCGCTGCGGCCCCATTCTTCCAGCAGCTCCATGCACGCATGGTCGATGTAGCTCAGGTGCTGCAGCGGCACACGCAGGTGCGTGCCGGGTGACACTGATTGCAGGGCCTGGGACAGCGCCGGCACCTTGAGGAAGGTGGCCGCGCCGACCAGACGCAGCTCGGCACCGTTGCCCTCCTCGTCATAGCGCAGGTTGATCTTCAACCGCGCGGCCTTGAGCACCAGTTTCAACACAGTCAGCGCGAAGCCCAGCAGCACGCCGGTCAGAAGGTCGGTGGCGACGATGGCCAGCGCAGTCGCCGCGTGCACCAGTACCGGCATGCGCCCATAGCGACCCAGCGAACGCAGGGCCTTGATATCCACCAGCTTGATTCCGGTGTAGACCAGCACACCAGCCAGGCTGGCGATGGGGATCTGCCGCAGCAACCCGCCCAGCAGCACGACGAACGCCAGTAGCCACAACCCGTGGAAGATCGCCGAGGCGCGGCTGCGCGCCCCGGCCTGCACGTTGGCCGAACTGCGCACGATCACCCCGGTCATCGGCAGCGCGCCGACCAGCCCGCAGAACATGTTGCCCACACCCTGGGCGCTCAGCTCGCGGTCCATGTCCGAGCGCGGGCCGCTGTGCATACGATCCACAGCGGCGGCCGAGAGCAGCGTCTCGGCGCTGGCGATGAAGGCCACCACCCCGGCGGCCAGCAAGAGCGTCGGGTCGAGTAGCGCGGCGAGGTCGGTCGGACGGACCCAGTCGATGGCGTCGCCGAGGTTCTCCGGCACGCTCACTCGCAGCACATCGAGCTGCAGTGCGATGCATGCCAATGTCGCCAGGCTCACGCCAATCAGCGCGCCGGGAAGCATGCGCAGCCGGCCCGGCTTGAAGCGGTCCCATAGCGCCATGCAGGCCATGGTGCCCAGCCCGAGCAGCGCCGCATCGAACCCGCTGGCTTCGGACAGCAGCGCCGAGGGGAACGCCAGCAGGTTATCGAGCCCGGATGCCTGCGGCTTGAGGTCCAGCATGACGTGTACCTGCGACAGCACGATGAGGATGCCGATGCCCGCGAGCATGCCGTAGACCACCGCCGGCGAAGTCACGCGGAACCAGCAGCCCAGGCGCAGCCTTCCCGCCAGCAATTGCAGCGCACCGGCCAGCAGCAGGATCGGCCCGAGCATGGCGATGCCATGGGTGCGCACCAGTTCGAAGACCAGCACCGCAAGGCCCGCCGCCGGGCCGCTGACTTGCAGGGGCGAGCCGGCGAGGCCGCCGACCACCAGGCCGCCGATGATGCCGGTCACCAGGCCCTTGGCCGGCGGCATGCCCGAGGCGATGGCGATGCCCATGCACAGCGGCAGAGCAACGAGGAACACCACCACCGATGCGAGCAGGTCGCGTGGCAGCACTTGGCGCAGCTGGGAAAATCCGCATGGAGCAGAGTGGGAGGCCGACATGGCACTGTTCTCCTTCAAGCATTTTTCGGGCGCGCGAAAGCCCACGACGCCGGTCTCGACCGCATCGACACGCGCAATTCAGAGGGATGGCGAACGCGGTGGGGGCGTACGCCTCAGGCAGGGATCAAGTCAGAAGCGGGGCGCGGTGTTTGTTCTGCTGGGCCGCCGCGCCCCGGGAGCGTGCTGGTATCAGCCGCTTACTGGGGGGAGTAGCGCGGACGCGGGGTCGCACTCGGCGTCGGACCTTCGCCGTCGAGGGCTCGGAATCGGCCTTCCTGGGCGTCGTAAGCCTTGATGGCGCTGGTCTCGATGTCGTAGACCCAGCCGTGGATGAACAGCTGACCGGAAGCCAGGCGAGCGGCTACCGACGGGTGAGTCTTCAGGTGGTCCAGTTGGGCGACCACGTTCTCCTCGGTGAGGATGCCCAGGTGCTCCTGGGTGGCGCAGCCACAAGTCTGCGCGACCACGGTGCGGGCCACTTCGGCGTGGCGCAGCCAGGCTTTTACGGTCGGCATGCCTTCCAGTGTCTGGGGAGCCAGCACCGCCTTCATCGCGCCGCAGTCGGAGTGGCCGCAGACGATGATGTGCTGCACACCCAGTGCCATCACCGCGAACTCGATGGCGGTGGAAACGCCGCCGTTCATCTGGCCGTACGGCGGGACCACGTTGCCCACGTTACGGGTGACGAACAGGTCGCCCGGCGAGCTCTGGGTAATCAGCTCGGGGACGATGCGCGAGTCGGCACAGGTGATGAACATGGCGCGCGGGTTTTGTGCATGGGCCAGCTTCTTGAACAGTTCTTCCTGCTGCGGGAAGACCTCATGGCGGAACTGGCGGAAGCCCTCGACGATATGGCGAAGCGCCTCGTCAGCAGATTCGTGGGCGTGATCCTCACCGTGCGTTTTGTCGTTCATGTATCAGCCTCGAATAAAGACGAAGAATTTTCCCACGTCAGCCGACGCTCTCCCTGGGGAGAAAAGGCACAGCCGCGGGAAAAAATCTGTTGTGACCGATAAGTCACTTTATGCGCAAACCCTAGACAACGAAGATTAAACCAAAGTTAAAAAACCGCTCTGGAATGAGCTTTTTCATGATGTTTCGCCGACATTTCACGATGATATCGGCAAGCTATCATGGCGATGAAATGTCACAGTGCTACTGTGACGACGCCACACTTTTCGCTACAGGCAATGTGACATTATTCGTGGCGATTGCTGTAAGACCCGGACCACCGGGCCTAGCGCTTGGTCAGGATGACGAGCGTGGCGCACGACGCCGGACCCTCCCCCCAGTAAACAAGGATGTGACCATGCAAGACATCTACAGGATGGCCGGCAATGCGGCTGCGAGCGCGGTACAAACGGTCAGCGGCGGCGAGCTGCTGATGCCGATGTTCCACTGCCTGGAGCCGGATGGCCGGCTCAAGATGGTGGTGCTGATGGCGGATACCGGTGAAGAAGCCATGCAGGCAGGCCAACGGATGTACCAGGAGAACACCCAGCAGGCGATCGGCGCAGTGTGGATTGTCGACGGCTTCGTGACCCACAAGGAGGTCGGCAAGGTCGATGCGCTGATTCTGAACGTAGTTTCCTACGCCGAGCCGCGTCGAGAGATGCAACTGGCGGTTCCCTATCGGCATGCCCACAGCCATGAAGGCTTCGCCGTCTTCAAGCCCAAGCTGCTGGGCGTCACCGGCATTGCCCAGGACGAGCTGCAACCGCTGATCGACGCCTTCTACCAGGGCCGCGACGAGCATGCCGAGGGCCGTGCGATCTGGAAAGAGCACCAGCAGGACCAGATCACCGGCATGACCGGCTTCGCCGGTTTCTCCAGCGAAGACTGGAAGCACCTGCGCGAGGCGCCCGTGGCGATCTTCTGCATGGTTGCCAGCGCCGACGGCGAGATAGACGCCAAGGAGGCCGAAGCCTTCGGCAAGCTGTTCAAGGAGTCCGGCAAGTACCCCAGCGTGCTGATGCAACGCGTCATGACCGAGCTCAGCCCCGACACGCCCAACGGCCGTGCGGTGCTGATGGACTTCCTGCAGCGCTTCATCAGCCCCGACTTCAACCGCTTGCAGTACTTCGTCGACGTCAACCGTCTGCTGGAACAGCAGGCCAGCGATGATGACGCGGAGGCCTTCAAGAAGGACCTGCTGGCACTGGGCAAGGCCGTGGCCGAGTCCTCCGGTGGTTTCTTCGGCTTTGGCAGCAAGGTCAGCAAGGAAGAGAAGAACGTGCTGGTCGTCCTCGACAAGCTGCTCAACTCGCCGCTGCAACTCGCCCAGATGATGGCGGACCTGGTGGCCCCCGACCGCTGATTCAGAACAGACTCATCTGGCTGCGCGGCGGGGCGAACGCCGTGCAGTCCAGATTGAAGTTGCCGCGCCGACCCAGCCCGAGGCGGCGCATGGCGACCTCGAAACGCTTGGCCAGAAGGTCGGCGAACGGGCCTTCGCCGCGAAAGCGGTGGCCGAAGCGGCTGTCGTAGATTTCTCCGCCGCGCAGCTGGCGGATCAGGCTCATCACATGGTTGGCGCGCTGCGGGTAGTGCGCCGCCAGCCACTCCTCGAACAGCGGGCCGACTTCGCGCGGCAGGCGCAGCATCATGTAGCTGGCGCTCTGGGCACCGGCGTCGTGGGCAGCCTCGAGCAGCGCCTCCAGCTCGCGGTCGTTGATCATCGGGATCATCGGTGAACACAGCACGCCCACCGGAATGCCGTGCTCGCGCAGCACGCGGATCGCCCGCAAGCGTGCGGAGGGTGCGGCGGCGCGCGGTTCTAGGATGCGCTTGAGTTCGTCGTCCAGGCTGGTCAGGCTGATCATCACGCCCACCAGCCGGTGCTGCGCCAGTTCGGCCAGCAGGTCGAGGTCGCGCAGGATCAGCGAACCCTTGGTGACGATGGTCACCGGATGGCGGTAACGCAGCAGCACCTCAAGGATCTGCCGGGTCAGGCGCTGCTGGCGCTCGATGGGCTGGTAAGGATCAGTATTGGCGCCCAGGTTGATCGGTGCGCAGACATAGCCCTTGCGGCTCAGTTCCTCTTCCAGCACCTCGGCGGCGTTGGTCTTGGCGATCAGCTTCGTCTCGAAATCCAGCCCTGGCGACAGGTCCCAGTAAGCGTGGCTCGGCCGCGCGTAGCAATAGATGCAACCGTGCTCGCAGCCGCGATAGGGGTTGATCGAGCGGTCGAAGGGCAGGTCCGGCGACTGGTTGCGCGAGATCACCGACTTCGCCCGCTCGGTACGGATTTCGGTCACCTGGGGCTTGGGCACTTCGTCGTACCAGTCGTTATCCACAGGCACCGAGGTGGTCGGCGCGAAGCGGTTGTGTGGATTGCTAGCGGTACCCCGGCCGCGGGGCGGAAGGGAAGTGGTCATGTGGGAAGGCTCTGAAGGATTACTGTATATGAATACAGTAATCCACTGAGTTTTCCACAGCCAGCATTACTTGCTCGGTGGTCGACCGCGTCGCTTTTCGTAGGAGCGAGGGCCTACAGCAGCCGGGTAAACAGCCAGTACAACCCCGCCGCCAGGCCGATGGCCGCCGGCAGCGTCAGTACCCAGGCCAGCAGCATGTTGCGGATGGTCGGCCACTGCAGCCCGCTGCCGTTGGCGGCCATGGTGCCGGCCACGCCGGAGGAGAGCACCTGAGTCGTCGATACCGGCAGGCCGAATCCGTCCGCCGCACCGATGGTGAGCATGGCCACCAGTTGCGCCGAGGCGCCCTGTGCATAAGTCAGCGGTGTCTTGCCGATGCCCTCGCCGACCGTGGTGACGATGCGCCGCCAACCCACCAGCGTGCCCAGGCCCAGTGCCAGGGCCACTGCGACCTTCACCCACACCGGGATGAAGCGGATCGCCTGCTCGCCGCCCTGGCGCAGCGCCTGCAGGCTGCTCCAGGTTTCCAGTTCGAAGTGCTGGTCGCTGCGGTCCAGCAGGCGGACAGTCTCCAGGATCAGGTAGAGGTCGTTGCGCAGTTCCTGCACCTCTTCGGCCGGCACCTTGTCCAACTGCCCATAGCGCTCCAGGCGCGCGCTGGTGTCGCCGATCACGCTGCCCAACGAGGGCAGCAGTTCCGGCTTCACTACGGCATCTTCCTGGTAACTCAGCAGCACGTGGCGCGGGTCCGCTGCGGGGCTGCCGCCGGCGCGGTGCAACTGTTCCTGGCTGGCCTGGGTGAGGGCGAGCAACTGGCGGGTCTGCTCCGGCGAGTGCGCGCGATCCACGGCAAACGCCAAGGGAACAGTAGCGATCAGGATCAGCATGATCAGGCCGATGCCCTTTTGCCCGTCATTGGAGCCGTGGGCGAAGGACACGCCGGTGCAGGTCAGGATAAGAGTTGCGCGAATCCAGCGGGGTGGGGGTGTGCGTCCCTCCGGCGCGTGGAACAGGGCGCGATTGCGGATGGTCGCGCTCATCACCCGCAGCAGCACGAAGGCGGCGAAGAAGCCTACTACGGGCGAGAGGAACAGTGCATAGCCCACCGTCAGCAGCTGCGACCACGCATTGCCGGACAGGCCGATATGCCCGGCCATGGCGCCGTGGGCCAGGCCGATGCCAACGATGGAGCCGATCAGCGTGTGCGATGAAGACACTGGCAGCCCCAGCCACCAGGTGCCGAGGTTCCACAGGATCGAGGCGATCAGCAGGGCGAAGATCATCGCCAGGCCAGCACTGCTGTCCACTTTCAGCAGCAGGTCCAGCGGCAGCAGCGAGACAATGGCGAAGGCCACCGCGCCGCTGGAGAAGAGCACGCCGAGGAAATTCCACAGCCCGGACCAGGCCACGGCGAAACGGGGTGGCAGGGCGTTGGTGTAGATCACCGTGGCCACCGCATTGGCGGTGTCGTGGAAGCCGTTGATGAATTCGAAGCCCAGGGCGATCAGCAGCGCGACCACCAGCACCAGCACGGACCAGCCAGGCTCCAGATGCGTGCCGCTGGCATGGATGTCATGTCCGAGCGCGGCGAAGGTGAACACCAGCGCACCGGCCAACAGCAGGAAGAAGGTCAGGCGACCCTTGAACCCGTGGGTTTCGCGCAGCACCGGGCTGATCGGGAACTGCGTCAGGCGCGAGGCGCGCATCACCTCGAGCATGCCAAAGCGGTCAAGCACGGGGGCGCTTCCTTCGGGTCGGTGGTGGCATCTGGCGGATTCCTTGCGGCGATGCCCTACAGACTAGCCGGCCATGGCGATCCTGGGGTGGCCGGGCGAGCGGGGCGCAAGGCCATGCTAGGGCAAGGCCGCATCGACATTCCTTGATGTTGGTGGTGGTGCGCGGTCTTTCGGCGGCGCAAAAAAATGCCCCGGCAAGCCGGGGCATTCTCAGCACAACGTCAGAACGCTATTCCTGCGGCTTCTTCAGCTTTGGATTGGGGAAGAACTGCACCCCCTGCACTTTCGGGTCCTTGGGCTTTTCCAGCGCGCTGGTGTTGACGCGGGTGGAGAGCTCTTTCGGTACCGACTGGCCCTGGGCGTTGAGCGTGTCGGCATAGCCACAGGCCACGCATTCGCGGTGCGGCACGCCATCGACGTCCCACATGACGATCTTGTCCTGCTCGCTGCACGCCGGGCAGACGGCCCCGGCGATGAAGCGTTTCTTCACCTCGCTCATCACGCCGCCTCCTCGGAGAGGCCCGAGTGGCGCAGCAGGGCGTCGATGGACGGCTCGCGGCCACGGAAGGCCACGAACAGCGCCATCGGCTCCTGGGAGCCGCCCTTGGCCAGGATCGCGTCGCGGAAGGCCGCGCCGGTCGCCGGGTTGAGCACGCCTTCTTCCTCGAAGCGCGAGAACGCATCGGCGGACAGCACCTCGGCCCACTTGTAGCTGTAGTAACCGGCCGCGTAACCGCCGGCGAAGATGTGCGCGAAGCTGTTGGCGAAGCGGTTGTATGCCGGCGGGCGCATCACCGCGACTTCGTCGCGGATCGCTTCGATCACGTCGAGCACGCTGCGGCCGTCGCCGTGGGTGGCGTGCAGTTCGAAGTCGAACAGCGAGAACTCCAGCTGGCGGACCATCATCAGGCCGGACTGGAAGTTCTTCGCCGCGAGCATCTTCTCCAGCAGGTCCTGGGGCAGCGGCGCACCGGTTTCGTAGTGGCCGGAGATCAGCGCGAGGCCTTCGGGCTCCCAGCACCAGTTCTCCATGAACTGGCTCGGCAGCTCCACGGCGTCCCAGGCTACGCCGTTGATGCCCGAGGCACCGGCGTGTTCGACGCGGGTCAGCAGGTGGTGCAGGCCGTGGCCGAATTCGTGGAACAGGGTGGTGACTTCATCGTGGGTCAGCAGCGCCGGCTTGCCGCCGACCGCCGGGGTGAAGTTGCACACCAGGTAGGCCACCGGCGCCTGCAGGTCGCCGCCGGCGGTGCGGCGACGGTCGCGGGCGCCGTCCATCCAGGCGCCGCCGCGCTTGTTGGCGCGGGCGTAGAGGTCGAAGTAGAAGCGGCCGACATGCTGGCCGTTTTCCTCGATCTCGAACAGGCGCACGTCCGGGTGCCAGCGCTCGAAGTCGGAGAGCTCGCGGATCTGGATGCCGTAGAGCTTCTGCACGATGGCGAACAGGCCGGAGAGCACCTTGTCGATCGGGAAGTATTCGCGCAGGGCTTCCTGGGACACGCTGTAGCGCGCCTCGCGCAGCTTCTCGCCGAAGTAGCTGGCATCCCAGCTCGACAGGTTCGCGCAGCCCTGTTCGGCGGCGTACGCCTTGAGCTGCTCCAGGTCCTGGGCAGCAAAGGGCTTGCTGCGCACGGCCAGGTCGCGGAGGAAGTTCAGTACCTGTTCGGGCGTCTCGGCCATCTTGGTGGCCAGGGACAGCTCGGCGAAGTTCGCAAAGCCCAGCAGGCGCGACAGCTCCTGGCGCAGGTCGAGGATTTCCTGCATCACCGGGCCGTTGTCGTTCTGCCCGGCGTTCGGGCCTTGATCCGAGGCGCGGGTGCAGTAGGCGGCGTAGACCTCTTCGCGCAGCGCGCGGTCCTCGGCATAGGTCATCACGGCGTAGTAGCTGGGGAATTCCAGGCTGATCAGCCAGCCGTCCAGCTCCTTGGCCTGCGCGGCGGCCTGCATCTGTGCCTTGGCCGATTCGGTCAGGCCGGCCAGCGCGGCTTCGTCGGTGACGTGCTTGGTCCAGGCCTGGGTGGCATCCAGCAGCTGGTTGGAGAAGCGGCTGCCCAGCTCGGACAGGCGCGTCTGGATCTCGGCGTAGCGCTGCTGCTGTTCGGCCGGCAGGTCGATACCCGACAGACGGAAGTCGCGCAGGGCGTGTTCGAGGATGGTCTTCTGGGCGACGTCGTAGCCTTTCGACTCGGGGCTGCTGGCGAGCGCCTCGTAGGCCTTGAACAGCTCGCGATTCTGGCCCAGCTCGGTCCAGTAGGCGGACAGCAGTGGCAGGCAGCCTTCGTAGGCATCGCGCAGCTCGGCGCTGTTGCACACCGCGTTGAGGTGGCTGACCGGACTCCAGGCCTTGCCCAGGCGGTCATGCAGTTCGTCCATGCTCAGTACCAGGCCGGCCCAGGTCGGGGTGCCGTTCTGCTGGGCGAGGATGCGCGCGATGGCGGCGCGGTTGTCGGCGAGGATCTGCTCGATGGCCGGCTTCACGTGCTCGGGGCGAATGGAGGAGAAGGGCGGCAGGTCGTAGCTCTGCAGAAGAGGATTCGCGCTCACGGTGGCACCTTGGCTGAAGAAACACCCGGCCATCTTAAATACAATCGGCCGTAACCGCAGCCAGAGTAAGACTATCGTGACGATTCGAACCTATCAGGGCAAAACGCCATCCCTCGGCGAGCGCGTGTTCGTCGATGCCAGCGCCGTGGTCATCGGTGACGTGGAGATCGGAACGGACAGCTCGGTCTGGCCGCTCGTCGTGATCCGCGGCGACATGCACCGCATCCGCATTGGCGCGCGCACCAGCGTGCAGGATGGCAGCGTGTTGCATATCACCCACGCCGGCCCTTTCAACCCGGACGGCTTCCCGCTGACCATCGGCGACGAAGTGACCATCGGCCACAAGGTCCTGCTGCACGGCTGCACCCTCGGCAGCCGCATCCTGGTGGGCATGGGTTCCATCGTCATGGACGGTGCGGTGATCGAGGACGAGGTGATCCTCGGCGCCGGCAGCCTGGTGCCGCCGGGCAAGGTGCTAGAGAGCGGCTTCCTGTATGTCGGCAGCCCGGTAAAGAAGGCCCGGCCGCTGAGCGACAAGGAGCGTGCGTTCTTCAGCTATACCGCCGGGAACTACGTGAAGCTCAAGGACCAGCATATCGCCGAGGGGTTTGCGGGCGAGTAATCGTCCCGACGGGTGGATAAAGCGCAACGCTTTATCCACCGATTTCCGAACGGCGGATAACGCCTGTGGTGCTATCCGCCCTACGTTCCGATCGATTCATCTGGTTGGGCGGTTCGCGAGCAAGCTCGCTCCTACAGGGGACTCCGCGCTCGTCGTAGGAGCGAGCTTGCTCGCGAACCTGGTCGAACCGCCGGACGGCCCGCCGCGCCAGGCCCCGCGCCCTATACTGAACCAAGGCGACCGGACGCCAGCGCGTGCCCGGCCGGATTCAGCAGCGGGCGGCCAGCCATCACGGCGCCGCCGAGCCGGCGAGCGGCCATGAACAGTCTGTGCTCCTCCAGCGCCACCGTTTCGCCCTGGCGACGCGGCGGTGTCATCGCGCTGCTTCTGCTGGCGCTGGGTGGCTGCGCCCAACATCCCGCTCAACCGGCTGCCCCCATCACAGAAGCCACCTGGCACCAGGTCGACGCCGACATCGGCGCCGCGTCGCTCGCCGCGACGTCCCAGGCTCGTGCTTATGCTGAAGAAGCCATGCAGCAGTGGATGGACCTGGTCTACCAACGCACCGACGAAAAATTCATTCCCTGGTTCTCCAGCTACTGGACCCAGCAATGGCTGGGCATGAAGGTCGCCTGGTACAAGATGGGCTCCCACGGCGACCTCGACCCCACCGTCGATAAACTCGCCGTTTACCTGCAGGAGCAATATCGCAAGCAGGTACTGGTCCCCGTCGCGAAACAAATCGACCCCGACTCGGTGATGGAGAAGGCCACCCGGCATTACGTCGAACTGCTCAGCGTGGCGCTGAAGGAAATTCCCCAGCGTCGCGGTATCCCGCAGAAGGCGTTCGATGAGCACCTGATGGGTATCCCGGCGATCCGCCTTGGCCCACCCTCCAGCCGCGATGCCTCCCTTTACGATGTGGCCCGTGCCAAAGACATCGGCAAGCTGCCGGCCTTCGCCGCCCTGATGCAGGAAATCCGTACCGCCTCGGGCAAGGCTGGCGCCGGGACCAAAGTCAGCGGCGTCTCTCCGGTGGCGCAGCGCACCAGCGCCAAGCTGGTCGATGAACTGCGCAACCGCAGCATCGTCGGCGTGGTGGCCGGAGCGGCGGGCAAGGTCGCCGGCTCGGTCATCTCGGTGGCCTTCACTCTATTCAGCATGGCCGGCAACGACCACGCGCGGCCGGAGGTGGAAACCCAGTTGCGCAAGGAGATCAACGCCGCTTTCGACGAACAGTGGCTGGCACTGATGCGTGATCCGGACGGAGGCGTGATGTCCGGCGTCGATCACCTTGGCGCCCGCGTGCAGCAGAGTTTGACTGGCCGGCTGGCGCAGCCGGAGGACGAACCCGGTGGCGAGTCCACGGCCCGGAGCTACGGCGCTGGCGAGGTCGAGCCGGTTAGTGTCAGCGGTGGCTTCCGGGTGCTCAGGCAAGGGCAGGGCTCGGCGCCCTGACGTGTCGTTCGGCGATCCGCGCTTCGCGCGGGCGGCCTTGCACAGTATCCTTCCCGCCCGACTTTCGCGGCCGGACGCTGACCTCATGCATTACCAGAACATCCTCTTCGACCTCGACGGCACCCTCACCGATCCGCGCGAGGGCATTACCCGCTCGATCCAGTACGCGCTCGCCCAACTGGGCATCGACGAGCCCGACCTGCGCCAGCTCGAACACTTCATCGGCCCGCCGCTGCTGCAGTGCTTCATGAGCACCTACGACTTCGACGAGGCGCGTGCCTGGGAAGCGGTGAACCACTACCGAGTGCGCTTCAAGGACACCGGGCTTTACGAGAACAAGGTGTTCGACGGCGTCGCCGAGCTGCTGCAACTGCTCGGCGGCCAGGGCCGCACGCTGTACATCTGCACCAGCAAACCGACGGTGTTCGCCGCTGAAATTGCCCGCCACTTCGACTTCGCCCGGCACTTCAAGGTGATCTACGGCAGCGAGCTGGATGGTACGCGCACCAACAAGGTCGAGCTGATCGAACACCTGCTGGGCATCGAGCAGCTGGACCTCAAGCAGACGCTGATGATCGGCGACCGCAAGCACGACCTGATCGGTGCGCACCGCAATGGCCTTTCCGCGGCGGGCGTCGGCTATGGCTTTGGCAGCCGTGAAGAGCTGATGGCGGAGAGCCCGGCGCATTACTTCGCAAGCCTGGACGAGTTGCGCGCGGCGTTTGCCGGATAGTCCGTTGCCGGGGCTGTTCGCGAGCAAGCTCGCTCCTACAAATCCGCGCTAACGGCTCTTCGTAGGAGCGAGCTTGCTCGCGAACCCGGCTGGGCAGCCCGTGTCACGTCCTGCCCTTGTAGGAGCGGTACATCGCACCTGGGTTTAGCCGCGCAACCACTCCGCCAGCCGGCCCATCATGTCATCGCACTTCGCCAACTGCTCCAGGCTGACGAACTCGTCCGGCTTGTGGCCCTGGTCCATGCTGCCCGGGCCGCAGACCACGGTGGGGATGCCGGCCTGGTGGAACAGCCCGCCTTCGGTGCCGTAGGCGACGGTGGTGAAATCCCGCGAACCGCTGAGCAGCGCAATCAACTCGGCGGCCTGCGCCTGCTGGTCGGTCACCAGCGCCGGATAGGCGGAAATTTCGCTGAAGCGGATATCCGTCTCGGCCTTTACCGCGCGCATCTTCGGCAGCAGCTCGGCCTCGGCGAAGGCGCGCAGGTCATCGGCGACCTGTTGCGGGTCATCGCTGGGCAGCGCACGGACCTCGAAATCGAACTGGCACTCGGCGGGCACGATGTTCAGCGCGCGGCCGCCGCTGATCATGCCGGTCTGCACGGTGGAATAGGGCGGGTCGAAGCGTGGGTCGTGGCGCTCCGCCGCGGCCAGGCGGGTGCCGATCTCGCCGAGGCGGCCGATCAGCTTCGCCGCGTATTCGATGGCGTTCACGCCCTGCGGCGCATAGGCCGAGTGACACGGCGCGCCGTGCACCTGGCAGCGCATGGCGAGCTTGCCCTTGTGGCCGAGCACCGGCTTGAGTTCGGTGGGCTCGCCGATAATGCAGAGCATCGGCTTGTGCTCGCGGTGCTCCAGCGCGGCGAGCAGCGAGCGCACGCCGAGGCAGCCGACTTCCTCGTCGTAGGAGAAGGCCAGGTGCACCGGCAGGCGCAGCGGTTGGGCAAGGAACGCCGGCACCGCCGCCAGCACACAGGCGATATAGCCCTTCATGTCCGCCGTGCCGCGCCCGTAGAGACGACCGTCGCGCTCGGTCAGTTCGAACGGCGGCACCGTCCACGGCTGGCCATCGGTCGGCACCACGTCGGTGTGGCCGGACAGGCACACGCCGCCGCGGTCCTGCGGGCCCAGGGTGGCGTAGAGATTGGCCTTGCCGCCTTCGGCATCGTGGAACAGCTCGCAGGCGATGCCGAAGCCTGCGAGGTAGTCGCGGATGTAGTGGATCAGCGCCAGGTTGGAGTTTCGGCTGACGGTGTCGAAGGCGATCAGGTCGGCGAGGATTTCACGGCTGGAAGGCATGGTCGGGTCCTGCTTCAGAGCTTTGTACTAACCACTGTTGTTGCGTCGGGGCTGCCCTCTCCCTGACCCTCTCCCTGAAGGGAGAGGGAACCGCTCGGCGCAGGATGAAATCCATGGTCTCAGCCGGTACGGACTGCTCCCTCTCCCTTCAGGGAGAGGGCTGGGGAGAGGGGCTATGCCTGCACTCGGCGTATAAACGCTTCGCAGACAGTGCCCATTTTCACCGAGATGTTATTTACTCGTCGCCCGGCACACCGTAGCTCGGTGCCTTGGTCGGGTCGAGGGCGCGCACGAGGTAGTCTTCCAGCTGCGGCTTGTAGGCCACCCAGAGTTTCTCCAGCTCATCGATGGGCGCTTCGTCCGCCCAGTCCACGCGCAGGTCGACGATTGGCCAGACGAGGTCGCCGACCACCTTCAGCGCGGCCGAATGCACCGGGCCGGCTTCGCCACCGGCGGCCATCGCCGCCTGCATCGCGGCGAGCAGACGCTCGGCCAGGCAGCCGTTGGCGCTTTCGAAGGCCTGGGTCATGGCTTCGATCACGGCGGGGGAGGACAGCAGGTTGCCAGCCGCCACACAGTTTTCCCCGGCCACGGCGTTGTATACGCCCAGGGCTTCGCTGCCGGTGAACAGCGCGACCTTGCCGTGCTGGTCGATCACCGTCACCTGGCGGTACTGGCTGTAGCCGTTGCTGGAGAGTGCCTTGTCCAGCGCTGCGCCCGGCTCCAGGCCGGCTTCGAGCTGGTCGAGGATCTGCGGACCGAGGGCCGGCAGGGTGATGTTCTGCGTGGCCACCGCACCGACGCCGGCGCGTACCCAGGGGCAGCGGGCGCCCACGGCAATGCTCGACGAGCTGATGGCGATACCCAGTTGTCCGGTTTCGGCGCAGCGGCCGACGATGGAGAAGGTCATGGTGGCTCCTTTGCTTGTTCTAGTCGCGCAAACCTGCACAAACGACGAAGCGGCGAGGCAGGAAATCCCGCGTCGCCGCATCGTCTTTCAGGTCATCGATCAGTCCGGAATGACCGCGATGACGTCGATCTCCATCAACCACTGCGGCTGGCCGAGGGCCGACACCACCAGGCCGGTGGAGATCGGGAACACGCCCTTCAGCCACTTGCCGACTTCCTGGTACACCGGCTCGCGGTAGCGCGGGTCGATCAGGTAGGTGGTGGTCTTGACGATGTGCGACAGGTCGCTGCCGGCTTCTTCCAGCAGTTGCTTGACGTTCTTCATCGCCTGCTCGGCCTGGGCACGCGGGTCACCCAGCCCTACCAGGTTGCCCTCGAAGTCGGTACCGACCTGGCCGCGCACGTACACGGTGTTGCCGGCGCGTACGGCCTGGCAGAGGTCATTGTCCAGGGTCTGGTTCGGGTAGGTGTCCTTGGTGTTGAACATGCGAATGCGAGTATGGGTAGGCATCTCTTACTCCCAGGATGCGGCTTTCGGTACGGAGCCTTCGCGCTGCGAGGCGTCCTGATATTCGACGTAACGGCGCTGGGTGGCGATGTGGCCGGCCACGTGCTTGGCGTCGTGCCAGACGCCCCAGATGAAGGTGGAGCCGCGACGGGACAGCCACGGCAGGCCGACGAAGTACACGCCCGGCTCGCGGGACACGCCGCGCTGGTGCTTGGGCTTGCCCTTGTCGTCGAAGGCGTCGACCTGCAGCCAGTTGAAGTCCACGGCGTACCCGGTGGCCCAGATGATCGCGGTGATGCCGGCGTCGGCGAGGTTCAGTTCCTGGATCGGATGGCGAATGCACTCGGCATCGGCGAAGACCTTGCGGGCCTCCGGCTCCAGCGGCAGGTCCAGGCCGTTGCGCTCGATATAGGCGTCGGCGGCGTCGAGAAGGCCGAGGTAGTTGTCGTCGCCGGCTTTCAGGTTCGCCACCAGGTCGTCCTGGAAGGTCACTTTGCCGCCTTCAAAGGACTTGGTCAGGCCGGTCAGGGTGATGCCCTCGTTGGCCAGGCGACGGAAATCGATGGTCTCGCCACCACGGGCACCGCTCACGGCGATGGTCACGTGCTCGCGGCCCGGCTGCACTTCCTCGGCATCCCACAGGCCGAGCACGCCCAGCCACCAGACGAAGTCGCGGTTGCGGTAGGCGCGCGGCGGGCGATCATGGGCGCCCACGGACAGGTAGGTCTTCTTGCCGGCGCGGTTCAGCTCGTCGGCGATCTGCACGCCGGAAGAGCCGGCACCGATCACCAGCACGGCGCCTTCGGGCAGCTGCTGCGGGTTGTAGTACTTTGCCGAGTGGATCTGGTACAGGCCTTCGTCCTTCGGCGCGATGGCCGGGATCACCGGGCGCTGGAACGGGCCGGTGGCGGAGACGATGCGCAGGGCCTGGATCGTGCCCTCGGAGGTTTCCACGGTGAAGCCGGGGCGGCCTTCGTTACGGGTGACCTTCTTCACTTCCACGCCGGTGCGGATCGGCGCGTTGAACTGCTTGGCGTAGGCGACGAAGTAGTCCGCCACCTGCTCTTTATGCGGGAAATCGTCTGGGCCGACCGGGAACTCCATGTTCGGGAAGCGGTCGTGCCAGGCCGGGCCGTTGGCGACCAGGGAGTCCCAGCGGCCGGTGCGCCAGGCTTCGGCGATGCGGCTCTTTTCCAGCACGATGTGCGGCACGCCCTGTTGGGTCAGGTGCTCGCTCATGGCCACGCCGGCTTGTCCGGCGCCAACGACCAGCGTGTCGATTTCCAGGTTATCAAGCGACTTCTTGCCGAAGGCGCCTGGATTCAGGTCGGTCATGGCTTGCTTCCTCAGACTCTGATCACGTTTGTTCTTGTTGCGGCTAGCGATGAGGTGTTGGCCGCATTCTGTTCAGAGGCTGGGATTAGCGAAATTATGTTTTTTGTAGTCGCAGGCTAGGGAAAAGCTGCACCCACGCAAACCCCGCGGCCCGCGGGCTGCAGGGGCGGGGCTATAGGATTTTTGGTGGCTGGGGCGACAAATTGGATAGGCAGAATATGGCTTGCACAAGCCAGGCGCCCATCTGTAGGAGCGGGCCATGCCCGCGATCGCGCGCATGGCGCGCTCCTACAAGGATCAACGATCAGCTGTGTAGGATGGGTGGAGCGCAGCGATACCCATGCTGCTGGTGAGCCGGATTGATGGGTATCGCTGCGCTCCACGCCATCCTACGAGGCCGGCGGCCGGGGGGTTATTGTCAGCGACTCTGGGCCACTGCCTCGATGAACCGCTCCAGCACCAGGTTCGGCCGGCGGCCCTTGCGGGTCACCACGGTCAGCGGGATGTCGTAGTGGAAGCGCTCCGGCCGCAGCGCGCGCAGGCGGCCCTGGGCGACCCAGTCGGCGGCGTAGTGGTCGGGCAGGTAGCCGATGTAGCTGCCGGTGAGGATCAGGAAGGCCATGCCCTCGCGGTCCGAGGCGTTGGCGCTGCCGGACAGCTCCTGGTGGCGCTCCTGCGCCTCGGCCGGGATGCGGTAACTCGGCGCCACTGCGTCGCAGGCGTGGATTTCCGCCACCGTGATGCTCGCGTCGTCGCGCTCGAACAGCGGGTGTTCCTGGCTGCAGAACAGCAGCGAGCGTTCTTCATAGAGGGCGGAATACTCCAGCCCCGACAGCGGGCTGATGAGCGGCACCACCCCGACATGCAACCGTCCGTCGAGAACTCCCAACTCGATCTCGTTGGGCGTGGTCATGCCGATGTTGATCCGCACGCCCGGCCCGCTGGCTTTCAGCGCGCGCAGGGCGTGGGAGATGCGCATCTGCGGAAGGGTCACCAGGTTGTTGATGATGCCGATGTTCAGCTCGCCGCGCAGGTGCTGGTGCAACTCGTTCACTTCGGCGCGGAAGCCCTCCAGCGCCGCTAGCAGCGATTGGGTCGCGCGGTACACCTCGCGGCCCTCGTCGGTCAGCGCAAAGCCCGCCCGGCCGCGCTGGCACAGGCGCATCCCCAGGCGCTTTTCCAGGTCGCCCATGTGCAGGCTGATCGCCGAGCGGCTGATGCCCAGCGTGCTCTCGGCGGCCGAGAAGCTGCCGCACTCGACTATGGTTTTGAAGATGCGCAGCAGGCGGATCTCGAAGTCGCTGACCTGGCCCAGGGAAGGCGCTCGTTGTTTCGCCATTTTAGTTTTACCAATCAGAAACTGAACGTAAGAAGAATAAGCTTTAACTCACGTTAAGTCAGGCCCAATCTACGAGCATCGCACCAGGCCCGACGCGGCCTGCGCGCCCAACAAGACTGTCTTCGAGGACAAGCTGCATGAACCAGCAAGTGAACGTCACCCCATCGGTGGCCAGCGAACTGAACCTGAAGGCCCACTGGATGCCCTTCAGCGCCAACCGCAACTTCCATAAAGACCCGCGCATCATCGTCGCCGCCGAAGGCAGCTGGCTGGTGGACGACCAGGGCCGCAAGATCTACGACAGCCTGTCGGGCCTGTGGACCTGCGGCGCCGGTCACTCGCGCAAGGAAATCGCCGACGCGGTGGCCAAGCAGCTGACCACCCTCGACTACTCCCCGGCCTTCCAGTACGGCCACCCGCTGTCCTTCAAGCTGGCCGAGAAGATCACCCAGCTGACTCCGGCCGGCCTCGACCACGTGTTCTTCACCGGCTCGGGCTCCGAGTGCGCCGACACCTCGATCAAGATGGCTCGCGCCTACTGGCGCCTGAAAGGCCAGGCGCAGAAGACCAAGCTGATCGGCCGCGCCCGTGGCTACCACGGTGTGAACGTCGCCGGCACCGCCCTGGGCGGCATCGGTGGCAACCGCAAGATGTTCGGCCAGCTGATGGACGTCGACCACCTGCCGCACACCCTGCAGCCGGGCATGGCCTTCACCAAGGGCATGGCCGAGACTGGCGGCGTCGAGCTGGCCAACGAACTGCTGAAGCTGATCGAGCTGCATGACGCCTCCAACATCGCCGCCGTCATCGTCGAGCCGATGTCCGGTTCCGCTGGTGTGCTGGTACCGCCGAAGGGCTACCTGCAGCGCCTGCGCGAAATCTGCGACCAGCACAACATCCTGCTGATCTTCGACGAAGTGATCACCGCCTTCGGCCGCATGGGCAAGGCCACCGGCGCCGAGTTCTTCGGCGTGAAGCCGGACATCATGAACGTCGCCAAGCAGGTCACCAACGGCGCCATCCCCATGGGCGCGGTCATCGCCAGCAGCGAAATCTACGACACCTTCATGGGCCAGAACCTGCCGGAATACGCCGTCGAGTTCGGCCATGGCTACACCTACTCTGCGCACCCGGTCGCCTGCGCCGCCGGTATCGCCGCGCTGGACCTGCTGGAAAAAGAAAACCTGATTCAGCAGTCCCTGGAACTGGCTCCGCACTTCGAGAAGGCCCTGCACGGCCTGAAGGGCGCGAAGAACGTCGTCGACATCCGCAACTGCGGCCTGGCCGGCGCCATCCAGATCGGCGCCCGTGACGGCGACGCCATCGTGCGCCCGTTCGAAGCCAGCATGAAGCTGTGGAAAGAAGGCTTCTACGTGCGCTTCGGCGGCGACACCCTGCAGTTCGGCCCGACCTTCAACGCCAAGCCCGAAGACCTGGACCGCCTGTTCAGCGCCGTCGGCGATGCCCTCAACGGGGTGGCGTAAGTGAGCGAACGTCCGAAGGCCGTCCCGACGGTACAGATCGACAACGACAAGGTCCTGGTCACCGAGTGGCGCTTCGCCCCCGGTGCCGAGACCGGCTGGCATCGCCATGGCATGGAGTACGTCGTGGTCCCGGTGACCAACGGCGAGCTGCTGCTGGAAACCCCCGAGGGCGAGCGCCGTGCGCCGCTGGTCCTGGGCGCGAGCTACACCCGCCAGATCGGTACCGAGCACAACGTGATCAACCCTTGCGATCACGAAGTGGCCTTCATCGAGATCGAGCTCAAGAGCGACGAACACCCGCACAGCCACTGAGCGCGCGGGCACGCGAGAAGGCATGCCGGCGGATGTCACCGTAGAGTGACCTTCCCGGCGAGCCTCGACGCCCGACCCGTGCACCGTACAAATCCCCTCTCCCTTCAGGGAGAGGGCTAGGGAGAGGGGCTCTTGAGAGAGCCCGCCCCCACACTTTCAGCGAGAAGAGACTTCCCATGACCACCGTCAAGCACCTGATCGGCGGCGAGATGATCGCCGACACCGGCCGCACCGCCGACGTCTTCAACCCGTCCACCGGCGAAGCCATCCGCAAGGTCCCGCTGGCCAGCCGCGAAACCGTGCAGCAGGCCATCGACGCCGCCAAGGCCGCCTTCCCGGCCTGGCGCAACACTCCGCCGGCCAAGCGTGCCCAGGTGCTGTTTCGCTTCAAGCAACTGCTCGAAGCCAACGAAGCGCGCATCAGCCAGCTGATCAGCGAAGAACACGGCAAGACCCTGGAAGACGCCGCCGGTGAACTCAAGCGCGGCATCGAGAACGTCGAGTACGCCAGCGCCGCCCCGGAAATCCTCAAGGGCGAGTACAGCCGCAACGTCGGCCCGAATATCGACGCCTGGAGCGACTTCCAGCCGATCGGCGTGGTCGCCGGCATCACCCCGTTCAACTTCCCGGCCATGGTGCCCCTGTGGATGTACCCGCTGGCCATCGCCTGCGGCAACACCTTCATCCTCAAGCCGTCCGAGCGTGACCCGAGCTCCACCCTGCTGATCGCCGAACTGTTCGAAGAAGCCGGCCTGCCCAAGGGCGTGCTGAACGTGGTGCACGGCGACAAGACCGCTGTGGACGCGCTGATCGAGGCCCCGGAAGTCAAAGCCCTGAGCTTCGTCGGTTCGACCCCGATCGCCGAGTACATCTATTCCGAAGGCACCAAGCGCGGCAAGCGCGTGCAGGCCCTGGGCGGCGCCAAGAACCACGCCGTGCTGATGCCCGACTGCGACCTGGACAACGCCGTCAGCGCCCTGATGGGTGCGGCCTACGGTTCCTGCGGCGAGCGCTGCATGGCCATCTCCGTCGCCGTTTGCGTGGGCGACCAGATCGGCGACGCGCTGGTCGAGAAGATCGTTCCGCAGATCAAGGCCCTGAAGATCGGCGCCGGCACCTCCTGCGGCCTGGACATGGGCCCGCTGGTCACCGGCGCTGCCCAGCAGAAAGTCACCGGCTACATCGACGCCGGCGTCGAGCAGGGCGCGCAGCTGCTGGTCGACGGCCGCAACTACAAGGTGGCTGGTCACGAGAACGGCTTCTTCGTCGGCGGCACTCTGTTCGACAAGGTGACCCCGGACATGACCATCTACCAGGAAGAAATCTTCGGCCCGGTGCTGTGCATCGTGCGCGTGAACAGCCTGGAAGAAGCCATGCAGCTGATCAACGACCACGAATACGGCAACGGCACCTGCATCTTCACCCGCGACGGTGAGGCTGCCCGCCTGTTCTGCGACGAAATCGAAGTCGGCATGGTCGGCGTCAACGTACCGCTGCCGGTACCGGTGGCTTACCACAGCTTCGGCGGCTGGAAGCGTTCGCTGTTCGGCGACCTGCACGCCTACGGCCCGGATGGCGTGCGCTTCTACACCAAGCGCAAGGCCATCACCCAGCGCTGGCCGCAGCGCAAGTCGCACGAAGCGGCGCAGTTCGCCTTCCCCAGCAATGGCTGATGGTGAATAAGCGGTAAGAAAAAGGCCGGTCCAAGTGACCGGCCTTTTTTGTTTTCAGAGGCAATTGCCCAATACTCCAGCCCCCCCGGGAGCGTATTCGTAGGATGGCGTGGAGCGCAGCGATACCCATCATTCCCCTGCGTCGATCTCCCCTATCGAGCCGCCGCCCCAGTCCTTCGCCAGCAGCCCTTCGCGCACGTAGCGATGAAACGAAGACCATCTCCAATCCACTACGCGCAAAGCGTGGCTGTGCTTGCACAGATTGAAGTGGATGTAGTCCACGTGCCGTGCGAGATCGATGTCATCGCGAATCCGATGCTCCCAGTAACGGCGCTGCCAGATGCCGCGTTCGCCCTTTGTCTGACGGCTGTTGGAGACGACTTCCGTTCTGGGGAGCGCACGTGAGAATTCGGTCTTGATCAGCCGCCAGCGTAGAGCGTAATTGGCGTCGTCGGCCGGCAGGGTACAGATGGTGTGCAGGTGGTCGGGCAGGATGACGATGGCATCGATCTGCCAGGGGTGACGTTGTTGTGTGTAGCGAAAAGCTGCGCGGAGCAGATCGACGTTCTCCACCAGCAGGCGTGAGCGACGGTTGGCCAGCGCGAGTGTGAAGAACCAGGTCGCACCCGCTGTTCTGTCGCGGCGGTATGAGGTCATGGTGCGTCCTTGCCGCAATTGATGGGTATCGCTGCGCTCCACCCATCCTACGGTCGAGGTCACCTGTGGCTCTGCGGGGCCGGCTGACGCTTTGTTGATGGGTATCTCTGCGCTCCACGCCATCCTACGTTCGGGGGCAGCTCTGGTACTGCGGGAGCCGGCTGAAACCTTTGTAGGATGGTGTGGAGCGAAGCGATACCCATGCTGTGGCTTAGAAATTCCCCAGCACCCGGGGGACTTCTTCCCAGCGCATCCACAGGCCGCCTTGCCAGTTCAGCAGCATCAGGCGGCGGGCGTCCCAGGTGAGGAGGACGCGTTGCGGAGTGGTGGATTGCGGGGTGTGCTGGTCGCGCAGGGTGGGGAGGACGTCCTGGGTGAGCCAGCGGTCGAGGGATTCGAGTTCGGGGTGGCCGAAGCGGATGAGGGCTTTGAAGAGGGCGGCTTCGCTGAGCATCACGACTTCTTCTTCGCTGCCGGTGCTGTAGGCAAGGCAAACGGTGCGTACTTCGTGGGGATAGCAGCGGTGGTGGATGCTGTGGGGGAAGCGGTAGGCGACGAGGCGGGCGATGTCGCGGGCGGCGAACCAGGGTTGGTTGTCGATCATCACGCCGCGCAGGGGGCGGTTGTGGCGGGTGAAGAAGGTTGGGGTGTAGGTGCTGTGCATAAGTGGAACTCCTAACGATTAAAGGAGCCGCACCCATGTCGCCAAACATAGGAGGCGGACCGCGCGGGGTTGGCGAACCGGACGTCAGGTCCCGGCAGACCCGGAGGTCTCCCCGCGCGATCCGCCATAAGCGTTGCAGAAATTTCTGCAGGGTGCGCGGGGGCCTACAAAAACATTCGCTGTTTTCGTAAGCACTTGTGGGCGCTATCGCGCCTGACGTCTCTGGGTCGCCAAACCCAGGTCACGGAGGTGACGGGGCGAGGATAGGAAGGGCAGGAATGCCCAACAAGAAGCCGTTTCCGGCATGCGTGTAGGAGCGAGCTTGCTCGCGAACCTACTGTGGCACGGTGCCTGTTCGTAGGAGCGGACTCCGTCCGCGATGTGTTTGCCTCGCGCCTTTGTTTCACGCGTCGCGACGGCGTGCGCGTGGGCTTCTTGTTTCGCCCCCTCGGGCGAGTCACTTTCTCAAACGCCAGAAAGTAACCAAAGGGCTTGCCCCTCCATCCGGTTTTTCGCTTAGGCGAAAAATTCCCCCGTTGAATCGAAGTTTCAGGGGCACGCGCTGACGGGCCATCCCTGGCCCGACAGCGCTCTCGCGGCATCCATGCCGCTCAACCCCTGAAACTCCGATTCAACGGGGCCTCCTGAAAGGGGCGGTTCGGCGTGCGTGGGTGTTTTTCTGGAAGTCTTTAAGAGCCAGAGCCAGAGCCAGGACGTAGGGCGAATAACCCGGAACGGGTTATCCGCCGCTAAGGCTCTTCTACCGGTGGGACCGTGCCATGGCCGCCCCCTCACCCCAGCCCTCTTCCAAGGAGAGGGAGCCGTCTGTGCCGGCTGACGATGAGGTTTCATTCTGCTCCGAACGGTCCCCTCTCCCGCGTGCGGGAGAGGGTTAGGGTGAGGGGCTTTTGATCTTGTCGGCACGGACTCTGGTTGATCCGGCGAGGGCTGCGTTGGGCGGGTTCGCGAGCAAGCTCGCTCCTACAGGGGAAAGGCTCTGCGATCAGCCCAGGTGCTTCTTCAGGTAGATGCGCTGATGCCCCGGTGGGCAATCCTCCAGCACGCCCATGCGCTCGAAGCCCTGTTTCTCGTAGAAGCCGGGGGCCTGGAAGCTGTAGGTGTAGAGGAACAGGCCGACGCAGCCGCGACGGCGGGCTTCGTCTTCGGCCAGGGCGATGAGCTGGCTGCCCAGGCCGCTGCCGCGCTGGTCGTCCTGCAGCCAGAGGTAGTCGATGTAGAGCCAGCCCATGCCGGACTGGCCGAACATGCCGCCGACCACCTCGCCTTCTGCGTTGCGCGCGTAGAGCTCGAAGTCGTCATAGGTGTTGCTGCGGCCCATCTGCCCGAGGTTGTAGGCGAGCAGGCCCTTGACCACGACGTCGCGCGCCTGCGGGTCGATGCCGAGGGTGAAATCGAATGGGGTTTGCATGGTGCCCTCCGGATTGGCGAAGGCCACCAGTCTAGGGAGATGCCGCCGCGATGGGTAGGCGCCTTTGGTAGCGGCGGGCGTGCTGGGACGAACAGTGCGGGAAGCTCAGAGCAGTTCTTTGCGCGACATGTTGATCGACAGCAGCTTGGTATCGCGGAAGAACAAGTAACGATAGGCCCCGCCGCTGGGGCCGTACATCCAGGTTTCCAGTTGCGCTTCGCCAGCAATGAGCTTGCCGGTCGAGTCGCGCCGCGGTGGCCTGGGGGGGACGATCACGCGTTTGGCAGGCTCGCCACATTTGGCGAGCACCTCATCCATCGGGTCGCCTTCGTTGATCAGGCTGGTGCCGCATCGCAGGGTGCCGGCGTGGGCGGTTCCGGCGGCCAGGGTCAGGAGCAGTGCTATCAGCCAGGGGCGCATGGGTCGATTCCGGTGCGGGTTCGCTGCCCAGTCTAACGCCCGGCAATCGGTTGCTTCATTGAGCTGATGCAGGTTCAGCGCGTGCTGCCAACGTTGCGCACGTACAGGTCCTTGCCGCCCGTGCCACTGGTGCCCCGTGCCTGCAGTTCGAAACGCTTGGGGTGGCCCTTGATCAGGTCGCTGAGCTTCTTGAAGCCATACAGGCGCGGGTCGAACGCTGGCCGCAGCTTGCTGATGTTCTGTCCCAGAGCGCCGAGTTGCACCCAGTCGTCATCGTCGCCGTCGATGTCGTCGAGCACCTTGGCGATGAAGTCCAGCGGGACCTTCTGCGACTTGGGCTTGGCGGCGGGTTTGGGGCTGTCGTTGGCGCTGGGGGCGGCGGTCTTGTCGGTGACGGCAGGCTGCTCGGCTGGTGCTGCCGGCTCGGCGCGGAGGATCTCGGTGTAGATGAACTTGTCGCAGGCGGAGACGAAGGGTTTGGGCGTCTTCTCTTCGCCGAAGCCATAGACGGTCAGCCCTTCCTCACGCAGGCGCGCGGCCAGGCGGGTGAAGTCGCTGTCGCTGGAGACCAGGCAGAAGCCGTCGAAGCGCCGGGTGTAGAGCAGGTCCATGGCGTCGATGATCAGCGCGCTGTCGGTGGCGTTCTTGCCGCTGGTGTAGGCGAACTGCTGCATGGGCTGGATGGAGTGGTCGAGCAGCACCTGCTTCCACTTGCCCAGGTTAGGCTTGGTCCAGTCGCCGTAGATGCGTTTGACGCTGGCGACGCCGTACTTGGCGATCTCCTCGAACAGGCCCTCGACGATGGCGGCGGGGGCGTTGTCGGCATCGATCAGGACGGCGAGGTGGGTCTGCTGGCGAGTGGCGGGGGACTTGTTGGCCATGCTGCATCCTTTGCTGGGGATCAGACGACCATAGTGTGCGAGGGCGGGCGCGACAACCCGGATGCACCGATAGAATCATTGCGCCATCATCGGAGCAGGCATATCCTCCGCCACCGTTCAGGGAGGAACGTGGCGCCATCATTCGATCGCGAACTGCCTGGGCGTCCCATCTGCCATCGAAGGAATGACCATGCTTCGCTTTCTCTGCGTTTCCCTTTTCGCGATCCTGCTGACCGGCTGCGCCTCTTCGGCGAAGGTCGAGAACATGCAGGTCAACGACCAGCAGGCGCACACCCAGGGCTACGATGCCGCGCTGCGCGACAACCTCCAGGTCGCCGACGTCGAGGGCGGCAAGAAGACCAACCCGCTGTGGACCTCGCAGATCGATGGCGCCGACTTCCGTGCTGCACTGGAGCAATCCCTGGGCAAGGCCGGCCTGCTCGGCCAGGGCGACAAGGCGGCCTATTCGCTGCGCACCAAGCTGGTCAGCCTCGACCAGCCGGTGTTCGGCTTCAACTTCACCGTGACCTCGACCGTCGAGTACAGCCTGGTGGAAACCGCCAGCGACCGCGTGGTCTGGCAGGAAACCGTCAAGGAGCCCTTCACCGCCGGCGTGGGTGATGCGTTCTACGGCGTGACTCGCCTGCGCCTGGCCAACGAAGGCTCGGCCCGCGCCAACATCAACACCCTGCTGCAACGCCTGGGTGGCCTGAAGCTGGGTGCCGGTCAGGTGTCGCTGCAGAACTGATCTCGCACCGCGAAAAAAGCCCGGCCATGGCCGGGCTTTTTTCTGGAGCTGCCGTTACGCGGTGGCGAACTCGCACTTGTCCCGCCCGCTGCGCTTGGCGTCCAGCAGGGCGGCGTCGGCGCGGCTGAGGGTCTGCGAGTAGCTCTCGCCCGGATGGTGCTCGGCGACACCGAAGCTGGCGGTGACGGACAGGGCGTTGGTGCCCACGCGTACGGCCAGGCAGCGGATATCGTTGCGCACCCGTTCGATGATCGCGGTGGCATCGCTCAGACGGGTGTCGGGCAGGATCAGCAGGAACTCCTCGCCGCCCCAGCGGCCGCAAAGGTCGTACTGGCGCAGGGCGGATTCCATGGCGCGGCCGATTTCCACCAGCACGCGGTCGCCCACTTCGTGGCCCCAGGTGTCGTTGACCTGCTTGAAGCGGTCGACGTCGAGCATGGCCAGGACGTAGGACTCACCGTGGCGCTGGGCGCGCTCGCTTTCCTCGCGCAGGCGCTCCATCAGCAGGCGGCGGTTGGCGATACCGGTGAGGGTGTCGTGGGTCGAGGCTTCCTTCAGCGCGATGTTGAGGTCGCGCATCATGTCCTGGTAGCGATCGGAGATGCGCGCGACCTTTTCCAGCTGGCGCAGTTGCTTGTGGTAGCGCTCGGACAGTGTGCTGTTCTGCTGCCGGGCCATGGACTGGAAGCCGTCGGAAATCCGCGCGATGCGTTCCAGGCGCGCGAGCTGGTCGAGGGATTGCTGATGCTTCTGGTACAGGGCTTCGCGCAGGGGGTGCCCTTCGTACTGGGGGTCGGCCAGCAGGTCTTCGATCAGCAGGTCCAGCTCGCGCTCGCTAGTCATGGCACTTACTCGTCGTAGGCTTGGATGACGAACGGGAAGGTACAGTCCTCGCGGAATTCCTCGGCCAGTTCGGCGACGCGTTCGTTGCGTCGGTCGTAGTGCCACGCCACGCGGGTGCTGCGGCCCTGGCCGTGGGCTTCTTCGAGCAGGTCGAAGATGTCCATCATGGCCTTGATCGAGCTGGTGTTGAGGTACAGAAGGCGCAGGTCGAGTTCCAGCGGACGCTTTTCCTCGGTAAGGAAGCGTTCGACCCACTCGATGACCTGGCCAAAGAGTTCATAGGAGTTCTCCGGGTAGGAGTCGCCTTGCATTGCGAGGATGCCGGCTTGCCAGTCGCCGTGGATCTGTGGGGTGGATTGGGTTCCGGTGACGTTGAGATCGCTCATGTCGGGTCTTCCTGAATTTCGCGGTTCAGATCACGGCGCGCAGGCTGAAGAAGGCGCGGCCGTCGGGTTGTTCGGTGAGGGAGGTCTTGAGCGGCGCGCTGGACTTGCGGGCAATGTCCAGCAGGCCAAGGCCTGCGCCGGTGGAGGCTTCGGCGTCGCGCGGGCGGCGCAGCTGCTCCTTGTAGGCGGCCTTGAGCTGGGCCTTGTCGAGCCCTGCAATGGCTTCGATGCTGCGCACCAGGCCCTGGCCATCAGCCAGTTCCACCAGGTTGCCGGCGGAAACCACGTAGTGGCCTTCGTCATCGCGGGCAATCGCCACGGTGGCCGAGGCCTCCTGGTCGTTGTAGCCGCGCTGGGTGGCGTAGTGGCGGATGTTCTGGGTCATCTCGATGTAGACCGCGAAGACGTCCATCGCTTCGCTGGGGTGCGCCTGTTCGGCCTGCATGTAGTTGCGCAGCGCGTGGCCGATTTCCTCGATCAGGCTGCGCGAGATGGGCCCGTTGAAGCAGAGCAATATGCGTTGCCGGGTAAAGCTCTCGCGCATGGCCAACAGATCTAGCGATTCCATGGATTAACCCCTAGTCGAAGCGGAAAGAGAGAATGGTGATGTCGTCACGCTGCGGCTGCTCGCCCTGGTAGTGGGCGAGGGTAGCGGTGAACACATCGGCCTGCTCGGCCAACGGTCGGCGCGCGTGGTTGCGCAGCAGGTCGGCGAAGCGGCTGTTGCCGAAGCCGAAGCCGTGCTCGCCGCCGGCCTGGTCGAGGAAGCCGTCGGTGCACAGGTAGTAGGTCCAGCCGGCTTCCATCGGGATCGCCACGTCCTGATAGTCGCCCTGGCGCTTGTCGCCGATGGCGCGGCGCGCGCCCTTGTATTCGCGCACGTCATTGCCGTCGCTGGCGAACAGGGAAATCTTCGCCCCGGAGAAGTGCAGCAACTTGCGCTGGTGGTCGACGCGCACCAGGCCCGCATCCATGTTGGTGGCCAGCGAGTGGGTGAATTCTTCCTGGCCGAGCATGCCGCGCATGACGTGGTCGGTCTCGCGCAGGATGGCGGCCGGGTCGTGGCTCTTCACGCTGTCGATGGCGTGGTCGATGGCGGCCAGGGCGAGCATGGTCATCAGCGCGCCGGGCACGCCGTGGCCGGCGCAGTCGACCACGCCGATCAGGCTGTCGGCGGGGCCTTCTCGGTAGATGTAGAAGTCGCCGCCGACCACGTCGCGCGGTTTCCACAGGACGAAATGGTGCTCGCCCAGGGACGCCTGCAATTGGCGGTCAGGGAGGATGGCGCGCTGGATCAGGCTGGCGTAGTCGATGGAGTCGCCGATCTTCTTCTGTGCGGCGGCCATCTCGCGGTTGGCCGCTTCCAGGGCCTGGGTGCGTTGCTGGACCTTGTCCTCCAGTTCCTCGGTGTGCCGGCGGACCTGGTCGGCCATGCTGGCGAAGGCGCTGGAGAGTTCGCCGATCTCGTCCGGGCGGGTGCGCGGCAGCGGGCTGTCGTATTGCCCCGCGGCGATGGCCTTGGCCGATTGCTTGAGGCCGCGCAGCGGGCGCAGCACCAGCAGGTCGACGGTGTAGGCGAAGCCGATCAGCAGGATCGCCAGCAGCCCGGCGAGGGTACCCACCAGCGGCCAGATCCAGCGGCTGTCGAGCACTTGCGCGGCGTGCAGGTCGATGGCACTGAGCACATGCCAGCGCAGCTGCGGGATGTAGGCGGTGGCGATCAGCTGTTCCTTGCCGTCGATGGTGCCCCACATGGTTTCCACTTCGCCGGGGTTGGTCTCTGCCTGGCGCAGGGTCTGGCGCAACGCGGTGCGTTCCTGGTCATTGGCCAGCAGGTCGTAGACGTGGTGCTTGGCCTGGCCGCTGGAGCCGGAGTTATAGGCGATCAGACGAGTGTCCGGGTGCGCCTGAATGGCGCCCTCGGGGTCGACGATCATCGGCGTCACCCCGGCCTCGCGGCGCGAGATGAACTGGTCGAGGAACTCGGTGAGGTCGAGGCCGCCGCCGGCGAGGCCGACTTTTTCGTTGCCGGCGCGCACCACCATGTTGAACCAGACCTTGGTGACCTTGAGCTTCTCGTTGTAGTCGACGTTGATGTTGTACAGCTCGTCGCGCGCGAGGGTATCGAAGTACCAGGAGTCCTTCGGGTCGTCCTGGCTCAGGGTGTAGCGCGGGGAGTTGGAGAGCGGCGAGCTGGAGTCGTTGAAGTAGTAGTGGCGCGAGGAGTCCACCACGACGAAGTAGGAGTAGTTGTGCTGGTCAGCGCGGAAGCCTTCGGCTTCGCGGAAGAACAGCGCACGCCGCGCCGGGTCGTTCTCGGCGAGCAGCCAGTCCTGTGTCACCACGGACTCGGCCAGGCGTCGCGAGAGCGCCAGCTCGCGAATCACCGGCGCAATGATTTTCTGCTGGTTGAGCAGCGTGAAGTTTCTCGCGAAGGCGAGGCCGAAATGCGTGCGGATGTCCTCCATGGCTTTCCAGCCCAGCATGACTGCCGGTACCAGCGCCAGGAGACAGGCGATGAGCAATGCCACCACCGATTTGCCGCGCAACCCCCATCTTGCCGCCATGGCTATCTTGTTTCTCCGTGTCGCCCGCCGTGTGCCGGTCTTTTGGCGAAAGCTCAATTGTGCATTTTGTATACGGGCACAATCAAACCAAATTGATATCGAATCGCCATATTATTGGCGCCGGTCAATTGGCCTGAGTCTAGACCCTGTGTGAAAAGCCGCTCGGCAGTGCGGGATGATTCCCGCAGAACTAGACGCGGTTCCCACTTCCGCTCTGGCGCGCCTGCTGTAGGAGCGAGTCTGCTATGCGCTCCAGCGGCAGGACTTCCTTCGCCGCACCCAGCTCCACCGCCTCGCGGGGCATGCCGTAGACCACGCAGGTAGCTTCGTCCTGGGCGACGGTGTGGCCGCCGGCCTGGCGGATCGCTTGCAAGCCGCGGGCCCCATCCTTGCCCATGCCGGTGAGCAGCGCCGCGATGAGGTTGCGCCCGGCGCAACGGGCGAGGGAGTTGAACATCACGTCCACCGCCGGCCTGTGTCCATTCACCGCCGCCTCCCGGTGCAGGCGAACCACGTAGTTGGCGCCGCTGCGCTGCACTTCCATGTGGTAGTCGCCGGGAGCGAGCAGCACGTGACCGGGGAGGATGCGGTCGCCGTCGCGGGCTTCGCGTACTGACAGGCGCGTCTGACGGTCCAGTCGGTCGGCGTAGGATTTGGTGAAGCCCGGCGGCATGTGCAGCGTGACCACCGTACCGGGGCAGTCCGGCGGCAGTCCCAGCAGGACTTCCTTGATCGCCTCGGTGCCGCCGGTGGAGGCGCCGATGGCGAAGATCTTTTCGGTGCTCAGCAACGGCGCACTGCTCATCGCTGGTGCGCCGGTCGCTGCCGCAGGGCGCGCACGGGGCAGGCGCGCGCGGGCGGCGGCCTTGAGCTTGGCGCAGATTTCCTCGGCGTAGGCCTGCATGCCCTCGGCGATGCCCAGTCGGGGCTTGGCGATGAAGTCGATGGCGCCCAGCTCCAGCGCGCGCAGGGTGGCTTCGGAACCCTTCTCGGTGAGCGAGGAGATCATCAGCACCGGAGTCGGCCGGCCCTTCATCAGCTTGTCGAGGAAGGTCAGGCCGTCCATGCGCGGCATTTCCACGTCGAGGGTGATGACGTCCGGCGAGTGCTGCTTGATCAGGTCGCGGGCGACGAAGGCGTCGGGTGCCGCGCCCACCAGCTGCAGCTCCGGGTCGTGCTGGATGATGTCCTTGAGCAGGCTGCGAATCAGCGCCGAGTCGTCGACGATCAGGACCTTGACGGCCATCGGGCGTCCCTCCTTTCAGAACAGGTCGATGCTCCCGCCGCGCTCCCGACGGGACAGTTGCTGGCAGTACTGCCGCTCGCGCTGCAGTACCGTGTCGTTGGCCAGGGTGCGCAGCTTGCGCACCAGCACCCGGCCGCTGCCGGGGAAGAAATAGACCTTGCGCGGGTGCACGTCGAGCAGGTCCTGGGCGGCCAGTGGAATGCCCTCGTCCTCCAGATACTGCAGGACGAACTCGACGTTGCGCTGGCCGACGTCGGCGCTGAGGTTCTTCAGCACCGAGCCGCCGCCGAACACCTTGGCTTCGAAGTACCGGCGCTGGGCGCCGCGACGCATCAGGCCATTGATCAGCAGGTCCATGGCATGCACGCCGTAGCGCCCGGAGTTGGACAGCAGACCTTGCACACCCGTGTCGCCGGGCAGCATGAAGTGGTTCATGCCGCCCAGCCCGCTGCTGCGGTCGCGCAGGCAGACGGAGACGCAGGAGCCGAGCACCGTGACCAGCATCAGCGGCTCGGCGGTGACGTAGCACTCGCCGGGCAGCAGCTTCACCGCTTCCATGCCGAAGCGTGGGTCGTAGTAGCGATTGGGTTGGTCCAGGGCTGCGCCCATCAGTGGCTCTCCACCGCCTGGTAGGTCGTACGCCCCACCGAACGCACCAGGTGGCTGGCGTGGACGAAGTTTTCCGAGTGCCCGGCGAAGAACAGCCCACCGGGCCGCAGCAGGCGCACCATGCGTTCGAGCAGGCGGGTCTGGGTCGGCTTGTCGAAGTAGATCATCACGTTGCGGCAGAAGATCGCGTCCAGGCCGCCGGCAATGCCCCAGTCGCGGTCGAGCAGGTTGATCTGCCGGTAGTCGATCATCTGCCGCAGCTCGCGCACCACCCGTGCCTTGCCGGCGTTGCCGCCGGTGCCACGGAGGAAGAAGCGCTTCTTCTGCGCCGGGCTCAGTGCCTCGATGCGCTCCAGTGGATAGATGCCCTGGCGTGCCTGGCCGAGCACGCCGGTGTCGATATCCGAAGCGATCAGCTCGATGGGCGGGGCGAAGCTGCCCAGCGCGTCCACCAGCGTCATGGCCATGGAGTAGGGCTCCTCGCCGGTGCTCGAGGCGGTGGACCAGAACCGCAGCGGCTGATGGTCCTGCACCTGCTCGGCGGCGAAGCGGCCGAGGTGGTCGAAGTGGTGCTTCTCGCGGAAGAAGGCGGTGAGGTTGGTGGTCAGTGCGTTGACGAACTGCTGCCACTCTTCCTCGTGGTTTTCCAGGTAGACGAAGTACTCGGCGAAGCTGCCCAGGCGCAGGCTGCGCAGTCGCCGTGACAGGCGGCTGTAGACCAGCTGCTGCTTGTTCTCCGAGAGGCTGATGCCGGCATGCTGGTACAAGCGCTCGCGCACCTGCTGGAAGTCCCGGCGGGTGTAGTGGAATTCGTGCTCGGGGGCGGGCAGGTGGATCGACATCGGTTGGTCTCGGTGGTAGGCGGATTGCCTAGGGCTGATAACGCCTGTGGCGTTATGCGCCCAACTTCATGCGCTGGATCGGGACAGCTCCGTAGGATGGGTGGAGCGCAGCGATACCCATGCTGCTGCGGTGGGATGCATTGATGGGTATCGCTGCGCTCCACGCCATCCTACGCAGGCGTCAGATTTGCAGGTCGGTGCAGGAGCTCGCCTCGGGCAGATTGAAGCGAGCAGAATGGGGCGCACATCCGTGGCCATCCCTGGCCCGCCCGCGGCGGCCGACCCTCCCATTGCTCCGGCCACCGCCATCCTTCAGCCCCGCCCGATCAGAACTCTTCCCAGTCGTCTTCCTTGCCCTTGGCGCGCACCGCCTTGGCCACGCCACGGGCGGCGCGCGAGGTGTGCGCGGCCGGCTCGGCGCGGGCCGGGCGGGCGGAGGCCAGCGGCACCACGGTGGCCGCGATGGATTCGAGCTTGAACACCCCGACCTGCTGGTTGAGCATGCCGGCCTGCTCCTGCAGGGCCTCGGCCGAGGCGGCGGCTTCTTCCACCAGCGCGGCGTTCTGCTGGGTCATCTCGTCCATCTGCGACACGGCGCCGTTCACTTCCTCGATGCCGCTGCTCTGCTCGGCGGATGCAGCGGCGATCTCGGCCATGATGTCGGTGACGCGCTTGATCGCCACCACGATGTCGCTCATGGTCTGCCCGGCCTGGGCGACCAGGGTGTTGCCGCTCTCGACCTTGTCCACCGAGTCGTTGATCAGCGTCTTGATCTCCTTGGCGGCGGCGGCGGAGCGCTGCGCCAGGGTGCGCACCTCACCGGCCACCACCGCGAAGCCGCGGCCCTGCTCGCCGGCGCGCGCTGCTTCCACCGCGGCGTTGAGCGCGAGGATGTTGGTCTGGAAGGCGATGCCGTCGATCACCCCGATGATGTCGGCGATCTTGCGCGCCGAGTCGTTGATCGCCGACATGGTGCCCACCACCTTCTGCACCACGCTGCCGCCTTCGGTGGCGACTTCGGACGCATTCACTGCCAGCGAGTTGGCCTGGCGGGCGTTCTCGGCGTTGAGCTTCACGGTGCTGGTGAGCTCTTCCATGCTCGAAGCGGTTTCTTCCAGGCTGGAGGCCTGCTGCTCGGTACGGGTGGAAAGCTCGGCGTTGCCGCTGGCGATCTCGCTGGCGGCGGTGTGGATGGTGTCGGCCGCTTCGCGGATCTGCCCGAGCATGCGCGACAGGCTCTGCGCGGTCTCGTTGGCGTAGTCCTTGAGCTCGCCGAAGGTGCCCTGGTAGTCGGCGTCGATACGCTGGGTCAGGTCGCCCTGGGCCAGTGCGCCGAGCACGCGGGTGACGTCACGCAGGCCCTTGTCGGCGGTGTCCACCAGGTTGTTCAGGCCGGTGGCGATCTTCAGGAAGAAGCCCTCCTTGTTCGAGGCCTCGATGCGCTTGCTGAAGTCGCCGGCGACGGCGGCGTCCACCAGTTGCGAGACCTCCTGCTCGGCACGGAACTCCTCGGTGCGGTCGGTCCACTGCACGGCCGAACCCAGGCGCTCGCCGGCATCGTTGAACACCGGCACCACGTCCAGGGCGAAGCGGCGGCCGCCCAGGTTCAGTTCGGCCTTATGCCGCGCGGTCAGGTGCGCGAGCATGCCGCGCTGGTGCGCCGGGTTCTTGTGGAACATGTCGATGTTGGCGCCCATCAGGCGGCTGGCGTTGAAGTTCGGCAGCTGTTTGCGGATGTCGGCCTCGGCGTTGCCGAGCATCTCGGTCACCGTGCGGTTCATGTAGATGATCTCGAGGTCGTTGTTGGCGATCATCACGTTGGCCGACACGTTATCCAGCGCGCTCTTGATTCGCGCGTTGTACTCGGCGGCATCGGCGTTGGCCTTGAGGCTGTCGCGCACGCCGTCGATGGCCTCGGTGATGATGGCCTTCTTGCCCGGCAGACGATCCATGTCCACCGAGTAATCGCCCTTGCCGTAGGCGGTGACGGTGGCGACGACTCGCATCTTCACCGCGATGTGCGCGGCGACCAGGTCATTGATGCCCTTGGCAATGCGTGCCGGGCGGCCGGCGAACTTGTCCACCTGGATCACCTCGTCGATCCAGCCCAGCTCATGCTGGCGGGTCATCTCCACCAGGCCGGCTTCCAGGGCTTCCACCTGGGTCTGCTCGGCGCGCTGCTCGCGCAGGTTGCGCTGGATGCTGCGCAGGCCGTCGTAGAGACGCTCGTAGCCAGCGGCTGGCGCTTCGCCGATGGCGACGTCGAGGTTGCCGTCCACCAGGCTGTGGAGGAGGGCGGTGATGCGGTCGGCGCGTTGCTGCGCCACGGCGTGTGCGTTGAACAGACCCATGTTGTTTGTCCTCGGTCGCGATCAGGCGGCGGTTTCGTCGACCAGCGCCATTTCACGGCTGGTCATGAGTTTTTCGATGTCCACCAGGATGAGCATTCGCTCACCGGCGGTGGCCAGGCCCAGCAGGTACTCGGTGTCGAAGCTGGCGGCGAATTCGGGGCGCGGCTTGATCTCATCGCCGGCCAGGGCGATCACGTCGGAGACCGAATCCACCACCGCACCGACGATGCGCCGGCCGACGTTGAGGATGATCACCACGGTGAACTGGTCGTAGCTGATGTCGGCCAGGTTGAACTTGATGCGCAGGTCGACGATGGGAACGATGGCGCCGCGCAGGTTGATCACACCCTTGATGAAGGCGGGGGCGTTGGCGATCGCCGTGACCTGGTCGTAACCCCGGATCTCCTGCACGCGCAGGATGTCGATGGCGTATTCCTCGCGGCCCAGGGTGAAGGTCAGGTATTCCTGCACCGGGCTGCTTGCGGCGCTGGCTTCAGCTGCGCTCATGGGTGGATTCTCCTTGTGCTGCCAGACGCGGCAGGGCATCGACGTCGAGGATCAGGGCGACGCTGCCGTCGCCCATGATGGTGGCGCCGGCGATCCCGTCGATCCGGCGGAAGTTCTGTTCCAGGCTCTTGATCACTACCTGCTGCTGGCCGACCAGTTCGTCCACCTGCAGGGCGAAACTCTTGCCCTCGGATTCGAGGATCACCACGATCCCCTGTTCCGGCGGCACGGGTGCCGCGCCGATGCGCAGCAGCTGGTTGAGGGAGAACAGCGGCAGGTACTCGCCGCGTACGCGGATCACCGTCGATTCCTCGCCGGCCAGGCCGCGCACGTCGTCGGCGCGGGCCTGCAGCGATTCGACGATGTAGGTCAGCGGCACCACGTAGTTGACCTGCTCCACGGCGACGATCAGGCCGTCGAGGATGGCCAGGGTCAGCGGCAGGCGGATGCTCATGCGGGTGCCCATGCCAGGTGCCGAATCGATGTCGATGCGCCCGCCCATGGCCTGGATGTTGCGCCGCACCACGTCCATGCCCACGCCCCGGCCGGACAGCTCGGTGACCGCCTCGGCGGTGGAGAAACCCGGCATGAAGATCAGCTGCCAGACCTCTGCATCGGTCATCCCGTCGTGCACCGGCAGGCCCTTCTCGCGGGCCTTGGCGAGGATGCGTTCGCGGGACAGGCCACGGCCGTCATCGGAGATCTCCACCACCACACTGCCGCCTTGATGGCTGGCGGCGAGCTTCACCGAACCCTGGGCCGGCTTGCCGGCGGCCAGGCGTTCGGCGGGTGTCTCGATGCCGTGGTCGATGCTGTTGCGGACGATGTGGGTGAGCGGGTCGCTGAGCTTTTCAATGACGCTCTTGTCCAGCTCGGTGTGCTCGCCCTGGAGGATCAGTTCGACCTGCTTGCCCAGGCGTGCGGAGGTGTCGTGCACCAGGCGCGGGAAGCGGCTGAAGATGAAGCTGATCGGCAGCATGCGGATCGACATCACCGATTCCTGCAGGTCGCGGGTGTTGTGTTCCAGCTGCGCCAGGGCCTGCTGCAGGCGCTCGAAGTGGGTGGGGTCGAGGTCCTCGCTGAGCTGGCTGAGCATGGCCTGGGTGATCACCAGCTCGCCGACCAGGTTGATCAGGCTGTCGATCTTCTCGACGCTGACGCGGATCGAGCTGGATTCGCTGTCGGCGCGGACGGCCGGCTTGGCGGCGGCAGTGAGCGCGGCCTTGGGTTGTTCACTGGGAGCCGCGACGGCAGCGGCCGTGGGGGCGCCCGGTGCCTTGTCGAAGATGCCGTAGGGTTCGACGGTCGTAGCGTCCGGCGCGCCGGGGGCGTCGTCGAAGAAGCCGAAGTCGTCGTCGCTGCTGGCGCTGCTTTCGCTGGCGCCGGGAGTGCCGGGCGCTTCGTCGAAGAAGCCGAAGGCATCGTCGTCGCTGGCGCTGCTTTCAACCGCTGCGGGAACAGCGTCGAACAGGCCGAAGCCGTCATCGGCGGCAGCCGCGACGGGTTCTGCCAGCCAGGCGCGCAGGCGTTCCACGGTGGCGGCCACGGGTACGTCCGGATCGGGTACCTGGCTGCGGTGCGCATCGAGCAGGCGCTGCAGGACGTCGCGGGCTTCGAGGAACACGCCGATCATGTCCACGTGCAGGGAGGTCTGCCCGCAGCGGATGCGGTCGAGCAGCGTCTCCAGCTCGTGGGTCACGGCGGTCAGGTCATCGAAGCCGAACATGCCGCTGGAACCCTTGATCGAGTGCGCCGCGCGAAAAATGCCATTGAGCGTCTCGGCGTCAGGCTGATCGAGGTCGAGCCCGATCAGCAGGAGTTCGAGGGTCGCCAGGTGTTCGTCGGTTTCCTCGAAGAACACCTGGAGGAATTGCTCCATACCAGTCGCCATTCCGGGTTCCCCTAGGGCAGGACCTTGCGGGTCACTTCCAGCAGTTTCGGCGGGTCGAACGGCTTGACCAGCCAGCCGGTGGCGCCGGCGCTCTTGCCCTGCTGCTTCATGGCATCGCTGGATTCGGTGGTGAGCATCAGGATCGGCGTGCTGCGGTAGCCGGCCATGTCGCGCAGGCTGCGGATCAGCGACAGGCCGTCCATGTTCGGCATGTTCTGGTCGGTGAAGACCAGGTTGTAGGACTTGCGCTGGGCCTTGCCCAGGCCGTCCTTGCCGTCCACGGCCTCGTCCACCTCGTAGCCGGCGGACTTGAGCGTGAAGCTCAGCATCTGCCGGATCGAGGCCGAGTCATCGACGATCAGAATCTGCTTTCCCATTGCGTTGTTTCTCCTCGGATTGCAATGCGTTTGTTGTCGCCAGGCGCACAGAAACTCGCGCCATCCCGGCGCGCGGAAATGGTGTGGGGGGCTCAGCCGATGAGGGCGAGGTTGGCCAGGTATTCGAAGACGGACTGCAGCATGTCGGGACTCCTGCCTTGCCTTCAGTTCAGAACAGTTCGACCTCGCCAGCGCTGAGGCTGGTCTGGGCGACCGGGTTGCTCAGGGGGCGGCCGAGTTCGCTGATCTCGCCGCGCAGGCGCTCGCCCCACTCGCCGGGCTCGCGGCCATCCAGCGCGCCCAGGCCGACGGCGAGGGCGCCGAGGCGGGCGCTGTGCTTGCCGATCTGCCCGAGCAGCTGGCTGCTCATGTCCTGGAACTGCAGGGCGGTGACCGCGGCGTTGACGCCGTCGCCCACTTCCAGGGAGATACGGTCCAGCTCCTGCACCACCTTCACGGTGTGCTGGTTCATGGCGTCGAGGTCGTCGAGCATGGTCTGGATCTTCTTGCGCGAATCCAGGGCGAAGGTCATGTCCTTGTCGGCCAGCTGGCTGATGGCGCCCTCGGCGTCCTTGATCTCGTGGTAGACCACGTCGACGTGTTCACGGATGGCCTGCGAGAAGTGCGTGGAGCGGGTGGACAGCGCGCGCACTTCGTCGGCCACCACGGCGAATCCGCGGCCGCTCTCTCCGGCGCGGGCGGCCTCGATGGCGGCGTTGAGGGCCAGCAGGTTGGTCTGCTTGGCGATGGCGTCCATGTCCTGGGTGGACTGGAGGATCTCGGCGATCTTGTGGGTCACTCGGTCCATGCGCTCGACCAGTTGCTGCGAGGTGCGGCTGGTCTCCAGGGTGGCTTCGACGAACAGCCCGAGGGTTTCCTGGGTGGCGTGGATGAAGCGCTGGAAGTCGATATCGCCGTCCAGGTGGCCGCGGCCGTCGTAGCGCTCGATCAGCGAGTGGGACAGGCCGCGCTGGGTGTCGATGCGCTCGGCAAGGGCATGGAAGCTGTCGGTCAGCTGACGGATAGCCTGGTGCAGGAGGTTGTCGATCTGGTGGGTGTGGCCGTTGAGCGAGGCCAGGTGGCCTTCCACGCCTTCCTGCAGCGGACGCCAGCGCGGCAACTCGTCGGCCTGCAACGCGACCACCTGCGTATCGGCGCTGACCTTGTTGGCGCCGCACAGCAAGCTGCACAGCACCAGGCTGGAAACCCAACCGATCGGCAGCATCCACCAGAACGGCACGCCGACCGCGCAAAGCCCCGCGACGACCGCCCACGGCAGGGTCTGGATGATGAGGCGCCGCGGCCAATCCTGGCCGGCTTCTTGAACCGCCTGGGGGTTCAACTGTGAATCGCGCATTGAAGTGCACTCCATTGCCGGGCGCCGGTAACCGGGCCAAACGGCTGCTGACAACGTCTTGAGCAGGAATTCGGCCTGGCGATTTAAAACTAGAGTGCCAAAGCGTGATGTCAAACTGACGGCATATTCCCGTCACAGGGGATAGACCCTTGATCTAGAGGGGTTTTCAGTGAATGACCGTTCATCTTGGTTGCTTGGATGGCGACGGGCGGTAGTGCGCAGCCCTTGTGTGGCGCGGGTTGTGGCGATTTTTCGATGGCAAAACGTGCCCGCCGGAATGGCATCCGGAGCCACGCTTCGAGTGTGGAGGGAAGGTCTGTCGGCGGATAACGCTGGCGCGTTATGCGCCTTTCAGGAGTAGACGTTCCGGTTGCTCCGATGAGAGGTCGGGGTACAGGGGATCGTAGGATGGGTGGAGCTTGCGATACCCATCGGCCTTGCCAGCCACGCTTCGATGGGTATCGCTTCGCTCCACGCCATCCTACGAAGAGCAGGTTGCGGGGTTATGGGGGATTACAGCGTACCGAGCAGCTTGCGCGCCGCCTGGGTGTGGTCGGCGATCAGGCGCTTGAGGTCGAGGCCTTCGACTTCACCGTCGATGACTCGCCAGGTGCCGCCGATCATGATCCGGTCGGCCTTGTCGGCGCCGCACAGCAGCAGGGCCGACAGCGGGTCGTGGCTGCCGGAGAAGCGCAGTTCGTCGAGCTTGAACAGCGCCAGGTCGGCCTGCTTGCCCACGGCCAGCTCGCCGATGTCGCTGCGGCCGATGAGTTTCGCTGACCCTCGGGTGGCCCAGCCCAGCGCGCGTTCCGGGGTGATCTGCTCGGCGCCGTAGCGCAGGCGCTGGATGTACAGGGCCTGGCGGGCTTCGAGGATCATGTTGGAAGCATCGTTGGAGGCCGAGCCGTCTACGCCGATGCCCACCGGCGCGCCGGCTGCTTCCAGCGCTACGGTGGGGCAGATGCCCGACGCCAGGCGCATGTTCGAGCTGGGGCAGTGGCAGACGCCGGTGCCGGCTTCGCCCAGGCGACGGATTTCCTCGTCGTTGAAGTGGATGCCGTGAGCCAGCCAGGTGCGCGGGCCGAGCCAGCCGACGCTGTCCAGGTAGTCCACGGTGCGCTGGCCGAAACGCTGCAGGCAGAAGTCTTCCTCGTCGAGGGTTTCCGCGAGGTGGGTGTGCAGGCGCACGTCCTCGCGCTCCGCCAGTTCAGCGCTGGCGCGCATGATTTCCGGGGTCACCGAGAACGGTGAGCAGGGCGCCAGGGCGATCTGCACCTGGGCGCCTTCGCCGCGTTGGTGATACTCGCGGATCAGCCGCTGGCTGTCGTCGAGGATGGCCTCGGCGCTCTGCACGGTCTGCTGCGGTGGCAGGCCACCGTCGGCTTCGCCCAGGCTCATGGAGCCACGGGTGAGCATGGCGCGCATGCCCAGCTCCTGGACCACGCCGGCCTGCACATCGATAGCCTGCTCCAGGCCGTCGGGGAACAGGTAGTGGTGGTCGGCGGCGGTGGTGCAGCCCGACAGCAGCAGTTCGGCCAGCGCTACCTTGGTGGCCACGCCGAGCTGCTCGGGAGTCAGGCGCGCCCACACTGGGTAGAGGGTCTTCAGCCAGGGGAACAGCGGCTGGTTCACCACCGGCGCCCAGGCGCGGGTGAGGGTCTGGTAGAAGTGGTGGTGGGTGTTGATCAGGCCGGGCGTCAGCACGTGCTGGCTGGCGTCGAAGGTCTGCTGGACGGGAGCCGAGGGCTGCTGGCCGGCGGCGACCAGTTCGACGATGCGGCCGTCCTGGACGACGATGCCGCCACGGGCGTCCTGATCGTTAGCGGTGAAGATGGCCAGCGGGTTGCGCAGCCAGAGACGCGGGGAGGACATGGATGAATTCTCCAAACGGACGGAGCCGTTCGTTCGAGTCGGCTCCATGGGGTCATGGGAAGCCAGCTCAGTGTTCACCCTGTCTGCTGATCCAGGTTCGCTGACTCGGAAGTCAGGCGTGGGCGCATGGTAGCGCCCACGGCGCTGCTCGTCACCAGTCGATCGTCGCTCCCTGGTAATCCAGGTAGAACTGCCCGCCACGGCCGGCGTGGCCATCGACCTGGTCGACGAGGCCTTTGGCGCTGGTCTGCACGTCCAGCGGCGCGGACTCCCCACCCATGTCGGTGCGCACCCAGCCCGGATGCAGGTTGAGTACCGTGATACCGGTATCGCCCAGTTCGACCACGAAGCTGCGGGTGAGCGAATTCAGCGCTGCCTTGCTCGCGCGATACAACGCCATGCCGCCGGAGACGTTGCCAGCCACGCTGCCCAGCTCGGAGGTCATGAAAGCCAATACACCGCGCTCGGAGTCCAGACGCGGCAGCAGGCGCTCGGCCAGGCGCAGCGGGGCGATGGCGTTGACCATGAACAACTGGCCGACGTCGGCGAGGCTGGCGTCGATGGCCGACTGGTGCGCCGGGCCGTAGATGCCGGCGTTGATGTAGATGAGGTCGAAGCGCGAGCCGGCCAGGGCTTCGGCAAGACGGTCCTGGGAGTGGATGTCGTCCAGCAGCAGCGTTTCCACGCGCACCGGCAGGTTGGCCAGCTCGCCGGGATGGGCAGCATCGCGCACGGTGGCGGTGACGTCCCAGCCGCGGTCCAGCAACTCGCGCACCAGGCCCAGGCCGAGGCCGCGCGAGGCGCCGATGATCAGGGCGGATTTCGGGTTGGTCATGGCAGGGCTCCAGCAGGTGACGGAAGGGTCAAGGATAACCCACCCGGATGACGGCACTGATCGTGTAGGAGCGAGCTTGCTCGCGAACCGAGTCCGCAGCGGCGTTTGTTCGCGAGCAAGCTCGCTCCTGCAGACGGCGAAGCGCTCAAACGACAAGGCCCGGCATGTGCCGGGCCCTGTGGATAAAAAGCCCCGGAGAGTGTGCGCCGGGGCCTGGGCAAGGAGCCCAATCAGTCGGTGGTGATCTTCGAGTGCTTCTGGGTGTCCTTCATGGTCACGTAGACCAGCAGCGAGCAGGCGATGCACGCGGTGACGTACCAGTAGAAGCCGCTCTCCATGCCGATGCTCTTGAACCACAGCGCTACGTACTCGGCGGTGCCGCCGAAGATCGATACGGTCAGCGCGTAGGGCAGGCCCACGCCCAGGGCGCGGATCTCGGTGGGGAACAGCTCGGCCTTCACCACGGCGTTGATCGAGGTGTAGCCGCTGACGATGACCAGCGCGGCCATGATCAGGAAGAACGCGCCCCACCAGGTATCGATGGTGTGCAGGGTGCTGAGGATCGGGTAGGTGAAGACGGTGCCCAGCACGCCGAAGGCGATCAGGATCGGGCGACGGCCAATCTTGTCCGAGAGTGCGCCGACGATGGGCTGCAGCAGCATGAACAGGAACAGGGTGGCGGCCGAGATCATGGTCGAGTCGTTCTTGCTCATGCCCACGGTGTTCACCAGGTACTTCTGCATGTACGTGGTGTAGGTGTAGAAGGCCAGGGTGCCGCCCATGGTCAGGCCGACCACGGTGAGCACTTCCTTGGGATGGCGCATCAGCGAGCGCATCAGGCTTTCCTTGGGCTCTTCCTTCTTGGTGGAGAAGGACTCGGTCTCTTCCATGCCGCGACGCAGGAACATGGCGACGACCGCGCAGAGCGCGCCGATGAAGAACGGAATACGCCAGCCCCAGCTTTCCAGCTGCTCGACGGTCAGGGTCTGCTGCAGCACGATCAGCACCGCCAGGGCGATGAGCTGGCCGGAGATCAGGGTGACGTACTGGAAGCTGGAGAAGAAGCCGCGCTGCTCCTTGTTGGCCATCTCGCTCAGGTAGGTAGCGGATGTGCCGTATTCGCCGCCGACCGACAGGCCCTGCAGCAGGCGCGCGAGCACCAGCAGGATCGGGGCGCCGACGCCGATGGTTTCATAGCTGGGGGTCAGGGCGATGATCAGCGAGCCGAAGCACATCAGCAGCACCGAGGCCAGCAACGCCGCCTTGCGGCCCTTGCGGTCGGCATAGATACCCATCAGCCAGCCGCCGATCGGACGCATGAGGAAGCCCACGGCGAAGATCGCGGCGGTGTTCAGCAGTTGGGCGGTCATGTCGCCCTGGGGGAAGAATGCCTTGGCGAAGTACAGCGAGAAGGCGGCGTAGACGTACCAGTCGTACCACTCGACCAGGTTGCCGACCGAGCCACTGAAGATCGACTTGATGCGCTGGGATGTCGTGCGGGGTGCGGCAGAAGCGGAGACGGCGCTTGCGCTATCCATGGGTATTCCTCTTGTCGTTGTTGTCGTCAGGCGTGCGGACTACTTGTAACGTCACGCCGGCGCGCCGCGAGGGCGGCGCAGTGTCGAGGGCGATAGCAGGCAGCGTGCCAATAAGCGAAAGCAGCGTGGCACTAAGCGTTGAGCGATTTCTTGGGTGGCGCTGGCAGGCGAAGCGGCGCCGATCGGTGAGGGTCTTGAGCGGAAATCCGCCGATACTCGGGCTGACCTGTAGGAGCGAGCTTGCTCGCGAACGGATTACCCGGCGGCACTGGCGCTTGGCGGTTCGCGAGCAAGCTCGCTCCTACAACGGCAGCCTTGGCGGACGGGTGCTGTTCAGCGCTGGCGGAACAGGTCTCCCGGCGTGAACCCAAACAGCCCCTTGAAGGACGCGATATACGCCGAGGTGGAGTCGTACCCGCAATCCAGCGCTGCTGCCGTGACGCTATCGCCCGCCTCGAGTGAGCCAAGGGAGGCGAGCAGACGCTGGCGCTGGCGCCACAGGCGGAAGGTCATTCCGGTCTCGCGCTGGAACAACCGCGACAGGGTCTTCTCCGAGGTACCGATGCGCTGTGCCCAGTCACCCAGGGTGTGGCTGTCGGTGGGGTGGTCTATCAGCGTCTGGCACAACTGCAGCAGGCGGCCCTCCTGCGGCATCGGCAGGGAGAAGGCGACTTCCGGCAGGTCGCGCAGCTGATCCAGCAGCACTTCCACCAGGCGCGATTCGGCGCTGTCGCCCTGTGGATAATCCACCGGCAGCTCGCAGAAGCTCTTGATCAGCTCGCGCGCCAGCGGCGTCACCTCCAGCACCCGGCAGCGATCCGGCGCCCAGCGGCAGGCGTCATCGCGAATGTACAGGCTGCGCATTTCCGCCTGGGTCGAGGTCACCACTTCATGGTCGAGGAAGGCTGGAATCCAGATCGCCCGCTGCGGTGGTGCGAAGAAGCTGCCTTCGGCCGTGTGTACACCCAACACTCCGGTGATGGCGTAGGACAGCTGCACCCAGGCGTGATGGTGCTTGCTGGTCCAGGAGCCCGCGCGTAAACGCTCGGCGCGCGCATAGACCGGCCGCGGCAGGCGGTCGAGTACCGGGATCAGGCGCTGCAGTTCGGGGGCTTGTCCTTTCATCGGTATAACTTTGGAAAGTATCGCTGGAGCATCGGAGTCTGGCAGGCCGCCCCCTTCGCCTCAAGCCAGTTAAGCGATGTTGTCGGTCCGAACGACGGCGTTCGAGCCCTGAAGGAAGCATCCGACAGCGCGACCGCCGAGCGGCCCGAGGCACTCTGACAGGTGTGGTGAAGGCCCTTGTCTGGCATTATCCGCGCCCGGAAAAACGCGTGGTGTGTTCCGACGGCTGTTGTGTAGATTTCCCACAGGATAGTTGTATACATAATTTGTGTTGATTCGTTTCAACACAAGTTTGCCATGTATCCAATCTTCTGGTCGGCGATCGCCATTTCAGTGCTTGCTGCTGGGGCCGATGCCCTCGAAACAGGCGAAGTTGTCCTGTGAGTCAGGAAATGGCCCGGCTCGTGCACCTGCGTCTTCCCTGCCAAAGGAGCGGATCCCAAGGGGTTCGTCATAAAAGTGGAACATCTGGTCAGGATTGGCGCCAATCTTGCTTTTCCTCGCCAGGCCTGACCGACCGGACAGGTTCCACCGACAATTAAAAACGCAACACGACTGCACTGATTAGGAGCAACGCATGACTCGCACTCTCGCATCCCTGCTGCTCGCCGGCGGGCTGCTCGCGGCCGGGCAGGCCATGGCTGGCGGTGAAGACCTGGAGCCGGCCAAGGCCGTCAACGATGGCCCGCTGATCTGGCACAACGAAAGCCTGTCCTACCTGTGGGGCAAGAACTTCAAGGTAGATCCGCCGATCCAGCAGACCTTCACCTTCGAGAGTGCGAGCGCCTGGACCTGGGGCGACATCTGGTTCTTCGTCGACCAGATCAACTACAACGGCAAGGAAAGCGCCACCAACGGCAAGAACACCTACTACGGTGAGTTCAGCCCGCGCCTGTCGTTCGGCAAGATCACCGGTACCGACCTGTCCTTCGGCCCGGTCAAGGACGTGCTGCTGGCGACCACCTACGAGTTCGGCGAAGGCGACGTCGAGTCCTACCTGGTCGGTCCGGGCTTCGACCTGGCGCTGCCGGGCTTCGATTACTTCCAGCTGAACTTCTACTACCGCAAGCCCGACGGCAACCGCGTACCGTCCGGCGCCTGGCAGATCACCCCGGCCTGGGCGATCACCATCCCGGTGGGCAACTCCGACATCCTGTTCGACGGCTTCATGGACTGGGTCGTGAACAACAAGGACGCCAGCTCCAGCCACCGCAACCAGTCGGATTATCACGCCAACCTGCACTTCAACCCGCAGGTGAAATACGACCTGGGCAAGTCCCTGGGCTACGAGGCCAAGCACCTGTACGTGGGTATCGAGTACGACTACTGGTCCGACAAGTACGGCATCAAGGATTCGCAGTACTTCACCACCGACCAGAACACCGTCAGCGCGCTGGTCAAGTACCACTTCTGATGTTCCCCACCGACCCCGCCACCTGGCGGGGTCGGTCTTTTCAGGCTTCGTCGGCAAATTCGTGAGCCTGCAGCTATGTCAGCAAATCTTTCGGAAATTGCCGACAGGCCATCCGGCTCGCAGCCCATTGGTCGAACCCTTGCCAGCCTCTAGCTTTGCATCTCTTTTGCTTCACCTAGGAGATGTGAGCCATGAAGAAACTGTTGATCGCGGCCATTGCCGCGAGCCTGGGCACCCCGGTATTGGCGGCGCCTCTCGGGCACCCCAGCATTCCCGCGACCGAAGTGCACGACGAAACCCATGCGGGCGGCTTCTATCAGGACGTCATTACCCGTTCCCAGCCGGCGCCGGTGAAAGAAGAGCCGAAGGAAGAACAGAAGGCCGTGGTTGCCACCAACGATTGTGCGCCGCTGTGGGGCGGCGGTGCGAAAGACCAGCAGGATCAGGCCCGGGCCGCGAATGCAGCTGACAAGGACGACAAGGATCGTGCCGGCGCGATCGTTCCGCTGCCGCCGACCTGCTCCGGCATGGGCCTGGCCACTCCGCTGTACGGCCAGCTGACCGTCGGTGAGGCTGTCGGCATCGGTGCCGCGGTCGTCGCGATTGGCGCTGCCATCGGCAACCACGGCGGTGGCGGTGGCCACCACAGCTCCGGGACCACCGGTACCACCAAGTGATGCCGTGCCCCCGGTCCATTTCCGGGGGCTGTCGTGGCTGGGACAGGGACCGCACCGCCTGGCGATGCCGGTTCCTGCCCTTTTTCACGCCTTGCGCTTGAATCCCGCTACCCGCCTGGGTTATCCATGCAGCGCCCCCGCAAAATGCACGGACATCCCGCATGACCCTCCAGGTACCCGCCCATACCGCGCCCAACGGCGAAAAGCCCGCCGGTCGCATTCGCCAGAAGAACGAGGAAGCCATCCTCGCCGCCGCCGAGGAGGAGTTCGCCCGCCACGGCTTCAAGGGCACCAGCATGAACACCATCGCCCAGCGCGTCGGCCTGCCCAAGGCCAACCTGCATTACTACTTCAGCAACAAGCTGGGGCTGTACGTGGCGGTGCTGAGCAACATCCTCGAACTGTGGGACAGCACCTTCAACCACCTGACCGTGGACGATGACCCGGCCGTGGCGCTGGCCGCCTACATCCGCGCCAAGATGGAGTTCTCCCGCCGTTACCCGCAGGCCTCGCGGGTGTTCGCCATGGAGATCATCAGCGGCGGCGAATGCCTCTCCCAGCACTTCAGCCAGGACTACCGCACCTGGTTTGCCGGCCGCGCCGCGGTGTTTCAGGCCTGGATCGACGCCGGCAAGATGGACGCCGTGGACCCGGTGAACCTGATCTTCCTGATCTGGAGCAGCACCCAGCACTACGCTGACTTCGCCACCCAGATCGGCTTCGTCACTGGCCGCAAGCGCCTGTCCAGGCAGGACTTCAGCGAGGCCAGTGACAACCTCATCCGCATTATCCTCAAGGGTTGCGGGCTGACGCCGCCGCCGGCCTCGGCATGAGTTTCACCCTCGCCGGCCCCGCGGTTTACGAGGAAGACATCCGCAAGAGCCGCTTCCACTGCGTCGCCGCCCCTATCGCCAGCGAGGTCGAGGCCCAGGCCTTCCTCGCCGCTCACCGCGACGCCAGCGCCGGGCACAACTGCTGGGCCTGGAAGCTGGGCAACCAGTACCGCTTCAGCGACGACGGCGAGCCCGGCGGCACCGCCGGCCGGCCCATGCTGGTCGCCATCGAGGGGCAGGACATGGACCGCGTGGTAGTCGTCGTCAGCCGCTGGTTCGGTGGCATCAAGCTCGGCACCGGCGGCCTGGCCCGCGCCTATGGGGGCTGCGCGGCGAAATGCCTGCAGGACGCCGAACGCATCGAACTGGTGCCCAGCAGCCGGCTGGCGTTCGATTGCAGTTTTGCCGAGCACGCGCTGTTCAAGGCGCGGGTGCTCGCGCTCGGCGCCAGTGTCGAAGACGAAGCTTTTGGTGCGGAAGGTGTGCGCATGACGGTGAACCTGCCGACCACCCAGGTCGAGCCTCTGCAGAGGCTGTTGAGCGACCTCAGTCGTGGTCGTGTCCTGGCGCAATGGCTGGACGCCTGATCCTTCTCCCCAAACACCGTGGAACCGCCTGTGGATAACCTGTGGCAGGACCTCTGCTGCCCAGGTATTCCGCAGCCTTCAGCGCGTCGCTCGTTTTCTGATCAAACGCCCTCGTGCCTGTTGAGTGAAATATGAACAAGCTGTGGAAAAGGTGTGGGTTAAACTCCCCGGGAACATGGTCAAACACCACTTCTGACCGGTCGGTAAGTTATTCATCGGATTGATGCAGGGCTTGCAGGGCCTGGGCTCGGGCTTTTCGCCAGTTGAGCGGGCGGCGCCGTGGAGGTTGGGGGCAAGTCTCTGGACAATCTGTGGGCAACTTGTGGGCAAGGTGTCTCGCTGGCGAGACACTTCGTGCGCTGATCGGCCGTCACCACCCACCGGCCATGGCGAAAAGGCTGCCGCTTCGCTTGGAAAATCTGTGGGTAACTCTGGGGAAAAGGCGCCGGCACAAGGTCGGCGCCGGAACAGCTCAAAGGCGGAACTGCGCCATCTGCCGCGCCAGGTCATCGGCCAGGTTCCGCAACTCGCGGCATTGCTCGCGGCCGTGCTGCACTTCGCGGGTGGTGGCGTGGGCGAGATCGGCGATGCCCTGCACGTTGCGATTGATCTCCTCGGTCACCGCCGACTGCTCCTCGGTGGCCGTGGCGACCTGATGGTTGATATCGCTGATGCGCTCCACCTGATCGGCGATGGCACCCAGCGAGGCGCCCGCCTGTTCGCTGGCGGCCAGGCTCTGGCCGGTGGTCTGCTGGCTTGACTGCATCGAGCGCACCGCAGCCTCCGCGCCGCCCTTCAGGCGCTGGATGATCGTGAGGATTTCGTCGGTGGAGCCCTGAGTGCGGCTGGCCAGCGTGCGTACCTCGTCGGCCACCACAGCGAAGCCACGGCCCAGTTCACCCGCACGCGCCGCCTCGATGGCGGCGTTGAGGGCGAGCAGGTTGGTCTGCTCGGAAACGCCACGGATCACCGCCAGCACCTGGTCGATACTTGCCACTTGCCCGGCCAACTCACCCACGGCGCCGGCGGCTTCGCCGATCTCCCCGGACATGCGCTGGCCGACCTGCAGCGAGCCGCCGACCACGCGGCGCGCTTCACCGGCCTCTTCCCTTGCCTGCTGCGAGGCGCTGGCGGCTTGCTCGGCGTTACGGGCGATTTCCTGCACGGTGCTGCCCATCTCGTTGACCGCCGTGGCGACCATGTCGGTCATTTCCTGCTGGCGGCCGGCGCGGTCGGCAGTGTTGTCCACCACCTGCGCCACTTCGCCGACGGTACGTAGTAGTTGCTGGCTGGTGCCGAGCACGGCGCCGATCAGCGCGCGCTGGCCCTCGAGGAAGCGGTTGAAGCCGCGTGCCAGGTCGCCCAGCTCGTCGGCGCGGCTGTCGTCCAGGCGGCGTGTGAGGTCGCCGCCGCCACCGCCAATTTCCAGCAACGCCCGGGTCACCTGGCGGATCGGCCTGGCCAGGCTGCGCGCCATCAGCACCACCAAAGCCAGGCAGAGTAGGGCGACCACAGCCCCGGCCAGGCCGGAGAAGGCCAGCGCCTCGCGGGCGTCGGCGTAGATTTCCGCTTCCGGCACCTCGCTCACCAGGGTCCAGCCCAGGTCATGCAGCGGCAGGCTGGCGGCCAGGTAGTCCTCGCCGCCACGCTCGAAGCGAGCGCTGTGGAAGCCCTGCTGGCCGAGCAGCGCACTGGCGGCGTCGGCGCCGATCAGGTCGCCGAGGATGCGTCCCTTGGGCAGCGAGGCGTCGGGATGGATCTGCACCTGGCCGTCGTTCTTCACCAGGTACACGCGACCGGACTGGCCGAAGCGGAAGTCGCGGATCAGCGTCGACAGCTCACGCATTTCCAGGCCCAACCCGGCGATGCCCAGCAGCTTGCCGCCCTGCTCCACACGCTGGTCGATGAACAGCGCCAGTTCGCCGGTGCTGCCGTCGGTGTCGATGTTCCACATGCGCGGCTTGCCGCTGTCGATGAACTGGAAGTACCAGCTGTCTTTCGGCTCGCTGCGGCTCAGCGTGCGTTCCTTGCCCTTGTCGCTGTAGTAGGCGCCGCTGGCGTTGGAGGTAATCAGTGCGGAGAAGGCCTTCTGCGAGGCACGGATGCCACCCAGGTAGCGGGTGAACTCGGCAAGCTGTTCGGGCTTCTCGCCGGCCGCCAGCCAGTCCTGCACCAGGGTGTTGTCGGCGATGCCGGCCGCCGCGGTGATGGGGCCGGTGAGGCGCTTCTCGAAGTCGTTGGCAATCGCCTGGATGCTCGCCGGCAACGCCTGTTCGAGCAGGTAGCGCTCGCTGAGGCGATTGACCAGCACGGCATACAGGCCGAGGACGATGAGCAGGCTGATGAGCAGGGCAGCGCCCATGCTGAGGATGAGTTGGGTCTGGATACTTCGCAGGCGCATGTTCTTGTTTTCCTCCGAACGCACAACGAGACGCCCGACAGAGGCGGGCGAAGAGACGGGGTCGTTGAGTGTATCGGCGGCGCCAGGAAAAACTGTTGTCCAACTGGTCAGGTTTTTGCGTTTTCTGGCGAGTCGCGGCACGAGCCTTCGCTACACAACTCGGCCCACTCCACCCCTTCGCGCGTCTGCCGGACGGGGGCGTCCTGGTGATAGCGGGCGATGACCTGGGCAGCCACCGAGATGGCCACTTCCAGTGGGCGTTTGCCGGGCACTTCGGGCAGGCCGATGGGACAGTGCATCTGCGCGATCACCTCCTGTGGGTAACCGTGCTGCTCCAGCCTCATCTGGAAGCGCCGGGCCTTGGTGCGCGAGCCGATCATGCCGAGGAAGCCGGCGTCGCCGCGCTTGAGCACCGCCTCGGCAATGGCATAGTCCAGCGGGTGGTTGTGGGTCATGACCAGGAAGTAGCTGCCCGGTGGCGCCTCGTGCACGGCGTCTTCCGGCTCTTCCAACAGACGCACGCGCACGCCCTCGGGAACGGACTGGGGAAACTCCGCTGCGCGGCTGTCCACCCATTCCAGGCGCAGCGGCAGCCCTGCCAGTAGCGGTGCGAGGGCGCGGCCCACGTGGCCGGCACCGAACAGCACGACCTGCGGCCCGCGTGCGGCGAAGCATTCGAACAGCAGGCTGGCGCGCCCGCCGCAGCATTGGCCCAGCCGCGCGCCGAGGGGGAAGTGTTCCAGCGCCTGGCTGTTCTTGCCGGCCAGCAATAGCTGGCGGGCGTGCTCGATGGCGGCAAATTCCAGATGGCCACCGCCGATGGTGTCGAAGGTTTCCCCGGCGGTGACCAGCATCTTGCTGCCGGACTCGCGGGGCGTGGAGCCCTGCACGCCGATCACGGTGATCAGCACGTAGCGCTCGGCGCTGTCGCGCAGGCGGGCGATGGCGTCCATCCAGGTCATGGCCTGAACTCCTCTGCTGGCTGTTCACCCTCTCCCCAGCCCTCTCCCTGAAGGGAGAGGGGGCGGTTCGGTGCAGGATAGGAGGATGGTCTTTTCACGGACAGCGCAACTGCCGGCTGAAGACCCGGAGGAGCGTCGCGCCGGTCGGCCCCCTCTCCCGCCTGCGGGAGAGGGCTGGGGAGAGGGTGCTCTTGCTGGCGCATCGCCTCACAGGCCCAGAGTACCCGCTCCGGCGTCGCCGGCGTATCCAGGTCGGGGCTCAGCCGGTAATCCGCGAGGCTGGCGATGGCGTCGCGCAGCGCCGACCACACCGAGATCGCCAGCATGAACGGCGGTTCGCCCACCGCCTTGGACAGGTACACGCTGTCCTCTTCGTTGGGACGCTCGAACAGCGCCACGCGGAAGTCTTCCGGCGCGTCGCTCACCGCCGGGATCTTGTAGGTGGCCGGTCCCACGGTGAGCAGCTTGCCCGAGTCGTCCCAGCGCAACTCCTCGGTGGTCAGCCAGCCCATGCCCTGGACGAAGCCGCCTTCGATCTGGCCGATGTCGATGGCCGGGTTCACGCTGCGGCCGACGTCGTGGAGGATGTCCACGCGAAGCACGCGGTACTCGCCTGTCAGCGTGTCGATTTCCACCTCGGAGACCGCCGCGCCATAGGCGAAGTAGAAGAATGGGTGGCCCTGGCCCTTCTCGCGGTCGTAGAAGATTTTCGGCGTGCGGTAGAAGCCGGTGGCGGAGAGCTGGATGCGCGCGAAGTAGGCCGCCTGGATCACCTCGGTGAAGCCCAGGTGCTGCGCCCCGACGGTCACTCCGCCTTGCTCGAAGCGAACCTCCTGCGGCTTCACGCCATCCCGTTCGGCAAGGAAGTCGACCAGGCGCTTCTTCAGCGTGCGCGCGGCATCGCGGGCGGCCATGCCGTTCAGGTCGGTGCCGCTGGAGGCGGCGGTGGGCGAGGTGTTGGGCACCTTGTCGGTGCGCGTGGCGGTAATCACCACACGCTCCAGCGGCACCTGAAATTCCTCGGCGACTATCTGCGCGACCTTGGTGTTCAGGCCCTGGCCCATCTCGGTGCCGCCGTGGTTCAGCTGGATGCTGCCGTCGGTGTAGAGGTGGATCAACGCGCCCGCCTGATTCAGATGCTGCGCAGTGAAGGAAATGCCGAATTTCACCGGCGTCAGCGCCAAGCCCTTTTTCAGCACCGGGCTCTGTGCATTGAAGTCGCGGATGCCCGTGCGACGTGCGGCGTACTCGCTGCTCTGTTCCAGTCGCGCAATCAGTTCGCCCAGCAGGTTGTGCTCGACCTTCTGGTGGTAGGGCGTCAGTTCCCTTCCCATTCCACCATAGAGGTTGAGCTTGCGCACCTCCAGCGGGTCCTTGCCCACTGCACGGGCTATGTCGTCCATGGCGCGCTCGATGATCATCATCCCCTGCGGCCCGCCGAAACCGCGGAATGCCGTGTGCGAGACGATGTTGGTAAAGCTGCGGTAGCCGGAGATGGCCACGTCGGGGATGAAGTAGGCGTTGTCGGCATGGAACATCGCGCGGTCGACGATGGCGTCGGAGAGGTCCGGCGAATGGCCGCAGTCGCCCACCACTTCAAGCTGCGCGGCGAGCAGCCGGCCTTCGTTGTCGAAGCCGATGCGGTAGCGGTTGTGGAAGGGGTGGCGCTTGCCGGTCAGGCGCATGTCGTCGGCGCGCGGCAGACGCAGTTTCACCGCGCGACCGGTCTTGTGCGCGAGCAGCGCAGCGAGGCAGGCGAAGGGCGCGGCCTGGGTCTCTTTGCCGCCGAAACCACCGCCCATGCGCCGCACTTCCACGGTGACCTTGGCCAGCGGGATCGCCAGCACTTCGGCGGCCAGTTTCTGTACTTCGCTTGGGTGCTGGCTGGAGGTGTGCACCAGCATGCCGCCGTCGTCGCTGGGCAGGGCGAGCGAGGCCTGGCCTTCGAGGTAGAAATGCTCCTGGCCGCCGATGAACTGGCGCGCCTCCAGCACGTGCGGGGCGCTCTCCAGTGCAGCCTGCGCATCGCCCCGGCGAAGGTGGTGCGGTGGGCGCACGAAGCGCTCCTCGGCCTTGGCCCGCAGCGGGTCGATCAGTGGAGCTTCCTTCGCGTACTCGACCTTCGCCAGGCGTACCGCCCGGCGCGCCTGGATGAGGCTTTCGGCGGCGACCGCGAACAGTGCCTGACCGTGGTATTTCACCCGCTCGCCAGCGAGCAGCGGGTCGCCGGGGAACACCGGGCCGATGTCGGTGTGGCCCGGCACGTCGTCCAGGGTCAGCACGGCCACCACGCCGGGCGCGCTGCGCACGGCATCGAGATCGAGCGAGAGCACGGCGCCGCAGGCGATTTCAGTCAGGCCGACAGCGGCGTGCAGCAGCTCGCGTGGTTCCTTCAGGTCGTCCACGTAGCGCGCGGCACCGCTCACGTGCAGCGTGGCGCTATCGTGTTCGCGGGGCTTTCCCGCGCTGTGGATGGCAACTGCGACGCCGTTGCTGGCCAGCGGTGGCAGGCTACGCATGGCGCACCTCCGCAGGGCATTCGGACCATTCCAGTAGTGCGCGCTGCAACAGGTTCTGCGCCACCTTCAGCCGATAGGCGGCGCTGGCGCGCAGGTCGTCGATGGGCTGGAAATCCTGGGGGATCGCCGCTTGTGCGGCGGCCACGGCAATGGCGTCGAAAGGCCTGCCGCGCAAGGCTGTTTCGGTGTACGCACCGCGCAGCGGCGTGGCCGCCATGCCTCCGCAGGCAAGGCGCGCGTCGGTGACGGTGCCGGCCTCGTCGAGGTCCAGGCGCAGGGCCAGGCAAACGGCGGAAATATCGTCGTCGCGGCGCTTGGATACCTTGTCGACGCGGAACCGCTGGTTCTCGCGCAGGTGTGGAATCAGCAGCGCCTCGATGTATTCGCCGGCTTGCAGGAGCGTCTGGCGGTAGCCGGTGAAGAACCCGTCGATGGGGACTTCGCGCACGCTTCCCGCCTTGCGCAGGCGCAGCCGGGCATCCAGTGCGAGCAGCAGCGGTGGCATGTCGCCGATGGGGGAGGCGTTGGCGATGTTGCCGCCCAGGCTGCCGCGCTGGCGGATCTGCAGGGAGCCAAGGCGTTCGAGCAGGGCGGCGACGCCGGGAAACTCCCGCAGCGCTTCAAGGCAGTCGGCATAGGTTCGCGCGGCGCCGATCAGCAGGTGGTCGGCATGGACCTCCAGGCGCTGGAGTTCGTCGATGCGGTCCAGGTGGATCAGTGCAGGGAAGGCCTTGAGATTCTGCGTGGCTTCCAGCGCCAGGTCGGTGCCGCCGGCAATCAGACGTGCCTGCGGATGACGCTGCAGCAGGGTATCCAGTTCCTCCAGCGAGGCGGGCAACCAGGCCTGCGCCTCGCCGTCGCGCAACGCGCCGGCTGTAGGTATTTCCCGAAGACGGGTGACGGTGAGGGTCGTGTTGTGCGCGAACTGGTCGTGGCAGGGCTGCCCGGCGATCTGCGCGGCGGCGTCGAGGATCGGCCGGTAGCCGGTGCAGCGGCACAGGTTGCCGGAGAGCGCGGTCAGCGCCGTCTCGCGATTGTGTGGCGGCGGCGAGTGGCGCCAGGCGAACAGCGACATGACGATGCCCGGTGTGCAGAAGCCGCACTGCGAGCCGTGGCAGTCCACCATTGCCTGCTGCACCGGATGCAGTGCGCCGGGCTCGCCGAGGTGCTCCACTGTCAGCACCTGGCGCCCGTGGATCGCGCCCAGCAGCGTGATGCAGGCGTTCACCGCGCGGTAGCGCAGCGCTTCGCCCTCAGGTTCGGCGAGCACTACGGTGCAGGCGCCGCAGTCGCCCGAGGCGCAGCCCTCCTTGGTACCGGTGCGCGCACGGTGGATGCGCAGGTAGTCGAGCAGGCTGGTTTCAGGCGCGAGTCCGTCAACCTGGATGGCCTCATCGCCGAGCAGGAACTGGATCATCGGGAGTCCTCGTCGTCAGGCGTGCGGCGTACCGCTTCGCGAAGGCTGTCCGGAATGCGCGAGAGCCCCCCGGCAGCAGCTCTCAGGCACAAGCATAGGCTCGTGGGCGGGCAGGGCAAAAAAGGCGAAGGCCGGGAGAGGGTACAGGGGACCGTACGTCGCATCCGCCGTTGCCCTCCAGTGGCTTTCGCGCCAAGGTGACAGGACCGGTGCCAGCCGCCGGACTCAGGGGGTAGGGCTTGAAGCCGCCAGGCAGAGCCCTCGAAGCGGATATCCAGGCGTAGGATGCAGCGCTTCGCTTGATAGGAAACTTCTTCCTTCTATAAGTATCTCCATAGAAAGACTCAATATTCCTAATGCCCTAAATCAATGGGCCTTTTCTGTCATCAGACGATAATCTTCTACCTGTCGAATTTCTAACGATCGACCCACTCGATTAAACGACAACTCTCTACGAGGAATTGCCTAATGAACCTGATCAACACCCAAGTCCAACCGTTCAAGGTCAACGCTTTCCACAATGGCAAGTTCATCGAAGTCACCGAGCAGTCCCTGAAGGGCAAGTGGTCGGTACTGATCTTCATGCCGGCAGCCTTCACCTTCAACTGCCCGACCGAGATCGAAGACGCCGCCAACAACTACGCTGCGTTCCGTGATGCTGGTACCGAGGTTTACATCGTGACCACCGACACCCACTTCTCCCACAAGGTGTGGCACGAAACCTCCCCGGCTGTTGGCAAGGCTCAGTTCCCGCTGATCGGCGACCCGACCCACCAGCTGACCAACGCTTTCGGCGTGCACATCCCGGAAGAAGGCCTGGCCCTGCGCGGCACCTTCGTGATCAACCCGGAAGGCGTGATCAAGACCGTCGAAATCCACTCCAACGAGATCGCTCGTGACGTCGGCGAAACCCTGCGCAAGCTGAAAGCTGCCCAGTACACCGCCGCTCACCCGGGCGAAGTCTGCCCGGCCAAGTGGAAAGAAGGCGAGAAGACCCTGGCTCCGTCCCTGGACCTGGTCGGCAAGATCTAAGAACGGTCGGGAAGCGGTTGCGCGGTGGCTCCCGCCGCGCAACCTCCGGGCGCTCGCCCGACGGCTTCCCCCACCGTTTTGCAACACCCCGAGGATGCCTACCGGCATCCTCCCTACCTAAAGCCAAAAGCGTGTGTAGGGTGGGCCAGAAGGCTCGCCGGGGAACCCCTTTGCTCAAATTCCGAGGATCTGGATCATGTTGGACGCCACGCTTAAAACCCAGTTGAAGGCCTACCTGGAAAAGGTCCAGCAGCCGTTCGAGATCGTCGCTTCCCTCGATGACAGCGACAAATCCCGCGAGCTGAGCGAACTGCTGCACGACATCGTCGGCCTGACCGACAAGATCACCCTGCGTGAAGACGGCAGCGATGCCCGCAAGCCTTCCTTCGCGCTGAACCGCCCCGGGGCGAACATCGGCCTGGCTTTCGCCGGTATCCCCATGGGCCACGAATTCACCTCCCTGGTGCTGGCGCTGCTGCAGGTTGGCGGCCACCCGTCCAAGCTCGACGCGCAAGTGATCGAGCAGATCAAGGGCATCCAGGGTTCGTTCGAGTTCGAAACCTACTTCTCGCTGTCCTGCCAGAACTGCCCGGACGTGGTCCAGGCGCTGAACCTGATGGCTGTGCTCAACCCGAACATCCGCCACGTCGCCATCGATGGCGCGTTGTTCCAGGAAGAAGTCGAGCGCCGCCAGGTGATGGCTGTACCGAGCCTCTACCTCAACGGTGAAGTGTTCGGCCAGGGCCGCATGGGCGTGGAGGAAATCCTCGCCAAGATCGACACCGGCGCCGCAGCCCGCGAAGCCGAGAAGCTGTCGGCGAAAGAAGAATTCGATGTACTGGTCGTCGGCGGTGGCCCGGCCGGTGCTGCGGCCGCCATCTACGCCGCCCGTAAAGGCATCCGTACCGGTGTCGCGGCCGAGCGCTTCGGTGGCCAGGTGCTGGACACCATGGCGATCGAGAACTTCATCTCGGTGACCGAGACCGAAGGCCCGAAACTGGCTCGCCAGCTGGAAGAGCACGTCAAGCACTACGACGTCGACATCATGAACCTGCAGCGCGCCAGTGCGCTGATTCCGGCGAAGACCGCCGGCGGCCTGCACGAAGTGCAGTTCGAGGGTGGCGGCAGCCTGAAGGCCAAGTCCGTGATCCTGGCCACCGGCGCCCGCTGGCGCGAAATGGGTGTGCCGGGCGAGAAGGAATACAAGGCCAAGGGTGTGTGCTTCTGCCCGCACTGCGACGGCCCGCTGTTCAAGGGCAAGCGCGTGGCGGTGATCGGTGGCGGTAACTCCGGCGTCGAGGCGGCCATCGACCTGGCCGGTATCGTCAGCCACGTGACCCTGCTGGAGTTCGACAGCAAGCTGCGCGCTGACGCCGTACTGCAACGCAAGCTGTTCAGCCTGCCGAACGTGGAAGTGATCACCAGCGCACTGACCAGCGAAGTGAAAGGCGATGGCCAGAAAGTCACCGGGCTGGTCTACAAGGACCGCAACTCGGAAGAGTTCAAGTCCATCGAGCTGGAAGGCATCTTCGTGCAGATCGGCCTGCTGCCCAACAGCGAATGGCTCAAGGGCACCATCGAGCTGACCCCGCGTGGCGAGATCATCGTCGACGCTCGCGGTGAAACCTCGCTGCCGGGCATCTTCGCCGCCGGTGACGTGACCACCGTACCGTACAAGCAGATCGTGATCGCGGTCGGCGAAGGCGCCAAAGCGTCGCTCTCCGCCTTCGATCATCTGATCCGCTCCTCCGCGCCAGCCTGATGACCTCGCGCTAGAGAAAGAAACGCCCGGTTCACGAGAGTGAACCGGGCGTTTCTTTTGTGCAGTGCGTGTCTGTCGGTTCAGGCGCTTGGATTGGCGCCCTCTCCCTAACCCTCTCCCTGAAGGGAGAGGGGACTGTTCGGCAGGCGCTGATATCTCTGGGCTTTCCGGCTGACTTCGAAACATGTCGCGGCAGAGGACGGCTCCCTCTCCCTTCAGGGAGAGGGCGGGGGAGAGGGCCAGCCCCCGCTCCAAACCTTCAAAGAATCGGCGACACCAGCCGTGCCACCCGCATCCCCAACTGCTGCAGCCGATGCACGCGCTTGCGGTCGTCCAGGGTCATCTCCACCGACTGGGCGAAGTCCTCTTCCAGCATGCTCTCCACGTCGCGAGCGAAGCCTTCGTCGACGGTGATCACCATGATCTCGAAGTTCAGGCGGAAGGAGCGGTTGTCCAGGTTGGCGCTGCCTACGGCGGCGCTGTCGTGGTCGATCAGCACCACCTTCTGGTGCAGGAACCCGGGCTGGTAGCGGAACACCCGTACGCCAGCGCGCACGGCTTCCAGCGCGTAGAGGCTGGAGGCGGCGTAGACCGTCTTGTGGTCCGGCCGCGAGGGCAGCAGGATGCGCACGTCCACGCCGCGCAGCACCGCCAGGCGCAGGGCGGCGGCGACGGCTTCGTCGGGGACAAAATACGGCGTGGTGATCCACACCCGCTCCACCGCCGCGTTGATCGACTCGACGAAGAACAGCGAGCAGGTTTCCTGGGTGTCCGCTGGCCCGCTGGGCACCACCTGGCAGAGCATCCCGGCATCGTCGTAGCCATCGGGCAGGATCAGTGTCGGCAGCGCGTGGGTGGCCCAGAACCAGTCCTCGGCGAAGCACTCCTGCAAGCAGGCCACCGCTGGGCCGTGCAGCTCGATGTGGGTGTCGCGCCAGGGTGCCAGCGGCGGCTTCTCGCCCAGGTATTCGACGCCAACGTTGTGTCCGCCGACGAAACCGCGTACGCCGTCGACCACCACGATCTTGCGGTGGTTGCGGAAGTTGACCTGGAAGCGGTTGATCATCCCGCTGCCGGTGCTGAAGGCATGTACCTGCACGCCGCCCTGGCGCAGTTTTTCCACATAGCGGCGCGGCAGCGAATGGCTGCCGATGCCGTCATACATCAGGAACACATCCACACCGTTGGCGGCGCGCTCCATCAGCAGTTGCGCCAGGCGCTGGCCAAGGGCGTCGTCGCGGATGATGAAGAACTGCACCAGGATGACTTTCCGCGCGCTGGAGATGGCCTCGAACATCGCGTCGAAGGAGGCCTTGCCGTTCACCAGCAGGCGCACCTTGTTGTTCGCCAGCGTCGGCATGCGCGCCAGGCCAACCATGGCCTTGAGCGATTTGTAGGCGTGGTACTGGCGGGCGGCGAGGGCTTCTTCCACCCAGGGGCGCCAGTCCAGCTCGGCGGCGGCCACGTGCATTTCCTCGTTGGCCTGCCGGCGCGCGCCGATGTAGGCGTCAAAGCGGCTGCGACCGAAGACCAGGTAGGGCACCAGGGTCAGCAGTGGCATGAACACCAGCGAAGTGGCCCAGGCGATGGCGCCCTGAGCGGTGCGCACGCTGAGCACGGCGTGGACCGCGGCGATGATTCCCAGCAACTGGATGACCACCAGGAAGTGGGCGATGTAGGCGGAGTAATGCATGGGCGCGCGATCGGTTCCTTGTGCTCGGCGTTGGCTTTGAGCCTAGTTGACTCCCGGCGGCTGCGGCCAGTGGTGGATCGGGCCTCGCCAGTGTTCGTAGGCTTTTCCCAAGCGCAGCACAGTGATGTCGGCGAAGCGCGGGCCGACGATCTGCAGGCCGATGGGCATGCCGGCGCTGGTGAAGCCACAGTTGATTGAGAGTGCCGGTTGCTCGGACATGTTCCAGGGTACGGTGAAGCCGATGTGCTCGAAGGGCAGCGCCGGGTCGTTGGTGGGCGAGGCCCATTCGGCCGGGAAGGCGGAGACCTGGTTGGTCGGCGAGAGCAGGAAGTCTACTTCGTGGAATTGCTCGGCAGCCCGTCGACGCATGTCGAAAGTGCGGTTGTAGCCGCGCACCGCGTCGGCGCCGCTGACCGAGGCGCCGCCCTCGGCCCACTGGTAGATGTAGGGCAGCACCTTGGCCTGGCGCTCCCGGGGCAGGTTTTCCAGCTCGGCCCAGAGGCGTGCGCGCCAGAACTTGTCGAGGCCGTCGAGCAACTCGCGATCGAGGATCGGTCGGACTTCGACGATTTCCGCGCCCGCATCGGCGAAGCGCCGCGCGGCTGCCTCGACGGCGTCGCGTACTTCGGGTTCGGGCTGCAGGCCGCAGCCGGGATCGAGTTGCAGGCCGATGCGCAGGCCCTGCACGTCCAGCGGCTCGATGTGCCAGTCCAGTTCCTCCGGCGGCAGGGACGTGGCGTCGCGCCAGTCCGGGCGGGCGAGGTGCTTCATCATCAGCGCCGCGTCATCCAGGGTGCGGGTCATGGGCCCGGCGCAGCGCCCGGTGTAGTAGGGGTCGATGGGAATACGCCCGAAGCTCGGCTTGAACCCGACCAGGCCGCACCAGCCCGCCGGCAGCCGCACCGAGCCGCCGATGTCGGTGCCGATGTGCAGCGGCCCGTAGCCGGCGGCGGCGGCCGAGGCGGCGCCAGCGCTGGAGCCGCCGGGGTTCATGCGCAGGTCCCAGGGGTTGCGCGCCAGTTCGTGGAAGCTGGAGAGCCCGGAGGAGAGCATGCCGAAGTCCGGCACCGTGGTCTTGCCCAGCAGGATCGCGCCGGCCTCGAACATCCGCGCGGCGGGCGGTGCATCGCCGGTGGAAGGTTGCAGCAGGGTGGCGGCGCAGCCCTGGGGAATCGGGTCGCCACGGGTGGCGATCAGCTCCTTGATGGTCACCGGCACGCCATCCAGTTCGCCACAGGGCGCGCAGCGAATCCAGCGCGCCTCGGAGCGCCGCGCCTGCTCCATCGCCCGCTGCGGATCGAAGGCGAAGAGCGCGCAAAGCTGCGGTTCCCAGCGGTCGATGTGAGCGATCAGGTGTTCCAGGTACTCGACGGGGGAAAGCTGGTGCGAGCGGTACAGGGCCAGCAGTTCGACGGCGGACAGGTCGTGCAACGGGGGCATGGCGGTCTCCGGCGTGGGGCTATGCCTCACCCTAGCCGAATCCGCGCCGCGATGGGATAGGCGCGGTCGTCACACCGCGCTCCATGCTCCGGTCGTCAGAGGTCGGAATCAGGCGCGCTGGCGCGATTGCTGGTCGATCAGGTACTGCAGGCGATAGAGATGACGGTAGCCCGATTCCCAGGCGCCGTGGCCGGATTTCACGTTGATGTGCCCGGCGGACGGCAGGATCACCGTCTCGGTGCCCCAGGCGCGGCCGAGGATCAATGCGCGCTGCGGGCTGCAGGCAGCGTCGTTGTCCGAACCCACCAGCACGGCGGGGAAGGGCAGCGCCTGCGCGGCGATGGGGGCGAAGTTGCGCAGCGCTTCGTGGCAGGTTTCCCGTTCCACGTCGGCCGGGGCGACCAGCAGGGCGCCGGCGACCTGGGCGAGGGCGCGGCGGTCGGCGCGGGCCGCCCAGGAGGCAACGGTGACGCAGCCCAGGCTGTGGGCGATCAGCACCACGCGGCCGGGTTCGCGGCGGATTTCGCGGTCCAGTTCGGCAACCCAGTCGTGGTGCTGCGGGGTGATCCAGTCCTGCTGCTGCACCCGCGCGGCGTTCGGCAGGGCGCGCTGCCAATGGCTCTGCCAGTGGGCGTCGTCGGATCCGTGCCAGCCCGGCACGATCAGGTAGCGGATGCGTTCGTTGCGCATGAAGCGGCCCTCTCGAATCGTCATGAGAAGGCATTCTAGGGAGGGTTTTAATATTCGTTAAGGAATAAGAAATTCTTTGCTTATGCAGTATTTAAGCTAAACGAATCGCTATAAGCCTTCATTCCTGCGCCCGGCGCAACGGACAGCAGCGCGCCAGGATGCCTTCCAGGTTGAGGTCGGGCATGGCGTAATCGCGCAGTGCCTTGGCGGTCTGCTCGACGTAGTCGCGGGTGGTGCCGAAGTGGCCCTGGGCGCTGTCGAGTACGTGCTGGACGATGTTGTCGGGCAGGGAGCCTGCGTAGCTGGGCAAGTGGCGTTCGAGGACGAAGCCCAGGGCGCGCACGCGGCTGCCGTCGTCGAGGCGGCAGTTCAGCCATTCCGGGCGGTAGGAGGCATAGGGCATTTCCCGTTCCCAGAGCGCGTAGAGATTGGCGTCGAGGTGGTCTTCCGGCAGGCGGAAGGCGAAGCCCGAGCAGGAGCCGCCACGGTCCAGGCCCAGCACCAGGCCCGGTGCTTCCGGGGTGCCGCGGTGGGTGAGGGACCACAGGTAGAGCCCGCGGTGGTAGCCATGTACCCGCGCGCGGCGTGCCTCGGCCACCGGGAATTCCGGGCGCCAGATCAGCGAGCCGTAGGCGAACAGCCACACCGGGCCGGCGCCGTGTTCGCTCATGGTGATGTCGAGCGAGGCGCGCAGCTGTGCGGGTGTGAAACGTTCCGGCACCCCCAGTGTCGGTGGATAGAACGGGCCTTCCGAAGCGGGAGACGATGTCATGCGGTACCCCTCAGGTCTCCTAACTGTCATCAACTTAGTAGAACTGCGGCGGCCACGGAAGGGCCTGAAAGGCATAGGTTTATTGCCGAGGTGGGGATGACGACGAACGGCGGTGGACGGATCAGGGGCGGTTCGCGAGCAAGCTCGCTCCGACAAAGAGCGCTCCGGCTCAAACCTGTAGGAGCGAGCTTGCTCGCGAACCCGACATCCGGCGGATGTCGAAGCCGGGCATAAAAAAAGGCCGCTCACCCCTGCCTGAGTATTGGGAGAGCGGCCTTGAAGCTCGGTACGTTGTGGAGGTCCCTTTCTACACCCGCTCTGTTTCAGGTGTCTTACAGGTGCCTCAGCGCGCGGTGATCACCGCCAGCTTGGTAATGCCCGCCTTCTCGATGGAGGCCATGGCCTTGGCCACCTGGCCGTAGTTCACGTTCTCGTCGGCCTGCAGCTGCACACGCACTTCTGCGTCCCTGGCCTTGGCCGCCTGCAGGTTGCCTTGCAGGAGTTCCGGCTGAATTTCGTCCTTGTTGATGAACCACTTGCCGGCGCCGTCGATGCTCACCACCAGCGGGTCCTTCTGCTCCGGCGGGGCGACCGCCTCGGTCTTGGGCAGGTTGATCGGAATGGCGTTGGTCAGCAGCGGCGCGGTAACGATGAACACCACCAGCAGCACCAGCATCACGTCCACCAGCGGGGTGACGTTGATCTCGGAGAGAACCTCGTCGCTGTCCTGGGTCGAGAAGGCCATGTCAGCTCGCCTCCTTCACGCTGGCGCCGGCAGCCGGTTTGCGCGCGGCGGTGGGCAGGGTGACGACGCGGAAGGCGCTCTTCTGCGCGAGGCTGTAGAAGTCGTGGGCGAAGTCGTCGAGGTCGGCCGCCGTGAGCTTCAGGCGACGGAGGAAGTAGTTGTAGACCAGCACCGCCGGCACGGCGACGGCGATACCCACGCCGGTGGCGATCAGTGCGCTGCCAATGGGGCCGGCGACCGTTTCCAGACTAGCCGAACCGGCCGCGCTGATGCCCTTGAGCGCTTCCATGATGCCCCACACGGTGCCGAACAGGCCGATGAAGGGCGAGGTGGAACCGATCGAGGCGAGCACCGCGAGGCCGGACTCCAGGGAGCGGCGCTCGCGCTGGATCTGCTGGCGCAGGGCGCGCTCGAGGCGGTCCTGGTGGTTGATCGACTGGGCGAGGTCCGGCTGGCCGTTGTCCTGGACCTGGATGGCGGCGAATCCGGCCTGGGCGACACGGGCGCCGGCGCCGGGCTTGCCGGCGGCCTGGTCACCGGCCGATTCGAGGCTGGTGGCGCTCCAGAACTGCTTCTGGAAGCGCTTGTCCTGGGACTTCTGGCGGGTGAACTGGACGCCTTTCACCAGGGCCAGGGCCCAGGTGACGACAGAGAAGCCGACCAGCAGCCAGATGACTGCGCCTTCGACGGATTCCAGGGGGTTCAGGGGCAGACTCATGGGTGTTCTCCTTCCGCGTTTCTCGTGCGGCTGATCTGGGCAAGTTGAATCAATGCAATTTGAAATCGATGGGTACGCTGACCCAGCCGTCCTGGGCTACGTCGCCGCGCTTGGCGGGGACGAAGCTCCAGCGTTTCACCGCGCGCACCGCCGCATCGTCCAGGGCGTCGCGGCCGCTGCTCTTCTGCACCTGGATCTCGCTCGGGCTACCGCTGGCGAGGACATGCACCCGCAGCAGCACGGTGCCTTCCCAGCCACGGCGCTGGGCCAGTGGCGGGTATTCCGGTGCCGGGTTCTTCAGGTAACCGGCGTTGGCCGAGGGCGGCGTCAGCGGGGCCGGAGCCGGCGCTGGCGGAGCGGGTGGTGCCGGTTGCGGCGGCGGGGTTTCGGCCTTGGGCGGCGTGGGCTGCTCGACCGGCTTGGGCACGGGCTTGGGGACCGGTTTCGGCTTAGGTTTCGAGACGGGTTTAGGGATCGGCTTGGGCGGCGGCGGTTTCACCGCGTTCTCGTCCACCACCGGGGGCGGCGGCTCCTGCACCACCGGCTCGGGAATCGGCTCGGGCGGTGGTGGCTCGACCACGGGCGGAGTGGGTGCGGTGAACTCGATGGTCATCGGCGGCACCTGCGGCGGCACTTCCGGCAACTGCGGAGTGGGCTGCTGGCTCAGCCAGTAGATCACCGCGCCGTGTAGCGTCAGGGTGAACAGACCGAGCAGGACGGCTTCGCGGCGGCTCAGCGCACGGGCTTTTGCCGGCACATGGCGGCCCAGCTCCAGCGCGTGACGCAACGGGCGTCCGAGATCGACCAGGTCGCCGCCGGGCACGTGGCGCAGGAAAGCATCCGGCGCGAGGGCATGCTGGGGTTGAGCCATGAACGATCTCCTTGCAGGTCTGCGCGGCTCTACGTCGCGCTTGAAACGGACCTGCATGATTGGCGGAGCGTCTTAGCTCTTGAAGTGATTGTTTCTCTTATTTAAATAACTTTCAGTGCTATGTGTTTTTGGAGAATCGCTGCAGGCCACGCCGTACGGGCCTTTGCGTGATTTCGCAAAAAACCGATGCCTTTGCGGCATGGAAAATATGCAGGAAAGGTTGGTGAAAAATTGCTCAATACGCCGGGATAGAGCGGCCGGCGGAACCCTCTAGGAGCGAGGTTGCTCGCGAACGGTGCTCGCCGATGGCAGCGGCGCTGGGTGGGTTCGCGAGCAAGCTCGCTCCTACAAAAGCCAAAAGCCGGAAACGAAAAAGCCCGGTCATTCGACCGGGCTTTTTTGAGCGTCAGCTTCGCGGCGATCAGAAGGCTGGAACGACGGCGCCCTTGTACTTCTCGAGGATGAACTGCTTCACCTCGGGGCTGTGCAGGGCGGCCGCCAGCTTCTGCATGGCGGCGCTGTCCTTGTTGTCCGGGCGGGCAACCAGGATGTTCACGTAGGGCGAATCGGCGCCTTCGATGGCCAGCGCGTCCTTGGTGGGGTTCAGCTTGGCTTCCAGGGCGTAGTTGGTGTTGATCAGGGCGAGGTCGACCTGGGTCAGCACGCGCGGCAGGGTGGCCGCCTCCAGCTCACGCACCTTGATGTTCTTCGGGTTCTCGACGATGTCCTTCGGGGTGGCGGTGATGGACTTGTTGTCCTTGAGCTTGATCACGCCGGCCTTGTCCAGCAGCAGCAGGGCGCGGCCGCCGTTGGTGGCGTCGTTGGGAATCACCACGGTGGCGCCGGAGGGCAGCTCTTCGAGCTTCTTGAACTTGGTGGAGTAGGCGCCCAGCGGCTCGATGTGCACGCCGGTGACGGCGATCAGGCTGGTGCCCTTGGTCTTGTTGAACTCATCCAGGTACGGCTGGTGCTGGAAGAAGTTGGCGTCCAGGCGCTTCTCGGCGACCTGGGTGTTGGGCTGCACGTAGTCGGTGAATTCCTTCACCTTCAGCTCCACCCCTTCCTTGGCCAGGATGGGTTTGACGAAGTTGAGGATCTCGGCGTGCGGCACCGGGGTGGCGGCGACGGTCAGGCTCTCGGCGGCCTGGGCCAGCGGGGTGGCGATGACTGCGGCGGCAGCGAACGCGGCGAACAGCTTCTTCATGGTTGGCTCCTTGGTCGGCCCGCATCCGGCGGGCCTTGTGGTTATTTGCGCGAGTAGTGGACCACCAGCTTGTCGCCGACGGTCTGCAGGATCTGGACGAGTACCACCAGCATCACCACGGTGAGCAGCATCACGTCGTCCTGGAAGCGTTGGTAGCCGTAGCGGATCGCCAGGTCGCCGAGGCCGCCGGCGCCCACCACACCGGCCATCGCGGTGTAGGACACCAGGGTGATGGCGGTGACGGTGATGGCGGCGATGATGCCCGGACGGGCTTCGGGCAGCAGCGCGTTCCAGATGATCTGGCGGGTGCTGGCGCCCATCGCCTGGGTGGCTTCGATGATGCCCTTGTCCACCTCGCGTAGCGCGGTTTCCACCAGGCGCGCGAAGAACGGCGTGGCACCCACCACCAGCGGCGGGATGGCCCCGGCGACGCCCAACGAAGTGCCGACCAGGATCACCGTGAGCGGGATCAGTACGATCAGCAGGATGATGAACGGCAGCGAGCGCAGCACGTTGACGATGAACGCCAGCACGCCGTAGATGCCGCGGTTGGCGAACATCTGCTTGGGCCCGGTGAGGAACAGCAGCACGCCCAGCGGCAGGCCGAGGATGACGGTGAACAGCAGCGAACCGCCGAGCATCCAGAAGGTATCGAGGCTGGCCTGGAGGATTTCCGACCAATCGATGTTTACGAAAAAGTCGCTCATGCGCGCAGCACCTCCACATGGACCTCGGCGGCGTTGAGTTGCGCCATGGCGGCCTCGATGTCGCCGCCCACCAGGGACAGGGTGAGCTGGCCGTAGGGCTGGTCCTTGATGCGGTCGATACGCCCGGCAAGGATGCTGTAGTCGACGCCGGTCTGGCGCGCGACGGTGCCCAGCAGCGGCGCGTAGGTCGCCTCGCCACGGAAGGTCAGGCGCAGGATGCGGCCCGGCACGTGGGCGAAGTCATCGTGCTGCTCGTCCTCGTCGACTCGTTCGGCCTCGAAGACGAAACGTCGGGTGGTGTCGTGCTGCGGATGGAGGAACACGTCGGCGACCTCGCCCTGTTCGACGATGCGCCCAGCATCCATCACTGCCACCTGGTCGCAGACGCGGCGGATCACGTCCATCTCGTGGGTGATCAGGACGATGGTCAGCTTCAGCTCGCGGTTGATCTCGGCCAGCAATTGCAGGACCTGGCCGGTGGTCTGCGGGTCGAGGGCGCTGGTGGCTTCGTCGCAGAGCAGGATGGTCGGTCGGCAGGCCAGGGCACGGGCGATGCCGACGCGCTGCTTCTGGCCGCCGGAGAGCTGCGCGGGGTATTTGCGGGCGTGGTCCTTGAGGCCGACGCGCTCGAGCAGTTCGTCCACTCGCGCGGTGATCTCGGCGGCGCTGAAGGTACCGGCGAGCTTCATCGGCATGGCGATGTTGTCGGCGACGGTCTTGGAGGCCAGCAGGTTGAAGTGCTGGAAGATCATCCCGACGCGCTGGCGGAAGCGGCGCAGGCCGTCGGCGTCCAGGGCGGTGATGTCTTCGCCATCGATGACGATGCGCCCGCCGCTGGGCTCTTCCAGGCGGTTGATCAGGCGCAGCAGGGTACTTTTACCGGCGCCGGAATGGCCGATCAGGCCGAACACCTGGCCGCCCTCGATGGACAGGCGGGTCGGCTGCAGGGCCGGGATATCGCGTCCGGCGACGCGATAGGTCTTGTGGACGTCGTGGAATTCGATCACTTAGCGAACCTTGTGGGTACGGGGAGGCGCCGCTCGCTGCCGGAGCCGTCGGATGAACAGGCGTAGGCAACGAGCGTAGGCGGTCAGCCAAAACCGCGCATTTTAACCTGCTTTTTTATGGCTGATTAATCTTTGTTCAGCTAAGCACGGAACAAAAGGAAATAACGGGCGCCGCGAACGGGCGCCCGCGGGCTTACGGTGTGCAGGTCGGCTGAGGGGCCGGGGCTGCTGGCGCGGCGGGCTTCTGCAGGCCGCTCACGTCGGCGGCCACGCCGGGCGCGCGGGGCATCAGCGAGCGGGCGCGGGTCAGGGCGGTGGTGGCGCCATTGACGTCGCCCTTGGCCAGGGCTTCGCGGCTGCGCTCCAGGTACGCGTCGGCCAGGCGCTTGCGGCGCTCGGCGAGCTGGGTGGTGTCTTCCTGTTCGGAGCCCAGCGCGAGCTGCGCGGATTCCAGACGGCCGGCGGCCAGTTCGGTCTCGAAGCCACTGCTGCTGGGCGGTTGGCTCGCGGTGCTCTGGCAGGCCGCGAGGGCCAGCGCCATGGCCATCAGCGCGAACAGGCGGATGACGAACGACTTCATGCGTCAGGGTCTCTTTTGATCAAAAAATCGCCAAATTCTACACCGTCCGGCGCGGCAGGACAAAACTCAGCAGGAACAGGGTCGCCGCGCTGACCACGATGGAGGGGCCGGCGGGGGTGTCCTTGAACCAGGACAGCGAGAGCCCGGCACACACCGCCACCAGGCCGATCAGACTCGCGCCGAAGGCCATTTGTTCAGGGCTGCGCGCATGCCGTTGGGCGGCGGCGGCGGGGATGATCAGCAGCGAGGTGATCAGCAGCACGCCGACGATCTTCATGGCCACGGCGATGACGATGGCGATCAGCAGCATCAGCGCCAGGCGGATGGCGGTGACCGGCAGGCCTTCGACCCGCGCCAGTTCCTCGTGCACGGTGATCGCCAGCAGCGGTCGCCACAGCCAGCAGATCAGCCCGAGCACCAGGGCGCTGCCGGCAATGATCCACAAGAGGTCGGTCTGGCTGACGGCGAGCAGGTCGCCGAACAGGTAGGCCATCAGGTCGACGCGCACTTCCTTCATGAAGCTCAGGGTCACCAGGCCCAGCGACAGCGTGCTGTGGGCGAGGATGCCCAGCAGGGTGTCGGCGGCCAGTGGCTGGCGCTGCTGCAGGGTGACCAGCAGTACGGCGAGCAGTACGCAGCCGACGGTCACCGCCAGCGTCGGGCTGACGTCCAGCAGGAAGCCGAGGGCCACTCCGAGCAGGGCGGCGTGGGACAGGGTGTCGCCGAAATAGGCCATGCGTCGCCAGACGACGAATGAGCCCAGGGGCCCGGCGACCACCGCCAGGGCCAGCCCGGCGAGGAGGGCGTTGAGCAGAAAATCAGCCATGGTTGCAGTCGGGGCCGTGCTGGTGGACCGGGGTGAAGCGGGTGCCCGCGGGGAAGGCGGGTTTCACCACCTCGCCGTGCAGGTCGTGGGAATGGTCGTGGTGGTGGTGATAGACCGCCAGGCTGCGGGCATCCTGGCCGAACAGCTCGACGAAGGCCGGGTCACCGCTGACCTGTTCCGGGTGCCCGGAGCAGCAGACGTGACGGTTCAGGCAGACCACCTTGTCGGTGGCACTCATCACCAGATGCAGGTCGTGGGAGACCATCAGCACGCCGCAGCCGAGGCGGTCGCGCAGGCGGCCGATCAGGCGGTACAGCTCGGCCTGGCCGGCGACGTCGACGCCCTGCACGGGTTCGTCGAGCACCAGCAGTTCCGGCTTGCGCAACAGGGCGCGGGCCAGCAGCACGCGCTGCAACTCGCCGCCGGAGACACTCTGCAGCGGCTTGTCGATCACGTGGGCGGCACCGACTTCCTTCAGCGCGTCGAGTGCGTGGGAGCGCTGCACACCGGGGACCAGGCGCAGGAAGCGGAAAACGGTCAGCGGCAGGGTCGGGTCGACGTGGAGCTTCTGCGGCATGTAGCCGATGGACAGCTTCGGCTGGCGCCAGACGCTGCCGGTATCGGGCTTGAGCAGGCCGAGCACGCTGCGCACCAGGGTCGTCTTGCCGGCGCCGTTGGGACCGATCAGGGTGACGATCTCGCCGGGGGCGATGGTCAGGTCGACGTTCTGCAGCACCGCCTGGCCGGCGTAGCTGACGCCGACGCCTTGCAGGCGAATCAGCGCGTCGCTCATCACGCCTCCCGCTGGCCGGGGGCGCAGGCGCCGCAGAGGCCGACAATCTCGACGGTCTGGGTTTCCACGGCGAAGCCGACGCTCCTGGCGCCGTTGACGATGGCCTCGCTGATGGCCGGCTGCTCCAGCTCGATGGCGGTATGGCAGGCACGGCAGATCAGGAACTGGCCTTCGTGGGCGTGCTCCGGGTGGGCGCAGCCGATGAAGGCGTTGAGCGAGGCGATGCGGTGTACCAAACCGTTTTCCAGGAGGAAATCCAGGGCGCGGTAGACCGTCGGCGGCGCCGCCTTGCGGCCGTCCTCCTCGCTCAGCACGGCGAGGATGTCGTAGGCGCCCAGCGGCTTGTGGCTCGCCCAGACCAATTCCAGCACGCGCCGGCGCAGCTCCGTCAGGCGCACGCCCTGGCGCGCGCACAACGCGTCGGCGTCGGCCAGGGCGCTGGCCACGCAGTTGGCGTGGTCGTGCGGACGGCAGGCGAGGGGAGTCTTGGGGGCGATCTTGTACATGCGCGGCGACGCTCGGGTTCAGAGACGTTATTATATTACTCTTTCATGTCTCCCCTGTGTGAGTGCTGCCGTGTCCTTCCGTCCCGTCGCCCTGCTGACTGCCGCCTGCGCGCTGCTGCTCAGCCTTCCCGTACGTGCCGAGGTCAGCGTGCTGACCAGCATCAAGCCACTGCAACTGATCGCCGCCGCCATCCAGGACGGCGAGGGCACGCCGGACGTGCTGCTGCCGCCAGGCGCCTCGCCGCACAGCTACTCGCTGCGCCCGTCCGACATCCGCCGCGTGCGCGACGCGCAGCTGTTCTATTGGGTCGGCCCGGACCTGGAGAACTTCCTGCCCAAGGTGCTGGAAAGCCGCAAGGGCCCCAGCGTGGCCGTGCAGGACCAGGCCGGCATGCACCTGCGCAAGTTCGCCGACTTCAGCGAGTCCAACCACCCGGACCATGACGATGATCACGATGACCTGGGCCACGATCATGATCACCGCCCCGGCATGATCGACGCCCACCTCTGGCTGTTGCCGGCCAATGCCCAGGTGATCGCCGCGCGCATGGCCGAGGACCTGGCCATCGCCGACCCGGCCAACGCCAGCCGCTACCAGGCCAACCTGAAGGCCTTCGACGAGCGCATGGACCAGCTCAATACCCGCCTGCAGCAACGTATCGATCCGCTCAAGGGCAAGCCGTTCTTCGTCTTCCACGAGGCATTCGATTACTTCGAGGAGGCCTACGGCCTGCGGCACACCGGCGTCTTCGCCGTGTCCGCCGACGTGCAGCCAGGCGCCCGTCATGTCGCCATGATGCGTGCGCAGCTGCAGAAAGCCGGCCCTTCCTGCATCTTCAGCGAGCCGCCGATCCGTCCGCGCCTGGCCGACACCCTGAGCCAGGGCCTGCCGGTGCGCCTGGCCGAGCTGGACGACCTGGGCGTTGGCGTGAAGGTCGATGCTCAGGGCTACGAGCATCTGCTGGGCAACCTGGCGGATGAGTTCGCGGGGTGCCTGGAGAAGCTCTGACCGGGCTTCTCGGGACCGGGGGTTGCCCTCGCCCCCAGCCCTCTCCCTTGTAGGAGCGGGCCATGCCCGCGATCGCGCGCATGGCGCGCTCCTACAGTTCACATGCCCGCACCGGGCGCGGCACTGTGCCATCGCCGCGCCTGATCGTCGCACCATTCCTGCCTGAAATTTCCCCTTCGTATCAGCCCGCAACGCCCCGCCAGTCGTCGCCTTCGTGCATCTTTTTAGTCGCCCTCCGATCCACCGTCTATCGTGTGTAATGGTGTGAGGTAGGCACAAGATATTGATGCCGGTCAGCTTTTCATGCCTACATATTGGGTCTACTCGCGCTCCTTTGCGCCCTGCCACCCAACCGACAGGAGGTTATTTCCCGGATGGCCAAGACCGATGCGCGCCAACGCGGCGCCAAACCAGGAGTTCTCGCCCTGCAGCCTGCCTCGCAGGATATCTGGGACAGCAAGTACCGCCTCAAGCACAAGAGCGGTGACCCCATCGACGGCAGCGTCGACGAGACCTGGCAGCGCGTCGCCCGCGCCCTCGCCGACGTCGAGGCCAACAAGGCACTGCGCGAGCACTGGTACGAGCGCTTCCTCTGGGCCCTGCGCAACGGCGCCATCCCGGCCGGGCGGATCATCTCCAACGCCGGTGCCCAAGGGCACAAGCCGGCCACCTCGACCATCAACTGCACCGTCTCCGGGATCATCCGCGACTCCATGGACGACATCCTGGAGAAGGTCCACGAGGCCGGGTTGACGCTCAAGGCCGGCTGCGGCATCGGCTACGAATTCAGCACCCTGCGCCCGCGCGGCGCCTATGTCTCCGGCGCCGGCGCGCATACCAGTGGGCCGCTGTCGTTCATGGATATCTACGACAAGATGTGCTTCACCGTCAGCTCTGCCGGCGGGCGGCGCGGTGCGCAGATGGGCACCTTCGATGTCAGCCATCCGGACGTGCGCGAGTTCATCCGCGCCAAGCGCGAAGACGGCCGCCTGCGCCAGTTCAACCTCAGTCTGTTGATCACCGATGGTTTCATGAACGCCGTGGAGGACGACGAGGACTGGCCGCTGGTGTTCCCGATTCACCAGAAGGAACGCGACGAGGTCGACCTCAAGAACGCCGAGGAAGTGGTCTGGCGCGACTGGCCGCTGCACGACGACTACCTGGTGGGTGACGACGGCCGCGTGGCCTGCAAGGTCTACGGGCGGGTCAAGGCGCGGCACCTGTGGGACATGATCATGGTATCCACCTACGACTACGCCGAACCCGGCTTCATCCTCATCGACCGGGTCAACGAGATGAACAACAACTGGTGGTGCGAGGCGATCCGCGCCACCAATCCCTGCGGCGAGCAGCCGTTGCCGCCCTATGGTTCCTGCCTGCTGGGCTCGGTGAACCTGACCACCTTCGTGGTCGACGCCTTCGGCGACAATGCGCGCTTCGACTGGGAGCGCTACCGCGAAGTGGTCCGGGTGTTCACTCGCATGCTCGACAACGTGGTGGAGATCAACGGCCTGCCGCTGGAACAGCAGCGTGCGGAAATCCTCGGCAAGCGTCGCCACGGCATGGGCTTCCTTGGCCTGGGCTCGGCGCTGACCCTGCTCAAGCTGCGCTACGGCAGCCCGGAAGCCTGCGTGTTCACCGAGGAAGTGGCGCGCGAGATGGCCCTGGTCGGCTGGGAAGTGGCGCTGGAGCTGTCCCGCGAGAAAGGCCCGGCGCCGGCGCTGGTGAAGGACTATGAAGTCACCGCCGAGATGCTGCGCAAGCGCCCGGAAATGAAGGTCGATGGCCTCAAGGTCGGCGACAAGGTCGCGGGCCGCGTGCTGCACGCCAAGTACTCGCGCTACATGCAGCGCGTCGCCGAGCATGCACCGCAGCTGATCGAGGAACTGGCCGAGCACGGCGCGCGCTTCACCCACCACAGTTCCATCGCGCCCACCGGCACCATCAGCCTGAGCCTGGCGAACAATGCTTCCAACGGTATCGAGCCGAGCTTCGCCCACCACTATTCGCGCAACCTGATCCGCCCCGGTCGCAAGACCAAGGAGAAGATCTCGGTCTTCAGCTACGAACTGCTGGCCTACCGCGACCAGGTAGACCATCACGCCGTACCGGGTGCCGAGGAAGAGAAGCACCGCCTGCCGGACTACTTCATCACCGCCGACGACATCACCCCGCAGCAGCATGTGGACATCCAGGCCGCCGCGCAGAAGTGGATCGACTCGTCGATCTCCAAGACCGCCAACGTCCCCACCGACTACCCGTTCGAGGACTTCAAGGACATCTACCTCTACGCCTGGCGCCAGGGCCTGAAGGGCTGCACCACCTTCCGCTTCAACCCGGCGGCCTTCCAGGGCGTGCTGGTGAAGGAATCGGACCTGGAGAAGACGGTGTACCGCTTCGAGCTGGAAGACGGCAGCGTGGTGGAACTCAAGGGCAACGAGGAAGTGGAGTACGACGGCGAGATCCATACCGCCGCCAACCTCTTCGACGCCTTGAAAGAAGGCTATTACGGCAAGTACTGATACCCCTGGAGAATGCTATGAGCGTCAAGATCAACCAGAAGATCAAAGGCTTCCAGGTGGTGGATGTGGCCGAGGAAAAGGCCCGCGTGGAAGCCGCTGCGGCCGCCGCCGTGGTGAAGATGGACGAGACCCTGCAGCGCCCCGAGCTGCTGGTGGGCGCCACCTACAAGATCAAGTCACCGCTGTTCGAGCACGCGCTGTACGTGACCATCAACGACGTGGTGCTCAACCCGGACACTCCGTACGAGCAGCGCCGGCCCTTCGAGATCTTCATCAACTCGAAGAACATGGACCACTTCCAGTGGATCGTTGCGCTCACCCGGATCATGTCCGCGGTGTTCCGCAAGGGCGGTGACTGCACCTTCCTGGTGGAAGAGATGAAGGCGGTGTTCGACCCGCGCGGTGGCTACCTGAAACGCGGCGGCATCTATATGCCGTCGATCGTCGCCGAGATCGGCGCCGTGGTGGAGCGCCACCTGGTCGCCATCGGTCTGATGGAAGGCCCGCAGCTGGACGAGGAGCAGCGCCTGTACCTCGCCGAGAAGCGCGCCGCCTACGAAGCCGCCCAGGGCACCAACAAGGCCGAACCCGGCGAAGGCTTCCCCGCCGGCGCCCAGCTGTGCGGCAAGTGCAACACCATGGCGGTGGTGCAGATGGATGGCTGCGCCACCTGTCTGAACTGCGGGCATTCGAAGTGCGGGTGAGCCCGCTCAAAACGCATGCGTACGGGCCATGGATGGCCAGGCTGGGGCTGACCTTGAGTATGGGAGCACCGGCAGGGATGCCCGCTCCGAGTTAGATCTTTACGCCGCCCGCTTCATACCGGACTGTTCTTCTGTAGGAGCGAGCTTGCTCGCGAACCAACTCCGCTGCGGGGCTTGTTCGCGAGCAAGCTCGCTCCTACGAAGAGCCGTCGGAGCGTTTACAGCGCAAACGGCAAATGAATCCCCACCGTCTGCCGCAGGGCCAACCGTCGTTCGAACTCACTAGGGTCATGGATCAGCACATCCTGCCCGGCGAACGCCTCGGCGGCGATCAGCCGCGACAGCCAGAAGCGCACGCAAGCCACCCGCAGCATCTCCGGCCACAGCTCTGCCTCCAGTGCGGTGAACGGCCGCCTGGCCGCGTAGGCCGCCAGCAGAGCACGGGCGCGTGGGCCGTCGAGGGCGCCATCGTCGGTTGAGCACCAGTCGTTCACGGTGATCGCCAGGTCGTAGAGCATCCAGCCGGAGCTGGCGTTGTAGAAGTCGATTACTCCAGCCAGGTGCGGGCCGTCGAACAGCACGTTGTCGCGGAACAGGTCGGCGTGCAGGTTGGCGCGCGGCAGTGCCGGTTGTTCGGCGAGCAGGCGGGCAATTTCTTCCAGGGCATCGCCCAGCAGGGTCGCAGCGTTGCCGGAAAGGTGCGACTGCATCGTCTCGCCCTCATGCAGCATCCAGCTCAGGCCACGGTCGCTGGGGCGCTCGATGATCCGATCGCGGGTCGCCAGGTGCAGGCGAGCCAGCAGGTTGCCGACCTCCTGGCAGTGATGGTTGTTCGGTGAGCGTTCGTGACGGCCGGCCAGGCGCGGTTGCAGTAGCGCCGGCTTGCCTTCGAGCTGGCGCAGCGCCTCGCCGTCTTTCGTGCGCAGAGCGTAAGGCACCGGCAGGTCAGCTTCGTGCAGGACGTCGAGCAGTTCGATGAAGAACGGCATCTCCTGCACCGGGCCGCGCTCCACCAGGGTCAGGACGAATTCGCCCTGTTCCAGGCTGACGAAGAAGTTGCTGTTCTCCGACCCTTCCGCGATGCCGCGAAAGTCCCGCAGGCGGCCGAGACCGTAAGGGGCGAGGAAGTCTTCCAGGACCGGACGTTCCAGAGGCGTGAATACCGACATGCTCAATCCTCTGGAGCGTCGTGGAGGGGAGGGTTTACCAGCTGAAGATCTGCCACTGCGGAATCAGCTTGTCGGGCTGGTCCGAGCGGATGAAGTTGCCGTCGCTGCCGTCCTGGCGCACCAGGAAGTACGGCTTGCCGTGCTTGGGCACGACCTTGATGGCGTAGAGGAATCCGTTCACGCGGTATTCCTGGATGGTCTTGTCGCCTTCCTGGCGGATGGTCACATCCGGTTCCGGCGTCGGGGCATCGTCCGCCGCCATGACGGAAGTCGCGCCAAGACCCAGTAGAGCGGCGAGCAACAGGCGGTTCAACGTACGCATGATAACCTTGTCCCTTTGTCGAATTGGCTACGGACATTTTAGCCCGAGCCCTTCTGAAAAGGTTGATTCCCCTCATGAGCCAAGCACCCCTCGTCCTCGTGGACGGCTCGTCCTACCTGTATCGCGCCTTCCATGCCCTGCCGCCGTTGATGACCTCCACCGGCATGCCGACGGGAGCGGTGAAGGGCGTGCTGAACATGCTCAAGAGCCTGCGCAAGCAGTACCCGGACAGCCCCTTCGCGGTGGTCTTCGATGCCAAGGGCGGGACCTTCCGCGATGAGATGTTTGCCGAGTACAAGGCCAATCGCCCCTCGATGCCGGACGACCTGCGAGTGCAGGTGGAGCCTCTGCACGCCACGGTGCGCGCCCTCGGCCTGCCACTGCTCTGCGTGGAAGGCGTGGAAGCTGATGACGTGATCGGCACCCTGGCTCGGCAGAGCGCGGCCGGCGGTCGCGCAGTGGTGATCTCCACCGGCGACAAGGACATGGCGCAGCTGGTCGACGGGCACATTACGCTGGTCAACACGATGACCGGTAGCACGCTCGACGTGGATGGCGTTAAGGAGAAATTCGGTGTCGGTCCTGAGCTGATCATCGATTACCTCGCGCTGATGGGCGACAAGGTCGACAACATTCCCGGCGTGCCCGGTGTCGGCGAGAAGACCGCCCTCGGTCTGCTCACCGGCGTCGGTGGTGGCCTCGATGTGCTCTACGCCAGCCTGAACAAGGTGCCCGAATTGCCGATCCGCGGCGCCAAGGGCTTGCCAGCCAAGCTCGAAGAGCACAAGGACATGGCCTACCTGTCCTACAAGCTTGCCACCATCAAGTGCGACGTTGAGCTGAACATCGAGATCGATGCCCTGCACCCCGGCGAGCCGGACCGCGAGGCGCTGACCGAGCTGTACCGTACCCTGGAGTTCAAGACCGGGCTGGATGACCTGCAACGCCAGGCGGCCAAGGTCGGCAGCCCCCAGCTAACGCTGGAAGAAGCCCCGGCTGCTGCCGCGGAGAAGAGCTATGAGATCGTCCTGGAGCAGCCGCAGTTCGACGCCTGGCTGAAGAAGCTGGACGCCGCCGAGCTGATCGCCTTCGACACCGAGACCACCAGCCTCGACCCGCAGCAGGCGCAGGTGGTGGGTGTGTCATTTGCGGTGAAAGAGGGCGAGGCCGCCTATGTGCCGCTGGCCCACAGTTATATGGGTGTACCGGCACAACTCGACCGCGACGCCGTCCTCAAGGCGCTCAAGCCGCTGCTGGAAGACCCGAAGAAGCGCAAGGTCGGCCAGCACGCCAAATACGACATGAACGTCCTGGCCAACGCCTCGACGCCCATCACCGTGCAGGGCGTCGCCTTCGACACCATGCTCGAGTCCTATGTGCTGGACTCCACCGCGACCCGCCACGACATGGACAGCCTGGCGCTCAAGTACCTGGGCCACAGCACCATCCGCTTCGAGGACATCGCCGGCAAGGGCGCCAAGCAGCTGACCTTCGACCAGATCGCTCTGGAACAGGCCGGCCCCTACGCGGCCGAAGATGCCGACGTCACCCTGCGTCTGCACCAGACCCTGTGGCAGAAGCTGGAGGCCATCCCGTCGCTGGCCAAGGTCCTCACCGAGATCGAGATGCCGCTGGTGCCGGTGCTGGCGCGTATCGAACGCAACGGCGCGCTGGTCGATGCCAACCTGCTGGGCAAGCAGAGCGTCGAGCTGGGCGAGAAGATGGTCGAGTTGCAGCGCCAGGCCTATGACCTGGCGGGTGAAGAGTTCAACCTCGGCTCGCCCAAGCAACTGGGCGCCATCCTTTATGAAAAGCTGGGCCTGCCGGTGCTCTCCAAGACCGCCACCGGCCAGCCGTCCACCGCCGAGAACGTTCTTGCCGAGCTGGCCGAGCAGGATTACGAGCTGCCCAAGGTGATCATGCAATACCGCTCCATGAGCAAGCTCAAGAGCACCTACACCGACAAGCTGCCGGAGCAGATCAACCCGCGCACCGGTCGCATCCACACCAGCTACCACCAGGCGGTGGCAGCGACTGGCCGGCTGTCCTCCAGCGACCCGAACCTGCAGAACATCCCGATCCGCACCGCCGAGGGCCGGCGCATCCGCCAGGCCTTCGTCGCGCCCAAGGGCTACAAACTGTTGGCGGCGGACTACTCGCAGATCGAGCTGCGCATCATGGCTCACCTGGCCAAGGACGAAGGTCTGCTGGATGCCTTCCGTCATGACCGCGACGTGCACCGCGCCACCGCCGCCGAAGTCTTCGGCGTGCCGCTGGACGAGGTGACGGGCGACCAGCGCCGCAGCGCCAAGGCGATCAACTTCGGCCTGATCTACGGCATGAGCGCCTTCGGCCTGGCCAAGCAGATCGGCGTCGAGCGCAAGGAGGCCCAGGCCTACATTGACCGCTACTTCGCTCGCTACCCTGGCGTGCTGGCGTACATGGAGCGCACCCGCGCCCAGGCCGCCGAGCAGGGCTTCGTCGAAACCCTGTTCGGCCGTCGCCTGTACCTGCCGGAAATCGCCTCGAAGAACGGCGCCATGCGCAAGGCCGCCGAGCGCACCGCGATCAACGCACCGATGCAGGGCACGGCGGCGGACATCATGAAGCGCGCGATGGTGGCTGTGGATAACTGGCTGCAGGAGAGCGGCATCGATGCCCGCGTCATCCTTCAGGTACACGACGAACTAGTGCTGGAAGTGCGCGAGGACCTGGTCGAGCAGGTGCGCGATGGCATTCGGCCGCTGATGAGCGGCGCAGCGGAACTGGACGTGCCGCTGGTCGTCGAAGCCGGTGTCGGGGCGAACTGGGACGAGGCCCACTGACGACTGGACGAACGGTCGCAAGGCCCGTCAGCCGGGCCTTCTGGCACGATTGTTCAGGCGCTTTCAGGCCAGCCCGAAAAAATCTTTTGTGACCCGCTGAACTTTCCCGCGAGGAGCCGAGTCAGAACTCGTGAATGGCTGGTGAAGCCCTTCGATGCTCCTTTGCAGTGTTTAGTGTTGGCAGATTACTGGACCCCGCCCTAGCGGTCCGGACTTAAACCCCGAACTTCCCCCTCCCCATACGAAGCTCGGGGTTTTTTTTGCCTGCGATTTGGCCTCAGGCCTCCTCGCCGGCTTCCTCTTCTTCCTCGTCCAGCAGCCCCAGCCAGCCGGCCAGGACCAGCTGCGCCTCTTCCACGCCCTGGCGCTTGGGTGCCGAGAACAGCTGCAGGGTGGCGACATCGCCCCAGCCGTCGAGAATTTCCTTGCGGGTCTTGAGCAGCGCGTTCTTCGCCGCGCCGTAGGCCAGCTTGTCAGCCTTGGTCAGCAGCACGTGGATCGGCAGCTGGCTGGCCTGCGCCCAGTCGAGCATCAGGCGGTCGAAGTCGGTCAGCGGGTGGCGGATATCCATCATCAGCACCACGCCGGCTAGCGCATTGCGGCTGGAGAGATAAGCTTCCAGGTGCTGCTGCCAGTGCAGCTTCAGCGGGATCGGTACCTTGGCGTAGCCGTAGCCGGGCAGGTCGACCAGGCGGCGCTCGTCATCCAGGCGGAAGAAGTTCAGCAACTGGGTGCGACCGGGGGTCTTGGAGGTCCGCGCCAGGTTCGCGTGGGTCAGCGCGTTCAGCGCGCTGGACTTGCCCGCGTTGGAGCGGCCGGCGAAGGCGACTTCCAGGCCGGAGTCTTCCGGGCACTGGTTCACCTTGGCGGCGGAGATGAGGAAGGTGGCCTGTTGGCAGAGGCCGAGAATCGGGTTTTTCGTAGCGTTATTCGAGGGCATGGGTAACTTCGCGGCGGGTGCGACGCGGTGTCGCGGGGGGCGGTTTCGTTTCCGTTTGGGCATCTGAAGTATATAATGCCGCGGATTTTGTGTGCGCTTTATCCCCCAGGGTCGAGCCACACGGGAACGTTGGAGTCCGCGCAATCAAGAACGCGGATGTTCCCTGCGATGAGGATAATCATGAAGAAACTGCTGTTCGCAGCCATCGTTGCCGCGCTGGCATCCAGCGCCCTGGCGGCCCAGGATCCGGAAGCCGTTTTCAACAGAGCCTGTGGCGCCTGCCACAATGGTCAGTTGCCAATGGCGCCGAAAAAGGGCGACGCCGCCGCTTGGAAGCCACGCCTGGACAAGGGCATGGACACGCTGGTGCAACATGTGACCAACGGTTTCAACGCGATGCCGCCTCGCGGCCTGTGCACCGACTGCAGCGCCGAGGATTACCAGACAATTATCCACTGGATGTCGAAGTAACTCCCAGGCCTTACTCTTTCACCCTTAGCCGTTATTGGATTAGCTGATGAACAAATTGATCGTGAGTCTGCTGTTGACCCTGGGTCTTGTCGGTGTGGCGAACGCCGCTGGCGATGCCAAGGCCGGTCAGGCGAAAGCTGCTGTCTGTGGTGCCTGCCACGGCGCCGATGGCAACAGCATGGCGCCCAACTTCCCGAAACTGGCCGGGCAGGGTGAGCGCTACCTGCTCAAGCAGATGCACGACATCAAGGACGGCAAGCGTACCGTGCTGGAAATGACCGGCCTGCTGACCAACCTCAGCGATGAGGACCTGGCAGACATCGCCGCCTACTTCTCCAGCCAGAACGGCAGCGTCGGCGCCGCCGATCCCAAGCTGGTCGCCCAGGGTGAAGCCCTGTTCCGTGGCGGCAAGCTCGCCGAAGGCATGCCGGCCTGCACCGGTTGCCACAACCCGGCTGGCCAGGGCAACGCCGAAGCCGGCTTCCCGCACCTGGGTGGCCAGCACGCCGCCTACACCGCCAAGCAGCTGACCGCCTTCCGCGAAGGCGAGCGCACCAACGACGGCGACGCGATGATCATGCGCAGCATCGCCGGCAAGCTGTCCAACAAGGACATCGCCGCGATCTCCAGCTACATCGAAGGCCTGCACTGACAGGCGGCTGGCGGAAACGCCAGATCGAAAAACTGCTTCGAAAAAAAGGGTGGCTTCGGCCACCCTTTTTTGTGTCCTCCGCCACTACAATGCTGGAACCGTGTCTGGCCCCTCCGGTCAAACCGCTTCATCCCGCCGCGCTGTAGCGTGGCGGTTCCGCTCAGCCAAGGAGTGAACCATGCGTAACCTGATTTTCACCGCCGCTCTTGCCTTCGCCGGCCTGTTCGCCGTCAACGCGAACGCCGCCGACTTCGAAGCTGGCAAGAACTACACCGAGCTGAACCAGGCCGTCCCGGTCTCCCAGCCCGGCAAGATCGAGGTGGTGGAGCTGTTCTGGTACGGCTGCCCGCACTGCTACGCGTTCGAACCGACCATCAACCCGTGGGTCGAGAAGCTGCCGGCCGACGTTCACTTCGTGCGCCTTCCGGCCATGTTCGGCGGCCTGTGGAACATCCACGGCCAGCTGTTCCTGACCCTGGAATCCATGGGCGTGGAGAAGAAGGTGCACCACTCGATCTTCGAGAAACTGCATAACAACCCGAAAGCCCTGACCACCCCGGAAGAAATGGCTGACTTCGTCGCCGAACAGGGCGTGGACAAGGACAAGTTCCTCAGCACCTACAACTCCTTCGCCATCAAGGGCCAGATCGAGAAGGCCAAGAAACTGGCGATGGCCTACCAGATCAGCGGCGTGCCGACCATGGTGGTCAATGGCAAGTACCGCTTCGACATCGGCTCGGCCGGTGGCCCGGACGAGGCGCTGCAGCTGGCTGACCAGCTGATCGCCAAGGAACGCGCCAGCGCCAAGGCTGCCCAGTAAGGGCTGATGACGATGCTGCGCCGGCGGACTCGTGAGCGTGTCGCGGGGGCCTGCGTCCCGCGGGAGAATCCCGCGCCCGGGGCATCCGCCGGCCTGCCCGACGACGGCCGGCTCCGCCTGCTCAGCTTCAACATCCAGGTCGGTATCAGTACCGAAAGGTACCGCCACTACCTGACCCGCGGCTGGCAGCACCTGCTGCCGGCCGCCGGGCGCGCCACCAACCTGCAGCGTATCGGCGAACTGCTCCACGACTACGACGTGGTCGCCCTGCAGGAAGCCGACGGCGGCAGCATCCGCTCCGGCAACATCAATCAGGTCGAACACCTGGCCCAGCTCGGTGCCTTCCCTTACTGGTACCAGCAGCTCAATCGCAATCTCGGGCGCATCGCCCAGCACAGCAACGGCCTGCTCAGCCGCCTGCAGCCCACCGCCCTGGAAGACCATCCGCTGCCCGGCCCGCCCGGACGCGGTGCGATCCTCATGCGCTTTGGTGAAGGCCAGGACGCGCTGGCCGTGGTGATGATGCACCTGGCCCTCGGCGCGCGGACCCGCACCCGTCAGCTCGCCTACATCCGCGAGTTGCTGCAGGACTACCGCCACCACGTGCTGATGGGCGACATGAACACCCATGCCACCGACCTGCTGGAAAGCTCGCCGCTACGCGACCTCCAGCTCATCGCCCCGCAGGTCGAGGCCACCTTCCCCAGCTGGCGCCCGCAGCGCTGCCTGGACCACATCCTGCTCAGTTCCGAGCTGGCGCTGGAACGCGTCAGTGTCCTCCCGCACCCGATTTCCGACCACCTGCCCGTGGCCGTGGAAATCCGCCTGCCGGATGCCCTGCGTTCGTCCTCGTCGCTCGCCTTGCGCGGCGAGGACCCTGAATGAGTCGCGACGACGACCAACGCTGGAAACAGAAGTACCTGGACAACCTCGAGCAGCAGGAAAAGCTCGAACGTCGCTGGGATGCCCGTCTCGACCTGCTGCGCCGTGGCCTGGTGCGCAGCAGCCTGGCCGCCGAGGGCAGTGACAAGGCGGTGGACGCCTGCATGAAGGAGCTGCGTGAAGTATTGCGCCGCGATGAGATGGACGCTGGTCTGTCGCGCCTGATCCCGCAGCTGGAAAAGGCCGTGCTCGACTCCGAGCAGCGCCGCCAGCAGCGCATCGAGCAGAACGTTGCGGCCCTGAGCCAGTTGTCGCAGCAACTGCTGTCCCTGGAGATGCCCGGCGACGTGCGCAAGCCGCTCAAGCGCCTGGCCAAGGACATTCCCAGCCGCGGCAGTTCCTCCCGTGAACTCCCCGCCCTTCTGGCCGAGCTGAGCCGCCTGCAGCGCCAGGTGCTGGACCATTTCGGCAGCGCTGGTGGCGAACAGCGCCCCGGCTTCCTGCAGCGGCTGTTCGGCAGCCGGGACAACGACGACGCAGACTCGCCGGAATCGACACCCTCTGCACCCGCTGCAACGGCAGAAGCTGCGTTCATCGACGAAGCGAGGATGGCTGAGCCATTGCCCGTTGCAGTACAGCCTGCTGCACCTGCACCTGCACCTGCTGAGTCGGTGGTCGCTGAAGCGGTTGCCGTGCCCGTCATGGAGCCAGCCGACGCCGTGGCGCGGGCCCCGGCACCAGAACCCGTCGCCGAGCCATCGCCGGCCGTGCCGCCCGAACCTGTCGTCGTAGCGGAGGCAATGGCCCCAGCGCCCGTGTTGGAGCCTGTCGCCCACGACGATTCCAAGCTGCTCGACAGCCTGCCGGTACCGCCCGGCCTGTTCGGCACGCCGGAAGACGCGCGCCAGGCCAACGACCCCTACGCCCTGCCGCCGCGCCCGGAGCCTGGCTACAGCGCCGTGGCGCCGCACATCGAGGCGAGCCTGCTGCGCCTGCTGGACGAGATGCACCTGCCGGCCGCCCAGCAGATCCAGGCCGAGGAGCTGCGCTCGCGCATCCATGGCAGCCTCAACTGGTACGAACTGGTGCCGGTGCTGGATGACCTGGGCGTACTGGTTCTGTCGCTCAACGACGGCGGCCAGCGTGAGTTCGAAGGCTACCTGCACCAGCTCAATGAACGCCTGGGCACTTTCCTCGATGGCCTGCAGGCAGTCCAGGAGAACCACAGTGGCTCCAGCTCCAGCGCCCGCGACCTGGATGACACCCTGCGCGAACAGGTCAGCGGCCTGAAGGAAAGCGTGCTGGAAGCCACCGACCTGGAAGGCCTCAAGCGCAACGTCGAATCACGCCTGCAAGGGCTGGTTGGCACCATGGACCGCTTCCGCGAGGAGCGCGAAACCCGCGAGCGCGAAGTGGGCGAGCGCATCCAGTCGCTGGTGACCCGCGTTGCCAGCATGGAAGAGGAAGCCCGCACCTTCCAGGCGAACATCGAGGACCAGCGCCAGAAGGCCATGACCGACGCCCTGACCGGCCTGCCCAACCGCGCCGCGCTGAGCGAGCGGCTGGAGCTGGAAGTCTCGCGCTGGCAGCGCTACGGCGGCGACCTGCTGCTGGCGGTGCTCGACGTCGACCACTTCAAGCGCATCAACGACGACTTCGGCCACCTCGCCGGTGACAAGGTGCTGAAGATCATCGCCAATGAACTGGCCAAGCGCGTACGCAAGACCGACTTCATCGCCCGCTACGGCGGCGAGGAGTTCGTCGTGCTGCTGCCTGCCACGCCGCTGGAGGGCGGACAGCAACTGCTCGACGCGCTGCGCGGCGCCATCGAAGCCTGCCCGTTCCACTTCAAGGGCGAACGCCTGAGCATCACCTGCTCGGCAGGCCTGACGAACTTCCGCGAGGGCGAACGCGCCGAAGCCGTGTTCGAGCGCGCCGACCAGGCGCTGTACCGCGCCAAGCGCGGCGGGCGAAACCGTCTGGAAGTCGACTGACAACGTGCGCCGACCGTTAGGAGCAGACCATGCACGCGAATGGCGGGCATGGCCCGTTCCTACGGAAGAGCATTTCATTTCGGCCGAAAATTCTTGACGAATGAAAGATCCTAGGTTTTGATTCGCACCATTATCTTTCGAATCGAAACTTGATCGTTCATGTCGAAACGCAATACGCCTCAACGCCGCCACGACATCCTGGCGCTGCTCGCCGAACAGGGCGAGGTCAGCGTGGACGACCTCGCACGCCGCTTTGCCACCTCCGAGGTGACCATCCGCAAGGACCTGGCCGCCCTGGAAGGCAACGGCCTGCTGCTGCGCCGCTACGGTGGTGCGGTGCCGATGCCCCATGAGCTGATCGCCGAGCCGAGTCAGCCGCTGTCGCGCTACAAGCAGGCCATCGGTCGCGCCGCGGCTGCCTGCATCCGTGAGCACGCGCGGATCATCATCGACAGCGGCAGCACCACCGCCGCGCTGATCCCGGAGCTGGGCCGCAAGCCGGGGCTGGTGGTGATGACCAACTCCCTGAGCGTGGCCAACGCCCTGCGCGAACTGGAGCGCGAGCCGGTGCTGTTGATGACGGGCGGCACCTGGGACCCACACTCCGAGTCGTTCCAGGGCCAGGTGGCCGAACAGGTGCTGCGCTCCTACGATTTCGATCAGCTGTTCATCGGCGCCACCGGACTGGACATCGAGCGTGGCACGACGACCTTCAACGAACTGCTGGGCCTGAGCCGGGTCATGGCCGAGGTCGCCCGCGAGGTGATCGTCATGGCCGAGGCCGACAAGCTGGGCCGGCGCATTCCCAACCTGGAGCTGCCCTGGAGCAGTGTCCAGACCCTGATTACCGACGAACGCCTGAGCGATGAAGCGTTCGAACTGATCCAGGCGCGTGGCGTGAAAGTGATCCGCGCGCGCTGCGAAGACTGACAGGAGACTCAAGCCATGTGTGGAATCGTAGGCGCCATCGCCGAGCGCAATATCACCCCGATCCTCGTCGAAGGCCTCAAGCGCCTGGAATACCGTGGTTACGACAGCGCCGGTGTGGCGGTCATCGACGGCAATGGCGTGCTGGATCGCCGTCGCCGTGCAGGCAAGGTTTCCAGCCTCGAGCAGGCCATCGCCGAGCAGCCGCTGCCTGGCCGCCTGGGCATCGCCCACGTCCGCTGGGCCACCCACGGCGCGCCTACCGAGGCCAACGCCCACCCGCATTTCTCCCGTGGCGAAGTGGCGGTGGTGCACAACGGCATCATCGAGAACTTCGAGCCGCTGCGCGAAATGCTCAAGGCGCGTGGCTACGAGTTCACTTCGCAGACCGACACCGAGGTCATCGCCCACCTGCTGCACCTGCGTCTGGGGGAACTGGGCGACCTGACCGTCGCGCTCAAGGCCGTGGTCAAGGAACTGCACGGCGCCTATGGCCTGGCGGTGATCAGCAGCAAGCAGCCCGACCGCATCCTTGCCGCCCGCAGCGGCAGCCCTCTGGTGGTGGGCCTGGGTCATGGCGAGAACTTCCTTGCCTCCGACCAGCTGGCGCTGCGCCAGGTCACCGACCGCTTCATCTACCTGGAAGAGGGCGACATCGCCGAAATCCGCCGCGACGGCCTGCAGCTGTGGGATGTCAACGGCAACCCGGTACAGCGCGAGGAAGTGCGCTACCACGAAGGCGCCGAGGCGGCCGACAAGGGCGGTTATCGCCACTTCATGCTCAAGGAGATTCACGAGCAGCCGGCCGTGGTGCAGCGCACCCTGGAAGGCCGACTGGGTAACGAGCAGGTGCTGGTGGACAATTTCGGCCCGCAGGCCCGCGAGCTGCTGGCCAAGGTGCGCACTGTGCAGATCGTCGCCTGTGGCACCAGCTACCATGCCGGCATGGTCGCCCGTTACTGGCTGGAGAGCCTGACCGGCATCCCCTGCCAGGTCGAAGTCGCCAGCGAGTTCCGCTACCGCAAGGTCGCGGTGCATCCGGATTCCCTGTTCGTCACCATTTCCCAGTCCGGTGAGACCGCCGACACCCTGGCCGCGCTGCGTTACGCCAAGGAGCTGGGCTTCCTGTCCAGCCTGGCGATCTGCAACGTCGCCACCAGCTCGCTGGTGCGCGAGTCGGACATGACCCTGCTGACCAACGCAGGCCCGGAAATCGGTGTGGCCTCCACCAAGGCCTTCACTACCCAGCTGGTCGCCCTGCTGCTGCTGACCCTCGGCATCGGCCAGGTGCAGAAGCGCCTGAACGACGGGGTCGAGGCCGAGCTGGTGAACGAGCTGCGCCGCCTGCCAACCCATCTGGAAGAAGCCCTGTCCATGGACAAGGTGGTGGAAAAGGTCAGCGAGCTGTTCGCCGAGAAGCACCACACCCTGTTCCTCGGCCGTGGCGCGCAGTACCCGGTGGCGATGGAAGGTGCGCTGAAGCTCAAGGAAATCTCCTACATCCACGCCGAAGCCTACCCGGCCGGCGAGCTCAAGCACGGCCCGTTGGCGCTGGTCGACGCCGACATGCCGGTGGTCACCGTGGCGCCGAACAACGAGCTGCTGGAGAAGCTCAAGTCCAACCTGCAGGAGGTCCGCGCCCGTGGCGGCGAGCTGGTGGTCTTCGCCGAGGGTGGCAGCGGCATCGCCAATGGTGAGGGCACCCATGTGGTGGGGATGCCGGCGATCCACGATTGCCTGGCGCCGATCCTCTACACCGTGCCGCTGCAGCTGCTGTCCTACTACGTTGCCGTGCTCAAGGGCACCGACGTCGACCAGCCACGCAACCTGGCCAAGTCAGTGACGGTGGAATAAGCGGAACAGCGCGCAGGCGCAGTGAGAAAGGTCCCTTCGGGGGCCTTTTTTCGTCTCAGGGCTGGAGAACTCGCGAGAGGTGGCAGGGGAGATCAACATTCCCCCGGTGCCTGCTCGTCCGGGGGTGTGGACGGGGCACCGAGGCCAGGCGGCAGAGGCCGCTACACGAGGGGAATGGAAATCGACCTTGTCTTGTGGACAAGGTCGGGCTCCGGCCCTGCGAGGGGTACCTGACAAGTCTCCCGCAGGGCCGGGAGCGGGCCAACGATAGAAGCTGGCTAGTGGCCGGTCAATCGGAAACGACAAACGCGCGTTCGCCAGTGTCCGATATTCGAACCAAAAGGGCCGGTCGACCCCGCGATTTCGTTAGCCGGCTATCGGAAGTGGCTATACTGTTTCTGATTGTGTCGGTGAAAAACGCCTGATGGCATTTCACTGGCAAGGGCGGCGAGGGAGTTCCGTCCTCCCGTCCGGGATGCAGTTAAACCGACAAGAGAATCCCCATGAACGCACCTGCCGCACCGCAGTATTCCGCCCACGAGCGCCGCTCGCGCATCCTCGCCATCGTCGGCGCCTCGTCGGGCAACCTGGTGGAGTGGTTCGACTTCTACGTCTACGCCTTCACCGCGCTGTACTTCGCCCATGCCTTCTTCCCGTCGGACGATCCGACGGTGCAACTGCTCAATACCGCCGGGGTCTTCGCCGCCGGCTTCCTGATGCGCCCGATCGGCGGCTGGCTGTTCGGCCGCATCGCCGACAAGAAGGGCCGCAAGACCGCAATGATGATCTCGGTACTGATGATGTGCGGCGGCTCGCTGGCGATTGCGGTGATGCCGACCTACGCCACCATCGGTGTCGCGGCGCCCGCGCTGCTGCTGCTTGCGCGGCTGTTCCAGGGCCTCTCCGTGGGCGGCGAGTACGGCACCAGCGCGACCTACATGAGCGAAGTGGCGCTCAAGGGGCAGCGCGGTTTCTTCGCTTCCTTCCAGTACGTGACCCTGATCGGCGGCCAGTTGCTGGCCGTGCTGGTAGTGGTGATCCTGCAGCAGTTGCTGACCACCGATGAGCTGAAGGACTGGGGCTGGCGCATTCCCTTCGTGGTGGGTGCGATTACCGCAGTGATCGCCTTCTACCTGCGCCGTTCGCTGAGCGAGACCGCCAAGGAGTCCAACCTCAACCGCAAGGAGTCGGGCACCCTCACCGAGCTGTTCACCCACCACAAGCGCGCCTTTTTCACCGTGCTGGGCTTCACCGCTGGGGGCTCGCTGATCTTCTACACCTTCACCACCTACATGCAGAAGTACCTGGTGAACACCGCCGGGATGGACCCGAAGGTGGCCAGCGGCGTGATGACCTTCGCCCTGTTCTGCTACATGTGCATGCAGCCGATCTTCGGTGCGCTGTCCGACCGTATCGGCCGCAAGACCTCGATGCTCTGGTTCGGTGCGCTGGGCATGCTGTGCACCTGGCCGATTCTCGCGGCGCTGAAGACCGTCAGCAGCCCTTACGCCGCGTTCGGCCTGATCATCCTGGCCATGGCCATCGTCAGCCTGTACACCTCGATCAGCGGCCTGATCAAGGCGGAGATGTTCCCGCCGCAGATCCGCGCGCTGGGGGTAGGCCTCTCCTACGCGGTGGGCAACGCGATCTTTGGCGGTTCGGCGGAGTACGCCGCGCTGGGCCTGAAGAGCATTGGCCAGGAAGAGGTCTTCTACATCTACGTTTCGGTCATGTGCGGCGTGGCGTTGCTGGTCTGCCTGCTGCTGCCGGACCTGCGCAAGGTCAGCTACCTCAACGACGAGGACTGACCCGGTCAGTCCTTTGCCCGGCCGCGCAAGGCGTGGTCGGGCAACGACAGCGCAATCAGCAGGGCGAGGGTACCGAAGCCGGCGTTGACCAGGAACAGGTGCCCGAAGACCCCATCCAGTGCCTGCCGCTGTGCCTCATGGCCGTCGCCGCTCAGGCTGGCCAGCAGCGCGCTGGCCGCCAGCCCGTGCCCGGCTTCGCCTGCCAGGGGTTGCAGCATCGCCAGCAGCAGCGCCGACATCAGCGCAATGCCCACCGCGCCGCCCAATGAGCGGAACAGCGTGATGTTGCTGGTGGCCACGCCCAGGTGCTTCATCTCCACCGCACTTTGCGCCGCCACCAGGCTGGTGGGGAACTGCGTGCCAGCAGCGATGCCGGTGAACAGCATGCAGACGCCCGAGAAGAAATACGCGCTCGGTGGCGTCAGCGCCAGGCCAGCAATCGCCAGCGGCATCAACAGCCCGCCACCGACGATCTGCGGCTTGTAACGGCCGATGATCGCGGTCAGCCGGCCGCAGCAGTACGCACCGATGGGCACGCCCATGGCCAGCGGCAACAGGTGCAGCGCCGCGCTGTCAGCACCCGCGCCGGTCACCGACTGAAAGCGCAGTGGCACCAGCACCGACAGCGAGATGACCTGGAAGCTGGCGAAGAAGCTGATCAGCCAGCTCAGGGTGGCCGCCCGAATACCGAACAGGTGCATCGGCACCAGCGGTTCCGGTGCGCGACGCTCCTGCATCACGAACAGCGCAATCAGCACCAGTGCGGCGGCGAACAGCGCGAGCATTTGCGGGTCGTTCCAGCGCGCGCCCTGGCCGACCTCGGTGATCGCCAGCAGCAGGCTGCCCAGGCCGGCAATCATCAGCATCGTGCCGAGGTAGTCGATCACCGGCTTGCGCCCCGGTACCGGCAGGCCGCGCAGGGTCTGGCGCGACACTGCGAGGGCCACCAGGCCCACCGGCAGGTTGATCAGGAACACCCAGCGCCACGACAGGTACTCGGTGAGCAGTCCGCCCAGCACCGGGCCGGCGATGCTCGCCACTGCGTACATGCTGCTGAAGTAGCCCTGGTAGCGACCGCGTTCGCGTGGCGGTACGATGTCGCCGATGATCGCCTGGCTCACCGACATCATGCCGCCGGCGCCGATGCCCTGCAGTACGCGGGCGAGCACCAGCTGCTCCATGCTCTGGGCCGCGCCGCAGAGCAGGGAGGCGAAGGTGAACAGGCCGATGGCGAAGAGCATCAGCCTGCGGCGGCCGTAGAGGTCACCGAGCTTGCCGTAGATCGGCATGGAGATGGTCATCGCCACCATGTAGCCGGAGATGACCCAGGCCAGCAGGTCGAAGTCGCCGAAGCCGGCGGAGATCGCCGGCAGGGACACGGCGACGATGGTCTGGTCGAGTGCACCGAGGAAGATCGCCAGCATCAGCCCGACCAGCACGGTGCGGACCGCCGGACGCGGCTCGGACAAGGTATTCAAGGAAGGCCCCCTTCACTGCAGAGGTGCTCCGGCCGGGATGGGCGCGGGCGAGCCCAGTGTAGTGCAAGGCAGCGACGAACTGTCACGCCGGCGCGATAGTTGCCAGGCAGGAAAGGCTCTATCTCAGGGCTGACAAAGATAGCCAGCGCAGCGGCTGCTACGCTTTACAGGCGAGCTATCTTGCCGTGCTGTCCTTTTTGGGAACGCAACCCGCCGGGGCGTACTCCACTGCAGAGATACCGTCAGGTTCACTGCAGGGATCGGCGCCCGATAGTTTTTCGCGGGCCAGGCCATAGGCGAAGACTATGGAGGTGCTGGTCTATAGTTCTTCAGCCCTGTGACCAGGAGGTTTGCATGAAAGCCAATCTGCCCTCTGAGTTGCTGTCCCTGCAGCTGCCGTTGCGTATCCGCATCGGCGAGGCCCAGGCTTTCGACCTGGGCCCCGACCCGCAGGTAACTCTGGTTGTCCGCGATCCCACGCTGCTGACCGAGATCACCCATCCCAACCTCGATATCCTCGGTCGCGCCTACGTAGAGGGCCGCATGGACATCGAGGGGCCGATGCAGGAAGTGATCGCCACTGCCGACGCCCTCAGCGCTGCGCTGGGCGATGCCGACGACGATGCCGACTACGTGCGCAAGAGTCACGACAAGGCCACCGACGCCGAAGCCATTCACTACCACTACGACCTGTCCAACGCGTTCTACCAGCTCTGGCTCGATCCCGAGATGGTGTACTCCTGCGCCTACTACGAGACCGGCAACGAAAACCTGGCCACTGCCCAGTTGGCCAAGCTGCGCCACCTGTGCCGCAAGCTGCGCCTCAAGCCTGGCGAGAAGCTGCTCGATGTCGGTTGCGGCTGGGGCGGACTGGCGCGCCTGGCGGCGCGGGAGTTCGGCGTGGAAGTGCATGGCATCACCCTCAGCGAGGAGCAACTCAAGCTCGGCCGCGAGCGGGTCGAGGCGGACGGGTTGGAAGGTAAAGTGACCCTGGAATTGCGAGATTACCGCGACCTGCCGCGTGACGGCCGCTACGACAAGGTGGTCAGCGTCGGCATGTTCGAACACGTCGGCCACGCCAACCTGGGCCTCTACTTCCAGCACCTGTACGACGCGGTACGGCCGGGCGGTCTGGTGATGAACCACGGGATCACCTCCAGCAATACCGACGGCCGTCCGGTCGGGCGCGGCGCCGGTGATTTCATCGACCGCTACGTGTTCCCCCACGGCGAGCTGCCGCACCTGTCGCTGGCCGTCGCGCGCATGAGCGAGGCGGGGCTCGAAGTGGTCGACGTCGAAGGCCTGCGCATGCATTACGCGCGCACCCTGGACTTCTGGAGTGCCAATCTCGAAGCCAAACTGGCTGAAGCGGCGAAACTGGTGCCCGACCAGGCTCTGCGCATCTGGCGCCTATACCTCGCCGGTTGTGCATACGGGTTCAAGAAGGGCTGGATCAATCTGCACCAGATTCTCGCCAGCAAGCCGCATACGGACGGCGGCCACGAGGTGCCCTGGAGCCGCCGCGACCTCTACACCTGAGCCTGTTCAGGGACTGCCATCGGGCCCGGCTTGCCGGGCCCGATGCATTTCCGGCGTGGAGCAAAAGGCTTGCATCGAGGGGCTCGGGAGGCTAAACCCCCTTTCCCCACTGACTCTTTGGTAGACGAATCATGGTGAATTTCTTCCCGGACCTGTCCCTTGTCGAACTCTCGCCCGCGCAGGCGCCCTGGTCGCTGTTGCTCAAGGCCGATCCCAGCCGCGAACAGATCGAGAGCTACCTGCCTGACTCCCGCCTGCTGGCGTTGAACGAGGCGGACTCCGTCCGTGGCGTACTGACGCTGACGCCCCGCGAGCCTGGCGTCGCCGAGATCACCAGCCTCGCGGTGGAGGACGAATGGCAAGAGCGCGGCCTGGGCCGGCGTCTGCTGCTGGCGGCCATCGAGCAGGCGCGCGAGGCCGGCTTGCAGCGCCTGACCATCGCCACCGGCAACTCCAGCCTGGCCCAGCTCGGCCTGTACCAGCGCCTGGGCTTCCGCATCGTTGGCATCGAGACGGATCACTTCGTGCGGCATTATCCCGAGCCGATCTACGAGAATGGCATCCAGTGTCGCGACCAGATTCGTCTGGCGCTCGACCTCGGCGCCTAGTCGCGCCTCCAGCGACTCACCGCTACCGCATCGTGGGCGTGCAGGCTTTCCGCATGCACCACGCGCACCTCGAAACCTGACACTTCTTCGCGCTGCAGCAGCGCCCGGTGCAGCCGGCGTGCGGCGTCCTCGCAGAACATCAGGTTCTGCCCGTTGGCCAGGGCGAAGGCCTGTTCGTCGGCGCGTTTCACCGCCGTCTGCACGGCGGTGCCGAGGGCTTCTTCGGCTTGGTCGATCAGCTCGCTGAAGGCGAATGCCCGCGCGGTCGGACCGAGTTGCACCTTCAGCTGTGCCTCGCTGCGCTGGCTGTGCGGCGTGGCGACTATGCCCTGCGGGCTGCCTAGCCAGGCGCGGACCTCGCTGGCCTTCAGTGGTCGGCCGGCGAAGTCGCTGTCGAAGCGCTCCTGGATCAACTGGCGAGCGAGTGCCGCCGAGCACGGGCAGGTCGAGGAATAGGGCAGGCTCAGACGCAACTCCAGCTGCAGCGCATCGTCCTCAAGCTGCACATGGATCTCGCAGGGATAGCGCTTCCAACCGCTCAGCGGGCTGACCAGTGCCGGTCGTCGCAGCATCAGTTCGAAACGCAGTGCCAGGCTGGCGCGGCGGGAGAGCTGCGCGTGGCTGCGGAGAAACTGCTTGAGCAGGTCACGCAGCAGGGTGGGTGAAAGCTCCGCTTCCGCCAGTGCCTCCAGAGCCAGGTACAGCCGTGACATGTGGATGCCGCGCGCCTCCGCTTCGTCGAGGCTGACGCCGGCATCGGCATACGCGGCAACGCGCTCGCCCGCGATACGCAGCGGCGCGGCGATGCCTTGCATGCCGACCCAATCGAGCGGAATGGGCAGGCGGGTGGATTGGCAGGCGATGTCCGGGAGCAGGGAGGTCATGGGCGGGTCACGATCGGCAATTGTTATAATATAACGTATTTGCTTCCCGGCGATCCCGCAATGGTCTTTAGCGAGGCTGCTGCTTGCAGCCGCTGACCCGGCCGCAGGTCAGGCGCGCGCTGTCGCCCGAGGAACTGCTGAAGCGGCTGATGTTGGTCCAGCCGATACCGCGGCTGGTACCAACCCACACCTGGCCATCGCTGGTTACGCCGCTGAAGAAGGTCAGGCTGCCGTAGCGCGTGCCGGTCTGCGCCCAGCGCCGTCCGCTGCTCGCCTCGAAGCCACGCAGGTAGGTGTCGTGGCCCTGGGTGGCGACGCTGTAGAGATTCCCTGAATCGTCCATGCAGGCCAGCACCGAGGCTGACCAGGTGCAGCGCGCCGGCTTTTCGCCGGGAAACGGCAGCGGTGCGGTACCGCTGCCATGGGCGAAGGGAGCGAACAGGCAGAGAAGCAAGGTGCGGCGCAGCATTGAGGGTCTCGGCAGGCGGGTGGAGCGAAGCGTCGATATCGCACGTCGGCAGGCTATTGTCGAGCGTGCATTGTTATAATATAACATAAAAGATCACTCCCTTCCGGAGACGGTCATGACCGAACAGGAACTGCTCGCCCAGCCCGGCGAGGCCTACATGAGCGAGGCGCAACAGGGCTATTTCCGCGCATTGCTGCTGGACCAGCGCGACGAGCTGCAGGTCCGCATCGAAGAAGAATTCCAGGCACTGCAGGACCCCGAGCGGGCCAGCGACGAAGCCGATGTCGCCAGTCGCGAGGAGTCGCGCCAGTGGCAACTGCGCCTGCTGGAACGTGAGAAGAAGCTGCTCGACAAGATCGACCAGGCGCTGGAGCGCCTGGCCCGGGGCGATTACGGCTGGTGCGAGGAAACCGGCGAACCGATCGGCTTGCGCCGCCTGCTGCTGCGCCCCACCGCCTCGCTGTGCATCGAGGCCAAGGAGCGCCAGGAACGGCGCGAACTGCACGTCCGCGAAGCCTGAATTTCCTGGAGAAGCCCACCGTGAACGCCCCACTTCCCGTTACCGTCCTGTCCGGCTTCCTCGGCGCCGGCAAGAGCACGCTGCTCAACCACGTGCTGAAGAACCGTGAAAACCTCAAGGTCGCGGTCATCGTCAACGACATGAGCGAAATCAACATCGACGGCCGCGAGGTACAGCGCGATGTCAGCCTCAACCGGGGCCAGGAGCGCCTGGTGGAGATGAGCAACGGCTGCATCTGCTGCACCCTGCGCGAAGACCTGCTGGAAGAGGTGAGCCGCCTCGCCGGCGAGGGCCGCTTCGACTACCTGCTGATCGAGTCCACCGGCATCTCCGAACCGCTGCCGGTGGCCGAGACCTTCACCTTCCGCGACGAGCAGGGCCGCAGTCTGTCGGACCTGGCGCGGCTGGACACGCTGGTCACGGTGGTCGACGGGCTGAACTTCCTCGCCGACTACCAGGGCGCCGACAGCCTTGCCGAGCGTGGTGAAACCCTGGGCGAGGACGACGAGCGCTCGCTCAGCGACCTGCTGGTGGAGCAGGTGGAGTTCGCCGACGTGATCCTGGTGAGCAAGATCGACCTGATCGGCAGCGCCGAGCGTGACGAGTTGCTGGCTATCCTGCGCCGACTCAACCCCGATGCCGACATCCAGCCCATGGTCATGGGCCAGGTGCCGCTGGCGCGCATCCTCGACACCGGCCGTTTCGACTTCCAGCGCGCCGAGCGGGCGCCGGGCTGGCTCAAGGAGCTGCGCGGCGAGCACCCGCCGGAGACCGAGGCCTATGGCATCTCCTCGGAGGTCTACCGGGCGCGCCGGCCTTTCCACCCGCAACGCTTCCATGACTTTCTCGCCCAGCCCTGGAGCAACGGCCGGCTGCTGCGTTCCAAGGGCTTCTTCTGGCTGGCCAGCCGCTACCGCGAGGCCGGCAGCTGGTCCCAGGCTGGCGGCCTGATGCGTCACGGCCTGGCCGGGCGCTGGTGGCGCTTCGTCCCGCGCGAGCACTGGCCGCAGGACACCACCGAGTTGCAGGGCGTGCTGCGCCACTGGCGCGAGGACAGCGGCGATTGCCGCCAGGAGCTGGTGTTCATCGGCCAGAACCTGGACTTCCCGCGGCTGTTCGGCGAACTGGACCATTGCCTGCTGGACGACGAGGAAATGGCCGCCGGCACCACCGCCTGGAAGCGTCTGCCCGACCCCTTCGAACCCTGGGAGGCCAGCGCCTGATGCTCGCCCTCCAAACCCCTGCCTGGCCGCGCCAGGTGCTTGGCGACGACCCCCAGGTACTAGCCGAAGTGCTCAAGGAAGATGTCAATCTGGCGGTCTGGCAACGCACGCTGTACCCGGAAATCAGTACTTTCGCGGGTTGGTTGAGCACCCAGGGACTGGACCTCAGGCAAAGCCTGGAAGTGCTCGATGAGCGCGTCGAGCTGGGCGACCTGCTGTGCCAGTACGCGATGCTCGATGGCTGCACGCTGTTTCGCAGTGACCTGCAATGGCTGGCCGAAGCCTTCGCCTGCCTGACCGGCGCAAGGCGTATCGGTTTGCGCCTGCGTAGCCTGGACAAGGCCATGTGTCCGCGCTTCCACGTCGATCACGTGCCGCTGCGCCTGGTCACTACCTATGCCGGGCCCGCCAGCCAGTGGCTGGAGGAGTGGGCCATGGCCCGTGCGCGGCTGGGCGATGCGGCGGCAGAACCGGTCAGCCGGGCCGAGATACGTCAGATGTCCGCCGGCGACGTGGGGCTGTTCAAGGGCGAGAAATGGGCCGGCAATCTGGGCGCAGGCATCGTCCACCGCTCGCCGCTGCCGGCGCCGGGTGAGCGCCGCCTGCTGCTGACGCTCGACTGGCTCGGCTGAGGTTTCCCGCGGGCAAAAAAATGGGCCACCCGGGGAGAGCGGCCCAATTCACCAAGATCATGTCCGGCGTGGGGTGCCGGGAGGGTGTGAGGTACCCGCCGACAGTAAGCCCGAGCCGTGTGACAGGGCGATGACCGCTACAGTGGTTTGCGCCAGTGGCCATTGCTCTGCTGCTCGCAGAATGGCTGGAGGACGCGCGCGTCGCTGGCTACGCCGTAGTAGTGGATGTCCTGGCGGTAGGGCACGCCCTGGGTCTGGGCGTTCTCGCAGACACCGAAGGCGCCGCTGGGACAATTTTCGGCGTAGGTCACCTCGACCTTCTGGTCTTTCAGCTGCGGCTGGCAGAAGCCCTCGCGGAAGAGTTTTTCCGGGATGGTGCGGTTCTGCTGGCAGACTTTCACGTCGACGTCCTTGCCCTGGGTGTGCACCACGCAGGCCTCGCCGTGGGCAAGCAGGGGCAGGCAGGCGAGGGCGAGGGGCAGCAACAGGCGCATGATCGATCCGGGGGTGGCGTGACGAAGCCGCGACTCTAGCGCTTTTCCCGGCGAGCGTCAGGCGGCACCATGGGCGAATGTTGAAGCAGATCCCGACTCATCTCATTGCCGGCCCCCTCGGGGCGGGCAAGACCAGCCTGCTGCAGGACTTGCTGGCGCAACGCCCGGCAGGCGAACGCTGGGCTGTGCTGGTCAACGAATTCGGCCAGGTTGGCCTGGACGCCGCGCTGTTATCCCGCGACGAGGATGGCATCGCCCTGGGCGAAGTCGCCGGTGGCTGCCTGTGCTGCGTGAACGGCGCGCCGTTCCAGGTCGGCCTCGGCCGGCTGCTGCGCAAGGCCCGGCCGCAACGTGTCTTCATCGAGCCGTCCGGCCTGGGTCATCCCGCGCAGCTGCTTGCGCAACTGCACGCCGCGCCCTGGCAGGGCGTGCTTGCCGTGCAGCCGCTGGTGATGGTGCTGGATGCCGCCGCACTGGCCGCCGGGCAACTCTTGCCCGAAGCGCAGCAACAGGCGCTGGGCGACGCAGCGCTGTTGCTGATGAACAAGTCCGAAGCCCTGGATGGTGCGGCGCGTGCGGCACTGGTGGCGCGCTTGCCGGAGCTGCCGTTGCGCTGGACGACTCAGGGCCGGCTGTCTCTGGATGAGCTGCCGAGTACATCGATCGAAGCGGTGGGCGCTGATTTGCCGCAGGGCACTTCGCCAGGTGAACCGGCGATGCTATTGCGCCGTGAATCGCCGTTGCGCCAGGTGCGCGTCGAAGAGGGCCGACAGGCGGTCGGCTGGCGCTTCCACCGTGACTGGCGGTTCCGCACCGCCGAGCTGGATGCCTGGCTGGCCGGGCTTCCTGGCCTGTTGCGGGCCAAGGCGGTGCTGCACGGCGAGGACGCCTGGCTGGCCTGCAACCGTACCGTCGGTCCGGCGCCGTGGACGCCCAGCGCCTGGCGCAAAGACAGCCGGATAGAGCTGATCCTGGCCGCTGAGCTTGATCCACAGGCCTTGCAGGACGACCTTTTGCGCTGCGCCATCGCACCGATCTGACAGAGAAGGTTGCCCTCGCGTAACGAGTGAATGATAATAATTATCAGCAGATACTGCTTCGTGAACTCTTCCCGCAGGCTTTCTCATGTCGTTACCCCAACCGCGTAAGGCGGCGGACGCAAGTCCTGCCGTAGACGCTGAGGAACAGCTGTTCACTTCCGCCGCGGCGGATGACGGCGCCCATTTGCCCAGCGTGAACGCCCAGCGCGTCAATGAGGCCACCTTGCGACTCGTCAGTTGTGCGGGCCCCCGCCGCGACGAGGAAGTGGTTCCCGAAGAGGTCCTGATCCCCTATGCCGCGCCGGTTGAAGGGGTGGAAGAAGGCGACCAGCCGCCGCCCCCCGGTGGCTGGTGGAAGTCCTCGGGCCTGGCGATCGCCATGCACGTGGCCATCGTCGCCGCGCTGGTCTGGGTGATGCCCACTCCGGCCGAGCTGAACCTGGGCGCCGGCGAAATGCCCAAGGCCATGCAGGTGAGCGTCGTTACGCTGCCACCCAAGCCCGAAGTTCAGCAGCCTCCCGCCGCCGCACCGACCCCGCCGCCGCCGGAACCCGAGCCGCCCAAGCCGATCGAGCCGCCCAAGCCGGTAGAAAAGCCCAAGCCCAAACCCAAGCCGCCCGAGAAGGCTGTGCCCAAGGTGTCGCCCAAGCCCAAGCCGAAACCCAAGCCCGAGCCGGACCCGGAGCCCGCAGAGGAAGCCGCCGCGCCACCGACCCCGGCCGCCCCGCCGCCGCCCGCCGCGCCGACCGTCGGCCAGTTCACCCAGGGCGCCCAGGCTGCGCCGACCGGCTCGCAAGGCCCTGCCGGCCTGCCCACTGGTAGCCTGAACGACAGCGACATCAAGCCGCTGCGCATGGACCCACCGGTTTACCCGCGCATGGCGCTGAACCGCAGTATCGAAGGCCGGGTGAAGGTGCTGTTCACCATCACCAGCGATGGTCGCATCGCCGATATCCAGGTGCTGGAGTCCTCGCCGCCGCGCATGTTCGACAACGCCGTGCGCGACGCCATGGACAAGTGGCGCTTCGAGCCGCGCGTCAGCGGTGGCCGGATCGTCGCCCGCCAGGCGACCAAGGTGTTCTTCTTCAAGCTCGAAGGGCGTCGCTGACGGCCCTTGCGAGCCCAACAAAAAACGCGCCCAAGGGCGCGTTTTTTGTTGTCAGGCGAACGGCTTCTACAGATGTGGCAGCTCCCTTCGAAGGAGTTGCAGCGCCTCGCGCGCCCCGCCCACGGCGATCTTCGCCGGCACGCCGAGCATCAGGTTCAGCGGCAGGCCGAAGCCCTCGATCTGGTTGCCGTCGCGGTCGCGACTCGGCTCTTCGCCTTGCCACTCACAGGGCAAGCGTTCCGCGCAGCTACCGCCTTCGTCGATGTAGCCGAACAGCGGTTTGCCCAGCGCGGCGGCGTAGCCCAGTTCGAAGGCCGTGCCGCTGTCCGGCTCGGCACCGCGGAAGGGGTTGAGGTTGGCCAGCACCGCATCCGCCTGGCGGATCAGTTCGAGGTTCGCCTGGTAGATCCAGCGAGCCTGTTCGACCGGCTCGACGACTCCCTCCGGCACCGAATGATCCAGCGGGTAGAGCCCCTGCACGCCGAATTCGGCGCACAGGGCCTTGAGCCGCTCGCCCTGCTCGAAGGCATCGGGAAGGAACACGTCGGGGCCGGCGAGGTACAGCTTGAGCATGGTCAGAGTCCCATGAACGACAGCATCAGGAAGGTGGCGAACAGCACGAAGTGGGTCATGCCCTCGATGGCGTTGGTCTTGCCATCATGCAGGTTGTAGCCGGCGACCATCAGGGTGATGAACATCATGCCGGTCTGCAGCGGGGTCATCGCCATCTGGATCGGCTGGCCCTTGAACAGCGCCAGGGCCTCGATCACCGGCACGGTGAGGATCACGGTCGACAGCGAGGCACCCAGGGCGATGTTGACCACCGGCTGCATGCGGTTGGCCATGGCCGCGCGCAGGGCGGTGAGGATTTCCGGGCTGGCGGAGATCGCCGCCACCAGCAGCGCCGGCACGATGGGCGGCACGCCGCTGCCTTCCAGGCCGACGTCGAGAGCCTTGGACATCACCTCCGCCAGCGCGCCGATCAGCACCACGCCGACTACCAGCAGGCCCATGGACTGCTTGCTGTTACCGGGGGCCTCGTGGCCTTCGCCGTGCTCGCCGTGGGTGGCGTAGTTGTAGCTGAAGAAGTAGCTGTGCTGGCCGGTCTGCATGCGCAGGAACAGCGCGTAGAGCATGACCATGCAGCCGATGGTGAAGAACGAGTAGAGCTTCCACTGCTCGGCCGGGATCAGCTCCGGCACCACCATGGAGATGCCCACGGCGGTGAGGATCATGGTCACGTAGGTCTTGCCCGAGTCGTCGTTGTACGACTGCTCGCCGTGCTTCAACCCGCCGAGCAGCGCGGCCAGGCCGAGAATGCCGTTCATGTCGAGCATCACCGCGGCGTAGATGGTGTCGCGCGCCAGGGTCGGCGAGTGGTTGTGGCCCATCATGATCGCCAGGATCACCACCTCCACCAGCACTGCCGCCAGGGTCAGGATCATGGTGCCGTAGGGCTCGCCGACCTTCTCAGCGAGGATCTCGGCGTGGTGCGCCACGCGCAGCGAGACGCCAATGATCACCGCCAGCAGCGCACTGGCGGTGATCCCCGCGAGCAGCTTGCCGCCGCCCAGCAGGCTGTGTTCCAGCGGGTACACCGCAATCGCCACCAGCAGGGCGAGGAGGAGGAATTTTTCTTCTTTGAGCGCGCGCAGCATCGAGGGGGATGTCCATTCCGTAAGAGGCGAGTGCGCCATCTTAGGCAATGCTCGGAAGCCGCACCAGCGGACGCCGGTGCGACAGGGCGGCAGCCCCTCAGTGAGGCAGGCTGGTGCGCTCCAGGAATTGCTTCTGCACGGCGAAGATCTGCTCCGGCAGTGCCCGCAGCGTCTGGTAAGCGCTCGCCAGGTCCTGCGCGAGGAGCTCCTTCTGCGCCTTGTCATCGGTCTCCACATAACGCTTGAGTTGCTGGTAGTAGCCGATCTGCAGTTCGTAGTAATGCGAGAGGCTGCTGGCAAACTTGCTGGCTTCTTCGCTGTGCTGGAGCTGCTGCACCCGGTTCAGGTTCTTCTCGAGTTCGACGATGTGGTCGCCGGGGTTCTTCACCGGTGGAGTGGAGGGCGTCGTGCGACGGGTGTCGAAGTCGCCGTTGATCAAGCCCTCCATGTCCCGGTCAATCCGCTGCAGGTCGCGCAGGAAAGCCGAGGTCACCGCCTCGTTGTACTCCAGGTCGCCAGGTTGCCCGCAGGCCGCCAGGGCCAGGGCCAGCAGCAGTGCCAAAAGAATCTTGTTCATCGGATGGGCCGGGTGAAGGAGGAAACGCGATTCTAAGAAGCGACCCGGTCGGAAGATTTCGCGGATATCTGTCTTTTGCGTCAGAATTATCCCTGTCCACAGCGTGATGGGGCTCGCCGCCCCGCTGCCAATTGCTTGCCGGGTCGGCCTGTGTGCCAATGGCGACGCCTGACCCACCCATAACGAGACCTCACCCATGTACGACTGGCTCAATGCCCTGCCCAAGGCCGAACTGCACCTGCACCTGGAGGGTTCGCTGGAGCCCGAGCTGCTGTTCGCCCTGGCCGAGCGCAACAAGGTCGCCCTGCCGTGGGGTGACGTCGAGAGCCTGCGCAAGGCCTATGCGTTCAACAACCTGCAGGAATTCCTCGACCTCTACTACGCCGGCGCCGATGTGCTGCGTACCGAGCAGGACTTCTACGACCTGACCTGGGCGTACCTGCAGAAGTGCAAGGCGCAGAACGTCATCCACGTCGAGCCGTTCTTCGACCCGCAGACCCACACCGACCGGGGCGTTCCCTTCGAGGTGGTGCTGCGCGGCATCCAGGGCGCGCTCAAGGACGGCGAGAAGCAACTGGGCATCAGCCATGGCCTGATCCTCAGCTTCCTGCGCCACCTGTCCGAGGAAGAGGCGTTCAAGACCCTTGACCAGGCCATGCCGTTCCGTGATGCCTTCATCGCCGTCGGCCTGGACAGCTCCGAGGTCGGCCACCCGCCGAGCAAGTTCCAGCGCGTGTTCGACCGCGCCCGTAGCGAAGGCTTCCTGACCGTCGCGCACGCCGGCGAGGAAGGCCCGCCCGAATACATCTGGGAAGCCCTGGACCTGCTCAAGATCGAACGCATCGACCACGGCGTGCGCGCCATCGAGGACGAGCGGCTGATGCAGCGCATCATCGACGAACAGATCCCGCTGACCGTCTGCCCGCTGTCCAACACCAAGCTCTGCGTGTTCGACCACATGCGCGAGCACAACATCCTCGACATGCTCGAGCGCGGCGTGAAAGTGACGGTGAACTCGGATGACCCGGCTTATTTCGGCGGCTATGTCACCGAGAACTTCCATGCCCTGCACGAGCACCTGGGCATGACCCAGGCTCAGGCCAAGCGCCTGGCGCAGAACAGCCTGGATGCGCGGTTGGTGAAGTAATGAGGTCCGGCGTCGGCCTGTAAGACCCTCTCCCCAACCCTATCCCTGAAGGGGGAGGGTTGGGGAGAGGGGCGCGCAGCACCGAAACTCCCCGAGCTTCCTTCCAAAAGCTCCCGTCCCGATCCGTCCCCTCATCTGGCGCCCGCGACCTTTCGCGCAACACCTGCTACCCCTATAAGAACGCCTCTCCCACCGTCACGAGGTAGCAGCATGAACAGGATCGTCGCCATCACCGGCGGCTTCGGCCATCTGGGTAGCGTGGTCGGCCAGGCGTTCGCCGAGGCCGGCTGGCAGGTCGCCCTGCTCGATCGCGCCGTCGGCCCGCGTTATCCACAGGCAGGTGCGCTGTCCATCGGCGGTATCGACCTCACTGATTCTGCCGCCGCACGCGCCGCGCTGGAGCAGGTCAACGAGCATTTCGGCGGCCTGGACGCGCTGATCAACGTGGCCGGCGGCTTCCACTGGGAAACCCTGGCTGACGGCGACGTCGACACCTGGGACCTGATGTACCGCGTCAACCTGCGCACCGCCGTGGTCTCCAGCCAGGCCGCGCTGGCTCACCTGAAGGAACGCGGGCACGGACGCATTCTCAATATCGCCGCGGCAGCGGCGACACGCGCGGCGCTGGGCATGGGCGCCTATGCCGCGGCCAAGGCCGGCGTCATGCGCCTGACCGAGGCGTTGGCGGAAGAGCTGAAGGACGCGCGCATCACCGTCAACGCGCTGATGCCGAGCATCATCGACACCCCGCAGAACCGGGCCGACATGCCCGAGGCCGAGTTCGATCGCTGGGTGAAGCCGGAGCAGTTGGCGGCGACCTTGCTGTTCCTGGCCTCGGATGCAGCGGCAGCCATCACCGGCGCGTGCATACCGGTGACCGGACGGGTGTGATTGCCTGGTTCTACGCAGGGAGCAGCTCTTCGTAGGAGCGAGCTTGCTCGCGAACGGATTTCCCGGCGACTCCAGTGTGTCGGCGGTTCGCGAGCAAGCTCGCTCCTACAGGGGCCGCAGGGCCAGGATCAAACCGCCCCCACGCTACGCAGGAAAGCCGCCAGGCAAGGGTTGTCGTTATGCGGGCTCCAGGCCGCGCCGTATTCCACCTGCGGCGATTGCGCGATGGCGCGGAAGGCCACGCCGGGCAACTGCATTCGGCGCATCGAGTCCGGTACCAGCGATACACCCAGCCCCTCGGCCACCAGGTTGACGATGGTCTGCTGCAGATGCGTCTCCATGCGCACCGCCGGGGCGAAGCCATGCAGGCGGCAGCAGCCCATCACCGACTCGTGCAGCGCTGGCGCAGTGGCCGGCGGGAAGGTGATGAAGGGTTCGCCGGACAGCTCCGCCACGTCCAGCTCCGCTTCCTGCACCAGGCCGTGATCGGCTGGCAGCACCGCGCACAGCGGTTCGCGCTGCAGCGTGCGGTAGAGCCGCTGGCCCGGTTCGCGCTCGGGGAAGGTCAACGCCACGTCCACTTCGCCGCTATCCAGTGCCGGGCCCAGGTCGCGCGGGAGCATCTCGTTGAGCACCAGCTTCACCTCCGGGTGGCCGTCGGCGAAGGCTTTCAGCAGACGCGGCAACAACGTCCACGCGGCCAGCATGGTGAAGCCGATGCGCAGCTCTCCGCGCTCTCCGCGTGCCGTGGCGCTCGCCGAACGCACGGCGAGGTCGAGGCCGGCGAGCAGCGCTCGGGCGTGCTGCTGGAAGTCGCGGCCGGCGGCGGTCAGCTCCACCGAGCGCGAATGCCGGGCGAACAGCGGCGTGCCCAGTTCTTCTTCCAGCGCGGCGATCTGCCGGCTCAGCGGTGGCTGGGTGATGTGCAGCGCCTCGGCGGCGCGGCCGAAGTGCAGGTGCTCGGCAAGGGCGATGAAATAGCGCAACTGGCGGAAGTCGATCATCGATACGGATTGGGTATGAATGGGCATCCTAGTAAGCATTGGACGGTATCGATTGGCAACCCTATGCTCGCCTGCCGCTCCCGCTCTCCAGGTTCCCTGCCATGCACACCGTGTTCGCCGTCGTCCTGCCGATCTTTGCGCTGATCCTGGTGGGCTGGTTGTGCCGGCGTACCAAGCGACTCGGCCCGCAGGCGGCGTCGGAGGTGAACAAGCTGGTGGTCTGGCTGTGCCTGCCGGCGTTGCTTTTCAAGGTCACCGCCACAGCGACCTGGGCGGAAATCTGGCAGCCAGGTTTCCTTGCCGCTTTCACCGGCGGCTGCCTGCTGGTGTTCTTCGCCACATTGGTCTGGCGCCTGCTGCAGGGGCGACCGCTGCCGGCGGCCAGCATCGACGGCCTCAGTGCGTCCTACGCCAACACCGGCTACATGGGCATCCCGCTGTGCCTGCTGGTGTTCGGCCAGGACGGGCTGGAGCCGGCACTGATCGCCTCCCTGCTGGTGGTCTGCGTGCTGTTCGCCATCTCGGTGGTGTGCATCGAGGTCGGCCTGCAGGAGGAAAAGCACATCGGCCGCGCCGTGTGGGTGGTGACCAAGGCGCTGGGCAAGAACCCGCTGGTGGTGTCGCCGATCATCGGCGGGTTTTGGGCGGTGGCGGGCATGGGTCTGCCTGCGCCGTTGCTGCACTTCCTCGACATGCTCGCCGCTGCCACCACACCCTGCGCGCTGGTCTCCCTCGGCCTGTTCCTGGCGCAGCGCCAGGAGGGCGGCGAGCAGGTTGGTGCCTGGCCGCTGGTATTGATCAAGCTGGTGGGCCAGCCGCTGCTCACCGGGTTCCTTGCCTACAAGGTCTTCGACCTGCCGCCGCTGTGGGCGGATTCGGCGCTGCTGCTCAGCGCGCTGCCCACCGGCACCGGACCGTTCATGCTCGCCGAGTACTACCAGCGTGAGGCGGCGGTGGTGTCGCGGAGCATTCTGCTGTCCACCCTGGGGTCGTTGGTGACGCTCTCGCTGTGCCTGCTGTGGATTGCCCGCTGAGCCCTGGCGCAATCGTTCGGGAGGGGATTGATCGTAGGATGGGTGGAGCGCAGCGATACCCATCGATTCGGCGCGCGGACAGCATGGGTATCGCAAGCTCCACCCATCCTGCAAAGCCGCGTCGCCGGGCATAAAAAAACGGACCGGCCATCGCGGGGATGGCGGTCCGTTGCGCAAACGCAGGGGACCGTCACCGGGGAAAGGTGACGATCCAGACGCAGCCCCTCAGGCGTATGGCCCGAATTGCGTCAACGTTGCGATCAAGCCGGTTCGGTCAGCGCGCCCGCAGCGCGCTCGGATCGTTGGCGGCCGGAGATCCGGTGGGCGTCGCCCGCCGGAGCTGTGCCCTTGTCGTAGGGCTTGGCCAGCAGCATGTAGAGCCAGCCCGCGCCCAGCACCACGACGGTGGTGAGGATCATCGAGTAGTTGATGTACCAAGGTGCATCCGGGCTGCGCGGCCAGACCATGTTGACGATGGCGCCCAGGCCGTAGATCAGCGCGCCGACGTTCACCAGCGTGCCCCACGGGCCGAGGGTGAACTGGCCGCCGGGCACCCAGCCCTTGGCACGGGCGATCAGCGCAGCGATCACGATCAGCTGGAAGGCCACGTAGATGCCGATGGCGGCGAAGCCGACGATGGTCGCGGTCGCATCGGCCATGAACAGGCCCAGGCAGACGATGGCCGCCGGCACGACGCCGCTGACCACCAGCGCGGTGGACGGCACATGATTGGCGGACAGGCGCTGCAGTACGCGGCTGCCGACGATCATCTCGTCGCGGGCATAGGCGAACAGCAGGCGGCTGGCGGCGGCCTGCAGGCTGAGCACGCAGGAGATGAACGACACCAGCACCACTGCCATCACCAGGCGCGAGCCCACCGGGCCGAACGCGTTGGCCAGGATCGTGGAGACCGGATCGGTATCCTCGCCGTTGAGCACCTTGTGCATATCCGGCACCGAGAGGATCAGCGCCAGGCAGGCGAACATTGCGGCGGCGCCACCGATGTAGATGGTCATGCGCATCGCCTTGGGAATGCGCTTGCCGGGGTTGGGGGTTTCCTCGGCGACGTCACCGCAGGCCTCGAAGCCGTAGTACTGGAACAGGCCGGCGAGGGAGGCGGCGAGGAACGCCGGCAAGTAGGAGCCGTTGCTGCCCAGATCGAAGGTATCGAACAGCACGCTGAAGCTCTGGTGGCGCTCGAAGATCAGCAGGTAGCCGCCGACCAGGATTGCGCCGATCAGCTCGCAGAGGAAGCCGAACATCGCGACCCGCGCCAGCAGCTTGGTGCCCACCAGGTTCAGGCCGGTGGAAACCAGGATCAGCACCAGGGCAATGTAGATGCTGACGTCGGCGCTCGGCTCGAAGCCCAGCAACGCGGCAAGGTACGGACCGGCGCCGACGGATACGCCGGCAATGGTCGCGCACAGCGCCCAGGCGTAGACCCAGCCGACCATCCACGCCCAACGCTTGCCCACCAGGCGTCGCGCCCAGGGGTAGACGCCACCGGAGATGGGGAACTGCGAGACGATCTCGCCGAAGATCAGGCACACCAGCAACTGGCCCAGGCCGATCAGCAGGTAGGACCAGAACATCGGCGGCCCACCGGCGGCCAGGCACAGGCCGAACAGGGTGTAGACGCCCACGACGGGCGACAGATAGGTGAAGCCCAGGGAGAAGTTCTCCCACAGGCTCATGCTGCGTTCGAAGTTGGAGCTGTAGCCGAGGGCGGCGAGCTGCTCGGCATCTTGATCGGTAACGCCAGCGGCACGCTTGGCAGGGGACCCACTCATCGTTGTTTCCTCTCAGGGGGTTGATGGGCAGAAGGCAATCGGCCGGCGGGCCTCACGACGCCCGCCGGTTCCCTTTTCGGGTTTGTAGTTGTGTGTTTTTGCTAGGCGCTTACTGGCCGTCGTCGTACTGCGAGAGCCACTCCACGGCCTGCTGGTGGTAGCGGGTGAAGCCCTTGTAGTCGACCAGCTGCTGGTCGAGGGACTTGAGCACGCGGTGCATGCGCTTGGCCCACGCCGGGTTGGTGGCGATGTCTTCCAGGCTCAGCAGGTAGGTGCGGATCGGGAACACGATGGCGTTGCTGCGCGGCAGACGGTGCAGCGGTTGCAGCTCGATGCGCAAGTAGACCTTTTGCCCTGCGTTCTCGGCGGTCACCGTGGTGCGGTCCGGCGCCCATTCGGGCAGGGACTCGGCGGACACATCCAGGCGCGGGTTGACGGTCAGCGACCAGTTCAGGCGGCGCACCGGGTGGCCGTTGCGCAGGCGCAGGAGGAACTTCAGCGCGCGGTCGAGCATGCCGGTTTCCTTTACCAGCGGCACCGGGCCGTGGAACTCGTGCCAGGCCATGCCCAGGTTGAAGCGCAGCGAATAGTCGGCGCGCTGGGTGGCGATGCCCGCGCCCCAGTACAGGGTGCCGTCGCGCTCTTCCTGCAGCACCCAGTCACCCTGGGCCTGACGGGTGACGTACTCCATCGGCTCGTAGGGCAGGGTCGACGGATCACCGAAGGTGAAGGTGTCGTCGATGTTCAGCAGCTTGTTGGTCCAGTGCCAGCGGGTGCCGTCCTTCTCCAGGGAGAAGTACTCCGGGTAGTCCTTGGCGTAGGCCTCCATGATCAGCTCGAGCAGGTCCCACTGCGCCTCCATCATGTGCGGCGCGGAGACGTAGTGCATGCCTGGGTCCTTCTCCAGGGTGATCGCACGGTCGCGGCACTCGCTGATGTAGTGCTCGTCGATGTCGAACACCGCGCGGAAGGCGTCATTGCCCACGCTGACGTGCGGCTCCAGGTTCATCGAGTACATGTACTCATCGTCCGGGAAGGGCCAGGGCGCGCGGTCGATGCAGGCCTGGCTGTTGGCGTAGGTGTAGTCGTCGCGGTAGGTTTCGTCGGGGCGGAATTGGATGGTCATGGTCGTTCTCCGGCTCAGCAGTCGATGACCAGCCGCGAGCACTTGGCACGCGACACGCAGGGCATGATCTTGTTGTTGGCGGCCTTGTCCTCGTCGGACAGCCAGTCGTCGGTGTGGAGGATTTCTCCGTCCAGTTCGAGGACGTTGGTCTCGCACATGCCGCAGGCGCCGCCGCGACACAGGTAGGGGATTTCGTGGCCGGCGGCCTCGGCGGCCTCCAGCAGGCTCTGGTCGGGCGACACGTCGATGGTCGCGCCGCTGCGCGCCAGGGTGACCTGGAACGCCTCGCCGACGCTGCCCTGTTCGAGGAAGCGTTCGTAGTGGATGTGGCTGTCGGTCCAGCCGTGGGCATGGGCGGCATCGATGGTCGCCTGGATCATGCCCTCGGGGCCGCAGACGTAGACGTCGCTGCCCAGCGGGCGGTCGGCCAGCACGGCGGAAATATCCAGGCGCTCGCCACGCTCATCGCGGTACAGGCGTACGGCGTCACCGTATTCCTGCAGCAATTCCTCGCCCAGTCGCGCATGGGCATCGCCGCGCACCGCCAGGTGGACTTCGAAGGGCGTGCCGCGCAGGCGCAGCTCGGCCAGTTGCGAGCACACCGGAGTGATACCCACGCCGCCGGCGATGAACAGGTGCAGGCGCGCATGCTTGCTCAGCGGGAACAGGTTCACCGGGCGGAGGATTTCCAGCTCGTCGCCTTCCTTCACCACGTCATGCATGTGCTTCGAACCGCCGCGGCCTTCTTCCACCCGGCGCACGGCGATCTGGTAGGCGCTGGCGTCGTAGGGCGAACTCATCAGCGAGTAGGCGTTGCGGTAGGTGCCGCTGGCGTGGGGCATCAGCACCACGACGTTGCTGCCGCCGGAGAATGGGGTCAGGTGCGCGCCGTCGGTGGAGGCCAGGGTGAAGCGCTTGATCTCCGGAGTCACCTGCTCGATGCGGGTGACGCGGACATTCAGGGTTCCGTTGGACTGGCTCATGTGTCGAGCTCCTCGGCTTCCGGCAGCTCGCCGGGGACTTCGGCGTCGGCCTTCACCGCCTGGAAGGCGGCGAGGCGGCGGGAGTAGTGGTCGCGGACCACCAGGGTGCGGGCGCAATGCGGGCAGTCGAATACGCGCTGGGTGACGTTCTCGGTGTAGCCGTCGCAATGCACGCACCAGACGCGACGCACGAAGGAGCCGGCGTGCTCGCGCAGCACTTCGTCCCTGTTCAGGTTGATCGCGTCGGCGGCCTGCATGGCGGTGCCGATGAAGCTCTCGGAGCCGGCCAGGTACAGGCGGGTACCCATGCGTGACTGGCCCAGCAGGGCGTGCAGGTCATCGACCAGCGCGCGGTTGCTCGGGTAGATCGACAGCTCGATGTCAGTGATGTCGCGCAGCGCGGCGAGGTGATCCTGGCCGGAGAACGATTCGCTGGAATACAGCACGCGGATGGGCGCGGTGCGCGGCATGTCGGCGAGCAGACGGAGCATGGCGCCGCCGCCGCTGCCCTGGCCGGCAATGATGTGGTGGTTGCCACCGGCGAGCGGGCGCAACTGGTCATAGACCGGCCGGCTCTTGATACCTGTGATGAGCATTATTCTTGTGCCTCCAGAACTGCCGGCGCTCTGTGGTCAGAACGCCAGCGCGATTCGAGGACCCGTGCACGGTCGCGGGTCGAAGGAGACAGGGCACAGACTGTGCCAAGTAGTTAAGTTGTTGAAATTAAAGGATAAATATAAAAACTCAAAGTGCGGGTGTAAGCAGAAATGACAACGCCTGTAGGCAGGCTTGCAGCGGTGGATTGTCGCAGGGGCGTTTCTGCAGGAGAGGCGCAAGCCGCGTGACCCATCAGTCGCGCGCAGGCGAGAAAGGAGAATGGATCTTGTAGGAGCGGATCTTATCCGCGATTCGGCCGACAGGCCGGTGATCGAGGCATTGCACCGTGTCGCGTTGATCGCGGAGAAGCTCCGCTCCTACAAAAGCAGCGGCAAGCGCTCAGTCGTCGCGCTGCAACTTGCGAATCAGCGTGCCGACATCGATGCCCAGGTGGATCGCCGCCTTGCGCTTGCTGCCGCACAGGCGCACCGCGCGCAGGATCACCTGGCGCTCGTAGCGTTGCACCTGGGCCTTGAGCGGCTGGTCGTCGATGGCCGCAGCCGGCTCGTCGAGCGCGACGGGGCTGCCGGCTGGCGGTGCGCCGAGCAGTTCCGGCGGCAGGTGCAGCTCTTCCGCCACATCGTCGGCCAGCACGGCGAGGCGCTCGAAGATGTTCACCAGCTCGCGGATATTGCCGGGGTAGTCGTAGGCCAGCAGGCGTTCTCGACAGCCCGAGGCAAGTCGCAGCGGCGGCTGGCGGTCGCGGTTGATGCGCGCCAGGAGGATATCCATCAGCACCGGCAGGTCGTCGCGGTGGGCGCGCAGCGGCGGAATCTCCACCGGCAGTACGGCCAGGCGGTAGTAGAGGTCGGCGCGGAATTCGCCGGCCGCCACCTGGGCGCGCAAGTCCTTGTTGGTGGCGGCGATCACCTGCACCTGGACCTGTTTCGACAGCGGCGAACCCACCGGCTGGATGGTGCCGTCTTCCAGGAACTTGAGCAGCTTGGCCTGCACCTGCAGCGGGATCTCGCCGATCTCGTCGAGGAACAGCGTGCCGCCCGAGGCGCTTTCGATATAGCCGCGCTTGCCCGACTGCAGCGCGCCGGTGAAGGCGCCGCGCTCGTAGCCGAACATCTCCGACTCGAACAGGGTTTCCGGGATGCTCGCGCAGTTCACGTCGATGAAGGGCCGGTCGCCCCAACCGGCGGCGCGGTGGATGTGCCGGGCGATAGCGGTCTTGCCGACGCCGGGCTCGCCGAGCAGCAGCAGGCGCGCGCGGCGGCGGAAGGCGCGCACGCCCATGTCGGCGATGGAGGAGAGCAGCGGCGACATGTGCAGGGCATTGTCCTGCGGGTCGCCCAGGCCCTGCAGGTCGGTGGTCGAAGCGCGCCCGGAAGGGCTGCGCAGGCTGCCGGCGGTGCCCGGCTCGTATTCGCGCTGGATCAGCAGGCAGTAGGGCTTCTCATAGGCCGTCGTCGGCACCGCCTGGGCGCGGGTGAGGAACACCCGGCCATCGCGCGAGCGGGTCAGCGCGCTCTTGCCGCCACGGCGCAGGGCCTGCTGGAAGTCGTCGAACTGCAGCGCCGAGCGCTGGAAGAAGTCCACGTCCGGCAGGCCCAGTACATCGACGCGGGTGACGCGGTTGACGCGTTCTGCCGCGAGGTTGATGAAGCGCACCCGCGAGTCGCCGTCGCAGACGATCAGCGCCTCGCTGAAACTGTCGAGCAGGGCGTGCAGCGCGGGTGTTTCCAGCAGCGCGGAGAGCATCTCCGCCGACGCACTGACCGACGAGCGCATGCCCATGCGCAAGGGCGCGAAGAAGCCTTCTTCGCTCATGCTTCTTTGCTCATGGATGCAGCTCCGTCGCCTTGTTCGCCAAGCGCAGCACGAAGACGCGCCAGGCCACGCCCTCACGGATAAGGATGCGCGAGCAGTGGCTGTTGAAGGACTGGTAGTTGCCGAACTGGTCGGGCAGGTCGAGCACCTGCCAGGTGCGTTCGGGGAGCGGCATGCGGTTCAGCGTCGAGGCCAGCCCGGCCGCGCGAGTGATGCCGAAGGTCTGCTCGAAGGCGGCGTTACGCCATTGCGGCTGGGCCGCCTCGTCGATCACCAGCACGGCGTCGGGCACCGCGTCGAACACTCGGCGCAGCGCTTCAATGCGCTGCTCGGCGTCGTGCTGCATGCGCAGCTCCTGGCTGACGTCGCGCAGGCTGCCCCACATGCGCAGCAGGCGGCCGTTGTGGATGCTGGCGCGCACGTCGTTCTCCACGTAGGCCGGCGAGCCGTCGTGGCGGCGGTCGACCGACAGTGCGCCATCGACGTGGAATTCCGCTTCGATCAGGCGCCGCACGAACTCTTCGTTGGCGGGGCTGCGCGGCCAGTACAGGCGCACCGGTTGCTCGCTGAAATCGACGTCGGCGGGCATCTCGTAGATGTTGGCCATGGCGCGGTTGCACATGCGCCAGTAGGAGCGGTTTTCGAACACCTGGCGGACGATCTCGTCGGGCGTCTCGCGCACGTCCACCGATTCGGCGAACTCGATGCACCAGTAGGCCACCCGTGCGCTGAAGAGCATCTGGCTCATCACTTCGTTGGCGCTCTGCAGTTCGCCCAGGCGGCGGCTGATCGGCCCCAGCGGCATCTTCACCAGGTGCAGGCGCGCCGGCTCGCCGTCGCGCCATTGCAGCACGCCGCTGGCGAGCACCGGCAGCAGGCCGCCGTTGTGGCGGATCAGCGTCAGCTCCAGGTCCTGCACACGCTCGTCCGCCGGCGGGCTGGCGAACAATTGCATCAGCGCGTTCAGCGAGTCGGCGGTGTAGATCAGCTCGGCGGCCTGGCCATCGAGCGAGCCGGGCGCGTAGCCGAGCTGGTCGGTCTGTTCGGCGGAAACTTCGATGAAGCGTCCCTGGGACGTCAGGCTGTCGGACAGCAGCAGGCCCCTGTCCAGCAGCAGTTTCAGCGGGTCCATTTGTCCCTCCAAGGCAGATCTCCGGTGCAAATTTCCAACACGACGGTGCGGCCGCCAGGCGGTCCGCAGGATGAGCAAAGCATGTTGCATGCCAGCCGGAAACGCCCAGACGCCGTGGGGTGGCGTGGAGGGGTGTATGCAAAATCGCAGCACTCTGCGCATTCGCGCAGCGCATCGGGGCAGATTACCTGCTGCGTCATTGCAGCAGCGCGCCGGGCGATGGAAGGCGCGGTGGTTTCGCGCCAAATACTGGCCAGTTGATAGCTTTTGAGTTCGTTTGAGCCGCTGTCGCTGCTAGGATGCGCGCGCGTTTCGTTCCCCGAGGCGCCCGTCCCAGAGCCCGTTCCCTACAAGAGGCCGCCATGCGCAAGCACCGTCGTTTGACCTTCCGCCACATCGGCCAGATCAACGTGACCAACCGCCTGAGCGGCGACCCCATGGGGGTGGTCCTGGACGTCTCGATGGGTGGCCTGCGTCTGGTGACCGAGGAGCCGCTGGCGCCGGGCAGCTGCTACGACATGCGCCTGGAGATTCCGGTGCGCGAGGATCACACCCGCTCGGTGGACATCACCGCAATCTGCCAGTGGTCGAAGAAGGACGCGAAGAACGTGCGCTTCGAACAGGGCTTCAAGCTGGACCGGCCGAGCGCGGCATTCACCGAGCTGGTGACCTCGATGTCGGTGAGTTTCAATCGCAGTCTGCTGGGGCGGGCGCGGTTGTCTTGAAGGGGTAGCCCGGCGCTCGGGCTGGCCCTCTCCCTAACCCTCTCCCTGAAGGGAGAGGGGACTGTCCCGAGCGGGCTGATGCTCTTGCGTTTGCCGGCTGACACCGATTTATCCGAGGATCGCCGAACAGCGCCCTCTCCCTTCAGGGAGAGGGCGGGGGAGAGGGTGCCAAGCCCCGCGCCGAACTCTCAGACAGACATCACCCCAGCGTCCCCAATATCTGCACCCCCACCCGCTCCGGAATCTCATTCTGCGACAGCACATGAAGCCCGGGGCTGAACACCCGTGCATAGCGGGCGAGCAGCGGCCGCAACTGTGGCATCACGGTGAGGATCGGCGGGTGGCCTTCCTTGCGCAGTTTTTCCTTCACCACCGGCATGCTGTGCTGCAGCTGGTTGAGCAGGCTCGGCTCCACCGGGATGTTGTCCAGGCTCACCGGGCCGGCCTGCTGGGCGATGCTCAGGGCGCCGAGCAGGGTGTTCTCCAGGGCGCTCTCCAGGACGAACACGGTCAGCTCCGGGCGGTCGCCGGCAATCGAGGAAACGATGCTGCGGCGCAGCGCATAGCGCACGTCGGAAGCCAGCAGTACCGGGTCCTTGGTGGTTTCGCTGCCTTCGAGCAGGGCGCTGGCGATGGTGACGATGTCCTTCAGCGCGACCTCTTCCTGGAGCAGCTGGCGGAACACCCGGTGCTGCTGCGAATAGGTCAGTTGCGCCTTCAGCGATTCGGCCAGCTTGGGCGCCTGCAGGGTCAGGCGTTGCATCAGGTGCTCGACGTCGTCGTGCTTGAAGATGTCCGGCAGGTGCTCGCGCACCACCTTGTTCAGGTGTGTGGCGACCACGCTGGCACAGTCGATCACCTGGTAGCCCAGGTTCAGCGCACGTGACTTGTCCGCCGGGAGAATCCACACCACCTGCATGCGGTACGCCGGGTCGACGCCGAGGATGCCGTCGATCTCGCCGTAGAGCTCCGGCGAGGGAATCGCCATCAACCGGTCGGCGTGGATTTCCGCGCCGTCGATGCGCTCGCCGTTGATGTGGATGGCGTACTGCGAGGCCTTCAGGCGCAGGCTGTCGCGGATCTGCACTTCCGGCAGGAGGAAGCCGAGGTTCTCCGACAGCGTCTGGCGTACCCCGCGAATCCGTTGCGGCAGCGGCGCGCCACTGGCTTCGTTGACCAGGCTGACCAGCTTGTAGCCCAGCGAGATCGACAGCCGCTCCACCAGCGGGATGTCTTCCCAGCCCAGCTGCTGGGCGCGCTCCTGGTCCATGGCGTGCGTCAGCGCCTGGGTCTGCTCCAGGGTCTGCGCCTCGATCGGCGGGCCGGCCAGCGCCAGGCGCCAGGCGATGAAGGCCACCAGCGCGGCGAAGGCGAAGAACGCCACGTGCGGCATGCCCGGTACCAGGCCGAGCACCACGAGTATGCCGGCGACGGTGTAGAGCAGCGACGGCGAGGCGAGCATCTGCTTGCGCACCAGGCTGGTGATTTCCGCCGATTCGTTGACCCGCGTGACGATGATCGCTGCCGCGGTGGACAGCAGCAGCGCCGGGATCTGCGCCACCAGGCCGTCGCCGATGGTCAGCAGGGCGTAGCGCTGGAAGGCTGCGCCGGCCGGCAGGTCGTAGACGAACACGCCGATGGCCAGGCCGCCGAACAGGTTGATCAGCAGGATCAGGATGCCGGCGATGGCGTCGCCCCGGACGAATTTGGAGGCTCCATCCATCGCGCCGTAGAAGTCGGCTTCCTTGGCCACTTCCGAGCGGCGGCGCTTGGCTTCGTTCTGGTCGATCAGGCCGGCGTTGAGGTCGGCGTCGATGGCCATCTGCTTGCCGGGCAGGGCGTCGAGGGTGAAGCGCGCGGTCACCTCGGAGATGCGCTCGCCACCCTTGGTGATGACCATGAAGTTGATGATCATCAGGATCACGAAGACGATCAGGCCGACGATGAAGTTGCCGCCGATCACCACGTGGCCGAAGGCTTCGATCACCTTGCCCGCCGCGCCCGTGCCGGTGTGGCCGTCGAGCAGCACCACGCGGGTGGAGGCGACGTTCAGGGTCAGGCGCAGCAGCGTGGTGACCAGGATCACCGTGGGCAGCAGCGAGAAGTCCAGCGGGCTCTTCGACGATACGCTGACCAGCAGCACCAGGATCGCCACCACGATGTTGAAGGTGAACAGGGCGTCCAGCACCAGCGGCGGCAGCGGCAGGATGATCATCGAGAGGATCGACAGGATGATCAGCGGGATGCCGATGCGGCCGCTCTGGAAGGTCGGCAATAGTGACTGCAGTAGGCGCATGGTCAGACTCTGTTCAGCAGTTCATCGGGAATGGGGACGTTTCGGATCAGCTCCGGGCGTTCACGGCGCCCGGAGCGCCAGGCCTTGAGCTGGAGGATGTAGGTGAGGACGTGGGCCACGGCCTTGTACAGCTGCGCGGGGATCTGCTGGTTCACCTGGGTGGTGGCATAGATCGCGCGCGCCAGCGGCGGCAGTTCGAGCACTTCCAGGTCGTGGGCCTTGGCCATCTTGCGGATGTACAGCGCGGTCTCGTCCAGGCCCTTGGCGACCACGTAGGGCGCCTGGGCCTTCTTCGGGTCATAGCGCAGCGCCACGGCGAAGTGCACCGGGTTCACTATCACCACGTCGGCGGTCTTGATCGTCTTGCTGATCTGCCGGTGCACCAGCTGGCGCTGCAACTGGCGGATGCGCGCCTTCACTTCCGGGCGGCCTTCCTGGTTCTTGTGTTCTTCCTTGCGCTCCTGCTTGGTCATGCGCAGCTTCTTCTTGAAGAAGAAATACTGGATCGGGATATCGATGACCGAGAACAGGATGAACACCACCAGCAGTGAAAGCGTGATGTCGTAGAAAGTGCCGAAGGCGGCGGCGATGGCGCTGTGCACGTTGCTGCGCTGCAGGGCGAGCAGGCCGGGCAGGGCGCCATGCAATTGGTAGACGGCGACGACGATCAGCACGGCGATCTTCAGCAGCGACTTGGCCAGCTCGGTCCAGTTCTGCAGCGAGAAGATGCGCCCCAGCCCGGTGATGGGGTTGAGCTTGGACAGCCTGGGCATGAAGTTCTTGCTGGAGAAGATCCAGCCACCGGGGATCATCGAGAACAGCACCACCAGCAGCGGCGTGACCAGCAGCGGCAGCAGCGTGGTGATGAACAGCACCAGGTGATGGCCGAGTACGAGCGGCAGGTCGTCCAGGCCGATCTCGCTATTTCTGAGGTCGATGAAGGACAGCGCGAAGCCTTGCTTCAGGCCTTCATAGAAATGCTCGACGCAGAACTTCAGGGCAACCAGCGTGGCCAGCAAGGAGAGGGTGGTGGAGAGGTCCTTGGAGCGGCTGACCTGGCCATCCTCGCGGCTCTTTTTCAGCTTCTGCTGGGAGGCTTCTTCGGTTTTCTCCTGGGCGCTGTGCTGTTCAGCCATGGCGCCCCTCGCGGAAGATCACACCGATGGCATCGAGCAGCTGGCGGGTGAGTTTCAGGTAGTTCTCGGGGATGTCCGGCAGGGTCAGCCAGATGCACGCCAGGCCCGCCAGGATCGCCATGGGAAACCCCAGTGAGAACAGGTTGAGCGCCGGCGAGATGCGGTTGAGCAGGCCGAAGCAGAACTGCACCAGGGTCATGCAGAACACCACCGGCAGGGTGATCAGCACCGCGGCGGAAAACACCCAGGCGAGGCTGCCGGCCACCGACTCCAGGCCCAGGTAGTGCAGCCCGCTGCCCACCGGCCAGTAGACGAAGCTCTGGTAGAGGATGCTCACCACCAGCAGGTGGCCGTCGATGGAGAGGAACAGGAACACCAGCAGGATGAAGTACAGCTGGTAGAAGATCGAGGACGACGACACGCCGTTCATGGGGTCGTTGTATACCGCCATGCTCAGGCCCAGCTGGGTGGAGATCACATCGCCCACCAGGGTGAACACGGTGAACACCAGCATCAGCGAAAGCCCCAGCATCAGGCCGAAGGCGATCTGCTCCAGCGCCACCAGCAGGCCCTGTGCGGACAGCGGATCGATGGCCGGCGGGCGCGGTAGCGCGGCGCCCAGGGCGACGGTCAGCGCCAGGCCGAGGAGGATGCGCAGGCGCATGGGGATCGCCTTGTGGCTGAAGATCGGCGCCAGGGCGAACACCGCCATGATCCGGCAGAAGGGCCACCACCAGGCCTGCAGTGTCTGCAGATAGTCGAAGGCCTGCAGGAAGGATGCGCCGTGCTGCATGGCATCAGCCGACCAGGCGGCCCGCCTGGTGGAACGACTGGATGAACAGCTCCGACAGCGTGCGCAGGATCCAGTGGCCGGCGAACACCAGCATCCCCAGGGTGATCAGCAGGCGCGGCAGGAAGCTGAGCATTTGCTCGTTGATCTGCGTAGCCGCCTGGAAAATGCTCACCAGCAGGCCGCCGATCAGGCTTGGCACGATCAGCACGCAGACGATCAGCGCAGTGATGTGCACGGCGTTGGAGACGATGTCGACGGCGCTTTCCGGAGTGAGCATGGCGTGGTTTCCGTCAGGGCCGCTAGAACGGCTGCACACTGCTGGTCAGCGTGCCCATCATCAGGGCCCAGCCGTCCACCAGCACGAAGATCATCAGCTTGAACGGCAGCGAGATCATCATTGGCGAGAGCATCATCATGCCCATCGCCATCAGCACGCTGGCCACCACCAGGTCGATCACCAGGAACGGGATGAAGATCATGAAGCCCAGCTGGAACGCCGTCTTCAGCTCGCTGAGCACGAACGACGGCAGCAGCAGGGAGAAGTCCAGGTCTTCCAGTTTCTCCGGCACGGTTTCGCCGGCCAGGGAAACCATGGTCTCCAGCGAGGTGCGGTTGGTCTGCGCCAGCATGAAGCGGCTCAGGGTCTGCTTGGCGTGCCCCAGGCCGTCTTCCAGGCTGATCTGGTCGGCCTCGAAGGGCTGGTAGGCGTTGCTGTAGATGTCCTGCCAGACCGGGCGCATCACCATCAGCGTCATGATCAGCGCGATGCCCACCAGCACGTTGTTCGGCGGGCTCTGCTGCAGGCCGATGGCCTGGCGCAGGATCGCCAGCACGATGACGAAGCGGGTGAAGCAGGTCATCAGCATGAGCATCGCCGGGAGGAAGCCCAGCAGGGTCATGACGATGAGAATCTGCAACTTGACGCTGAAGGCCTGGCCGTCCGCCGTGTCGTGCAGGTTGAACAGCGTGACCTCGCCGCTGGCCGCCTGAGCGAAGAGTGGGCAGAGTGCGGCGATGAGCAGGCCAAGCGCGGCCAGCGATCTGCCGGTCAGGGAGCGGCGCAACATCATCAGGCAGTCAGGGCGTCGAGGCTGGCGCCGCACAGTTCGAGCACGCGCAGGCCGTAGTTGCCGTTCATCACGACCACCTCGGCCTTGGCGAACAGCGCGCCGTTGACCTTCACGTCCAGCGGCTCGCCGGCAAGCTTGTCGAGGATGATCACGCTGTTGGCGTCCACGTCCATCAGCTCCTTCAGGGAGATCTCCACCGAGGCGACTTCCAGGGTGACGTTTACCGGGATCTTGCCGAAGAAGCTCAGGTCCTGCTGCGGCAGCTGCGCGCGTGCAGGCTCGGCGGGGATGTCGGTGACGTCCTGGGTGAGGCCCAGGTCGCCGTCGTTGATCAGCGACTCGAACTCGGAGTCGGAGAGAGAACCGGTCATGGGTTTTTCACGCTTTCCAGGGAGGAGAGGAAGAGGGTGCCGTCGTCTTCGAAGATGGCGCCGCGGAACAGCTTCTGCTGGTTGACCCGCACTTCGACGCGCTCCAGCGGGCGGATCGTCAGCACATCGCCTGGCTCGAGCCCGAGCACTTGCGAGAGCGGCATCCTGGCCGCAGCGATCACGCAGTCCAGGCGCAGGGGCAGGTGCTTGATGTGCTCCACCGGGTTGCCGGTGAGGCGCGGTGGCGGCGGGCCGGCGAGGCGGCGGGTCAGTTCGTCCGCCAGCGGGTTGTCCAGGTAGAGGTAGAGCGACGAGCGCTCGCCGGTCAGGTGGCTGACGTAACTGAATTCGGCGACGTACTCCCACTGCACTTCTTCATAAGTGGGGTCGATCTGCTGCAGGCGGCCGACCGATTCGCCCATCAGCAGGGCGCGGCCGAACAGGTCCACCACGTCCAGGCCGAGGCGGTCGAGCATGCGCTGCTCGGAGCTGCTGATCGGCGGCGTGTCGCGATGGGCGACCACGGTGCCGCCGTAATAGCACTCGATGACTTCGGTGAGCAGGGCACGGTCCATGGCGAAACCGAACTTGGCCAGGGGGGAATCGAATAAACATTCCAGATCACGAGGAAGTTCCTCGTGAATCGTCAGGTTATCCAGTTCCAGATTGATTCGATAATGCCGCAGGAAATAGTCGCTGATGATCCTCGGGTATTTGCCGGAGATCTCTTTGATGTACTGCGGGATCTTGTGATAATGCCGGCCGAGTTTCTGTGGTTTCAGTCGAATCAGACTGTCGGCGGGCACGCCATGGTGGACTTTTGATTTACCAGTCATGCTCAGCGTCGTACTTCCAGGTTCGATCTGCCATCTGCCCAAGGACACGGGAGGTGTCATGACCGCCGGAATCGGCTGATCGTTGCTCGCGGCATGCTCTGTCTGCCAGGAAGCCCATGACTGCTGCGTCACAGGCTGCTGACGTGGCGCAATGATAGCGATCTGAGGTCGTCCGATTAAATCAATAGATATCAAATGCTGTTTTTGACGGAACTTTTTGTCTATTGATTTAAATTAATCGGCGGGAAGCTATGGCGTAGTGCTGGCACTTGTTAGTGTGGGTGAGTTAGTTACAGGTTGCAGTGACTTCAGTTGTGACGGAGTTGTTGCAATGCCCCCCGTAAGAGAGCCGATCCGTAAACAAGTTCCGCAGTCGCCGATATTATTTTTCGGCCGATACTGGCGTTGAACGAGGGAGGGTTTTCGAACGCACTAGCGAATGGAAAGTTGCGGTGAACAGTGTAAGCCAGTCGATCGATCAATTATGTGAAACGCTGCTCGAAGAGCGGCCGGCGCAGAAAAAAGTTGCGATCATCGGGCCGTCCTCGGACGCCGCTCACGCCCTCCTTTTGCAGACGCTGCTGGCCGAAGGCTGCCGTGTCGAGCGCTTCTCCGGCTTCGCCGAACTGGCCCGCGCGCGCAGTGACGCCTCCCTGCTGTTCATTCTCGCCGGCGCCTTCCCCGCCCCTGACCTTTATGCCCAGGTCGGTGCGCTGCTCAGCGATGGCCGCGAGCGCGACGTGGTGCCCATCGTCGGCTATGAAGAGCAGGACAAGGCCGCCACCCTGCTCGACCTGGGTTGTGTCGACTACCTGCTGTCACCCTTCGGCGCCGGCCAGCTTGCCGCGCTGCTGCGTCGCCAGGAGGCTTCCAGCGCCGCCCAGGAACTGTTCGTCTCGCGCTCCCAGGCCGGCCGCCGCCTGCTGGCCATGGCGCAACGCGTCGCGCAGACCCGCGCGCCGATCCTGATCACCGGCGAGACCGGTACCGGCAAGGAATTGCTGGCCCGCTACATCCACGGCATCGCCAGCCCGGACGCGCCCTTCATCGCCGTGAACTGCGCGGCGATCCCCGAGGCCATGCTCGAATCCATCCTCTTCGGCCACGAACGCGGCGCTTTCACCGGCGCGGTGAACGCCCAGCCGGGCAAGTTCGAACTGGCCAACGGCGGCACCCTGCTGCTGGACGAAATCGGCGAGCTGCCGCTGGCCCTGCAGGCCAAGCTGCTGCGCGTGCTGCAGGAACAGCGCGTCGAGCGCCTGGGCGGCCGCCGCGAGATCGAACTGGACGTGCGCATCATCGCCGCTACCAACCGCGATTTGCAGGCCGAAGTCGGCGAAGGGCGCTTCCGCGCCGACCTGATGTTCCGTCTCGACGTGCTGCCGCTGCACATCTCGCCCCTGCGTGAGCGCAAGGAAGACGTATTGCCGCTGGCGCGTCGTTTCATCCGCCAGTACGCGCCGCAGGACGCCGAGCATGACCTGCTCACCGAATCCGCCAGCCGCGCGCTGCTGCAACACGACTGGCCGGGCAACGTGCGTGAGCTGGAGAACACCCTGCAGCGCGCCCTGGTGCTCCGCAACGGCCTGTTCATCCAGCCCCGCGACCTCGGCCTGGCTGCGCCACAAGCTCCGGTGGCCACTGTCGCCGCCATCATTCCGCTTGCGGCTGAAGGCGGCCGTGCCGCGCTGCGCGCCAGCGGCAAGCTCGCCGAGTACCAGCACGTGCTCGATACCATCCGCCGCTTCGGCGGGCACAAGACCAAGGCCGCCGAAAGCCTGGGCATGACCACCCGCGCGCTGCGCTACCGGCTCAACGCGATGCGTGAGCAGGGCGTGCAGGTGCAGTTCTGATTTTGTCTTCCGGGGGAGACCTTCCATGAGTTCCATCGTGCAGGTGCAGCAGGACATGCTGGACCGGATGAACCGATACGCCGACCTCGCCAGCGGCCCGGCCGTGCGGCCCGCCGCGCAGCTGTCGGGCAATGCGCCGGCGCAGGGCATCGGCGCCAGCTTCGAGCAGGCGTTGCGCTCGGTGGATGCCGAACAGCACAAGTCCAGCGCCGCCATGGCTGCGGTGGACAGCGGCCAGAGCGAAGACTTGGTCGGCGCCATGATCCAGAGCCAGAAGGCCAGCGTGTCGTTCTCCGCGCTGCTGCAGGTGCGCAACAAGCTCACCGGCGCCTTCGACGAAATCATCCGCATGCCGCTGTAAGGACTGACAGTGCTGCAGAATCTCAAAGGGCGCCTGCCGCTCGACAAACTCAAGCTCGACCCGCGTTTGGGGCTGCTCGGCATCGCCCTGGGCGCTGCCCTGCTGGCTGCCGCCGTGGTCTTCTACCTGTGGCGCGACCAGGGTGCCTATCGCCCGCTTTATGGCGCCGGCGAAGCCTACCCGGCCGCTGACGTCATGCAGGTGCTGGACGCCGAAGCCTTCGACTATCGCCTGCATCCGCAGAGCGGCCAGGTGCTGGTGCGCGAGGAAGACCTGGCGCGCGCTCGCATGCTGCTGGCGGCCAAGGGCGTGAAGGTGTCCCTGCCGGCCGGCTACGAGCTGTTCGACAAGGACGAGCCGCTGGGCACCAGTCACTTCCTCCAGGACGTGCGCTTGAAGCGCAGCCTGGAAGGCGAGCTGGCCCGCACCATCATGGGCCTGAAAGGCATCGAACAGGCGCGCGTGCACGTCGCTCGCGAAGACAGCAACTCCTTCGTGGTCGGCCGTCGTGATCCGGCCAAGGCCTCGGTGCTGCTGCAACTGGCGCCCGGCCAGCGACTGAGCCCGGAGCAGGTCGGCGCCATCGTCAACCTGGTGGCAGGCAGCGTGCCGCAATTGAAGCCCGAAGATGTCAGCGTGGTGGACCAGAACGGCGTGCTGCTGTCGCGCGGCATCAGCGGTGTGGGCGGCCCCTCGCAGAACTGGCAGGCGGTGGACGAATACCAGCGCAAGGCGGTGGGCAATGTCGAGGAAGTGCTGGCGCCCGTGCTCGGCCTGGGCAACTACCGCATCAGCGTGTCCGCGGACATCGACTTCAGCCAGAAGGAAGAAACCCTGCAGGCCTACGGCGAAGCGCCACGCCTGCGCAGCGAAGTGCTGCGCAACGAGAGCTCGCTGGACCAGCTCGCTCTCGGCGTGCCCGGCTCGCTGAGCAACCGCCCGCCGGAGCCGCCGCCGCAACAGCAACAAGGGCAGAACGCCGCCCAGGGGGCGAATCCGCCCGGCAACGGCAAGGTCGCCAGCACCGATAACAAGGCCGCAACCTCGACCCGTGAGGAAGCCACCCGGCAGAACGACTTCGACCAGAGCGTCACCCACATCAAGTACCCGGCCTTCGCCCTGCGCCAGCAGAGCGTCGCCGTGGTGATCAACGCGTCCACCGCGCCCGAGGGCGGCTGGACCGACAAGGCCCGCGCCGACCTCGAAGCCATGGTGAAGAGTGCCGTGGGCTTCAACGCCCAGCGCGGCGACCTGATCACCGTCAGCGTGTTCCCCTTCGCCGCCACGGCGGTGGAAGCGTCTTCCGCCAGCTGGTGGGAGAGCAGCGCCCTGCAGTCGCTGGTGCGGTACACCGTGCTCGGCCTGATTGCGCTGTTGCTCCTGCTGTTCGGCGTACGCCCGGCAGTGCGCAGCCTGACTCAGCGCGCGCAGCCGACAGCGATTGCCGAGCTGCCCGAAGGCAGCGCCGAGTACCCGTTGGCGCTGGACGCCGAGCGGCGCCTGGCGCTGGGCAGCGAAAGCGTCGGCGGGCTCAACGTGCTCGGCGAGCTGAACCCGCTCTCGGAAATCCGCCTGCCGGCGCCGGGCTCGGGCCTGGAACACCAGATCGAGCATCTGCAGATGCTGGCGAAGAACGACCCGGAACGGGTCTCGGAAGTGATCAAGCACTGGATTGGCCGCAATGACCGACACGAGCCTGCCTGAAGAAACGAAAAAGCGCGGCCCGCAGATGCGCGCCGTGAGCTCCCTGGAACAGGCGGCGATCCTCATGCTGAGCATGGGCGACGAAGCCTCTTCGGGCATCCTGCGCAACTTCAGCCGCGAGGAAATCGTCAGCATCAGCCAGGCGATGGCGCGGTTGTCCAACGTCAAGCAGAACACCGTCTCCGACGTGATCGGGCGCTTCTTCGACGACTACAAGCTGCAGTCCAGCATCAAGGGCGCCTCGCGCTCCTACCTCGCCGGTATGCTCGGCAAGGCGCTGGGCAGCGACATCACGCGCAACCTGCTGGACAGCATCTACGGCGAGGAGATCCGCGCCAAGATGGCGCGCATGGAGTGGATCGATCCCAAGCAGTTCGCCGCGCTGATCGCCAAGGAACACGCGCAGATGCAGGCGGTGTTCCTCGCCTTCCTGCCACCGGGCATGGCCACTGATGTGCTCGAAGCCATGCCGCCCGAGCGCCAGGACGAGCTGCTGTTCCGCATCGCCAACCTGAGCGAGGTGAACAGTGATGTGATCGCCGAACTTGAGCAACTGATCGACCGTAGCCTGCGCGTGCTCTCCACCCAGGGCTCGCAGGTGCGCGGGGTCAAGCAGGCGGCGGACATCATGAACCGCTTCAAGGGCGACCGTAACCAGATGTTCGAGCTGCTGCGCGCCCACAACGACGACCTGGTCGGCAAGATCGAAGACGAGATGTACGACTTCTTCATCCTCTCCCGGCAGAACCAGGAAGTGCTGCAGACCCTGCTGGAAGTCATCCCGCTGGATGAGTGGGTGGTCGCCCTCAAGGGCGCCGAGCCCGAGCTGGTGCGCGCCATCCAGGGGGCCATGCCCAAGCGCCAGGCGCAGCAGATGGAGTCCATCAACCGCCGCCAGGGCCCGGTGCCGTTGAGTCGTGTGGAGCAGGTGCGCAAGGACATCATGGGCGTGGTGCGCGAGCTGGCCGCCGAGGGCGACCTGCAGGTGCAGCTGTTCCGCGAGCAGACGGTGGAGTAACCGGGCATGGCGATCAAAGTCATCAAGGCTGACAGCCGCGCCTGGCGTCCGTACCGCTTCCCGCCGCGTTGCGCCACCGCCAGTGCCGACAACCATGGCTGGGACAGTGACCCGGCCGCGCGTCAGCGCGCCATCTCCGAAGGCTTCCAGGAAGGCCTGGAAAAGGGTTACCAGGATGGCGTCGGCGAAGGCCGTGAAGCCGGCCTGCGCGAAGGCTTCGAAGCCGGTCGCCAGGACGGCCTGCGCAAGGGCCGCGAGGAGGGCCGTGCCACCGGCCGCCAGGTGTTCGATGAGGCCAGCGCGCCGCTGCAGGCTGCCGTCGATGCCTTCGGCGAGTACCACCAGGCCCTCCAGCGCAGCCGCCAGAAGGAGCTGCTGGAGCTGGTACAGAAGGTCGCGAAGCAGGTGATTCGCGTCGAGCTGACACTCAACCCGACGCAACTGCTGACGCTGGCCGAGGAAGCCCTGGCCGCCATGCCGGGCGAGCAGGGCGACGTGCAGATCCTGCTCAACCCGGAAGAATGCGCGCGCATCCGCGAACTGAACCCCGAGCGCGCCGCCAAGTGGCGACTGGTGCCGGACGAGCGCCTGGCGCTGGGTGAGTGCCGCGTCGTCACCGCCCAGGCCGAAGCCGACATCGGCTGCCAGCAGCGCCTGGACAGCTGCATGGAAGCGCTGAGCGCGCACCTGCAGGACGCAGACTGAGATGGCCCTGGGCGACGGCTTCAAGCTCGAAGAAGCGCTGCGCTCGCTGGACTCGGTCCAGCTGGCGCGGGTCAGCGGTCGCCTGGTGCGGGTCTCCGGCCTGTTGCTGGAAAGCCTCGGCTGCCGGCGCATGACCGGCCAGCGCTGCTACGTGGAAGTCGCCGACGGCGAGCGCCTGGAGGCGCAGGTCGTTGGCTTCAACCGTGACATCACCTACCTCATGCCCTTCAAGAAGCCCGTCGGCCTGACCTCCGGCTCGCGGGTCTTCCCGGCGCCGGACGAAGCCGTGCTGCATATCGATCATTCCTGGCTGGGGCGCGTGGTCAACGGCCTCGGCGAACCCCTGGACGGCCTCGGCAAGCTCGCCGGTCGCCACCCGTTGCCCACCGAGCTGCCGCAGGTGAACCCGCTGCGCCGGCGCCCGGTGTCGGAGCCGCTGGATGTCGGCGTACGGGCCATCAACGGCCTGCTGACCCTGGGCAAGGGCCAGCGCGTAGGCCTGTTCGCCGGCAGCGGCGTGGGCAAGAGCGTGCTGCTGGGGATGATCACGCGGCAGACCAAGGCCGACGTGGTGGTGGTCGGGTTGATCGGCGAGCGTGGCCGCGAGGTGCAGGAATTCATCCTGCATTCCCTCGGCCCGGAAGGCTTGCAGAAAGCCGTGGTGGTGGTGGCGCCAGCCAACGAGTCGCCGCTGATGCGCCTGAAGGCTACCGAGCTCTGCCACAGCATCGCTGCGTATTTCCGCGACCAGGGCAAGGACGTGCTGCTGCTGGTGGATTCGCTGACGCGCTACGCCATGGCCCAGCGCGAGATCGCCCTGGCGCTGGGCGAGCCGCCGGCCACCAAGGGCTATCCGCCGTCGGTGTTCGGCATGCTCCCGGAACTGGTGGAAAGCGCCGGCAACGGTGAGGGAGAGACGGGCAGCCTGAGCGCCATCTACACCGTGCTGGCGGAAGGCGACGATCACCAGGACCCGATCGTCGACTGCGCCCGCGCCATCCTCGACGGGCACATCGTGCTGTCGCGCCGGCTGGCGGACGTGGGGCATTACCCTGCCATCGACATCGGCGCCTCGGTCAGCCGCTGCATGAGCCAGGTGGCGGAACCCACGCACCTCTCCGCGGCGCGGCAGTTCAAGGAATTCAGCGGCACCTATGAGCGCATCAAGGAGCTGATTCCGCTGGGCGGCTATACGCCGGGCATGGACGTGAAGACCGACCGCGCCGTACAGCTGGCGCCCATGCTGGAGCGCTACCTGCGCCAGGAGACCGCCGACGGCGCCGAGCTGGGCAACAGCGTCGCCACCCTGAAAAGCATCGTCGGGGGTCGCTGATGAAGGCGCAGATCGACATGCTCGGGCGCCTGGCCGACGTGCGCGGCGGCAAGGTCCGCGAGCTGCTGGGGCGCGTAAATTACCAGCAGAACCTTTGCCAGCGCTACCGCAACAACATCACCGGGCTGGATCGCCTGTGCGGCTTCAGCGTGGCCACCAGCACGCCGCTGCAGCGCCACAACCAGCAGCAGTACAAGGCGACCCTGCACAAGATGCTGCAGTTGCAGCGCCGCGAGCTGGAGGTTGCCGAACAGACCCTGGCGCGTATCCAGGGCGAGCTGATGGCGGCCTTGCGCAGCGAGAAGGTGCTCACCCAGGTGATCGAGGCCAAGGTCGGCCAATGGCAGGCGCAGCTTGCGCAGCAGGAGCAGAAAATCCAGGATGGCCTCGCCGCGCAGTCCTGGTGGCGCGCGCGGGCGTGATGGCAATGGCGGATAACTCGTTCCGAGTTATGCGCCCTACGTCGGGGAGGCGATCTGTAGGGCGAATAACCGCTTGCGGTTATCCGCCGTCTGTTCGGCGAGCACGAGACCCGGCATTTAAGTTTTCCTCCGGGGCGGTCGCCCTCTGAGGGAAAGCCCAGAAAATATTCGGATACCCACCATGGAAATCACCCGGCAACTGACCAGCCTTGCGCTGGCCACCGGCGAGTCCGCCAAGACCGCGCGCAGCGAGCGCGCCGCCCCGGTGGCGGAGACCAGCGCGAGCGCGCCGGTCAACGATTCGCTGCGTCTGGACGAAATGCAGGAAACCCTGCGCGCCATGCCCGACGTGGACCAGAACCGCGTCGCCGAAATCCGCCGCGCACTGATGAATGGCGAGCTGCAGAACGACACCAGCGTGCTGGCCACCAGCATCCTCTCCTACCATCGCGGCAGCGACGCATGACCCAGCGCGCGCGGCTGCTGCAGGTGATCGAGCAGGACATCCAGCAGGATGGCCGCGATTGCCTGGCGCTGCGCGAGCGCCTGCAGGAGCTGTATCGCCACCTGCTGGCGCGGGACAGCGCACAGATCGAAGCGCTGAACCCGGACATCCAGGCACTGCTCGAATCCGTCGCCGGCCGTGCCCAGCGCCGCAGCCGCGTGCTCCGTGCCTTCCATCTGCCCATGGACGCCGACGGCATGCGCACGCTGCTGTCCAACTACCAGCCGCCGCGTCGCGAAGAGCTGCAGCAGGAATGGCAGCAACTGGGCCAGCTCACTGCCCAGTGCAAGCGCCTCAACGAGCGCAACGGCAAGCTGCTGGCGATGCACCACGACATCCTCAGCCAGCTCATGGGCGATCCGCGCGAACAGTCGGTGTATTCGCGGCAGCCCTACTGATCCGCGCTTCATCTTTCGGGCGCGGTTTTCCCGGGTGGGCTCTGTTCGCGAGCAAGCTCGCTCCTACAGGGGGACGCCGACGCGCTCTTCGTAGGAGCGAGCTTGCTCGCGAACCGCGCGGCACCCATCCCGGCCATTGCACGCGAAAACATCCCACCAAAACGGCTTAACGAATCCCTCCCCACGGTCGCCCTTTCCCTGCATCAAGGCGCATTTCCGGCAGGCGGAAACACCGCTTCCCGCTGCGCGCCAAAGCATGCCGGGCGGAAGTGAAACTTCTCCCCGCTAATCCCGAAAAGCCCCATATGACGGGCCTTCCGGCATTGGCACCGTAATTGCTCTTCCGACCCAAAGAGGTGGATTCAGATGGCGACCATAGATTCCGATTACGTCAAAAGCATGGCCCAGCAGCTGGCCACGTACGAAGTGCAGAACGGCCTGAACAAGGCTGACCGCAACAAGTCCTCGTACCAGTCCCAACTGACTGCCGTGACTTCCCTGGAGTCGGCGCTCAAGACCTTCTCCTCGGCGGTGAAGAGCCTGCAGGGCGTGACCGGCAGCAACACCAGCATGCTGGTGAACAGCGCCACCACCAGCAAGGACGGCTACCTGACCGCCAAGGTGGACAAGAACGCCGTACCCGGCAGCTACGACTTCTTCGTCGAGCAGCTCGCCACCAGCCACCAGCTGTCCTTCTCCGGGCTGCAGTCCGGCGATATCGACACCCAGGGCACCCTGACCCTGACCCAGAACGGCAAGTCCTTCGACATCGACCTGAGCAAGATCGACACCGACGGCGATGGCGCCAATTCGCTGGACGAGCTGGCCGCCGCGATCAACAAGGCCACCGACAACACGGGCGTGAAGGCCACCCTGGTGCGCAGCAATGGCCAGGTATCGCTGGTGCTGGGTGCCGAGAAATCCGGCGCGGACAACGCCATCAGCCTCTCGCTCAGCGGTACCGACAGCGCCAGCAGCGCTTTCGAGAACGCCATCGGCAACCCGCAGGAACTGTCCAAGGCGCAGGACGCCCGCGTCCGTCTCGGCGGCGAGAACGGCATGCTGCTGACCAACGCCAGTAACACCTTCGACAACATCATCGACGGCGTCAGCGCCACCTTCACCCAGGCGCAGAAGTCCGGTGAACAGGCCATCCGCCTGACCGTCGCCCAGGACCAGAGCGAGACCAAGAAGAAGGTGCAGACCTTCATCGACGCCTTCAACGCCCTGGCCAGCACCATCGACAGCCTGACTGCCGCCGGCGACCAGAACGGCAACGCCCGCGGTGCCCTGGCCGGCGACTCCAGCGTGCGTTCCATCGAGAACGCGCTGAACCAGATGGTTCGCACCAGCTTCGGCGGCGCCAACCTGATCAACCTGGGCATCAGCGCCGACCGCAGCGGCAAGCTGACCCTCGACGCCACCCGCTTCGAGAAGGCCATCGCCAGCGACCCCGAGGCCCTGGACAAGCTGTTCATGGGCAAGGGCAACCTGCTCGACAGCCTGGACAAGGGTGTTGCCGTCTACACCAACAGCACCAACGGCGTCATGAAGAACCGCAAGGACGCCCTGAACAACAGCCTGCGCCGCGTCGACGACGACTACGACAACCTGCAGAAGCAGTACGACACCTACTACGCGCGCTACCTCAAGCAATACACCTCGATGATGCAGACCATGCAGTCGATGGACCAGACCAGCGGGATGTTCGGATGACCGCCTACGGCATGAACGAAAACTACGACAGTTACCGGATGATCGACCTGGAATCCAAGGCCGCCTCGTCCTCGCCCTATGAACTGGTGCTGGTGCTGTTCGACGGCCTGCTCGACGAACTGGCCCGCGCCCGCGGACACATCGAGCACAAGCGCTACCAGCAGAAGGGCCGCTCCCTGGAGAAGTGCCTGAACATCCTCAATGGCCTGAACGGCGCGCTCGACTACGAGAGCGGCGGCGAGACCGTGCAGGGCCTGGCGCGTCTCTACGACTACTGCATCTACCGTCTCTCCGATGTCAGCGTGTCGCTGGAGGTCGCTGGCATCGACGAAGTGGTGCGCCTGCTGGGCATTCTGCGTGAAGGCTGGGAGGGCGTGAGTGCCGCCCGTGGATGATCGCCAGCGCCTGCTGCAGCTGTACGAACGGCTGGGTAGTGCGCTGCAGCGCAAGGACTGGAAAGCCATGGGTCAGGTCGACCTGGCGATCCGCGCGCAGCTGGTGGCTATGTCGTCGCAGGCCGGGCTGGCAGCCGATGTGCTGCTGGCCAAAAAGCACCTCAAGCGCCTGCACGAGCAAGCGTCGCAGGCCTGTGCCGAGGAGTGCGAGCGTCTGCGCCGCCTCCTGCTCTCGCACCTGGAGTATGCCGAAGGACGCTCGGCGTACATGCAGGTGGATACGTACCAGGAGGGTCGATAGACCGTGATCCAGCTACCGACCCAATCCCTGCCGACCACCGTGCGCGATACGCCTCCGGTGGCCGACGCACGTCCGCAGGATTCGCGCCGTGATGACGCCGGCGTTGCCAGTGCCTCCGGTTTCCGCGCGCCACAGCCGGCCCAACCGAATGCTGGCGAGCGGACTATTACCGTGCAGTCGTTCCTTGCGCAGTTCGATACGGCACAGGTCGATGAATCGCTGCCGCAGCCCAGCCTTGCCTTGCCCGTCCTGCCGGAGGCGCTGCCCGCGGATAGCCGCGACAGCGATGTGCAGGGCCAGCAGGCGGAAGAAGCTTCGCCTTCCGGGGCCGAGAGCTGGCTCGCCGGCATGCTCAGCCAGGCGGGCCTGGTGGTACAGGCGCGGGACAATCCGTCCGAGCAGACCAGCGCCCGCGTGGCCGGGTTCGCCACCCAGGCGGCCGGTTCGTCTGCGCAGCCGACGCCCTCCGCCGTGAAGCCGGAGGATATGTTGCTGCCGCCTGCCGAGCTTTCCGAGGAGCCCGCCAAGGCCACCGCGCCGGCACCCCGCGAGGCGACCCAGAGCCAGGCGCAGACGCTGCTGCAACAGCACCTGGCCGCTGCCGTGCAGGCACCGGACTCCAGCGTGCCTGCACTGCCGGCCGCCGCGCTCGATCCGCGCCTGCCCGCCGCCGCTGACGGCAACGCCCAGCCCTCCGCCACGACGCCGGCCTCGCCGTTGTTCGACAGGCCGCTGCACCTCAAGGGCAACAACGAGGCCCACTGGGGCGAGCAGATGGTCAGTGCGCTGCGCGACAACGTCGAGTTGCAGCTTGGCCAGCGCGTGCAGAACGCCACGATCCGCCTCGATCCGCCGGAACTGGGCGCCCTGGAGATCCTGGTGCGCCATGAGGCTGGCCAGCTCAACGTGCAGATCTCCGCGTCCAATGGCGACGTGGTGCGCATGCTGCAGAACACCAGCGAGCGCCTGCGCCAGGAACTGGTCGGGCAGAACTTCCTGCAGGTCAACGTGCAGGTTTCGTCCGATGCGCAGTCCGGCCAGCAGGGCCAGCAGAACCGCCAGCGCTTCGCCGAGGAGCAGCTTGCGGTGGCCGCCAACCCACGCGATGCGCAGGCGAGCGATCGTTCCGCGCCCCGAGGCGACAGCGACGTGCTGATTACCGTGTAGGCCGCCAGCGGCCCGCACTCCCACAGGATTTTTCGAGAAACCCCATGACCACGCCGCGTCTCGTTCTACTGATGCTCATCGTGAATATCGCCGTCGTGCTGGGTGGCGTGTTCGTCAACTACCAGATGATCAAGTCCGCCAGCCTCAACCCGGCCGCCGCTGCCTCCGACAAGGAGGGCGGCAAGGAAGACGGCAAGGAGGAGGAAGAGCAGGAGAGCGCCGAATACCTCTTCGTGCCCGTGGAGAAGATCATCGTCAGCTCTCGTGGCGAGGACCGTGAGCACTATTTCGTGATCGACCTGGTGCTGCAGGCCAAGGCCGATCAGGAGCGCAAGAAGCTGGAGAGCGTCGCGCCGATGGTGCGCAGTTCGGTGGTCGCCAACCTGACGCCGGAGAAGTTCGAAGTGCTGCGGGCGATGCCCATCGGCGATGTGCAGGCGCGCCTGGAAAAAGCGGTGATCGACGACTTCGCCGCGCGCAAGGTGGTGGTGCCCTTCGAGCACGTGATGCTCAGCAAGATGATCGTCCAGTAAGCCGTCATGCACGCCTTTCGCGATCCTGCCCTCAGCTATGCCAGTGGTGTCGGCGGCTACGCCAGCCCCGACGGCGGCCATGCGCGCCTGTCGCCGGCGGCCGAGCAGCGCTGGATGATGCAGTACCTGCCGCTGGTTCGGCGCATCGTCAGCCAGCTGTCGCTGCAGGCCAACCAGGTGCTGGATCGCGAGGACATGGAGCAGATCGGCCTGATGGGCCTGCTCGAAGGGTTGCGCCGCTATGGCGAGCCGGACGAGCAGTTCGGCCGCTTTGCCGCGCTGCGCATTCGCGGCGCGATCCTCGACGAATTGCGTCGCCAGGACTGGCGCCCGCGCCAGGTACGGCAGCAGGCGCACAAAGTGCGTGATGCGATCCGTTCCCTGGCACGCCAACTCGGCCGCGTGCCCAGCGACGAGGAAGTGTTCGCTGCTACCGGCCTTGACGAGGCGGGCTACCAGGATTACCTGCGCGCCGAATCCTCCGAGGCTATTGAGAGCTTCGACGCGCTTTTGCAGAACGGCCACGACGGCGTGCAGGGCAGCGGCGACGCGCTGGAAGAACGTGTGCTCAAGGAGCGCCTGCTGGCCCAGGCGCTGGAGCGCCTCAACGAGCGCGAGCGGCTGATCCTCAATCTGTACTACCAGCACGAACTCAACCTGAAGGAAATCGCCCTAGTGCTGGAGCTGACCGATGCGCGCATCTGCCAGCTGATGAAGCAGGCGATCGGCAAGTGCAGCCGTTTCCTCCAAGACCCCGACACCCCCTGAAGAATCCTGACCTATGCAGAAAATCATCGGCGCCCTGATCATCATCGCCTGCGTGCTCGGCGGCTACGCCATGGCCCACGGCGAATTACGCGCGCTCTGGCAGCCGGCGGAGATGATCATCATCCTCGGCGCCGGCCTGGGCACCCTGGTCGTCGCCAACCCGCGCGAAGTACTGCTGGAGATGTGCTCGCAGATCAAGGGCGTGTTCGTCTTCAAGCGCCGTGGCGAGGAGTTCCAGCGCCAGCTGCTGATGCTGCTCTACGAACTGCTGGAGATGGTCGACGTCGGCGGACTGAAGGTCCTCGACGCGCACATCGAGGAGCCGGAGCAGAGCGACCTGTTCGCTCGCTACCCGCTGATCCTGCAGGAAAAGAACCTGATGGCATTCATCGCCGACAACTTCCGCCTGATGGCCATGGGCAAGATCAGCGCCCATGAGCTGGAAGGCTTCCTCGAACAGGAACTGGATGCCATGGAGCACGCCCTGCTGCAGCCGTCCAAGTCGCTGCACAAGGTCGGCGAGGCGATGCCCGGCTTCGGCATCCTCGCGGCGATCCTCGGCATCATCATCACCATGGGCAACATCGGTGGCTCGGTGGCCGAGATCGGCGCCCACGTGGCCGCTGCGCTGGTGGGTACCTTCTTCGGCATCTTCGTCTGCTACTGCCTGATGGACCCGCTGTCCAACGCCATGTCGCAGCGGGTGAAGACCGAACTGTCGGCGCTGGAATGCGTGCGTACCACGCTGGTTGCCCATGTCGCCGGCAAGCCTACGCTGCTGGCGGTGGACGCCGGTCGCAAGCTGATCGAACAGGACGTGAAACCGGCCTTCAAGCAGCTGGAGACCTGGGTCACCCGCTATGAGGAAGAGCGGGACGCAGCATGAAGAAACGCGCTGACAAGCACAGCGAAGTCATCATCAAGCGCCGCAGCAAGAAGGGCCACGATGACGAGCACGGCGGCGCCTGGAAGGTAGCCTTCGCCGACTTCACCCTGGCGATGATGGCGCTGTTCATGGTGCTGTGGATCGTTCACCCGCAGACCGAGCCGCAGCCGGTGGCGGTGGGCGACCAGGACGCCAACCCGGTGGTGGATGGCGGTGCCGGCGTGTTCGACGGTGCCAGCCGCACGCCCATCGAGCTGGATGGCATGCCGCAGCCGGTCAAGACCCCGGAAAAGCCCGCGCCGCAGCTCGCACTCGACTCTGGTAAGCAAGGCAAGGCTGGCGAGCAGGCGAAGGATTCGAGCGTGCAGCAGGACGGCGAGGGCCGCCAGTACGACAGCAACGAAGACCTGCGCGAGCTGGCCGAGTTGATCCGCGAGGTGTCCGGCAAGGTCGATGCGCTGGCCAACATCGAGGTGACCGTGGTCCCGCAGGGGCTGCGTATCCTGATCAAGGACGACCAGCAGCGCTTCATGTTCGCCCGTGGCCAGGCCACCCTCGACCCGCATTTCCAGACCCTGCTTGGCGCGTTGTCCGGTGTGCTGGCGAAGGTGCAGAACAAGCTGATCTTGAGTGGCCATACCGACGCCGTGCAGTACCGCCGTCCCGATGGTTACAACAACTGGAACCTCTCCGGCGACCGCGCCCTGCGCGCACGCAACGTGATGGTCGACAGTGGCCTGCCGGCCGCGCATGTGCTGCAGGTGGCGGCCCAGGCCGACGTCATGCCGCTGCGCCCGGAAGACCCGGAGAACGGCGCCAACCGGCGGATCGAGATCCTCCTGCTGACCCAGCGCGCGGAGAGTCTGTACCGGGAAATCTTCGGCGAGAGTTATGCCCAGGTGCACTATTCGGCGTCGGGCGCGAAACTCGTCGAGCCACAGCCACAGCCACAGCCACAGCCACAGCCACAGCAGGCACAGGCGCCCACGTCAGCGGCAGTCGAGGCACCAGCTCCCGCGGCGAAGGCGGAGCCGACGTTGAAGCTGTGAGGGGCTCAGCGGTTGCGCGGATGGCGCGGACAGAAAACCTGGCGTGTCTCCACGCCGTAGAGGCAGCCGCCCAGGGGTTCGAGGGTGATGCGGGCGCCGCGCTGGCGGCCATAGAGCAGGTTGAAGATCAGTTCGCTGTCCAGGCCGCTGTCGGCCTGCAGGTTGCTGATGCTGTTCTCCTCCACCTGCAGCTGGAAACGCCCGCCCAGGTCGCTGCCGACCAGGCCGGAAACTTCGAGGATGTTGGCGTCCTGCTGGATCATCGAGTAGAAACGCCCCTCGTGGAACATGGTGGTCTGGGCGATTTCCAGCACCTTGCCATTGCCCAGCACCACCTGCCCGGAAGAGGCGTAGCGGCCATCGATGGCCGAGGTGCTGTGGGCGTGCCTCCACAGCATGCCCAGCGCCAGGGTCAGGCAGGCGACGCCGAACAGCGAAACCACCAGGCAGCGGCGGGCCGCGCCGACCTGGCGGCGTAGGTTCAGTTCAGGCACTTGCGCAACTGCTCCTGGGGAGTCCGGGCGACCTGGCTCTCATGGATCAGCAGCCAGTTGGAATTGCCTTCGGGTTGCACGCAGACCAGCTCATAGAAGCCCGAGGTCATGTGCAGCATGAGGCCGATGGGGCGGCTGGCCAGGTCGGCCAGTTGATGGGCCAGGGGGCGAGTGTTGCTGATCAGCCGTTGCAGGTCCTGTTCGTTGTCTTCGACGTAGGTGATCTGCAGGGAGCCGACATTCTGTTCGGCGGTCAGGACCGGACTGCGGACCTGGGTGTAGTAGATGGCGCCGGAGAGGACCAGCAGGCCGAGGATGCAGAGGCTCGCGGCGGCGAGTTTCAGGCGCCGTAGATTCGGCGGTCGCAGTCCGGGGGAGGGAGCGACGCTCTCCAGCGGAATGACTTCCGGAGTCGCGTCGGCGACCTCCGCGTCCGGCTCGCTGGCCTGGTCGATCAGGTACTGCGGGTTGAACATGTAGCCGCGGCGCGGCAGCGTCTGGATGATCTGCCGCTGCTTCTCGTCCGCCAGCACCTGGCGCAGGGTATAGATCTGCTGGTTCAGGCTGCCCTGGCCGACCACCCGATCGGACCACGCATGGGTCAGCAGTTCATCGCGGGCCACCACGTCTCCCGGACTCTGCAGCAGGCGTTCGAGCACGCGGCTGCCGGAAAAGCCCAGGTCGATACGCTCCACCTGGCCGTCACGGTCGAGGTCGAGTTGATAGAGCGCGGGATAGAACTGCGCGACGCAATCGGAACGCCCGGTGCGGAGGGTCAGGCAGGCGATCGGCCGACTGTCCGTTGGCGTGGAAGTGAGTGTGTTCATCTTGCCCTTGCGAGCCGCTCCCTTGACGGTCGCGGGGAAACTCCATTTGTCCATGGAGGCAGAGGCATTATTTTGACGTCAGAAAAATGTGGGTGCAAGTTCTGAATTTTGCACACTCGTGCTTGCAATTTTCACACGAGCCTCGAAACCACTGGCGTAGAGGGGCTGCGCCGCGACCGGTGGTCGCAACGCCGTCTGTCAGCGTACCCGCAGACAGCACAACGCCCCACCGGGGCGGGGCGTTGGCGGATCAGGGCGCGCGACGCGGGGGGCGCCTCACGCTGGCTGGGGCTTAGCCCAGCAGGCCCATGATCATGCTGGGCATCTGGCCAGCTTGCTTGAGCATGGAGATGCCCGACTGCATCAGCATGGAGTTCTTGCTCATGTTGGCGCTTTCGACGGCGAAGTCGGCGTCCATGATGCGGCCCTTGGACAGGTCGGTGTTGTCCTTCATGTTGGCCAGGTTGTTGGAGGTGTGCTGCAGGCGGTTGATGTTCGCACCGAACTGCGCGCGCAGGCTGCCGATGGCGTCCAGGGCATCGTTGGCCAGGTCGATGGAGCCGTTGGCGCCAGTGATGGTTTCCAGCTCGTTGCCGTCAGCGCTGGTGGCCTGGAACTGGCTGGTCAGGGCGGTGAAGGCGTCGGTTACGGCTTTCAGTTCAGTGGTGACGTCGACGTTCAGGGTCTCGGCCTTGTCCGAACCGATCTGGAAGGTCACGCCACCGGTGGCGCCGAACTTGCCGCTGGCGCCATCGACGCCGAACAGCGCATCGCCACCGAACTTGGTGTTGGCAATGATGTTCTTCAGTTCCTTGCCCAGTTCGTTGAACTCGGCGGACAGGGCCTTGCCGTCGTCGGTGGTGTTGGTGCCGTTGGCGGCCTGGGTGGACAGGTCCTTCATGCGCTGGGTGATGTCGGTCAGTTCGCTGAAGGCGCCGTCGGCGGTCTGCATCAGGGAGATGGCGTCGCTGGTGTTGCGCATGGCCACGTCCATGCCGCGGGACTGGGCGTTCAGGCGGGTGGCGATCTGCAGGCCGGCGGCGTCGTCGGCAGCGGAGTTGATGCGCAGGCCGGTGCCCAGGCGCTGCTGGTTGGTGGCCAGCAGGTTGTTGGTCTTGCCCAGGTTGGTCTGGGTGATCAGGGAGGAGTAGTTGGTTTGAATCGACAAGGCCATGGTGGACTTCCTGTATGAGCTGAATGAAGCCGGCGTTGTGCCTGCTGAAGGGGTAAGGCGACAGCTCGCGGGGAAGGATTAAGAGCGGAGGGAAAAAATTTGGCGCGGGAATTCCGGCGATACCGGCCGGCGCCGCGCAGACATCGCCGTCTTGCCGCATGTGTCCTTTTGCTCAGGAGCGGTCATCTATGTTGTTGAGACATATCTGACAGCCCTGGCGCCGGGGTGCGGCTAAGCTCCCTGGGTCCACAAGGCTGTGGATTGTTCGTCCGAACGCCTTGTTCCGGGCTTTGTGCTCCGAACCTTGAGAAAGGAACCTCATGATCTCCGTCTACCAGCTCAAGTCCCGTTTCCAGAACCTGCTCCGCCCCCTGGTCACCCGCCTGTACGAGCGCGGCGTCACGGCCAACCAGGTGACGCTGGCCGCCTGCGGCCTTTCGCTGCTGGTGGCGCTCACCGTCGCGCTGCTGGCCGGCCACGCCTGGATATTCCTGCTGATCCCCCTGTGGATGTTCCTGCGCATGGCACTCAACGCCATGGACGGCATGCTTGCCCGTGAATTCGGCCAGCAGTCGAAGCTGGGCGCCTACCTCAACGAGCTCACCGACGTGATCGCCGACAGCGCGCTGTACCTGCCGTTCGCCCTGCTGCCGGGCGTGATGCCGGCGCTGGTGGTGCTGGTGGTCCTGCTGGCAGTCATCAGCGAGTACGCCGGCGTGCTCGGGGTGATGGTGGGGGCTTCGCGGCGCTACGACGGCCCCATGGGAAAGAGCGACCGCGCGCTGTGCTTCGGTGTCTTCGGTGCCGGTGTGGCCAGCGGACTGTTGCCGCTGAGCTGGCTCGACCCGTTGCTGGTGCTGCTGGCACTGCTGCTGGTGCTGACTATCGTCAACCGGGTGCGCCAGGGGCTGGCCGAGCAGAAGGAACAAACGGCCGGCTGAGCCAGGGCCGCCATGTCAGGACCGGGACCGGACAGTCCCGCAAGCCATCGAACAGAGGAAGTTATGCGCGAGTCTTCGAATCACCACTTCGTTACCCATGACGGCGTCGAGCTGTTCTACCGCCACTGGCCGGCTGCTGCCGGCAGCGAGGAGCCGCGCCGCGCCGTATTGCTGTTCCATCGTGGCCATGAGCATTCCGGGCGCATCGGCCACCTGGCCGACGAGCTCGAGCTGCCCGGCTTCGACGTTTTCGCCTGGGATGCCCGCGGCCACGGCCAGTCACCTGGCGCGCGCGGCGACAGCCCGAGTTTCGGCACCAGCGTGCGCGACGTGCAGACCTTCGTCGAGCACATCGCTTCGACCTACGGCATCGCCATCAGCGAGATGGCGGTGGTGGCGCAGAGTGTCGGCGCGGTGGTTGCCTCCACCTGGGTGCATGACTACGCGCCGCCGATCCGCAGCCTGGTGCTCGCCTCGCCGGCATTCAAGGTCAAGCTCTACGTGCCCTTCGCCCGGCCGGGCCTGAAGCTGGCGCGCTGGTGGCGCGGCAACTTCTTCGTCAACAGCTATGTGAAGGCGAAATTCCTCACCCACGATCCCGAGCGCATCACCTCGTACGACAGCGACCCGCTGATCGCCAAGGCCATTTCAGTGAACGTGCTGTTGGGCCTGTATGAGGCGGCCGACCGCGTTGTAGCCGACGCCCAGGCGATCCAGGTGCCGACACAACTGCTGATCTCCGGCTCCGATTTCGTGGTGCACCGCAAGCCGCAGCAACGCTTCTTCGACAACCTCGGCACGGCGCGCAAGGAGCTGCACATCCTGCCCGGCTTCTTCCACGACACCCTCGGCGAACTGAATCGCGAGCAGGCGACCACGCGGGCGCGGCGCTTCATCCTCGAGTGCTTCGTCCGTGAACCCGAGCGTGCGGACCTGCGCAATGCCGACCGTTTCGGCTACACCTGCGCCGAGGCGGAAGCCCTGGCGACGCCATTGCCCACCTGGTCGCTTCGCGATCTCTACTGGCGCGCCACGCGCGCCAACATGCGCCTCGGCCGGTTGCTTTCCGACGGCATCAATCTTGGCTTCCAGACCGGCTTCGACTCCGGCAGCACCCTGGACTACGTCTACCGCAACCAGCCCGCCGGCGCGGGGCCGGTGGGGCGAATGATCGACCGCACCTACCTGGAGTCCGCCGGCTGGCGCGGCATCCGCCAGCGCAAGGTCAACATCGAGGAATTGCTCCGTCTGGCCATGGCCAGCCTGCGCGAGCAGGGCCGCGAAGTACGCATCCTCGACATTGCCGCCGGCCACGGGCGCTACATCCTCGAAGCGCTGCAAGGCCTCGAGGCGCTGCCCGAAAGCGTACTGCTGCGCGACTACAGCGAGCTGAACGTGCGCGAAGGCTCGGCGCTGATCGAGCGCCTGGGCCTGAAGGAGCGCGCCCGTTTCGTGCAGGGCGACGCCTTCGATGGCGCCGACCTCGCCGCCGTGGAGCCGAAACCGACGCTGGCGGTGGTCTCCGGTCTCTATGAGCTGTTCGCCGACAACGCCATGGTCAGCGGCTCGCTGGCCGGCCTGGGCGAGGCGGTGGAAGAGGGCGGCTACCTGATCTACACCGGGCAGCCCTGGCACCCGCAACTCGAACTGATCGCCCGTGCCCTGACCAGCCACCGTGCCGGTCAGGCCTGGGTAATGCGCCGCCGCACGCAACTGGAGATGGACCAACTGGTGGCTTCTGCCGGCTTCCGCAAACTGGCCCAGCGCATCGACGAGGACGGCATCTTCACCGTCTCCCTGGCTCGCCGGGAGCGCAGCTGATGACGCCGCTGCCAGCGCGTGATCCCGGTGTCCTGCGGCGCGCGGTCATCTGGCTGCTGTTCCTCGGGCCGTTCTTCTTCCTCAGCTACGGCTTCGCCAACTGGGTAGCGGCGCAACGCGAATCGGTCGGCGTGCTGGTGTTCGACTGGGAGCGCGGCACGCCGCTGTGGCCGTGGACGATCATCCCGTACTGGTCCATCGACCTGCTGTACGGGCTGTCCTTCCTGCTGCCGCGCACCAAGCGCGGGCTGGATTGCCACGCCTTGCGCCTGCTCACCGCACAGGTCGTCGCGGTAGCCTGCTTCCTGCTGTTCCCGCTGCGATTCAGCTTCGAGCGACCGATGCAGGAGGGCTTCTTCGGCGTGCTGTTCGACCTGTTGATGGGTTTCGACAAGCCGTTCAACCAGGCGCCCTCGCTGCATATCGCCCTGCTGGTGATCCTCTGGGTCGCCTATGGTCGCTACGCCAGCGGAGCATGGCGCTGGTTGCTGCACGGCTGGTTCGCGCTGATCGGCCTGTCGGTGCTGACCACCTGGCAACACCATTTCATCGACGTGCCGACCGGTGCGCTGCTGGGCTTCCTCTGTGTCTGGCTGTGGCCGCGGGAGGTGCGCTCGCCGCTGCAGGCGTGGAGCCTCAGCGCTGATCCGCAGCGGCGTCGGCTGGCGGCAATCTATGGTGTCGGGGCGCTGCTGTGCCTGGTGCTGGCGCTGGCCGGCGGCGGCCTGTGGCTCTGGTTGGGCTGGCCGGCTGTATCCCTGGCGCTGGTTGCACTCTGCTACCTCGGGATCGGCACGGTGGGGTTCCAGAAGCGCCTGGACGGTCGCCATTCCGTGGCGGTCTCCTGGTTGCTGGCGCCCTACTGGTTGGGCGCGTGGCTCAACGCGTGCTGGTGGACGCGCCGCCATCCGCAGCCGGACGAAGTGCTGCCGGGTCTCTGGCTCGGGCGCCTGCCGGACTGGTACAAGCCCCGGCACCTGCCGAGCCTGTCAATCCTCGACCTGTGCGCCGAGCTGCCCTGCACCGCGCTGACCCGTCGCTACGAATGCCTGCCGCTGCTCGACCTGGTAGCTCCGAGTGTCGAGCAATGCCGGCAAGGCGCGGACCTGATCCAGCGAATGCACGCCGAAGGCCCGTTGCTGGTGTGCTGCGCACTGGGCTACTCGCGCAGCGCCACGCTGGTGGCGGCGTGGCTGCTGATATCCGGCCGTGCGGCCACGCTCGAGGATGCGCTGGCGCAGATTCGCCGCGCCCGTCCGCAGGTGGTGCTGAAGGCCGAACAACTGGCGGTGCTGGCGCAGATCGCCGGCCAGCCGAACCTGTCACAGGAGGTGAGTCATGTCGGTTGATCCGGGCCTGATCCTGGTGGCCAGCCTGTTGCGGCGCGGCAGCAGCCTCAATGGCCTGTCCTCGGCGCTGACCGTGCTGGCGCTGGCGCTCGGCTTCTACGGCGTGCTGATGGCCAGTGCCACCCTGGCGTTCAGCCTGAGCATGGCATTGCTGGTGCTGCTCGGGCTGGTGCAGAAGTTCTATGCCATGCGTGTAGCGCTGGATGCGGACCTGTTCGAGGCCATGGCCAATGCCGGCGAGGCGCTGCCGGAAAAAACCCGTCAGCTGGATGACGCACTGGCCACCTATGTGGGTGTGCCGGAAGAAATGTCCGGTCGCACCTGGAGCGAGCGCAGCCGTGGCGCGCTGAAGCTCCTGCGTCGGCAGGTAGTGCTGTGTGCGGTGCAGTGGCTCGTTGCGCTGCTGTGCCTGATCACCCTGACCTTCCAATCCTGAGGAACCTACTCGCAATGCTGGAAAGACTCTGCGCCTACGCCATCATCGCCGGCGCCCGTGCGGTGACCGGTCTGCGCAGCCTGTGGATCGGTACCACTCCGACCCCGGCGCAGCGCATCTACTACGCCAATCACAGCAGCCATGGCGATTTCGTCCTGCTCTGGGCCTCGCTGCCGCCGGAGCTGCGCTCGCGTACGCGGCCGGTGGCGGGCATGGACTACTGGGGCAAGGGCGGCCTGCGTGGCTTCATCATCAACCGCGTGTTCCATGGCGTGCTGATCGACCGCACCCGCGGCGCCGAGGGCGGCAACCCACTGGAGCCGGTGGAGCGCGCCCTGGCCGATGGCGACTCGCTGATCCTCTTCCCCGAAGGCACCCGAAACCTCGACGAGGAAGTGCGCCTGCTGCCGTTCAAGAGCGGCATCTTCCACCTGTCCAAGGCCCATCCGCAGGTGGAGCTGGTGCCGGTGTGGCTGGACAACCTAAGCCGTGTGATGCCCAAGGGCCGCGCGCTACCGTTGCCGCTGCTGTGCACCCTGAGCTTCGGCGCACCGCTGGTGGTGGAGGAGGGCGAGGCCAAGGAAGCCTTCCTCGAACGTGCCCGCGAGGCGCTGCTCAGGCTTGCCGCGCCGGAGGGTCGCTGAGATGAACCAGACCTGGCTGCTCTTCGGTGGTATCGGCGCCATCCTGGTCCTCGCCTCGTTGGTGGGCGCAGTGCTGCGCTGGCGGGCGCCGCCCGGCCCCCACGCGGTGATCGACAACCTCAACGCGCGGATCAACGCCTGGTGGGTGATGGTCGCGGTGATCGGCTGCGCCTTCGCCCTCGGCTACTGGGCAGTGATCCTGCTCTTCTACGGGGTCTCGTTCTACGCCCTGCGCGAATTCCTCACCCTGATGCCGACGCGCCGCAGCGACTATCCGGCGCTGGTGGCGGCGTTCTACTTCGTGCTGCCGATGCAGTACCTGCTGATCGGCATCGGCTGGTACGGGCTGTTCTCCATCTTCATCCCGGTCTACGTGTTCCTGCTGCTGCCGATCCTCGCCTCGCTGGGTGGCGACTCCAAGCACTTCCTCGAGCGAGCTTCGAAGGTGCAGTGGGCGCTGATGCTGGCGGTGTTCTGCATCTCCTACGTGCCGGCGCTGCTGACCCTGGAGATCGCCGGCTACGAAGGACGCAACCTGCTGCTGATCGCCTTCCTGGTGATCGTCGTGCAGCTGTCCGACGTGCTGCAGTACGTCTGCGGCAAGCTCATGGGCAAGCGCAAGATCGCGCCGAACCTGTCGCCGTCCAAGACCCTCGAAGGCTTCATCGGCGGTGTGGCGCTGGCCACGCTGATCGGTGGCGCGCTGTGGTGGATCACGCCCTTCACCTTCTGGCAGGCGCTGCTGATCGCCCTGATGATCAACATCCTCGGCTTCTTCGGCGGGCTGGTGATGTCGGCGATCAAGCGCGACCGCGGGGTGAAGGACTGGGGCCACATGATCGAAGGCCACGGCGGCATGCTCGACCGCCTGGATTCGGTGTGCTTCGCCGCTCCGGTGTTCTTCCACTTCGTCCGCTACTGGTGGACCTGAGCCCCGTCGGAAATCCCCCCAGCGCTCCGGGGTAACCACTCCGGAGCGCCGGTTCGCAGCTACGCTTGCTCTATTCCCTCGGAAGTGTCGTATGGCAACGGAGTGTTTGGGCGTAAGCAGTCGAATCTTTACGGGGCCATGAAGCAATGGACACTCTCTTTCCGCGAGTCACCGGCGGGGCCGCGTCTTGAGCGGCTCGGCGGGTAGTTTTCCGTTCACCTGCCTGGTTACCGCCATCGGCTCGTACTCTGCCGAATCGGTGATCGCATCGTTACGCGAGCACTGGGGCGCGCGGGTGGTGGGGACCAATACCCAGCCCCGCGACTGGTGCGCCACCTCGGCCTTGCTGGATACCTTCCATCGGGTTCCGGCGGCGAGAAATGTTACCGAGTATGTGGAACGCATCCTCAGGATCTGCGAGGCCGAGCAGGTGACCCATGTGCTGCCGCTGATCGACCCCGAGGTCGATGCCTTCGCGCTGCACCACGAAGCCTTTACCGAACGCGGCATCACGCTGTGCATGCAGCCGCTGGAGACCATTCGTGTTGCCCGCGACAAGTGGCGGGTGCACCAGGCCTTCGGTAATGATCCGCTGATCCGCACCATTCCCACCTGGCGCCTGGAGGATCTGCCCATGGCAGGGCTGGACCTGCCGCTGATCGCCAAGCCACGTGACGGGCGCAATTGCGAAGGCTTGATGCAGGTGCGCGATGCGGATTTCCTGCACTACGTGCGCCGGCGCTTCTCGGACCGCGACTACATCGTGCAGCCGCTGCTGCCGGGCGATGTCTGCGTGGTGGACGTGGTGCGCCAGCAGAGCAGTGGAGCCTGGGCGGCCATGGCGCGCCAGGAGCTGGTGCGCACGCCGACCGGGGCGGGTCTGACCGTACGAATGCTGGCCGACGTTCGGCTGGTCGAGATGGCCGGTCAGGTCGCCCGCGTGCTGGGCGTGAACGGCTGCATCAACGTGGAATTCCTCGTGCAAGACGGCGAGGCGTTGCTGATGGACGTCAACCCACGCTTCTCCGGAGGGATTGCCTTCAGCCATCTTTCCGGCTACGACATGGTCGCCAATCACCTGCGCTGCTTCCGCGAGGCGCCGCTGGATGCGTCCGTGCTGCCCGCGCCGAGCATCCACGCGCGGCGGCTGGTGGAGGTGACCACCTTTGCCGCGCCGGCGGCTTCGCCCGATCCCGTTATTGTGCTGCCGGGCTCTCAGGGCAGCGTCGCTTCGCAACCGCTCGGCTGACTGACGCGTCTCCCGGCAGAAGCGGATCCCGCCCGTGATGGGGCGCTTGGCGCGCTCCTGTAGAGGCGTTCAGCCGTGAGCGAGGGCAGCATCAGAAGATGCTGCTCACCTCGCCTGATGCCGTCACCTTCGCCTCGATGACCTTCTGGCTGCGCAGGTTCCTTACACGGATCACTTCGTCCTGCTTGCCGTTGGCCATTGCCTCGCCGACGGCGCTGGCCTGGATGCCGTCCTGGCAGGCGACGATCTTCACCTGCTGGCCGCGACGCACCAGCATCGCGCCATCGAGCAGCGCAGGCGTCAGCGGCTGGTCGGCGCGGATGCGGCGGCGGGCCGTCTTGCCGGCCACCTCGGCGATGTCGGTGAAGTAACCCCGCGAACTCTTGCCGATTTCCACCGGTGCGAGCTTGAGCTGCGCCCTGTCCAGCGTCTGGCCGCGCTCGATCTCGCCGCTGGCGACCACCGTTGGCAGGTACACGGTGGGTTGGCTGATAAAGGTCACCGGCCAGCCGGATTGGCCCGCGCAGGAGGCTTCGAAGCGTCGTCGCGCGGTAACCGCAGCGGGGGCTTCGAGTATGCGCAGCTGCGGGCCGCCAGGGCAGGCGGTGAGTTTGCCCAGGCTGTTGGGCAGGTTGTTGTTCACCGTGAAAGTCATGCCTTTCCAGCCGGCCTTGCGTGCGGCTTCCTTCAGCTCGGCGGCGACCTGCTGCTGCGCGGCGGCGTCGAGTTGCACGCGTGCATCCTGGGCGTGCGCGAGAGCGGGAAGCAGCAGGAGGAAGCAGGCGGAAAGGGCCTTTCCGCATCCTGGCGCGCGGTGCGTCGAAAGCGGAAAAGCCGCGTTGCACGCACTGCTCTGCTCTTTGAGTAAAGCCTTGTAAATCAACGACATGAAGCGATATTCCAGGATGGGCATGCTTTGTGCTCTGTCGCTGCGCACACCGAAAGACGGCCGAACGACGAGAGAGGGTTGCGCGAATGAGTATACGGTTTGACGACACCCTGGGTATCCACGAGAGAGCCCTCTCGCTGCACATGCAGCGCAGCGAAATCCTGGCCTCCAACCTGGCCAACGAAGACACCCCCGGCTTCAAGGCACGGGACATCGATTTCGCCGCCGAGATGCAGCGCCAGGACACCTCCAGCGTCCTGCTGGCCAGCACCAGCGCCGCGCGCCCGGACCTGAAGTACCGCATCCCCAACCAGCCCTCGCAGGACGGCAACAGCGTGGAGCTGTCCACCGAGCAGGCGGAGTTCTCGCGCAACGCGATGGATTTCCAGACCAGCCTGACCTTCCTGACCCTGAAATTCCGCGGCCTCAAGCAGGCCATCGAGGGACGCTGACGCCATGGCATTCGATTCCATCTACCGCATCGCCGGCTCGTCGATGAACGCACAGACCGTGCGCCTGAACACCGTGGCCAGCAACCTGGCCAACGCCGACTCTGCCGCCAACAGCCCGGACACCGTGTACCAGGCGCGCAAGCCGATGTTCGCCGCCGTCTACGAGAACGACCAGCTCACCCGTGGCGCCGGCATGGGCGGGGCCCATGTGCAGGTGCTCGACGTGGTGACCTCCGGCCGCTCGCCGCAACGCCGCTACGAGCCCGGCAGCCCGCTGGCCGATGCCACCGGCTACGTCTACTACCCCGACGTCAACGAGATCGAGGAAATGACCGACATGATGTCCGCCACCCGCAGTTTCGAGACCGGCGTGGAAGTGCTCAACCGCGTGAAGAGCATGCAGTCCAGCCTGTTGAAACTGGGAGACGCCTGATGAGCACGGTCAACAACGACACCAGCTCCAGCGGCACCAGCAGCACTTCGTCCGACACGCCCAAGCAGGCGGTCAACCTCGGCGAGCTGACCGACATGGAGAACAGCTTCATCACCCTGCTGGTCGCCCAGGTGCAGTACCAGGACCCGACGAAGCCGGTGGACAGCACCGAGTTCATCAACCAGTACTCGGCGATGGCGCAGGTGAAGAGCATGCAGAACATGACCACCCTGCAGCAGAACAACCTGGTGCTGATGGACAACCTGCAGACCCTCACCGCTGCCGGCCTGGTCGGCCAGGAAGTGAAGGTCAGCGCCGACAGCCTGCAGCTGGACGGCGACAAGGTCAGCGGGCAGATCACCCTGGAGCACGCCTCGGCCACCACCGTGCTGCAGCTCACCGACGCCAACGGCGTGCGCACCGACATCACTCTCGGCCCGCAGGAAGCCGGCTCCGTGCCCTTCACCGTGGACCCCGAAGCGCTCGGCCTGAAGCCCGGCAAGTACAGCCTGGCGGTCAAGACCGAGAGCGGCGAGACGCCGGGCATCGAGGTTTCCGGCCTGGTGCACAACGTTCGCGTCAGCGCCGACGGCCCGGTGCTGGAAGTCGAGGGCGCAGGCTCGGTGCCCTTCTACAAGATCGTCGAATTCAGTCAGGGCCAGGCCGCCTGAGCGCCTGTTCCCCCCTCCTAGGATGAGCTAACGCCATGAGCTTCAACATCGCCCTGACCGGCCTGAACGCCGTCACCCAGCAGCTGGACACCATCAGCAACAACATCGCCAACTCCGGTACCGTCGGCTTCAAGTCCTCGCGCACCGAGTTCGGCAGCGTCTATGCCGACAGCAAGGGTATGGGCGTGGAAGTCGCCGGCACCACCCAGAGCATCAGCCAGGGCGGTTCGCTGGTGTCGACCAATCGTGCACTGGACCTGGCCATCTCCGGCGGCGGCTTCTTCGTGGTCAAGAGCGGCAACGGCGACACCCAGTACACCCGTGCCGGCGTGTTCAGCCAGGACAACGCCAACTACCTGATCAACGCCACCGGCCAGCGCCTGCAGGGCTACCCGACCGACGCTGCCGGCAACCTGCTGGTGGGCACCGTCTCCGACCTGCAGGTGAAGACCGCCAACCTGCCGGCCAAGGCCACCGACAAGCTGGAGTTCGTCGCCAACCTCGACTCCAACGAGAAGGTGCCGAGCGTCGCGCCGTTCGATCCGCAGAAGGTGGAGACCTACAACTCCACCTACACCAGCAAGATCTACGATTCCCAGGGCAAGGAACACACCCTGACCCAGTACTTCGTGCTGACCGGCACCAACACCTGGGACGCGCACTACGCGGTGGACGGCAATGCCGTCGGCGCCACCCAGTCGCTGACCTTCGCCCCGGACGGCTCGCTGTCCTCGCCGATCGCTTCCGTACCGGTGAGCTTCACCCTGCCGGGCGTCGATCCGATGAACATCGCGCTGGACTACACCGGCACCAGCCAGTACGGCTCGGACTTCGTCGTCACCACCAACCGCACCACCGGCTACGCCGCCGGCGAGCAGACCGGTATCGCGGTGGAGAACGACGGCAAGGTCTACGTCAACTACAGCAACGGCCAGCGCATGCTGCAGGGCCAGGTCGCCCTGGCGAACTTCATCAACACCGGCGGCCTGCAGAACCAGAGCGGCACCGCCTGGACCGAGACCTCCGCGTCCGGCGCCCCGCTGATCGGCGTGCCCGGCATCGGCCAGTTCGGCTCGCTGTCGGCCGGCAACCTGGAAGGTTCCAACGTCGACATCACCCAGCAACTGGTGGGCCTCATGGAAGGCCAGCGCAACTACCAGGCGAACACCAAGGTGATGACCACCGACAAGGAACTCACCCAGGTCCTGTTCTCGGCCATCTAAGGACTCGCCATGGATCGCCTCGGCTACACCGCAATGACCGCCGCCAGCCGCAGCATGGCGGCGCTGGACGTGCGTGCGAACAACCTCGCCAACGTCAACACCCCCGGCTTCCGTGCCGACCTGGAGCACGCAACGGCCGTGGACGTGAGCGGCGCCGGCTACGACAGCCGCCACCTCGCGCGCATCGAAAGCAGCGGCGTGGACATGAGCGCCGGCACCCTGATGGCCACCGGGCGCGACCTCGACGTTGCCATCCAGGGTCAAGGCCTGCTCGCCGTGCAGAGCGGCACCGGCGAGGCGTACACGCGCCAGGGCAACCTGGAGATCGATGCCGACCGCCAGCTGATGATCAACGGCCGCGCCGTGCTCGGCGAAGGCGGCCCGATCACCCTGCCCGAATACGACGCCATTGCCATCGGCAGCGACGGCACCATTTCGGTGATGCCGCGCGGCGATTTCATGATGACCGACGTCGACCGCCTCAAATTGGTGGATGCCCCGGCTGCGTCGCTGGTGAAGAACGCCCAGGGCCTGCTGGTGAGCAAGGACGGCCAGAACGTCGCAGCCAGCGACGATGTGCGTCTGGTCTCCGGGCACCTGGAGCAGAGCAACGTCTCGGCCATCGACCAGCTGGTGGGCACCATGAGCCTGAACCGGCGGTTCGAGGCCCAGGTGAAGATGATGAAGGCCGCCTCGGATCTCGCCGAGGCCGGCGACCGCATGATCCGTGGCGGCTAACGCGCGGCGCGCAGACAGGAGCACAACATGAGTTCGGCACTTTGGGTCAGCAAGACCGGCCTGGCAGCCCAGGACACTGCGATGTCCACCGTGGCCAACAACCTGGCCAACGTCAACACCGTCGGTTTCAAGAGCGACCGTGCGGTGTTCGAGGACCTGTTCTATCAGGTGCAGCTGCAGCCCGGCGCCCAGGCGGACCAGGTCAACACCGTGCCTTCGGGCATCCAGCTGGGCAGCGGCGTGCGCGTCGTCGGCACGCAGAAGGTGTTCACCGAAGGCAGCATGCAGACCACCGGCCAGCCGATGGACCTGGCCATCGTCGGCAGCGGCTTCTTCCAGGTCGAGGCGCCCAACGGCGACACCTACTACACCGAGAACGGCCAGCTGCAACTGAACAACGAAGGCATCGTGGTCAACGCCCAGGGCCTGCCGCTGACGCCGAACATCGAAGTGCCGGCCGGAGCCAGCCGCTTCACCGTGGGCAGTGACGGCATCGTCACCGCTGTGCTGCCGGGCGAGACCCTGCCCACCGAGCTGGGCCAGATCACCCTGGTCAGCTTCACCAACCCGGCGGGCCTGGAAGCCATCGGCGGCAACCTCTACAAGGAAACCGCCGCCAGCGGTGAGCCGCAGGAAGGCACGCCGGGCGAGGAAGGCCTGGGCACCCTCAAGCAGGGCGTACTGGAAGGCTCCAACGTGCAGGTGGTCGAGGCGATGGTGAACATGATCGCCATCCAGCGCGCCTACGAAGCCAACGCCAAGGTGCTCGACGCCGCGTCGGGCATGCAGCAGTTCCTCAACCAGACGGTCTGACGATGACGCGCCTTGCCCTGCTGCTCGCCCTGGCGCTGCTCGCCGGCTGCCAGAGCTTCGAGGAGATGCTGCCGGACGAGGACTCCTCGACCTACCAGCCCCCGGAGCTGGACTACAGCCAGCCGCCGCCCACCAGTGGCGGCCTGTTCCGTTCCGGCTACGGCGGTTCGCTGCTGCGCGACAAGCGCGCCATCGGCGTCGGCGACATCGTCACCGTGGTGCTCAGCGAGTCCACCCAGTCGAGCAAGAGCGCGGGTACCAGCTTCGGCAAGAAATCCAGCCTGGACGTGCCGGTGCCGACCATCCTGACCAAGGAATACGGCGGCCTGGAAAGCTCCGCCACGGCAAACCGCGACTTCGACGGCTCGGCGAAAAGCTCGCAGCAGAACACTCTCACCGGCTCCATCGCCGTGACCGTGCACAAGGTGCTGCCCGGCGGCGTGCTGCTGGTCAAGGGCGAGAAATCCCTGCGCCTGAACCAGGGTGATGAGTTCATCCGCCTCACGGGCCTTGTGCGCATCGACGACATCAACCGCTCCAACCAGGTGTCCTCGCAGAATGTCGCCAACGCGAAGATCTCCTACGCCGGGCGCGGCGTGCTCAACGACAGCAATTCGGCCGGCTGGCTGACGCGCTTCTTCACCCATCCGCTGTTCCCGATGTAAGCAGGCGAGCCCTCCATGCGTAGAACACTCATGTGTAGAACCCTTGGCCGCCTGCTGGCGACCCTCTGCCTGTTCTGGCAGGCCGAGGTGCTGGCCATCCCCTTGCTGGACCTCGTGGACATCGAAGGCGTGCGCGAGAACCAGCTGATCGGCTACGGCCTGGTGGTCGGCCTGGATGGCACCGGCGACAAGAACCAGGTGAAGTTCACCAACCAGTCGGTGGCCAACATGCTCAAGCAGTTCGGCGTGAACCTGCCGCCGAACGTCGACCCGAAACTGAAGAACGTCGCCGCCGTGAGCGTCACCGCCAGCGTGCCGCCGTCCTACAGCGCCGGGCAGACCATCGACGTCACCGTGTCCTCGCTGGGCGACGCCAAGAGCCTGCGCGGCGGCCTGCTGCTGATGACGCCGTTGCAGGGCGTGGATGGCGAGGTGTATGCGCTGGCCCAGGGCAATCTCGTGGTGGGTGGCCTGCACGCCCAGGGCCAGAGCGGCTCCAGCGTGTCGATCAACAGCGCCAACAGCGGCCTGATTCCCAACGGCGCGACCATCGAACGGATGATTCCCAGCGATTTCACCCAGCGCCCGGACGTGATGCTCAACGTGCGCAAGCCGAGCTTCCAGACCGCCACCCAGGTGATGAACGCGGTCAACCAGCGCTTCGGTTCCGGCACCGCCACCGCACTGGACGGTACCAAGGTGTCGGTGCGTGCTCCGGTCAGCCTGGCCCAGCGCACCAGCTTCATGGCCATGCTCGAAGGCATGGAAGTGCAGGAAGGCCGCACCCGACCCAAGGTAGTGTTCAACAGCCGCACCGGCACCGTGGTGGTTGGCCAGGGCGTGCGCGTGAAAGCCGCGGCGGTGGCCCACGGCACGCTCACCGTGACCATCAGTGAGAACCCCCAGGTCAGCCAGCCGGGGGCCTTCTCCAACGGCACCACGGCAGTCACCCCGCAGTCGGACGTGTCGGTCAGCCAGGACAAGAAACCGATGTTCAAGTGGCCCGAGGGCACCAGCCTGGAGAGCATCATCAACACGGTGAACAGCCTGGGCGCTACGCCGGACGATGTGATGAGCATCCTCCAGGCGCTGGAGCAGGCCGGCGCACTGAACGCCGAGCTGGTGGTGATCTGATGAGCATCACCTCGCTCAATCGCCCCATCGTTCCCACCGGCCAGCCGGGCGAGTCACCCGAACAGGTGCGCCGCGAGCAGTTGCAGGCGGCCTCCGAGCAGTTCGAGGCGATGTTCCTGCAACAGATCCTCAAGCAGATGCGCAAGGCCGGCGACGTGCTCTCCGCCGGCAGCCCGCTGCGCAGCCGTGACCTCGATACGATGCGCGACTTCTACGACGAAGCACTGGCTGAGCACCTGGCCTCGCGCAAGCAGACCGGCATCGCCGCCCTGCTGGTGCGCCAGCTTTCCGCCGAACCCACCGATACCTCGCAACCGGTTGCCCTCGCCGATGTGGGTGAAGCCTTGCGCCGCCCCTCGGTGTCCAGCCGCAACCCGCTGGTGGACACCTGGCAGCGCGGCGTCGACCGCCTCGCCCACGCCTGGCAGCAGGGCAGCGCCGGTTTCCGCACCCTGGTGGACAGCGTAATCGGCCAGGAGTCCGGTGGCGACGCTGCCGCCGTCTCGCCCAAGGGCGCGCGCGGCCTGATGCAGCTGATGCCCGATACCGCGCGTGAAGTGGCCGGCGAGCTCGGCCTGCCCTACGACGAGCAGCGCCTGACCAGCGATCCGGCCTACAACAAGGCGCTGGGCAGCGCCTACCTGGGCAAGATGCTCGACCGCTACGACGGCCAGCACGTGCTCGCCCTGGCCGCCTACAACGCCGGGCCCGGCAAGGTGGACGAGTGGCTGAAGAACAACGGCGACCCACGCAGCGGACAGATCGGCATGGCCGACTGGGTGCGCAGCATCCCCTACGACGAAACCCGCGACTACACCCTCGGTGTGCTGCGTCGGGTGCGCGAGGCCCAGGCGCCGGCACGGATGCCTGGCAGCGGGCTGTCGCCGGAGAGCGGCCTGAAGCATGCGCCGCAGGAAGGATTTAAGCGCCACGCAGATTCCGTCGCCTATCAGGGACAACAGCCCGAATTTGTTTCCCGACCGGCCTCGGCGGCGTTTGCCCAGCCGATCCGCCTCGAGTCGAAGGAGAATGCCTCTTGAGTATGTTGAGCCAGATCGGCTACAGCGGCCTGCGTGCGGCGCAGATCGCCCTGGCCACCTCCGGCCAGAACGTCGCCAACGCCAACACCCCCGGTTTCAGCCGGCTGAGCCCGGTGCTCGCCTCGCTGGCCGGTGAAGGTGGCCTGAACGTCGGCGGCGGCGTGACGGTGACCAGCATCCGGCGCATGGCCAACGACTTCCAGAACCAACAGCTGTGGCGCGCTACCACCGAGCAGAGCTACTACGACAGCGGCCAGCAGTACCTGTCCGCGCTGGAAGGCCTGATGGGCGGCGAAGGTTCGAGCATCAGTGTCGGCCTGGACAACTTCTTCGCCGCGCTCAGCGAGGCCACCGCCACCCCTGGGTCCGTCGCCCTGCGCCAGCAGATCGTCAACGAGACCAAGAACCTCGCCCAGCGCTTCAACGGCCTGTCCGGCAACATCGACAGCCAGCTGCGTGCCCTGCAGGAGCAGCGCGGCTCCATGGTCGGCGAGATCAACGGCCTGACCTCCAACCTCGCTGCGCTGAACAAGCAGATCGTCGAGGTCGGTTCGTCCGGCGGCGATACCACGGCACTGCGCGACCACCGCGAAAGCCTGGTGCAGGACCTGTCCAAGTACGCTTCTATTCGCGTCAACGAAGTAGCCGATGGCTCGCTGACCGTTTCCCTCGCCAACGGCCAGCCGCTGGTGGCCGGCAATTCTGCCGGGCAGCTGGCGATCAGCCGTACCGCCAGCGGCGAGCAGGCAATCGCCCTGACCTTCGCCGGCACCAGCTTCCCGCTGGCCCAGGACGGCATGGGCGGTTCCCTCGGTGCGCTGTACGACACCGAGTACGACACCCTGCGGCCGAACCAGAGCGCCCTGCACGAGATGGCGGGGCAGTTCGCGCAGATGGTCAACGATACCCTCGCCAGTGGTTTCGATCTCAACGGCAACCCCGGCCAGGCGCTGCTCACCTACAACGCCGGCAGCACCACGGCGATGCTCAGCGTCAACGACCTCAAGCCGGAGGAACTGGCGTTGTCGGATACCGCGGGGGAGTCCGGCAACAACGTGAACCTGCTGGCGCTGCTCGATCTCAAGGGCCAGTCGATCACCCTCGACGGCAGCCAGGTGACCCTCAACGACGCGTTCGCCGGCCTTCTCGGCAAAGTGGCCAGCGCCAGCCGGCAGAATCAGGCCGACCAGAAGACCGCCACCACCGTGGCCAGCCAGGCACAGGCCAGCCGCGACAGCGTCAGCGCGGTGAGCCTGGATGAAGAGGCGGTCAACCTGATCACCTACCAGCAGGCCTACCAGGCCAACATGAAAGTCATCAGCACCGCCAAGGAGCTGTTCGACTCGATGCTCGCGGCCTTCTAAGGGCCATTGCGAAGGAAAGCAGCATGCGCATTACCAATGCACAGATCACCGCGCTGATGGGCGGCTCGATGAACAGCAACTCGGCGGCCCTGGGCAAGCTGATGCAGCAGATGTCCAGCGGGCAGCGCATCCTCCAGCCTTCCGACGACCCTATCGCCAGCGTGCGCATGCTGCGCATCCAGCGCGAGGAAGCGAGCCTGGCGCAGTACCGCACCAACATCGGCAACGTCTCGGGCAACCTGTCGACCCAGGAAACCAACCTGCAGGCGACCTCGGATGCGATGCTCAATGTGCGCGACCTGCTGCTCTGGGCGGCCAACGGCTCCAACACCAGCGGCGATCTCAACGCCATGGCCGGGGAGCTGGAGAACATCGAGAAGACCCTCGTCAGTTTCGTCAACGTGCGTGACGAGGAGGGCCGCTACCTGTTCTCCGGCACCCTGAGCGACACCGCCGCGGTGACCTACGAACCGCTGACCGATACTTACGTCGCCACCGGCAACGACAAGTCGCGCCAGGCGGCCGTGGCCAACGGCGTTCAGGTGGAAGAGAACGTCACCGCGCTGGGCGTGTTCGGCAACAACATGGACTTCCTCAACCAGTTGCATGCCACGGTGAAGATGCTCAAGGACCCGGCGCTGGATGTCGCCGACCCTGCGGTACACGCGCAGATCGCGGCGACCATCGACAGCCTCGACAGCGCCCACGACGGCGTGCTCGGCGCCATCACCGAGCTGGGCGGCCGGCAGAACACCCTGACCATGCTCAACTCGAGCAACGAGGAAGTCTCGCTGGTGAACCAGAAGATCAACGGCGAACTGTCGCAGCTGGACTATGCCGGCGCGAGCATCGACCTGAACACCTACCAGCTGGCGCTGCAGGCCACGCAGAAGACCTACCTGAAGCTCAACGACCTGTCGCTGTTCAGCCGCCTGTAAGTTTCTTCGTAGGGGAGCCGGGCCGCGCCGCAAGGAGGTCTGGACGCCAATCGGCGGAGCAGTGCCCGGTTTCCCTACTTTTTATCCCGCCTCCGCCCGGCCCAGATGCCGGGCGGAAGCACATCCGGTGCAGAGGTCACCATGAAGGTCATCAAGCAACTGCCGGCCGCTGCCGTCTTCGATCCCAGCGCCCGCCGCGACGTCATCCTGCCCTCCACGGGGGAGCGGCAGAACGCCCTGCGCAAAGGTGAGGAAAAAGGCGAGAACGCCGCACAGATGGCGCGCGGCGCGCAGAAGAGCGGCAGCTTCAACCTGCAACTCAACCAGCAGTTGTCCTCCATACAGTCGGCCGACAGCTACCTGGGCGACCTGCAGGACCGTCTCGGCGGCCTCAAGCTCAATCTCAGCCGCGAACTCAGCGCGCCACAATCCCAGGACCGCGAAGGCGTGCGCCAGGCCACCCGGCAGGTCAACGAGCTGCTGGAGCAGCGCGCCCAGCGCTCGGACGGCAGCCTGGACGCCAACTTCCGCCTGCGCCTCAACGAACCGGTGCGCAGTCGCTTCAGCCTTGAAGGCCTGGAATCGGTGCAGGACATCCAGCGTTCGGGCACGGAAACCCTGCTGTTCAGCGCCGGGCGACAGCTCGCCGAGCCGGCCGCGGTGGTGCTGGACGATGGCATGAGCACCGAGCAGGTACTGCGCCGCTTCAATGCCACGCTGGGCCAGGCCGGCATCCGTGCCGAACTCGATAGCGACGGTGCGTTGAAGTTCTCCGCGCCCGAGGCCGACTGGCAGCAGCTCAAAGGCCAACTGGCGGTGCAGGGCGAGGGCAAGCTGTTCGCCAAGGGCAAGAACACCCGGCTGAAAAGCCAGGAGGAGGGGCTGCTGGCGTTCCCCACCGAGATCAGCACCGATGCTTTCCGCGAGCAGCGTCAGTTGCTCGATTCGGTCGTCTCGGCGCTGGATCGCATCGGCGGCCTGCGCGATCAACTGCGCCATCGCCAGGACGACATCCGCGACTTCCTCGACCGCCATGCCAGCGAGGACGAGCGCGAATGGGCGCACACCTTCGCCGCTTCCATGCTCGACCGCATGGGGCGTAGCGCTACGCATTACAGCGCGGCGGCTCAGACGGTGGTGGCGCAGGCCAATCTCAGCCGCTTCGCGGTGGTGAGCCTGTTGGCCTGAGTTCTCCACGATAGGAAGCGCGCGGTTCTGGTAGGGCGCATAACGCGCCAGCGTTATCCGCCCTACGTTCAGGATGCGGCAGTGCAAGGGCTGTTCGCGAGCAAGCTCGCTCCTACAGGTCGGGCGCGGCGTGCTCTTCGTAGGATCGAGGGGGACGCCCAGTTCTTGCTCGCGAACCGCACGGCAGCCAACTTCGACACAACAAAAAAGGCGGAGCGCAGCTCCGCCTTTCTCGTTTCATTCGCCGATCACGCCAGCTTCAGCAGGCCCATGCCCAACACCAGCATCGCCAGGCCGGCCCAGCCGCGCCACACCAGGCGTTGGCCAAACAGGGCCCAGCCCATGGCGACGGTGGCGAGGATGCCGAAGCCGCCCCAGATGGCGTAGGCCACAGACAGTTCGATACCGCGCACCGCCTGCGCCAGCGCGGTGAACGCGCCCAGTACGCAGAGGATCGAGGCGACGCCGATCAGGCGCTTGCGGAAGCCGTCGGAATACTTCAGCAGCAGGTTGGCGATCACTTCCAGGACGATGGCCAGGCCCAGCCAGGCCATCGGAATCAGGTCATGGTTCAGCATGTCGCGACCTCCCCCTTCAGTTCACGGCCTTCTTCGGGCTTGGCGGTCCGGGTGCCGGACTTCACCAGCAGGATGCCGGCAATCATCACGGCCAGGCCCAGGGCCTTGTCCAGGCTCAGGTGCTCGCCGAGGAAGAAGGCGCTGACCAGGGTGATCAGTACGATCCCGATGCCTTCCCACAGGGCGTAGGCCACGCCGACCGGAACGCGTTTCACGGCCAGCGACAGGAAGTAGTACGACAGGCCGATCATCAGGTACATCACCAGCAGCCCGGCGATCGGGAACAGCGTGTGGGTGAATTTCATCGAGGTGGTGCCAATGACTTCGAAGCCGATGGCGGTAAACAGATAGATCCAGGAACGCATGGTAAAGCCCTCCCACGGGCAGCCGCGCGCAGTCTCGCTAAGAGCATCCTTGCGGCGGTTTCGGTTCGGGGTCGGTGGCGCCGACTCGGGCGGCAATCACTGTTGAGTGTTGGCCGCGCTTGGCGCCACGCTCAGGTAGCAGCCGAAGGGAGGAGCTAGAGGTCGCCGGTCCAGTGACGCTCGCGCGAAACCAGGCGGGAAGTGGAGAGAGGCAGAGCCTTGATGTTCAACATAATGAACACATTGTGCCAATTTCCCGTTTCGCTGGCAAATCGATCGCCTTGATTCAAGTCATGGATGCCCATGAACAGGCACCTGAGAACCCTGCTGGACCCTGCGTGTCATCAAGCTTGTGCAATATTCTGTTCACTCTGTTCTGCCTGCGACAGCACGCCACACTCATGACCTGCGCCCGTTCGTTCCGCTGCCGGTCCTGCTAGCATCCAGCATCGTTATCCCGTCGGAGACTGTGATGATCGCCCTGCGAGAAGCCTGGAAGGCCGGACTCTTCGGCCGTGAGCATTGGACGCGCAACCTGGTGGCAGGCGTCATCGTTGGGGTGGTTGCGCTACCGCTGGCCATGGCCTTCGCGATTGCCAGCGGGGTGAAGCCCGAGCAGGGCATCTACACGGCGATCTTCGCCGGTGCCCTGGTCTCGCTGCTGGGTGGCAGCCGCGTGCAGATCGCCGGGCCCACCGGTGCCTTCATCGTCATCCTCGCCGGTGTCACCGCGAAGTACGGCGTGGACGGCCTGCAGATCGCCACGCTGATGGCCGGGGCGATTCTCGTGCTGCTGGGCGTCAGCCGCCTGGGCAGCATCATCCGCTTCATCCCCGCGCCGGTGATCGTCGGCTTCACCGCCGGGATCGGGGTGATCATCTGGGTCGGCCAGTGGAAGGACTTCTTCGGCCTGCCAGCGGTGACCGGCGAGCACTTCCACCAGAAGCTCTGGCACCTGATCCAGGCGCTGCCACACCTGCACCTCGCGACGACGCTGCTGGCATTGCTGAGCCTGGCGCTGGTGCTGTTCACTCCGCGCATCGCTGCGCTGCGCCGGGTACCCGGCCCGCTGGTGGCGATGGTGGTGGTGACGGCCATCCAGTCGCTGTTCCATTTCGACGGTGTGGCCACCATCGGCAGCGCCTTCGGCGGCATCCCACAGGGGCTGCCCAGCTTCAGCCTGCCGGAAGTGACGTTGCCGCGCGTGCTGGAGCTGATCGGCCCGGCCTTCGCCATCGCCATGCTCGGCGCCATCGAGTCGTTGCTCTCGGCGGTGGTCGCCGACGGCATGGCCGGTACCCGCCACGATTCCAACCAGGAGCTGATCGGCCAGGGCATCGCCAACCTGGTCACGCCGCTGTTCGGCGGCATCGCCGCTACCGGCGCCATCGCCCGCACCGCGACCAATATCCGCAACGGTGGCAACAGCCCGCTGGCCGGCGTCACCCATGCCGCGACCCTGGTGCTGATCCTGCTGTTCCTCGCGCCGCTGGCCTCGAACATTCCGCTCTGCGCGCTGGCGGCAATCCTTTTCGTGGTGGCGTGGAACATGAGCGAGGCGCGGCACTTCCTGTTCATGCTCAAGCGTGCACCGCGCGCCGACGTGGCCATCCTGCTGGTGACCTTCCTGCTCACCGTGTTCAGCGACCTGGTGATCGCGGTGAACATCGGTGTGATCCTCGCCATGCTGCACTTCCTGCGGCGCATGGCGTCGTCGGTGGACGTGCATGCCGACGAAGGCCCGGAGCTGGAAGTCGAGCTGCGCGGCCGCGGCCTCGGCGAGCTGCCGCCCGGCTTGCTGGTCTACAGCATCGAAGGGCCGTTGTTCTTCGGCGCGGCGGAAACCTTCGAGCGCGCGCTGGCCAAGACCCACACCGACCCGAAGGTGCTGATCATCCGCCTGCGCCATGTGCCGTTCATGGACATCACCGGCCTGCAGACGCTGCAGGAAGTAATCGAACAGTTGCAGGGGCGGGGCATCGAGGTGCGCTTGTGCGAGGCCAATGCGCGGGTGCTGGGCAAGTTGCGCAAGGCCGGCGTGCTGGAGGAGATCGGCGCGGGGTATCACCCGGATTTCCCGGCGGCGCTGTCCGCCGCCAGCGCCGAGGTTGCCGACGAAACACGGACGTAGGATGGGTGGAGCTTGCGATACCCATCGTCAACGGTGGGACAAACCGATGGGTATCGCTGCGCTCCACGCCATCCTACGTTGACGCTCTCCCGATGGCCGATGGCCGATGGCGCATAACCCGTTCGGGGTTATGCGCCCTACGCGATCATCAGCCGTGCATCAGTTCCGCCAGCAGTTCTTCCTTCAACTTCGTCAGTAGCGGTGCGCCACGCTCGCGCGGATGCGACAGGTCGACCCGTACCTCGTGGCGGATCCGCCCCGGCCGCGCGTCCATGACGATCACCCGGTCGCCCAGGTACAGCGCCTCTTCCACGTCATGGGTGACCATGATCATGGTGCTGCGATGCTGCACCCAGATGCGTTGCAGCTCGTGCTGCAGGCGCACGCGGGTGAGGGCGTCGAGGGCGCCGAAGGGTTCATCCAGCAACAGCACCTTGGGCCGGGTGATCAGCGCGCGGGCGATGGCGGCGCGCTGCGCCATGCCGCCGGAAAGCTGGTGCGGGTAGGCCTGCTCGAAACCGGTCAGGCCCACCAGCTCCAGGTGATCGGCCACGAGCTCGCGCTTCTCGGCGCGGCTGAGTTTCTGTTGCTTCAGCGCCAGGGCGACGTTCTCTTCCACGGTCTTCCAGGGGAACAGACGGTGGTCCTGGAACACGATGCCGCGCTCCAGCCCGGTGCCGGTGACGGTCTGGCCGTCGAGCAGGATGCGCCCGTGGTAGTCATTCTCCAGGCCGACGATCAGCCGCAGTAGCGAGGATTTGCCGCATCCGCTGGCGCCGACGATGCTGACGAATTCGCCGGGGCGCACGTCCAAGTTGATGTTCTCCAGCACCGGAAGGCTGCGACCGTCGATGGAGTAGGCCTTGCTCAGGCCCTGGATGGCCAGCGCGCCCGATTGCGCCTGCTGGGTGGGAAGGATGGCGGGGTCGAGGATCGCGTTCATGATCGAAGCACTCATGGCAGGTAGGCCGAATGGGAGAAAGCCCTAGCGCAGGTTGCGCCAGCGCAGCAGGTGGCGCGCGAGGCGGGCGAACAGCTGGTTCATGGCGTAGCCGAGCAGGCCGATGCTGAGTACGCCGATCACCACGACCTCCATGCGCGAGCCGGTCTCGGCGTTCATCATCAGGTTGCCCAGGCCCATGCCGGTGGAGAGGAACAACTCGCAGCCCACCGAACTGACCCAGGCAAAGGCCAGCGCATGCAGCACGCCGTTGCTCAGGCTGGGCAGCGCACCGGGCAGCAGCACTTCGCGGAACTGCTGCCAGGGGCCGAAGGCATACAGCCGGCCGACCTCGCGGTAGCGCTTCTCCACGTCGCGGAAGCCCTCGAAGGCGTTCAGCGTCATCGGGTAGAAGGCGGCAAGACTGACGATCAGCACCTTGGATGGCTCGCCACTGCCGAACCACAGGGCGATCAGTGGGATCAGGCCGAGGATCGGCACCTGGCGGATCGTGTGGTACAGCGGCGCGAACAGCCGCTCCAGGGGCTTCGACAAGGCCATGCCGGCGCCCAGCACGAAGCCGCTGAGTACGCCCAGCAGCAGTCCCAGGCAGGTGCGTTGCAGGCTGGCGGACACGCTCAGCCACAGCTCGCCGGTACGGATCAGCTCGGCGAAGCCGGCGCCTATGCGCTCCAGCGGCACGAAGGCATAGGCGGCGCTGGCGCCCTGTTGCGACTGCCAGTGCCAGGCGGCGATCAGCAGGGCCGGCAGCAGCAGCCCACGCAGCGATTTGAGCGTACGGATCATGGCGTCGGTCTCCAGCGCAGCAGGCGCCTCTCCAGCAGGCGGAAGGCGAAATCGAGAATGAAGCCGATGGCGCCGGTGGCCACCACGCCGACCATCACGATGTCGATGCGCAGCATCTGCCGGCTCAGTTCGATCATCTGCCCCAGGCCGCTGTCGGCGGCGAGCAGCTCGGCGGCCACCAGTACCATCCAGGCGCGGCTCAGGCTGATACGCAGGCCAGTGACGATGGGCGGTGCGGCGGCCGGGAAGGCGACGTCGCGCAGCAGGCTCCACAGCGGCAGGCGGTACACGCTGGCGACTTCGAAGTAGCCGCGCGGAATGCCCTTCACGCCTTCGCTGGCGGCCAGCGCCACGGGAAAGAAGGCGGCCTTGGTGACGATCAGTACCTTGAAGGTTTCTTCCACACCGAAGAACAGGATGAACATCGGGATCAGCGCGATCGACGGCACCTGGCGCAGGGTGTGGAACAGCGGCGCGCAGTAGGCTTCCACGGTCTTCGACAGCGCCATGGCGGTGCCGAACAGCAGCCCGCCGACGGCACCGATGGAGAAACCGATGGCCAGGCGCGACAGGCTGTTCACCACGTGCTCGCGCAGCTCGCCGCTGGCCAGCAGGTCACGGAAACTGGCCCAGACTTCCGCTGGCGGCACCAGCAGTTGCGGCGGGAACCAGCCGGCGCGGGCGGCGACGAACCAGGCCAGCAGCAGGAGCAGGGGCGAGACGAACCAGCTCAGGCGATCCAGTAGGTGGGTCATCGATCAGCCCTCCTGGCCGAGCAGCGGCTCGGTGGTTTGCCGGCGCAGCTTGCGTTGCCAGCAGAACAGCGCGGCCAGCAGCACCAGGGGAATCCAGCAGAGGAACAGGTTGCCCAGCCCGACGAAATGGCTGATCGCCCCGCCAAGCAGCGCGCCGGAAAAACTGCCAGACATGGACGCCAGGTTGAACAGCCCGGAAATCTTGCTCTTGTCCATGGCGTGCTCGCCCAGTTGGGCCATGTTCACCAGGTGGATCAGCGCCGCCGCCGCGCTGAGCAGTACGCCGCCCAGGGCCAGTAGCCAGTAATCGCGGGCAATGCCCAGCAGCAGCAGGGCGGCGAGCGCCGCGCCGAGACTGCCGACATAGGCCAGCTTGCGGCCGCTGCGTTCGATCAGGTAGCCGAAGCCGAACAGGCCGAGCACCGAGGCCAGGCCCTGGATCATCACCAGGCTCACCGCCTGGCCTTGCGAGAGGCCGGCGACTTCCATCGCCAGCAGCAGGATGAAGGTGCCGAACAGCGCGCTGGTGGCAGCGCTGAGCAGTTCGACCAGGCAACTCTCGGCGATCTCGACGTTGGCCAGCATGACGCCGACCTGTTGCAGCAATCCGCCGGTGGCGGCGGCCACGGGGATGTCTTCACTGGGCGCTTCGCCTTCCCAGAAACCGAGGCTGTAGAAAGCCATCAGGCCAAAGCACAGGCCGATGGCAGCAAAGCCCCAGGTGAAGCTCGCCGTGCCGCTCAGCCAGTTGCCCAGCAGCGGTCCGAGCAGGCCCATGCCGAGGGTCAGCGAGCCGCGATACCAGCCGGCCTTGTCGTTGCCGATGCGCTTGAGCTGACGCAGGAAGGCGCTGTTCATGGCGACAATGCGGAACGGGATGCACAGGCCGATCAGCAGGCGCGCAGCGGCCAGCCACAACCAGCCGCCGAACAGCGGGATGGCCAGGTTCAGCAGCATCGGCCCGAGGCTGGCGAGGAAGTACACCCGGCGCGCGCCGAAGCGCGCAATGACGAAGCCGGCCGGCAGGGTCAGGATCACCATGCCGAGGGCCTCCATGGCCGAGATGATGCCGATCTGCATGGCGTTGGCACCGATGCTGATGGCGTAGAGCGTGGTGACGATCTTCGCCATGCCGATGGTGGCGCCACTGAAGGCCGCCAGCAGCATGAAGTTGAGCAGGAAGGCGCCAGGCCGCGCCGCGCTAGATGGCGACATCGATCTTCCCCAGCAGGGCTTCCAGCGGGCGCGGGTCGATCCAGTCGTCGACGCTGAAGTTGTCGCCGATGAATTCCCAGCGCTGGAGGAACGCGGTGAGATCGCGTAGCGCGTTGATCGAGCGCTCGGCGAGGTTGGTCTGCAGGCGCAGGTGCGCGTCTTCGCCGTAGGCGCTGGCGACCCAGAACTCGCTGGTGTTCAGCTCGCGGGCGAGGAAACGACGGGTTTCTTCCGGGTGTGCCCAGGCCCATTGCTCGGCGCGCAGCACGGTATCGAGCACCAGCACGGCGGCGTCGAAGTGCTCGTCCAGCAGTTGCTGGTCGACGGTCAGGGTGCGTGGCGTGCCGATGTTGGAGCGCACCAATGGCTCGGGGTGCGAGCCGACGTCCATCACCACGTGCAGGCCGAATTCGTGGGCCAGCTGCAGGCCGTGGGCGCCCTTGAGGAAGATCGCGTCGATGTCGCCGCGCAGCAGGCCGATCAGCTCGTTGTTGCGCTGCACCACGCGGTTGCCCTTGAGCGCCACCTGGGCGCCGAACACGTGGCGCACCGGATCGTCGCTGAAGGTGCCGCCGTAGGGGTAGTCCACCAGCTCGACGTCGCGCACCTCCAGGCCTTCCAGGCGCAGGGCGTTTTCCAGGCCGCGCAGGCTCTGGGCGCGGGTGAAGTCGATCTGCACGTTGGCCCACTTCGGCAGGCCGAAGCGCCGGTGGCGCAGGTCGCGGATGCTGCGCACGCCGCTGTCCGGCGCGCTGACGATCAACTGCACCTCGTCGCTCCACGACAGCCCGACCACCCGCGTGCGTGCGCCGCTGGCGCGGGCCCAGAGGGCCGGGATGTTGCCACCGTGGCGGACGGAGTAGGGCAGGTGATGGTCGAAATGCGCTTCGCGCACCTCGCGCTCGGACGACTCGCGCAGCGACTGGATGCGCGTGCCGAACGGGCGGAAGGCCTGGGCCAGGCGCCCGGATTCGACGGCAATGCCGAGGCCCGTGGGAACGGGGCTGTGGGTGTACCAGAGGGTTTCCAGCGGTGTGCTCATGGGGACTCGGAGTTCAATGGCTCCCCTCTCCCCCCAGCTTGTTGAGAGGGCGGAGAGGGGCTGGGGGAGAGGGCTCGCCCTCGTGACGTTGATCAGCCGGTTTTCTGTGCCAGGCGGCTGCGCAGGGCTTCCAGCGGGCGCGGGTCGATCCATTCGCGCACGTCGAAGCGCGCCGGGATGAAGTTCCAGCGCTGCAGGAAGTCGGTGAAGTCCTGCAGGGCGAGGATCGAGCCTTCGTCCAGGTTGGTGCGCAGGCGCAGGTGGGCATCCTCGCCATAGGCGCTGGCGACCCAGAATTCGCTGCTGTTGGTCTCCCGCGCCAGGTAGCGGCGGGTGTCGTCCGGGTGCTGGTGCGCCCAGTCCTCGGCGCGCAGTACCGAGGCGAGGATCGCGGTGGCGGCGTCGGGGTGTTGCTCCAGCAGGTTGAGGTCGACGCTCAGGGTGCGCGGCGTGCCGTTGTTGGAGCGGATCAGCGGCTCCGGATGCGCGCCGGTGTCGATCACCGTGTGCAGGCCGAACTGCTGCGCCAGCTGCACGGCGTGGGCACCCTTGAGGAAGATCGCGTCCACTTCGCCACGCAGCAGGCCGACCAGCTCTGGGTTCTGCCCATTGCGCCGGCGGCTGCCGCCGTGGCCGGTGATGCCGACGATGTTGCCCGGTGCCTCGTCGCTGAAGGTGCCCTTCAGGCTGAAGTCCACCAGTTCCAGGTCGCGCACTTCCAGGCCTTCCAGGCGCAGGGCGTTTTCCAGGCCGCGGATGGCCTGGGCGCGGGTGAAGTCGATCTGCGCGCCGCTCCAGTCCGGCAGGCCGAAGCGCCGGCCTTTCAGGTCGCGCACGCTACGGATGCCGCTCTCGGCGGTGGTCAGGATCAGTTGTGCTTCATCGGCCCAGGACAGGCCGATCACGCGGGTTTCGCGGCCGCTGGCACGGGCCCAGATGGCCGGGATATTGCCGCCGTGGCGTACCGAGTTCTGCAGGGTATGGTCGAAGTGCGACTCGCGCACCGCCTGGTCGGAAGACTCGCGCAGCGACTTGATCTGCGTGCCCTGCTCGGCCAGGGACTCTTCCAGCCAGCCTTTCTGCACGGCGATGCCAAGGCCCGTGGGAACCGGGCAACGGGTGTACCAGAGGGTATCGAGGGGACGGGACATGTGCAGCTCCTTGTGGGTCAGGCGCGGGCCTTGAGTTCGTGGACGTCGGCGCGTTTGCCCTGCACCAGCGGCAACACTTCCTGGCCGATGCGCAGGGCTTCTTCCAGGTGCGGATTGCCGGCGAGGATGAAGGTGGAAAAGCCGGCGTCGCGGTATTCGGCGAGGCGTTCGGCGACGTTCTCGTGGCTGCCGACGAGACCTATGGTCGGTCCCGGCTTGGCCTTGCCGAAGCCGGCCCAGAGGTTGGGGCCGAGGATCAGGTCGTCGAAGCGCTCGACGTTCTGGTGGTAGGCGGTCTGCCGTGCGGCACCGACAGAATCCGAGCCGGTGGCGAAGTTCTTGATGAAGGCGCTGGTGCGCGCGTCGATGCGCTCGTACTGGCGGCGCAGTTCGCTCCAGGCGGCCTCTTCGGTCTCGCGGGCGAACAGGTCGATGCGGATGCCGAAGCGGATTTCGCGGCCTTGCTTGTCGGCCAGCTCGCGCACGCGCTCCAGGTGCGGTTTGAGCTTGTCGATGGGCTCGGCCCAGTTCAGGTAGACGTCGGCGTGTTTCGCCGCGACGTCCAGCGCCGGGTCGGAGAAGCCGGAGAAGTACACGCCCGGCTTGCGCACGTTGCGCAGCGCGATGGGCAGCGAACCGCTCTCCAGCTGGTAGATATCGCCCTGGTAGGAGAACTGCTCGTTCTTCCACAGGCCGTCGATGATGTCGAGGAACTCGCCGGTACGCTGGTAGCGCTTGTCGTGCTCGAGGAAGTCGCCGTTGGCACGCTGGCTGGCGGGGTTGCCGCCGGTGATGATGTTCCACTCCAGGCGGTCGCGGGACAGGTGCTGGAGGATCGCTGCCTGCTGCGCGGCGTAGGCCGGCAGGGTCCAGGCGGCCTGGAAGGCGATCAGGAACTTGATCCGGCGGGTCTCGCGGGCCAGGGCGGCGGCGGCGATCCACGGCTCCGGGCCGGTGGGCAGCAGCGCGCCCTCGAAACCGGCGATCTCGGCGGCCTTGGCCACCTGGGCGATGTAGTCGATATAGGTGAAGCCGTCCGGCTCGCCATTGGGCAGGCGGCCCGGGGCGATGTTGCCGGGGCGCTCGATGTGGCTGCCGCGGTTGTTCTTGTCCGAGGCGAGATAGGGACCGTCGCTGCCCAGCGGCAGTCGCCAGAAGAATTCGGTGCTCATGGGCTTGCTCCTTTGCTTGGCGGGGGCAGCGTCGTGCTGCTCGTGCAAGGTCTTGAGCAAGGGCTGTGCCCAAAGGCTGAAGGCCGCGCGGGACGAGGCTTTCAGGCTGGCGTGCTGCTCTGGCAGCAGGGCGTTTGTCTGTACAGCAGCAGTGCGGCAGCAGGGGATGCTGGGCGGGCAGCAATTTCGCCGGTGTTCGGGCCGTTTCAGCCTTCCTGATTGTCCTAGTGATCCGTAATTGGCTGATTTGGTTAAGTATTTTTGGGTGGCACAAGTCCTGCTCAGTCACCGGAACACCGCCGCGCGGTTCACCCACCCCCGACTGCCAGGAGGCATTCCATGTCCACCCTCGACCCGAAACTCGCCAACCAGCTCGAACAGGTCCGTCGCGACTTCGCCAAGGCCTTCCGTGTGCTCAAGGAAAGCCGCACCCTCACCGCCACCAATACCTACCAGGCCTACGTGCGGGTGCCCGACAGCGACCAGGTGATCGCCGTCCATGCGCCCAATCCCTGGGCCGACGACCAGGAGATCCGCGCAGTGGTCGCGACCTATGACGGCGACGTGATCCTCGACGAAAGCATCCCCGGCGCGACCCCGCTCAGCGGCCGTGGCGCAGGGGGCAACGGCAAGCGCTACGCAGCGATCTTCCAGGCGCGCCCGGAAGTTAACGTGGTGATCCACGTGCACACGGCCTACCTCGGCGGCTGGGCCAGCGCCCACCGCGTGCTGCCGATCCGCTATGCCGCCTCGCAGCGCGTGACACTGGCCCGTGAGCTGCCGATCTACATCGACCGTCGCCAGCCCGAGCCGCTGTTCATCCTCGACAAGCTCGCCGAGAACCCGCACATCCCGGCCATCCTCGAAGCCAACGGCGGCGCGACCTTCTGGGGTGAAGACCTGATCAAGGCCTCCAAGCTGATCCTGCTGATCGAGGAAGGCGCCTACTTCCAGGGCCTGGCCGAAGGCCTCGGCGGCTCTCAGGAATTCGGCCCCGGCGTGCTGGAACAGCAGTGGAAGATGACCGGCCTCTGGGAGCAGGGCCAGAAGCTGCTGGGTGCAGCGGCCTGAGTTTCTGCCCGGCATGAAAAAGCCCTCTTGCGAGGGCTTTTTCATGGAAACTCAGCCGCCAGCGCGCCTCCGTGCGGCACGCTCGAAAACGCTCTCCGCCCACTGGTTCAGGCTCTTGCCGGAGGCCTTCGCCGCAATCGCGGCGGCGGCGTGAACTTCCGGCCGGATGCGCAGCATGATCTTGCCGGACGCCGGCTTCTCGGGTTCAACGCCGCGCGCTGCACAATCGGCGAGGTAGTCTTCTACTGCCTCCTGCAAGGCATGGTGCAGTCCGCCCACGCTATCGGCATGGAAGCTGACGATGTCGTGCACCCCCAGCAGACGGCCGACGAAGAGATCGTCGCGGTCGTCGAACTCGATTCGGGCGGTGTAACCCTTGTAGGTCATTTGGCTCATGCTTCCACTCCGGCCCGGCGCAGGAATTCCCGGGCTTCCTCGACCTGGTAGCGCTTGGCTTCCTTGCCCGGATGCGGGCGATGGCAGCGCCAGGTCTGTCCTTGCAGAACCAGCTTGATCCGTGAACCCTCCCGCTCTTCGACAATGCCGCCCAAGTGGCGGATCAGGGCTTCGATATCCGCAAAGACTATTGCCGCACTGGTTGGCGTGCGAAAGATCATGGTGAGGGTTTTTCGATGGCGGTTCTGCATTCGAAAATGCTATCGCTGAATGATAGCATTTTCTGTCCGTGACCCGCCCACGATCCGAGTGAACCCTCGAGATTTCCTGTAGGAGCGAACTCCGTCCGCAATCGGCATCCAGCGCGATGCGGACTCATCGCGGACGGAGTCCGCTCCTACGCACAGGTCATGGTTTGGCGGCGACGGAGGGCCCCGCGCTGCGCTGCCAGAAACTCTCCAACTGCAGGTTCTTCAATCCCTGCTCGACGAACTTCGGTTCCAGCAGATCATCCACCTTCACCGCGTTACGGATGAGTTTCGCCTTCAGGCTGTAGGCGATGCCGTCGGTGTAGTGCTGGCGCAGGGCGTCGTCGTAGAGGGGGGAGAAGTGCGCGGGCCACGGCTCGCCGGAGACCTCGCGCTGCAGCACGCTCAACGGCACGCCGGAGCGCGACTGGGCTTCCTGGTACGCCGCCTGGTTGGCGTCCTGGGAGACCCACCAGGCGGCCTTCAGGTAGGCGTCCACCACCAGTTGGGTGAGGTCGGGGTGGTCCTTGACGAAATCCCGCGCACCCCAGACTTCGGCGCGCATCTTCCAGTCGGCCGGCGCTTGCTTGCTCGACCAGATCACGCGGCCGACCTGCTTGTCTTCCAGCAGGAAGGCATCGCTCAGGGTGAAGAAGGCGTCCACCCGCCCGGCGCTCAGCGCGGCGGCGCCGGCCTGCGGGTTGAGGTTGAAGATGCGGAAGTCTTCGAAGCCCAGGTGGTTGGCTTCCAGCAGCTTGGCGAACGACAGCTCCCAAGGCCGACCCCGGTGCAGGGCGATGCGCTGGCCCTTGAGGTCGGCGATGGATTTCGCCGTGGAGCCCGGTGGCACCACCAGGTAGACGTTGTTGCCGATGCCTCCGGGGACGATCAACTGGGTGTTCACGCCCGAGGCGTTGGCGATGATCGACGGCAGGTCGCCGTAGAAGGCGAAGTCGATGCGTTTGTTGGCGAACTCCTCGTTGACGAAGGTGCCCACCGAGCCGGTGGTGGCGGGCACCCATTCCAGCTTGATGTTGCGTTGGGCCAGTTGCTGCTCCAGCCATTTGTCGCGGTCGATCACCGAGGCGGGGCCGTTGAAGGTGATCTGGCCCGCGTTGGCGTAGGCCACCGTGGCGATGCGCAGGGTGGTCGGTTGCTCGGCGGCCAGGGCGTGGCCCGCGAGCAGCGCGGCGGCGGCTGGTAGCAACCGGCGCAACGCGCGATGCAGAAGGTTCATGGAGATTACCTCGCTCAGAAGTCGGTGGTGACCGAGACGCCGAAGGTGCGCGGGTCGCCGTACATGACGGCCGCCGTCTGGTAGCCAGTGGGCAGGGTGTGGTTGCGGTATTCCTTGTCGGTGAGGTTGTTCACGTAGGCAGTGATGCGCGTGGTCTCGCCGGGCAGTTCGTAGGTCACCCGCGCGTTGCCCAGGGTGTAGCCGCCGGTGCGCATGTTGGCGCTCTGGTCGTTGGTGAAGAAGTACTGGCGACTACGGGTGTTCCAGTCGGTGCCGAGGATCACCGCGCCGCCGACGTTCAGCGGGATGCGGTAGTCGGCGCCGATCACCGCCGAGACGCTGGGCGCGCGGACGAAGTGGTTGCCGGAGTAGTCGTCATTGCCCGAGGTGTAGTCGGTGAACTCGGTGTGCAGCAGGCCCAGGCCGAAGTTGACGTGGAGGTTCTGCACCGGGATGGCTTCCAGTTCGAACTCGGCGCCGTAGGCTTCGCCCTGGGCGCCGTTGGCCAGGCGCGAAACGGTCTGGTTGTTCACCGCGGTGACGATGTTGAGCTGGATGTCCTTGTAGTCGTAGTAGAAGACGCTGGCGTTGGCATTCAGGCGACCGTCGAACCACTCCGACTTCAGGCCCAGCTCGTAGGAGGTTAGGTATTCCGGATCGACCTTGGCCACTGTGGCCTGGCTAGTGACGCCGGCGTTGTAGCCGCCGGAGCGGAAGCCACGGGCATAGCGGAAGTAGGCGCGGGCGTTGTCGGAAATCCGGTACTCCGGCGTCAGGTCCCAGCTGTAGTCGCTCCAGGTGTTGCTCTCGTCCTGGGTGGCATTGACGATCAGCGGCGAGTCGATGTTGCCCGGCTGCCACCAGTGGCCGTCGCCGAAGCTGGCGGCGCCGCGGTTGACCAGGCGCTCCAGGTCGATGTCCTTGGTCTCGCGGGTCCAGCGCAGGCCGGCAGTGACGTTGAAGTCGTCGGTGAAGTTGTAGGTGGTGCTGCCGAAGATGGCGTAGCTCTCGGTCTTCTGGTCGTAGCTGACGTTGTTGTAGTAGCTGGGGACGTAGACGTTGGGCAGCGCCGCGTTGGCGTTCTTCGACTGCAGGTCTTCGTTGAAGTAGTGGAAGCCCAGCACCCAGTTCAGCCGGTCGCTGCGCGGCGAGGCCAGGCGCAGTTCCTGCGACCACTGCTGGCTGTCGGCGTAGCTGTAGCTGCGCTGCAGTTCCAGCGGGGTGTTGTCGCTGTCGGTCCAGCCGTCGCGGGTGAAGTGCTCGAAGGCGGTGATGGAGGTCAGTTCCAGGTCGCCCAGTTGCCAGACCAGGTTGAGGTTGCTGCCGGCCTGGTCGATCTCGGCCTGGTACTTGGCGTTGAAGTTGGCCTTGCCCAGCTTCGGGTCGATGGAATAGCCGAACTGGTTGGTGCCATCCGGGCGGGTGCCGTAGCTCACGGTGTTGTAGCTGGCGGTGTCGTGGTAGTGGCGGGCATGGACGTTGAGGTTGGCGTCGAGGTTGTCGTTGACCCGCGCGGCGAGTTGCAGGCGCACGGCGTCGTCTTCCAGCGCACCCTTGTCGTCGCCGTCATTGATGTTCTCGGTGTAGCCGTCGCGGCCCTGGTGATGGAAGGACAGGCGCCCGGCGAGCTTGTCGTCCACCAGCGCGTCGCTCACCGCGCCCTCGACGATGCGGTTGGCGTAATTGCCCATGTCGACCTTGAAGTAGCCCTCGGGGCTGAAGGTCGGCTTGCGCGAAATAAAGTTGATCGCGCCACCGGTGGTGTTCTTGCCCCACAGCGTGCCCTGCGGGCCGCGCAGTACTTCCACGCGCTCCTGGTCGAACAGCGGGAAGCCGGTGGCGCTGATGTTGGCGATGTACACATCGTCGACGTAGATGCCGATCGGGCTGACCGTGTTGGCGCCCTGGTCACCGGTGCCCAGGCCGCGAATCCACCAGCGCGGGCGACCGTGCCCGTCGGTGGTGCCGGCGGAGGCGTTGGGGGTGTAGCGGGTGACTTCGCTGGCCGATTGCAGGGAGGCGTCGCGGATCTTCTCGCCGCTGAGTACGGTGATCGGCGCCGGTACTTCCTGCACCGACTCCTCGCGCTTCTGTGCGGTGACCACCACCTTGCCGAGGGTCGGCGCGGCGCTGGTTTCTTCGGTTTTTGGCGTATCGCCGTCGGTCGCGTGGACGACGACGCTGGCCAGGCTCGCCAGGATGGCAAGGGAAAGGGTACTGCGTTTGAACATGGTGTCCCCAGGGGCGGCGAAAGGACGACTGGCTCTGTGGTGCTCGGTCGTCGCCGCAAGGCATCAAGCTGTTATTGCGTTGCTCTTGTGCTGGCTCACGCGTGATGAAGGCCGAAAGGCTGCCGGGGACATCGCAACTTCCGTACCGTTTTCTCGCTGATGGATAAGCTACTGATAGAAAAGAGATTTTATTGGGTGGTGTGATCGCTGTGCTGCTGGGGCAACACTCCATGCTGGGCCGTCGCTGCCTGGGCAGCAGTGGGGCAGCAGAGTTGCACGGCTTTCGTCGCAGTGCCGCTGGAACGCAATGTGCAGCTGATAAGCTGGTCTCTTGAAAACCCTGGAGTTGGCAATGAACACGCTCTTGCCGGAGCAACCCCTGCAACGCTTCCCGCGCAACCTGCGCGGCCGCGATTTCGTGGTGGGGGATGTGCACGGCCATTTCGAATTGCTGCAGCGTCTGCTCGACCGGGTCGGATTCGATCCGGCCGCTGACCGCCTGTTCGCTGCTGGCGACCTGGTGGATCGCGGGCCCTATTCGCCGCAGGTGCTCGACTGGCTGGCCAAGCCCTGGTTCGCCTCGGTGCGCGGCAACCACGAGCAGCTGGTGATCGACGTGGTGCTGGCCGGCGATGACCGCGACCTGCACTTCCGAAATGGCGGCACCTGGTTGTACAAGCTCACGCCGGTAACCCGCGAGCGCATCGCCCGGCGGTTGCAGCAGTTGCCGCTGGTGATCGAAGTCGAACTGGGAGAGGGGCGGCGCGCCGGCATCGTGCATGCCGAGGCGCCGGTCTCACCGGCCTTTCCCGACTGGGACAGCGGCGTTGCCGCACTGGCCGGCGAGTTGGGCGATATCGCCCGGCGCAATGCCGTTGGCCTGGCCATGTGGGCGCGCACGCGGATCGAGAAGGAAGATGCTACCGTCATTGCCGGGCTGGAGCGCCTGTACGTCGGTCATACCGCGCAGAGCGTCGTGCGGCCGCTGGGCAACACCCACTACATCGACACGGGCAGCGGCTATGCCGACGGCTGCCTGAGCATTGTCGACATGCACAGCGGTGAAGTGGAAACGGCGGCCGCGCGCTGAGCGACCGCCGGGGCGATCACTCGCCGCGGATGTACTGTTCCAGTTGCTGGATCAGTTCGGCCTGTTCGGCGATGGCGGCCTTCACCAGGTCGCCGATGGACAGCAGCCCGAGCAGCTCGCCGTTCTCCACCACCGGCAGGTGGCGCAGGTGGCGCTCGGTCATGATGCCCATGCACTTGTCGACGTTCAGGTGGGTGTCCACGGTGATCACCGGCGCGGTCATCACCGCGCTGATCGGCGTGTCTTCCGAGTTGCGCCCCTTGAGCGCCAGGCGCCGGGCGTAGTCGCGCTCACTGAAGAAGCCGACCAGCTGGTTGGCTTCCACCACCGGCAGGCCGCCGAGGTTCTTCTCCGCCATCAGGCGCAGTGCATCGATCACCAGCGCATCCGGGGCGATGGTGTAAACCTGCTGGTCCGCCTTGGCGTTCAACAGCTGAGCCACAGTCTTCATTCCTACCCCCTGTTCGTTATTCACGGCGCGATGCCCGTGGTTCATAGAGAATCGTGGACGAAACGCGATCCGGCAAGGCCGGAAAGCGCCGTCCGCCGTCACGGCAGCGTCATCCTTCCGCGGCGCGACTTATACTGTGATTCCCTTCCCTGTTTCCCCCCACGAAAGACCGGCCATGACTGACGAAGACCTCGACCTCCACGAGCCCGAACACGACCACCTGCTGGACCTCGACGACGACCTCGACGGCCTGCTGGAGGAGGATGCGGCGTTCTTCGAGGACCAGCCCGGCGATCACGAGGAGGAGGACGAGGACCTGGAGGAATACCAGCCCGGGCTGGACGACGATTTGGACTGACCTTCGGACGATATCCGGGCGTCATGATTGGCTGGCAGAATGCTGGCCAGACAATAAAGAGAAAGCACCATGCGCAATGTCACGCTCGCCCTGGCTGTTTCCCTGCTCTGTGGATGCTCTTCGGACGTCCGCCGGGATGACCGCACCGCGCCCATTTCCCTCTACCGCGACACTCGCCACGCGATGGTGGTGAATTTCCAGCCCGACGCCACGGTGGCGGCCAATCCGCGCTGGGGCGCGCTGAAGGCCAGCTGGCGCGAGGCGCTGCGCGACGAGGCAGGATCGGCGGACTACCAGCTCACCGAGCAGGACGGCGAACCGCGCGCCACCGATACGCTGTCAACCCTGGTGGTGATCGAGGTCGGTGCCGACCACAGCGCCAATAATCGCGCGAGCAGCGATGGTGAGGAGTGGATTACCTCCACTGTGCGTTACCACGATGGCCTGACCGGCCAACTGCTTGCCTCCCGCCGCTACGAAAGCGAAGCCGATGGTGACCTGTTCAACTCCATGAGCGCTTCCGAAGTCAGCGCGGTATCCGAGCAGATCGTCGAGGAAATCACCGGCGCCCTGCTGGTGGCCCGTCCCTCGCGCAGCCTGCCGGCGCCACGTCCTGCCACCACGCCAGCGCAGCCGCCCGAGGCGGTCCCGCAACCGCTGGCGCCCACCGCAGCGGAGACCGTCGCCCATGTCTCTCGGCCCCTGACCAAGGAGCAGCGCCTGATGGAGTTGCAGCAGCGCAACCTGCCGTACGAGGAATACCGCGACGAGTACCAGCGGATCATGGGGCGCTGAACGGCCGTCCGCTATCAAGCGATCATCGGCGGCTGCTAGAACCAGCCGCCGCTCGACAGCTCCTGCTCGCAGCTCTTGTACTGGGCGCCGTACTGCGAGGCGCGCGCCTGGACCTTCTGTGAAGTCGTCTTCAGCCACGGCTTGGCGTCATAGCTGCGGTTGCGATAGCCGCCCCAGCCCTCGTGGTAGTTCAAGTACTGGCCGTAGGCATCCCACTTCGAGACGCGATTCACGCTGTAGGTCTTGTTCATGTACCAGCCCATGAAGTCCAGCGCGTCGGCGAAGTCGTCACGGTCGGCGCCCCAGCCTCCCGCCTCCTTCTTGTAGTCCGCCCACGTCTCGTCCTTGGCCTGGGCGTAGCCGTAGGCGGAGCTGACCCGGCCCCAGGGGATGAAGCCAAGGAAGTAATAGCGCGGCGGCAGGGCGTCGTGCTTGAAGGAAGACTCCTGGTACATCATCGCCATCGGCACCTGCACGGTCCCGCCCCAGCGTTTCTGCACTTTCAGCGCCGCTTCGTGCCATTGCGGCTTTTCGCGAAAGATCTCGCAAAGGTTCTCGGGGTGCGCCGGGGGCTTGGTGGCGCACCCGGCAAGGGCCAGGAGCAGAGCTGGCAACAGGAGCCGGAGCATGGGCGGTTTGTCCTTTTCTCGCGCGATGGCGCAAGGCTTATACAGCCTCTGGTGGTGAAGAGGAATCGCACGGCGTCGAGGGTAGCCTCGCCCCTGAAGCCAGTCGGCACGTTCGGTCTGTGGGGAGATAGCGACAGAGGCGCCCTGGAGGTCTGCGGCATCAGCGAAGCTGTTCTGCCAGGTGACTGGATGGCGCCCGGTCAGTCCTGATGGCAAAATGAGGCTATCGATGACAAGGAGGTTGCCGTGCGCCGTATTTCTCTCGCCCTGCTATTGATTGCGCTCACTGCCAGCAGTGGCTGCGCCGTGAAGAAGAACTTCTATGCCTCCGGCGGCAGCCGTGCAGACGGCACTGTCGACCTTGCCTACGACGTTCAGCAGTTCGAACAGCCCGTTGTTGACGTATCGCAAGCCCAGGCCATCGCCAAGTCCAAGTGCCAGGTTTGGGGTTATCAGGATGCCGAGGCCTTTGGCGGTCAGACCCAGCATTGCAACCAGTTCAATGGCTATGGCACCTGCATCGCGGCGCAGATCGTCGTCAAGTACCAGTGCTTGGGCAATCTAGGCAACCAGGTCGGCCAGAATGCTCCCGCGCCTTTGCTGGCGCAGCCACAAGCCCAAAGTAGCGCCTCTGGTTCGTTGAACAAAGCCCAATGGCAACAGCAACAACTGCAGATGCTGCAGTCGACGCCGATGTCCTACGAGGAATACCAGCGCCGCTACCAGCAGATCATGGCCCAGTGAGTCCGGTGTACTGGTGAAAACAGAAAGGCCCGCATCTGCGGGCCTTTTTTGCGGCCTCTCTTGAACGGAGAGGCGAAGAGAATGGCGCACCAGGCGGGATTCGAACCCACGACCCCTGCCTTCGGAGGGCAGTACTCTATCCAGCTGAGCTACTGGTGCGTATGCCGCGGCTGGCGCGGCAGGCGGCAATCATACGCATCTCCCGTGCAGGCGTCCAATGCAGGTACGCTCGTTCACGATATCGAACGAAAACAGCCGCCTGTCGGTAGAAATCCTCCGAAAAGCCCCTGCAACCTGATACCTTCGTTGGTTTTGTCGAACGAGCTATTGCCCTTTGCAGTCGAGGGCCCTAGGATTCGTTTGAGATTTCAAACGCCTCCCCATCACAACAACAGGAGACCGGAGAATTGGCATCACACCAGCCGGCCATCAGCCTGCGGGATGACAGTCTTCCGTTGCACCCACCGCATGTCCCTTGTGACAGGTCTCCGTGCGGCTTCCGTCGATCAGCGTACCGGAAGGTTGTAGGGCAGTCGTACTCCTGGGCCGAGCCTGGGAACCTGTGCGTGAACGAGTTCAACCAGACCGGGCAATGACCCCGGCCTGCGTTTTTCCGTGTCCGCATGCCGAGCGAACTAAGAGCCGTTCGCCTGGCGTCGCCTCCCAGCCGAGGCGGCATTCGTCTCCGGCGTCGATACTGATCGGCCGGAGCGAATGAACGGCAGAGACTGCGGTCTCTCCCATCCAGACAACAAGGCAGGCGGGGACTCGAGGCAGACCCGCCGTCCACAGGCTTTCCTCGAAAGGAGACAGGTCATGCAACTCAATGATGCCAAGCTGTTCCGCCAACAGGCTTACATTGACGGTTCCTGGGTCGACGCCGACAACGGCAAGACCATCAACGTGAACAACCCGGCCACCAACGAGATCATCGGCACCGTGCCGAAGATGGGCGCCGACGAGACCCGTCGTGCCATCGAAGCTGCCGACAAGGCCCTGCCGGCCTGGCGTGCGCTGACCGCCAAGGAACGCGCCAACAAGCTGCGCAAGTGGTTCGACCTGATGATCGCCAACCAGGACGACCTGGCTCGCCTGATGACCATCGAACAGGGCAAGCCGCTGGCCGAAGCCAAGGGCGAGATCGCCTACGCCGCCTCCTTCCTCGAGTGGTTCGGCGAAGAAGCCAAGCGCATCTACGGTGACACCATTCCGGGCCACCAGCCCGACAAGCGCATCATCGTGATCAAGCAGCCGATCGGCGTGACCGCGGCTATCACTCCGTGGAACTTCCCGTCCGCGATGATCACCCGTAAAGCCGGTCCGGCCCTGGCCGCTGGCTGCACCATGGTGCTCAAGCCTGCCTCGCAGACCCCGTACTCCGCCCTGGCCCTGGCCGAGCTGGCCGAGCGCGCCGGTATTCCGAAGGGCGTGTTCAGCGTCGTCACCGGCAGCGCCGGCGAAGTCGGCGGTGAGCTGACCAGCAACCCGATCGTGCGCAAGCTGACCTTCACCGGCTCCACCGAGATCGGTCGCCAACTGATGGCCGAATGCGCCAAGGACATCAAGAAAGTGTCCCTGGAACTGGGCGGCAACGCTCCGTTCATCGTGTTCGACGATGCCGACCTGGACGCCGCCGTCGAAGGCGCGCTGATCTCCAAGTACCGCAACAACGGCCAGACCTGCGTCTGCGCCAACCGCCTGTACGTTCAGGACGGCGTGTACGACGCCTTCGTCGAGAAGCTGAAGGCTGCCGTGGCCAAGCTGAACATCGGCAACGGCCTGGAGCAGGGCGTCACTACCGGCCCGCTGATCGATTCCAAGGCGGTTGCCAAGGTCGAAGAGCACATCGCCGACGCCGTCTCCAAGGGCGCCAAAGTCCTCACCGGCGGCAAGCCGCACAGCCTGGGCGGCACCTTCTTCGAGCCGACCATCCTGGTCGACGTACCGAAGAGCGCCCTGGTGTCCAAGGACGAAACCTTCGGCCCGCTGGCGCCGGTGTTCCGCTTCAAGGACGAGGCCGAAGTCATCGCCATGTCCAACGACACCGAGTTCGGCCTGGCTTCCTACTTCTACGCCCGCGACCTGGCCCGCGTGTTCCGCGTCGCCGAGCAGCTGGAATACGGCATGGTGGGCATCAACACCGGCCTGATCTCCAACGAAGTCGCGCCGTTCGGCGGCATCAAGGCCTCGGGCCTGGGCCGTGAAGGTTCGAAGTACGGCATCGAGGACTACCTCGAAGTCAAATACCTCTGCCTCGGCGGTATCTGATCCGTTTTTTCCGTGGGCGCGGGGTGGCAGGCAAGAGCTGACAGCCACCTTCGCGTCGGCGTTTTCCGGTGGTAGCACCGGACAACCCGTCTGGCGGGCCGCAAGTTCCACGACAGTCGATCATCGTATGCTGTCGTGTGTGGCTTCTCCCCGCTTTCATCCTTTGATCCGGTCGCCCGATGAGCGGCCACTGAGGAAGCTATGAGCAAAACCAACGAATCCCTGCTGCAACGTCGTCAGGCCGCCGTACCGCGCGGTGTAGGCCAGATCCACCCGGTCGTCGCCGAGCGCGCCGAGAACTCCACCGTGTGGGACGTCGAAGGTCGTGAGTACATCGACTTCGCCGGCGGCATTGCCGTACTGAACACCGGCCACCTGCACCCGAAAGTGGTTGCCGCCGTTCAGGAGCAACTGACCAAGCTGACCCACACCTGCTTCCAGGTGCTGGCGTACGAGCCCTACATCGAGCTGGCCGAAGAAATCGCCAAGCGCGTTCCGGGCAACTTCCCGAAGAAGACCCTGCTGGTCACCTCCGGCTCCGAAGCCGTTGAGAACGCCGTCAAGATCGCCCGTGCCGCCACCGGCCGCGCTGGCGTGATCGCCTTCACCGGCGCCTACCACGGCCGTACCATGATGACCCTGGGCCTGACCGGCAAGGTCGTTCCGTACTCCGCTGGCATGGGCCTGATGCCGGGCGGCATCTTCCGCGCCCTGGCTCCGTGCGAACTGCACGGCGTGAGCGAAGACGAGTCCATCGCCAGCATCGAGCGCATCTTCAAGAACGACGCCCAGCCGCGTGACATCGCTGCCATCATCATCGAGCCGGTTCAGGGCGAAGGTGGCTTCTACGTCAACTCCAAGGCCTTCATGCAGCGCCTGCGCGCCCTGTGCGACGAGCACGGCATCCTGCTGATCGCTGACGAAGTACAGACCGGCGCTGGCCGTACCGGCACCTTCTTCGCCACCGAGCAATTGGGCATCGTTCCGGACCTGACCACCTTCGCCAAGTCCGTTGGCGGTGGCTTCCCGATCTCCGGTGTTTCCGGTAAAGCCGAAATCATGGACGCCATCGCTCCGGGCGGTCTGGGCGGCACCTACGCCGGTAGCCCGATCGCTTGCGCCGCGGCCCTGGCCGTGCTGAAAGTGTTCGACGAAGAGAAGCTGCTGGAGCGTTCGCAAGCCGTTGGCGAGAGCCTGAAGGCTGGTCTGCGCGACATCCAGGCCAAGCACAAGGTCATCGGCGACGTTCGTGGCCTGGGTTCGATGATTGCCATCGAGCTGTTCGAAGGCGGCGATCACAACAAGCCGGCCGCTGAACTGGTCAGCAAGATCGTGGTTCGTGCCCGTGAGAAAGGTCTGATCCTGCTCTCGTGCGGTACCTACTACAACGTGATCCGCTTCCTGATGCCCGTCACCATTCCGGACGCGCAACTGGAAAAAGGCCTGGCCATCCTGGCTGAGTGCTTCGACGAACTGGCCTGAGCCTCATCGCTCTAACGGTTCAAGAAAAAGGCCCGCGCAAGCGGGCCTTTTTCTTTTGTGTGTTTTCCTTGTGAGAATTGTTCGCCGAAGTTGATGGCGCGCATGGGAAAGCTCGTAGGCTTTGGACTACGCTGCGCTGTACCCGAAGGCCGTTGGCCGGCGGCATCCGAAGGACCGGGCACTCGGCAAGGAAGGCTCTGGATCGGTTGTTTCCGCCTGCGACGGCACACGTCCCGAGCGAGGTGTGATCCATGAGCGTTTCTCCCGGCGTGCTGGTCGCTGCCAGCGACCCCTGGAGCCGCGAGCTGCTCGGCCAACTGGTGCTGAGCGTGCGTTGCGACGCAAGCGTCGAATACTGCGAAGACGGTGACACGGCCATCGAGGCCTGCCGCCGCTACCCGTTCGCCCTGATCCTGGCTGAACGCGAACTGCCTGGCAGCGACGGTCTGGAATTGTTGCGCCACGTGCGCATGCGCCGCCGCGGGCCGGTCGCCCAGCCGTTCATCCTGATCAGCTCCAAGGCCGATGCCGCCAGCGTGCGCGCCGCCTTGCCGTTGGCGCCCACGGCCTACCTGGTCAAGCCCTTCAACGCCGAGAACCTGCGCGAACGACTGCGCTCCCTGCTGTTGGCGCCGGGCGAGAATGTCGTATGCGAGCTGCCGACCCTGGAGCAGAGCCTGTCGCTGGAGCGTTTCCTGCAGACCGAACGCGACGCCACCGAGGGTGCGCCGCTGATGGGGGAGGTGGGTGCGGCGGTGAATCGCTGCATGGAGGCCAGCGACATCAACCTGGAGATGCTCGATCAGGAGTTCGGCCATGACCCTCAGATCACCGCCTGCCTGATCTCCGCCGCTAACAGTGCTGCGCGGCATGTCGGCATGCCGTGCCAGACGCTGATGCAGGCGCTGTCGCGACTGGGTGTGGCGCAGGCGTTGAACCTGATGCTGGCAGTGGCGCTGCAGCGCGCCGCGACTCTTTCTGATCCGCTGCTGCAAGAGCGCGCGGAGCGCTTCTGGGAATTGTCCCGGCACACCGCCGACGGTGCGTTTGCCTTGGCCGAGTCGCTGGGAGCCGATGCGGACCGTTGCTTCACCGCCGGCCTGCTGCACTGCTTGGGCGATCTCGCGCTGTTGCGCAGCCTGCAGGACTGGCACAGCGCCGGTGGTGAGCTGGGTGAGGCGGATGTGGACAAGGCCCTGAACGAGCACGGTGCGAGCTTCGGCTCCGCCTTGCGCACCCGCTGGCGCCTGCCGCTGGAGCTGCGCAACTTGATCGCCGCTGCCTACGCCATCGACAACGGTGTGTTCAGCCGCGAGGCGTTGATCGTCAATCTGGCCGCCAGCGCGGCGCGTCTGCCGGAAGAGGAGCTGCCCAGGCTCAAGGATCACAAGGCCGCGCGCATGCTGCAACTGACGCCAGCGCAGCTGGGCTACCTGGGTCGGACCTGAGCGTTCAGGACGTGTAGTAGTACTTCTTCGCCCACGCGTAGGGTCGCTGCCGCTCGATACACCAGTCGACGAAGGAGCCTTCGGGTGCCGCCGAGTAGGCTAGCCAGTCGTTCAGCATGGCGGCGAGTTGCACCGCTTCCTCGGTGTGGCGAACGTAGGGGCGGGCATCCGGTGCTTCCTCGACCAGCTGGGTCACCGTTTCAAGTGCTGCACGCGCCTCGGCCGGTTCGCCGATGAAGAATCCTTCATCGAGATGATGCATGGCGTAGTCCGCCGCGCCCAGGGCGAAATCGATCAGTCGGTAGCGAACTGCGACATCGTCCGAGGCGGCCGCCAGCGCCCGGCGCAGGAGATCGCCATCATTCTGCAGCAGCCCCAGCCAGCGTAGCGGCGCGTGCGCCGTCGGTTCGCCGTCGATCCAGGTTTGTAGCGTCGGGAGCAGGAAGCGCGCGAGCAGCGGCTGGGCGAGGAACTGGTGGGCTTCGCGGGTCTGGCTGTGCAGCGTGAGTATCTGCAGGCTCAGCTCGCGGGCTGGCAGGGAATCGGGGGCAGGGGCATTGCGCAGGAACCCTTCCAGGGCGGCAAACGCCTCTCGACGCAGGCCTCGACTGCGGGCGCGGGCGTAATCCGCCAGCGCCTGCAGGCCGGGCAGGCTCGCCAGTTCATCGGCGAGCCGTTCCAGTCCTTCGAAGTTGTCCTGGTTCCAGTAGTACATGCAGCGACGCGCTTAGCGCGCGGCCAGCAGTTCCTTGCCACGAACCACGGCGGCGCGGACCTGGTTCGGTGCAGTGCCGCCGATGTGGTCGCGGGCGTTCACCGAGCCTTCCAGGGTCAGCACGGCGAACACGTCGTCGTCGATCTGGTCGCTGAACTGGCGCAGCTCGTCCAGGCTCATCTCGGCCAGGTCCTTGCCGCTATCCACGCCGTACTTCACCGCGTGGCCGACGATCTCGTGGCAATCACGGAACGGCAGGCCGCGGCGCACCAGGTAATCGGCCAGGTCGGTGGCGGTGGAGAAGCCACGGCGGGCCGCTTCGCGCATGATCTCGCGCTTGGGCTTGATCGCCGGCACCATGTCGGCGAAGGCGCGCAGGCTGTCGCGCAGCGTGTCGGCAGCGTCGAACAGCGGCTCCTTGTCTTCCTGGTTGTCCTTGTTGTACGCCAGCGGCTGGCCCTTCATCAGGGTCAGCAGGCCGGCGAGGTGGCCGAACACGCGGCCGGACTTGCCACGCACCAGCTCCGGTACGTCCGGGTTCTTCTTCTGCGGCATGATCGAGGAGCCGGTGCAGAAGCGGTCGGGCAGGTCGATGAACTGGAACTGGGCGCTGGTCCAGAGCACCAGTTCTTCGGAGAAGCGCGACAGGTGCATCATCGCCACGGCGGCCGCGGCGCAGAACTCGATGGCGAAGTCACGGTCGGACACGCCGTCCAGCGAGTTGCCGGAGATCGCTTCGAATCCCAGCAGTTCGCAGGTGATGGTCCGGTCGATCGGGTAGGTGGTGCCCGCCAGCGCTGCGCTGCCCAGGGGCATGCGGTTGGCGCGCTTGCGGCAATCCACCAGGCGCTCGTAGTCGCGGCTGAGCATTTCGAACCAGGCCAGCAGGTGGTGGCCGAAGGTCACCGGCTGCGCAGTCTGCAGGTGGGTGAAGCCGGGCATGATGGTGTCGGCTTCGGCTTCCGCCAGGCCCAGCAGGCCCTGCTGCAGGCGCGTGATCTCGGCGAGGATCAGGTCGATCTCGTCGCGCAGCCACAGGCGGATGTCGGTGGCTACCTGGTCGTTGCGCGAACGGCCGGTGTGCAGTTTCTTGCCGGTGACACCGATGCGGTCGGTCAGACGCGCCTCGATGTTCATGTGCACGTCTTCCAGGTCGACGCGCCAGTCGAAGGTGCCGGCCTCGATCTCGTTCTGGATCTGCTTGAGGCCGTCGATGATGGTGTCGCGCTCGGCGTCGCTCAGCACGCCAACCTTGGCCAGCATGGTCGCGTGGGCCATGGAGCCCATGATGTCGTGGCGGTAGAGGCGCTTGTCGAAGTCGACGGAAGCGGTGAAGCGGGCGACAAAGGCATCGACGGGCTCGCTGAAGCGGCCGCCCCAGGACTGGTTGGTCTTCTCTACGCTCATGGATCTCTCTCGCTGAAACGGGCAGGCGCGGCGCGCGGCCTGCATGAAGGGCAAAGTGCGACGATAATAGCAGGCTGAAGGACAAAACCGGCGGCGCTTTGGCGGGTTGCGGCAGGGCAGTGGCGGTGAATCGTCGCAGGGCCCGTGGCCGATCTTTGCGCTGCCCGACAATTCCTGGCTTTTGGTCGCACGCGGCGCTTGCCGCCGTGCAGGCGCTTACGGAAACTGCGTCGATGCCCAGACTGACGAAGACCGGCGACAAGCCGGCGCCCAACGAAGACTTCTTCATCCCCGAACTCTGCCAGCCCGAAGCGCTGTTCAGCCTGGTGCTGCTCGCCGAGTTGCTGGTGCTCGTGCTGGTGCTTGCCGAGCCGATGACGCCCAGCTTCAACTGGGTGCGCCTGGCGCTGTCCTCGTTGTTCGTGCAATGGATCGTGCTGCTCTCGGCCGGCCTGTTGTGCCAGTTGCGGCCGTTCATGGCGCGCTGGCCGGCGTGGTTCTCCGGTCTGCTCAGCTGCGCGCTGGTAGTTCTGCTGACGCTGGGTTGCACCTGGGTGGCCGATTATTTCTCCCTCGGCGGCCCTATGAACCGCACTGGTGAGGTCAACCTCTACCTGCGACATGCGTTGATTGCGCTCATCATGTCCACGCTGTTGCTACGCTACTTTTATCTCCAGAGCCAATGGCGACGGCAGGAACAGGCGGAGCTGCGGGCGCGGATCGAATCGCTGCAGGCGCGTATCCGTCCGCATTTCCTGTTCAACAGCCTCAACAGCATCGCCAGCCTGATCGAGATCGATCCGGGCAAGGCCGAGCTGGCGGTGCTGAATCTTTCGGACCTTTTTCGTGCCAGCCTGGCCAAACCTGGAACATTAATTTCCTGGGGAGAGGAACTTGAGCTGGCCAGACGCTATCTTTCCATTGAGCAGTTCCGTCTTGGCGACCGGTTGCAGATGGATTGGCAGGTGAGCGGCGTGCCCGATGGCGTGCCGATTCCCCAGCTGACACTGCAGCCATTGCTCGAGAACTCATTGATTTATGGCATCCAGCCGCGCATCGAAGGCGGGCTGGTGAAAGTTGAGGCGGACTACCGTGACGGTGTGTTCCAGCTCTGTGTGAGCAACCCGTACGACGAATCGACCGAGACCCTGCCCACGAAGGGGACCAAGCAGGCCCTGCAGAATATTGCAGCGCGACTTGCGGCACTTTTCGGGCCAAAAGCTAGTCTCAGCGTCGAGCGCCGTGACGGACGGCACTTCACCTGTCTACGCTATCCATGTGCGCGTCTCATGCAGGAAGCCTGAGCTTATGAATGTCCTGATCGTCGATGACGAACCCCTGGCGCGAGAGCGCCTGGCCCGGCTGGTGGGGCAACTGGACGGCTATCGCGTCCTCGAGCCATCCGCCAGCAACGGCGAAGAAGCGCTGACGCTGATCGACAGCCTGAAGCCGGATATCGTCCTGCTGGATATCCGCATGCCCGGCCTGGACGGGCTTCAGGTGGCGGCCAAGCTGTGCGAGCGCGAAGCCCCGCCGGCGGTGATTTTCTGTACCGCCCATGATGAATTCGCCCTGGAGGCGTTCCAGGTCAGTGCGGTCGGCTACCTGGTCAAACCGGTGCGCAGCGAGGACCTGGCCGACGCCTTGAAGAAAGCCTCGCGGCCCAACCGCGTGCAACTGGCGGCGTTGACCAAGCCCCCGGCGGCTGGCGGCCCCGGCCCGCGCAGCCACATCAGCGCGCGGACCCGCAAGGGGATCGAGCTGATTCCGCTGGAAGACGTGATCTTCTTCATTGCCGACCACAAGTACGTGACCCTGCGCCACGCCGGCGGCGAAGTGCTGCTGGACGAGCCGCTGAAGGCGCTGGAAGACGAGTTCGGTGACCGCTTCGTGCGTATCCACCGCAACGCGCTGGTCTCCCGCGAGCGTATCGAGCGCCTGCAGCGCACCCCGCTGGGGCACTTCCAGCTGTACCTGAAAGGACTCAATGGCGATGCGCTGACCGTCAGCCGCCGCCATGTCGCCGGGGTCCGGCGACTGATGCACAACCTGTAGCGACACAGTGCCGCAGCGCTTGAAGCCCGGGGGGCGGCCCCCGGGCTTTTCGTTTGCGTGAGCTGTTATCATGCGGGCACTTTCTTGCACGCTTCCTTTGCCTGGAAATGCCCATGTCTCGCGAAATCCGTATCGCCACGCGCCAGAGCGCCCTGGCACTCTGGCAGGCCGAATACGTCAAGGCCCGCCTGGAACAGGCCCATCCCGGCCTGACCGTGACCCTCCTGCCGATGACCAGCCGCGGCGACAAGCTGCTGGACGCGCCGCTTGCGAAAATCGGTGGCAAGGGCCTGTTCGTCAAGGAGCTGGAAACCGCCCTGCTGGAGAACGAAGCGGACATCGCCGTGCACTCCATGAAGGACGTGCCGATGGACTTCCCCGAAGGCCTGGGCCTGTACTGCATCTGCGAACGTGAAGACCCGCGTGACGCCTTCGTCTCCAACACCTTCGCGAGCCTGGATGACCTGCCTGCCGGCAGCGTGGTCGGCACCTCCAGCCTGCGCCGCCAGGCCCAGCTGCTGGCCAGTCGTCCCGACCTGCAGATCCGCTTCCTGCGTGGCAACGTCAACACCCGCCTGGCCAAGCTCGACGCCGGCGAGTACGACGCCATCATCCTCGCCGCCGCCGGCCTGATCCGCCTCGGCTTCGAAGACCGCATCCGCTCCTCCATCAGCGTCGAAGCCAGCCTGCCGGCCGGTGGACAGGGCGCGGTGGGCATCGAGTGCCGCACTGCCGACGCGGAAATACACGCCCTGCTGCAGCCGCTGCATCATCGCGAGACCGCCCTGCGCGTCACCGCCGAGCGCGCGCTGAACAAGCGCCTCAATGGCGGCTGCCAGGTGCCCATCGCCTGCTATGCCATCCTTGAAGGCGACCAACTGTGGCTGCGCGGCCTGGTTGGCCAGCCCGACGGCACCGAACTGCTGCGCGCCGAAGCCCGCGCTCCCTTCGCCGAAGCCGAGACCCTCGGCGTGAAGGTCGCGGAAGACCTGCTGGGCCAGGGCGCCCAGGAAATTCTCAATGCGGTCTACGGCGAGGCCGGTCACCCGTGAGCCGTTGGCGGCTGCTGCTGACCCGTCCCGAAGAGGATTGCGCGGCGCTCGCCGCCACCCTCGCCGAGCATGGCATCCACGGCGACTGCCTGCCCTTGCTGGCGATCACGCCGCGCGAAGAGACACCCGTCGAGCGCAGCCTGATCCTTGACCTGGACCGTTACTGCGCGGTTATCGTGGTCAGCAAGCCGGCGGCGCGCCTGGGCCTGGAGCGGCTCGACCGCTACTGGCCGCAACCGCCGCTGACCCAGCGATGGTTCACTGTCGGCGCCGCCACGGCGGCTATCCTCGAAGACTACGGTCTGGATGTGGTCTGCCCGCAGGATGGCGACGACAGCGAAGCCTTGCTGGCCCTGCCGGCGTTCGAGCAGGTCCTGCAGGTGCATGATCCGAAGGTGCTGATCATGCGCGGCGAGAGTGGCCGAGAATTTCTTGCTGAGCGCCTGCGCGGCCAAGGCGTGGCGGTCGACTATCTGGAACTCTACCGGCGCGAAATGCCGGCCTACGCTGAGGGCGAGTTGCTGCGGCGAATTCAGTCGGAGCGTTTGAACGCCATTGCGGTCAGTAGTGGGCAGGGGCTGGAGCACCTGCAACAGCTTGCGGCGGAGGATTGGCCGCAGGTGAGTGCGATGCCGCTGTTCGTGCCCAGCCCGCGTGTGGCTGAGCAGGCGCGGGAGATGGGTGCGCAGCGGGTGATCGATTGTCGGGGCGCCAGCGCTGTGGCACTGATGGAGGCGCTGAGAAGCGCCGAATAGAACAATTTCTGAGCGAAGGATGGATCTGTGAGCGAAGCCGTCACTCCCCAAGAGACTTCACCAACATCGTCCAGCCCGGCCGCCGCGCCGGCCCCGCGCAAGGGCGGTACGGGCATCGCGCTGCTGGCCTTGCTGGTCGGCGCCGCCGGCCTTGCCGCCGGTGGCTGGGGCGTCTGGCAGGTCCAGCAGCTCAAGGGCGCCGAGCAGCAGCGCGCCGCGCAACTGGAAGATGCCCGCGCCCAGGCGCAGGGCGTGCAGAATGCCAACGCCGACTTGAACAAGCGCCTGGACACCCTGCCCAACGCCGATGAACTTGAAGCCCGCCGCCGTCTGGTGGTGGAGCTGCAGGGCGACCAGCAGCAGCTGGCCAAGCAGGTCAAGCAGGTGCTGGGGCAGAGTCGTCAGCAATGGCGTCTGGCCGAATCCGAACATCTGCTGCGCCTGGCCGCGTTGCGTCTCTCCGCGCTGCAGGACATCGACAGCGCTACCGAACTGGTCCAGGGCGCGGACGATATCCTTCGTGTGAACAATGATCCGGGCGCCTTCGCAGCGCGTGCGCAGCTGGCCAAGAGCCTCGAGGCGCTGCGCGCGCTGCCCCGTCCTGACCGTACCGGGTTGTTCCTGCAACTGGGCGCGCTGCGGGACCAGGCTGCGCAGCTGCAGCCGCTGAACCCGGCGTTCAAACCCTCCGAGGGCGGCACTGGGCCAAGCACCGCCTGGGGCGATGGCAGCAGTACCTGGGACCAGTGGTGGGAGCGCATCTCGCGCTACGTACGCATCGATTTCAATGCTGGGCAGGACATCCGTCCGCTGCTCTCCGGCCAGCAACTGGACCGTGTCCGCCTGGCCCTGAGCCTCGCCCTGGAGCAGGCCCAGTGGGCTGCGCTGAACGGCAAGCAGGACGTCTACGAACAGGCGCTGAAGCAGGCCAAGCAGATCGTCGCTGACTTCTTCAACGCCGACCTGGCTGACAGCCGTGCGCTGGTCGCGCGCCTGGATGAGCTGGGCGGCCAGGCTGTCACCGTGCAGACGCCGGACCTCGGCCCGGCCCTGAGTTCGCTGCAGGCTTACCTGTCGCGCCGCGAAAGCGCGGTGCAGCAGCAGGAGGCGGTGGCGCCCGACGCGGGGACCCAGCCATGAGTCGTCTCTACGTCCTGATCCTTGCCGTGGTCCTGGCGGCCACCCTGGTCGGGCTGGCCGTCGCCGAGCAGTCCGGCTATGTCCTGATCGCCTACAAGAGCTTCCGCTACGAATCCAGCCTGTGGACCTTCCTTGCCCTGCTGGTGGTGCTCTGGGTGGTCTACCTCGCCGTGCGTCTGGTGCTGCGCCTGCTCGGCGTCTCCGGCCGCGTGGTGAATCCCTGGTCGCGCTTCAACCGTCGCCGCCGCTCGCAACTGGCCGAGGAACACGGCCAGCGCGATCTCGCCGAAGGACACTGGGCGCAGGCGCTGCGTCATCTGCGACGTGCCGCCGAGCTGAGCGACCGCCCGCTGCCGCACTACCTGGGCGCTGCCCGCGCGGCCAACGAGCTGGGCAAGACCGAGGAATGCGACGAACTGCTGGACCGCGCCCAGGAGCGCGAGCCCGGTTCCGAACTGGCGGTGGGCCTGACCCGTGCGCAATTGCTGATCAACCGTGGTGACTTCACCCGTGCCCGCGTGGTGCTGGACAAGCTGCACCAGGATCACCCACGTCATCCAACTGTGTTGCGGCTGCTCCAGCAACTCTACGTCAGCCTTCACGAATGGCAGGCACTGTGCGTGCTGCTGCCTGAGCTGCGCAAGGAGCGCGTGCTGCAGAACGCCGAGCTGGCGGATCTGGAGCGGCGCACCTGGATGGCCGCATTGGGGGAGGCCGGCGAGCAAGGCATCGGCCAGGGCGAAAGCAGCCTGCAGCCGTTGACCCAGCGCTGGCAGAACGTGCCCTCCAACCTTCGCGCGCAGCCGCCGCTGGTGGTTGCCTACGCCGAGCAGTTGCTGCGCCTGGGCGCGCCGGAAGAGGCTGAGGAAGTGCTGCGCAAGGCGCTCAAGGAAGGCTACGACAGCCGTCTGGTGCACCTCTATGGCCGCGCCCGTGGCCGCGATGGCGCGCACCAGCTCAAGACCGCCGAAGGTTGGCTGAAGCAGCATGGCGACGATCCTGAACTGTTGCTGACCCTCGGCCGCCTGAGCCTGCAGAACAAGTTGTGGGGTAAGGCGCGCGAGTACCTGGAGGCCAGTCTGGCCCGCCAGCGCAATGCGGAAACCTGCGCCGAACTGGCGCGCCTGCTGGCGCAGCTGGGTGAAGTCGAGCGCAGCAACCAGCTGTTCCAGGAAGGCCTTGGCCTGCTGGCTCCGCCGGTTGCGCTGCCGGTTGCGACGCGCGCCTGATCCTGTCGATGCAAGTGAACACGGCGCCCTTGGGCGCCGTGTTCGTTTTCAGGGTTTACCGTAGCGGATGCGGTAGATCGCGCCGTTCTGGTCGTCACTGACCAGCAGCGAGCCGTCCGGGGCCACCAGCACGTCTGCCGGCCTTCCGTTGACCCCGCCATCCTTGTCGAGCCAGCCTTCGGCGAACACACTCTGGCGCTTCAGCGTGCCGTCCTCGTTGAGCTCGATGCGCGCCACGCGGTAGCCGATCTTCTGCGTACGGTTCCACGAGCCGTGCTCGGCGATGAACAGGTTGTTGCGGTACTCGGCAGGGAACTGCTCACCGGTGTAGAAGCGCAGTCCCAGCGCGGCGACGTGCGGGCCCAGCTTGGCGACTGGCGCGGTGAATGCGGAGCAGGGTTTCCTGCCTTCCTCGGGATCGGCGATGTCGCCCTGGTGGCAGTCGGGATAGCCGAAGTCCTCGCCCACCGTGCTGACCTTGTTCAGTTCATCGTCGGGCTTGTCGTCGCCGAGCATGTCGCGCCCGTTGTCGGTGAACCACAGTTGCTTCGTCTGCGGATGCCAGGTGAAGCCGACGGTGTTGCGGATGCCGTAGGCGACCACCTCCCGCGCGCTGCCGTCGGCGTTCATGCGCTGCAGGTTGGCGTATTGCTCACGGTCCGGGCGGCAGATGTTGCACGGTGCGCCGACCGGTACATAGAGCTTGTCGTCCGGGCCGAAGGCGATGAATTTCCAGCCATGTGCGATCTCCTTCGGAAACTGCGCCGGCAGTTCCTCGGCCTTGGGAGGTGCGTCAAGGTGCGCCTCGATGTCGCGCAGCACGACGATACGGTTGATCGACGACACGTACAGGTCGCCCTTGTGAAAGGTCACGCCAACGGGCATCTGCAGGCCATCGGCGAGCGCCTTTACCTGGCCATCCGGCTTCACCGCGTAGACCTTGTCGGAGGAGCGACTGCCGACGAAAAGCGTGCCGTTTTCGCCCCAGGCCATGGCGCGCGCGCCCGGCACCTGGTCGGTGAGCAGGCTGATATGGAAGCCCTCAGGGAGTCGGATCTGGCTGAGGTCGGTGGCGGCAATGGCCGGCGCTGCTGTCAGGGAAAGCAGCGAGCAAAGCAGGAAATGACGACGCATGGCATGGATTCCCGGATGAGTGCCACGGCCAGTCTAGACACTCGCCTTGAACTGATCGCCGTGTTTCCACTACCGTAGCGGCCTTTCCTGCAACAGCGCTTTTCAGCGGAGCCGCCATGAACCTGGCCAGCCCTCGGTCCCTGTTCTTCCTCGCCTTCCTCGCCTGTGTCGCCATGCTTGGCACCGGCTTCTACCTGCAGTACATGGTCGGGCTGGAGCCCTGCCCGCTGTGCATCCTGCAGCGCATCTTCTTCGCGGGCTGCGGGCTGTTCTCGCTGATTGCCGCGCTGCACGGCCGCGCGCCGCGCGTGTATTCGCTGCTGATTCTGCTCTGTGCCCTGGGCGGTGCCGGCACTGCGGGCCGCCAGGTATGGCTGCAGACGTTGCCGCCGGACCAACTGCCGTCCTGTCTGCCGCCGCTGGAATACATGATGGAAAGCATGCCCTATGCCGACATCATCTGGACCATGTTCCACGGCTCGGCCGATTGCGCCGAAGTGTCCTGGACCCTGCTTGGCCTGAGCATTCCGGAGTGGAGTCTGCTGGCCTTCATCGGCTTCGCCCTGTTCGCCGTCGTGCAATTCTTCCGCCGCCGCGGCTGAGCGTCGCATCTCAATTCGCCATGGCCTGTGCCTCATCGGTGCAGGCCAGAGGCATCGCGGTCTATCGATTAAACGCTCGTATGAATTTTCCCGTTGCCGGTGTCTTGAAGGCGATAACGGGCGGGCATACTCTGGTTTTCCACTCCGTCGGAAAGCCGCCGCCGAACAAGCTTCACACATCGCGGACGTCGAGGTTCGACAGAATATTGTCCCGGGGCGGACTTTGCCGGGACGGCGAAAAGGGAAGTGAGGACAACATGCTCGAGAGCTGCCGTAATGCCCAGGAACGTTGGGGAGGCGTACACCAGCTGATCGACCGCTGGTTGCGGGATCGACATGAATTGGTCCGGGCATTCGATTCCCTGGACGGTGTCCAGGCGCCGAAGACCAATGCCGAGAATCTGCAGAGCTTCTGCCAGCTACTGCTCGACTACGTGTCGGCAGGCCACTTCGAAGTCTACGAACAGCTGATGAACGAGGCGCAGGCCTTCGGTGATACGCGAGGCCTGGAACTGGCCAAGCAGATCTACCCCCGCCTCGAAACCATCACCGCCAATGCGCTGAACTTCAACGACCGCTGCGACAACGGTGATTGCCGCGAAGGCACCTGCCTGACCAGCGAACTGAAAAGCCTGCGCCAGCAGCTGCACGAACGTTTCGAACTGGAAGACTGCCTGATCGAAGTCCTGCACAACGCCCACGAGCAGAAAGCCGTTACGGCCTGAGCGAAGGGGTGTCCGAAAACGGCGCGAGCGCTTGAAGCACTCGCGCCGTTTTCGTTTGCGTCGGGTTCGTGCGATTCATGCCAATTGCAGACGCTGTTAGCGATGTTTCGAGCCTCGCACTTTGCGCACACCACGCTGAAAAACTCGCGCCGTTCGGCAGCTCCCTCCTGTGTTTTCGCAGTCTTTTTCGGGGGATGAATCACGGCTGAAAATTGGCTGCAACGGCGACTGCGAGCACCTGTTCGCGAGTGCATTTCCACTGTGTCGTGATCGCGATTTTCGCGACGTGTTGGCGTGCCGCGAAAGCCTGCCAGTCCATCTTCGTCGGGACTGCTGCGCGTTACGCGGAAGGCTCTGCGACGGGCATCTTCGACATGTCCTGAAAATTTATTTTTCATCGTCAAACGCACGCGCCACGGGCGTTTGCGCGGCCAGGCCGATGGTGACAACGGAACCAAGTGCGTGAGGCAGCGTCATTGAGTGAGAGAAAAAACGCGCCTTCGCGCACTGCTGAAAACCTCTGAAGCCAATGCCTGCTGCGGCCTGCAGCACAATAGGGACATTGGCGAGAGGCCATCAGCGGGGCTAGTATGGGCGCAACCACGTCCGCCAGGAGGCACGTCATGTCGGCCAACAAGAAACCCGTCACTACCCCTCTGCACCTGCTGCACCAGTTGTCCAACAGTCTGATCGAACACCTCGAAGGTGCCTGCAAGCAGGCGCTCGTCGATTCCGAAAAGCTGCTCGCCAAGCTCGAGAAACAACGCGGCAAGGCTCAGGAGAAGCTGCACAACGCACGCACCAAGCTGCAGGACGCGACCAAGGCCGGCAAGGCGAAGGCGCAGGCCAAGGCCAAATCGAGCATCGCTGAGCTCGACGGTGTGCTGGATGTTCTGAAGACCCGCCAGACCGAAACCCGTGCCTACATCGCCAACCTCAAGCGCGATGTGCAGGAGAGCCTGAAGCTCGCCCAGGGCGTGACCAAGGTGAAGGAAGCCGCTGGCAAATCCCTCGCTACCCGCAAGCCGGCCGCTGCCGCTGCAAAACCGGTTGCCAAGGCTGCTGCCAAACCGGCTGCCAAGCCCGCCGCGAAGACCGCCGCCAAGCCTGCTGCGAAGCCGGCCGCCAAGGTCGCCGCTGCCAAACCTGCTGCTGCGAAAGTTGCTGCCAAGCCGGTTGCCAAACCTGCCGCAAAACCAGCTGCCAAGGCTGCTGCCAAACCTGCCGCCAAGACCGCTGCAAAGCCCGCAGCCAAGCCGGCTGCCAGGACCGCTGCTGCTAAACCTGCCGCTGCCAAGCCTGCTGCTAAACCGGCTGCGAAGCCCGCAGCGAAAGCCGCCGCCAAGCCGGCAGCCAAACCCGCAGCCAAGCCTGCTTCCGCCGCTAAGCCGGCAGCCAAACCTGCCGCAAAACCGGCTGCCAAGCCTGCTGCGAAAGCTGCTGCCAAGCCCGCGGCGAAGCCGGCCGCCAAGCCTGCTGCAGCGAAGCCCGCCGCTGTCGCGAAACCTGCCGCTGCCAAGCCTGCCGCTAAGCCCGCTGCCGCTGCCAAACCGGCTGCCAAGCCCGCCGCGAAACCGGCTGCCAAACCGGCCGTGAAAGCCGCTGCCAAGCCTGCCGCGAAACCGGCCGTCAAGCCTGCTGCCAAACCCGCTGCGGCCAAGCCTGCCGTCGCTGCCAAACCGGCCGCTCAGGCCGCCCCGAGCACACCGGCTGCCCAGCCGAGTGCGCCGGCCGCGACCCCGGCTGCCAGCGCCACTCCGGCACCGGCTGCTCCGGCCAGCAGCACCTCCTCCAGCGCTTCCTAAGGCTCAGGAGAGGCTCGCCGCGGTGCGCAGGGTTTCCCGCGCATCGCGGCGCAAGCCGCCTGCCTCAGCAGACACGGCCTCCAGCCAGCGCGCCAGATCCTTCGCTTCACCCCGTGGCCAATCCTTCGCCACCGTCTCCAGCCTCCCCAGCAACACCTTTTCCGCTTCCAGTTCGAGCTGCTTGATCCGTTCGCGCAGTGACGCCAGCTCCGCATCCTGCTTCGCCGATTCTCGCCAGCGCTGACGCAGCGAACGCAACGGCACGACCACCTCTTCGCGCCATCCCCGCGCCGTGCTTTCCAGCTCGCTCATTCGCGACGCCGCGAAGGCCACCCCCGTGCTGCCCAGCCAGGCCGCAGCGAGCAACAGGCAGATATCCGCACCGCCTTCCTGCAGGGCCAGGCAAGCCGGCTCAACCCCAGGCCGGGCGTAGAGTTTCAGTGCATACGACCAGACATCATCAGACATAGAGCACCCACAGCGATTGCCAGGCGAAGCTGATAAACTCCGCCGCCATGATTCGACTACAAAATCTTACGCTACAGCGTGGCCCCCAGCGCTTGCTGGAAGGTGCCGAACTCACCCTGCACGCCGGACAGAAAGTCGGCCTGATCGGCGCCAACGGCGCCGGCAAGTCGAGCCTGTTCGCCCTGCTGCGCGGCCAACTCGGCCAGGATGCCGGTGACTGCTACCTGCCCGCAGACTGGCGCATCGCGCACATGCGCCAGGAGGTCGATACTCTCGACCGCCTCGCCGTCGACTACGTGCTCGACGGCGACGTGCACCTGCGCAGGATCCAGGCGGACCTCGCTGCGGCGGAAGACGCCCATGACGGCACCGCCCTGGCGCGCCTGCACAGCGAGCTGGACAGCGCCGACGGATACACCGCCGATGCTCGCGCGCGCAAGCTGCTGGCCGGACTGGGCTTCACACCCGAGCAGATGGACCGCCGCGTCGGCGACTTCTCCGGTGGCTGGCGGATGCGCCTGAACCTGGCGCAGGCGCTGATGTGCCCGTCCGAACTGCTGCTGCTCGACGAACCGACCAACCACTTGGACCTTGATGCCATCCTCTGGCTGGAAGAGTGGCTCAAGGGTTACCCGGGCACGCTGCTGCTGATTTCCCACGACCGCGATTTCCTCGACGCGGTAGTGGACAACATCGCGCACCTCGAACAGCGCAAGCTGACGCTGTACCGCGGCGGCTACTCGGCCTTCGAGCGTACCCGCGCCGAACGCCTGGCCCAGCAGCAACAGGCGTACGAGAAGCAGCAGGCGCAACGCGCCCACATGGAAAAGTACATCGCCCGCTTCCGCGCCCAGGCTACCAAGGCCCGCCAGGCGCAGAGCCGGATCAAGGCGCTGGAACGCCTGGAAGAACTGGCGCCGGCCCACGTCGACTCGCCGTTCGACTTCGTCTTCCGCGAGTCTGACAAGATTTCCAGCCCGCTGCTCAACCTGTCCGAGGCCCGTCTGGGCTACGTCGACAAGAGTGGCGACAAGACCGTGCTGGAGAAGGTCAAGTTGCAGCTGGTGCCCGGTGCGCGCATCGGCCTGCTCGGCCCCAACGGCGCAGGCAAGTCGACACTGATCAAGACCCTCTCCGGCGACCTGTCGCTACTGTCCGGCGAGCTTGCCCGTGGCGAGAACCTCGCCATCGGCTACTTCGCCCAGCATCAGCTCGACTCGCTGGACCCCAAGGCCAGCCCGTTGCTGCACCTGGCGCGTATCGCTCCGGCCGAGCGCGAGCAGACCCTGCGCGACTTCCTCGGCGGCTTCGACTTCCGTGGCGAGCGCTGTGACGAACCGGTGCTGAATTTCTCCGGTGGCGAGAAGGCACGCCTGGCCCTGGCGCTGATCGCCTGGCAGAAGCCCAACCTGCTGCTGCTCGACGAACCGACCAACCACCTCGACCTGGAAATGCGCCTGGCGCTGACCCTGGCGCTGCAGGAGTTCTCCGGCGCCGTGGTGGTGGTGTCGCACGACCGTCACCTGCTCAAGAGCACCACCGATGAGTTCCTGCTGGTCGCCGACGGGCGCATCCAGGAGTTCGAAGGCGACCTCGACGACTACGCCCGCTGGCTGGTGGATTTCCGCGCGCGCCAGACGCCGTCTTCGCCCGCCGTTCCCGCTGGCGACAAGACCGACAAGCGCGCCCAGCGCCAGGCCGCCGCCGCCTTGCGCCAGCAGCTCGCCCCGCACAAGCGCGAGGCGGACAAGCTGGAGAAGGAACTGGGCAAAGTTCACGAACAGCTCGCCGAGCTGGAGCAGCGCCTGGGCGACAGCGCGCTATACGAGGCCTCGCGAAAGGACGAGCTGCGTGACCTGCTGGCCCGCCAGGCGACCCTGAAAGGGCGTGAAAGCGAGCTGGAAGAGTCCTGGTTGATGGCACTGGAAACCCTCGAAGAGCTGCAGCGCCAGCTCGAGGCCAGCGAGTGATGGACGACGTGAATCTGCTGGTGGCGTGGAGTGAACCGCTGCTGCGTGGCGGGCAGATCATTCTCGTCCTGCTGCTCGCGTGGCTGGTGCAGCGCGTGGTGACGCGCGCTGTCAGCCGCCTTGGCGAGCGCTACCCGATGCCGCCGGAGCTGTTGCTGCCGCTGCGAGGTGGCCTGCGCTGGTTGATCATGGGCTCGGCAGTGATGCTGGTGCTGGAGCGCCTGGGTGTCTCCGCCGATGTGCTGTGGGCTGCGCTGACCGGCTTCGCCGCCGTGGCCGCCGTGGCCTTCTTCGCGATCTGGAGCGTGCTGTCCAACCTGTTCTGCGCGCTGATGATCTTCACCATGGGCCCGTTCCGCCTGGGCGACCGCGTGGAAGTCATCGAGTCTGCGGACAAGCCCGGTGTGAAAGGCCGGGTCGTGGCGATCAACCTGCTGTACACCACCCTGGAGGAATCGGGCGAGGACGGCGCGCCGGGCGCATTGCTGCAGGTACCGAACAACCTGTTCTTCCAGAAGGCCATTCGCCGTTGGCGCGGGCCGAACTTCCCCACCACCACTCCCTGACCCCTAGCCCTGACGGACTCCCCCACTATGGAATGGCTTACTAGCCCTGAGATCTGGGTTGCCTTTCTGACCCTGACTGCCCTGGAAATCGTACTGGGCATCGACAACATCATCTTCATCTCGATCCTGGTCGGTCGCCTGCCACCTGCCCAGCAACCCAAGGCGCGCTTCTTCGGCCTGGCCCTGGCCATGGGCACGCGGATCCTTCTGCTGCTGTCGATCACCTGGGTGATGCGCCTGACCGCCGACCTGTTCACCGTGTTCGACCACGGCATCTCCGGACGCGACCTGATCCTGTTCTTCGGCGGCCTGTTCCTGCTGTTCAAGAGCACCATGGAAATCTTCCACAGCCTGGAAGGCGCCGAGGAAGGCGAGCAGAGCGGCGGCAAGTCCCGTGGCTTCATGGGCATCATCATCCAGATCGCGATCATCGACATCGTCTTCTCCCTGGACTCGGTAATCACCGCCGTGGGGCTGGTGCAGCATGTGCCGGTGATGGTCGCGGCCATCGTCATCTCGGTCGGCGTGATGATGCTCTCGGCCGGCACCATCAGTGCCTTCATCGAGAAGCACCCGTCGCTGAAGATGCTGGCGCTGTCCTTCCTCATCGTGGTCGGCACCGTGCTGATCGCCGAGGCTTTCGAGATCCACGTGCCCAAGGGCTACGTGTACTTCGCCATGGCCTTCTCGCTGGCGGTGGAGGCAATCAACATCCGCCTGCGCGGCGCCCTGGCACGCAAGCGCGGCGAGGAGCCGGTGAAGCTGCGCAAGGACATTCCGAGCTGATCGCTCTGTCGTGATATAGAAAGCCCGGCCCAGTGCCGGGCTTTTTGTTTTTCGTGGGAGCGAGCTTGCTCGCGAACAGAGTTTCCCGGCGACTCCGGAGTTATGGCGGTTCGCGAGCAAGCTCGCTCCTACAGGGCTCCCCCGACCTTCGTCGGCAATGCTGGGCGGCGCAGCCTGACTGAGGCACACTGAGCCTCCGTAACAATTTATTGCGCCTGCCTGGGCGCCATGAGGTCCGCCATGCTCGCCAGTACCTGGTTCGCCTTCTTCATCGCCTGCTGGGTGATCAGCCTGTCGCCCGGCGCCGGGGCCATCGCCTCGATGTCCTGCGGGCTGCAATACGGCTTCTGGCGCGGCTACTGGAATGCCCTGGGCCTGCAGATCGGCCTGGCGCTGCAGATCGCCATCGTCGCCGCCGGCGTCGGCGCACTGCTGTCGACGTCCGCCGTGGCGTTCAGCGCGATCAAATGGTTCGGCGTGGTCTACCTGGTCTATCTCGCGTACCGCCAGTGGACTGCTGCTCCGCAGGTCATGGCAGCCAGCGGCGAGCGTCCCATCGGCCGGCCGCTGACCCTGGTGCTGCGCGGCTTCCTGGTCAATGCCAGCAACCCCAAGGCGGTCATCTTCATGCTCGCGGTGCTGCCGCAGTTCGTCGACCCGCACCAGCCCATGGCGATCCAGTACGTGATCATGGGCGCCACCATGATTACCGTGGACCTGATCGTCATGGCCGGCTACACCGGTCTGGCCGCACGTGTGCTGCGCGCGCTGCGCTCGCAGCGCCAGCAACGGATCATGAATCGAACCTTCGCCACCTTGTTCGTGGGCGCCGCCGCGCTGCTCGCCACGGTCCGCCGCGCCCCGGTCTGAGGGCGTTTGCGGGCTTTTTGTCGGAGGGTCGGGGTGGCCTTGCGGTCACTCCGGGCGCAATTGCGCGGGACGTTCTCCTTGCATAGACGGAAACCTGAGGTGACAATTTAACCTCTTTCATTCTCATTTAACTTTCCGTATGCGCCCCTCCAAACTATTCGTCTGGCTGTTGCCGCTGGTCGGCCTTTTCAGCCTTGGAGCTCACGCCGACACGGCTGTCGACCCTGCTCAAGCCCTGCACCTGCTCAGTTATCTCGCCGCTGACTATCCCGCCACCGTCGCCGACGGCAAGGTGATCAACGACAGCGAGTACAAGGAGCAGCTGGAATTCGTCGGCAATCTCCATTCGCTGATCCTGACCCTGCCGGCACGCCCCGAACGAGCTGACCTGGAGAAGGACGCTGCCGGCCTCAAGCAGGCCATCGAGCAGCGTCAGCCGGGCAAGCAAGTGGCCCAGCAGGCCCGTCACCTGGAGGCGCGCGTCGCCGATATCTACCAGGTGGTGCAGACCCCCGCGATTACCCCGGATCCGGCCCGTGGCGCCGAGGTCTACGCCCAGCAGTGCTCGATCTGCCATGGCGATGCCGGCAAGGGAGACGGCCCGGCGGGCATCGGCCTGGAGCCGCCGCCGGCCAACCTGACCGACCGCGCGCGTCTGGACCAGCTGAGCCTGTATGACCTGCGCAACGTCATCGGCCTGGGCGTTGCCGGCACCGACATGCCGGCCTTCGCCGATCAGCTCGACGAGCGCCAGCGCTGGGACCTGGCTTCCTATGTGGCCAGCCTCAGCGCCGGTCAGGCCAAGCCCGATCCGGCCCACGCCTACCCGCTGGCAACCCTGTCGACCCAGACTCCGGCGGATGTCGCCGAACATGACGGCGAAGCCGCAGCCGAGAGCTTCCGTGCGCTGCGGGCTCATCCGCCGCTGGAGCACCGTGGCCCGGCGCAACAGATCGACTACACCTCCGCGACGCTGGACAAGAGCTTCGCCGTGTACCGTTCCGGTGACCACGACCAGGCCTACGACTTGTCCGTGGCGGCCTACCTGGAAGGCTTCGAGCTGGTGGAAAGCTCGCTGGACAACGTCGACGCCGACCTGCGCAAGGCCACCGAGAAGCAACTGATGGCCTACCGTCAGGCACTGCGTGATGGTCTGCCGGAAGCCGAAGTGGCGCAGCAGCTGGAACTGGCCAAGGCCAAGCTGGCGGACGCCGCCAAAGCCCTGAGCGGTGACTCGCTGAGCTTCTCCATCAGCTTCGTCTCGGCCCTGCTGATCCTCCTGCGCGAAGGCGTGGAAGCGATCCTGGTGCTCGCCGCGATCCTCGCCTTCCTGCGCAACACCGGGCAGGAGAAGGCCGTGCGTGGCGTCCATGTCGGCTGGGGCCTGGCCTTCGTCGCCGGTTTCGCCACCTGGGCGGTTGCGGCCTACGTCATCGACATCGGCGGCGCCCAGCGTGAGCTGATGGAAGGCTTCACCTCGCTGTTCGCCTGCGTGATGGTGCTCTGGCTCGGCGTGTGGATGCACGACCGTCGCCATGCTGCCGCCTGGCAGGACTACATCCGCAGCAGCCTGGTGGGCGGCGGTGGTCGCTTCGGCTTCGCGGTGCTGGCGTTCTTCTCGGTCTACCGCGAGCTGTTCGAGGTCATCCTGTTCTACGAGACCCTCTGGCTGCAGGCTGGCCCGGCCGGTCACAACGCGGTGATCGCCGGTGCGGGCACTGCGGTGGTGATCCTGATCGGTATCGCCTTCGTGATCCTGCGTGGCTCGGCGAAACTGCCGCTGAAGCTGTTCTTCACCGTCAACGCCGCGCTGCTCTGTGCCCTGTCGGTGGTCTTCGCTGGCCATGGCGTGGTCGCCCTGCAGGAAGCCGGCGTGATCGGCACCCGCCCGGTACCGTTCTTCGACTTCGACTGGCTCGGCATCAAGGCCGATGCCTACTCGTTGTCGGCCCAGGCGGTGGCGCTGGTGGCGGTGGCTGTGCTCTACGGACGCAGCTACTTCTCCGAGCGCCGCAAGGCCGCCGAGATCGCCTCGTCCTGAGGCGATAGCCAAGCGACATACGACGGCCAGTGCGATACTGGCCGTCGTGCTTTTCGAAGGAAGGTTTTCCCCCGATGCGTATCTGGATCGACGCCGACGCCTGCCCGCGTGCGGCCAAGGAGCTGGTGGCGAAGTTCGCCTTGAAGCGCAAGCTAGAGGTGGTGATGGTTGCTGGCCAGCCCGTGGCCAAGCCGCCGTTCGCCTGTGTCAGCCTGATCGTGGTGCCCAGCGGAATGGACGCTGCCGACGATTACCTGGTGGAGCAGGCCGAGCCCGGTGACCTGGTGATCTGCAGCGACGTGCCGCTGGCCGACCGACTGGTGAAGAAGGGCGTCGATGCGCTGGACCCGCGTGGCCGCGAGTTCGACGAGAAGAACATGGGCGAGCGCCTGGCCGTGCGCAACCTGTTCACCGACCTGCGCGAGCAGGGCCAGGTGGGTGGAGGGCAGGCGCCCTACGGCGACAAGGACCGCCAGGCCTTCGCCAACGGCCTGGACCGGTTGCTGACGCGCCTGCTGCGTGAGGCGGAGAGCCGCAAGGGCTGATCCGGCCTGAAACGAAAACGCCCGGCAATGCCGGGCGTTATTATTCCGGTGGGCTACATCGGCGTTGCAGCGGCTCGCGGATGTCTCGACTGAAGAGCTTCAGGCCAGCTCCAGCACCCGGTCGACCGCCTTGTTGATGCCGCTGGCGGCCTCGGCGATGGACTGTGCGAGCATGTAGGCCGGAGTGGTGACCAGCTTGCGGTCCTTGTCCTCGACGATGTCTTCCACGGCGCAATCGATGTGCTTGGCGCCCATGTTGGTCAGCGCCTTGGCGGTGCCTTCGTCAGTGCCGATGGTGCATTCCACACCTTCGCCATAGATGCGCGCGGCCATGGCCGGGGCGATGCAGATCAGGCCGACCGGCTTCTTCGCCGCGGCGAAGGCCTTGGCCAGGGCCAGTACGTCCGGCTGCACCTCGCACTGATCGCCCTTGAAGGCAAAGTCACTGAGGTTCTTGGCCGCGCCGAAGCCGCCGGGCACGATCAGGGCGTCGAAGTCCTCGACCTTGGCTTCGCGCACGTCTTTCACTTCGCCGCGGGCGATGCGTGCGGACTCCACCAGCACGTTGCGCTTTTCCGCCATTTCCTCGCCGGTCAGGTGATTCAGTACATGGTGTTGCTCGATATTCGGCGCGAAGCACTGTACCTGGGCACCGCGCTGGGACAGGCGCAACAGGGTGATCACGCTTTCGTGGATTTCCGCGCCGTCGTAGACGCCACAGCCGGAGAGGATAACGGCAACTTTCTTCATGAACTGCTCCTGTACGAGGGGGCCGGGGCTGTCGCGATATGCCGCCCGGGCTGTCGCCGACGGCCGTGGCCGGCGGCGGGCAAGGGACTAGGATCCTTCCTCATAAGCATAACGATTCGGTCGCGCCATGAACTACATCCTCTTCGCCGTACCCTTCTTTTTCCTGCTGATTGCGATCGAACTGCTCGCCGACCGCTGGCGCGGCCTGCGTACCTACCGCCTGAGCGATGCGCTGAACAGCCTTAGCGCCGGTGTGCTCTCCACCACCAGCGGCCTGCTGACCAAAGGCCTGGCGGTGCTCACCTATGCCATCGCCTGGCAGCACCTGGCGCTCTTCGAGATGTCCACGCAGAGCCTCTGGGTCTGGGTATTCGCCTTCGTCTTCTACGACTTCTGCTACTACTGGAACCACCGCCTGGGCCACGAACGCAACGTGCTCTGGGCCGCGCACTCGGTGCACCACCAGAGCGAGGACTACAACCTCTCCACCGCACTGCGGCAGACCAGCACCGGCTTCATCTTCGGCTGGATCTTCTACCTGCCCATGGCGATCGCCGGGGTGCCGCCGCTGGTGTTCCTCACCGTCGGCGCGCTGAACCTGCTCTACCAGTTCTGGGTGCACACCCGTCACATCCCCAAGCTGGGCTGGTTCGAGTGGATCTTCATCACCCCGTCCAACCACCGCGTGCACCACGCGCAGAATCCTATCTACATGGATCGCAACTATGGCGGCGTGTTCATTATTTGGGACCGTCTGTTCGGCACCTTCCAGGAGGAGCTGGACGAGGAGCCGGTGGTGTTCGGCGTGACCGTGCCGCTGGCCAGCTGGAATCCGCTGTGGGCCAACCTGCAGGTCTACGCGCACCTGTGGAATGACGCGCGCCACGCCAGCAGTACCTGGGACAAGCTGCGCATCTGGTTCATGCGCACCGGCTGGCGCCCCGAGGATGTTGCCCGGCGCTATCCCATGGTCAAGCCGGACCTGGCCACCTTCCGCAAATTCGACGTGCCACTGGGGCGCGGCCGCCAGTGGTACGCCGGGCTGCAGTTCGCCACCTACGTGGTGGTTGGCACCTGGTTGCTGGGTGTCGGGGAGCACTGGCAAGTGCTGCCGCTGGTGATCGGCTGGAGCTGGATGGCTTTCGGGCTCTATGCCATCGGTTGCTGGCTGGAGAACCGTAGCTGGGCGCTGCGCCTGGAGGTGCTGCGTCTTCTTCTGAACGTGCCGGCCGTGGCGGCGCTGGCGCTGTGGGGAGGGATCGAACTGCCGCAGTGGGCGCCCTGGGCGCTGGCGGTCTACTCGCTGCTCAGCCTGATCGGGCTGCTGGGCCTGCGGCGCGCCGAGCGCCTGCCGCAGGCGGCCTGATCAATCGGACTTGGAAGCCTTGAAGCGGCGGCGCAGCCAGAACAGCAGGCCGATCACCACCAGGCCGCCGAGGACCATGAGTTCGTACTTCTTGATGTTGCCCAGCACGCCTTCGAGCACGCTGCCGAAGTAGAAGGCCGCGCTGCCCAGCACGGAAGCCCAGACGATGGCGCCGATGCCGTTGAGCAGCAGGTAGCGTGCCGGCGGGTAGCCGGACAGACCGATTGCCACCGGCATCACGGTGCGCAGGCCGTAGACGAAACGGAAGCTCAGCACCCACAGGTCGGGATGCTTGCGAACGTGCTCCAGCGCCTTGTCGCCCATTTTTTGCCAGCGCGGTTTGCGCGCGAGCAGCTTGCGACCGTGGCGACGGCCGAGGAAATACCAGAGCTGGTCGCCCGCGTAACTGCCGAAGAAAGCCACCGCGATGACGTATTCCAGCTGCATGTAGCCGCGGAATGCCAGGAAGCCGGCCAGGACCAGAATGGTCTCACCCTCGAAGAACGTGCCGAGAAACAGCGCGAAGTAGCCGAAATCCTGCAGGAATTGTTGGAGCATTATCGAGGCAACGCAGCGAAATGAACGCGAAGCCTAACTCGGTTGTCGCCCGCAGGGAAGGCACCCCAGTCTGCACAACTGACCTGGAACAAGTCCGTGCCGGTGCAGAGCGGCGGCATGCCGCTGCGGCAGGATGCCGCGACCAAGGGTCACTGTTACCGGTTGTTACCAATCGGTCATAATTCAGGGCTATAACTGTCAGACTGTGCCTGCTGTATCAGGCCCTGGAGTACGCCGTGAGCTTCATTCCCGCCGATCGTGCCTTCCCCTTCACTCGTCTGCGTCGCAACCGTCGTGACGAATTTTCCCGCCGTCTGGTGCGCGAAAACGTCCTGACCACCAACGACCTGATCCTTCCGGTGTTCGTCCTCGACGGCAAGAACCAGCGTGAAGCGGTACCCTCGATGCCGGGTGTGGAGCGCATGTCCATCGACCTGCTGCTCAAGGAAGCCGAAGAGCTGGTGGAGCTGGGCATCCCGGCCCTGGCGCTGTTCCCGGTGACGCCGCTGGAGAAGAAATCCCTCGATGGCGCCGAAGCCTTCAACCCCGATGGCATTGCCCAGCGCGCCACCCGCGCCCTGCGCGAGCGCTTCCCGGAACTGGGCATCATCACCGACGTGGCGCTGGACCCGTTCACCAGCCACGGCCAGGACGGCATCCTCGACGAAGACGGCTACGTCCTGAACGATATTTCCGTTGATGTGCTGGTCAAACAGGCGCTTTCCCACGCCGAAGCCGGCGCCCAGGTCGTGGCTCCCTCGGACATGATGGACGGCCGTATCGGGGCGATCCGCGAGGCCCTGGAGTCCACCGGTCACATCAACACCCGCATCATGGCCTACTCGGCCAAGTACGCCAGCGCCTACTACGGCCCGTTCCGCGATGCCGTCGGCTCCGCCGCCAACCTGGGCAAGGGCAACAAGGCCACCTACCAGATGGACCCGGCCAACAGCGACGAAGCGCTGCACGAGATCTACGCTGACCTCGCCGAAGGCGCCGACATGATCATGGTCAAGCCGGGCATGCCCTATCTCGACATCGTTCGCCGGGCCAAGGACGAATTCCGCGCGCCGACCTTTGTCTACCAGGTCAGTGGCGAGTACGCGATGCACATGGCTGCGATCAACAACGGCTGGCTCAGCGAGGCGGTGATCCTGGAATCGCTGCTGGCCTTCAAACGCGCTGGCGCAGATGGCATCCTGACCTACTTCGCCAAGCGCGCAGCACAACAATTGAAAAGCGGGGGCTGACCCCGTCGATGAGACGAGCGATGAATACCGAAGGCATTAGCGAAACCGAAGTTATCGAAGCTGACACCACCGCTGAAATCACCGAAGTCGTGGTGGAAGAGGTCGCCGAGGCGACGCCACCCCCCGTCGAGCCGGCGGTGCCGGCGATCAACGTGGACGACAGTGCCCTCTACATTCATCGCGAGCTCTCGCAGCTGCAGTTCAACATCCGCGTGCTGGAGCAGGCGCTGGATGAGTCCTACCCGCTGCTGGAGCGCTTGAAGTTCCTGCTGATCTTCTCCAGCAACCTCGACGAGTTCTTCGAGATCCGCGTTGCTGGCCTGAAGAAGCAGATCACTTTTGCCCGCGAGCAGGCCGGCGCCGACGGCCTGTTGCCGCACCAGGCGCTGGCGCGCATCAGCGAACAGGTGCACGAGCAGGTCGCTCGCCAGTACAGCATCCTCAACGACATCCTGTTGCCGGAGCTGGCCAAGCACGATATCCGCTTCATCCGCCGCCGTTACTGGACGCCGAAGATCAAGGCCTGGGTCCGTCGCTTCTTCCGTGACGAGATCGCGCCCATCGTCACCCCGATCGGCCTCGACCCGACCCATCCGTTCCCGCTGCTGGTGAACAAGAGCCTGAACTTCATGGTCGAGCTCGAGGGCCTGGACGCCTTCGGCCGTGACTCCGGCCTGGCGATCATCCCCGCGCCGCGTTCGCTGCCGCGGATCATCCGCCTGCCGGAAGAAGTCGCCGGCCCCGGCGACAACTACGTGTTCCTGTCGTCGATGATCCACGCCCACGCCGACGACCTGTTCCACGGCATGAAGGTGAAGGGCTGCTACCAGTTCCGCCTGACCCGTAACGCCGACCTCTCGGTGGATGCCGAGGACGTCGAGGACCTGGCCCGCGCGCTGCGCGGCGAGCTGTTCTCGCGTCGCTACGGTGACGCGGTGCGCCTGGAGGTGGTGGACACCTGCCCGGTGCCCCTGTCCAACTACCTGCTCAAGCAGTTCGGCCTGTCCGAAACCGAGCTGTACCGCGTCAGCGGCCCGGTCAACCTGACCCGCCTGTTCAGCGTCACCGGTCTCGCCAGCCATCCTGAGCTGCAGTCGCCGCCGTTCACCCCGGCGATCCCCAAACTGCTGCAGAAGAAGGAAAACCTGTTCAACGTCCTGGGCAAGCTCGACGTGCTGCTGATGCACCCGTTCGAGTCCTTCACCCCGGTGGTCGACCTCCTGCGCCAGGCGGCCAAGGACCCCAGCGTGCTGGCGATCAAGCAGACGCTGTATCGCTCCGGCGCCAACTCCGAGATCGTCGACGCGCTGGTGGAAGCCGCGCGAAACGGCAAGGAAGTCACCGTGGTGATCGAGTTGCGGGCGCGCTTCGATGAAGAGTCCAACCTCCAGTTGGCCAGCCGCCTGCAGCAGGCCGGCGCCGTGGTGATCTACGGCGTGGTTGGCTTCAAGACCCACGCCAAGATGATGTTGATCCTGCGTCGCGAGGACGGTGAGCTGCGCCGTTACGCGCACCTGGGCACCGGCAACTACCACGCCGGCAACGCCCGTCTGTACACCGACTACAGCCTGCTGACCGCCGACGTGGCGCTCTGCGAGGACCTGCACAAGCTGTTCAACCAGCTGATCGGCATGGGCAAGACCCTGCGCATGAAGAAGCTCCTTCACGCGCCCTTCACCCTGAAGAAGAACCTGCTGGAGATGATCAACCGCGAGGCCGCCCAGGCGGCCGAAGGCAAGCCGGCGCACATCATGGCCAAGGTCAACTCGCTGACCGACGCCAAGGTCATCCGCGCGCTGTACAAGGCCAGCCAGGCGGGCGTGAAGATCGATCTGGTGGTGCGCGGCATGTGCTGCCTGCGTCCGGGCGTGCCGGGTGTATCGCACAATATCCAGGTGCGCTCGATCATCGGCCGCTTCCTGGAGCACAGCCGGATCTACTACTTCCTCAACGGCGGCGAGGAGAAGCTCTATCTCTCCAGCGCCGACTGGATGGAACGCAACCTCGACATGCGCGTGGAGACCTGCTTCCCGGTGGAAGGCAAGAAGCTCGTGCTGCGCGTGAAGAAGGAGCTGGAGTCCTACCTGACCGACAATACCCAGGCCTGGGTGCTGCAGTCCGACGGCAGCTACGTGCGCCAGAGTCCCAGCGGCAACCAGAACGCCCGCAACGCCCAGGCGACCCTGCTGGAGCGCCTGTGCACGCCGGTGATCAGCGGTCGCTGATCCGGTGTGTATCGAAAGCCCTGCCGCTTGCGGCGGGGCTTTTTCATGCGCGGTGCCTGGGTTTTTTCGTAGGAGCGGCTGCCGCGTGATGGCTGCGAATCATCGGAAATAAAAAGGCCCCGGCGTTTGCGCGCCGGGGCCTTTGTCTTTCGTGGTAGCGATCAGCTCACGCTGAGCGAATAGCCCACGCGCTTGAGCCATTCGGCTTCCTGCTCGAAGTCCGCCTGGGTCAGTGGGTTGGCCGCCAGCCAGCCGTCCGGGAAGCGCACGTCCAGCGACTTGCCGGAGGCCTTCAGCGCCACGGCCGGCATTTCCTGGGTGCCACGGATGTGGTGGAAGAGGATGGCGAAGCGCAGCACGATGCACAGGCGGATCAGCTTGTCGCCTTCATCGCCCAGCTCGTTGAACTTGTCCACCGGGATGTTGCGGCGGTGGCCGCGCACCAGCAGCGCCAGGGTCAGCTGGTCCAGGCGTGAGAAGCCGGCCAGGTCCGAGTGCTCCAGCAGGTAGGCGCCGTGCTTGTGGTAGTGGTAGTGGGCGATGTCCAGGCCCAGCTCGTGCACGCGGGCGGCCCACATCAGCAGCTCGCGGTGGCCTTCGTCGTTGAGGTCCCAGGCCTTGGCGACCTGATCCAGCGATTCCAGCGCCTTGGCCTCGACCCGCGCGGCCTGTTCCGGATCGACGTGGTAGCGCTCCATCAGGGCGCCGATGGTGCGTTCACGGACGTCCTCGTGGTGGTGACGGCCCAGCAGATCGTAGAGCACGCCTTCGCGCAGGGCGCCTTCGGAGTGGGTCATGCGCGTCAGCTCTAGGGCGTCGAACAGCGCCTCGAGGATCGCCATGCCGGCCGGGAAGATCGGTCGGCGGTCCGGTTTGATGCCGTCGATGTCGAGCTTCTCGACCTCGCCCAGCTTGAACATCTTGCGCTTGAGCCAGGCCAGGCCATCCGGGTTGATCTCGCCGTTGCCGTGGCCGCCGGCCTGGATCGCCAGGCAGATCGCGCGGATGGTCCCGGAGGCGCCGACGGCTTCGTCCCAGCCCAGGCGACGCAGGCTGTTCTCGATGCTCATCAGCTCCAGGCGGGCCGAGGTATAGGCCTGCGCGTAGCGCGCCGGGGTGATCTTGCCGTCCTTGAAGTAGCGTTGGGTGAAGCTCACGCAGCCCATCTGCAGGCTCTCGCGCAGTTGCGATTCGAACTGCTGGCCGATGATGAACTCGGTGCTGCCGCCGCCGATGTCGACCACCAGGCGCTTGCCGGGGTTGTCGGGCAGGGTGTGGGACACGCCGAGGTAGATCAGGCGTGCTTCTTCACGGCCGGAGATGACTTCCACCGGGTGGCCCAGGATCTGGTCGGCGACGCGGATGAATTCGGCACGGTTGCGAGCCTCGCGCAGAGCGTTGGTGCCTACGACGCGAACCGAGCCCGGCGGCATGCCGTTGATGAACTGGGCGAACTGCTTCAGGCAGTCGTAGCCGCGCTGCATCGCTTCCTCGGTGAGCATGCGGTCTTCGCCGATGCCCGCGGCCAGCTGGACCTTCTCGCCCAATCGCTCGAGGATGCGGATCTCGCCGTGATCGGCCTTCGCCAAAACCATGTGGAAACTGTTCGAGCCAAGGTCAATGGCCGCGATCATCGGAAAGGTCTTGGCAGGGGTATGGGGCATAGGGGCGGGTCCGGATAAATACGGGAGACATCCTGCCATTTTAGGCAGGTAGTGCCAATGAAGGGGTTGTCACCGATCAGAAGTCACCGCGGCAGTGATAGATACACTCAATCGGCTGCGCCTTTCGGTGTGGGCCGAGGCGGGATATGATGGCGGACACTTTTTCGCATCCGATTGACGGAGAGAATACATGAGCGAACATATCGTCAATGTTACCGATGCCAGCTTCGAGCAGGACGTACTGAAGTCCGACGGTCCCGTGCTGGTCGACTACTGGGCCGAATGGTGCGGCCCGTGCAAGATGATTGCCCCGGTACTCGACGAGATCGCCAAGGACTATCAGGGCAAGCTGAAAGTCTGCAAGCTGAACATCGACGAGAACCAGGACACCCCGCCGAAGTACGGCGTGCGTGGCATTCCGACCCTGATGCTGTTCAAGGGCGGCAACGTCGAAGCGACCAAGGTCGGCGCACTGTCCAAGTCGCAGCTGGCTGCCTTCCTCGACAGCAACATCTAAGTCGAGAAGTCCTGAAAAACCCCGCCAATGCGCGGGGTTTTTCGTTATTGCCCCTAGACGCTCCGAAACTCGGGTGTTAAATTCGGGCGCACAACGATTATTTCGTTGTCCCCTGCAAGCCGTCGCCGACGCACTTCCTATTCGAATTCCAAGCGATCCTGTCCGTCATCTACGGCGCGGCTCTTCAAGCATCACGCTTGTTCCCTTTTCCCCTTTCAGCGTATTTACGTCCCTTCTATGAATCTGACCGAACTCAAGCAAAAGCCGATTGCCGAATTGCTGGAAATGTCCGATGCCATGGGCCTGGAAAACATGGCCCGTTCGCGCAAGCAGGACATCATCTTCGCACTGCTGAAAAAGCACGCGAAAAGCGGCGAGGAAATCTCCGGTGACGGCGTGCTGGAGATTCTCCAGGATGGCTTCGGCTTCCTGCGCTCCGCCGATTCCTCGTACCTGGCCGGCCCGGACGACATCTATGTCTCGCCCAGCCAGATCCGTCGCTTCAACCTGCGCACGGGCGATACCATCATCGGCAAGATTCGGCCGCCGAAGGAAGGCGAGCGTTACTTCGCTCTGCTGAAAGTCGACTCGATCAACTTCGATCGTCCGGAGAACGCGAAGAACAAGATTCTCTTCGAGAACCTGACCCCGCTGTTCCCGACCAAGCGCCTGACCATGGAGGCCGGCAACGGCTCCACCGAGGACCTCACCGGCCGTGTGATCGACCTCTGCTCGCCGATCGGCAAGGGCCAGCGCGGCCTGATCGTCGCCCCGCCGAAAGCGGGCAAGACCATCATGCTGCAGAACATCGCCTCGAACATCACCCGTAATAACCCCGAGTGCCACCTGATCGTCCTGCTGATCGACGAGCGCCCGGAAGAAGTGACCGAGATGCAGCGCACCGTGCGCGGCGAAGTGGTCGCTTCCACCTTCGACGAACCGCCGACCCGCCACGTGCAGGTCGCCGAGATGGTGATCGAGAAGGCCAAGCGCCTGGTCGAGCACAAGAAGGACGTGATCATCCTGCTCGACTCCATCACCCGCCTGGCCCGTGCCTACAACACCGTGATCCCCAGCTCCGGCAAGGTGCTCACCGGTGGTGTCGACGCCCACGCCCTGGAAAAGCCCAAGCGCTTCTTCGGTGCGGCGCGCAACATCGAGGAAGGCGGTTCGCTGACCATCCTCGCCACCGCGCTGATCGAAACCGGCTCGAAGATGGACGAAGTGATCTACGAGGAGTTCAAGGGTACCGGTAACTCGGAACTGATCCTCGACCGTCGCATCTCGGAAAAACGCGTGTTCCCGGCGATCAACATCAACCGCTCGGGCACCCGCCGCGAAGAGCTGCTCACCGGTGAGGAAGAGCTGCAGCGCATGTGGATCCTGCGCAAGATCCTGCACCCGATGGACGAGATCGCCGCGGTCGAATTCCTGCTCGACAAGCTCAAGCAGACCAAGACCAACGACGAGTTCTTCGATTCGATGAAGCGCAGCAAGTAAGCGCCTCTCGAACCACACAAGGCCGGGGAAACCCGGCCTTCGTGTTTCTGCGCGGCGGCGTTGCGCGGTAGACTGTCGCATCATCCTGCCGCCATCGAGATCCTCATGCAGTATCGCGACCTGCGCGAGTTCATCGCTGCCCTGGAGCAGCGCGGACAGCTCAAGCGCATCCAGGCGCCGGTATCCCCGGTGCTGGAAATGACCGAGGTGTGCGACCGCACCCTGCGCGCCAAGGGCCCGGCCCTGCTGTTCGAAAAGCCCACCGGCTTCGACATGCCCGTGCTCGGCAACCTGTTCGGAACACCCGAGCGCGTCGCCCTGGGCATGGGCGCCGAGGACGTCTCCGAGCTGCGCGAGATCGGCAAGCTGCTGGCCTTCCTCAAGGAACCCGAGCCGCCCAAGGGGCTGAAGGACGCCTGGTCCAAGCTGCCGATCTTCAAGAAGGTCATCAACATGGCGCCCAAGGTCCTGAAGGACGCGCCGTGCCAGGAAGTGATCGAGGAGGGCGACGCTGTCGACCTGTCGAAACTGCCAGTGCAGACTTGCTGGCCCGGCGACGTCGCGCCGCTGATCACCTGGGGCCTGACGGTCACCCGCGGGCCGAACAAGGAACGGCAGAACCTGGGCATCTACCGCCAGCAGGTGATCGGCCGTAACAAGGTCATCATGCGCTGGCTCAGCCACCGTGGCGGCGCGCTGGACTTCCGCGAGTGGTGCCAGAAGCATCCCGGCCAGCCTTATCCGGTGGCTGTGGCGCTGGGTGCGGACCCGGCGACCATCCTCGGCGCGGTGACCCCGGTGCCGGACAACCTTTCCGAATACGCCTTCGCCGGCCTGCTGCGCGGGCACAAGACCGAGCTGGTCAAGTGCATCGGCAGTGACCTGCAGGTGCCGGCCAGCGCCGAGATCGTCCTCGAAGGGGTGATCCATCCCGGCGAGATGGCCGATGAAGGCCCGTACGGCGACCACACCGGCTACTACAACGAGGTGGACCGCTTCCCGGTGTTCACCGTCGAGCGCATCACCCGGCGGCAGAAACCGATCTACCACAGCACCTACACGGGCCGTCCGCCGGATGAGCCGGCAATCCTCGGCGTGGCGCTGAACGAAGTCTTCGTTCCGATCCTGCAGAAGCAGTTCCCCGAAATCACCGACTTCTACCTGCCGCCCGAAGGCTGCTCCTACCGCATGGCGGTGGTGACCATGAAGAAGCAGTACCCCGGCCACGCCAAGCGCGTGATGCTCGGTGTCTGGTCGTTCCTGCGACAGTTCATGTACACCAAGTTCGTTATCGTCACCGATGACGACATCAACGCCCGCGACTGGAACGACGTGATCTGGGCCATCACCACGCGCATGGACCCCAAGCGCGACACGGTGATGATCGACAACACACCGATCGACTACCTGGACTTCGCTTCGCCGATCTCGGGCCTGGGCTCGAAGATGGGGCTGGACGCCACCCACAAGTGGCCGGGCGAGACCAGCCGCGAATGGGGCCGGGTGATCGAGAAAGACCCGGCGGTGACCCGCCGCGTCGACGAAATCTGGGCGAGCCTGGGTATCGATTGATCCCCGGGGCAATCTGGCTCGCTGCGGTTGATGCGGAGCACGGAGGCTTTTTTCGTAGGATGGGTCGGGCGGCGTTCCGCGAGCCTAGGCGATACCCAGGCTGCCGGGAATGATGGGTATCGCTTCGCTCCACGCCATCCTACGGCGCAATCGGCGATAGCAGCCCCAATCTGTAAAAGAACGAGAACATCGCTTGAAAGTGACCTTGCAACCCTCCGGCGCCCAGCTTGAGCTGAAACACGGAGAACGTATCCTCGACGGTGCCCGGCGCCTGGGCTACGAGTGCCCGCAAAGCTGCCGCAACGGTAACTGCCATATCTGCGCGGCGCTGCTGGTGGAAGGCCGTGTGCGCCAGGAGGGCGAGGTGCGCGACCACGGTGAGCTCTTCACCTGCCTGGCCGAGCCGCTGGAAGACTGCGTGCTGCATTGGGACGGTGTGCTGGCTCCTGGCGAGCTGCCGGTGCGCAAGCTGTCCTGCCAACTGACCTTCTGCGAGCCGGTCGGTGGTGATGTCTGGCGCGTGCGCCTGCGTGCTCCGGCCGGCAAGCCGCCGCGCTACCACGCTGGGCAGTACGTGTTGATCGAGCGTGAGGGCAGCGATCCGGCGGCCTTTTCCCTGGCCTCCGCGCCGCAGGAAGGGCGAGACCTGGAACTGCACATCCTGGCCCGCGAGAACAGCGCCATCGACCTGCTGACCCAGTTGCAACGCGACCGCTTCGCCCGCGTGCAGATGCCCTTCGGCGACGCGCACCTGGCCGACCTGCCGGACGGCCCGCTGGTGCTGATCGCCGCGGGTACCGGCATGGCGCAGATGCACAGCCTGATCGAGTTCTGTCGTGCCAGCGGCTTCGCCCACCCGGTCCACCTGTACTGGGGCGTGCGGCGCCCGGAAGACTTCTACGAGCTGCCACACTGGGAGCAGTGGGAAAGCGTGCCCAATCTGCATCTGCACAAGATCGTCAGCGACCTGTGCGGTTGGCAGGGGCGCTGCGGCCTGTTGCACGAAGCGGTGTGCGAGGACTTCGCCGAGCTGTCCGGCCTGCGGGTTTACGCCAGCGGTTCGCCGGCGATGGTCTATGGCACGTTGGATGCGCTGGTGGCGGCGGGGATGGACCCGCATCAGATGCGCGCCGACGTCTTCGCCTACGCGCCGCGGGGCTGATTCGCAGGGAGGCTGCTTTCTGTAGGAGCGAGCTTGCTCGCGAACTGGAGTGGCCAGGTATACCGAAGCTGGGCGGGTTCGCGAGCAAGCTCGCTCCTACCGGTTTACCCCGGCGCTATAGAGTGCGGCCGGAGTGTTTGGCCGATCATTCAGCCGAATCGGCCACGCGGTCCGTGCTGAGAGAAAACTCCTCCTGCAGCGCTGCGCGAATCCAGTCCTCGAACCAGGCCACGTCGGCGCTCACCGCTCCGGTGGGCAGCAGCAGCTGGTAGCTCTCCAGCGGTACTTCCTCGGGCAGTGGTCGCACCAGCGTGCCGGCGGCGAGCTGGTGCTTGACCAGCACCAGGTTGGCCAGGGCGATGCCGTGGCCGGCCTCGGCCATGGACAGCGCGTGGTCGTTGCTGACGTAGAGGACGTCGGAATTCACCCGCAGTTCGAGGCCGATGGTGGACAGCCAGAGGTTCCACCACTCGCCGTCATCGACGTGGATCAGCTTGTGCTGCGCCAGCTCATGCACGCTGGTCAGCGGGCCGTGCTGCTCGAGGTAGGAGGGTGAGCACACCGGGAATACCGCCGGCCGCACCAGCGTGCTGTGACACTGCGGATAGACGCCGGGAAGCCCATAGACTATTCCCAGATCGGCGCTTTTACCGTCCACTTCGGTGAAAGTCGGGTTGGGTTCCACTGCCACCTTCAGGCCGGGTCGCTGCTGGCGCAGGGTTTCCAGGCGCGGCATCAGCCAGCGCTTGGCGAAGGCCGGCACCACCAGGATCTTCAGCCAGCGCGCGGTGCCGCCGGGAGCCAGCTCATGGCCGGCGTCGGCGATCTGCTGCAGGGCTGTGGATATCTTCGCGTAGTAACGCTGCCCGGCCGGCGTCAGGCTTACTCCGCGCGGGGTGCGCTCGAACAGCTGCACGCCCAGCCAATCCTCCAGCAGCTTCACGTGACGGCCGATGGCCGGTTGCGTCACATGCAGGTCTTTCGAGGCGGCGACGTAGCTGCCCAGCCGTGCGGCGGCCTCGAAGGCGCGAACGGCATTGAGCGGCGGAAGGCGCTGGATGGACATGGTGTGGCCTCGGGGGGTATCAGCTTTTTAGCTGTTAAATTATTTAATATCGAATGTAAGAAAATTGAGCTTTCCGCTCAACCACCTTTCTTCGAATATCCGCCTCAACAACACCACAACTTGGGCCTGACCCAAGGCCAGCGCTGCGATCCAGCGTCTCTAGTCCTGCCAGAACAACTACAAGATCCCCCGACCGCCTGCTGGTGGCGGAAGGGAAGGTACGGAGGTTTCACCATGAATGCCCTGCACAGCCTGCAGACGGCGGCGGTCTCTATCCGCTCCGTGCGCAAGGTCTACGGCGACCCGGCCAGCGGTCCCGTCGCGCTCAAATGTGTCGACCTGGACATCCGCGACAACGAATTCTTCACCCTGCTCGGCCCCTCGGGCTGCGGCAAGACCACCCTGCTGCGAATGATCGCCGGCTTCGAGTTCCCCACCTCCGGGGAAATCCAGCTCTACGGCGAGAACATCGCCGACCGCCCGCCGTTCGAGCGCCCGGTCAACACGGTGTTCCAGCACTACGCGTTGTTCCCGCACATGACCATCGCCGAGAACCTCGCCTTCGGCCTGGAATCCCACCCGATGGGCCAGCGCATGAGCAAGGCACAGGTTGCCGAGCGTGTCCGTGAGATGCTCGCCCTGGTGCAGATGGAACGCTTCGCCCAGCGCAAGCCGACCCAGCTCTCCGGCGGCCAGCAGCAGCGCGTCGCCCTGGCCCGCGCGTTGGCGCCACATCCCAAGGTGCTGCTGCTCGACGAGCCACTGTCCGCGCTCGATCTCAAGCTGCGCCAGGCCATGCGCGAAGAGCTCAAGGCGATTCAGTCCAAGACCGGCATCACCTTCATCTTCGTCACCCATGACCAGGAAGAAGCCCTGACCATGTCCGACCGCATCGCCGTGCTCTCCGAGGGCGAGGTGCAGCAGGTCGGTCGTCCGGACGACATCTACGAACACCCGCGCAACCGCTTCGTCGCCGATTTCATCGGTGAGACCAACTTCCTCCCGGCTCGCGTCGAGAACTTCGACGGCGAGCGCGCGTACTACCGGATTGCCGGCGACCAGCTGATCGAGGCCGGCAGCCGCGAAGGCCTGAAGGTCGACGCCGAGGTCACCCTGTCGATCCGTCCGGAGCGCCTGCAACTGGTGGCCGAGGACACGCCGTCCGCCACCCCCTGCAGCGTCGTCCAGCAGATCTACCTGGGCACCGACCTGCAGTATCAGGTCGAGCTTCAGGACGGCAGCAAGCTGACCGTGCGTGCGCCGAACAGCGCTGGCCAGCGTGGCCGCCTGGTCGCCGGGCAACGCGCCGGGCTGCTGTTCGAAAAAGGCAGCGCCAGCGTCCTGGTGGACTGAGCGGAGGTGAACATGAACCGGTTATCCACAACCTCCGGCAATGCGCTGGAGCGGCGCCAGGCGCTGCGCAGCTTCCTCGGCGTGTCCCCCGCACTGGTCTCCATCGGGTTGTTCCTGATCGTGCCGATCTTCATCGTGGTCGGTTACTCGCTGATGCAGGCCAACCCCTACGGCGGGGTGAACCCGCACTTCAGCGTCGACGCCTACGTCTCGCTGCTGTTCGAGCGCCAGCTCGACGACAGCCTGGCCTTCGCCGACTCGTACATGGTGATCGCCCTGCGCTCCATCGGCATCGCCGCGGCGACCACCGTCATCACCCTGCTGGTGGGCTTCCCGGTGGCGGTGTGGCTGGCGATGCAGCCGGCGCACCGCCGCGGCCTGCTGATCTTCCTGATCACCGTGCCGTTCTGGGCCAATCTGCTGATCCGCACCTACGCCTGGATCCTGCTGCTGCGCGGCACCGGCGTGGTCAACGGCACGCTGATGAGCCTGGGCGTGATCAACCAGCCGCTGAACCTGCTCTATACCGACGGCGCGGTGCTGCTGGGCCTGGTCTACACCTATGCGCCCTTCGTCGTGCTGCCGATCTACGCCACCCTCGAGAAGATGGACATGCGCCTGCTCGAAGCGGCCCAGGACCTCTACGCCGGGCGTATCCGCACCCTGCGCAAGGTCGTCCTGCCGATCGCCCGTCCGGGCATCCTGGCCGGCGCGATCCTCACCTTCGTACCGTGCCTGGGCGCGATGATCGCCCCCGAGCTGCTCGGCGGCGGCACCAAGATGATGCTCGGCAACCTGATCTTCCGGCAGTTCAGCGACTCGCGGAACTGGCCCTTTGGTGCGGCGCTGTCGCTGGTGCTGATGGGCGCGGTGATGCTGGTGCTGATGTTCTACGCGATGCGCGCCGAACGCCTGCGCATCGCCCGGGGAGGTGAGTGATGCTCTCGCTGCTGACTAAACGCCGTCTAGGCGTACAGGATTTCCGTGGCTTCGGCGTCCTGAGCTTCCTGTTCTACCTGTACCTCTACGCGCCCATCGTGGTGCTGGTGGTGCTGTCGTTCAACGCCAACCAGTCCGCTACCGTGTGGACCGGCTTCAGCCTCGACTGGTACCGCGCCGCCTTCGCCAACCAGGCGCTGCGCCAGGCCGCCGGCAACAGCCTGCTGATCGCCGTGTGCGCCAGCGTGATTGCCACGGCGATCGCCACCCTGGCCGCGCTGGGCACCTCGCGCGGCGCCAAGTTCAAGGGCCTGCGCCTGTCCATGGGCGCGATCATGCTGCCGCTGGTGTTGCCGGAGATCGTGGTCGGCGTCGCCACCCTGGCGCTGTTCTCCACCCTCGGCCTGTCGCTGGGCTACGGCAACCTGATCATCGCCCACACGGTGTTCTGCATCCCGTTCGCCTACCTGCCGATCCGTGCCCGCCTCAACGACATGGACCTGTCCCTGGAACAGGCCGCCGCCGACCTCTACGCCGGGCCCTGGCGGACTTTCCGCAAGGTCACCCTGCCGCTGCTGATGCCGGGAATCTTCTCCGGGCTGATGCTGGCCTTCATCGTCTCGCTGGATAACTTCGTGATCTCGATGATGGTCTCCCAGGCCGGCACCACCACCTTGCCGATCTTCATCTTCGGCCTGCTGCGCATGGGCGTGACGCCCGATGTGAACGCGGTGTCGACCCTGATCCTCGGCGTTTCCGTGCTGTTCGTAACCCTGTCGTTCCTGCTCGGCAAGAAGAAGGCCTGAGCCCACATACCGGAGTAGAAGATGAGCAAACTGATCGCTGCTGTAGGGGCCTCGCTGACGCTGGCCATGGCTGTCCACGCGCAAGCCGCCGAGCAACTGAACGTGGTGAGCTGGAGTGGTTACTTCACCCCGCAGATCCTGGAGAAGTTCGAGAAGGAAAGCGGCATCAAGGTGACCGTGGATTCCTACGATTCCAACGAAACCCTGCTGGCCAAGCTCAAACAGGGCGGCGCCGGCTACGACGTGGCGATTCCCTCCCACGCCTTCGTACCGATCCTGATCCAGGAAAAGCTGCTGGAGCGCTTCGACCCGGCCAGCCAGCCGTACTACGCCAATGTCGAAGACAACCTGAAGAAGCCCGCCTGGGACCCGGAAGGCGCCTACGCCGTGCCCTTCATCTGGGGCACCACCAGCGTGGTGCTGGACAGCGCCAAGTACAGCGGCCCGGCTGACAGCTACTCGGTGCTGTTCACTCCGCCCAAGGAGCTGCAGGGCAAGATCAACATGTTCGACTCGGCCAGCGAGGTGATCGACACCGCCAGCCTCTACCTGGGCATTCCGCTGTGCAGCGAGGACCCCAAGCAGATGCAACAGGTGCTGACCCTGCTGAAGAACCAGAAACCCTTCGTGAAGACCTACAGCTCCAAGGCCGGCTCGATCCGCGAGAACCTGGCCTCGGGCGAAGTCGACATGTCGATGTTCTGGGGCGGCTCGTCGATGCGTGCACGTGAGATGAAGTCCAGCCTGAAGTACCTCTACCCGAAAGAGGGCGTGATGGCCTGGGTGGACAACCTGGTGATCCCGGCCGGCGCCAAGCACCCGGAGAGCGCGAAGAAGTTCATCGCCTTCCTCAGCCAGCCGGAGAACTCGGCGATGACCCAGAACTTCCTCAAGCACCAGAGCCCGATCAAGGGTGTGGAACCCTTCCTCGATGCCAGCCTCAAGGATGCGCCGGAACTGCACATCCCCGAGGGCACCAAGGTGGTGTTCAGCAAGACCTGCGGCGAAGGCGCGATCCGCCTGGCCGACCGTATCTGGACCAACCTGATGCGCTGATCCCTACCGGGAAAGCCACAGACCGACGCTGCTCGCGTCCACCTTCATGGGCGTGGCGGCAGCGTTCGGCCTGAAGAACGCAACAAGCCCCGCCCGACGGCGGGGTCGCTGAACCCGACTTATGCTTCCCGCCTGCCGGAAGCGACTGATGAAAGAAGGCCGCGCTCCATGAGCCAGAATAAGCACAACGAACTCGTCCAGCTCCAGGCCCACGAACTGGCCCAACGCATCCGCCTGCGCCAGGTGTCCTGCCGCGAGGTGATGCAGGCGCACCTTGAGCAGATCGAGCGCTTCAACCCGGCGGTCAATGCCATCGTCAGCCAGCAACCCGACGACCTTCTGCTGGCCGAAGCCGACCAGCGCGATGCCGAACTGGCGCGTGGCGAATACCGTGGCTGGATGCACGGCCTGCCTCACGCGGTGAAGGACCTGTCGCTGACTCAGGGCATCCGCACCACCCTCGGTTCGCCGCTGTTCCGCGACTACCTGCCCGAGCGCGACGGCATCATGGTCGAGCGCATCAAGGCGGCTGGCGCGATCATCATCGGCAAGACCAACACTCCCGAATTCGGCCTCGGCTCCCACAGCTACAACCCGATCTTCGGTGCCACCGGCTGCGCCTATGCGCCCGAACGCACCGCTGGTGGCAGCAGCGGTGGTGCGGCGGCGGCCCTGGCGCTGCAAATGGTTCCGGTGGCCGACGGCAGCGACATGATGGGCTCGCTGCGCAATCCGGCGGCCTTCAACAACATCATCGGCTTCCGTCCGTCCCAGGGCCGCGTGCCCTTCGACGACAGCGCCGACCTGTTCATCGACCAGCTCGGCTACGAAGGCCCGATGGGCCGCAGCGTGCGCGACGTGGCTTTGTTGCTGTCGGTACAGGCCGGCGGCGATGCCCGTGCGCCGCTGTCCATCGCCGAGAGCGGCGAGCAGTTTGCCGGCAAGCTGGAGCGTGACTTCAAGGGCGCACGGCTGGGCTGGCTGGGCGACCTGGGTGGTCACCTGGCGATGGAGAAAGGCGTGCTGGAGCTTTGTCGCCAGTCCTTTGCCGACTTCGAGGCCATCGGCTGCCAGGTCGAAGACACGGCCCTGGGCTTCTCCGCCGAGTGTCTCTGGGACACCTGGCGCACCCTGCGTCACTGGATGGTTGCCGGCTCTCTGGGCGCCGCCTATACCGACCAGGCCAAGCGCGAATTGCTCAAGCCCGAGGCTATCTGGGAAGTGGAGAACGGCCTGAAGCTCTCCGCCATGGACGTGTTCCGCGCTTCCGCCGCGCGTAGCGACTGGTACCGCGCGATCAGCAAGCTGTTCGAACGCTATGACTACCTGTTGTTGCCCAGTGCCCAGGTGTTCCCGTTCGACAAGACCTGGGACTGGCCGAAAGAGATCGCCGGCAAGGCCATGGACACCTACCACCGCTGGATGGAGGTGGTGATCCCGGCCACCCTGTCCGGTTGCCCGGCGGCCAACGTACCGGTGGGCTTCAATGAGCAGGGCCTGCCCATGGGCCTGCAGATCATCGGCAGGCACCAGGCCGACATGGCTGTGCTGCAACTGGCCCACGCCTATGAGCAGGCTTCGCGCTGGTACCAGCGCTGCCCGCCGCCCATGCTCAAGGGCGACTGATTTATCCACAAGCGAGGGGGACGCATGAATATCAGCTTCTTCCAGGAACTGCTGCAGAGTATCAGCGAGCGCGGCCGGCAATTGCTCGAGTCGCGCGAGCCGGCGCCGGCCAATGCCCAGGCGCTGACGCAGGCCTGCCGCAAACTGATTTCCGGCCACGGCGAGGCGTCCGGCGTGGCGCTGGCGCGGCAGGTGCTGTGCACCTACCGCGACTGCCCGGAGGAGCAGCAGAAGGCCTTCTTCGACACGCTGCTCAAGGATTTCGCACCGCCTCAAGAGGCGCTGGCCGAAGCCTGCCAGCGCTATCTGGACGATCCCTCGTCGGCCAACACCACGAAGCTGTTCGAGGCCTGCGAGCCGCCACGGCAGGAGCTGTTCCGCCGCCTCAACCAGGCGCCGGGCGGCACCGCCGAGCTGATCGCCATGCGCCGCCGATTGCTCGGTGAGCTCAAGGGCCGACCCGAGCTGGCGGCGGTGGACCATGACCTGCAGCACCTGCTGGCGTCCTGGTTCAACCGTGGTTTCCTGGTGCTGCGACGCATCGACTGGTCGACACCGGCATCGATCCTGGAAAAGATCATCAAGTACGAGGCCGTCCATGCCATCAAGGACTGGGACGACCTGCGCAGCCGCCTGCAACCGGCCGACCGTCGCTGCTTCGCCTTCTTCCACCCGGCCCTGGCCGATGAGCCGCTGATCTTCGTCGAAGTGGCGCTGACCCGTGCGATGCCCGGTGCCATTGCTGACATCCTGGATGCCAAGCCCGCTGATCCGTCGGCGGATGAGCCCGACACCGCCGTGTTCTACTCCATCAGCAACTGCCAGGACGGCCTGCGCGGCATCTCCTTCGGCAACTTCCTGATCAAGCAGGTGGTAGAGGAGTTGGCGCGGGAGATTCCGAGCCTGCGCCAGTACGTCACCCTGTCGCCGGTACCCGGCTTCCGCCGCTGGCTCAACGGTTTGGGCGACGACCCGCAACTGGGCGCGGCGGCTGCCGACCTGCTCAAGGCGCTCAAGCCCGACGCGCCGCCACCGCCGCGCACTGAAGAACCCATGCTGGCGCTGGCCGCCGAGTATTTCCTGCACGCCAAGAACGGCGCCGGCCTGCCGCTTGACCCGGTGGCGCGCTTCCACCTCGGCAACGGTGCCCGCCTGGAACGCCTGAACTGGCGCGGCGACCTGTCCGCCAGCGGCCTGCGCCAGGCCGCCGGGCTGATGGTCAACTACCGCTACGAACTGCGCCAGATCGAAAAGAACCACGAAGCCTACGCCAATCAGGGCGCGGTCGCGGCCTCACCCGAGGTGCGCAAGTTGGCCACCCTGTCGGCGAAAACAAAACGCTAGGACCTCACCATGAACCAGAGCCTTTTCGCCGAAGTCGGCAAACACCTGCCCAGCGACCTGTCCAAGCCCTTCATCCGCACGCCCCTGGGGGGTGGCTACAGCTACGCCGACATGCTGCGCAGCACCTCGCAATTTGCCCATGCCCTGGTGGAACTCGGCGTGCAGCCGGGCGACCGGGTTGCCGTGCAGGTCGACAAAAGCCCCGAGACGGTCATGCTCTACCTCGCCGTGCTGCGCGCCGGCGCGGTCTATCTGCCGCTCAACAGTGGCTACACCGGTGACGAGCTGCGCTACTTCCTCGACGACGCCGAGCCTTCGCTGTTTGTCTGCGCCCCGGCCTTCGAGGCCCAGGCCCGCGAGCTGGCGAAAGTCAGCGGCGTGGCCCACGTGGAGACTCTGGGCGACGCCGGTGACGGTTCGCTGATGGATCGGGTGCACGGCAAGCCGGGGCGCTTCGCCGATGTCGAGCGTGCCGCTTCCGATCTCGCCGCGATCCTCTACACCTCCGGCACCACCGGGCGCTCCAAGGGCGCGATGATCAGCCACGGCAACCTGGTGTCCAACGCCCGCGCGCTGGTGGGCGCCTGGCAGATCACCAGCGAGGACTGGTTGCTTCACGCGCTGCCGATCTTCCACATCCATGGTCTGTTCGTGGCTTGCAACAGCCTGCTGATGGCGGGCGGCTCGATGCTCTTCCTGAGCAAGTTCGACGTTGCGCAGATGCTCCGCCTGCTGCCCCAGGTGAACCTGCTGATGGGCGTGCCGACCTTCTACACCCGCCTGCTCGATCAACCCGGCCTGAGCCGTGAGGCGGTAGCGCACATGCGCCTGTTCATCTCCGGCTCCGCGCCGCTCACCGCCGAGACCCACAAGGCGTTCTCCGAGCGCACCGGCATGGCCATCCTCGAGCGCTACGGCATGACCGAGACCGGCATGAACACCTCCAACCCGCTGGACGGCGAACGTATCGCCGGCACCGTCGGCTTCCCGCTGCCGGGCGTCGAGCTGCGCATCACCGACCCGGCCCAGGCCGAGCCGACGCTGCTGCCGCAGGGCGAGCCGGGGATGATCGAAGTACGTGGGCCGAACGTGTTCCAGGGTTACTGGCGGATGCCGGAAAAGACCGCCGAGGAACTGCGCGCGGACGGCTACTTCATGACCGGCGACATCGGCTTCGTCGACGACCGTGGCTATGTGCAGATCGTCGGCCGCAACAAGGACATGATCATCAGTGGCGGCTTCAACGTGTACCCCAAGGAGCTGGAGGAGATCCTCGACACCCTGCCGGGCGTGGTCGAGTCGGCGGTGATCGGCGTGCCGCATCCGGACTTCGGCGAGGGCGTCACTGCCGTGCTGGTGGCCGGCAAGGATCAGGCGCCGACCGAGGCGCAGGTGCTTGCCGCACTGGACGGCAAGCTGGCGCGTTTCAAGCAGCCCAAGCGCGTGATGGTGGTCGACGCGCTGCCGCGCAACGTGATGGGCAAGGTGCAGAAGAACGTGCTGCGCGAGCAGTTCAAGGCGCTGTATTCCTGAGCCCGGCCTGGCGCTGTTCGCGAGCAAGCTCGCTCCTACAGGTATGGGCCGGCTCCCGAGCGCTTTTCGTAGGAGCGAGCTTGCTCGCGAATCGCTCAGCGCCGGATTCCCCTGTAGGAACGACGAAATGAAAAAGCCCCGCTGATGCGGGGCTTTTTCATTCGTAGGAGCGGAGCTTCTCCGCGAAACGCGGATGAAATCCGCGCTCACGAACTCGTCAACGAACCGTCACCACCACCTTGCCCACCGCCTTGCGCTGGCCCAGGTGATTGATCGCATCGGCGGCCTTGTCCAGCGGGTAGGTCTGCGACACCAGCGGCTTGATCTTGCCCTCGGCGAACCAGGCGAACAGCTGCTGGAAGTTCGCCGCGTTGTCCTGCGGCTGGCGCTGGGCGAAGGAGCCCCAGAACACGCCAACCAGCGAGGCGCCCTTGAGCAGGGTGAGGTTGGCCGGCAGCGACGGGATGGTGCCGCTGGCGAAGCCGACCACCAGCATGCGGCCGTTCCAGGCGATGGAGCGGAAGGCTTCCTCGAAAAGATCACCACCTACCGGATCGTAGATCACATCCACGCCCTGGCCGCCGGTGATTTCCTTGAGCTTGTCCTTCAGGCTGCCTTCGCTGTAGTTGATCAGCACGTCGGCGCCGGCGGCCTTGGCCACCTCCAGCTTGGCTTCGCTGCTGGCGGCGGCGATGACCTTCGCCCCCATGGCCTTGCCGATTTCGACGGCGGCCAGGCCCACGCCGCCGGAGGCGCCGAGCACCAGCAGGGTCTCGCCCGGCTGCAGGTTGGCGCGCTGCTTGAGCGCGTGCATCGAGGTGCCGTAGGTCATGCCGAAGGCGGCTGCGCTGGCGAAGTCCATGCCGTCGGGGATCGGCATCACGCTGTAGCCGGGCACCGCCACTTCCTCGGCGAAGCTGCCCCAGCCGGTCAGCGCCATCACGCGGTCACCGGGTTTCACGTGACTGACTTTTTCACCCACGGCGCCGACCACGCCGGCGGCCTCGCCACCCGGAGAGAACGGGAAGGGCGGCTTGAACTGGTACTTGCCCTCGATGATCAGGGTGTCGGGGAAGTTCACCCCGGCGGCATGTACCTGCAGCAGGACTTCGTTCTTCTTCGGCTCGGGGCTGGCGACCTCTTCCAGCACCAGGGTTTCGGCGGGGCCGAAGGCTTTGCACAGCACGGCTTTCATGGGGAGTACTCCACTCTGGGTATCGGCGCAGTGTAGGAGCGTGAGGCGGGAGGGCAAATCACCATGGCCTGGGCTTATGCCCCGATATAGCTTGGGCGGCGGCGCGAGTGTGGCTATCCTTTGCCCATCGAATTCGGAGACATCGCCTTGAGAGCTTTCCTTGCCCTGTTGCTGGCCTTTTCCTTCAGTACCTTCGTCATGGCTTCCGAATCCGAAGAAGCCAAGCCGGAAGACGCCAACAAGCCTGTATTCGTCGACCTTACTCCCGCGCTGGTGGGCAACTACGGCAGCGGCCCGCGCCTGAAGTACTTCAAGGCAGACATCGCCCTGAAGGTCACTGGCAAGGAGGCCTCCGAGAAGGTCGAGCACCACGAACCGCTGATTCGCAACCAGCTGGTGATGCTCTTCGCCCAGCAGACCGACGACTCCCTCGGCAGCGTCGACGGCAAGGAGAAGCTGCGCCAGGAAGCCCTCAAGCAGGTGCAGACGGCCCTCCAGCAGGAAGAGGGCAAACCGCTGGTGGACGACCTGCTGTTCAACAACCTGATCGTCCAGCCCTGAGCCCATCCGGCGTCGGTTGCATGAGCGCGACTCATCTGCGCACGGCAGTCGCTCCTCTTTCCCGGCTGCGGCCACTCGCCGCAATGCCGGGCTGAAAGTCCCGTCTCGCAAGGCGCGTAGGAAATTTCCTGCGCACGCCTGACCTGAATCAAACCCCATTCGCTGCCGGTCGCCGAATATCCCCTCATGATTCGCTCGAATTCGAGCGCCTGGACAAGAGGATATTCGGATGACAGGAAACGCAAAAAGCTGGCGCACCCGCGGACTCTTCGTGGTCGTCGCGGCCGTGCTCGCCGCGCTGGCCTGGCAGACGTTCAAGCCGACCGGCCTGGGCGAAGGCTTCGCCAGTGGCAACGGGCGTATCGAAGCCACCGAGGTCGACGTCGCCACCAAACTGGCTGGCCGCGTGGCGGAAATCCTGGTGGACGAGGGCGACTTCGTCACTGCCGGCCAGGTCGTCGCGCGGATGGATACCCAGGTGCTCAAGGCTCAGCTGGCACAGGCCGAGGCCGAGGTGCGGCGGGCGCAGAATGCCAAGCTTACCGCCGAGTCGCTGGTCGCCCAGCGCCACAGCGAGAAGGCCACTGCCGAGGCCATGGTCGCCCAGCGCCAGGCCGAGCTGACCGCTGCCCAGAAGCGCTTCACCCGTACCGAACAACTGGTGAAGCGCAACGCCTTGCCACAGCAACAGCTCGACGACGACCGCGCCGCGCTGCAGAGCGCCCAGGCAGCACTGGCTGCGTCGCGCTCGCAGGTCATCTCGGCGCAGGCCAGCATCGCTGCCGCCAGCTCCCAGGTGATCGAGGCGCAGTCGGCCATCGAGGCGGCCACCGCCAGCACCGTGCGCCTGCAGGCAGACATCGACGACAGCGACCTCAAGGCCCCGCGCAACGGCCGCGTGCAGTACCGCGTGGCGCAGCCGGGCGAAGTGCTTTCCGCCGGCGGCAAGCTGCTCAACATGGTCGACCTGGCTGACGTCTACATGACCTTCTTCCTGCCATCGGGCCAGGCCGGCAAGGTCGAACTGGGCCAGGAAGTGCATCTGGTGATCGATGCCGTGCCCGAGTACGTGATCCCGGCCAAGGTGTCCTACGTCGCCAGTGTCGCGCAGTTCACGCCCAAGACTGTGGAGACTGCCAACGAGCGCGAGAAGCTGATGTTCCGCGTCAAGGCGCGCCTCGATCCGGGCCTGCTGGAGAAATACATCACCTACGTGAAGACCGGCGTACCGGGCATGGCCTATATGCGCCTCGACCCGCAGGTGGAATGGCCGGCTGACCTGCAGATCAAGGTCCCGCAATGAATGCCGCCGACTGCGTGGCCCGTCTGGCTGGCGTCTCGCTGCGCTATGGGCAGACCCGCGCAGTGGACGACGTCAGCCTGGAGATCCCGGCCAACCGCATGGTTGGCCTGATCGGTCCGGACGGCGTTGGCAAGTCCAGCCTGCTGGCGCTGCTGGCCGGCGCGCGGAAGATGCAGGAGGGTGAAATCCAGGTGCTGGGCGGCGACATGCGCGACGTGCGCCACCGCCGCGCTGTGTGCCCGCGTATCGCCTACATGCCCCAGGGGCTGGGCAAGAACCTCTACCCGACGCTCTCGGTGTTCGAGAACGTCGACTTCTTCGGCCGCCTGTTCGGCCACGACAAGGCTGAGCGCGAGCGGCGCATCGCCGACCTGCTGCACAGCACCGGCCTGGCGCCCTTCGCCGATCGACCGGCGGGCAAGCTTTCCGGCGGCATGAAGCAGAAGCTCGGACTGTGCTGCGCGCTGATCCATGATCCTGACCTGCTGATCCTCGACGAGCCCACCACCGGCGTCGATCCGCTCTCGCGCAACCAGTTCTGGGAGCTGATCGGGCGCATCCGCGCCGGCCGCGAGGGCATGAGCGTGCTGGTGGCCACGGCCTACATGGAAGAGGCTGAGCGTTTTGACTGGCTGGTGGCGATGGACGAGGGCAAGGTGCTCGCCACTGGCACGCCGGCCGAGTTGCGCGAACAGACGGCGACGCCGAACCTCGAAGAGGCTTTCATCGCGCTGCTGCCCGAGGCCAAGCGGGCCGGGCACCACAAGCTGGTGATCCCGCCACGCACGCTGAGCGAGGGTGCGCCGCAGATCGCCATCGAGGCCGAGGGGCTGACCTGCCGTTTCGGTGATTTCGTCGCGGTCGACCACGTCAGCTTCCGCATCGAGCGCGGGGAGATCTTTGGCTTCCTCGGTTCCAACGGCTGCGGCAAGTCCACCACCATGAAGATGCTCACCGGCCTGCTGCCGGCGAGCGAAGGCACTTGCGCGCTGTTCGGCCAACCGGTGAACGCCAACGATATGGAGACTCGCCGGCGTGTGGGCTACATGTCCCAGGCTTTCTCGCTGTACGCCGAACTGACGGTGCTGCAGAACCTGGAGCTGCACGCGAAACTCTTCCACCTGCCGGCCGAGCAGATTGCCCCGCGCGTGGAGGAAATGCTCAAGCGCTTCGATCTCGGCAAGGTCCGCGACGAGCTGCCCGACAGCCTGCCGCTGGGCATCCGCCAGCGTCTGTCGCTGGCCGTGGCGGTGATCCACAAACCGGAAATCCTGATCCTCGACGAGCCCACCTCGGGTGTCGACCCGGTGGCCCGCGATGGCTTCTGGGAACTGATGGTGGAGCTGTCGCGCAACGACGGCGTGACCATCTTCATCTCCACCCATTTCATGAACGAGGCCGAGCGCTGCGACCGCATCTCGCTGATGCACGCTGGCAAGGTGCTCGACAGCGACACACCGCAGGGCCTGATCGACAAGCGTGGCTTGCCGACCCTGGAGGCCACCTTCATCGCCTACCTGGAAGAGGCCGCCGGAAGCGCGCCAGTGCCCGACAGCGCGCCAGCAACGCAGGCGCCAGCCGAAGCGACCCGGTACAAGGGCAGCGACCGCTTCAGCTGGCTGCGCCTGTTCAGCTACGCGCGCCGCGAGGCCATGGAGCTGCGCCGCGACCCGATCCGCCTGACCCTGGCTCTGGTGGGCACCGCGCTGCTGATGTTCATCATCGGCTACGGCATCAACATGGACGTCGAAGACCTCACCTACGCGGTACTCGACCGCGACCAGACCACCACCAGCCAGTCCTATGCGCTGAACATCGCCGGCTCGCGCTACTTCATCGAAAAGCCGGTGATCCAGGACCCCGACGACCTGGAGCGGCGCCTGCGTAGTGGCGACATCAGCCTGGCGGTGGAAATCCCGCCGAACTTCGGCCGCGACCTCAAGCGTGGTGCCGATCCCGCCATTGGCGTATGGATCGACGGCGCCATGCCGACCCGCGCCAATACCGTGCTCGGTTACGTGCAGGGCCTGCACTCCAGCTACCTGGCCGATCTCGCCCGGCAGAGCGGCAGCGCCGCTGCCAGTGCGGCGGCCAGCACCGAGGTGCGCTACCGCTACAACCCGGACGTGGAGAGCCTGAAAGCCATGGTGCCGGCGGTGATTCCGCTGCTGTTGATCATGATCCCGGCGATGCTCACCGCCCTGGGCGTGGTGCGCGAGAAGGAGCTGGGTTCGATCACCAACCTCTACGTCACGCCCGTCACACGCCTGGAGTTCCTGCTCGGCAAGCAGTTGCCCTACATCGGCATGGGCATGGTCAACTTCGTACTGATGCTGGCCATGGCCGTGCTGCTGTTCCAGGTGCCGCTCAAGGGCAGCTTCCTCGCGCTGCTGGTCGGTGCCTTCCTCTACGTGGTGACCAGCACCGGGCTCGGCCTGCTGCTCTCGACCTTCATGAAGAGCCAGATCGCTGCCGTGTTTGGCACCGCCATCGCCACCATGATCCCGGCCATCCAGTTCTCCGGGCTGATCCACCCGGTGTCGTCGCTGGAAGGGGCGGCGGCTTTCATCGGCAAGCTCTACCCGACCTCGCATTTCCTCATCATCAGCCGCGGTGCCTTCTCCAAGGCGCTGGGTTTCCCCGACCTGTGGAGCTACTACCTGCCGCTGCTGGCGATGATCGTGGTGCTGACGCTGCTCAGCGTGGCCTGCCTGAAGAAGCAGGAGGACTGAGCCATGAAAAAGCTGGCGAACATCTTCAACCTCGGCATCAAGGAATTCCGCAGCCTGGGTCGTGATTACGCGATGCTGATCCTGATCGCCTGGGCCTTCACCCTGGGGGTCTACAGCTCGGCCACCGGGGTACCGGAAACCCTGCACCACGCGCCTATCGCCATTGTCGATGAGGACCAGTCACAGCTCTCCACGCGGATCATCAACGCCTTCCAGCCACCCTATTTCCGCATTCCGGAAATGATCGGCCATGCCGAGATGGACCGTGGCATGGACGTCGGCCTGTACACCTTTACCCTGGACATCCCGCCGGACTTCCAGCGCGACGTGCTGGCCGGACGGCAGCCGGCGATCCAGGTCAACGTCGATGCGACGCAGACCGGCCAGGCTTTCTCCGGCGCCGGCTACATCCAGAACATCGTCGGCACCGAAGTGCGCGAGTTCGTCAGTCGCTACCGCGCCGAAGCGGCGATGCCGGCGGAGCTGGCGGTGCGCATGGAGTTCAACCCGAACCTGACCCAGGCCTGGTTCGGCGCGGTGATGGAGGTGATCAACCAGATCACCATGCTGTCGATCATTCTCACCGGCGCCGCGCTGATCCGCGAGCGCGAGCACGGCACGGTGGAGCACTTGCTGGTGATGCCGCTGACCGCCTTCGAGATCATGATGGCCAAGGTCTGGTCGATGGGTACCGTGGTGCTGGTGGCGGCAGCCATCTCGTTGCAGCTGGTGGTGCGCGGCTGGCTGGATGTGCCGATCAGCGGTTCGGTGGGGTTGTTCCTGCTGGGCGCGGCGCTGCACCTGTTCGCCACCACTTCCATGGGCATCTTCCTCGGCACCGTGGCGCGCTCGATGCCGCAGCTGGGGCTGCTGGTGATCCTCACCCTGATGCCGCTGCAGATTCTCTCCGGCGGCACCACGCCACGCGAGAGCATGCCGGAGCTGGTGCAGAACATCATGCTCGCGGCGCCGACCACGCACTTCGTCAGCCTGGCCCAGGCGATCCTCTATCGCGGTGCGGACCTGTCCATCGTCTGGCCGCAGTTGCTGGCGATCGTCGGGATTGGCGCGGCGTTCTTCGCCGGCGCCTTGTGGCGCTTCCGCCGGACCATCGGGCAGATGGCGTAAGAACGCTCTTCGTAGGACCGAGGGGGACGCCTAGTCCTTGCTCGCGAACGGGTTTACTGATGACTCCGGCGCCTGGCGGGTTCGCGAGCAAGCTCGCTCCTACAAAAGCCCGTCACTCCACCGGCCACACGCAGGTCTGGTTGCGCCCCTTGTGCTTGGCCGCGTACAGCGCCTGATCGGCCTGGGCGATCAACTGGTCCGGTTCGGCGTCCTGCCCCGGCGTGGCGATGGCCAGGCCGATACTCACCGTCAATCGTCCCAGCTCAGCGGCTGGGTGCGTGATGCCCATCTCGGCCACGCGCTGGTGGACGCGTGCAGCCACATGGCTGGCGCCTTCCAGCCCGGTGTCGGTGAGGATGATGACGAACTCTTCGCCGCCATAGCGGCACGCCACATCACCTTCGCGTTGCAGGCATTCCTGCAGGCAACTGGCGAGGCGCCTCAGTGCGTCGTCGCCGGCCAGATGGCCGAGGCAGTCGTTGAAGCGCTTGAAGTGGTCGACATCGAGCATCAGTACCGCCAGCGGCGCATCGGCCCGGCGCAGGCGGCGCCATTCGCTCTGCAGCTGGCGGTCGAAGTAGCGGCGGTTGAACAGGCCGGTCAGGCCGTCCTGCTGCGAGAGCTTGTGCAACTGGGCTTCGAGTTGCAGGCGTTCGCTGTTGTCGCGGGCCACGGCGATCAGGTACTCGCGGTCGCCCTGGTGGATCAGCTGGGTGTTGATCTCCGCCGGTTGCAGGCTGCCATCGCGACGCTGCATCTCGCGCTGGAAGATCATCGACAGGTTCAGCCGGTGCGCCTGCTGCACCAGCTGGATCCAGGCGTGGAAGCCGGGGATCAGCCGTTCCGGGTCGTCGCGCAGCAGGTGGCGGAATTCCTCGGCGCTGTAGCCCAGGCCGTTGTAGGTGGCGCGGTTCATGTGCAGCAGCTCGCGCTGTTGCAGGTCGAAGATGAACAGTGCATCGCGGCTGGAGTCGGTGAGATCCAGCGCCAGTTGCAGGCGCTCGCGACTATCACGCAGGTGTGCTTCCACCGACTGGCGTTGCTCCGCTTCCTGGCTGAGCAACTCGTTGCTGGCGCTCAGCGCCGTGGCGCGGCGGGCGTTCTCCCGGGCGAGGAACAGCGCCGCCACCAGCAGCAGGCTGATGGCTACCCCTGAGCCGAGAACCACCATCGGCAACGGCGTGGACAGTGATTGCACCAGCGCCGAGGTGGGGCTGAGCTCCAGTTCGAAGCTGCGATTGTTCAGCAGGCGCAGCGGCACCCGCAGGGTCTGCTCGGCATCGCCGGCGGGCTGCTCGCGCACGTAGATCGGCCTGCCGTGCTCCAGCAGGCGCACGCTGAACAGGTGGTTGTCGGCCTGTTTGAGCAGGTTGTCCATCAGCGGGCCGACGCGGAAAACGCCCTGCATGAAGCCGTCGAAGCGCAGCTGATTGTCCGCATCGCGGATATACACCGGCGTGTAGAGCACGAAGCCGCGTCCACCCTGCACCAGCTCTACGCTGTCACTAAGGCGGGGCTTGCCGCTGTCGCGGGCGGACATCGCCGTGGCGTAGTTGGGGTGCTGCGCAGAAAGCTGGAAATTGAGTGCTGCCTCGTTGCCTTGCAGCGGCTCCAGCCAGCGGATGCGCAAGTCCGGGCCGGACCACTGGATTGACTGGTAGCCAGGGAAGCTGCGCACGTAGAAGCGCGCGTCCAGCTCCCATTCGGCGCGGGGCATGCGGCCATGGTGGGTCCACAGCTGGGCGAGCAGGTCCAGACCCTGGACCTGCTCGTGGAGGTTGGCTTCCAGCTGGTGCGCCAGGCTGCGACCCTGGTAGGTCAGTCGTTCCTGCACGCGCTGCCGTTCGCTGCTTGCCAGCTCCCCACCCAGCCAGGCGCTGGCGAGCAGGAGCACGCAGAGCAGACCGCCAAGCCCAAGGTAGGTAGCTAATGAGGACTGAAGGCGGTGCATGCGGCGAATTCCGGGGGCTTCAGTAACCTAATAGCACAGTGCCTCTACTTGTGCGCCAGGCCGACGACGATCGCCCATTGTTCAGCGGTGACCGGCATGACCGACAGGCGACTGCCCTTCTGCACCAGGGGCAGCTCTTCCAGCCCGGCCTGCGCCTTGAGAGTGCCCAGTGGCAACACCGAGCGGAAGGCTTCGACGAAGCTCACGTCACGGGCCGTCCAGGGGTTCTTCTCGTCGCTGGCCTTGGGGTCGTGGTAGTGGCTTTTCGGGTCGAGCGCGGTCGGGTCGGGGTAGGGCTCGCCGTCGATCTGCGCGATGCCGGCGATGCCCGGCTCGGGGCAGCTGGAGTGATAGAAGAAGAACAGGTCGCCCGGTTGCATGCTGCGCATGAAGTTGCGTGCCTGGTAATTGCGCACGCCGTCCCAGCGCGCGGTCTTCAGACGCTGCAGGTCGTGGATCGAGAGTTCGTCGGGCTCGGATTTCATCAGCCAGTAAGCGCGTGCCATCCGCGAGGGTCTCCTTGTGCGTGGCGGTTCGGGATCTTTTTTTGATTAAGGGTAGGTGTTTCCCTGCGACAAGCTGCCGGCTCGCCGGAAACAAATTGTAGGAAGAAGATGTAGGAATACCGGCATGAACATTGCCTGAAAGTGCCGGACGTTTTGGGGGCGGCTGCTCCTCCGACGATCGGTTGGCGTCAGAATTGCGAGAAGCTTTTCATTGTCGGAGAATGCCGCCGTTTTTAGCTTGGCCCGCCGGACGGATAAAAAAACCACCGCCGGCCATCGTTGACAGTTTGCCTGGAAGGGGGAGGCAATCGATGAAACGCAAGCCTGATCTTTTGTGGGTGTTGGTAATACTTTTCGGTCTGGGTGTCGTCACTACCGGTTACACCCAGAGCCTGTGGGAACAACGCCAGGGCAACGCCCCGGTGCAGGTCACCCAGCAGCCCTGATCCAGCCATCTGGCATCAGCGCTGCCATCGCCACGGTTATCGCAAGGAACGCGATTCCGTCGCGAGACGGCCATACCAGCCGCCGTCCGTCACAATACCCGTCAGCGGTACGTCCCAGCTCGCCAGCTCCAGCTTGTCGACCTTCTGGCACTCGTGCGCCAGGCCCAATAGTGTCGGTTTCTGCCAATTTTTGCGCATGCCCAGGTAGGCCAGGGTCCGGTCGTAGAACCCCTTGCCCATCCCCAGGCGGCCGCCTTGTGGATCAAAACCGACCAGCGGCAACAGCAGCAGGTCCAGCGCCCAGGCCGGGCGCTGGCACCGGCGGTCGGCCTGCGGTTCGGCGATGTTGAAGCGATTGCGTACCCAGCGCTCGCCGATGCCCACCTGCTGGAAGGTCATGTGCGTGCGCGGCCAGTCCGAGAGCACCGGCAGGTAAGTCGCCTTGCCGCGCTTCTGCGCAGCCTTCATCAACGGGCGCGGGTCGATTTCGCCGTCAGCCGGCAGATACAGGGCGATGTGCTTCGCCCGGCGGAACAGCGGATGCTGCGCGAGCTGGCGATACAGGGCCTGGGCGGCGAGGCGTTGCTGAAGGGGAGTGAGTGCGCGTCTGGCCTGGCGCAACTGGCGGCGCAGGGCAGGGCGGGAAAGGCCATCGGAGTGGATCATGAAAGGGTAAAGCTCCCCGGACATGCCGCTGTCGGGTTAGCCCTTGAACCCGAGAGTTCAAGGTGGTGGTTGCAGTAGGCTTTAAGGCTTTCCGTCGTGCGGACATGCACACCAGCCCAACTGGCAACCCCCGTTGTTGCAATTATCGGCTCAGGGACATCACCGACTGGCAAACACACCAGGGAGCGAGGCGATTATACCCCAAGGAAATTTCCCTGGTCAGACTTCACCCTGTTCCTTATCGGTGGTAAGGGTGTCGGTTGTCAGGGCGCGATCCACACGCTCGAGCAGTTCGCGCACGCGTTCGCGGGTGGAGCTGCTGTCGTGCTCCACACGCTCCTGCTTGTGCAACAGGTCGTGGGTGATGTTCAGGGCGGCCATCACCGCGACGCGGTCGGCACCGATCACTTTGCCGCTGGAACGGATCTCGCGCATCTTGCTGTCCAGGTAGCGCGCGGCGCTTTCCAGGTTGACGCGCTCGTCCGGAGGGCAGGCGATGCAGTACTCCTTGTCGAGGATTTGGACGTTCAGGGTGTTCGACTGGCTCATGAGTCCTGCTCCAGGGCTTTAAGACGCAAAATCATCGCTTCGACCTTCTGCCGAGCCAAATCGTTCTTCTCGATCAGATGGGCGCGTTCTTCCCGCCAGCTTTTCTCGTTCGCCCGCAGCAGCCGGTTCTCGGCCTTGAGCTGCTCCAGGCGCTGGAGCAGGAGGTCGAACTTTGCGATCAGCGCGTGCAGGTCGGCGTCTTCCATGGGCTCTCGCTTGGGAGTTGCTTAAGTAATCGAGAACTATATAGGACTGCCGTGGGGGTGGGTCAACGCACGGCTGCCCGACGCGTCGTCACATGGTCTTGCGGTGTGCGCCGGTGCTAGGATAACGGACCATATTCTATGCGTGGCGCCTGATGGCGCCTAGCCGTCACCCGGGTTCGATCATGTCCACTTCCAGCTCCGCCTACACCGCTTTCGCCGCCCTGCTCTCCGAGGCTGCCCTGCCCATTTCCCCCGCCGAACTGCACGGCCATCTGCTCGGCCGCGTCTGCGCCGGTTCGGGCTTCGACCAGGGCGAATGGCTGCAGGCCGCCGGTGAACTGCTCGGTGGCGAGCCGGGCGAGCGCCTGGGTGCGGCACTGAGTGGCCTGCTGGGCATGGTCCAGCAGGACTTCAGCCAGGGCGAGATGGCCGTGGTGCTGATGCTGCCCAACGACGATGAGCCGCTGCTGGAGCGCGCCACCGCCCTGGGGCAATGGTGCCAGGGTTTCCTCGCCGGCTTCGGCCTGGCGCTGCGTTCCCCCAGCCTGTCGGACGAAGCCGACGAAGTGCTGCAGGACATCGCTGCCATCGCCCAGGTCGGTGGCCAGCTGGAAGAATCCGAAGACGGCGAGGCCGACTACATGGAAGTGCAGGAATACCTGCGCGTCGCCCCGCTGCTGCTGTTCTCCGAGTTCGGCAAGGTGCCGGCACCGGCCGAGAAACCCTCCCTGCATTGAGGTCGCGCATGATCCGTATCGCCAAGTCGGAATACGCCCGTCGTCGCAAGGCGCTGATGGCGCAGATGGAACCCAACAGCATCGCCATTCTCCCGGCGGCGCCGATGTACATCCGCAACCGCGACGTCGAGCACGTCTATCGCCAGGACAGCGACTTCCAGTACCTCACCGGCTTTCCCGAGCCGGAAGCGGTGATGGCGCTGATCCCCGGCCGCGAGCACGGTGAGTACGTGCTGTTCTGCCGAGAGCGCGATCCGGAGCGTGAACTCTGGGACGGCCTGCGCGCCGGCCAGGATGGTGCCATCGGCACCTTCGGCGCCGACGACGCCTTCCCCATCGGCGATATCGACGACATCCTGCCTGGGTTGATCGAAGGCCGCGACCGCGTGTACTACGCACTCGGATCGAATCAGGAATTCGACCGTCGTCTGATGGACTGGATCAATGTGATCCGTTCCAAGGCGCGCCAGGGAGCGCAGCCGCCGAACGAGTTCGTGGCCCTTGACCACCTGCTGCATGACCAGCGCCTGTACAAGAGCGCCGGCGAGGTGAAGGTGATGCGCTACGCCGCGGAAGTTTCCGCCGGCGCGCACATCCGCGCCATGCAGGCTTGCCGTCCGGGCCTCTACGAGTTCCACCTGGAAGCCGAACTGGAATACGCCTTCCGCCTGGGCGGGGCGAAGATGCCGGCCTATGGCTCTATCGTTGCCACTGGCCGCAATGCCTGCATCCTGCACTACCGGGAGAACGACGCGCAGATCAAGGACGGCGACCTGATCCTGATCGACGCCGGCTGCGAGATCGACTGCTACGCCAGCGACATCACCCGTACCTTCCCTGCCAGCGGCACCTTCAGCCCCGAGCAGAAGGCCATCTACCAGCTGGTGCTGGACGCCAACATGGCGGCCTTCGACTACATCGCTCCGGGCCGCCACTGGAACGAAGCCCACGAGGCCACCGTGCGGGTCATCACCGCCGGTCTGGTGGAGCTGGGCCTGCTCAAGGGCGACGTCGACGAGCTGATCGAGCACGAAGCCTACAAGGCCTTCTACATGCACCGTGCCGGCCACTGGCTGGGCATGGACGTGCACGATGTCGGCGAGTACCGCGTGGGCGGCGAGTGGCGCGTTCTGGAACCGGGCATGGCGATGACCGTCGAGCCGGGCATCTACATCTCCCCGGACAACACCGATGTGCCGAAGAAGTGGCGCGGCATTGGCGTACGCATCGAGGACGATGTCGTGGTGACCAAGACCGGTTGCGAGGTGCTGACCAACGGTGTGCCGAAGACCGTCGCCGAGATCGAAGCGCTGATGGCCGAGGCCAAGACCCAGGCGGCCTGACATGCAACGTACGCAACTGGCCATCATCGGTGGCGGACTCGTCGGCGCGAGCCTTGCGCTGATTCTCCAGGCCGGTGCCCGCGAGCGCGGCTGGCAGATCGTGCTGATCGAGCCCTTCGCCCCCGGCGATGCCTACCAGCCCAGCTATGACGCGCGCTCCTCGGCGCTGTCCTTCGGCAGCCGGCAGATCTACGAACGCCTGGGACTCTGGCAGCAGATTTCCCAGCGCGCCGAGCCCATCACCCAGATCCACGTCTCCGACCGCGGTCGCTTCGGCGCTGCGCGCCTGACGGCAGTGGAAGAGGGCGTTCCCGCCCTTGGCTATGTGGTGGAGAATGCCTGGCTCGGCCAGTGCCTGTGGCATGCGCTCGACCCGGACGTGGTGAGCTGGCGCTGCCCGGCCGAAGTGCGCCGGATGGACGCGCTGGGCGACGGCTACCGCCTGACCCTGGACGACGACTCGCAGCTGGACTGCGACCTTGCCGTGCTGGCCGACGGCGGCCGCTCCGGCCTGCGCGAGCAGCTGGGCATCAACGTGCGCTCCTCGTCTTACGGGCAGACCGCGCTGATCGCCAACATCAGCCCGTCCGAAGCCCATCGCGGGCAGGCCTTCGAGCGTTTCACCGAAAACGGCCCGCTGGCCCTGCTGCCGCTGCCGGAAAACCGCTGCGCGCTGGTCTGGACCCGCAACGGCCGTGATGCCGAGCGCCTGCGCGAGTTGCCTGACGCGACCTTCCTCGCCGAGTTGCAGGAGGCCTTCGGCTACCGCCTGGGCACTTTGTGCCAGGTCGGCGTGCGCTACGGCTACCCACTGAGTCTGACCGAGGCCGACGAGCAGATTCGCCCGCACCTGGTTGTGCTGGGCAACGCTGCCCACAGCCTGCATCCGATTGCCGGGCAGGGCTTCAACCTGTCGCTGCGCGATGCCAAGGCCCTGGGTGATCGCCTGTTGCAGGAAGAGGCCGCGCCGGGCGATTTCGCCGTGTTGCAGCGCTACCTGGACGGCCAGCGCCTGGACCAGCAGATGACCGTCGGTTTCTCCGATCGCGTTACCCGCCTGTTTTCCAATGCCCAGCCGTTGCTGGCCACCGGCCGCAACATCGGCCTGCTCGGCCTCGATCTGTTGCCGCCGGCCAAGCGCTGGTTCGCCCGCCAGGCCATGGGCCTGGGCGCCCGACCGGTCTGAGTCGATGGAACCACGCAAGAGCTCCCGCCGCGCCCGTCTGCTGCGTTTCGGTCTGAACCTCTACCCGCCCTACCTCGGCGCCGGGGTGCGGGTGCGCCACATCAGCGCGGACTTTCGCGAAGTCCGTGTGAAGATGGGCCTGAACCTGTTCAACCGCAACTACGTCGGCACCCAGTTCGGCGGCAGCCTGTACAGCATGACCGACCCCTTCTTCATGCTGATGCTGATGGAGAACCTGGGGCGCGAGTACATCGTCTGGGACAAGGCCGCCAACATCGAATTCGTCAGCCCCGGCAAAGGTCCGGTGTACGCCGATTTCCGCATTGACCAGCAACTGCTCGATGACATCCGCGAGCAAACCGCCAGCGGCGCGAAGTACCTGCCGCGCCTGCACGCCGAAGTGCGTGATGGCGAAGGCACCCTGGTGGCGCGGGTGCAGAAGACCCTGTACGTCCGGCTCAAGCCGCGCGCGCGGCAGGCCGCTTGAATTTCGATGCCCGCGCCCAGGCTGCGCGGGCCGCTGAAGAAGGAACGCACATGCACGCGGATCTGGTAATCGTCGGGGCGGGAATGGTCGGCAGCGCGCTGGCCCTGGCCCTGGAAGGCAGCGGGCTGGATATCCTGCTGCTGGACGGCTCGCCGCTGAGCGTCAAACCGTTCGACCGCGAAGCGCCTTTCGAACCGCGCGTCAGTGCGCTGTCCGAGGCCAGTCGGCGCATCCTCCAGCGCCTGCACGCCTGGGACGGCATCGCCGCACGTCGCGCTGAGCCCTACCGCGAGATGCAAGTGTGGGACGGCTCGGGCACCGGGCAGATCCACTTCAGCGCCGCCAGCGTGCATGCCGAGATGCTCGGCCACATCGTCGAGAACCGCGTGGTGCAGGATGCCCTGCTGGAGCGCCTGCATGACTCCGCCCTCGGCCTGTTGCCCAACGCGCGCCTGGAGCAACTGCGCCATTCCGGCGACGACTGGCTGCTGAGTCTCTCCGATGGTCGCGAGATCCGCACGCCGCTGGTGGTCGCCGCCGACGGCGCCAACTCCGCTGTGCGCCGCCTGGCGGGCTGCGCCACCCGTGAGTGGGATTACCTGCACCACGCCATCGTCACCAGCGTGCGCTGCGAGAAGCCGCACCAGGCCACCGCCTGGCAGCGTTTCACCGACGACGGCCCGCTGGCCTTCCTGCCGCTGGCGAAGGAGGGCGACGCGCACTGGTGTTCGATTGTCTGGTCGACTACTCCCGAGCAGGCAGAAAAGCTCATGGCGCTGGACGACGACGGCTTCCGCAAGGCTCTCGGCCTTGCCTTCGAGCATCGCCTGGGCGCCATCGAACATGCCGACCGCCGCCTGTGCATTCCGCTGCGTCAGCGCCATGCCAAGCGCTACGTGGAGCCGGGGCTGGTGCTGATCGGTGACGCCGCACACACCATCCACCCGCTGGCCGGGCAAGGCGTGAACCTGGGCTTCCTGGATGCCGCGGTGCTTGCCGAGGTGATCGAGCACGCCCACGCCCGAGGCGAGAACATTGCCGAGGAACGTGTGCTGAGCCGCTTCGAACGTCGGCGTATGCCGCACAACCTGGCGATGATGGCGGCGATGGAGGGCTTCCAGCGCCTGTTCCAGGCCGACCCGCTGGCAGTGCGCTGGCTGCGTAACGCCGGGCTGCGGCTGGTGGACAAGCACCATGAGGCCAAGGGCGTGTTCGTGCGCCAGGCGCTGGGGCTGACGGGCGACCTGCCGAACCTGGCGCGAGTCTGAGAAGGGCGGGCTGCGGCCTCGTACCGCACCCTGCCGAAACACCTCGAAACACCTGCGCGCCTCAGCAGCAAATGAGGTTCCTTATCATTTGCGGGATATTTTCCTCGCAAAGGACACGCTCATGCTCGTGCGCAAAGGTCTTCTCGCCACCCTCCTGCTGGCCGCCTTCGGTAGCACTGCCCAGGCCGCCGACGAAGTGGTGGTCTACTCCTCGCGCATCGACGAGCTGATCAAGCCGGTATTCGACGCCTACACCCAGGCCACCGGGGTGAAGATCAAGTTCATCACCGACAAGGAAGCGCCGCTGATGGCGCGGATCAAGGCCGAAGGCGCCAACACCCCGGCCGACCTGCTGCTCACCGTGGACGCCGGCAACCTCTGGCAGGCCGAGAAGATGGGCATCCTGCAGCCCTTCGATTCGCCGACCCTGGATGCCAACATCCCGCCGCAGTACCGCTCCGGCACTGACAGCTGGACCGGCCTGTCGCTGCGCGCGCGGACCATCGCCTATTCGACCCAGCGGGTGAAGCCCGAGGAACTGTCGACCTACGAAGAACTGGCCGATGCGAAGTGGGAAGGCCGCCTGTGCCTGCGCACCGCGAAGAAGGTCTACAACCAGTCGCTGACCGCGACCCTGATCGAGACCCATGGCGCCGAGAAGACCGAGGAAATCCTCAAGGGCTGGGTGAACAACCTGGCGACTGACGTGTTCTCCGACGACAACGCGCTGCTGCAGGCCATTGCCGCTGGCCAGTGCGACGTCGGCATCGTCAACACCTACTACTACGGGCGCATGCACAAGGACAATCCGCAGCTGCCGGTGAAGCTGTTCTGGCCGAACCAGGGCGACCGTGGTGTGCACGTCAACCTGTCGGGCATCGGCCTGACCAAGTACGCGCCGCACCCGGAAGCGGCGAAGAAACTGGTGGAGTGGATGACCGGGCCGGACGCGCAGTCGCTGTTCGCCGGCATCAACCAGGAGTTCCCGGCCAACCCGAAGGTGGCGCCGTCGCAGGAAGTGGCGGCCTGGGGTGAGTTCAAGGCCGACAGCATCCCGGTTGAAATCGCCGGCAAGCGCCAGGCCGAGGCGATCAAGCTGATGGACCGCGCCGGCTGGAACTGAAGAGCGTGCCGACGCCTTACGGGGTGTCGGCGTCGTCCAGGTGGTCGACGGAGAGCGCCTTGCCGTTCTCCGCCAGCAGGCAGATGAACTGGCCGTCGGACTGGTCGCCGCGGCGCAGCTGGGCGGTCAGGCGCTTGCTGGCATGCTGTCCTTCCACTGCTCCGTCATAGACTTCCTCGTGGATCGACGATGGCTCCACCCACGTCTGCTGCCAGCGCTCCTGCAACTGGGGATTTTCCGCCAGCAGCGTCATCGCCAACTGCAGGCAGGACTCCATGGGGGTAGGCTCGTCGGCCAGAACGGTGCCGCACAGTGTCAGGAGCAGCAGCCCGCAGAGGGTGCGAGGAGTGGACATGGGCTTTTTCCTTGGCAGGTTGAAATGGCAAAGTGGCCGATTCGACCGCTCTACCTTGCGCTTTATCCCTGCTGCGTGAGGATCAGGCGAATTCGATTTCAATGAGAGAAGTTTCCGTCATCGATTCGGCGATATTTCCCACAAGCACCTGCTGATTTCCTGGAAAAACGCAACGCATGCGCACCAACCGCTGGTACCCCATCACTTTCGCTGTCGCCGCGCTGGTCCTGCTGCCCATCAGCGTCCTGCTGCTGAGCTGGGCCGAAATCGACCGCGAGATCTGGTCGCACCTTTGGGAAACCCAGATGGCCCGGCTGTTGGGAAATACCCTGGTGCTAGTGGCTGGCGTGGGTGTTGGCGTGACCGTGCTGGGCGTCAGCCTCGCCTGGCTCACCAGCCTCTGCGAATTCCCCGGCCGGCGTTGGCTGGACTGGGCGCTGATGCTGCCCTTCGCGGTGCCGGCCTATGTGCTGGCGTTCGTCTTCGTCGGCCTGCTGGACTTCTCCGGCCCCGTGCAGACACTGCTGCGTGAGTGGTTCGGCAGCGGCCTGCGGCTGCCTCGCGTGCGCTCTACCGGCGGGGTCATCACGGTACTGGTACTGGTCTTCTATCCCTACGTCTACCTGCTCGCGCGTACCGCCTTCCTCGCCCAGGGGCGCGGACTGATGGAGGCGGCGCGGGTGCTCGGGTTGTCGCCGCTGGCGGCCTTCTGGCGTGTCGCCCTGCCGATGGCGCGGCCGGCTATCGGCGCCGGGCTGGCGCTGGCAATCATGGAGACCCTGGCGGATTTCGGCACCGTCTCGGTGTTCAACTTCGATACCTTCACCACCGCCGTCTACAAGACCTGGTACGGCTTCTACAGCCTCTCCAGCGCCACCCAACTGGCCAGCCTGCTGCTGCTGTTCGTCATGCTGGTGCTGCTGGGCGAGCGCTACAGCCGTGGTCGCAGCAGCGTGCCCAATGAACGTCCGCGTGGCGCGGCGCTGTACCGGCTGCATGGCTGGAAGGCCTTCGCCGCCAGTGCCTGGTGCCTGCTGGTATTCGCCTGTGCCTTTGTCATCCCGGTGCTGCAACTGCTGGTCTGGGTCTGGCAGAAGGGACGCTTCGATCTCGACGAGCGCTACTGGGGCCTGATCCTGCACAGCCTCTACCTGGGCGGCTTCGCGGCGGTGCTGACGGTTGCCGTGGCGCTGCTGCTGGCCTTTGCCCGACGCGTGTCACCGACGCCGGCGGTACGCTCGGCGGTGGGCATTGCCAATCTCGGCTATGCGCTGCCCGGCTCGGTACTGGCGGTGGCGATCATGCTGGCCTTCAGCTGGCTGGACAATCATGCGGTGATCCCGCTCTCCAGCGCCCTGGGCGGCGCCGGCAAGCCGCTATTGCTGGGCAGTATCGGGGCGTTGCTGGTGGCCTATCTGATCCGCTTCATGGCGGTGGCCTACAACCCGCTGGAAGGCGCATTAGCCAGAATTCGCCCGTCGCTACCGGAAGCTTCCCGCAGCCTGGGGGTCGGCGGCGCCGGCCTGTTCTTCCGCGTCTACCTGCCGCTGCTGGTGCCGGGTGCGCTGAGCGCCTCGTTGCTGGTGTTCGTCGACGTACTCAAGGAGATGCCGGCAACCCTGCTGATGCGTCCATTCGGCTGGGACACCCTGGCCGTACGCGTCTTCGAGATGACCAGCGAGGGCGAATGGGCGCGCGCCGCACTGCCGGCGCTGACGCTGGTGCTGGTGGGCCTGTTCCCGGTGATCGGCCTGATCCGTCGCTCCGCACGCCAGAGCGGTTCTTCCCGGCCCTGAGAATCGGCCGTCGGACAAGCTGTCCAGAGTCCGGCCATGCGACTACAATGCGCGCGTTTCGTGCGGGCCGTACTCGCGCTCCGCACCCGCCTCGCCCGGAAGGAGAACACCCATGGGACAGCGCACGCCGCTCTATGATTTGCACGTCGCCCTCGGCGCCAAGATCGTCGATTTCGGCGGTTGGGACATGCCGTTGCACTACGGTTCGCAAGTCGAAGAGCACCACCAGGTACGTCGCGATTGCGGCGTGTTCGACGTTTCCCACATGACCGTGGTCGACGTCACCGGTCCGCAGGCCAAGGAATACCTGCAGCGACTCCTGGCTAACGACGTCGAACGACTTCAGGTTCCGGGCAAGGCGCTGTACAGCGGCATGCTCAACGAACGCGGGGGGGTGGTCGACGACCTGATCGTCTACCTCGGCGTGTACGGTTATCGCGTGGTGGTCAACGCCTCCACCCGCGACAAGGACATGGCCTGGATGCAGGCGCATACCGAAGGCTTCGACGTCACCCTGACCGAGCGCGCGGATCTCGCGATGCTGGCCGTGCAGGGCCCGAACGCCCGCGAGAAGACCGCCGAACTGGTCACGCCCTCGCGCGCCGCGCTGATCCGCGAACTCAAGCCTTTCCAGGGCAAGGCCGACGGTGACTGGTTCATCGCCCGCACCGGCTACACCGGCGAGGACGGCCTGGAGATCATGCTGCCGGCCGTCGAGGCGCAAGGTTTCCTCAATGACCTGGTCGGCGCCGGCATTGCCCCGGCGGGCCTGGGTGCGCGCGACACCCTGCGCCTGGAAGCCGGGATGAACCTCTACGGCCAGGACATGGACGAAGACGTCACCCCGCTGGCCGCCAACATGGGCTGGACCATCGCCTGGGAACCCGAAGGTCGCGACTTCATCGGTCGCGCGGCGCTGCAAGCGCAGAAGGCTGCCGGTGATGCACCCAAGCTGGTCGGCCTGGTGCTGGAAGAGCGCGGCGTACTGCGCGCCCACCAGGTGGTCCGCGTTGCCGGTGTCGGCGAAGGCGAGATCACCAGCGGCAGCTTCTCCCCCACGCTCGGCAAGTCCATCGCCCTGGCCCGCGTGCCGGCGGCCACCGGCGATCGCGCCGAAGTGGAAATCCGTGGCAAGTGGTACCCGGTTCGCGTCGTTCAGCCGAATTTCGTGCGTCATGGCAAAGCCCTGATCTAAATTGCATGATCTAACTTAGAAGAGGGCGGTACCGCCGCCCGTCGCCCAGTCCCCGAGGAACAACAAGATGAGCAATATCCCCGCCGACCTGCGTTACGCCGCCAGCCACGAGTGGGCGCGCCTGGAAGCCGACGGTACCGTGACCGTGGGCATCTCCGACCATGCCCAGGAAGCCCTGGGCGACGTGGTCTTCGTCGAACTGCCGGAAGTGGGCAAGACCCTCGCCGCCGGCCAGGAAGCCGGTGTGGTCGAGTCGGTGAAGGCCGCCTCGGACATCTACGCCCCGGTGGGCGGTGAAGTCATTGCCGTCAACGACGTGCTGGCCGACACCCCCGAAGAAGTGAACAACGACCCGTACGGTTCCTGGTTCTTCAAGCTCAAGCCGAGCAACCCGGCCGAGCTGGACAAGCTCCTCGACGCCGCTGGCTACCGCGCTGCCAGCGACGCCGACGCGTAAGACACTGCTGTACACACAGGCCTCGATTCGTCGGGGCCTGTTCTTTTAGGGAACGACCCTTTCGAGACCGTGGCCATGTCGAACACCCCTTCGCTTTCCCAGTTGCACCAGCCTGATGCCTTCCTCGCCCGTCACCTGGGCCCCGATGCCGCCGAGCAGCAAGCCATGCTCGAGACCCTGGGCATCGCCAACCGTGACGAACTGATCGTGCAGACCGTGCCGCCGGCGATCCGCCTGAACCGCGCGCTGGACCTGCCGGTCGCCCTCGACGAGCAGGGAGCGCTGGCCAAGCTGAAGGGGTATGCGCAGAAGAACGAGCTGTGGACCAGCCTGATCGGCACCGGCTACTACGGCACCCTGACCCCGGCCGTCATCCTGCGCAACGTACTGGAGAACCCGGGCTGGTACACCGCCTACACCCCGTACCAGCCGGAAATCGCCCAGGGTCGTCTCGAATCCCTACTGAACTTCCAGCAGATGACCATCGATCTCACCGGCCTCGACCTCGCCAGCGCCTCGCTGCTGGATGAAGCCACCGCCGCCGCCGAGGCCATGGCCCTGGCCAAGCGCGTCGCCAAGGCGAAGAGCAACCTGTTCTTCGTCGACGCCCATTGCCACCCGCAGACCATTTCCGTGGTGCAGACCCGCGCCGAAGCCTTCGGTTTCGATGTGGTAGTCGACGAAGTGGACAACCTCGGCCAGCACACGGTGTTCGGCGCATTGCTGCAGTACCCGGATACCCGTGGCGAAATCCGCGACCTGCGCTCGGTGATCGACGCGCTGCACGCCCAGCAGGCCATCGCCTGCGTGGCCAGCGACCTGCTCGCGTTGCTGCTGCTCACCCCGCCGGGCGAGCTGGGTGCCGACGTGGTACTGGGCAGCGCCCAGCGTTTTGGCGTGCCCATGGGCTACGGCGGCCCGCACGCGGCTTTCTTCGCCTGCCGTGACGACTACAAGCGCGCCATGCCGGGCCGCATCATCGGCGTGTCCAAGGACGCCCGTGGCAATACCGCGCTGCGCATGGCGCTGCAGACCCGTGAGCAGCACATCCGTCGCGAGAAGGCCAACTCCAACGTCTGCACCTCGCAGGTGTTGCTGGCCAACATCGCCAGCCTGTACGCCGTCTACCATGGCCCGCAGGGCCTCAAACGCATCGCCCAGCGCGTGCACCGCCTGACTTCCGTCCTGGCCGCCGGCCTCGCCGCCAAGGGCCTGAAGCCGGTCAACCAGCATTTCTTCGACACCCTGACTCTGGACGTCGGCGCACAGCAGCAGACCATCGTCGAGCGCGCCCGCGCCGCCCGCGTGAACCTACGCATCGTCGGTGAGGACCGCCTGGGCGTGAGCCTGGACGAAACCACCAGTGCCGAGACCCTCGCCAGCCTGTTCGACATCCTGCTGGGTGCCGGCCACGGCCTGGATGTGGCGCAGCTCGACGCCGGCCAGGTCGCTGACGGCATTCCCGCTGCCCTGCAACGCAGCAGCGACTACCTGACCCACCCGGTCTTCAATCGCCATCAAAGCGAAACCGAGATGCTGCGCTACCTGCGCCAGCTCGAAGGCAAGGACCTGGCGCTGAACCAGTCGATGATCCCGCTGGGCTCCTGCACCATGAAGCTCAACGCCACCAGCGAGATGATCCCGATCACCTGGCCGGAATTCGCCACCCTGCACCCCTTCGTGCCGCGCGAGCAGGCCGAGGGCTACCGCCTGATGATCGAGGAGCTGGAAAGCTGGCTCTGCGCGATCACCGGTTTCGACGCCATCTGCATGCAGCCCAACTCCGGCGCCCAGGGTGAATACGCCGGCCTGCTGGCGATCCGCAAGTACCACGAGAGCCGTGGCGACGCGCACCGCAACATCTGCCTGATCCCGTCCTCGGCCCATGGTACGAACCCGGCCTCGGCGATCATGGCGAGCATGCGCGTGGTCATCGTCGAGTGCGACAAGGGTGGCAACGTGGACATGGAGGACCTCAAGCGCAAGGCCGAGGAAGCCGGCGCGCAACTGTCCTGCCTGATGATCACCTACCCGTCGACCCACGGCGTTTACGAGGAAGGCATCCGCGAGATCTGCGAGGTCATCCACAGCCACGGTGGCCAGGTCTACATGGATGGCGCCAACCTCAACGCGCAGGTCGGCCTCGCGCGTCCGGCGGACATCGGCGCCGACGTGTCGCACATGAACCTGCACAAGACCTTCTGCATTCCCCACGGCGGTGGCGGCCCGGGCATGGGCCCGATTGGCGTGAAGAAGCACCTCGCGCCCTTCGTCGCCAACCACCCGGTGATCCGCATCGAAGGCCCGAACCCGCTCAACGGCGCAGTGAGCGCCGCGCCCTGGGGCAGCGCCAGCATCCTGCCGATCAGCTGGATGTACATCGCCATGATGGGCCCGCAGCTGGCGGACGCCACCGAGGTGGCGATCCTCAATGCCAACTACCTGGCCCAGCAGCTCGATGGCGCCTTCCCGGTGCTCTACCGTGGCCGCAACGAGCGCGTTGCCCACGAATGCATCCTCGACCTGCGCCCGCTCAAGGCGCAGACCGGGATCAGCGAGGAAGACGTGGCCAAGCGCCTGATGGACTACGGCTTCCACGCGCCGACCATGTCCTTCCCGGTGCCCGGCACGCTGATGGTGGAGCCCACCGAGAGCGAGTCCAAGCACGAGCTGGACCGCTTCATCGAGGCCATGCTGTCGATCCGTGCGGAGATCGCCAAGGTCGAGACCGGCGAGTGGCCGGCCGAGGACAACCCGCTCAAGCGTTCGCCGCACACGCTGGCGGACGTCACCGGGCTGTGGGACCGTCCGTATCAGATCGCCGAAGCGGTCACTCCGACCGAGCACACCCGTGCCTTCAAGTATTGGCCGGCGGTGAACCGCGTGGACAACGTCTACGGCGACCGCAACCTGTTCTGCGCCTGCGTGCCGGTGGATGATTACCGCGAGTAAGCGGTGCGCTGAACTGAAAAAGCCGCCCGAAGGCGGCTTTTTCGTTTTTCGTAGATTCGCTCCGGCGTGGGAGCGAACTGGTCGGGCAGAGGGCCTCAGGGCTTGAGCTGCAAGCGGCCGATCAGGCGGATCAGCAGGACGAACAGGACGATCATCAGCACGTTGCTGAGCATGCCGATCAGGTTGTACAGGGCCGATGGCAGCAGTGAGTAGATTTCCAGTCCGACCACGCTGAGGAGGCGGCTGAGCAGCCAGAAACCTTCACTGACGATCAGCAGGATCAGGGTGATCTTCAGCGGTTGGATGGGATCGTTCATGGGACACTCCTTGTCGTAGGCGGAGTGTCAGTAGAACACAGCCCGTACCGCCTGGCGTGGCCCGCGGCGAGCGCCATGGGCCACGCCGCTGGGTGTCACTGGGCGGATGCGTCATCGGGGCGGGTCAGGATGGCGTTGGCCAGCTCCATGTCGCTGCGGTCCTGCAGGGTCGCGTCGTCGCTGCGCAGGCGGGTGAGTGCGGCTTCCAGGTAGGGGCCGCGGATCGCGCCGTCACTGGCGACGAAGGCGCTGGCATCGTCCTGGGCGGCAACGATCAGCTTGTCGTGCTTGAAGGTCAGGTAGGTCGACGCGGTGGTGGCGCCGGACGAGATGACGTCGCGCCAGAAGTCGCCGTCGGCCATGGCCGACGCAACGGGCAGGGCGATCAGGGCAAAGGCTGTGGCCAGTTTCGCGGTACGCATCGGTTACACCTCCGGAAGGTCCGTGTACAGGTGAGAGGCGCGGCGGCTGGCGGGAGTTCCAACTTTCCTGCGACGGTCTGCGCGAGCGGTCGCTCGCGCAGATCGCTTTCGATCATCGCTGGGTAGCGAGGATCGCCGAGGCCAGCTCGGCATCGCTGGCTTGCGCCAGGGCCGGGTCGGCGCTGCGCATCTGCTGCAGCGTGGCTTCCAGGTAGGGGCCACGGATGGCGCCGTCGGTGGCGATGAAGCTGGCGGCGTCGTCCTGGGCCGGACCGATCAGCTTGTGGTCGTCACGGCTGGTCAGGTAGCTCGAGGCGGTGGTCGCGCCGGAGGTCAGGACGCTGCGCCAGAAGTCGCGATCTTCGGCCATGGCACAGGTGAGGGGGAGCAGAGTGAGGGCTACGACAGCAGGGACAAAACGGCGACGCATGATGGTTCCTTGAGTGATTGCGCGCCACTCAGAGCATCGGAATATTCCGCGGTTCCCTCCTGTCGTCGGAAATCTCTGGCGTCTGAGTCTCCTGCCTTCTGAGTAATCTGTCGTCGGAGCTGTCACTCGCGCTTGAGCGAGGGGTCGTCCGGATTCTGCTGCTCAAGCTCCGCCGTGAACTGCTGGACCTTCTGGAACTGCCCGGATTCGCGCAGGTAATCGATCAGTACCAGGCGCGCCGCGCGGTTGGCCGGGTGTTTCTGCAACAGGGCCTCCAGCTCATGGCAGGCGCCGTCGCTGTCACCGGTGTCGTGCAGGGCGATAGCCAGTACGTAGCGCAATTGATCGTCGTCCGGGGCCAGGCGCACGGCCTCACGCAGTTCCTTGAGGGCCTGGGGACGATCACCCTGGCGGATCAGGGCGAGCCCCTTGATGTGGTGCAGCAGGCCCGATGTCGGGTATTGGCGCAGGCTGTCGTCCAGCAGCTGACGCGAATCGACGTCGCGGCCGGAGGCGCTCAGCCACTGGATCAGGGTCACCCTGGCCGGGATGAAGTCCGGGTTGCGCTGGAGCGCTGCGCGCAGCGCGGGCTCCACCTGATCGGGGCGGTCGGACTGCTGATAGAGCATGGCGAGGTTGAGATTAGCCTCGGCACGTTCTGCAAGGCTTTGCTGGACCTGCTCATATTCTTCGAGCCCCTTGCCCAGGCCGGCTCCGACGCTGGCGCGCACTGGCGGCGGGAGCTGCGCCAGTTGCCAGGCGGCGGCGATGCGCACGGCGCGAATCGGGTCGTTGAGCAGGGGCGCCAGCAGCATGGCCTGCTGCGGGGCACCCGCCAGCGCTGGCAGGGCTTCGACGGCGGCGTTGCGTACCAGCGGATCGACGTCTTTCAGGCTCAGGGCCACCAGTTCCAGCGAGCGCTGGCTGGGGTAGCTGGGCAGTTCGGCCAGCAGGGTCGCGCGACGGATCGCCGGCAGCTCGGGCGAGGCCAGCAGCAGGTGCAGCGCGCGGGAGGCGCCGGGCTTGCCGCCGCGGGCTTTCCACAGGGTGTCGTCATAGCGCGGTACGGGATTGCTGGAGGCGTTGGCCTTGACCGGCAGCTCACTGGCGTACCACTGGCGGAACTGGTCGCCGATCTTCTTCGCCGGGGTGTCCTTGTGGCAGGCCAGGCAGGCATCCGGTGCGCCGATACGCCGCGCGTGCGCGGGGTTGGGCAGCGTGAAACCGTGGTCGTGGCGGTAGTCGTTGACCATGTAGTACCGCCCCGGCATGTGGCAGGAGGTGCACTGCGCACCGGGCGTGCCGGGTTGGTGATGGGTGTGCTCGGGCGAGTCGTAGTTCTTCGCCTGCAGGCCCTTGCCGTCGATCTGCGGGCGCACCGGCTTGCCAGAGGTGTTGTGGCATTGCAGGCAGACGCCGTTGCCCGGCGCCTTCAGCTCGCCGCTGTGGGGGTTGTGGCAGTCGGTGCACTGCACGCCCTTGGCGAACATCTTGCTCTGGGTGAAGGAGCCCCACTCGAAGACCTCGTCCTTGATCTTGCCGTCGATCTCGTAGAGCTCACGGGTCAGGGTGCTGGGCAGGTAGTCGTCCATGAAGCGGTGCTGGTTCTGGTAGCCGTCGGCCAGCGGAGCGCGGCGGGCGTGGCAGCGTGCGCAGGTCTCGACGACGGTGCTCTGGCTGGCGTTCTGCAGCGGCACATCGAAACCCTTGGCGGCGTTGCGGTCGGGCTTCTGCGCCCACTCCAGATGCTTCGACGCCGGCCCGTGACAGGCCTGGCAGCCGACGCCAAGGCTGTTCCAGTGGCTGGCGAAGCTGTCGGTCTTCGCGTCGTAATTGCGCTTGAAACCCGTGGTGTGACACTCGATGCACATGAAGTTGGCGTTCTGTGCGGGACGGGTCCAGTGCAGTTCGTCCTTGAAGTCGATGCGCTGGCCGGGCATCAGCTGGAACCACTGGTGCTTGCGGCTATCCCAGGCGACGCCGAGGGCCTGCAGGCGGCCGCCGGGATACTCGAGTAGGTACTGCTGCAGCGGTTCGAAGCCGAAGGTGTAGGCCACCTTGAAGTCCGCCGGCTTGCCGTCGGCGCCGGGCGTGTTGACCCAGTACTCGCCGTCCTTGCGGAAGAACCGGCTGGTCTCGGTTTCGCCCTTGAAGGTGACGCCGTCGAAGTTACCCAGCACGTTGCCTTCGGTGGCCGGCTTCATGGCCTGCTGGTGATGGGAGCCCTGCCAGTCCTTGAGCTGCGATTGGTGGCAGCCGGCGCAGGTGGATTCATCGACCAGTTGTGCGGGCTGCTCTGTCGGTGTCGGTGCAGCGGGCTTGGGCGTGGTGGTCTGGATCGGTGGGTGGCCGCTGGGGAGCTGGACGCCGCTGTCCTGCTCGACCCAGATCCAGGCCCCGATAGTGACCAGGAGCAATGCCCCGGCGACAGCGGCGAGCCAGGTGCGACGAAACCCGGTGGGCTGCGTGGCGGCGGGAGCGGCGGAGCGAGGCTTCTTGGTCTTGTGAGGCATGGACATCCATTTTCCGCGGCGACTCCGTGGGTAATGGAGCTTCCGCGAGCCGGTGGGAGCTGTCAACGCGGACGGGCTGCCGTCTTCGGGAGCTGGCAGCCTGCCGCCGTGGGTGCATCAGGGCTGGCGAATCTCGGCGACTCTTGCGCTGTCGACTTTCACGTCGGGATTGCCGAACTGCGCGGTGAGGTAGTTCACCAGGGTGGCGATCTGCTCGTCGTTCAGCGTGCCGGCAAAGCCAGGCATGAACACATCCTCGTTGCCCACCTTGCGGTGCACGCCGCCGAGTACCACCTGTACCAGGTTGTCCGGCTGCAGGGCGCCGACGGCGCTGTTCTTCAGCAGCATCGGGTAGTAGCCATCTTTCACCCCTTCGCCGCTCCAGGAATGGCAGCTGGCGCAATTGCCCAGGTAGAGACGCGCGCCGTCATCTTTCTTTTGCGCCGCGAAGTCCTGGCCGCGCAGTGTGACCACATCATCCGCTGCCTGGCCCCAGGCGAAGCGTGCCTTGCGTTCGCCATCGCTGACCTCCGGGACGCTGCGCAGGTAGCTGGCGATGGCCTGCAGATCGGCGTCGGTCATGTACTGGAAGCTGTGTTCCACCGCCTCCGCCATGGGCCCGGCGGCCTGTGCCTTGCCCGGCACGCGGCCGGTCTTGAGGTACTGGACGATCTCCGCGTCGCTCCAGCCGCCAATGCCGCTGTGGGTGTCAGGCGTGATGTTGAAGGCGTACCAGCCGCCCAGCGCGGCGCCTGCGAGGAAGCCGGTGGTGCGCTCGTCCGTGGCTTTCTCCTGGAACGCCATGCCGCGCGGTGTGTGGCAGGTACCGCAGTGGGCGAGGCCCTGGACCAGGTAGGCGCCGCGGTTCCAGGCCGGGCTCTGCTTCGGATTGGCCTGGTAGACCGAGTCGTCGTGGAACAGCAGGTTCCAGATCGCCAGCGGCCAGCGCATGTCCAGCGGCCAGGCAATGTCGGAATCCTGGTTGGGCTGTGCGACGGCCTGCACGCCGCCTTCGAGGAACCAGGCGTAGAGCGCCTTCATGTCCTCGTCGTTGATCTTCGCGTAGGCGGTGTAAGGCATCGCCGGGTAGAGCCGGGTGCCGCCCTTGGCCACGCCTTCGCGCACAGCGCGGGCGAAGTCGTCGTAGCTGTAGCTGCCGATACCGGTCTTCGGATCGGGGGTGATGTTGGTGGAGTACACCGCGCCCAGCGGCGTGGCCAGCGGCAGCCCGCCGGCGAAGGGTTTGCCGCCCGGTGCGGTGTGGCAGGCCGCGCAGTCGCCGGCGCGGGCCAGGTATTCGCCCCGTTGCAGCAGCTCCGCCGGTGCGGGGTCGAGGGCCTTGGCAGCATGGGAAGCCAGTGGTGTGGCCAGCAGGGCGAGCAGCAGGAGAGGTTTCATGCCTTGGCCTCCCGCTTCAAGTGCTCGGCCAGGCGCAGGGCCAGGGCGACGATGGTCAGCGTGCAGTTCACCGAGCCGACGGTGGGCATCACGCCGCTGCTGGCGATGAACAGGTTGGGATGGTCGTGGCTGCGGCACTGGGCGTCCACCACCGAGTCCTTCGGGTCGGCGCCCATCAGCACGGTGCCGGTGATGTGGTTGTTGTTGGCGAAGCTGTCGTCGAACTTCACTTCCTCGCCATTGAGCAGCTTGGCCGCATGGGCGTAGACCTCGCGGGTGTGTACCGCGCTCTTGCGCACGTAGTCGTCCATTGCGTAGGTGAATTCGGGCTTGGGGATGCCGGCGGCGTCGCGCTCGGTGGCGCTGGGCACGATGCGGTTCTCCGGGTGCGGGAGAATTTCGTGAAAGCTGTCGAAGCGCACGAAACGCGCGGCGCGGTCGCGGATCTTCGCCTCCAGGTCATGGCCCAGCAGCAGCGGCCCATGGCGGATCAGCTCGGTAGCCACCTGGTCGGTGCGCGAGAGGTTGGACAGGTGGATCTTCTTCGACGCGTACTCGCTGCGGAATGCGCCGTCGCGGAAGCCCACCATGGACGTCATTTCCTGCGGCCCGCGCCCCGGCCAGAGCTTCTCGTCGGCATAGAACTGCACGGCGGTGCCGGGGTGGTCCATGAGGTTGCGGCCGACCATGTCCGAGCTGTTGCCGACCTCGGACATCAGCATCAGCTTGGGCGTCTCGATGCCGTTGGCGGCGAGGATGAAGGTGTCACCTTCGACACGTACTTCATTGCCCTGCGTGTCCTTGTACAGCGCCGCGACGATCTTGCCGCCGTCGCCTTTCTCCAGCTTGAACACCACGGCGTTGTCGATCAGCCGCGCGCCAGCGGCCTCGGCCTTCTCGACGTGGACGATGCCGTTGTACATGGCGCCGATGGGGCAGATGGGCATGCAGTTGTTGTTGCCGCAGCAGGTCGGCCGGTTGTCGTAGGGGCGACTGTTGCGCGCCACCGGTTCTGTCACTACTCGGTAGCCGTTGGCGTTGAGCAGGGTCTTGATGCGCTGCTCGTTCCACGACAGCGGCAGTGGCGGCATCGGGTAGGGCTGGCTGCGGGGCGAGTCGAGTTCCTCGTCGCCAGGGCCCCAGACGCCCAGTTCTTCCTCGGCGCGCTGGTACCAGGGCTCCAGCTCGGCGTATTCGATGGGCCAGTCGCGGCCCACGCCGTAGAGGCTGAGCAGCTTGAAGTCGTTGGGCAGGAAGCGCCAGGCGGAGGCCGCCCAGTGCCAGGTGGTGCCGCCCACGGCGCGGATGTACTGCACGTCGTAGGGATGTTCGCCTTTCTGGATCAGGTAGTGGTTGTCCGGCTTGAACTGCGGGTGGGGCGCGAAGGGAGTGGAGGGGTAGGGCGCCTGGTTGTCGGACTTGTCCGCCTGGTTGCGGAAGCGCTCGACGATCTCCCAGCGGCCCATGCGTGGACCGGCTTCGAGCATCAGCACGTCCTTGCCGGCCATGGCCAGCTGATGGGCGACCAGCGCGCCGGCCACACCGGAGCCGACCACCACGAAATCCGCACGTTGCGTCTCGGCCATGCTCATGCCCCCCGCTCGGTGGGCTGTGCCGCCCAGAAGCCGGGCTTGTTCGGGCAGTAGCTGCGGATCACCAGCACGTCGTCCACCGCGCGGTACATCAGCGCCTGCTCGTAGGTGACCACCGTGGCGCTGTTGTCATCGCCGATCTGCCCCAGGTACCAACCGCCGAGGATCTGCCGGGCCAGCCACTGTTGGCGCTCGTTCCAGCTGTCCGGGGCGTCGCCCAGGCGCTCGATCAGTTCGGCCAGGCTCTGCTTGAGCGCGGTGTCACGCTGCGCCAGGGCCTGGAACAGGCGTTGGCCGATGCGCGGGTCGAGGTTGCTGCGGCCGGTGAGGCGCTGGGACAGGGTCATGAAACCTTCCAGCTCCTGCTCGGCCTGGGGCGTCAGCGCGGCCCAGGTGCGTGCGGCAGGGCTGAGCAGCACACCGCCGAGGGCGGCGCTGGCGCAGGCCACCGCCAGCAGGCGGCGACGTGAAAGGGGGAAGGCGGGCAGTTGTGCCTCGGACATGACGACCTCTCTTGCAACAGGCGAACGGTTGGGGAGCGCGGTCTGTCGCCGCTTGAATCGTGACGCTGGGTGCTTCCATCGGCCACGCGGTCGGTCCGTCGGTCGGACTGGCGATAGCGTGCCCAGGCCCTTAGTATTGCCGCTTGTTCAGATTCTGCCGGGCGATTGGTTCTGCCCGCGGCCCAACCCGGAGCCGCGCCGCAGAGCCTTGCCGCCCGGCTTTTGGGTGAAACCACAGCGATGAAACAGTACCTCGACCTCATGCGCCATGTGCGCGAACACGGCACCTTCAAGAGCGATCGCACCGGCACCGGCACCTACAGCGTGTTCGGCCACCAGATGCGCTTCGACCTCGCCGAAGGTTTCCCGCTGGTGACCACCAAGAAGTGCCACCTCAAATCGATCGTCCATGAGCTGCTGTGGTTCCTCAAAGGTTCGACCAACATCGCCTACCTGAAGGAAAACGGCGTCTCGATCTGGGACGAATGGGCCGACGAGAATGGCGACCTGGGACCGGTCTACGGCTACCAGTGGCGCTCCTGGCCGGCGCCGGACGGCCGCCACATCGACCAGATCGCCAACCTGATGGAGATGCTGAAGAACAACCCCGACTCGCGCCGCCTGATCGTCTCTGCGTGGAACCCCGCGCTGATCGACGAGATGGCGCTGCCGCCGTGCCATGCGCTGTTCCAGTTCTATGTGGCCGACGGTAAGCTCAGCTGCCAGCTGTACCAGCGCTCTGCCGATATCTTCCTCGGCGTGCCCTTCAACATCGCCAGCTATGCGCTGCTGACCCTGATGGTCGCGCAGGTCGCCGGTCTGCAGCCGGGCGAATTCATCTGGACCGGCGGCGACTGCCACCTGTACGCCAACCACCTGGAACAGACCGACCTGCAGCTGACCCGTCAGCCGCTGCCGCTGCCCACCATGAAGATCAACCCTGAGGTGAAGGACCTGTTCGATTTCCGCTTCGAGGACTTCGAACTGGTCGGCTATGAAGCCCACCCGCACATCAAGGCACCGGTTGCTGTCTGACCTGTCCTCGATGAAGAAAAGGCCGGCGCAATGCCGGCCTTTTTCGTTTCTGCATCGCGGATTTCGCAGAAGCTGGCCTGCCCACGATGTGCAACTGGCCTGCTCGATTTCCACGTAAATCAGCCGCGGATGAATCCGCTCCTGCGCCTTCTGGCGCATCGTGCCTCCCTATTCATTCCGTGAATAACTGTTTCGCCTGGCGGGACGAGGTTTCATGAATTGACGTCGCATTGCTATGCTCCCCCGGCTGGCCGCTGAGCAGCGGCCTACGGATTTTCCGCAGTACAACGACAAGACCGGGGACCGTCATGCAGCCTTTCAGCTTTGCCACCACGGCGCAGATCCTCTGCGAAAGTGGTTCCGCCGCCCGCCTGGGTGAACTCTGCCGCGAACGCGGCGCCCAGCGCGTGCTCATCGTCACCGACCCTGGTATCACTCGCCTGAACATGCTCGACGGCGTGCTGCCGGGGTTTGCTGCGGTTGGCGTGGCGGTGGAAGTCTTCGACCAGGTGCTGGCCGACCCGCCGGAAAGCATCGTGCTGGAAGCCTCGGATCAGGCGCGCCGGATGGCCGCGCAACTGGTGATCGGCTTTGGCGGCGGTAGCTCGATGGATGTCGCCAAGCTGGTCGCGCTGCTGGCTCACCCCCAGGCGGCTCAAGGGCTGAAAGATGTCTTCGGCGTCGGCAACGCCCGTGGCCCGCGCCTGCCGCTGATTCAGGTACCGACCACCGCGGGGACCGGCTCGGAAGTCACGCCTATCGCCATCGTCACCACCGGCGAGACCACCAAGATGGGGGTGGTCAGCCCGCACCTGCTGCCGGACCTGGCCGTGCTCGACGCCGACCTCACCCTCGGCCTGCCGCCTGCGGTCACCGCCGCCACCGGCATCGACGCCATGGTCCACGCCATCGAGGCGTATACCAGCAAGCTGAAGAAGAACCCGCTGTCCGACCTGCTGGCCCGCGAGGCGCTGCGCCTGCTGGCATTGAACCTCGACGAGGCGGTGCACAACGGCCGCAACCGCGAAGCGCGGCAAGCCATGCTGTTGGGTGCCTGCCTGGCCGGGCAGGCCTTCGCCAACGCTCCGGTGGCTGCCGTGCATGCGCTGGCCTACCCACTGGGCGGGCACTTCCACATTCCCCACGGCCTGAGCAATGCACTGGTGCTGCCCGAGGTGATCCGCTTCAATGCGCCCAACGCCGGCCCGCTCTACGCCGAACTGGCGCCGCTACTGCTGGGCGAGCGCCTGCGCAGCGATGCCGACCGCACCGAGCAATTCATCGCCGAACTGGCCGATCTCAGCCCCCGTAGCGGCCTGCCCTCTCGCTTGAGGGATGCCGGCGTACCGGAAGACAGCCTGCCGCGCCTGGCCGCTGATGCCATGTTGCAGCAGCGCCTGCTGGTGAATAATCCCCGCGAGGTCAGTGAGAGCGACGCGCTGGCCATCTACCGAGCCGCCTTCTGAGTACCCCATGAGCGAACAGCACCCCAGCCGCGCCGACTACGCACACTTCCAGCCGATCACCACCCGCTGGCACGACAACGACATCTATGGCCACGTGAACAACGTGACCTACTACGGCTTCTTCGATACTGCGGTGAACACCTACCTGATCGAGCGAGGCGGCCTGGATATTCATGACGGCGACGTGGTGGGCTTCGTGGTCAGTTCGAGCTGCGACTACTTCGCGCCAGTGGCCTTCCCCGAGCGCATCGAGGTCGGACTGCGGGTGGGCAAGCTGGGCAACAGCTCGGTGCAGTACGAACTGGCGATCTTCCGCGCGGGCGAAGAGCTGGCCTGCGCGGCAGGCAAGTTCGTGCACGTGTTCGTGGATCGGGCGAGCAGCCGGCCGGTGTCGATTCCGGCGCCGCTGCGCGAGGCGATGGAAGTCCTGGTGCGGGGCTGATCCGCCTCGACGCCGGTCACCAGCCCATCGGGTAATGTTCGATCCGGCACGGCCGGCTTGTGCCATCGCCCTTGCAGATGCCGTCCAGGTACTGGTAACGCATCCACATCCGCTGGCCCGGCGCCGGCCAATGCTGGCGCGGGATGCGGCTTTGCCAGTCCGCGCTTTCGGGTTCGAAGGCGATGAGCTCGCCGGGGCTCGGGCATTCGGTCCCCGCCGACCGTGGCTTGGCCGACTCCACCCGGCCTTCCAGGCCGCGCACGGGCAGCTTGAGCGCTCCGGTGATCTCCACTTCCAGCTGGCAGACCTGCCAGTCCCCGGCGTACGCGGTCCGTGCGGCGCAGAGCGCCAACAGCAGACCGGCGGCAGCAAGAGCTTTCACGAGTAACTCCTTGTCGGCAGTGATCCCTCCCCGCCAAGCCTATACCAGCCTCGCGGGATGATACGGGGCTTGTCCCGGGGATGCGTCCGGCCTATGCTGGCCGCCGGTCGGCAGTTCACCCAGGCGTCGCCGCCTCCGTATGGAGAGCGCTAAACCTGCCGCGCGGTTCCCCGCACTTTTGACGATCCGACACACTTTCCCAGTGCCGCATCGGAATACGGCGACCCCCGATAACCTCCTGCGCGAGGTCTTGGCACGCAACGAGGATTGCACTGTGTCCAGGCAACGCTTGCCCTATCACGCCCCCGACATCTCCGCCCTGGCGAAATCGCTGGCGCGCCAGCTCGACGAGTCGCCCGAGCGCCCCGGTCATGTCGAACTGCTCAACCTGCTGGCCCGCGCGGTGGGCTTCCGCAACTACCAGGCGCTGCACGCCAGTCATCAGGCCGAGGCGAGATTGGCTCGCGAAAGCGAGCCCGAGGCCGTGGTGGATTTTCGCCGCATCGAGCAATGGCGGCGCTATTTCGACGTCGCCGGCTGCTTGCACCGTTGGCCGAAGAAGCACAGCCACCGCGAAGCCTGCCTCTGGGTACTGTGGTCGCGACTGCCGGCGCGCCAGCGCTGGAGCGAGCGCGAGCTCAACGAACGCTTGCGGGCTCAGGAAAGCCTGGGCGACCACCTGCTGCTGCGACGGGCGCTGGTGGATGGCGGCTGGCTTGCGCGCACCGAGGATGGTGGCGAGTACCGGCGTATCGAGCGGCGCCCACCCGCAGAGCTTGGGGCCTTGCTGTCTTGTCTGCCGAACTGCGCCTGACTCGTCGGTGCTGAACGAAAAAGCCCGCCAATAGGCGGGCTTTTTCACGCAGGCATCCGTCAGTCGTCGTGATGCTTGTGTTTGTGCTTGTAGTGGCCTTTGCCCTTGTGATGACTCTTGTTGCTGCTGTGGTGGTCATCATCGTTGTCGTCGGCCAGGTGGTTACCCAGCGCGCCGCCGGCTGCACCGCCCAGGCCCGCGCCAATGGCGCCGCCGGTGGAGCCACCGACCTTGTTGCCGATGACCGAGCCGCCGGCTGCGCCCAGGCCGCCACCGATGGCTGCCTCGGTCTTGTTGCCATTCTTCGCGCCCATCGCGCCGCCAGCCGCACCGCCTACGCCGGCACCGATGGCCGCACCGGTGGAACCGCCCAGGGCGCCACCGACCACGTTGCCCAGTGCACCGCCGATGCCGCCGCCGATGGCGGTCTTGGTATCGTCGGCCACGGCGTGGCTGGCCAGGAGGGCCAGTGCCAGAACAGAAAGAGTCTTACGCATGTTGCGAACCTGAATGTAGGAAGTATCTAGAGAATTGTCCCGCACACAAAACAGCCGGGCAATCAGGCCCGGCTGTCAGTCGTCGTTTCCGTGGACTGATCGCGGTTAGCTATGCCGCGGATCAATCCCAGTGGCGACGGTGGTGCTTGTTCTTGTACCAGCCACGGTGGCGGCCGTTGTCGTGCCAGTGGCGGTCGTAGCGACGATCGTCATAGCGCGCATGGCGGTAACCGCGGCGGCCATCGTAATCGTCATCGTCGTCACGGTTGCTATCGGCATAGTGGTTGCCCAGTGCGCCGCCCGCGCCGCCGCCCAGGGCTGCGCCGATCAGGCCACCGGTGGTGCCGCCCATCTTGTTGCCGAGGACCTGGCCGCCGGCTGCGCCCAGGCCGCCGCCGATCGCGGCTTCCGTCTTGTTGCCGCGGCGTGCGCCCATGGCGCCGCCAGCCGCACCGCCGAGGCCACCACCGATGGCGGCGCCGGTGCTGCCGCCGACCGCCTGGCCGACTGCAGTGCCCAATACCCCGCCCAGGGCGCCACCGACGCCGGCACGGGTGTCGCCGTCCGCGAAGGCGGTGCCACCCACCAGCGCAAGGGACAACAGGAGCATCGAGGAGTACTTCATAGAGAGGATCTCTCTGTGTGGATGTTGGAGGCGATCCTCGGTTCGTGCGAAGGCTCTGACAAGGGGGTTCCGACGAGTAACACGACTTTCATCAAATATTGCAAGTATTTGATTTATGGTCAGAACTTTTTCGATTTTGGGCGGTCTGAGTGTTATTCCAGGGTTCCATTTTTCACGTGAATTTCTCACAAAATGCCATTGAAATGATGGCTTTTCACGAAAAGTGCCCTGGCCCTTCCGAGTTTACCTTTCATCCTCTTCTGACATGACGCAAATCAAGCGGGATTTTCCGTAGGACGGTCGTTGCCTGCAGGCGCAGAGTTCTCCTGCAGGAGCGGGCCATGCCCGCGATCGCGCCCATGGGGCGCTCCTACAAGGAGCATCAATGCCTCAGGTCAGACGATCCGCAGACTCGGCCGCGCCTTCTCGAAGCGGATAGCAACGAACTTCGAGGTTGGCGTGTGGCTGCCCACGCCGTGGCTGTCCAGCGGCACCAGCGGGTTGGTCTCCGGGTAGTAGGCGGCGGCCTGGCCAGCCGGAATGTCGTAGGCCAGCAGGGTGAACCCGCTGACACGACGGTCCACGCCATCGGACCAGAGCGACACCATGTCCACCTTCTCGCCGGGCTCGAAGCCCAGGCGGCGGATGTCGGCCTCGTTGGCGAACACCACTTCACGATGGCCGCGCACGCCCCGGTAGCGGTCATCCAGGCCATAGATGGTGGTGTTGTACTGGTCGTGGGAGCGCAGCGTCTGCAGGATCAGGTGCGGCTCCTGGCCGGTCTCGCGGATCTTCGCGTGGACCAGGTCCGCCGGCAGCGGATGGTGGTGGAAGTTGGCCTTGCCGCTGGCCGTGTTCCAGCGCCGCGAACCGGCGGAGTTGCCCAGGTGGAAACCGCCCGGATTGGCCACGCGACGGTTGAAGTCGGTGAAGCCGGGAATGGTGTCGGCGATCAGGTCGCGGATGCGGTCGTAGTTGGCGATCATCGCGTCCCAGTCCACCGGGTGGTTGCCCAGGGTGGCCTTGGCGATGCCGGCAATGATGGCGGGCTCGGAGCGCATCTGCTTCGACGACGGCTCCAGCTGGCCGAAGGACGCGTGGATCATGCTGAAGGAGTCTTCCACGGTCACCGCCTGCGGGCCTTCGGCCTGGCGGTCGATGTCGGTGCGGCCCAGGCACGGCAGGATCAGCGCGTCGCCGCCTACGGTAAGGTGGCTGCGGTTGAGCTTGGTGCTGATCTGCACGGTCAGCGCGCAGCTTTGCAGGGCACTGTGGGTTCGCGGACTGTCCGGGGTCGCTTGGGCAAAGTTGCCGCCCAGGCCGATGAACACCCGGGACTTGCCATCGAGCATGGCGTTGATTGCCTCGACGGTGTTGTGCCCGTTCTCGCGCGGCACCTTGAACTGGAAGCGGCGCTCGATGGCATCCAGCAGCGCGACCGGGGGGCGGTCGTTGATGCCCATGGTGCGGTCGCCCTGCACGTTGCTGTGGCCGCGCACCGGGCACAGGCCGGCGCCGGGGCGGCCGACGTTGCCGCGCAGCAGTTGCAGGCTGACCAGTTCCTGGATGGTCGGCACCGAGTGATGGTGCTGGGTGATGCCCATGGCCCAGCAGACGATCACCCGTTCGGCGCGGCGGTACATGAGCGCGGCCTGCTCGATCTCCTCAAGGCTGAGGCCCGACTGCTGGACGATGTGGTCCCAGCGGGTGTCGTCCACGGCGGACAGGTAAGCGTTGACGCCCTGGGTGTGCTCGGCGATGAAGGCATGATCGAACACCGCCGGCTCGCCCTTGGCCTGGGCTTCGCGTTCCCATTGCAGGAGGAACTTGGCCATGCCGCGTATGGCGGCCATGTCACCGCCCAGTGCGGGACGGAAGAATGCGGTGTTGAGCGGCTCGGAGCCGTTGGTGAGCATTTCCAGTGCGTGCTGCGGGTGCTGGAAACGCTCCAGACCACGCTCCTTCAGCGGGTTGAAGGCAACCACCTGGGCGCCGCGCTTCACCGCCTCGCGCAGTGGTTCAAGCATGCGCGGATGGTTGGTGCCGGGGTTCTGGCCGAAGACGAAGATGGCGTCGGCATGCTCGAAGTCGTCGAAGGTCACGCTGCCCTTGCCGACCCCGACGCTCTGGCCCAGGGCGACGCCGCTGGCTTCGTGGCACATGTTCGAGCAGTCGGGGAAGTTGTTGGTGCCAAAGGCGCGGACAAACAGCTGGTAGAGAAACGCCGCTTCGTTGCTGGCCCGGCCCGAGGTATAGAACTCGGCCTGGTGCGGATTTTCCAGGGCGTTAAGGTGCCGGGCGATCAGGGCGAAGGCATCGTCCCAGGTGACCGGCTGGTAGCGGTCAGTGGCCGGGTCGTAGCGCATCGGCTCGGTCAGGCGGCCCTGGTACTCGAGCCAGTAGTCGCTCTGCTCGCGCAGCGAGCTGACGCTGTGACGGGCGAAGAAGGCAGGGTCGACGCGACGCTTGGTGGCTTCCCAATTCACTGCCTTGGCGCCGTTCTCGCAGAACTTCACCCGGCCGTCTTCCGGAGAATCGCCCCAGGCGCAACCGGGGCAGTCGAAGCCGCCGTTCTGGTTGGTCTTGAGCAGGGCGCGCAGGTTCTTGAACGGCTGTTTGCTGTCCAGCCAGAAGCGCGTGACGCTGATCAGCGCGCCCCAACCGGCGGCTGCGCCCTTGTAGGGTTGGTAGCGGGGATTCTCTTGCTGCAGGCTCATGGGGTCTCTTTATCTTCGAATGCGGGCGTTCAGGCGGCTGGCGGGGCCGGGCTGTAGATGCGCGGCGCGCTGCGGTGCGGCAGGTGGATCAGGTTCAGGTTGTGCTCGCGGGCCCACTGCACGGTGAGTGCGGTCGGTGCGGAGAGGCTGACCAGGGTTGGCAGCCCGGCGCGTACGGCCTTGTGGATCAGTTCCAGGCTGCAGCGGCTGGTGACCACGGCGAAACCGCCGGCCAGGTCCAGGCGCTGGCGCTTGAGCGCGCCGATCAGCTTGTCGAGGGCGTTATGGCGGCCGATATCCTCGCGGCACAGGCGAATCTCGCCAGCGCCATCGACGAACAGGGCGGCGTGCAGGGCGCCGCTGCGGCGGCCGATCTCCTGGACGGCGTTGACCCGTTCACGCAGGTGTTCGAGGTGCGCGGCGGGCGGCAACTGCGCTGACGGCAGCATCGGCAGGTCGGGCAGCGCCTGATCCAGCGCCTCGACGCCGCACAGGCCGCAGCCGGTACTGCCGGCCAGTTGCCGGCGCTGGTCCTTGAGCGCCCAGAAGGCACGATTGCTGACCTGCACCTCGGCGGCGATGGCGTCGCCGTGGACTGTCAGGCGAACGTCATAGATATCGTCGATGGACTCGATGAGGCCGGCGCCGAGGCTGAAACCGTGGACGAAGTCTTCCAGGTCGCCGGGCGAAACCATCATCACCGCCTGGCTGAGCCCGTTGTAGGCAATGGCCAGGGCGATCTCGTCGGCCAGCGCGGCACGACCGGTGTCGCCGTCGGGGGTGAGTTCGGCGTAGGCATAACCGTCTGAGCACGCGACGGTTTCCCGGACCTCGGCGGAGGCCGGGCGGGGGATCTGGCAAGGCATGGGCTGAGCCCTGTGGTTCTAGTAATGCAATCAGCCTATGCCGATGCCGGGGCAGCGTCTAATGGCTGCTGTCGATGTTGTGATAGATGCGGTTTATCGGCCGACAGGATCGCTGCCCAGCAGAGCCGTCGCTTCGCGGAAGCAGGCCTCGGCCAGCGCCGAGCGCGGTTCGCTGCGGCGCAGGATCAGGCCCAGCGGCGACAGCGTGCGTGCGTCCTCTATCGGGGTGAGGACGAAGTGCTCGCCCTGGGTGTCCAGCCCGCTGCCCAGGGGCATGATCGCGCAGCACAGGCCGCGCTCCACGGCCTGCACCAGTTGGTGCACGGCATCGGTCTCCAGGCGCGCCTGGGGTGTCAGGCCTCGACTGCGGAAGCCATGGTCGATGGACTGGCGAAAGTGCATGCCGGCCGAAAGCAGGCCCAGCGGCAGCTCCGCCAAGGCGTCCCAGCTCAGGGTCGGACGGTCGATCTGGAAATGGCGGCGGTCGTGCAGCAGGCCCATGCGCGTGGCGGCCAGTTCGAGGCTTTCGAAGTGCTCACGGTCGAGGCGGTCAAGGTACGACAGGCCAAGGTCCAGCTGGTTGCGGCCAAGACCTTCGAGGATTTTCTCCGAGCTCAGGGCGAACAACTGGAAGCGCAGTTCCGGGTGGCGCTGGGCAAACAGCTCGATCAGTTGCATGGGGTCGAACCCCGCCAGCGGCACCAGGCCCAGGCGCAGGGTGCCGACCAGTTGCCCCCGGCAGGCGGCCGCTTCGGCGTAGAGTCCGTCATGGGCCGCCAGCAGGCTGCGCGCCCAGGCCAGCACACGCTCGCCGGCTTCGGTAAAACCTTCGAAGCGCTGCCCTCGGCGCACCAGTTCCAGGCCCAGTTCTTCCTCCAGACTGCGCAGGCGCATGGACAGGGTTGGCTGGGTGACATGGCAGCGCGCCGCCGCCTGACCGAAGTGCCGCGTCTCGTCCAAAGCGCAGAGGAATTTCAGCTGCTTGATATCCATCGGCGGGAAGGCTCCGGGGCGTTCTGTCGGGTCGTGGCGGGATTAGGACTTTTCCGTCAGGCGATGCGGAAGTCGCCGTCTAGACTCCAGGGGCGCGCGGTCTGCCCAATGCCGGCCGCCTGTCACTGTAACCGTAGGGAGGTTGGAAATGGGCATTTTTGCGTTTGTGAAGGAAGCCGGCGAGAAACTGTGGGAAAGCATTGTGGGCCAGGAGGCGCAGGCCGCCGAATCGCTCAAGGACCACATCGCCAAGGTGGGCCTGGGTAACCCGAACATCCAGGTCAGCGTCGAGGGCGACAAGGTGATTGCCACCGGTGAAGTGGCCAGCCAGGAGGAGAAGGAGAAAATCCTGCTCGCGTTGGGCAACGTCGCCGGCGTATCGGGTGTCGAAGATCACATCACCGTTGCCACGCCAGCTGCGGAGGCGCGTTTCGTCACGGTGAAGAAAGGCGACACGCTCAGCGCCATCGCCAAGGCGGAGTACGGCAACGCCAATCTCTACAACAAGATTTTCGAGGCGAACAAGCCGATGCTCAGCCATCCGGACAAGATCTATCCCGGCCAGGTGCTGCGGATTCCGGAATGAAGTCCACGAGCCCGGCCCAGCGCCGGGCTCTTTCTTTCTAGAGCCCCTCGATCAATGCCCGATAGTCTTCCTGGGCGGCGAATTCCTCGGTGTCCTTCGGCCCCTGACGGCTGTCCGGCTGGCGCACGGCCAGCAGCTGAGCGACGCCAAAGGTCCGGGCGGCACGCAGGATCGGCAGGCTGTCGTCGATGAACAGGCTGCGCGCCGGGTCGAAGCCGACGTCGGAGTGCAGCGCCTGCCAGAACTGCTGGTCTTCCTTGGGGAAGCCGTAGTCATGGGAGCTGATCAGCCGGTCGAACCAGGGCGACAGCTCCACCCGCTGCATCTTCAGCGACAGCGAATCGCGGTGGGCGTTGGTGATCAGCACCGTGCGCTTGCCGTGTCGGCGCAGTTCCGCGAGGAACAGGTCGGCGTCCGGACGCAGGGCGATGAGGTCGGCGACCTCGCGCTTGAGGTCCATGATCGACAGCTTCAGCTCGCGACTCCAGAAGTCCAGGCAATACCAGTTGAGCTGGCCGGCGTTGTCGCGGAACAACGGCAGTAGCTCGGCGTCGGCCTGGGTGCGGCTGATGCCATGGTGCTCGGCGTAGCGTTGGGGCAGGTGTTCGAGCCAGAAGTGGTTGTCGAAATGCAGATCGAGCAGGGTGCCGTCCATGTCGAGCAGGACGGTATCGATCTGGTTCCAGGGCAGGCGTGGCATGCTGGGCTTTCGCAAAAGGGTGTCGCAATTGTGCCGCCGGTGGACGGAATCGGCGCGATATCTGACACGGAGAATCGGAAAAGGCGGGTTATCATAGCCGACCCGGCCACCCCCAGGAGTTGCCCCATGCGTCAGAAACCCGCGGTCCTCGCCCGAGAGATCGTTGCCAGAAGTCGGCTCTTCGCCGTCGAGGAGCTGCAGCTGCAGTTCTCCAATGGCGTCGAGCGTACCTACGAACGCCTGGTGGGCAAGGGGCAGGGTTACGGCGCGGTAATGGTTATCGCCATGCTCGATGCCGAACATGCCGTGCTGGTCGAGGAATATTGCGCCGGGGTCGACGAGTACCAGCTGTCGCTGCCCAAGGGCCTGGTGGAGCCGGGCGAGGACATCCTCGACGCCGCCAACCGCGAGCTGAAGGAAGAGGCCGGCTATGGCGCCCGCCAGCTCGAGTACATCACCGAGCTGTCGCTGTCTCCCGGCTACATGAGCCAGCGCATCCAGGTGGTGCTGGCACGCGACCTCTACGAAGAGTCGCTGCCCGGTGACGAACCCGAGCCGATGGGCGTGGACAAGATCAACCTGCGCGAGCTCTCCAGCCTTGCGCAGAATGCCCAGTTCAGTGAAGGACGGGCCCTGGCCGCGCTCTACCTGGTGCGCGACCTGCTGACTCAACGAGGGGAATTCCAGCCGTGATGAATGCTTTCCTGCCCGCCGTGATCGACCTGGTGCACAAGGCGGGCGATGTGATCCTGCCGTTCTGGCAGGGCGACCTGGATGTCCAGAGCAAGGCCGACGAATCGCCGGTGACCGCCGCCGACCTGGCAGCGCACCGCCTGCTGGCCGACGGCCTGCGCGCGCTGGCGCCGGATGTGCCGGTGCTGTCCGAGGAGGATTGCGACATTCCGCTGGAGCAGCGCGCCCAGTGGACCCGCTGGTGGCTGGTAGACCCGTTGGACGGCACCAAGGAGTTCATCTCCGGCAGTGACGAATTTACTGTCAACGTCGCGCTTATCGAGCATGGTCGCGTGGTCTTCGGTGTGGTCGGCATCCCCGCCAGTGGCCGCTGCTACTACGGCGGCACCGGTCTGGGCGCCTGGCGCGAGGAGCGTGATGGCGAGCCCGAAGCCATTGAAGTGCGCACCAGCCCGGAAGACGTCTTCACCGTGGTGGCCAGCAAGCGCCACTCCAGCCCGCAGCAGGAAAGCCTGCTGGCCGGCCTGGCGCAGCGCTTCGGTGACCTGAACCTGGCCAGCATCGGCAGTTCGCTGAAGTTCTGCCTGCTGGCCGAAGGCTCGGCGGATTGCTACCCGCGCCTGGCGCCGACCAGTCAGTGGGACACCGCAGCGGCCCAGGGTGTGCTGGAAGGCGCAGGCGGCGAAGTACTGGACGTACGCGGCGAGCCCTTCACCTATGACGCGCGGGAGAGCCTCCTCAACGAGTCCTTCCTGGCGCTGCCCAAGGCGGCGCCTTGGCGCGCAGACCTGATCCAGCTGGCTCGCGCGCTGGACTGATCTCACAGATTGTAGGAGCGAGCTGGCTCGCGAACCCGCTTGACTTCGGGGTTGCCGGTGGTCGCGTTCGCGAGCAAGCTCGCTCCTACAGAAAAGCTCCCATGCAGTCGTGATCCATGCCCGAATTACCTGAAGTCGAAACCACCCGCCGAGGCATTGCGCCTCACCTCGAGGGCCAGCGCGTCAGCCGAGTGATCGTGCGCGAGCGCCGGTTGCGCTGGCCGATCCCCGAGGACCTGGACGTTCGCCTGTCCGGGCAACGCATCGTGCAGGTGGAGCGGCGCGCCAAGTACCTGCTGCTCAATGCCGAGGTGGGGACGCTGATCAGCCACCTGGGCATGTCCGGCAGCTTGCGACTGGTGGAATGCGGCACGCCGGCGGCGCGCCACGAGCATGTGGATATCGAGCTTGAATCGGGCATGGCGCTGCGCTACACCGACCCGCGCCGCTTCGGCGCGCTGCTCTGGAGCCTGACGCCGCTGGAACACGAGCTGCTGCGTCATCTCGGCCCGGAGCCGCTGACCGATGCTTTCGAAGGTGAGCGCCTGTTCCAGCTGTCGCGCAACCGCAGCATGGCGGTGAAGCCCTTCATCATGGACAACGCCGTGGTAGTCGGCGTGGGCAACATCTACGCCACCGAGGCGCTGTTCGCTGCGGGCATCGACCCGCGCCGCGAGGCCGGAACCATCTCGCGGGCGCGTTATGTGAAGCTTGCCCAGGAGATCAAGCGCATCCTTGCCATTGCCATCGAACGCGGCGGCACCACGCTGCGCGATTTCGTCGGTGGCGACGGCCAACCCGGTTACTTCCAGCAGGAACTCTTCGCCTACGGGCGCGGCGGCGAGCCGTGCAAGGTCTGTGGTTCGACCCTGCGCGAAGTGCGCCTCGGCCAGCGCGCCAGTGTCTACTGTTCGCGCTGCCAACGCTGAGACCCTGGGCGGCCGTTAAGCTGCCGCCCTGATCTGCCCGATCCACCCCTCTGCCATAACAACAAGGGCCCCCGAAGAGGGGCCTTCAGGTGATCCATGTCCGGCAATTATCTGCCCCGCAATCCCTTCGCCGAGGCTCTCGGCCATACCATGCTGCGTGCGTCCGGCTGGCGCATCGACGGCACACTGCCTGCGCTCGACAAGTTCGTGGTGATTGGCGCACACCATACGTCCAACTGGGACTTCATCCTGTTTCTCGCGGTCAAGTTCGTGTTGCGTCTGAATGCCCGCTGGTTCGGCAAGCACACCATTTTTCGCGCGCCCTTCGGCGGCCTGATGCGCCGCTGGGGTGGCATTCCGATCCAGCGCCATCTCAAGCTCAACACCGTGGATCAGGCGATCCAGGCCTTCCGCGACAACCACGAGATGATGCTGATCCTCTCCCCGGAGGGCACGCGCAAGAAGGTCGAGCGCTGGAAAATGGGCTTCTACCACATCGCCCGTGGCGCGGGCGTACCCATCGTGCTCGCGGCGCTGGATTACCCCGGACGGCGCATCGTCATTGGCGAGCCGTTCTGGCCAACCGGCGACGAGTCGGCCGACTTGCGTCGCATGCTGGCTTTCTATCGACCTTTCGTGCCGAAAAAGCCCGAATACGCATTCTTCGGCGATTGAAGGCTGTCACGCGACAAGTCATGGAGCGCTGTTATAGTTATGGCAGTCTGCCTGCCCAACTACACAAAAAAGGACTTCCCTCCATGAACGTGTTCCGCACCGCCGCCACTGCAATGGCCCTGGTCTGTGCATTCTCGGTGTTGCCGGCCGTTGCTCAGGAAGAAGTGAGCAACGTCAGCGGCGATCCGACCTATGTCGTCTCGGCCCCGCCGTTCTACTCGATGATGGGCGACCTGCTGATCGCTCGCCCATTGTTGATCGCTGCCACTGTGGTGGGTACCGCTGCCTTCGTGGTGACCCTGCCGTTCAGCGCGGCTGGTGGCAACGTCAAGGAAGCGGGACAGGCGCTGGTCGTCGATCCGGGCAAGGCTGCCTTTGTGCGCTGCCTGGGCTGCACTACCAGCGGCTACAAGAAGGACTGATCCGTCGTCCTGTTCCGGGGCGGCGCGGCCGCCTCGCCAGCCCGGCTTGCCGGGCAAGTCCCGTAGGTAGCCCATGAACCTGAGCGGCCTGAAGAAGCACTTGCGCCCGCTGCTTCTGCTGCTGGTCGCGGTCATCCTGGGCTACACCTTCTGGTCCAGCGCCGGTCTGCTGCAGTTGGGGGCGGGCCTGGCGCTGTTCCTGTTCGGCATGCAGTGCCTGGAAGAAGGCCTGCGCGACCTGGCCGGCAGCCAGCTCGAGCGCTGGCTGGAGAAGAGTACCGCGACTCGCGGCAAGAGCCTGCTGTTCGGTCTCTTCGGCACCTTCCTGCTGCAATCCTCGACCCTGGTTTCCCTGCTCACCATCGCCTTCATCAGCACCGGGCTGATCCAGTTGGCCGGTGGCATCGCGATCCTCTTCGGCGCCAACCTCGGCGCCACCAGCGGCATCTGGCTGCTGGCGCTGGCCGGGCAGAACCTCAGCCTGAGTCCGCTGGCGCTGCCATTGCTGGTGTTCGGCATCCTGCTGGGTTTCAACGGCGCCAAGAGCAAGGCCGCCGGGCGCATTCTGCTGGGCATCGCCTTCATCTTCCTGGGCATTGACCAGATCAAGGAAGGTTTCGGCAGCTTCGGCGATGCCATGGACATGAGCGAGCTGCGCTCGGAAGGCCTGCTCGGCGCGCTGCTGTTCGTGACGTTCGGCCTGCTGGTCACGGTGGTCCTGCAGTCGAGCCACGCCACGCTGATGCTGACCCTCGCCGCGCTGGCGGGCGGGCAGCTGGAGCTGGGCCAGAGCCTGGCCATTGCCATCGGTTCCAACGTGGGCAGCAGTGTGACCACGGCCTTCGTCGGTTCCCTGGGCGGTAATCGCAGCGGGCAACGCCTGGCGCTGGCGCACGTGCTGTTCAACGTGGTCACCGGGGTGCTGGCCTTCCTGCTGTTGTCGCCACTGACCTGGCTGGTGCACTGGTTGGTCACGCCGCTGGGGCTGGCGGACAACCCGATGATCCAGCTGGCGCTGTTCCACACCCTGTTCAATGGCATGGGCGTTGCGCTGTTCTGGCCGATCCAGGGTGCGCTGGCCAATGCGCTGGTGCGCTGGCTGCCGGAAGTCGAAGAGCCCGCGGTGCTGATCACCGACATGGCGCCCGCCATGCCGACCATCGAGCGTACCCACGCACGTTACCTCAACGAGCGCGCGCTGGATTCGGCCGATGCCGCTGCCAGCGCGGTACTCCAGGAGCTGCGTCACCTGGGGCGGTTGAGCATCGAGGTGATCTGCCATGCCCTCTATCTGCCGGTGGACATGCTCACCCAGCCCCGTGTGGACGAAGCCGAACTGCGTGCCGCTCCAGACCGCCATGCGCTGAGCGCGGAGGTGCTCTACCAGCGCCACATCAAGGGCGTCTATGGCGATCTGCTGAGTTTCATGGGGCGCCTGGAGGTGCCACTGGATGAGGAACACCAGCGCTTCTGGTTGTCCTGCCAGGTGGTGGCGCTGCAACTGGTGGATGCGGTGAAGGATGCCAAGCACCTGCAGAAGAACCTCGGCCAGGCCCTGCAAGGCGATCCCTCTGCGCTGCGTGACACCTATGTCGAGCTGCGCCATCACCTGATCGCCATGTTGCGGGAAGTGCGCGCAGTGGGCTCGCTGATCGGCGGTGAACTGCCGGAGGAGGCCCTGCAGGCACGTCTGCAACTGCTTGATGAAAGCGCCGCCGAGTTCGACGGTGCTTTCCGTCAGCGGCTGTTCGCCGCCGTGCGCCGCCACGAGCTGGACGGTCTGCAGATGAGTTCGCTGATGAACGACCTGGGTTATGTCAGCCGCATCATCCAGAGCCTGCGCAATGTCCTGCAGCTGGGCACCGAGCACGGCTTGTTCGAGCCCGGCGAGGATGAGACGCCTGGCCTCATCCTTCCCTGATCAGCGCAGCGGCGCTGCCAGCTCGGTCGCCAGGCCGATACCGCGCGGGTCGCTGGCGGATTGCACTTCGCCGGACTTCTTGTTCCACAGCAGCACCTGCTGGTTGCCATAGGCGCGCCCCACGTCCTTGAGCGTGTAGCCACGGCGCTGCAGGTCAGCCATTTCGGCAGCGGTGAAGGCGCGTGGCTCGTGCTCGATCACATCGGGCAGGAACTGGTGGTGGTAGCGCGGCGAGGACACCCAGCGCTGCACCGGCTTGCCGTCCAGGTAATCCAGCATCGCCAGCAGCACCATGCTGGGAATCCGGCTGCCGCCGGGGGTGCCGAAGGCGGCCAGTTCCGTGGGGCTTTCGATGAAGCTCGGGCTCATGCTCGACAGCGGACGCTTGCCGGCGGCCACGGCGTTGGCCTGGCTGCCGGCCAACTGGTAGGCGTTGGCGCCGCTGACGTCGGTGGCGAAGTCGTCCATCTCGTCGTTGAGCAGCACGCCGGTGCCGGGCACGGTGAAGGCCGCGCCGAAGGGCAGGTTGACCGAGAGGGTGGCAGCCACGGCGTTGCCATCGGCGTCCATCACCACGAAGTGGGTGGTGTGGTCACCTTCGCGCCAGGCTGGTGCCGGCGGCAGGCTGGAGCTGGGCGTGGCGCGCTGCGGGTCGATACCGGCGGCCAGGCGTTTCAGGTAGTCCGGTGCGAGCAACTGGTTGACCGGATTGGCGACGCGGTCCGGGTCGCCCAGCAGGCCGCGGTCGCGGTAGGCACGGCGCAGGACTTCCACCACGTAATGCGCACGCTGCACCGGCTCGGCCTTCTGCCACGGCAATTGCTGAAGCATGCCCAGGCTTTGCGCCAGGGCGACGCCGCCAGCCGAGGGTGGTGGGGCGCTGATCAGTTCACGGCCGTCGGACAGCGGGTAGCGCAGTGCCTGGCGCTCAACGGTGCGGTAGCTGGCGAGGTCCTCCAGGCTCCAGACGCCGCCGGCGGCGCGAACGCCCTCGACCAGTTTCTGTGCGGTCTCGCCTTCGTAGAAGCCGATGCGGCCGTAGCGCGCCAGTTTTTCCAGGGTGTTGGCCAGCTGCGGCTGGCGCATCAGGCTGTATTCCTCGGGCAGGTTGCCCTGGTCGAGGAAGATGCGCGCGGTCTCGCGGTCGTCACGCATGGCATCCAGACGCCAGGACGCCCGGTCGATGTAGATGCGGTCGATGGACACGCCGTCGGTGGCCAGGCGGATCGCCGGTACGAGGTTGTTTGCCAGGGTCTTGCGGCCGTAGCGGCTGGTGATGTCCGCCAGGGCGGCAGGCAGGCCGGGGATACCGGCGGCCAGCGGGCCGTTGAGCGACAGCTGCGGATCGACCTTGCCGTTGCGCTCGTACATCCGTGCGTGGGCGGCCAACGGGGCGCGCTCGCGGGCGTCGATGAAGTGGTAGGTCGGCGGACTGCCGGCCTTGCGCAGCAGGAAGAAACCGCCGCCGCCCAGTCCGGAGCCGTAAGGCTCGACCACCGCCAGCGCGGCAGCAATGGCGACGGCGGCGTCAAAGGCGTTACCGCCGTCGGCGAGGGTTTCCAGGCCGGCCACGGTAGCCGATGGGTGCGCGCTGGCGACGCTGGCCTGGGCCGGATGTTCCGCGGCATGCAGGGCGGAGCTGAGCAGCAGGAGGCTGCAGAAGCCGAGCAGGGAGGCGCGGGTGCGGGAGTTCAACAGGGACATGGCATCTCACGAACCGCCGGCGTTGCCGGCTGGAAAACCAAACGGGGCGAAGGTGGAGGATAGACAATCCACAGCGCCGCAGGTTTGTGAGATCTCAATGAAAAAGTGTCGAAACGCGCGAAGTCAGGCTTTGCCGGTGAGCTTCTTGTACTTCTCCATCAGCTCATCCTTGCTTTCGACGTGAGCTTCGTCGAGGGGGATGCAGTCGACGGGGCAGACCTGCTGGCACTGCGGTTCGTCATAGTGACCGACGCACTCGGTGCACAGGTTCGGGTCGATGACGTAGATCTCCTCGCCCTGAGAGATCGCGGCATTGGGGCACTCGGGTTCGCAGACGTCGCAGTTGATGCAATCGTCAGTGATTTTCAGGGACATCGAACAACTCCAACCATGACGGCAGCCATGGCGATCATTAGCACAATGGTGAAATTGTGCCGTATCGGCGCGCGTAGTGCACGCAGTCAGGGAGTCAGCTGACGGAAACCGCCATCCTTGGCGGCATGTGGATCAGCGCTTGAAGCGCTCGGCCAGGGCGCTGGCCACCGCGGGATGCACGAACTTGGTGATGTCGCCGCCCAGCGCCGCGATCTCGCGCACCAGGGTCGAGGAGATGAAGGAGTACTTCTCCGACGGCGTGAGGAACATGCTTTCCAGATCAGGTGCGAGCTGGCGGTTCATGTTGGCCAGCTGGAACTCGTATTCGAAGTCCGACACCGCGCGCAGGCCGCGCAGCAGGATGTTGGCGTTCTGTTCCTTGGCGAAATGGGCGAGCAGCGTCGAGAAACCGACGACTTCCACGTTGGGCAGGTGCGAGGTGACCTGGCGGGCCAGCTCTACACGCTGTTCCAGCGGGAACAGGGGATTCTTCTTGGGGCTGGCGGCGACGGCAATGATCACCTGGTCGAACAGTCGCGAGGCGCGTTCGACCAGATCGGCATGGCCTTTGGTGATGGGGTCGAAGGTACCCGGGTACAACACTCGATTCATCGCGGCGTCCTGGTCGGCTCTTGTTGGCAGGCTGGTGCAATAGCGGGCGGATGGTAACGCAGCATGTCCGTGGGGCCAAGCGACCTTGGTAGTGCTTCTGTGAACGGACTACCTGAGATAGCCGGCGAGAGACCAATGAGTCACGCGCAGGTCCCGTGCCAGAGCCTGTGCGCTGAATTTCTCGCGGGAACCCTTGTAGGAGCGAGCTTGCTCGCGAACCAGTCCCGCAGCGGAGAATGTTCGCGAGCAAGCTCGCTCCTACGAAGAACCCTCGCGCGCGGATGGTCGGGGAATCGCTTCAGGCCTTGCCCAGGCGCTTGGCCAGGGCATCAGCCAGTTGCGCAGTGAGGCCGTAGACCGAGAGCTGCGGGTTGGCGCCGATGCTGGTGGGGAACAGCGAGCCGTCGTGGATCGACAGGTTTTCCAGCTGGTGGTGACGGCCGAGGCTGTCACACACCGACTGCTTCGCGTCTTCGCCCATGGCGCAGCCGCCCATCACGTGGGCGCTGCCCAGGCGGGTACGGTAAAGCTCCAGGCTCAGGCCATCGATGAGTTCGTGTGCCTCCTTGACGCTTTTCACGTAGCCGGCGTCGGCATGCAGCGGCAGCACGGCCTTGGCGCCGGCAGCGAACTGGATGTCGGCCATGGTGTGGAAGGCGCGGCGGATGCCGTCCCAGGTGTAGTCGGTCATCTGGTAGTCGAGCACCGGGGTGTCGTCGCCGCGCAGGCTGACCGAACCCGACGCGCTGTCCGGATGGAAGCCATCGCGCATCAGCGCCAGGATCACGTTGGTGTGCGGCAGCTGCTCCATGCGCAGTGCGTTGTCCTCGCCGAAGCGGCCCAGCAGGGTGGCACTGAGCGCCGGTTGCAGCGGCGGCACCTCGAGCTTGTAGGACATGCGCCCGGTGGCGCCGTCGTCCCACTGGAAGTGGTCGGAATAGATCGACTGCGGCGCGCCGTAGAAGGGGTTGATCACTTCGTCGAAGGTGGCCGCGCTGAAGTTCACCACGTGCAGGAAGGTTCGCTGGCCGACGCGGCCGTTCGGGTCCGGCGCCTTGGAGCGCAGGAGGATCGCCGGGGTGTTGATGCCGCCGCCGGAGAGCACGTAGTGGCGGGCCTTGATGGTGATCTTGCGGCCGGTGGGAGCGACGCAGCGTTCGTCCATGGCCGAGCACTCCAGGCCGCTGACCTTGCTGCCGTCATGCAGCAGGCGGTCGGCGCGGGCCAGGAACAACAGCTCGCCACCCTTTTCCAGGGTCGCCGGGATGGTGGTCACCAGCATCGATTGCTTGGCGTTGGTCGGGCAGCCCATCCCACAGTAGCCGAGGTTCCAGCAGCCACGGACGTTGCGCGGAATGACCTTCCAGTGCAGGCCGAGTTTCTCGCAGCCGTTGCGGATCACATCGTTGTTGGCATTGGGCGGCATGATCCAGGGTGCGACGCCCAGGCGCTCTTCCATCTTGGCGAACCAGGGCGCCATCTCGGCGACGCTGTGGCCCTTCACGCCGTGTTCCTTGGCCCAGTGTTCCAGGGTCGGTTCGGGGGTGCGGAAGCTGGAGGTCCAGTTGACCAGGGTGGTGCCGCCCACGGCGCGGCCCTGGAGGATGGTGATGGCGCCATCCTTGCTCATGCGGCCGATGCCTTCCTGGTAAAGGCTTGGGTAGGCATCGGACTCCTGCATCTTGAAGTCGGTGCTGGTCTTGAGCGGGCCTTCTTCCACCAGCAGCACCTTGTAGCCGGCAGCGCTGAGGGCTTCGGCGGTGGTGCCGCCACCGGCGCCGGTGCCGACGATGACGACATCGGCCTCCAGGGTCAGGTCCTTGTCCAGGCGTGAGCCATCGTGGACTTTCCAGCCACGGGCCAGGCCCTCGGCGAACAGATCGGGTACGGGCATCGGGAATCTCTCAGGCGAATTCTTGTTGTTCTGGCGGTATCAGATTTTCGGCGGGCCGGGGTAGCCGCAGTGGCCCCAGGATTCCGGGCGGCTGTACCAGGCCATCATCACCAGTTGCAGCAGCGAGCTGTGGCCCATCTTGAGCAGGGAGATGAAGCTGTTCTGCCAGCGATTCAGGAAGTTCTGTACGTCCTGCGCGCTGGCGTTGTCCCAGCTGCCCCAGATGCCGGTGAGCGGCCCGCGGGTGATCGGCAGTGCGAGCACGTCGAACAGCTGCACGGTGAGCTTGAGCATTTCCGGGGAAAGGTGGTTGAGGCTGTTGTCCAGGCTCTGGATCGTGCCTTTCACTGCCTCGGCCATGCGTTCGGCGGGCACGGCGCCGGCCAGCATCACCGGAATGAGCGCACGCAGGAAAGGCAGGTCGGAGTCGCGCAGCACGGCAAAGCCACTGGCCGGGGTGCTGGCGGAACAGCCGCTGAGGCTGGCAGTGACGCCCGCCGTGGCGAGGAAGGCGCCGCCCAGCAGGCCGATCTTGAGCACGCCGCGCCGGGAGAGGCCCGGCGCGGTGAGGGAGGTGTCTGTCATTCTTATTGTTTCACCTGGTTAAAGGGCACCTGGGGTTGATAGGTCGCCGGTCAGCGGATGAACAGCTTGTAGACCAGCTTCTGCAGCGACTTGCCGTAGGGCGGATAGATCACTCGCGCAGCGTTGAAGCGAGGCTTGCTGAACACGCCCTTGGCCTTGGAGAAGGTCAGGAAACCTTCGTGGCCGTGGTAGTGGCCCATGCCGGACGGGCCGACGCCACCGAAGGGCATGTCGTCCTGGGCGACGTGCAGCAGGGTGTCGTTCAGGCACACGCCGCCGGAATGGGTCTGGGCCAGTACATGGTCCTGCTCGCGCTTGTCGTAGCCGAAGAAGTACAGTGCCAGCGGGCGGTCGCGCTCGTTGATATAGCTGAGCGCCTGGTCGAGGTTCTGGTAGGGGATCACCGGCAGCAGCGGGCCGAAGATCTCTTCCTGCATGATCTTCATCTCGTCGGTGGTGTTCAGTACCAGCGCTTGCGGCAGGCGGCGGCCCTGGGCCTGCGGGAACAGTGGCACGACCGTGGCGCCACGGGCCTGGGCATCGGCGAGGTAGCCGTTCAGGCGCGCGAGCTGGCGCTCGTTGATGATCGCGGTGTAGTCGGGGTTGTTCTCCAGTTTCGGGAAGAAGCCCTGGACCACCTGGCGGTAGCTCTCGACGAACTCGTCGACACGGTTCTGCGGCACCAGCACGTAGTCCGGCGCCACGCAGGTCTGCCCGGCATTGAGCGACTTGCCGAAGGCGATGCGCTCGGCGGCATCCTTCATCGGCACGCTGGAGGACACGATGGCCGGCGACTTGCCGCCCAGCTCCAGGGTGACCGGGGTGAGGTTCTCGGCAGCGGCGCGCATCACATGCTTGCCGACACTGGTGGCGCCGGTGAACAGCAGGTGGTCGAAGGGCAGCTTGGAGAAGGCCACGCCGACGTCGACCTCACCCTGCACCACGGCGACCAGGTCTTCGGGGAATACCTTGCCCAGCAGTTGCTTCAGCACGCGGGCGGATTCGGGGGTGGACTCGCTCATCTTGATCATCACCCGGTTGCCGGCGGCCAGCGCCCCGGTCAGCGGGCCGATGGCGAGGAACAGCGGGTAGTTCCACGGCACGATCACGCCGACCACGCCCAGCGGCTGGTAGATGACCTTGGCCGAAGCCGGCATGAACTGCATGCCCACGCTGCGTCGGGAGGGTTTCATCCACTTCTTCACGCGCTTGGCCGCGTAGTGCACGCCGTGCAGACTGGGCATCACTTCGGCGAGCAGGGTCTCGTCGGCGGAGCGATTGCTGAAGTCGCTGTTGATCGCATCGATGATCGCCTTCTGCTCGGTCACCAGCAGGTTGGCGAGGCTTTTCAGCCACTGGATGCGCTGGCCGGCGTCGGGCATCGGGTTGGCGCGGTACGCCTGACGCTGGCGTTCGAGAAGGGTTTCCAGCTGGCTGATCTGCTGCTGGGTCTGCTGCAGGTAGGCGATATCGGCAACCATGACGGGCTCCTGACGGAAGCGGGTGGGGAAGCTCTCCGGAGATTCACGCAAGGAACCCGGATGCTTCGCGTTTTTATGCTGTCGCTGGTTTTTTAGAGCAATTGCTCTAGAGTGTCAATCAGCATGCCGGTTCCGCGCCGCCGGGCCCAGCCAACGAAAAGTTGGGCGAACCCGACAGTTGTGTCAGGCGGTAGCAATCGGTGTACCTTTGCGTCCGCGCAATCCGCTTCGATGAGTTTTGGCAATGGCACCACGCATCAACACCCGTGACCGCATCGCCCAGGCCAGCCTTGAGCTGTTCAACGCCCAGGGCGAACGCAGCGTCACCACCAACCACATCGCCGCGCACCTGGGCATCTCGCCGGGCAACCTGTACTACCACTACCGCAACAAGCAGGTGATCATCGCCCAGCTGTTCGCCGAGTACGAAAGCCACGTCGACCAGTTCCTGCACCTGCCCGAAGGCCGCGCGCTAACGGTGGAGGACAAGACTTTCTACCTGGAGGCGCTGCTCGCCGCGATGTGGCACTACCGCTTCCTGCACCGCGATCTGGAGCACCTGCTGGATTCCGATCCGGAACTGGCCGCCGGCTACCGCTCCTTCGCCCGCCGCGCGATGGACAACGCCAAGGCGATCTACCGGGGCTTCGTCGACGCCGGCATCCTGCAGATGGACGAACCCCAGCTCGAGGCCCTGACCCTCAACGCCTGGATCATCCTCACCTCGTGGGTGCGCTACCTCTGCACCACCCGCGAAGTGGCCAGCGACCTCAGCGAGGCATTGATGCGGCGCGGCATCTACCAGGTGCTGGCGCTGGAGAGCGGGCACATCGCCGAGCCCTTCCGCGAGGCGGTGGCGGCGGTGTTCGATCGGTTGTACGTGCCGTTGGAAGGCTGAGATTTCGTCGGCAGATAACCGTGAAAGGTTATTCGCCCTGCGCCGAACGCCCGTGTAGGGCGCATGACGCGCCAGCGTTATCCGCCGAATACTCGACCTGCGAAGTTACGCATCCTCCTTGCGCGGCCCCGGCACCCTCGGCCGGCGCAGGGCAATGCCGTGGCGCAGGAAGAACTCCTCCACGCCTTCGGTGGCATCGGTATAAAGCGTGCGGTCAGGGTGATCGGCGAGGAAACGCGCCATCAGCGCCAGGCCCGTTCCACGCAATTGAAGCCTCGGCAGTACGGCGATCTCCGCCAGCCAGGTGGTCTGCGCCGTCTCGCTTTCCGCGCGCAACAGGCCGACTACCTGTTCACCGTCCAGGGCCAGCAGGAAGTAGCTGGAGTATTCGTAGAGATCGCGCAGTTCCGCGGTAGTGCCAGGAGAGCCCCAGCCCACGGCGCGGTAAAGCGCGGCGATAGCGGCGCACTGAGCGTTGCTCAGCGGCGGGTTCTGCAGGATCGTCAGCGGCGTGTCGTGCATGGCGGCGCTCCTTTCTGGCGTTTCCTTCCTGGTGCAGTTCCAGTCTGCCTCATTCCCGAACTGCTGGGCTGATCCAGCGCAGTCAGGCTTCTCGTCGTTCGCGCAGCCACTGCGGGATGCGGCGCTCCAGATAATAGTCCGGACGCCCAGGCGATCCGCCGATGAAGCCGACATGGCCGCCATGGGGCAGCAGCTCCATCTGCGTCGAAGCGGACAGCTCGTCCAGTTGCGGCACGCTGTGGGCGTGGATGAAGGGATCGTCGCTGGACTGGATGATCAGTGTCGGCACGCGAATGCCGCCCAGGTAATAGCGGCTGGAGGCGCGGCGGTAGTAATCGTGCACATCGGCGAAACCGTGCAACGGCGCGGTCACCCGGTCGTCGAAATCCCAGAAGGTGCGCATGCCATCAAGCGGCCCGAGGCGTTCCAGAGCGGCGAGGTTTTCCGCGTGGCCGCCGGCGGCGAATGCCTGGCGCTTGGTCTGCACATAGGCCACCAGTTCGCGCATGAAGTGCGCCTGGTAGACCCTGGAGAAACCAATGCCGATACGGTCGGCGCACTGGTCCAGGCGGAAGGGTACCGACACTGCCACCGCGCCCTGCAGCGGGCAGCTGTCCGAGGCTTCGCCCAGGTACTTGAGCAGCACGTTGCCGCCCAGCGAATATCCCACCGCGTAAAGCGGCGCCATTGGCCGCTTCGCGCGGACGTGGGCAACCACCGAGGCGAGGTCCTCGCTGACGCCCGAGTGGTAGCCGCGGGGCAGCAGGTTCGACTCGCCCGAGCAGCCGCGCCAGTTCAGCGCGACACTGGCCCAGCCCTGCGCCGCCAGCTGTTGCTGCACGCCAAGGATGTAGTGCGAGGACGACGAGCCGGTCAGCCCGTGCAGCGCCAGCACCAGCGGCGCGTCCGCTTCATGCGGGCCGTGCCAGTCGAGGTCGATGAAATCGCCATCCTCCAGCCACAGTCGCTCGCGGGTGCGCTCGAGGCTGGGCGCCTTGCGTGCGAGCGAGCCATACAGGGTTTGCAGGTGCGGACCGGGTAGCCACCAGGCGGGTTTGAACGGGGAGGGTATAGTCATCACGGATCGAATGGGGCCGACGAGTTGTGATAGTAACGCCAAGTCGGCCGTACGATGGATGCCTCATGCATCGTCGCCAGGAAAACCCACGCAAAGGAGGGGATGGAATGTGGAAGAAAATCGCGGCGTTGAGCCTGGTCGTGTGGCTGGCCGCGTGCGGTGAACCGGTGCCGCAGGAGCACCGCTCCTACGTTGGCTTGTGGACCTCACCGCAGATGAGCCTGCTGGTCACGGCGGATGGCCGCGTCGCCTACAAGCGGGTTTCGGGCAGTACTTCAAAGTCCATCGAGGCGCCGATCAAGCGCTACGAAGCCGACGGTTTCACCGTGGGATTCGGCCCGTTCGACACGCACTTCAAGGTCTCCAGGCCGCCTTACCAGGATGGTAACCAATGGAAAATGGTGGTCGACGGCGTGGAATTGGTGCGCACCAGCACCGTCGATGTCGGCAAGTCGATCTGAGACCTGCAACCACCGCCACAAGGTCGAGCCGGGACGGCCGACCGCTTCAACCGACATGAGGATTGTCACGTATGTTCAGCCGTTGGGTTTTCCTGTCCGCTCTTTCACTGGCCCTGCCCACATTCGCCTCGGCCGAGGGCGCTTCGCCCGACGTCAGTGAGGCGCCGCCCGGTACCGAGCAGGGTGACGGGCGCGGCGAGCAGCTGTTCGCCGAATTCACCCGCCTCCACCAGGCCGCCGAGACGGGCAAGCCGCAAGCCCTGTTCGATTTCGGCGCCTACTTCTACCAGCAGCAGAACTACGCCGGCGCGCGCAAATGGTGGGGCAAGGCCGCCGAGGCCGGGATGGCTCGCGCACAGATCCAGCTGGCGATGCTCTATCGCGACGGTGACGGCGGCCCGGAGGACAAGGCGGAAGCGGCACGCTGGTTCCGCAAGGCCGCGGAGCAGGGCGACGCTGGCGCGCAGAACGAGATGGGCGTCCTCTACTGGGGCGGCGAAGGCGTCGACAAGGACCGGGTCAAGGCCGGCACCTGGTTCGAACGCGCAGCGGGGGCCGGCAGCGAAGACGCCGAAACCAACCTGGGATGGTTCTACCTGGATGACTCCCAGGGCATCTACGACGCTGCTTCCGAGGAAGAGGCTGCGCTGCAGGATCGCTACGCCGCCAGCCGGGAAAAGGCCTTCCAGTGGTTCTGCAAGGCGGCGACCCAGGGTAATGCCCGCGCCCAGTTCAAGGTCGGCGAGGCCTACTGGAACGGCTCCGGTGCCGGCATGAACAAGCTGCAGGCACGGCTCTGGCTGGAAAAGGCCGCGCAGCAGCAGGACGCGGAAGCCATCGCCTGGCTGAAGACTGCCGAGGACGCGGCCTGGTACACCCGCCTGGAAAACTGGACCCATGCCGCGCTGGATGGGGAGCTGTCCGGCAGCGCCGACTGCTCGGGCGTACCCGATCGCCGGCACGCCAATCGCGGTGTGGAGAGCGCCTCGCCTGAACCGGAGGCCGTGGAGGCCAGCGCAGTCGATGCAGCCGAGGCCGTCGACGCGGCGGAGCCGGCGAGCCAGTAGGCTCGCTACCAGCCGAATTCGTCGGCCAGGTCTTCCGCACGACGGGAGTCTCCCAGCAGCTTTGCCAGCTCGCTGATCAGCTCACGGCGGTAGACCGGGTTGACGCTGTAATCCTCGGCGAAGATGTCCTCGCCCGCGCCGCGCCACACGCGGGCGAAAGTGGCGAGGCAGGCGGTCATCTGCCAGAGGTCATCGAACATCGGTGCCGGGGCCCACGGGCCGCCATGCTGGTCGAAGAGGATCCGGCCGGTGGAGCACTCGAAGATGAAGGGGTCGGCACCCTGGTCCGCCACCACGATCCAGTCCTCGCTCCACCCTGCCAGCCGCTCGCCGGTCAGGCCGTGCCAGCGATAGCCGGCCTGCTGCTTCCACAGCTTCGCCAGCGAGGGGATGAAGAACGGATTGCCGGCGGTATCCAGGTTGCAGTCGCAGGGGCCGACTTCGCGATAGAAGCGTGCCAGCTCGGCGGGCAGGGTGACGTTACCGGCCCAGTCGCTGGCGGGCTGTTCGAAACAGCGCTCGTCCAGCGCCAGCAGTTGTTCGCGCAGGGCGTCCGGCATCCGTCAGCCTTCCCGCTGCCACAGCGCGTAATGCACCGAACCGGCCTTCTTCTCCCGGTGCAGCCGCCAGTTGGCCGGCAGGCCGAGGCTGGAGGGTACGGCTTCGCTTTCGGTGTAGACCCAGGCGTCCTTGGCCAGCCAGCCGCGTTCTTCCAGCAGGCGGCAGGTGTTCTGCAGCAGGTCCTGGTGGAACGGCGGGTCGAGGAAGACCAGGTCGAAGGGCTGCGCGGCCTGGTTATCCAGGTAGCGCAGCGAGTCGGTCATCACCAGTTGGCCGTTGGCGCACTTCAAGGTGTCGAGAGTGCTGCGCAGGGCGGCCACCGCTTCACCGTTGGTGTCCAGCGCGAGGCCCGCGCTGGCTCCGCGGGACAGCGCTTCGAGGAACAGCGCACCGCTGCCGGCGAAGGGGTCGAGCACGCGGGCGCCGGGGACGTAGGCCGCCAGCCAGTTGAACAGCGTCTCGCGCACCCGGTCCGGGGTCGGGCGCAGGCCCGGACCGTCAGGGAAGGCGAAGCGCCGGCTGCGCCACTCGCCGCCGATGATGCGCAGCTGGCCCTGGCCGCGGTGGGGCTTTTGTGCGGCGCGCGGGGCGCCGCCGGGTCGTTTGCTCATCAGTGCTCCGGTACGCCGGCAGGTTGCGCGGCGGGTTTGTCGGTGGGCGGTGGCAGCGGTTGCTGCGGCACCGTGGGGCCGGCGGTGACGATGACGAAGGCGTCCGGGTCGAGGTGGCGGCGCATTGCGGCCTTCACCTGCTCCACGCTCAGGCCCTGGACCTGGCTGAGGAAGGTCTCCAGGTAATCCAGCGGCAGGTTGTAGAAGCCGATGGCGCCCAGCTGGCCGACGATGTCGGCGTTGCTCGCGGTGGACAGCGGGAAGCTGCCGGCCAGCTCGCGCTTGGCGTCATCTAGTTCCTTCTGCGTCGGGCCCTTGTCGAGGTAGTCGCGAACGATGTCCTGGACCAGCTTGAGGGTGCCTTCGCTCATCTCGGCGCGGGTCTGCAGGCCGATAGTGAACGGCCCGCGCGATTGCATGCCGGTGAAGCCGGAATACACGCCGTAGGTCAGGCCGCGCTTCTCGCGCACCTGATCCATCAGGCGAGTACCGAAGCCGCCGCCGCCGAGGATCTGGTTGCCTAGGTAGAGCGCGGCGTAGTCCGGGTCGTTACGGGTGATGCCCAGCTGCGCCAGCATCAGCTGGGTCTGCTTGGACGGGAACTCGATGTGGGTGACGCCGGCCTTGGGTGTCTGCGGCTCGCCCGGCGCCGGCAGGGCGGGGCCCTTGGGCAGGGATTTCGAGACGCTGCCAGCGATGGCTTCGGCCTGCTCGCGGGTCAGGTCGCCGACCAGTGCGATGACCACGTTGCCGGCGGCGTAGGCCTTCTGGTGGAAGGTGCGCAGCTGGGCAACGCTGATCTTCGGCACCGATTTCTCGTTGCCGTCGCTGGAGTGGGCGTAGGGGTGATCACCATAGAGCCGCTTGAACAGCTCCAGGCCCGCCAGCTTGCCGGGGTTCTGCTTCTGGTACTCGAAGCCGGCCATGACCTGGTTCTTGATGCGCGCCAGGGCGTCCTCGGGGAAGGTCGGCTGGCCGATCACCTGGTCGAACAGCGCCAGCGCTGCGTCGCGCTTGGTCGGCTCGCTCAGGCTGCGCAGGCCGGCTACGGCCATGTCGCGGTAGGAGCCATTGCTGAAGTTGGCGCCCAGGTCGTCGAAGCCCGCGGCGATGGCGCTGGTGTCCTTGCCGGGCACACCTTCGTTGAGCATGGCGTTGGTCAGCATGGCCAGGCCGTAGCTGTCGCCGTCCTGGCTGCTGCCGGCGGCGAAGGTCAGGCGCAGGTCGAACATCGGCAGCTCATGGGCTTCGACGAAGAGCACGCGGGCGCCTTCGGCGGTCTGCCATTGCTGGATGTTCAGCTTGCGGTGGCTGGGCGCCTTGCCGGCGGCTTCGGCAAGCGATTGCAGGCCGGTGGGCGCAGCGTTTTCAGCGGCGGCCGGTTGAGCGGGCGCCGGCGTGACCGCTTCGGGCGCGGCGACGGGGCGGGAAACGAACAGCACCAGTCCGGCGATCAGCGCGATGACGATCAGCCCGACCAGGCCGTAGCGCAGGCCATTGCGTTCACTCATGGCTCGGCTCCTTGTCGGTGGCGACTTCCGGCAGGACCTGGGCGAGGGTCAGGCGGGAGCGGGTGAAATAGGTGCGGGCAGCTTGCTGGATATCTTCGGCGGTGACCGCCTGGATGGCTTCCAGGTCCTTGTCCGCCAGGCGCCAGCCGAGGCCGACGCTTTCCAGCTCGCCGATGGTGCTGGCCTGCCCGGCGATGGAGTCACGCTCGTAGACCAGCCCGGCAATGACCTGGGCGCGCACACGCTCCAGTTCCTCTTTGCTCGGCGGGTTCTGCTTGAGGTCTTCCAGTTGCTTCCACAGGGCGGCCTCGACCTGGTCGAGGGTCTTGCCGGTCTGCACGTTGGGCGTGGCCGAGAGGAAGAACAGGCCGTCGCCGCGGGAGAAGGCGTCATAGGAGGCCGAGGCCCCGGCGACGATTTCCTCGCCGCGCTCCAGGCGGGCGGCCAGGCGTGCGCTGTAGCCGCCGTCGAGAATCGCCGAGATCAGGCGCAGGGCGTTGATCTGCTTGGCGTCGTCGCTGCTGCCCAGGGTCGGCACGTTGAAGCCCATGATCAGGCTGGGCAGCTGGGTGCGCACGTGCAGCTTCAGGCGGCGCTCGCCCGGCTCGGCCAGCTCCAGCGGTTTGCGTGCGGCGGGCAGGTCGCGCTTGGGAATTTCGCCGAAGTACTTCTGCGCCAGGGCTTTCACCTCGTCGCCGGTGACGTCGCCGACCACCACCAGGGTGGCGTTGTTCGGCGCATACCAGGCCTGGTACCAGTGGCGCAGGTCGTCGATGGTCATGCGCTGCAGGTCGGCCATCCAGCCGATAGTCGGCGTGCGGTAGCCGCTGGCGGGGTAGGCGGCGGCCTTGAAGCGCTCGAACGCCAGCGCGCTGGGTTTGTCCTCGGTGCGCAGGCGGCGTTCTTCCTTGATCACCTCGATCTCGCTCTTGAACTGGTCGGCCGGCAGGGCGAGGTGCGCCATGCGGTCGGCTTCCAGCTCCAGCGCCACCGGCAGGCGGTCGCGGGCGAGCACCTGGTAATAGGCGGTGTAGTCGTCGGTGGTGAAGGCGTTCTCTTCTGCACCGAGGTCGCGCAGTACCAGCGAGGCCTGGCCAGGGCCGAGCTTGCGGCTGCCCTTGAACATCATGTGCTCCAGGGCGTGGGAGAGACCGGTGAGGCCGGGCGTCTCGTAGCTGGAGCCGACCTTGTACCAGAGCTGGGAGACCACCACGGGGGCGCGATGGTCTTCGCGGACGACGACCTTCAGGCCGTTGTCCAGGGTGTATTCGTGGGTGGGCTGTGGTTCCGCGGCGCTCGCCATCAGCGGCAGCAACAGGGAGCCGAGCAACAGGCCGGCATGGCGGCGTGCAAGGGTTTTCATCGTGGACTGAACCTTTCGGGCTGTCCGCGGGGTCTATGCAGGCTGGCGGCCAGCCTCTTAACCCCGGCGGGCGAGGAGATGCTAGGATACCCATCCGTTTTCCGGGCGGCCACGTTCAGGGCTTCTCAAAGCTGTTTCGAGGCTTTTTTCTGCCTGGCTCTTTGTTGCCTGCCTGTGTGGCGCCCCCTAGAGATTCGATCCCTACATGTTTGGTTCCAACGACGACAAGAAGGCCCCGCCAGCCGGGGAGAAGAAGGGTCTGTTCGGCTGGTGGCGCAAGAAGCCACAGGCCGAGGAACAACCCGCCGCCGAAGCCGAGCCGCAGGTAGAACAGCCTGTTGCCGTCGAACCGGTTCCCGCCACCGAGCAGGCTCCCGCCGCCCAGGCCGAGCCGGTCGCCCCGCGTGCCGAGCTGGCAGCGGAACCGACGCCCGAGCCGATAGTCGACGTGGTGCCGGCCAGCGTGCCGGTCGAGCCGCTGGCGCAACCCGCCCCGCAACCTGAGCCGCAGCCCGCCGCGCAGCCGGTCGTTGCCGAGGCGCCGCAGCCCGCTGCGCAACCAGTTGCCCCCGTCGAGCAGGCGCCTGTCGCCGCACCGGCTCAGCCCGACCCCGTTGCCGAAGCGCCCGTCGTGGTCGCCCAGCCGGAACCCGAGCCCGCTCCGCAACCTGAACCCGAACCGCAGGCCAAGCCTGCTACCAGTGAACCGGCCAAGATAGGCTTCTTCGCCCGCCTCAAGCAGGGCCTGTCGAAGACCAGCGCCAGCCTCGGCGAAGGCATGGCCAGCCTGTTCCTGGGCAAGAAGGCCATCGACGATGACCTGCTGGACGAGATCGAGACCCGCCTGCTGACGGCCGACGTCGGGGTCGAAGCCACCACCACCATCGTGCAGAACCTGACCAAGCGCGTGGCGCGCAAGGAACTGGCCGACAGCGAAGCGCTGTACAAGGCCCTGCAGGAAGAACTGGCCGGCCTGCTGCGTCCTGTCGAGCAGCCGCTGACCATCACCACCGACAAGCAGCCCTACGTGATCCTGGTGGTCGGTGTGAACGGCGTCGGCAAGACCACCACCATCGGCAAGCTGGCCAAGAAGCTGCAGCTGGATGGCAAGAAGGTCATGCTGGCCGCCGGCGACACCTTCCGCGCCGCCGCTGTCGAGCAACTGCAGGTCTGGGGCGAGCGCAACAACATCGCGGTGATCGCCCAGCACACTGGCGCGGACTCCGCCTCGGTGATCTTCGACGCCGTGCAGGCGGCCAAGGCCCGTGGCGTGGACGTGCTGATTGCCGACACCGCCGGTCGCCTGCACACCAAGGACAACCTGATGGAAGAGCTGAAGAAGGTGCGCCGCGTGATCGGCAAGCTGGACGAGACGGCTCCACATGAAGTCCTGCTGGTGCTGGATGCCGGCACCGGGCAGAACGCCATCAACCAGGCCAAGCAGTTCAACAACGCCGTGGAACTCACCGGCCTGGCCCTGACCAAACTGGACGGCACCGCCAAGGGCGGGGTGATCTTCGCCCTGGCCAAGCAGTTCGGCCTGCCGATCCGCTACATCGGTGTCGGCGAAGGGATCGACGATCTTCGAACCTTCGAGGCTGACGCCTTCGTCCGTGCACTTTTCGAGACCCGGGAAATCGCATGATCCGTTTCGAGCAGGTTGGCAAACGCTATCCCAACGGCCATGTCGGCCTGCACGAGATTTCGTTCCGCGTGCCGCGCGGCGAGATCATGTTCGTCACCGGCCACTCCGGCGCGGGCAAGAGCACCCTGCTGCGCCTGATCCTGGCGATGGAGCGGCCCACCTCCGGCAAGCTGCTGCTCGGCGGGCAGGACGTCTCGCGCATCTCCACCGCGCAGATTCCCTTCCTGCGGCGGCAGATCGGCGTGGTGTTCCAGAACCACCAGTTGCTCGACGACCGCAGCGTATTCGACAACGTCGCCCTGCCGATGCAGATCCTCGGCCTGCCCAAGGCGGACATCGCCTATCGCGTCGAAGCGGCCCTGGATCGGGTGAACCTCAAGGAGAAGGCCGAGGACCGTCCGTCCGACCTTTCCACCGGCCAGCAGCAACGCGTCGGCATCGCTCGTGCGGTGGTACACCGTCCGGCCCTGCTGCTCGCCGACGAGCCCACCGGTAACCTCGACCCGCGCCTGGCCTCGGAAATCATGTCCGTGTTCGAAGACATCAACCGTCTGGGCACCACCGTGCTGATCGCCAGCCACGACCTGGCGCTGATCGCACGCATGCGCCACCGGATGATCACCCTGCAGCGCGGGCGGATCATCGCCGATCGTGAGGAGAACGCCTGATGAGCGCCAATGACCTGCCCCGCGGCGACGAAGAAGGCACCCCCACGCGCAATACGCGCGAGCGCCCGGACGACAACGAACACCAGGATCACAGCGCCTCCCTCTCGGCCTACGCGGAAAACCACCGCGCCAGCCTGATGGACAGCCTGCACCGCCTGGTCAGCCACCCATTCGGCAGCTTCTTCACCTGCCTAGTGATGGGCATCACCCTGAGCCTGCCCATGGGCCTGTCGCTGCTGCTGAACAATGTGGAGCGCCTTGGCGGCTCCTGGCAGCGCGCCGCCCAGATTTCCCTGTTCCTTGACCTGAAGGCCAGCGAGGCCCAGGGCCAGGACCTGCGCGAACAGATCGAGAAAATGCCCGATGTGATCGAGGCGCAGCTGATCAGTCGCGACGACGCGCTGAAAGAACTGCAGGAGCAGTCCGGCCTCGGCGAAGCGTTGAAGGAACTGCCTGACAACCCGCTGCCGGCGGTGATTTCGGTGACGCCCAAGCAGATCGACAAAGCCCAGCTGGATGCCTTGCGTCAACGGCTGGCGGAACTGCCGGGTGTACAACAGGCGCAGCTGGACCTGGTCTGGGTCGAGCGGCTGTCGGCAATCCTCAAGCTGGGTGACCGCTTCGTCTTCGGCCTGACGCTCCTGCTGGTGCTGACTCTGCTGCTGGTGATCGGCAATACCATCCGCCTGCACATCGAAAACCGCCGTAACGAAATCGAAGTCATCAAGCTGGTTGGCGGGACGGACGGTTACGTGCGCCGCCCCTTCCTCTATATGGGCGCGCTCTATGGCCTGGGTGCGGGCATCCTGTCCTGGGCCCTGCTGGCCTTCGGCCTGGACTGGCTGAACAGCTCCGTGGTCAACCTGGCCGGGCTGTACGGCAGTGATTTCGGCCTGGCGGGCGTACCGGTAGACGACGGCCTGTCGCTCACTGTGGGCGCCGTGCTGCTGGGCTGGATCGGCGCCTGGCTGGCCGTGGCGCGCCACCTGCGTGAGCTGGCGCCGCGCTGAAACCCCCTGAATTTACTGGGGTTAAGTGGGTGTAAAGGAACTTTTACACCCGCTTGCAGTCAGATTTCGCAGTGCTACACTGCGCGAGTTTCGTGAATCGGAGGATTCGCATGACCACTTCTCTGCAACCTGTTTATGCCCTGGCTCCCGGTGCGAACCTGGAAGCCTATGTGCACTCGGTGAACAGCATTCCGCTGCTGACGCCGGAGCAGGAGCGCGAACTGGCCGAACGCCTCTTCTACCAGCAAGATCTGGAAGCGGCACGGCAAATGGTTCTGGCGCACCTGCGCTTTGTTGTGCACATCGCCCGGAGTTATTCCGGGTACGGCCTGGCCCAGGCCGATCTGATCCAGGAAGGCAACGTCGGCCTGATGAAGGCCGTGAAGCGCTTCAACCCGGAAATGGGTGTGCGCCTGGTGTCGTTCGCCGTCCACTGGATCAAGGCGGAAATCCATGAGTTCATCCTGCGCAACTGGCGGATCGTGAAAGTCGCGACCACCAAGGCGCAGCGCAAGCTGTTCTTCAACCTGCGCAGCCAGAAGAAGAAACTGGCCTGGCTGAGCAACGACGAAGTGCACCGCGTCGCGGAAACCCTCGGTGTCGAGGCCCGCGAAGTCCGCGAGATGGAAAGCCGTCTCACCGGGCAGGACATGGCCTTCGACCCGGCGGCGGATGCCGACGACGAGAGCGCCTACCAGTCACCGGCGCACTATCTGGAAGACCATCGCTACGACCCGGCGCGCCAGCTGGAGGAAGCGGACTGGAGCGACAGCTCCACCGCCAGCCTGCACGAGGCGCTGGAAGGCCTGGACGACCGCAGCCGCGATATCCTCTACCAGCGTTGGCTGGCCGAGGAGAAGGCGACCCTGCACGACCTGGCGGCCAAGTACAACGTGTCCGCCGAGCGGATTCGTCAGCTGGAAAAGAACGCGATGAACAAGCTCAAGGGTCGCATCGAAGCCTGACCGGCTTCGACGCGCCCTGCGAGTCGCGAACCGCACCCTGGTGCGGTTTTTTTCTGCCCGCATTCAGCGTCTGGAGAGTCCCATGCCGCGCCTGCGTCCCGTCCACGGGATGTTCTTCCTGGTCATCGCCCTGCTGGCCTTCGGCCTGGGCACCTGGGTTGCTCGTACTTCGGCGCCGCCCAAGCCGCCGCAGTGGTTCAACGACTGGAAGGAAAAGGTCTTCGAGCCGCTGGCCGACGACAAGCTCACTCTGAATGATCTGCAGAATCAGCAGGCCGGCGAGCTGTGGCTGACCGCCAGCCAGGACGGCCCGCAACTGCATTACCGCGGCAGGCTGGTGACGGAAGAGGGGCCTTGGCACGTCGAGGCGGAATTGGCCCTGAGCGACGCCGAGCATGCCAGCCTGGCCAAGGCCACCGGCATGCAGCCGACCAGCAGGGACCAGCCGCTAAGCGCCGAGCTGATGGGCCAACTGGGGAACAAGCCGGTCTCCGAGCTGGCGCTGGCGCCGCAGGAAGACCTGGCGGTCGGTCGCCTGGCGGTGAGCCTGGGCGACCCGCGCCTGCGCCTGCAAGTGGATGGCGGCGAGGCCTGGGTCTATCCGGAGAAGGGCATGACCCTGCTGCACCGCGATGGCACCCTGCAATGGGTGCGGGTGGTGCCGCGCAATACCCTCAAGGTCAGCGAGACGCCTTAAAGGCGTTCGAGAAAGTCGCTGCCGCCCAGCTGCCACATCTGCTGGCGAATCCACGAGGCGCGCTGGCGCACGTAAGGACCGGGCTTGCCGGCACTCCACTTGCGCGGGTTGGGTAGCACGGCGGCCAGCAGGCTGGACTGCTGTTGCGACAGGCGCTTGGCGTCGACGCCGAAGTGGTGCTGGGCAGCGGCCTGGGCGCCGAATACGCCGGCATCCCATTCCACGCTGTTGAGGTAGACCTCGAGAATCCGCTGCTTGGACCAGAAAGTCTCGATCAGCAGGGTGAACCAGGCCTCGAAGCCCTTGCGTACCCAACTGCGGCCGGTCCAGAGGAAGACGTTCTTCGCCACCTGCTGGCTGATGGTGCTGCCGCCACGAACCTTGCCGCCTTGTTCGTTGTGAGTGAACGCCTTCTGGATCGCCGGCAGGTCGAAGCCGTGGTGCTCGGCGAACTTCTGGTCCTCGCTGGCGATCACCGCGAGCTTGAGGCTGTCAGGCAGCTCGTCCCAGGGGCGCCAGCTGCGCTGCAGGTCGATGGGCTGCCCGTTGAACCAGGACTCGACCTTGCGCTCGACCATCACCATGGTTCCCGGCGGCGGTACCCAGCGCAGGACGATGACCAGCCCGACGCTGATGGCGACGAACCAGAGCGTGATCTTCAGCAGGCGACGGAGCAGCTTGGGCATTCGAGGCTTTGACTGGGCGGATGAGCGGGCCATTATAGCGGCACTCACCTGTCTGGAGCTGTCCCATGCTGCGTACTTTCCTGATGCTCGCCGCCTTCTTCGGTTTCACCGGGGTCGCCCTCGGCGCCTTCGCCGCCCATGGCCTGAAAAGCAAGCTCACACCCGAGTACCTGGCGGTGTTCCAGACCGGCGTGCACTACCAGATGCTGCATGCCCTGGCGTTGTTCGGTGTGGCGCTGCTCTCGGCGCATGTCGGCGGCACCCTGGTCAGCCTTGCCGGCTGGGCCTTCACTGTCGGCATCCTGCTGTTTTCCGGCAGCCTCTACCTGCTGACCCTGGCTGGACTGGGCGTGGGCATCATTACCCCGATCGGCGGCCTGTTCTTCCTGATCGGTTGGGCGCTGCTGCTGGCCGCGGCCTTCCGCCTGGGTTGACCCGGACGTCAGAAAAGCCCGAGTGCGACGCTCCGGTAACTTGGTCATCGGGCGTGATCGGGCTAGAATGCGACCCCCTCCAGCAACGACCGTCCCGCCCATGCGTATTCAGTTGAACGGCGAACCCTTCGAGCTGCCCGACGGCCACAGCGTCGCCAACCTGCTCGAGCGTCTCGACCTCACCGGCAAGCGTGTCGCGGTCGAGCTCAACCAGGACATCGTGCCGCGCAGCCAGCACGCCGCCACCGCCCTGAGCGAAGGCGACCAGGTGGAAGTGGTGCATGCCATCGGTGGCGGCTAGCAGCCGCCTCCCAGACTTTCAGGCCCCGCCCGCCTTTCCTTCAGGAGTGATCCGATGAGCCAAACCAACTCCAACCTGCCGGTCGACAAGCCCTTTACCCTGGCTGGCCGTACCTACAATTCGCGCCTGCTGGTCGGCACCGGCAAGTACAAGGACCTCGAAGAGACCCGCGTCGCCATCGAAGCCTCGGGTGCCGAGATCGTCACTGTCGCCGTGCGCCGTACCAACATCGGTCAGAACCCGGGCGAGCCCAACCTGCTGGACGTGATCCCGCCGGATCGCTACACCATCCTGCCGAACACCGCCGGCTGCTACGACGCCGTCGAGGCCGTGCGTACCTGCCGTCTGGCCCGTGAGCTGCTGGATGGACACAACCTGGTCAAGCTGGAAGTCCTGGCCGACCAGAAGACCCTTTTCCCCAACGTCGTCGAAACCCTCAAGGCCGCCGAAGTGCTGGTCAAGGACGGCTTCGACGTCATGGTGTACACCAGCGACGACCCGATCATCGCGCGCCAGCTGGCCGAGATCGGCTGCATCGCGGTGATGCCGCTGGCCGGCCTGATCGGCTCGGGCCTAGGCATCTGCAACCCGTACAACCTGCGCATCATCCTCGAAGAAGCCACCGTTCCGGTGCTGGTGGACGCTGGCGTGGGCACTGCCTCCGATGCCACCATCGCCATGGAGCTGGGCTGCGAGGCCGTGCTGATGAATACCGCCATCGCCCACGCGCAGAACCCGGTGATGATGGCCGAGGCCATGAAGCACGCCATCGTCGCCGGCCGCCTGGCTTACCTGGCCGGCCGTATGCCGCGCAAGCTGTACGCCAGCGCGTCGTCGCCGATGACCGGTCTGATCAACTAAGTATTTCCATCCCGACGCGCGGGCCGGTTTGCCGAAGGCAGCCGGCCCGCGTGTGCATTTACCCGCAAGGTCCGAGTCATGAGTGACATTCCCGAGAATCAGCCCGCGAACCAGCCCGACGCCGACAACCGGCCGATGCGTGCCATCAAGAGCTTCGTGATGCGCGCCGGACGCATGACCGAAGGCCAGCAGCGCGGCCTCGATCAGGGCTGGCCGAAGTACGGCCTGGAACTGGCCGACGGCGCGCGGGACTTCGACCAGGTATTCGGGCGCCAGGCGCCGCGTACCTTCGAGATCGGCTTCGGCATGGGGCACGCCACCCTGGAGATGGCCGCCGCTGCGCCGGAACAGGACTTCATCGGTGTGGAAGTGCACCGTCCGGGTGTTGGCGCACTGCTCAACGGCATGCTGACCCAGAACCTCACCAACATTCGCGTCTACAGCTGCGACGCCATCGAAGTGCTGCGCGACTGCGTGGCCGACGCCAGCCTGGATCGCCTGCTGCTGTTCTTCCCGGACCCGTGGCACAAGTCGCGTCACCACAAGCGTCGCATCGTGCAGCCGGCCTGGGCCGAGCTGGTGCGGCAGAAACTGAAGGTCGGTGGCGTGCTGCACATGGCCACCGACTGGGAGCAATACGCCGAGCACATGCTGGAAGTGATGAATGCCGCACCCGGCTATCGCAACCTTTCGGCGGACAATACCTATGTGCCGCGCCCGGAAGAGCGTCCGGTCACCAAGTTCGAACGTCGCGGGGAGCGGCTCGGGCATGGCGTCTGGGACCTGAAGTTCGAGCGCGTCGACTGAGGTATCGGAGAAGGCCTGCACAGCAGGCCTTTTTCACGCACCAACACCCTACAGACCGGGACCACCCGGCAGGCCGCCAAGGCCACCCTCACCTCCTGAATAAAAAGCGGCATCCGCCGCGGACGAAAATAAGAGTGATGGACAGGAGTCCGTCGCAAAGGAGTCTGCTGTGTTGAAGAAACTTGCTGTACTGCTGATGGCGGGGGCGTGGGCCCTGCCGGCGCAGGCGAAAGTCGATGCCACCGAGGCTGCTCGACTGGGCCGCGACCTGACGCCGATGGGGGCGGAAATGGCCGGCAACGCCAGTGGCACCATTCCCGCGTGGACGGGAGGCATCACCAGCGCCCCGGCGGGCTACCAGCCCGGCACCCACCACCTCGATCCGTACGCCGCCGATGCCGTTCAGTACAAGATCGACAGCAAGAACCTGGCGCAGTACCAGGCGCTGCTCACCCCCGGCACCCAGGCGCTGCTGCAGGAAAACCCGGACTACTACCTGCGCGTCTTCCCCAGCCGCCGCAGCGCGTCCTTGCCCCAGCGCATCTATGACGCCACTCGCTTCAACGCCGAGAATGCCGAGCTGATCGCCGACGGCAACGGCGTACAGGGCGCCGCCGCCGGCGTGCCGTTCCCGATGCCGAAGACCGGCCTGGAAGCCATCTGGAACCACATCATGCGTTACCGTGGCGAGCAGATTCACATGGTGACCAACCAGGCCGCCGTGCTCGCCAGCGGCAGTTACAACCTGCTCAAGCTCGATCGCTACGTGTACTTCAACTACGGTCGCGAGGGCATGACCCCGCAGGACCTGAACAACACGCTGTTCTACTACAAGTACAACATCGTCGCCCCGGCCAAGCTCGCCGGCTCTGCGCTGGTGGTGCAGGAGACCATCGACCAGGTACTGTCGATCCGCAAGGCCTGGCGCTTCAACAGCGGCGAGCGCCGCGTGCGTCGCCTGCCGAGCCTGGCCTATGACACCCTGCAGCCTGATACCAACGGTCTGGCCACCGCCGACACCGTGGACGTCTACAACGGTGCGCCGGACCACTACGAGTGGCAACTGCTGGGCAAGCGCGAAATGCTCGTGCCGTATAACAGCTACGCGGTGCACCAGAAGGGTATTCCCTACGCCGACATCCTCAGGACCAAGACCCTCAACCCCGAGCTGCTGCGCTACGAGCCGCACCGCGTCTGGGTGGTCGAGGCGACCCTGCGCAAGGGCATGGGCCATCCGTTCGCCAAGCGCCGCTTCTACCTGGATGAGGACAGCTGGCAGATCCTCGCCTCGGACATCTACAACGCCGACGGCAAGCTGATCCGCGCCCAGGAAGTGCACCCGATCAACTACTACGACGTACCCATGGTGCTCAGCACCCTGGAAGCGCTGTACGACTTCGAAGGCAAGCGCTACTTCGTCGACGGCCTGGACAACAACGAGCCGATGTACGACTTCAAGGTCCCGCTGGGGCCGCGCGACTTCACCCCGCAGGCGTTGCGCCGCGAGGGCAACTGAGTCCAGCAGAGGCCGCCGCGAGGCGGCCTTCGTTTACCTGCGCGATCTGTGTGGGCGGAGCCTGTAGGAGCGAGCTTGCTCGCGAACGTGCCGTCCGGCAGTGCCGGTGCTGGGCCGGTTCGCGAGCAAGCTCGCTCCTACAAAAAATTGTGCCCTCGGCGATGTTCCGTTCCAGGCGCTGTGTTACTCGATCAACTCCGCGCCCAGCACCGTGGTTTCCGGCATGCGCATCGGCGCCGGGCTGATCTGCAGGTACTTGATGCTGGAGCGCGGAATGATCAGCAGGTCGCCGTCCACCTCGATGCTGATGACTGGCGACTCCATCTGCTTGCGGATGCCGCGGGCTACTTCGGCGGGGTCGTCGCTCTGCTGCGGGAAGCGCAGCGCCAGGCGCTGGCCATCGGAGAAGTGCAGGTAGAGATGCTTGATCGGCTTCATGTGTCCTCCGGCGGGTGGGTGGCCAACCGCCGGAGGCCCGCAGGTCAGCTGCGGTCGGCGATCATGCCAATCACGAAGAACACTAGCAGCAGGACGGGTGCCAGGGTGTAGTTGTTGAAGTAACCCAGGCCCTTGGCCAGCCACGGGGTGACGAAGACCATCGCCAGGCCGTAGCCCACGGCGCAGATCAGCACGAACAACAAGGTGCGGAAGACGAAGTTCAGGCTACCGATGCGCTGCTGCACCCAGGCGTTGATCGCCGGGCCGAACAGCACCAGCACCGTTGCCATGATCGCCAGGGCGATGTCGGACAGGTGGCCACGGCACCAGCGGGAGACGTTGGCAATCAGGTCGAGCGCGAAGTCCATTGGGGCTCCTTGGGATTCAGAGTCGCCGGGGAGTGTACACGCCGGGCGAGGATGCCGTCGCCCGGTGCTGATCGCGTCAGGGGCTCAGGGCAGGAAGCGCTGCAGCAGGTCGTTGAGGAACAGCTGTCCGCGCTCGGTGGGGGCCAGTCGTTGCGGGTCCTCAACCAACAGGCCGTCCTTGCGCGCCTGGCGGCAGGCTTCTTCGATGGCCGACAGCGGCAGGCCGGTACGCTCGGTGAAGGTCGCTGCCGGCACGCCTTCGGTGAGGCGCAGGGCGTTCATCATGAACTCGAAGGGCAGGTCGTCCGCTTCAAGGTCGCGCTCGCCGGCCTGGAAGGGTTTTTCCGGGTTCAGGTAGTCCTTCGGCAAGCGAGTCTTCCAAGTGCGCAGGATGCGGCCTTGCGGGGTGCTCAGCTTGGCGTGGGCGCCGGCGCCGATGCCGAGGAAGTCGCCGAAGGTCCAATAGTTCAGGTTGTGCCGTGCGCGCTTGCCGTCACGGGCATAGGCCGAGGTTTCATACTGGTCGTAGCCCGCCTCGGCGAGCAGCGCCTGGCCGGCTTCCTGGATTTCCCAAAGCTGGTCGTCCTCGGGCAGTTCCGGCGGCTGGCTCCAGAACACCGTGTTCGGCTCCATGGTCAGCTGGTACCAGGACAGGTGCGTCGGCGCGAGAGCTATAGCCTGGCGCAGATCACTCAGCGCATCGGCGACGCTCTGTTCGGGCAGGCCGTGCATCAGGTCCAGGTTGAAATTGTCGAAACCGGCGCGGCGGGCCATTTCGGCGGCGCGCACGGCTTCGTCGCCGTCATGGATGCGTCCCAGCGCCTTGAGCTTCTCGGCCTGGAAGCTCTGGATGCCGATGGACAGCCGGTTGATGCCCAGCTTTCGGTAGTCGGCGAACTTCGCCTGCTCGAAGGTTCCCGGGTTGGCTTCGAGGGTGATCTCGATGTCGCTCTCGAATCCGACCTGCCGCTCCAGGCCCTCCAGGATGCGGCCCAGAGCGTTGGCTGAGAACAGGCTGGGCGTGCCGCCGCCGAAGAAGATCGAGGTCAGCTTGCGGTCGTGCACGTAGTCGCGATCTGCCGCCAGGTCCGCCAGCAGCGCCTCGACATAGGCGTCCTCGGGCAGCTCCGGGCCGGCAGCGTGGGAGTTGAAGTCGCAATAGGGGCATTTGCGCACGCACCAGGGGATATGTACGTACGCGGACAGCGGGGGAAGTTGGAAAGCTGAGTTGTTGGGCACAGTGGCAGGCTTGAATCGTTGGGGGGACTATCGTGGCATGACTTCGCCAAAGTACCAGCGTTGGCAGACAAAGCGTCCACTGGGTTGGTCGGGGTCGGTATAATCAATATGAACGCCGAGTTCCGAACTGCCGGGGGCCAGTTGCAGCTGCCAGTCTTCGGCGAGGCTGGAGTTCAGGTGGCTGCTAGTGCCGCATGGGCTCTCCGCTTCTTGTGTATGGCTGTCGAAGTAACTTTCGTCCTTGAAGATGCAGATCTCGCTGGTGAAGAAGTCCGGAAGGCAGATAACAGCAGTTACCCGCCAGTTCTTGGCGGCCCCGGTTTTGTTCTGCATCAGGTGCTGACAGGCATCGATCAGGGATTGTGCACACTGCGCCTGGATCTCCGGCGTCGTGTAGCGCCCCATGACGAGATTGGCCTGGACCGGAATCTTCCAGTTCCAATAGCGCTCAGTGGGCGGGAGGTCGGTTGGGAAGTAACCCTGAAAGCTATCGGCCCACTGTTGAAGTGCGCGCAAGCGGCGCTTCACCCCGCGAAGTTTCTTTTCGCTGAAGAGGAAGCGCCGTCCCAATCAGAGACCCAGCCGCTGCTTCAGCAGGGCCATCGCACGGGCGCGGTGGCTGATCTGGTTCTTGCGTTCGGGTGGCAGCTCGGCGCTGGAGCACTCGGCTTCTGGTACCCAGAACAGCGGGTCGTAGCCGAAGCCGTGTTCGCCGCGGGCTTCACGCAGGATGCTGCCGTGCCAGAGGCCTTCGCAGAGGATCGGCAGCGGGTCGTCGGCGTGGCGGACCAGGGCCAGAACGCTGACGAACTGGGCGCCGCGCTGCTCGTCCGGCACGTCCTTAAGGGCGTCCAGTAGCTTGGCGTTGTTCGCCGCGTCGCCCTTGCCGTCGGCGTAGCGCGCGGAATAGATGCCCGGCGCGCCGCCGAGGAAGTCCACCGCCAGGCCGGAATCGTCGGCCAGCGCCGGCAGGCCGGAGATGCGCGCGGCGTTACGGGCCTTGAGGATGGCGTTCTCGACGAAGGACAGCCCGGTCTCTTCCGGCTCCACGTCACTGAACTCGCCGATGGAGCGCACCTTCACGTGGGCTCCGAGCATGGCCTGGAGTTCCTTGAGCTTGCCGGCGTTGTGACTGGCCAGCACCAGTTGTTCGAGCTTGATCATTCGTCGGGGAAGATTTCCTGCATGAAGTCGAAGCTTTGCGGGGCTTCGCCTCCGGACTGGACCTGGATGGAGAAGGTCAGGGTTTCGCGGCCTTCGATAGGGAACTGCGCCAGGTTGTAGACGGCGCCTTCCTCGACCACGCGCTTGAAGGTCAGGGGAATGGTCTGGCCCATCAGGTTCTTGGCGGAGCCGGCGACGGTGGCGTTGGCCGGCTTGCCGCTGGCGTCCAGCGGCACGATGTTGACCACGCCCTGGGCCTTGCTGCGCACCACGCCCACTGCTTGCGCGACATTGGGCTGGAGGAAGCTGGAGTTGAACACGCTGTAGTGCACCTGCAGGTCACCCAGGCGCTTCACCTGTTCGGCGAAGGCGGGCAGGGCGAGGACCAGGCAGGCGAGGAAGGTAAGCAGGCGGCGCATGATGTTTCTCCCGGGCTCTATCAGATAGCCGCGATCAGACGGCGATGCGGTGGTCTTGCACGCCAGCGCCGCTGATTCGGTAGATGCCGATCTCACCCAACAGATTAGGCCAGATTCTCGAGGCCCAGCCATGCTGGTGCTCGTGGTCTACCGCCAGACGGTCCAGCACCTTCGCGTGCTGCTCGTGGCAGAGCGCCTCGAAGTCGCGGAAGGTGCAGAAGTGGATGTTCGGCGTGTTGTACCAAGTGTACGGAAGGAACTCCGACACCGGCATGCGGCCATTGCGCGCGAGGTACCAGCGGCAGCGCCAGTGACCGAAATTGGGGAAGGTGATGATGCAGGTCTTGCCTACACGCAGCATCTCCGCCAGCACCTTGTCCGGGTAGCGCAGGGCCTGCAGCGACTGGGTCATCACCACGACGTCGAAACTGTCGCTGGCGAAATTGCCCAGGCCCTTGTCCAGGTCCTGTTCGATGACGTTCACGCCACGTTCGATGCATTTGGCGATCTTGTCCGAATCGATCTCCAGGCCATAGCCGCCGACCCGCTTGTGGTCGCGCAGCCAGGCGAGCAGCTCGCCGTCGCCGCAGCCCAGGTCGAGCACGCGGCTGCCGGCGGGGATCCAGTCTTGGATGATTTCCAGGTCGGCGCGCATGGTGGTCCTTATACGCTGATGCGGTTCATGTAACCGCTGAAGGCTTGCAGGTAGCGCGGAATCGGCATCAGGAAGGCGTCGTGGCCCTGCGGTGCATCGATTTCCAGGTAGCTGACGTTCTTCTTCGCCGCCAGCAGCGCGTCGACGATCTCCCGCGAACGCGCCGGAGAGAAACGCCAGTCGGTGGTGAAGGACATCAGGCAGAAGTCCGCCTTCACCCCCGCGAGGGTACGCGCCAGGTCGTCGCCGTGGGCGGCGGCCGGGTCGAAGTAGTCCAGTGCCTTGGTCATCAGCAGGTAGGTGTTGGCATCGAAGCGGGTGGAGAACTCCTCGCCCTGGTAGCGCAGGTAGCTTTCCACCTGGAACTCGACGCTGTGTAGGTCGTAGTTGAGCTTCTCCGACTTCATGTCGCGGCCGAACTTGGCGCCCATGGCGTCATCGGAGAGGTAGGTGATGTGCCCGACCATGCGCGCCAGGCGAAGGCCGCGCCGGGGAATCACATCGTGCTCCTGGAAGTGGCCGCCGAAGAACTCCGGGTCCGAGAGGATCGCCTGGCGCGCGACTTCATTGAAGGCGATGTTCTGCGCCGACAGCTTGGGTGCGCTGGCGATGCACAGGCAATGGCGCACGCGCTCGGGGTAGCTGATGGTCCACTGCAGCGCCTGCATGCCGCCCAGGCTGCCGCCGACGATGGCGGCCCAGCTCTGGATGCCGAGGCGGTCGGCCAGGCGCGCCTGGCTGTTGACCCAGTCTTCCACGGTGACGACCGGGAAGTCCGCACCATAGGTCTTGCCGGTGGCGGGGTTGAGGCTGGTCGGTCCGGTGGAGCCGTTGCAACCGCCCAGGTTGTTCAGCGCCACGACGAAGAACTTGCGGGTATCGATGGGCTTGCCCGGGCCGATGCAGCTATCCCACCAGCCTGGCTTGCGCTCGTCTTCGCTGTGGTAGCCGGCAGCGTGGTGGTGGCCGGAGAGTGCATGGCAGATCAGCACGGCGTTGCTCGCCGTGGCGTTCAGCTCGCCGTAGGTCTCGATCACCAGCTGGTATTCGGGCAGGGTCTTGCCGCAGGCCAGGGGCAGCGGTTCGTTGAACTGCAGCGTCTGGGGGGTGACCAGACCGACGGAATCTTCGGGGAAGACTGTTGGCATCGACCCAGCTCATGAATAAAAAAGGACGGCCAGTCTAAAGAGCGCCGCCCCCTGCGGCAAGCGCACTCGGAAGGGGCAGGGCGGGCGTGGCGCGGCTTTCAGGCGCGCTGGGAGGTGGGCAGGGTGACGACCTTGGCCTGGCGCTGCAGCGGTGCCGGGCGACGCAGCTGGCGGAGGATATCGGTGGCCTCGGCGAGCTGCTGTTCCAGTTCTTCGGTATAGCGCCCCAGCAGCAGCGAGCGCTGGCGCGCCTGCTGGGTTTCCTGGGCGAGGGCCTTCAGGCGCAGCATGTGGGTTTCCAGCATCTGCTTGTGCTCCAGGCTGTACTGCATCAGCGGCATCAGGGCGTCGGCCGCCCATTGCTCGGCTTCCTCGCGCAGACGCTGGTGCAGGCCGATGACTTCCTGGGCGACGGTGGCGAAGAAGCGCCGGGTCAGCAGGCGTTGCTCGGTGAGCAGGGTCTTGAGATGCAGGCGGAAGCGGTCGGCCTTCTCCTGCAGCTTGGCGAGATCGCGCAGGTAGCGCTGGACGCGGAACTGCGGAGCATCCAGGGCGTTGAGCGGGTTCTCTTCGTTATGCCGCTGGTAGATGGCCGCGACCATGCGGTTGGCGGTTTCCGCTTCATGTTCCATGGCGACCAGGTCGCCTTCCACGGTGCGGAAGAACTGCAGGATGGCCTGGTTGATGCCGACCGTGGTCCAACTGCCGCGCAGCTTTTCGTGGACGCGCTTGAGGTGCTGTTCTAGGCGTTCGGCGCGCACCGCTTCGCGTAGCTGCTCGCCCTGGTGGCGCAACAGGCGCTGGTTGGTCTTCAGGCTGAGCAGGCGCTTGTGGTGCAGGTTGTGATCGTCCTTGGTCCGCGCGGTCAGCTCGAACAGCAGCTGGCCGCTGTCCTGCTGTTGGTCGTTGAGCAGCGCCTGCTGCTCCTTCACCTTGTCCAGGCGTACGCGCAGGCTGTGCTGGCTGTTGTTGACCAGCGCCAGCACCTGGCCGACCACGGCACTCTCCAGCAGGCGCTCCTTCTGCGCGACGATGCGTTCGCAAAGCAGCTCTTCCAGGGATTCCATCTGACTGCGTGCGAGCAGTTCGCGGTCGCCGCGCACCTTGGCCAGCAGCGCCTGCTTGGCCGACAGCGGCAGCACGTCTTCGCGGGCGATGCCCAGCTGGCGAGCGGTGGTGTCCTGGATGTGGCGGATGGCGTTCTGCACGAAGGCATCGCCAGCCAGGTCGTCCCAGAGCACGTCGATCTTGTTCAGCACCGCATAAAGGCTGGTGTGGCCGTCCTCGCCGAGCTGGCGCACGTGGTCCTGCCAGATCGCCATGTCGGAAGCGGTGACGCCGGTATCGGCGGCCAGCAGGAAGAGGATCGACTGCGCGCTGGGCAGCATCGACAAGGTCAGCTCCGGCTCGCTGCCCAAGGCGTTCAGGCCGGGGGTGTCGAGGATGCGCAGGCCCTGGCGCAGCAGCGGGTGGTCGAAGTTGACCAGCGCGTGGCGCCACGCCGGCACCAGGACGATGCCGGGCTTGTCGGTGGCTTCGAGCATGTCCGGGTGGAAGCCCAGCTGGATCGCCTGTTCCACCGGTAGCGGCTTGGTCTTGGCGACCTGGGCGAAGGCTTCGGCCATGTTCGCCGGGTCCGAGGTATCCAGCGGGATGTTCACCCAGTGCCGGGGGATGCGCTTGAACTGCGCCACGCTGGCATCGGCGACGCGGGTCTCGATGGGTAGCAGGCGGATATAGGGGCGCTCCGAACGCGGGTCGAAGAACAGTTCGGTGGGGCACATGGTGGTGCGCCCGGCCTGGGAGGGCAGCATGCGCCGGCCAAACCCTGCGAAGAACAGGCTGTTGATCAGCTCGGTCTTGCCTCGCGAGTACTCGCCGACGAAGGCCAGGGTGATGTGATCGACGCGCAGCAGGCGCAGGGTGCGTTCGAGCCGGTTTTCGATTTCCGGGGTATTCAGCCGGGCGCGCTCCAGCCAGCTGCGATAGCGGGTGATCTCGCGGACCAGCTCGCGCTTCCAGGTGACGTAGGCATCGATCTGCTGACTGAGACGTTCCATGCTCATCCGGGCGTTCCTTGGGCTGGCGCGTCCTACGCGGGGAATGGATGGCGTGGATTATGCGACGGAGTGTAGGAATAGCAATTGGCCTACAGCACATTCCTACACGTAAGGTCGGCCAAGGCTACCGAGCGGCTATCCCGAGTTCTGCCGGAAGTTTCGTCGGGCGGGGAATGCGTACGCGCTTCTGGCGGTTGAGTTCACCGCCTTCCAGCTTCACCGCGCTTTTCGGTACGCCGAAGGCCTTGCCGAGGAAGGCCAGCAGGTGGGCGTTGGCCTTGCCCTCGACCGGCGGCGCGGTGAGACGGATCTTCAGGCGCTCACCGTGCAGCCCGGCGAACTCGTCGCGGCTCGCCTTGGGCTGCAGGTGGCAGTCGAGGATCAGGTCCTCGCCGTCCCAGTGATAGAACGGCATGCCGGATTACATGAAGGGGCTGAGAATCTGCGGCATCCCGGTCATGGCGGCCAGGTTGCCGATCACCAGCATGTCGATCAGCTTCAGCGCGATGAACGCGAAGATCGGCGAGATATCCAGCCCGCCCAGGTTCGGCAGCAGCTTGCGGAAGGGCGCCAGGAACGGTTCGCAGATCTGGTTCACCAGCTGGGCGCCGGGGTTGTGGCTGCCCGGGGCGACCCAGGAGAGGATCACGCTGATGATCAGGGCGAAGAAGAACACCTTCAGGAACAGCGAGGTGACCGCAATGATCGACCACACCAGCAGTTGCAGGATATAGCCGCCCACGCCATAGCCCATCAGGGTCAGCGTGACGACCATCAGCACCAGCTGGACCAGGATCGCCAGCACCAGCGAGGCGAAGTCGATGCCGCCGAAACCGGGGATGACCTTGCGCAGCGGGTTCAGCAGCGGCTTGGTGGCGCGCACGATGAACTGGCTGAGCGGGTTGTAGAAGTCGGCGCGGACCAGTTGCAGGATGAAGCGCAGCAGCACGATCAGCAGGTACAGGCTGCCAAGTGTCTGGATCACATAGATGGCGGCTGTGGAAAGTCCGGTCATTGGGCGGTCCTTGGTAAACGTTGGGCGCCGGCGCGCAGGGCCGGGCGGATCGGGCGGTCGGTCAACGACGGCGCTGTAACGCCATACTGTAGGGAATTCATCGTCGCCGGTCGCGTGTAAGTGTGTTTCGTCACGTGCAAATTCAACCCCGGCAGGCCATCAGCGTGGCGCCGACGGGCCGGGGCCGCGACCAGGTTGCGCGGCAGGGCGAAGCTGAGGGGCAGTGCGACCTTCCCTGGTCGCCGGGCGGCGTGCGTCATCGCAATCAGCGGCCCAGTTGCTCGGCCAGCTCGGCGGAGCGGTGGTCGGCAGCGCCCACGGCTTTCTCCACCAGTGCCTCGAAGCCATTGGCCTGGAAGGTGGTGATGGCCGCTTCGGTAGTGCCCTTGGGTGAGGTCACGCGGCGGCGCAGTTCGGCCGGGTCGACATCGCTGGTGGTCGCCATCTGCGCGGCGCCCAGGGCAGTCTGGCGGGCCAGTTGGCCGGCGACTTCGCGGGACAGGCCGAGTTTCTCGCCAGCGGCGGTCATGGCTTCCATCAGCAGGAAGAAGTAGGCCGGACCGCTGCCGGAGACGGCGGTGACCGCGTCGATCTGCCGCTCCTCGTCCAGCCACAGGGCGATGCCCACGGCGCTCAGCAGTTGCTGCGCCTGCTCGCGCTGGGCAGCGCTGACGCTGGCGTTGGGGTACAGGCCGCTAGCGCCCAGGCCGACCAGCGCCGGGGTGTTGGGCATGCAGCGGACGATGGCACGCGGCTGGCCGTTCACCTCGCCCAGCCAGCGCTCGAGGCTGGCGCAGGGGATGCCGGCGGCGATGGAGACGATCAGCGCGTTGTCGGTCAGCGCTGGCGCCAGCGCCAGGCAGACGTCCTTCATGACCTGCGGCTTGACCGCCAGGACCACCACGTCGGCACCTGCCACGGCGCTGGCGTTGTCGCCGACCACTTCGATGCCGTGCTCGGCGGCAATCTTCGCGCGCTGTTCGGCGCCCGGATCGCTGGCGCGGATATTGCCGGCCGGCACGCCCTTGGCACGCAGGCCGCCGATGAGACTGGCGGCCATGTTGCCGGCGCCGATGAAGGCAATGCGGGTGCTGCTCATGGAGTCTCTTCCTTTATTCATTCAGTGCGTCAGTGCGAGGCGCCGTAGTCGCGGGCGCCGAACAGGGCGGTACCGATCCGCACCCAGGTGGCGCCCTCGCCGATGGCGGCTTCAAGGTCGTGGCTCATGCCCATGGACAGGGTGTCCAGGCCGAGGTTCAGGGCTTGCATCAGCTCGCGCAGGCGGGCAAAGGCGGCGTGCTGCGCGGCAATGTCCTCGGTGGGTTCGGGGATCGCCATCAGGCCGCGCAGTTTCAGGTGGGGCAGTTGCGCCACCGCCTGGGCGAGGGCGGGCAGCTCCGCAGGGGCGCAACCGGACTTGCTGTCCTCGCCGCTGACGTTGACCTGCAGCAGCACGTTCAGCGGCGGCAGGTTCGCCGGGCGCTGCTCGGAGAGGCGCTGGGCGACTTTCAGGCGGTCCACCGAGTGCACCCAGTCGAAGTGCTCGGCGATGGGCCGGGTCTTGTTCGACTGGATGGGGCCAATGAAGTGCCAGGTCAGCGGCAGGTCGGCCAGCTCGGCCTGCTTGAGTAGCGCTTCCTGCAGGTAGTTCTCGCCAAAATCGGCCAGGCCTTCGGCATACGCTTCGCGGATGGCGGCGGCGGGTTTGGTCTTGCTCACGGCAAGCAACTGCACCGAGCCAGGCGTGCGATTTTTCGCTTGTTCCGCCTCACGGATTCGTACGCGAACCTTTGCAATATTCTCTGCTATCGTGGACATTACCGTCGCTTTTCCGCCCGGCTGCTGCGTGTTCTGCGGCATTCTACCTGCTTGCTCTTGATTGGGGAGTCCCATGGATATTACCGAGCTGCTCGCCTTCAGCGCCAAGCAGGGCGCTTCGGACCTGCACCTCTCGGCCGGCCTGCCGCCGATGATCCGCGTCGACGGCGATGTCCGCCGCATCAACCTGCCGCCGCTCGAGCACAAGCAGGTTCACGCGCTGATCTACGACATCATGAACGACAAGCAGCGCAAGGATTACGAAGAGTTCCTGGAGACCGACTTCTCCTTCGAAGTGCCGGGCGTAGCCCGCTTCCGGGTCAACGCCTTCAACCAGAACCGCGGCGCCGGCGCCGTGTTCCGGACCATTCCCTCCAAGGTCCTGACCATGGAAGACCTGGGGATGGGCGAAGTCTTCAAGCGCGTCTCCGACGTGCCGCGCGGCCTGGTACTGGTGACCGGCCCGACCGGTTCGGGCAAGTCCACCTCGCTGGCAGCGATGCTCGACTACCTGAACAACACCAAGTACAGCCACATCCTCACCGTCGAAGACCCGATCGAATTCGTCCACGAGTCGAAGAAGTGTCTGGTCAACCAGCGCGAAGTGCACCGCGACACCCTGGGCTTCAACGAGGCCCTGCGTTCGGCACTGCGTGAAGACCCGGACATCATCCTGGTGGGTGAGATGCGTGACCTGGAGACCATCCGCCTGGCGCTGACCGCCGCGGAAACCGGCCACCTGGTATTCGGCACCCTGCACACCACCTCCGCGGCCAAGACCATCGACCGTATCGTCGACGTGTTCCCGGCCGAGGAAAAATCCATGGTCCGCTCCATGCTCTCCGAATCCCTGCAGGCGGTGATTTCCCAGACCCTGCTGAAGAAGATCGGCGGCGGTCGTGTCGCGGCCCACGAGATCATGATCGGTACCCCGGCGATCCGTAACCTGATCCGCGAGGACAAGGTTGCGCAGATGTACTCCGCCATCCAGACCGGCGGCGCGATCGGCATGCAGACCCTCGACATGTGCCTCAAGGGGCTGGTCGCCAAAGGCCTGGTGACCCGTGACGCGGCGAAAGAAAAAGCCAAGATCCCGGAAAACTTCTAACCCCACCGGGCCCCCGCGGCCCGGCGCACGGAGCGCGCCACACGCACCCGCTTCGTGATCCGACAGCCCTGTCGTAGTCAGCGTGAACTCGGCGAGAAAGATCATGGAATTCGAGAAGCTGTTGCGCCTGATGGTGGAAAAGGGAGCGTCCGACCTGTTCATCACGGCGGGTGTGCCGCCTTCGATGAAGGTCAACGGCAAGGTGCTGCCGGTCACCAAGACCGCGCTGTCGCCGGAACAGACCCGCGAGACCGTGCTGTCGGTGATGAACGAGCAGCAGCGCCGCGACTTCGCCGAGAACCACGAGTGCAACTTCGCCATCAGCGCCCGCGGCGTGGGACGCTTCCGTGTCAGCGCCTTTTACCAGCGCAACCTGGTGGGCATGGTGCTGCGCCGCATCGAGACCAACATCCCGACCATCGATGACCTGAAGCTGCCGGAAATCCTCAAGAAGCTGGCGATGACCAAGCGCGGCCTGGTGATCTTCGTCGGTGCCACCGGTACCGGTAAGTCCACCTCGCTGGCGGCGATGATCGGCTACCGCAACAAGAACTCCACCGGCCACATCATCTCCATCGAAGACCCCATCGAATACATCCACCAGCACCAGGGCTGCATCGTCACCCAGCGTGAGGTGGGTCTGGATACCGATACCTTCGAGGTGGCCCTGAAGAACACCCTGCGCCAGGCGCCGGACGTGATCATGATCGGCGAAGTGCGTTCGCGCGAGACCATGGACCACGCCGTGGCCTTCGCCGAAACCGGCCACCTGTGCCTGGCGACCCTGCACGCCAACAACGCCAACCAGGCGCTGGAGCGGATCATCCACTTCTTCCCGGCCGACCGTCATGGCCAGGTGTGGATGGACCTTTCGCTGAACCTCAAGGCCATCGTTGCCCAGCAACTGGTGCCAACCCCGGACGGCAAGGGCCGCCGCGCGGTGATCGAGGTGCTGCTGAACACCCCGCTGGCCGCCGACCTGATCCGCAAGGGCGAAGTGCACGAGCTCAAGCCGCTGATGAAGCGCTCCACCGAGCAGGGCATGCAGACCTTCGACCAGGCGCTGTACCAGCTCTACACCCAGGGCGAGATCACCTACGAGGATGCATTGGCCTACGCCGACTCGGCGAACGACCTGCGCCTGATGATCAAGCTGGGCTCGGAGACCGACGCCGACCACCTGACCACCATGACCCAGGGGCTGACCCTGGAAATGAGCGAGGACGATCCCAGCCGCCGTTTCCGCTGATTCCGCTTTCCAAGCCGATAGCGCCTGAGAAGCCCGCCCCGTGCGGGCTTTTCGTTTATGCTGATGAACTTGTCACGCAACGGGAGAAAGGCATGTCCGCCAACCCTGATACCCACAGCAAGGTCATCGGCTACCTGCTGTGGATCTTCGGCTTCACCGGCTCGCACCGTTTCTACTACGGCCGTCCGATCACCGGCACCATCTGGTTCTTCACCCTGGGCCTGTTCTTCATCGGCTGGATCATCGACCTGTTCCTGATCCCTTCCATGGATGACGCGGCGGACCAGCGCTACCGCGCCGGCGGCGTCGACTACAACGTCGCCTGGATCCTGCTGACCTTCCTCGGCGTGTTCGGCGTGCACCGCATGTACATGGGCAAGTGGATCACCGGTATCATCTACCTGTTCACCGGTGGCCTGTTCCTGGTCGGCGTGCTGTACGACTTCTGGACGCTGAACAGCCAGATATCCGAGCGCAACGGGCCGCAGCGCATCTGAACCCGCACCGATCCATCTTTATGTAGGAGCGAGCTTGCTCGCGAACCGCATGGCACGAGGTTCGTTCGCGAGCAAGCTCGCTCCTACGAAAAGCTGCACCGCTCTCTTTCGTCGCGCCGCCTGGCGCGACCTGTGCCTCCCGCCTAAGGTCAGGAGGACAGTAGCAGGCGCTGTCGGGCGATCCCCGTGGCGCCGCAGAAGGAGTGGCTGCCATGAGCAACGAATCCCGCCCTGCCGTACTCGATCTGATCGGCAATACCCCCATGGTCCGCGTTACCCGCTTCGATACCGGACCCTGTACCCTGTTCCTCAAGCTCGAATCACAGAACCCCGGCGGCTCCATCAAGGACCGCATCGGTGTCGCCATGATCGAGGCCGCCGAGCGTGACGGCCGGCTCAAGCCCGGCGGCGTCATCGTCGAAGCCACCGCCGGCAACACCGGCCTGGGCCTGGCGCTGGTGGGACGCGCCAAAGGCTATCGGGTGGTGCTGGTGGTGCCGGACAAGATGTCCACCGAGAAGGTCCTGCACCTGCGCGCCATGGGCGCCGAAGTGCACATCACTCGCTCCGATGTCGGCAAGGGGCACCCCGAGTACTACCAGGACGTCGCTGCGCGGCTGGCGAAAGACCTGCCGAACGCCTTCTTTGCCGACCAGTTCAACAACCCCGCCAACCCGCTGGCCCACGAGACCGGCACTGGCCCGGAAATCTGGGCGCAGACCGGCCATGACCTCGATGCCGTGGTGGTCGGCGTCGGCTCCGCCGGCACCCTTACCGGCCTGACCCGCTTCTTCCAGAAGGTCCAGCCGGACCTGGAAATGGTCCTGGCCGACCCGGTGGGTTCGATCATGGCCGAGTATTCGCGCTCCGGCGCCATCGGCACACCCGGCGCCTGGGCGGTGGAGGGCATCGGCGAAGACTTCGTGCCGTCGATTGCCGATCTCTCCAGCGTGCGCCATGCCTACTCGATCAGCGACGAGGAAAGCTTCGCTACCGCCCGCGAACTGATGCGCAACGAAGGCATCGCTGCCGGTTCATCCACCGGCACGCTGCTGGCCGCCGCACTGCGCTTCTGCCGCGAGCAGAAAGCACCCAAGCGGGTGGTCAGCCTGGTCTGCGACACCGGCACGCGCTACCTGTCGAAGATCTACAACGACCAGTGGATGACCGACCAGGGCCTGCTGCAGCGCAAGCGCTACGGCGACCTGCGCGACATCATCGCGCGGCGCTTCGAGGAGGGCCGGGTGGTCAGCGTCGGCCCTGGCGACACCCTGCTTACCGCCTTCCAGCGCATGCGCCTGGCGGATGTCTCGCAACTGCCCGTGCTGGATGGGCCTCGGCTGGTCGGCGTGATCGACGAATCCGACATCCTCATGGGCGTGCATGACGACCCGGCGCACTACCGTCGCGAGGTCGCCAGCGCCATGAGCGACGCCCCGGAAACCCTCGCCCCCGGCGCCAGCCTGGGCGAACTGGAAGCCGTGCTGGCGCGCGGCCTGGTGGCGATCATCGCCGACGCCTCGGGCTTCCACGGCCTGATCACCCGCTTCGACCTGCTCAACCATCTACGGAGGACCCTCGCATGAGCCAGCACGACGACCGCCTCGGTTTCGCCACCCGCGTGATCCACGCCGGGCAGGAGCCGGACCCTTCCACCGGGGCGATCATGCCGCCGATCTACGCCAATTCCACCTATCGCCAGGACAGCCCCGGCGTGCACAAGGGGCTGGACTACGGCCGCTCGCACAACCCCACACGCTGGGCGCTGGAGCGCTGCGTGGCAGACCTGGAAGGCGGCAGCAAGGCCTTCGCCTTTGCCTCGGGGCTGGCGGCGATTTCGGCGGTGCTGGAGCTGCTCGACGCCGGCTCGCACATCGTCTCCGGCAACGACCTCTACGGCGGCACCTTCCGTCTGTTCGAGCGGGTGCGCCGGCGTAGCGCCGGGCATGACTTCCACTTCGCCGATCTGGCCCAACCCGGCGCGCTGGAAGCAGCATTGACCGACAAGACGCGCATGGTCTGGGTGGAAACCCCGAGCAACCCGCTGCTGCGCCTGACCGATCTGGCCGCCATCGCCCGCACCTGCCGCGAGCGCGGCATCCTCTGCGTGGCCGACAACACCTTCGCCAGCCCGTACGTGCAACGCCCGCTGGACCTGGGCTTCGACATCGTCGTGCACTCCACCACCAAGTACCTCAATGGCCACTCGGACGTGATCGGCGGCATCGCCATCGTCGGCGACAACCCCGATCTCGCCGAGCGCCTGGGCTTCCTGCAGAACTCGGTGGGCGCCATCGCCGGCCCGTTCGATGCCTTCCTCACCCTGCGCGGGGTGAAGACCCTGGCGCTACGCATGGAGCGGCACTGCGCCAATGCCCTCGACCTGGCGAAATGGCTGGAGCAGCAGCCGCAGGTGAAGCGCGTCTATTACCCCGGCCTGCCTTCGCATCCGCAGCACGAACTGGCGCGTACGCAGATGAAGGGCTTCGGCGGGATGATCTCGCTGGACCTGGACACCGATCTCGCCGGCTCGCGGCGCTTCCTGGAGAACGTCCAGCTGTTCGCCCTCGCGGAAAGCCTGGGCGGCGTGGAAAGCCTGATCGAGCACCCGGCGATCATGACCCACGCCAGCATCCCGCCGGAAAACCGCGCGGCGCTGGGCATTGGCGATTCGCTGATTCGCCTGTCGGTGGGGGTGGAAGACGTGGAGGACCTGCGTGCCGATCTGGCCAAGGCGCTGGCGATGATCTAGGACGGCTTTTCGTAGGAGCGAGCTTGCTCGCGAACATTCCGGGCACTGAGGCTGGGCGGTTCGCGAGCAAGCTCGCTCCTACAAGGGCGCGAAGCCGCGCACGTCTGCGCCTTCGTAGGATGGCGTAGAGCGAAGCGATACCCATCATTTTCGGCACCGACAGCATGGGTATCGCTCCGCTCCACCCATCCTACGTCCGAGCTCCCTGCGGATGCCCCAATAAAAAAGCCCGCCAATCGGCGGGCTTTTTCATGGAGCGATGAGGCGTTACACCGCGTGGACGATATGTCCGTCCACCAGGGTGCAGCGCACCACGCCCGGCAGGCAGTGGCCGAGGAACGGGCAATTCTGGCCACGGGAGTGCCAGGTCTCGCCCACCAGGGTCTGGCCTTCGGCTTCGAACAGCACCACGTCTGCCGCAGCCCCCACGGCCAGCTTGCCGGCCGGCAGGCGCAGGGCGGCGGCCGGGCCGCTGGAGAGGCGTGCGAGCAGGGTCGGCAGGTCGAGCAGGCCGTCCTGCACCAGGGTCATGGCCAGCGGCAGCAGCAGCTCGACGCTGCTGATGCCCGGATCGGTGGCGGCGAACGGAGCGTTCTTCGCGTCCTGCTCATGGGGCTGGTGATGGCTGGCGATAGCCTGGATCACCCCGCTCTTCACCGCTTCGCGCAGGGCGTCGCGGTCCTTGCGCGAGCGCAGTGGCGGCTGCACGTGGTACAGGCTGGAGAAGTCCGCCAGCGCCTCGTCGGTGAGAATCAGCTGGTACAGCGCCACGTCGGCGGTAACCGGCAGGCCGCGGGCCTGGGCCTGGGCGATCATCTCGACGCCACGGGCACTGGTCAGCTGGCTGAAGTGCGCTCGCACGCCGGATTGTTCCACCAGCAGCAGGTTGCGGGCCAGGGCCACGGTCTCGGCGGTTTCCGGGATACCAGCCAGGCCGCGGAAGCTGGCGGTCGGGCCCTCGTGGGCGATGCCGTCGCCAGCCAGTTCGGCATCCTGGGAGGTGAAGATCACGGTCAGGTCGAAGGTCGCCGCGTATTCCAGCGAGCGCAGCAGCACGCGGTTGCTCGTCATCGGCGCCAGGCCGTTGGTGAACGCCACGCAGCCGGCGTCGCGCAGGGCGACCAGTTCGGACAGCTGCTCCCCGGCCAGGCCTCTGGTCAGCGCGCCGATAGGGAAGACCTTGGCGTTGCCGGCCTCGCGGGCGCGGTCGAGGATCAGCTCGGCGACCGCCGAGGTGTCCAGCACCGGCTTGGTCTGCGGTGGGAAGCACAGGCTGGTGACGCCACCGGCGGCGGCGGCGCGGGTTTCGCTCTCGATGCTGCCCTTGCGGCTGTAGCCCGGCTCGCGCAGAGCGACGCTCAGGTCGACCAGGCCGGGCGCGGCGATCAGGCCGGCGGCGTCTATTTCCTGGGCGGCGTGGAAGTCTGCGGGGGCGTCGCCGATGGCGACAATGCGGCCGGCCTCGATGTGCAGGTCGCAGACCTTGTCCAGGCCGCTGGCCGGGTCGATCAGGTGGGCGCCACGAATACTGACGGTCATTGCGCGTCCTCCTGTTCCAGCTGGCGTTGGGCGTTCTGGCCGCTCATGGCCATGGACAGCACGGCCATGCGGATGGCGATGCCGTAGGTGACCTGGTTGAGGATCACCGACTGTTCGCCGTCGGCCACGGCAGAGTCGATTTCCACGCCGCGGTTGATCGGGCCGGGGTGCATGACGATGGCGTCCGGCTTGGCCAGCTGCAGGCGCTTCTGGGTCAGGCCGTAGAGCTTGAAGAACTCGCCCTCGCTGGGCAGCAGGCCGCCGGCCATGCGCTCGCGCTGCAGGCGCAGCATGATCACCACGTCGACGTCCTTCAGGCCTTCGTTGGCATCGGTGAAGACTTTCACGCCGTACTGTTCTTCCAGGCCCACGGGCAGCAGGGTGCGCGGAGCGATGACGCGGATGTCCGGGCAGCCCAGGGTTTTCAGCGCCAGCATGTCGGAGCGCGCCACCCGCGAGTGCAGGATGTCGCCGACGATGGCCACCGAGAGGTTCTCGAAGCTGCCCTTGTGGCGGCGGATGGTGAGCATGTCGAGCATGCCCTGGGTCGGGTGGCCGTGACGGCCGTCGCCGCCGTTGATCACGGCGACGTTGGGGCTGACGTGCTCGGCGATGAAGTGCGCGGCGCCCGAGTCGCTGTGACGCACGACGAACATGTCGGCGGCCATGGCCTCAAGGTTGCGCAGGGTGTCGGTGAGTGTCTCGCCCTTGCTGGTCGAGGAGGTCGACACGTTCAGCGAGATGACGTCGGCGGACAGGCGCTGGGCGGCCAGTTCAAAGGTAGTACGGGTGCGCGTGGAGTTTTCGAAGAACACGTTGCACACGGTTTTGCCGCGCAGCAGCGGGACTTTCTTCACCGCGCGGGCGCCGACTTCGAGGAAGGAGTCGGCGGTATCGAGGATTTCAGTCAGCAGTTCGCGGGACAACCCGTCGAGCGAGAGGAAGTGGCGCAGCTGGCCCAGGTCGTTGAGCTGCAGCGGGCGCTTGGCGTCGGTCGGCATGTGGCAGGCCCTGAAAGTAGGAGGTGGAGGTCCGGGCGCGCGGAGTTACAGCGCGGTGCTGAGAAGCGTGCGCTCGAGGACAAGTGGTGCGGGACCGCGCAATTTTACCCGCTCGTTGGGTGCCAATGACAGGGTTTCGCCGACGACATCCGGACGAATTGGCAGTTCGCGCTTGTTCAGGTCCACCAGGCTGACCAGGGTCACGCTGGCCGGGCGACCGTAGTCGAACAGCTCGTTGAGCGCGGCGCGGATGGTCCGGCCGCTCATCAGCACGTCGTCCACCAGGACCAGATGCTGGCCGTCGATCTCGAAGGGCAGTTCCGACGGACGGACCTGTGGGTGCAGGCCGCTGCGGGTGAAATCGTCGCGGTAGAAGGAGACGTCGAGGATACCGAGGATTTCGTCGCTGCCCAGTGCCTTGAGCAGTTCCTGGGCGACCCAGATGCCGCCGGTGTGGATGCCGACGAAGCGCGGCGCGTCGATCCCGCGCTGCGCCAGGTAGTTGCGCAGGTCGGTAGCCATGCGGGGGATGAGTTCGGCGGGGCTGGGCAGGGTCATGACGTCTCCGGTTCGGTTGGCGAGGCCACCCGGCGCGGGCGGCCATCGGGGCGGACCGTTCCGGGAAGGACTGGTCCGTAGCTCGTGGCTTATGGAATAACCAACGAGCGGAAGCGGTAAAGGATTGGCAGTTTACACGCTCAAGGGAGGAACTATTGAAGCTGCGTCAATGCCGTCGATGGTGATAGGTAATGAAGCTAAAGGTGAACGTCCACCCAGGTGACGTCATCGTCGACGTCTGTAATAACCATTTCGGGTGCTCTCAGGGCTTCAGCCTGACGCGCTTCGCTCAGTTCGGCCCAAAACCCGTCCGTTGCGAGGATCAAGCGCTGACCGGGCGTGGCGGCTCGAGTCACGAACTCGGGGTCTGGTGTTCTGCCTGCTCTGAAGCTTCGGCTGATCTTGTTGCGAGCTGGATCGCGAGCCAACTCTGGGTGTGATCGATTGCGCTGCCAGTTGGCAAGACAGTGAGGCGATGTAATCCAGTCAATCCTTTCATCGGTATCGACCAGCCCGCAGCTGCAGTCGCCTTCGTAACCGATGATTAGTTGGCCATTGGTTATGAGTGCTATCAAGTAGCTTGCTGAGCCGGACCGCTCTGAAAACAGAGGAGTATGTAGACCTAAAAGGACGGATCGAATCAACTGGGTAGATAGATCAA